>NZ_FNJL01000093.1 GCF_900104515.1 Paracidovorax cattleyae
GCCTTCGGCAACCGGGTGCAGGCGCTGCATGCCGACGGCCGGGCGCAGCGGTTGCGCTACGACGCGCTGCACCAATTGCGCGAGGTCTGGCAGCGTGAAGCCGGTACGGCGGGATGGCAGCGCGTGGCCTGCTACCGCTACGACCCCTTCGGGCGGCGGCTGGCCAAGACCGTCTTCGGCAACACCCACAGCGATGGCAGCGAACAGGGAGCCGCATCGCACACTGCGATCACCACCTACGCCGGCTGGGACGGCGACCGCCTCGTGCACAACGAAGGCCCGCAGGGGCTGCAGCACGTGCTCTACGAGCCCGGCTCCTTCGCGCCGCTGCTGCGCCTGGAGCGCGAGCAGGCCATTCCTACGGCTCTGCAGGCCATGCTTTCCATGGAGGAAGACCAAGCTCGCATGCGGCTAAATAGCCAGGAAAGCGGGCTATCACCTGCCGCAGCCATGTTCGCTGGCTTGCCCCGTGCGCAACGCGAACTGCTGGAGGGAGCCCTACACGACGCTATCGGACCTAACGGCAACGCTCTACAGGCGCGACTGCAGGCAAGTCTGCCCAAAGAGGCCGGCGCATTGTTGGCTGCAGGCCTGCAATCCGTGCGCCAGCAACAGCAGGCTGCTACCCAGGCCCATCCCACGCGCATCCGCCATTTCCTGTGTGACCACTTGGGCACGCCCATCGCCTTGGTGGACGCCAATGGCTCGCAAGCGGGCTTGGTGACCTGGGCTGCGACCTACCATGCCTGGGGCGCTGTGCGCGAAGAATATGACCCGCACGACATCAATCAGCCCATCCGCTTCCAGGGCCAGCAGCTTGATGCAGAGACAGGGCTGCACTACAACCGGTTCCGTTATTACGACCCGATGCTGGGTCAGTATGTGACGCAGGATCCAATCGGACTGATGGGCGGGAGCCACTCTTACGGGAACCTCTCAAAACCCGGCCACTCCCTTGTTCACCGACAAGACCTGAGCCGTCCTCCTCACCATGATCTCTCCTCGCAGCGCCTTGAAGT
>NZ_FNJL01000090.1 GCF_900104515.1 Paracidovorax cattleyae
CGTCGCCCTCCTGGCCGTCTGCCCGGCCTTGCGTTTGTCCTTCAGTCGGTAGCTCTCGCCGCTGATCTGCACGATGTGGGCGTGGTGCAGCAGCCGATCGAGCATCGCCGCGGTGAGCGTCTGGTCGTCGGCGAAGGCGCTGTGCCACTGCGTGAACGGCAGGTTGCTGGTGAGCACCATCGAGCCGCGCTCGTAGCGCTTGGCGACGACGTTGAAGAACAGGTTGGCCTCGTCCCGCCCGAAGGGCAGGTAGCCGATCTCGTCGACCACCAGCAGCTTCGGCCCGAGCACCGCGCGATTGAAGTAGTCCTTGAGCCGGTTCTGGGCTTTGGCTGCGGCCAGTTGCATCATCAGGTCGGCCGCCGTGATGAACCGCGCCTTGTGCCCCGCCATGACGGCACGCTGGCACAGCGCCAGCGCGATGTGGGTCTTGCCCACGCCGCTCGGCCCGAGCATCACCACGTTCTCCGCACGCTCGACGAAGGCCAGGTGGCCGAGCTCGACGATCTGCGCCTTCGGGGCGCCGCCCGCCTGCGCCCAGTCGAACTGCTCCAGGGTCTTGATGGCCGGCATCGTCGCCAGGCGCATCAGCACCGTGCGCTTGCGCTCCTCGCGGCCCGCATGCTCGCTCGCGAGTACACGCTCCAGGAAGTCCGCGAAGCTGGCGCCGTCGCGCGCCGCGTCCTGCGCGAGGGCGGGCCAGTCGCTGGCGAGCCGGGTGAGCTTGAGCTGCTCGCACAGCTCGGCGATGCGGTCGTGCTGCAGGCCCATCACGCCACCTCCAGCAAGGCGTCGTACACGGACAGCGGATGCTGCAGGCTCTGCAACGGCAGGACCACACGCTGGCATATCGGTGGCGGTGCCTTCAGTGCGGGCGCCGCCAACATGACCGCGCGCTCCTCGGCCAGGCGCACGGCCGGCACCGCCTTGGTGGTGGCATGCACCCGGGCGTTGGCGACCTCGTCGAGCCAACGCCGGACGTGGACGTTGGCCAGATGGGCATCGAGCCGCAGCCCGCTGGCCTCGAGCGTTGCCGCCAGCGGGACCACGAAGCTGCCCTTGAGGTAGGCATTGAACCGCTCGACCTTGCCCTTCGTCTTGGCGCGGTAGGGCCGGCACAGCCGAGGCTTGAAGCCGCAGTTGTCGGCGAGTTCGCGCAGTTCGCTGTTCCAGCGGTGCTGGCCTTCGCCGTAGGCATCGCGTTCTATGACGACGGCCTTCGTGTTGTCGAACAGCACATGCTCGGGCAC
>NZ_FNJL01000088.1 GCF_900104515.1 Paracidovorax cattleyae
TCAGCGGACTGCATTTCCTGGTGTTTGCAGTGCTCATGTTGCCCGCCGCCGCGCGGGTGCTGGCCGCAGCGGGAAGTTCATAACACCCTCTAGGCAATTGAGGTCCTTCATTTGGCCCCATGACCGAGTTCCGGTTCACGCGTAAGCCTGGCGCACCTGCCATCAACAATGCAGCAGGAACTGACATTGCGCTTGCGCCAGCGTCAAATGCACCTTGACTACGCACATCGTGGGATAGGCCTTCATCTCCAGCGACATTGATACCACCAGCGAACGCCCCCAAACCTTTTCCAACTGGCACAACACCCAGACTCAGCACATTTATGAGTTCTTGATCAAGTGCTGGTGTCGTTCCAATGCTCTTCTTCCACCCGAATGAATCGATATCGAAGGTAATCTGCACCATCGGGCGCTCGCCAAAACTTGGATTTGGATTAGCTTTTTCCCACAATGCATAGTCTTGTTCGGAAATACGCGAGGGGTCACTACCTCCAAGCATCCACGTCGCGCCAGCTGAAACAAATCCGTTAAGTACAGATTTAAAGAGAGACTTCGCACTTGGATCACTGTTAATCTGGTTGCGAACTGCCTTGCTAGGATCCGAAGTTACTCCGGCCTGCTCGTACTGATCCCCGTAATCCGTAATTGTGAGCCCCATTTGAAGCCGCAATTCAGTCTCACCACTTAAAGTGATTTGATTTTTTATGCCTTCGATAGCGCGAAGATTACCGAACCTAAGACCCAAGCCATTAGGTGATAATGGATCTAATCCAGATTCATATTCGCCGGCCGGAAATTTTTTTGCCGTATCGCCTGAAAAACCTACATCCGCTAAAGATGATCCCAGCGCATTTCCAAACGCATCGGTCGCCACCTGCTGCACGCTTATCCGCCCCCCTTGTGCGAATGCAGCCACAGCTCCCCCGGCAAAACCAGAGACAGCGCCCCTAGCGAAGCCTCCCCCAAACTGCCCCAGTTCCGCGAATGCTGGCGGTACCACCGGGCCCGCCATGCCTTCCCGCAGTGTATGGCCCTGTAGCGCCTCTCCAACTAGCCCGCTCACAGCGCCACCCGCAGCGCTCGCCGCCACGCTCTTCCAGTCGAACCGGGGTTGCAACCCCGTAACCACCCCAACTCCCTGCGTGAGCGCGCTGGAGGCCGCTTGACGGAGTGCCGTCGTCTCCCATCCAGAGCCCTGAAGAAGGCCAGTTGAATTCAGGCCGCTGTTGAAACCGCCGCTCAGTGCACTCAGCGCAACATTCTTCCAACTGAAGCCATCCTGGACGCCCAGGGCGTTGCCGACCAACTGGCCTGCGATCGATCCCACGGTTCCGCCAATTGCACCTCCGACCAAGAGGCTTCCCCCCGTCCAAGTTGCCGCCCCACCGGCCACCATAGATCCTGCAGTGGTACCAGTGACCAACGCAGCACCCTCGGCTGTTGCTCCGATCGCTGTGCCGTAGTTCATCAGGTAGTACTGCTGTGTCACAGCAGCTACCACGATAACGACAACCATGGCGATGATTGCCCCTACCGCCCCGCACCCGCCCCCATTCGCCGGCACCGGCAACACCGGATCCATGCTCCCCATCGCCTGGCTCGGGTCGTACGGCTGGAACGTCTCCACGCCGTTCGCATTCAGCGACAG
>NZ_FNJL01000086.1 GCF_900104515.1 Paracidovorax cattleyae
CGACGTGGTGAAGGAAGCACTGCGCTTGAACGCGGCTGCCGTGATTCTGGCGCACAACCATCCCAGCGGGAACCGGACGCCGAGCGACACGGACAGGCAGCTCACCGAGCGCCTGCGCAGCGCCCTGGGCCTGGTGGACGTGCGTACCCTGGATCACTTCATCGTCGCGGGGTCGCGCACGGTGTCGATGGCGATGCAAGGTTGGAGGTGAACTTCGGGGGCTTCGGCCCCCTTTTTCATTGCATCGGATGGAATGCCGAAAGAGCTCATGAGGCAATGGAGATATTTTCTATTGAAAAATTCCCACCACCGCCGCATGGTGGTGGCCATAAAATTTCATATTGACCCGAACCCAGTCCGACGACTCGAAAACCTGATATGTAAAGATATCCTGATGGCCGCCGAACTTGGGATGAATATCCATATCTTTAGCGGTGTCTTTTCTGAATTCCTCAATAGTCGCGTTGAAGCTTGGATCGGGCGAGCTATCTGGAGGGATGAAGAGTGGAAGCGCCCCCAAGGGGATGAGGAGTTTCTTTTGGTAGTTGTAATGATGGAAATAGAGTGCACGAGCCATCTTGGTCAAGACAGTTTGTAGCAATTCGATTCTTAGCCGGAATCTCTTTCCGATATTTAAAAAATCGCCTTCCCATTGAAAGCCGAATTGCCTCAAATTACTGCTGCGTTTTTCCGCTAGACGCATGGCTCCTCGTACGGCGCTGCTTATGATCGGCTCAGGAACATTCTTTGCGATCGCTCCCAAGAGGAACCTCAAATATTCGTCTGCTTCGGAGAAGTCGTTATTGTGCTTTGCGCAGGATGGCACCGTGATCTTCCGAGGCCAGTCCATTCCCTTGGGGTAGATGCATCTGGGAGGGGCGTGCTCTTGTCCTGTGGCCATTGCGTCGCAGTGATAACAGGTAGATGGCCGGGAGTTTGCCATGCGGCTCAGGGAGAACGCCGAGTTCGGAGTGAGGCTAGAAAAGTACCGCGTAGCCGTCGTCGCAGGCAACCGTATCGGTTGCGCCAATGTGCCGGCTTGTCGCTGCTCAGGCGCTCGCGGGAGGAGCTGTCAATGGCGCCCGCGTCCGGCATGCCAAGATTCCCATACAGCGCCTCCCTGCGACATCGGGATGCCACCCGATGCCGCGTCAGGATTTTCTGCGGGTCGCGCTTCAGCGGAAGTGGCGCTCCTTCAGGATCTCATGGCAGCGTTTTGCCAAGGTGCCGTGGAACCAGACAGTGACGCCCAAGCCTGCCAGGAAGACGAAGGCAGCGGCGGCAGGTAGGTTGAGTCCGTGCTGGTTGGTCGCGCGCACCAGCGCCGGCAGCACGTCAATCACGGCCATCGACCAGTATCCAGCGATCAGGAATGACCCGCCGCCCAGCGCTGCAAGTAGCCAGTCGTTCATCTCCTGCAACCCCCATTTGCGCCGTGCCTGAAATGCCGCCCATGCGTTCTTGACGATTTGCATGCTCCTGCGCTCCGTGTTGTGGGAAGGAAGCCCATCATATGCCGGGCTTTCGCTGTTGAACTCTTGGGTCGATGGCATGGGCGTCCCCGGCCCTCTGGGAGATGGCCGGTCGCGCTGTCGTGCTGTGCATCGAGCCCCGCTGCGCGGGTCTCGCCCCTGGCGGGCTTCCATCGTTCCCTCGCTCCGCTCGGCTGACGCCTCCGGCCCGACTTCCAGCTTCGGGCCTGCGCGCTTCGCTTGCCGTGCGGTTTGGCGCAGTGAGGCGGTCGCTGCCGTGTCCAGCCGTCTCCCCTGACTTCATCACCTTGTCCGCGACTGTAGCCCGCGTCCGTGCGCCGTCAAGGCGCGCAGGGCCGTGTCCTCGGCTGCGCCTGCGGGCCGCAC
>NZ_FNJL01000080.1 GCF_900104515.1 Paracidovorax cattleyae
GAACTCCGAGTAGATGTACTCCACCGGCAGCCCTGTCGCACCGCTGTACCGTGCATCCAGCGCGGACAGCACACGCCCAGCCAGTGGGTCCAGCCTTTTGGAGAGCTGCGCCAGCATCCAGGCGCATTCCTGCATCCGCAGGTCCATGGCGAGAAGCGTGTCCGCCATGCACTCCAACTGGTGAACGGTATCCCGATAGCTACTCCCGAAAACCGGGCAACGCATGTCCGGTTGGTCGCACACGCTTCGCGCCAGATCGCCCAACCCACGTAGCAACGCGGCGTCGATCACCCCACCCAACACCAGCCAAGTCTGCGTCAGGTACAGCGGCACGGTGCCGCATGCGATCCAGTGCAAAGTCGGATTTTCCGCCGCTGTGCTGAAATCCCTGGGGTCGATGCCCAGCGCCCACGCCACCTGAGACGTGGGCGCAAGCCCACTCCAGCCATACTCCAGCATGCCGCCCGCCCAACTGGCGGAGGCACGGACCCTGCTCGTGACCATGCCATGCAGAGGGCCGCGCGGCAGCCGGTCCGCGACCCTGGCAAGCTGCGCTACAGTAACGCCCAGTGCGCGCAAGCGCGCAATGCCGACTGCATGCGCGCTGGTCTCCAAGGCACAGCGCACGGCTGCCAGCGCTTGCGCGACGTGCAGGACATGCCCGCGCACCACCGGGTCCTTGAAGCTGCTCGGCTTGGCAAGCGGCACCAGCGCCGCGGCCAGTGCGTCATGTACGTTGGAGTGGGAATGCATGATCGTGTCTCTCCTCCCGGGTGCCACGCATGCGTACAACCGGCCTTTTGGGGCGCGAGTCCGCCCCTGCCCTCGCGGGCATGGAATTGATGGAAATGGAATGGCGGGCCGCTGGCCCGGGCACGTCGTCAGCCCTGGCCGCGATCCGAAGCGATGCGGACGTGTGGGCCGCTCAGTCGCTCAAGGGCACGACCTTACGGGGGTGCGATGCCGGTACTTCTGGCGATTTCGCCCCACTTCTCGATGTCCTCGCGAATCAGCCGACCGAACTCTTCTGGCGAAGACGGTGACACGGCCAGGCCGACGGTATCGAAGCGCTGCTTGATGGATGGATCGGCGAGCACCTCGCGCAGCGTGGCGTTGAGCACAGCGACGATCTGGGGAGAGGTGTTCGCAGGAGCCGCCACGCCAATCCACGCGGTCAGGTCGTAGTCCTTGAGGCCTTGCTCCGCAAGCGTCGGGATATCCGGCGCCAGCGGCGTGCGCCGTGCGGAAGTGACACCCAGCGCGGTCACGCGCCCGGAACGCACCGCCTGCATGCCGTTGACGAGATCGGCAACGACAAAGTCCGTGTTGCCGCCTATCAAATCCGCCATGGCCTGCGGCGTTCCCTTGTAGCCTACCGCGGTGGCGTTGAAGCCCATCACCGAAACGAAGCGAGCGGCCATCAACTGGGTGCTCCCCGCCCCATACCCATAGGAAAGCTTGCCAGCATGGGCCTTGCCATAGGCGGCAAGTTCCTGCGCAGACCGGACAGGCAGCGATTTGCTGGAGACCAGCAGGAAGGGGGACTCGCCGATCAGGGAAATCGGCGTGAAGTCCTTTCGTGGATCGTACGGCAGCGATTTCATGACCGCCAAGTTACTGGCTCCATTGGTGACGCCCACCATGAGCAATGTGTAGCCATCCGGTGCAGCACGAACCGCTGCCATAGTGCCTACGAGGTTGCCGGCGCCTGCCTGATTGTCCACGACGATCGGCTGCTTCAGGCGTACCGCCATCGCGTCGGCCAGTGTTCGCGCCACGACATCCGTGATGCTGCCAGCGGGCATCGGTACCACGAGCCGGATCGGCCTGTCCGGAAACGCGGCAGCCACCAGCGGCGCCGCGGCAATGAGGAATGCGACGATGCGTTTCTTCATGGTTTCTCCTCGGTCTGTTGTTCTGTGCAGCTCTCAGATCGGCGCTCAAGGGGCGCTGCTGAAAGCGACCTCGGCCACCCGGTCCACGGATTTAATGGCCGTGGTGTTGCCTGCCTCGCCGAATCCATCCGCGATCACCACGTCGAGCAGGCGCAATGCCGTGCGGCAAACGTCCATCGGCACGCCAAGCGCCTCGGCGGCCTGGAGCCCCAGATGTACGTCGTTGCGGAGAAGGCTGCTGCTGAAGCGCGGTGGAAAGCTCCGGTCTAACAACCCGCTGGCGCGCCGCTCCTGCGTGGCGAATGACCTACCGCTCGATCGATTGATGACGTCCAGGACCATGTGCGGTTCAATCCCGGCAGCGGCGCCGCAGGCCATCACCTCGAAGCTTGCGAGCATCGACGTCGCATAGAGCACGCTGTTGAGTACCCGAAGGGTTTGCCCGCTGGCCACGTCGGTGCCGAGATAGAAGACGTGCTTTCCGATCGCTTCCAAGGCGAGTAATGCGCTTCCGTATGCATCCAGCGAGCCAGCAGCCATTATGGTCAGTTCACCGCGCACAGCAGCTGTCAGCCCTCCGATGACGGGAGCGCTCAGGAAACGCAAGCCTGCCTCGTCCATCAATGCTTTCGCCTCACGGGTGGCCTCTGGTCCTATCGTGGACAGATCCACAAGTACATTTGGTCTACGCCGCCCTGAGCGCCCAGCCAACTCCCGAACGACCGATAGCGCGCTGTCGGGCGTTGGCAAGCTCATGCAGACCACGCTGACCTCGGCCAGCATCTCATCCAATCCGCCCGCTGCGACCGCACCATATTCCAGCGCCGCGGATACGGCTGTAGCGTTGCAGTCGATCACGATGACCACATGACCTGCCCCAACCCAACGCCTGACGAAATGCCGGCTGATATTCCCAGTCCCGATCAAACCAATACGCATCATCCCTCCCAGTAATGCACTCAACGGTCGAAATGCTATGCCGACAGGTGGAATGTGACGATTGCTAAATATCCGGTGCAGTATGCATATTGGTTAATTGATCGACCGTCTCCTGCGGATTTCAACAATTATTTATATTAAACATAAGGAGCCATTTCAATTCACCATGGAGGCCGTGAAGTCCATCCGCTCTTGAGCCGCCTGTTCTTTGAAGGCAGCGATGAATGGGGCGACATAGGGTCTTGCGACGCCAAGCGACGAGCGCACTACCGCCGGGGTCAGCAAGATGTCTTCGGCGATCGGCACGGCCCTGAGGCGATCGTTAGGGTGTGCCTGCACCGTGAATTCATCGACCAGTGCTACGCCAATCCCGGATGCGGCGAGCGCGCATGCGACATCCATTTGCCAGACATCGAATCGTGAATGCAGTGACGCACCAATCTTCTTGAGCGCGGCCTCGATCAACTGGCCACCCGCGGGCGATCCGCACAGACCAGGGGCCGGAGTTCACCAGCCGGGCGTTCATGGCCTGGGCGGCGGCCCGGGGCGTTCGGCACTTGCTCAAC
>NZ_FNJL01000079.1 GCF_900104515.1 Paracidovorax cattleyae
TTGGCGTCGTTCACGAACGTGCGGTCGTAGCGTGCGTCGTTGCTCGTGGCCTGCGTCGCCTGGTTCGTCAGCGCCGCCGCCAGGCTCCCGTCCGGAGCCTGCGCCGCGCTACCCGTCGCCTTCGGCTGGCGGATGCCCACCACGAAGCCGTTGGCGTCGCGCTGCGTGATCGTGCCCACCACGTCTCCGCCGCGGCGCGTGAGGGCCGCGCTCTGCTGCCAGTTGCCGTTGAGGTAGGTGTACTGATAGGTCGTGGTCGTGACCTGGCCATCGGCATCCTGGCGCACGCCTTTCAGGTTGCCTGCGGCGTCGTAACCCAGGCCCGTCACGCCGCCGGCATCGTGGTACGCCACATCCGAGCGCTGCGACACCTCCTGGTTGTCTCCCGGCTTGGCGCTGCGCACCACCACATGCGATTCATACAGCTTGAGCGGCTGGGGTGGGGAGGGCTTTTTTCTTTTAGCAGCTAAGGATTGAGACGGACGTGTGCACGAAGGCCGTCATTTCCTTTCTTGCTGCTCTTGCATCGCCCAGCCATCCGGGTCGGGCTTGAAGTCGTCGATGGTGGTCTGTGGATTTTCTTTCAGCTTCTTGCGCATCGCCGCGAAGCTGCCAGAGGCGTGGGCCAACTCGCCGCCGACCTTGAGCAGCAGTGTTCTCGCTTCGTTATCGTGCTCTGGGCCTTGGCGCACCAGAGCTTCGGCTTGCGTCAACGCATCGCGGCAACGTTCGTACATGCCAATGGCTTCGAGTTTGGGGCGCACAGCTTCAAGTTCCTCGTAGATGCGCGGGAAGCCATGCGACAGGTAGAACTCATCTATCCCTTTTCTGTACAGCGTGATTCCACCTGTCATGCCCATGAAGCTGCCTTCGAATTGAGCAATGGAGATTCTGGTTTTCATCATGACCTCACTTTAGACGCCGTGGCGTGTAGAGTTGCGTGCCTTGCGGCGTGACCGTGTAGACCCGCGGCGTGACCCAGTTTTGTACGCGTTGCAACTGCGTGCCAGAGGACAGCACTGCATCCATTGAACTCTTGCCTTCGATGGCCGTGCGCAGGATCAACGCGCCGTTGTTGCGGCTCGGCCCTAGGTCCATCAACAGGTCGATCCGGTTGTAATTGCCGCTGCCGCTCGGGTCGTAGCTCCAGCGGTTCATGCTCAGCAACTGACCTGCGCCTTCGGGAACGCCGATGCTCTTGTTGTAGTTGATCACCACCGAGCGCGCCGCTTCATCCGCGAAAAGTCCAACCTGCAACTGCCCAGGCATATCCAATGGATAGCGATAGAGTTGGCCGTCCTTGTAAAGCTGCTGTCCTTCTGCCATAGCCGACGATGTCGTAGTTCCACGCCTGGGTCATGAAAGGACGGAGCCGTGGAATCAGAGGGCTATCTCAAGCGGTCTTCCTGCTGCAAATGCTTGTATCGCGAAATTATGAGGTTCAAGTGTTGCACTTCAGACTGAGGCCCCCCTGGGCAATCCGCTTCCAAAAATTATCTTAGCAATTCAGCATAACAATTTCTTCATCAATTCCGGAAAATTTGATCGACCCAAATTCAACCAATAGAATCGCATTTTCTCCAATACGTTCAAATCATTTTTTAACAATTCCGATGCACGAAGCAACGAGTAATCATCCACCAATCCCTCATCGAAACCCAACTCGAATGAAGAAATTATTAACAAAGACAATGCAGTTCTAGCCTCGGCATCCAGCGGATGTGATTCCAGCAGATTCAACATCTTATCTATAGCACCAAAATCTGCAAACTCCAATTCCCAATCCTGCTCCCGAGAAGTTGCTTTAATAGAAAGCAATTCATTTATTTTTCTAACAGCAGAAGCATCAGGACCGTAATAAATATTATCCATCTTCAAAATTCCGGGTAAGCCGTTTTTACCCCAGTCTTACTGGGCACCAATCGAACTGACGATGCAGGCATATAGCTGCCATCTGGCATAATTAGTCTAGCCGGAAATCCCTCGGGTATAGGAATCGAAATAGCTCCATTTTTCAAATTTCCTAAATTTTCAATTATAAGCCGCGCTGCCATTTGATCATCCAAGAACTGCCCCATGGCCATGCCTGTTCCTCGGGCGCGTCCAGTAAGAAACTCAGTAGCACCCTCTCCATGATTCGTAAAAGTGTGCCCAAATTTTGCTTTGGTAATAGGTATTAGATCTTCAGCAATAGCCGGAGCAGTACGCGTTTCAGAGGCCACCGGCTTGTTGGGCACATCCCCACCTATTTTTACAGCACCCAACTGCGCAGCCCGGCTGCCAGCCATCGGCCCTGGCATCTCTGCCATCTTTACCACCAAGTTTCTCGTGGCACGCAACCCAGTCAAAACACCCAAGCCGACGCCCGTTGCCTGAGCCGACGCCTGACGAATCTTCATGGGATCATTGCCCGTGAAGTCATTCCTCCACTCATTGAAGACTGCACGCGGCTCGTTCCATAGCCGTGCGATGCCCTGCACTGTAGCAGCCGCAGTCTGCAAGGCCCATTGAGCCCGGCTTTCCGGGGTTCCGGCGATGCCAAAGCTGTAGAGGCCCGACTCCACCATGCCTTTCCCCGCGTCGTACACGCCTTGCGCGCGGTAGATATTTCGATCGAACCCACTGAGCGTTTCCGTGCGATTACGGTATTCCAGTTCAAACACACGGAAATCTTCACGAGTCATCAACTCCTGTTTGCCGGAGACAGTCACCTCAGATCGCAGTTCGTCCGGCTGCTCACTCGCCCTGATGCTCATTTCCGGCAAAGTCGGTATCACGTTCGGCACAACCGGCGTGAAATAGGTGCGGGGAAGGTCAACGTGAGGCATGTTTGCAGGGGTGCCACTATCCAAGATCACCCCCCCGCCCATGTTGGCTCCTATCTGTACTCCTCCGCCGATGATCTGTGGCGGATGTCTGAATGCCTCAATGAATTGATCGTACCCAGTCCAACTCGGCGTACCCCATTGCGCCGGCGCCTGCATCCCCAGCCCGCGAGCGCCTGTGGGCGACAGGCTGTAGAGCGAGTCACGCGGCGCCATCATGTCCGCCACGCTGGTGCCCAACGCATTGCCGAACGCATCGGTAGCCACTTGCTGCACGCTGATCCGTCCACCGCGCATCACGGCCGCAGCCGTGCCCGCCGTGAACCCGCTCAGGCCCGCACGCGCGAACTTCTCCACGCCGTCGTACATCTGCGTCGGCCGTCCATTGATGTCCGTCAGGCCCAGCGCCTCGTTCATGCCCCAGCCCACACCCGCACCGACTGCGCTGGCGACCACGCCCCTCCAGTCGAAGCGGTCCTGCAAACCGGTCACCACACCGATTCCCTGGCCCATCGCGTTGCCCACGGCTGCTCGCACGACCGTCTCGGTGAAGCCTGTTCCTCCCAGCAGGCTCGAACTCGCCAGCCCCCCAGCGATACCGCCCCCAATGGCACCCATTGCCACACCCTTCCAGCTGAAGCCGTCTTGGATGCCCATCAGGTTGCCCGCCGCCTGGCTGGCAATGGAGCCGGCGGCGCCTCCCAGGGCGCCGGAAAGGACCGGCCCCAGTGCATTCAAGGCTGCACCTGCGGTCAGATAGGTCACCACGACAGCGATCACCACCATGATGATCTTGCCGACGACGCCGCAGTCCCCCCCGTTCGCCGGCACCGGCAACACCGGATCCATGCTCCCCGTCGCCTGGCTCGGGTCGTACGGCTGGAACGTCTCCACGCTGTTCGCATTCAGCGACAACTTCGGCACCGTCAACGTCTGCCCCGCCGTCAGCTTGCCGTCTCCCGACACCGCCAGGCTGTTGGCCTCCGCGATGCGCCACCACAGGCTCGCGTCGCCCAGCACGTTGCGTGCGATGTCCTTCAGCGTCTCCCCGCCCACCACCGTGTAGGCCACCGGGTCCAGGCTCTTGTGGCGTGGACGGATCTGCGCGGCCTGCAGCCGGAAGTCCGCCGTGTCCACGTACGCTGGGTTGTTGGTCTGGGGTGTGTTCTCCTCCTGGGTGGG
>NZ_FNJL01000077.1 GCF_900104515.1 Paracidovorax cattleyae
GCCGATAGCAACGCTCTGCAACACGTGCGGCCGCAGGTAATTCCGCTTGCGCATCCATAGCACCAGGTGCTATAAAATGACGAGCTTGGGAGTGTACCAATAGGGTTAGATCGTGATGCGCAAGACAAAGTCACACGTTGTTGAGGCAGTACGCGACTCGACCAAAGGCTTGTACAAGGCTGGCCTTATGGAACAGGTCACGCTACGCGAGATCGACCCGCTGTCCCTACCACAAGTAGAGCCATTAGAACCCGCCGAAATCAAGCGCATCCGTGAAAATGCGCACGTTAGTCAAGCTGTTTTCGCGCGGCTACTGAACACGAGTCTTTCGACTGTTCAGAAATGGGAGATCGGGCAGAAAAAGCCCGCGGGCACTGCGCTCAAGCTGCTGCATCTGGTTCAAAAGCGCGGCGTGCAATTCATCGCATGACTGCGACGCTTCAGCACCAATCGATCAGGCTGCAAGTGCGCGGACCAGCCTGTGGCAATGAAATCCAGCCCATCGGCGTGCGACCACTCGCCCAACGGCTCGCAAGTAAAGGTGATATCGCATGAATGCCGATATTCTCAAAAGAGTAGTACGAGCCATTGCCGATGGCTCGCAGTCTGACTTGGACCGGCTTGCCGGCAAGATCGTCGAAGCAGAACGCAAGACAGGTCATGTCAGGCTGGCTGAACAGTTGGAGGCTATTCTCAAACAGCATAAGACGAAACGTGCGCAGCCATCACCGACTCCGCCGACTGCCGTTGAGCGCACGCTCCAAGAGCTGCCCATGAGCCGGCGTCATGGGGAGACTCTGGCCACGCTCATCCCTCACGAGCAGTTGGAGCACCACATGGTGCTGCCCAAAGCTGTCGAGCAGCGCTTCGCCCGCATTGAAGCCGAGTTCGCAGCACGCGACCGGCTACGTACCTTTGGACTCAAGCCACGTAAGACCGTATTACTTTACGGCCCGCCGGGCTGCGGTAAATCCTTGGGCGCGAAGCGGCTCGCCTGGAATACAGGCTTACCGCTGATGAAGGTGCGCTTCGACGTGCTTATTTCCTCGTTCTTTGGCGAGTCTGCCCAAAACCTGCGATCCATATTCAGCAGCGCCAGGGAGAAGCCATGTGTGCTGTTACTCGACGAATGCGACTTCATTGCACGATCACGCACTGCATCTAAGGACATTGGCGAAGTGTCTCGCATCGTCAACTCACTGCTGCAGCTTATGGAAGAGTACGACGCGCCTGGCCTGCTAGTAGCGACCACGAATCTTGAGTCCGCGTTGGACCCCGCGCTGTTTAGGCGCTTCGACGATGTCTTCTCTATCCCACTACCCGGTAAGATCGAGATTGAGAGGCTGCTGAAGATGGCGTTGTCTAGCGTGCGAATGGACCGAACCATCGACTGGGACCCATTGGTTGCCAAGCTAGAAGGCTCTTCGGCTGCGATGGTCGTAAAGGCTGCGCAGGACGCTGCAAAAGCGGCTGTGCTGGCCAGTCGTCAGTCCTTGTCGCAAGACAAGCTGCTAAGGGCCGTCGAGGAACTACAGCGGTACGACACGGCGCAAAGGGCGTAAACCATGGCGGAAGTGCACAACTTTGAACACCTTCCACTGCTCCTGCGCTACCAAGGCAAGGCTCGCCTGCGCGGAGGTGGCGATCCGTCACCGCAAACGCTAGCAAACAAAGGTGCGCAACGACAGGCGCACAGCGCCACTTTGGATGCCGCAGCCCACTCGCTCAGTGCGAACTGGCAGGCCCGCAAGGCGCAGCGCCAAGTGGCGAACCAGACCTTGCCGGACATTCCAGCGGGCATACCTATCCTGCTGCAGATTGACACCGGCCTCGACCTTGACGCGCTGCGCGCAAAGTTTCAATTCGAGATCGTTGCAGAGCAGGAGGACGGCTATGTGATCGTAGCGTCTGAGGACACTCAGCTGACGACCTTCCGCAACATGGTTCAAGGGTTTGCTGTCACCGTGCGCGGCTCGGCGACCATCGCCGAAATCCACGCGCTGTTCGACGATCCGAACCAGATGGACCGGCTGGACCGAATACTTTCTGAGCAGTTGATGGCATCGTGGGGCACTATCGGCGAAGACCAACTCTACATCGTCGACATTGGCATCGCCTGCTCCGGCACGCAGGAAATTCCGGCGCGCCCAGTGCGTGGCAAACGTGCGACCGACGCCCAATGGGCCGCTAAGGAATACGAGTGGTCGGAGCGGCGGGCCAGCGCGTACAACGAGTGGGACGACATCAAGATCGAACGCGAAACTTCCATCCAAAAGTTCACCGAGTTCTATCAAGCCGAAATCCTGCATATGAGGGACAGTGCCGACTTCGATGCGGGCGTGCTGCCGGACAGTTTCACTGTCCGGCTGAAGATCTCGGGTAAAGGGCTGAAGGACTTCGTCCTCAACTACCCCTACATCTTCGAGGTCGTCGAACCGGAAGACATCGCACTACCACAAAACCAAGGCCAGCCAAGCGCGCAAGCGGCGTCCGCAGTCACGCCGGTCGCACCCGATGCTGACGCGCCTGCCGTCTGCGTCATTGACAGTGGCATCCAAGAGGCGCACGTCTTACTCCAGCCCGGCATCGACCAGGCCGCATCCCATTGCTTTTTACCGGACCAAGCCACGGCGGCCGTCGCCGATGAAGTCGCGCCAGGCGGCCACGGCACGCGTGTCGCAGGCGCCGTGCTTTATGGCGAGAACGTACCGGTCGCCGGCGCACCGCAGTTACCGTTCTGGATTCAGAACGCTCGCGTGCTCGACGCCCAGAACGCGATGCCGGTCGAGTTGTTCCCGCCTGAAGCGCTGCGTAAGGCCGTCGAACGCTTCAACGACGGCCCGCGCCAGACCCGAGTTTTCAATCACTCGATCAACGCGCGCAGCTACTGCCGCACGCGCTACATGTCGTCCTGGGCGGCCGAGATCGATCAGTTGTGCAACGAACGGGATGTTCTCATCGTGCAAAGCGCTGGCAACCTGCCACTGCAAGGCACGCCCCCATTCCTTGGCATCGCCGACCACCTGACTGCTGGCAGAGAGTATCCCGCCTACCTCACAGAAAATGCGGCCCGCATCGCCAACCCGGGCCAGAGCCTGCAGGCTTTAACCGTCGGCTCGATCGCCTACGACGCCGCCGAGCAAGGGGCATGGCGTACCTTTGCCACACAACCCGCAGGCCCGTCAGCGTTCTCGCGGACAGGCCCCGGGATCTGGAACGTCATCAAGCCCGAAGTTGTGGAGTACGGCGGCGACGCTGCGCGCACGAACAACGCGCCACTAGACATTCAGGCCGGCGGCGTCATCCCTTCCGCTTGCCCCAACTTAGTCCGCTCGACACTGCACGCCCCCGGACCGGCAGCTGATCGTGACGCTGCTGGCACTTCCTATGCAACGCCTAAGGTAGCGCGCGTCGCGGCGCAAGTGCAACGTGTTCTGCCTGCCGAGCCGGCTCTCTTGTATCGCGCCCTCGTTGTGCAATCAGCCCAGTGGCCGGCCTGGGCAGAAGATCTGCTGGCGCGCTTGCGCAATCCGCCGCCCAGCATAACGCTTGGGGAAAAGCAGGCTTTGCTCGCCGCAGCGTCGAGCGCCTTCCGTTGCCTAGGCTTCGGCATTCCCGACGAAGCGAGGGCCACCACGAACACGGATCATCGAACAACGCTCATCACGAGCGGTGAGACCGAAATCCATGCCGGCGGGTGCCATGTGTACCAAGTGCCGATCCCGGCCGAGTTGCGTCAGCAGGCCGACGAGTTCGATATTCGCATTGACATAACGCTGTCCTATGTTGCCCAGCCGCGACGCACGCGCCGCAACCTGCGCCGCTATCTCTCGACCTGGGTGGATTGGAAGGCCAGCAAGCTGGGCGAGGGGTTGCATGATTTCCGCGTGCGTGCCATGAAAGACGCCGCCAACGGCGAGGCTCCGCTGTCCGGCTCTACGCTACCTTGGGTACTTCATGACAAACCCCAAGATGGCCTGATCCGGGACTTCAAGCGCAACAGCGGAACGGTACAGAAGGACTGGGCCGTCGTCCGCTCTAACAGCCTTCCTGACCACTTCTGCATCGCCGTAGTGGGCCACCAGGGTTGGAGCCATGATCCGGACTCGACGGCGCGCTATGTGCTTGCAGTGACCTTTGAAATCTTGGGCGGAGAAATGACAATTTACGAACCGCTTCGAGCAGCTATTGCCGAACTTCAAGCGCAGACCGAGGAAGTGGAAGCCGAGACCGAACTGGAGGTCAGTGTCGATGACTAGTCATTCCTAGAAGCCCCGCATAGCAGCAACATGCCGGCGTTAAAGGCCAAATGAGCATCAGATGCTGGTGCAACTGGTGCGTTCTGCTGTCCTGAAATCGCTACCAGAGCGCCATCCAAGTTCTCCTAACAGCGTTCACATCATTCGATGCATCTGAGAACCTCCGCTTCGGTGGCGGCGTCAAGAAGGCGCGCCCGCAGCGGTTGAGCGACTGTTGAGATTGCGCCACCTAGAGGTCGTCAATCCCGAAGTGGTGACGC
>NZ_FNJL01000072.1 GCF_900104515.1 Paracidovorax cattleyae
AAGCAAAACGCCCTCAGACCGATGAAGATCTGAGGGCGGATTGGGCTGTAGGAGCCTGACGATGACCTACTTTCACACGGGAACCCGCACTATCATCGGCGCAAAGTCGTTTCACTGTCCTGTTCGGGATGGGAAGGAGTGGGACCAACTTGCTATGGTCATCAGGCATAAAGGGTTGCTGTCCTGGTTTGTGGTCAGGACGGCGAATTCATAGAGCGAATCAGCTTGTTTGTTTGATTGCGTCACTTGGCATAACAACCTTGACGGTGTTGTCAAAGTTATAGGGTCAAGCCGCACGAGCAATTAGTACTGGTTAGCTTAAGCGCTTGCACGCCTTCCACACCCAGCCTATCAACGTCCTGGTCTTGAACGACTCTTCAGGGGGCTCAAGGCCCCGGCAGATCTCATCTTGAAACGAGTTTCCCGCTTAGATGCTTTCAGCGGTTATCTCTTCCACACTTAGCTACTCGGCAATGCCACTGGCGTGACAACCGATACACCAGAGGTGTGTCCACTCCGGTCCTCTCGTACTAGGAGCAGGCTTCCTCAAATCTGCAGCGCCCACGGAAGATAGGGACCAAACTGTCTCACGACGTTTTAAACCCAGCTCACGTACCTCTTTAAATGGCGAACAGCCATACCCTTGGGACCGGCTACAGCCCCAGGATGAGATGAGCCGACATCGAGGTGCCAAACACCGCCGTCGATATGAACTCTTGGGCGGTATCAGCCTGTTATCCCCAGAGTACCTTTTATCCGTTGAGCGATGGCCCTTCCATACAGAACCACCGGATCACTATGTCCTGCTTTCGCATCTGCTCGACTTGTCAGTCTCGCAGTTAAGCACGCTTATGCCATTGCACTATTAGCACGATGTCCGACCGTACCTAGCGTACCTTCGAACTCCTCCGTTACGCTTTGGGAGGAGACCGCCCCAGTCAAACTGCCTACCATGCACTGTCCCCGATCCCGATAAGGGACCTAGGTTAGAACCTCAAACGCACCAGGGTGGTATTTCAACGTTGGCTCCATGAGAACTAGCGTCCTCACTTCAAAGCCTCCCACCTATCCTACACAGATCCGTTCAAAGTCCAATACAAAGCTACAGTAAAGGTTCATGGGGTCTTTCCGTCTTTCCGCGGGGAGATTGCATCATCACAAACATTTCAACTTCGCTGAGTCTCAGGAGGAGACAGTGTGGCCATCGTTACGCCATTCGTGCAGGTCGGAACTTACCCGACAAGGAATTTCGCTACCTTAGGACCGTTATAGTTACGGCCGCCGTTTACTGGGACTTCAATCAAGAGCTTGCACCCCATCATTTAATCTTCCAGCACCGGGCAGGCGTCACACCCTATACGTCCACTTTCGTGTTTGCAGAGTGCTGTGTTTTTATTAAACAGTCGCAGCCACCGATTTTTTGCAACCGCTTTGGGCTCCCTTTGTACAAGTTCACCTACTTGCGGCATACCTTCTCCCGAAGTTACGGTATCAATTTGCCGAGTTCCTTCTCCTGAGTTCTCTCAAGCGCCTTAGAATACTCATCTCGCGCACCAGTGTCGGTTTGCGGTACGGTCGTGTGTAGCTGAAGCTTAGTGGCTTTTCCTGGAAGCAGGGTATCACTCACTTCGTCTGCAAGCAGACTCGTTATCACCCCTCATCTAAGCCCGGCGGATTTGCCTACCGGGCACGACTACAGGCTTGAACCAACATATCCAACAGTTGGCTGAGCTAACCTTCTCCGTCCCCACATCGCACTACACATCGGTACAGGAATATTGACCTGTTTCCCATCAACTACGCATCTCTGCCTCGCCTTAGGGGCCGACTCACTCTACGCCGATGAACGTTGCGTAGAAAACCTTGCGCTTACGGCGAGGGGGCTTTTCACCCCCTTTAACGCTACTCATGTCAGCATTCGCACTTCTGATACCTCCAGCATCCGTTACCAGACACCTTCACAGGCTTACAGAACGCTCTCCTACCACGCACAGTAAACTGTGCATCCGCAGCTTCGGTAACTGGCTTAGCCCCGTTACATCTTCCGCGCAGGACGACTCGATCAGTGAGCTATTACGCTTTCTTTAAATGATGGCTGCTTCTAAGCCAACATCCTGACTGTTTTAGCCTTCCCACTTCGTTTCCCACTTAGCCAATTTTAGGGACCTTAGCTGGCGGTCTGGGTTGTTTCCCTCTTGAGTCCGGACGTTAGCACCCGGTGCTCTGTCTCCCAAGCTCTACTCTTCGGTATTCGGAGTTTGCCTTGGTTTGGTAAGTCGCCATGACCCCCTAGCCAAAACAGTGCTCTACCCCCGAAGGTAATACTTGAGGCACTACCTAAATAGTTTTCGGAGAGAACCAGCTATTTCCAAGTTTGTTTAGCCTTTCACCCCTATCCACAGCTCATCCGCTAGTTTTGCAACACTAGTCGGTTCGGACCTCCAGTACCTGTTACGGCACCTTCATCCTGGCCATGGATAGATCACTTGGTTTCGGGTCTACACCCAGCGACTGGACGCCCTATTCGGACTCGATTTCTCTACGGCTTCCCTATTCGGTTAACCTTGCCACTGAATGTAAGTCGCTGACCCATTATACAAAAGGTACGCAGTCACCCTTGCGGGCTCCTACTTTTTGTAAGCATGCGGTTTCAGGATCTATTTCACTCCCCTCCCGGGGTTCTTTTCGCCTTTCCCTCACGGTACTTGTTCACTATCGGTCGATGATGAGTATTTAGCCTTGGAGGATGGTCCCCCCATATTCAGACAGGGTTTCTCGTGCCCCGCCCTACTTTTCTCCAGCTTAGTACCACACGTCTGTTTTCACATACAGGGCTATCACCTACTATGGCCGGACTTTCCATTCCGTTTTGTTAACAGTCGTGCTATCACTAGAAGGCTCCTCCGATTTCGCTCGCCACTACTTTCGGAATCTCGGTTGATGTCTTTTCCTCGAGCTACTGAGATGTTTCAGTTCACCCGGTTCGCCTCGCATGACTATGTATTCATCATGCGATACCTCTCGCGAGGTGGGTTTCCCCATTCAGAAATCTCCGGATCAAAGCTTATTTGCCAGCTCCCCGAAGCTTATCGCAGGCTATCACGTCTTTCGTCGCCTATCATCGCCAAGGCATCCACCACATGCTCTTAGTCACTTGACCCTATAACTTTGACATCTCTTGCGAGACATCTCCGCTTTCTTTCAAGGACTTGCGAGGTCTTTCACCTCGCGCGTTATGCCGTAATGTGAATTCTTCTTCGGTATTGCTACCTCGAGAACAATTCGTCATTACTGAATTTCAATCAGCTTTCGCTCAATTGAACATTCGTTTTGACGCAATCAAATTATTGTTGCCGACGGCACGGTGCAGTTTCCTGCTTTCCGCCGGCAACGCTGATTCGACTCTATGAATTTTTAAAGAACAGCCGATTGACCCGGTCTATACCGGACCAACAACAAAGAGGCCTCTTGCGAAGCCGCTTTGGTGTTAGTTTCTTCGCCCTACCGCGGAGCATATCGTTTGGTGGAGGATGACGGGATCGAACCGACGACCCCCTGCTTGCAAAGCAGGTGCTCTCCCAGCTGAGCTAATCCCCCACTGATCCTCGCATCTTATGTTCGGAAGATTTGGTGGGTCTAGTTGGGCTCGAACCAACGACCCCCGCCTTATCAAGACGGTGCTCTAACCAGCTGAGCTACAGACCCATGTCGGTTAGCACCGACTCTTCCAACAACCGATAAGTGTGGGCGTTCAATATTGAATGCTGTTTTCCAGAAAGGAGGTGATCCAGCCGCACCTTCCGATACGGCTACCTTGTTACGACTTCACCCCAGTCACGAACCCTGCCGTGGTAAGCGCCCTCCTTACGGTTAGGCTACCTACTTCTGGCAGAACCCGCTCCCATGGTGTGACGGGCGGTGTGTACAAGACCCGGGAACGTATTCACCGCGACATTCTGATCCGCGATTACTAGCGATTCCGACTTCACGCAGTCGAGTTGCAGACTGCGATCCGGACTACGACTGGCTTTATGGGATTAGCTCCCCCTCGCGGGTTGGCAACCCTCTGTACCAGCCATTGTATGACGTGTGTAGCCCCACCTATAAGGGCCATGAGGACTTGACGTCATCCCCACCTTCCTCCGGTTTGTCACCGGCAGTCCCATTAGAGTGCCCTTTCGTAGCAACTAATGGCAAGGGTTGCGCTCGTTGCGGGACTTAACCCAACATCTCACGACACGAGCTGACGACAGCCATGCAGCACCTGTGTTACGGTTCTCTTTCGAGCACTCCTCTATCTCTAAAGGATTCCGTACATGTCAAAGGTGGGTAAGGTTTTTCGCGTTGCATCGAATTAAACCACATCATCCACCGCTTGTGCGGGTCCCCGTCAATTCCTTTGAGTTTCAACCTTGCGGCCGTACTCCCCAGGCGGTCAACTTCACGCGTTAGCTTCGTTACTGAGTCAGTGAAGACCCAACAACCAGTTGACATCGTTTAGGGCGTGGACTACCAGGGTATCTAATCCTGTTTGCTCCCCACGCTTTCGTGCATGAGCGTCAGTACAGGCCCAGGGGATTGCCTTCGCCATCGGTGTTCCTCCGCATATCTACGCATTTCACTGCTACACGCGGAATTCCATCCCCCTCTGCCGTACTCCAGCGATGCAGTCACAAATGCAGTTCCCAGGTTGAGCCCGGGGATTTCACATCTGTCTTACATCACCGCCTGCGCACGCTTTACGCCCAGTAATTCCGATTAACGCTTGCACCCTACGTATTACCGCGGCTGCTGGCACGTAGTTAGCCGGTGCTTATTCTTACGGTACCGTCATGACCCCCCTTTATTAGAAGAAGGCTTTTCGTTCCGTACAAAAGCAGTTTACAACCCGAAGGCCTTCATCCTGCACGCGGCATGGCTGGATCAGGCTTGCGCCCATTGTCCAAAATTCCCCACTGCTGCCTCCCGTAGGAGTCTGGGCCGTGTCTCAGTCCCAGTGTGGCTGGTCGTCCTCTCAGACCAGCTACAGATCGTAGGCTTGGTAAGCCTTTACCCCACCAACTACCTAATCTGCCATCGGCCGCTCCGTTCGCGCAAGGCCTTGCGGTCCCCTGCTTTCATCCATAGATCTTATGCGGTATTAGCAAAGCTTTCGCCTCGTTATCCCCCACGATCGGGCACGTTCCGATGTATTACTCACCCGTTCGCCACTCGTCAGCATCCGAAGACCTGTTACCGTTCGACTTGCATGTGTAAGGCATGCCGCCAGCGTTCAATCTGAGCCAGGATCAAACTCTACAGTTCGATCTTGAAATTTAAAGTCTTTCGACTTCACTCATAAAAACGGAATTGAAGTGAACTTCACTTCTATTCTCATGAGCGTTTGTAGTGCTAAGCACTAGTTCCGAAGAACTTGGCACTCGCCATCAAACGCCCACGCTTATCGGCTGTATATTTTTAAGGAACCAGAAGATCAGATTTTCTCTTTTCTTCTCGACTCGCTGCAATCAGCGGAGCCTTGAATTCTAACAGGTTTTTTAAAGTCCTGTCAAACTCTGTGGTTATTTGCCTTTCAGCTTCCAACCACCCACCAACCTCAACCACCGCAATCTCTTGCAGCACCTCAGATCAGCGAAGCCTCGAATTCTACACCAGCTTTTATCACCAGCGCAACTCTCAGCA
>NZ_FNJL01000068.1 GCF_900104515.1 Paracidovorax cattleyae
CTGGGCGGCAAGTTCGTGCGCACGATCGGGCAGGCACGGGCCACGGTTGGCATGACGATGATGGCCGCCTGCTACAACATGAAGCGCCTGGCGTCCTTCCTGGACCGGGGAGTGGATGCATTCTTCAAACCCAAAAGCGGCGCCTGCAAGGCACAGGTGCGCCCGCGCACGGCGAACGCATGAGTCGCTGGGGCCGAAAGGCCCCTGAGCACGGGGATCGTCCCCAGGGCAGTTGCTATCGCGCTCCCGAAGCAGGTGAATGTGTGCGGATAGCCTTGATGCTGGGCTCGGATCAGGGGTTGTGAGAGGTTCCCCACTACAACCGCCACCGGTACTACGACCCGATGCTGGGACAATATGTGACGCAGGATCCGATTGGATTGCTTGGCGGAGCAAATAAATTATCCTACTCAGGGGGTAACTCTCTTAACAGAATAGACCCACTAGGTTTGGATTTTAGAGATAAAGCCACAAAGGGAGGGGAGGTGGGATATGAGATTTTCGATGCGAAAGGAACTTATGATAACGGCAGCAAAAGAGCTTGTATTATTCGTCAAATTATTAACAGGAAGAAAGCGCGAGATGAGCTCATGGGAAAGCTTGCAAGTCATCAGCCTCTGTCTGATTGGGATAGTGCTGCCCTCTCCTATCTTGATCAGCAAGTAAGAAGGGATGCCATAACTGCGGGTCAAATCGGATTCGAATACGGAAGTGAAATTTATACGAGCATTGCTGCAAGTCAGCGGAGCATTGTTTCTATAGCAAAAGACATGCTCCTTGGCATTATGGGCGAGAAGACGTCGGCTCAAGCAAGTCAACCACGCTTGGATGAGCGTCCGGGAAGAGGCCCATGGTGTGTGGCTACAACAAAGGAGTGTGAAGATGATTAAAAGAATATCTGTCGCTTTTATTTTGCTTTTTGCTGTCTATTTTTCATATCAACTAATCTTTCCGTCGGAGCAAAAAATTTACTGTGATCCAGGAAAGATCCGGTGCATTGAATTAAAAGAAGGCTGGAGAAGCTCATCTCCAATGATGAGTGAAAAAAGCATCGTGCTCCATAAGG
Source organism: Paracidovorax cattleyae (assembly GCF_900104515.1). Lineage (GTDB taxonomy): Bacteria > Pseudomonadota > Gammaproteobacteria > Burkholderiales > Burkholderiaceae_C > Paracidovorax > Paracidovorax cattleyae. The sequence continues at coordinate 1,067 of NZ_FNJL01000068.1, forward strand.
TTGCAAGCAATTCTGCGGACCAAGAAGTGATGACGGTGGATTTTTTCGATAAAGAATCACCTCTGCTGCCAACCTTGGATGGCTCCTTGAAGGGCGAGCGCACCTTCTCGTGGGGGACTGCTGCTTTTATAGATGTTGAAAACAATAATCTAAAAGCAATGAATTACTCATCCATTTTAAGAGACAAAATGTATCTAAAGGAGCAGAGAGCCATAATAGGTTGCAATAACTTCGACTGCTTGGAAGATATATTGAAAATATATAATAATAAATGATTTATCGGAGGTTTATAACTTCCCTTGTGCTTTGCCAAAAGGTGTTCTCAAGAGGGGCTGGCCTATCTCGTCATGGACTTATGGCAGAACTTCGGGACAAAATCCATGGATTCTCCTGAGGCGCAATCTGTGGCGGTCATCTTTGAGATGGATGCGCGAGAGCAAATCATGAAACTGGCGGGATCCATGCCTGTGTGGGCTGTTGAAAGCACGGCAAATGCGCAGGCAATTGAAGATGCAAGACAGCAGTACCAGTTCCCGCTGACTATTTTTTTGGCGCGTCCTGGCGAATCGAGAATGGATATGTGTTCCCGGGTTTTGTTCGACGTTGATGAACATCACCAATGCGACACATTCGATTTGTACGGTGCGTCCGAGGGGGATATCGACCCAGTAGCCGTGACGGAGCTGAAGCTCCATAGCGTGCGCCAAACTGAATACGGATGCCAATTAATGCGGTGAGCCAGATGATGATGCAACTGAAACAGTCCTCGCTGCTGCCCAGGGTACCTGCCAACGCCAATCCGCGCGCTCTCATGAAGGCCGTGTAGCGGTCTCGCGCAGTTACTTGCGGTGGCGCTCCGCCGGTCTAAAACCCAATAAGGCCCGCAGAGCGCCAGACAGGATAATTCGGCGCCCAACCTGAGCCGCGTTCCTACGAACTGAAGCGAAGTGAACCACAGACGCTTCGTACCTCAGGTCTGCGAATAATCGAAAGGCCTTACCTGCTTGGAACCCGAAATCAGCTTCAGCAAGGCAGAAAAACTACAAAGATGCATTGACGCAAGAATCAACATTGCCAAAAAATTCTTTGCAGGTGATGACGCTGGTCACAACAAGCAAATCAATGAGCTTAGAAGAATCGACGGGAAATGCACGGGACACCAATGGTAGAAAAAAATCCAATTAATCTCCAAATCTTAAAGGAAAGAAAAAAGGCCGCCTCTTCAGCGCCATCTCTGGCGAGGCACTATGAAAACATGCTGTTAGCGGCCTTCCCTGAAAATTATCCAGAAGGTAAATTATTCATAAAAAACACTTTTACCGGGGATGATAGGGAAGATTATCTAAGATTCTTTTCACTATTTAACGGGAAGAGGTGGACTGAGGTAAATATCGAGAAGATTGAAGATGTTTACATACAACACTCAAGATTGACCGTCAGCGGCAGCATTTATTACCTACCTGCTTTTCTGAAATATTTTTTTGATCTAAAAAATATAAACAATGAGTTTTTTACCTATCTGATGTTTGATCTGGAAAATGGATTCGATGAACATACATCAGAAAATTTAGATGACTCCTTGAAAGGCAAGAAAAAGCTGGAAAGAAAATTTTCATCCTTTGAAAAAATAGATCCTATTCAGTCCAAGTTGGTCGCGACATTTTTAGTTAATGTAGCAAACCTTCTCCCTGAGGAAATTTACGAGAGCAGACAGGCTCAACGCGCCCTCACCAACTATTGGGGAACTTTCCTGCTTCTCTAACCATGATCTCAACGGTCGTAGCACCAAGAGAAAGATGGAAGACTATTCAAATCTGATTCGAAAATCAGCGAATCAATCACCATAGCCGAAATTATGTCTTTGCGGAGGCTCGTTGATGAGCTGATCGGCACCCTGCACCGACATCCTGACGTGAGCAGAAAAAACACCACCGAGGCGAGTACCGCAATATGGCGTTGAAAATATATTCCGCCGCGGCCCTATGCCTGGCCGCGCATCTATGCAACGCGGGGCAGGCACCCGGAGCCACCGCGCGCCGTCAATAAAACCCATGCCATCGCTCCCGTGGCATCCATCCAGATCACCCGCGCCAACGCGCAAACCGCGGCGGGCAACGCGGCCCCCTGTGCAGGCGTCCGGCCGCTGGCCGAAAGCGACGTACGCCGGTTTCTCGCACACGCCCGCCCCATCACCCGCCGGGCGGCCCTGCACGACGATTTCCTCGTGGGCGACTGCTATACGGAAGCCCGCGTCCGCTTCCAGGACGGCCGCACCGCCAGCCTGGGCATCGCCAACGATGCCGGCACCGCCCTGCTGACCCCCATCGCGCGGGGCAGGGAGCGGGCACAGGGCCGCTATTTCCACTGCAAGCCATGCGCCGGCATGCTGGACCTGCCGGCCCGTCTGCCGCCAAACTGACCTGCACCTGCCAGATCGGCATACGCACCCACGAAAAAGCCGCGGAGGACATGGCGACCCTTCCGCGGCTTCGTCTTGCTTTGCGGGACGGGCTCACAGCGCAGGCCCGCCGGCTCACTCGCCGGGTCTCACACCAGCAGCGCATTCACCCGCTTCACATACGCAGCCGGGTCGTCCGGCAGTCCGCCTTCGGCCAGCAGGGCCTGATCGAAGAGGATGTGCGCCAGATCGTGGAAGTGCACGCTGCCGTCCAGCTTCTTCACCAGCGCGTGCTCCGGGTTCACCTCCAGCACGGGCTTGGCGTCGGGCAGCGACTGGCCGGCCTGCTTCATGAGGCGCGCGAGCTGGGTGCTCATGCCGTGCTCCTGCACCACGAGGCAGGCGGGCGAATCGACGAGGCGCGTGGTCACGCGCACATCCTCGGCCCGGTCCTTCAGGGCTTCCTTGAGCTTCGCCAGCACGGGCTTGAAGGCCTCGGCAGCCTCTTCGGCGGCCTTCTTCTCGGCCTCGTCCTGCAGCGTGCCCAGATCCACAGCCCCTTTGGCCACGGACTGCAGGGGCGTGCCGTCGAAGTCGTGCAGGTAGTTGAGCGCCCACTCGTCCACGCGGTCGGTCATCAGCAACACCTCGATGCCCTTCTTCTTGAAGACCTCGAGCTGCGGGCTGTTCTTCGCGGCGGCCAGGGTGTCGGCGGTGATGTAGTAGATGGCCTCCTGGCCTTCCTTCATGCGGGCCTTGTAGTCGGCCAGCGAGACGGTGGTGGTGTCCGTGGTGGTGGAGGCGAAGCGCAGCAGCTTCGCGATGCGCTCGCGGTTGCCGAAGTCCTCGCCCAGGCCTTCCTTGAGCACGGCGCCGAACTCGGCGTAGAACTGCGTGTACCGGCCTTCCTTGGCCTTGTCCTCCTCGCTCACCACGTCGGTCACGCCGTCGACGCCTTCACCGGCGGTGGGGCGGTCGTGCCTGGCCAGGTCTTCGAGCATCGAGAGCACGCGCTTGGTGGAGCCCTCGCGAATGGCCCGCACGTCGCGGCTTTCCTGCAGCAGCTCGCGGCTCACGTTGAGCGGCAGGTCGGCGGAGTCGATCACGCCCTTCACGAAGCGCAGGTACGTGGGCATGAGCGCTTCGGCATCGTCCATGATGAAGACGCGCTTCACGTAGAGCTTCACGCCGGCCTTCTTGTCGCGGTTCCACAGGTCGAACGGCGCCTTCGCGGGGATGTAGAGCAGCTGCGTGTACTCGGTGTTGCCCTCCACGCGGTTGTGGCTCCAGGTGAGCGGGTTCTCGTGGTCGTGGCTGATCGCCTTGTAGAACTCCTGGTACTGCTCGTCGGTGATGTCCTTCTTGGGGCGCGTCCACAGGGCGCTCGCCTTGTTCACGGCCTCCCACTCGCCGGTCTTGACCATCTTGCCGGGATCGCCCTCCTTCTCGCCGTCCTTCCACTCTTCCTTTTCCATCAGGATGGGCAGGCTGATGTGGTCGGAGTATTTGCCGATGACCTGCTTGAGCTTCCAGGCGTTCAGGAACTCCTCGGCGTCGTCCCGCAGGTGCAGGATGATGCTGGTGCCGCGCTCGGCGCGCGTGATGGTCTCGACCTCGAAGTCGCCCGTGCCGCCGCTGGTCCAGCGCACGCCCTCTTCGGGCTTCAGGCCCGCGCGGCGCGATTCCACGGTGATCCTGTCGGCGACGATGAAGCCCGAATAGAAGCCCACGCCGAACTGGCCGATGAGCTGGCCCTGTTCGCTGGCCGTCTGCTTCTGGTCGCCCGAGAGGCGGCTCATGAAATCCTTGGTGCCGCTCTTGGCGATCGTGCCCAGGTGGTCGATCGCCTCCTGCTCGCTCATGCCGATGCCGTTGTCGGTGATCGTGAGCGTCTTCGCGGCCTTGTCGAAGGACACGCGCACTTCGAGGTTGGGCGCGTCTTCGTACAGCGCGGCGTTGTTCAGGGCCTCGAAACGCAGCTTGTCGCAGGCGTCGGATGCGTTCGAGATCAGCTCGCGCAGGAAGATTTCCTGGTTGGAGTACAGCGAGTGGGTGACCAGGTGCAGCAGTTGCGCGACTTCGGCCTGGAAGGAATGGGTGTGCTTGCTCATGGTTGGTGGATGGCTCTTGTGAGAGGTTCGCAAGGAAAGGGAACGCCCGGACATGTAGGGGCCGACCGGGGATTATCAAGGCCTGTGAGGGTGGGGATGAGCGGCGGGGCCGGCCTCATCATCAGACCCCGTCAGCCTGCCGGCTGCCTTCTTCACCACGTGCGTGCACCGTCCCTTGGGAGTTCACCAAAAATGGCTTCTTCCGCGCATAACGAACCCCGACACGTTTGCCATGAAAGATCGAAGCTTCCGTCGCTAGAGCGTGTTATGAACTTTGCTTCATGAGTGCGATGCGGGAGGTAGAGTTTGCAAATGCCCCGCAAGCCCTACCCGACAGACGTCAGCGACGAAGAATGGAGCTTCGCTGCGCCATACCTGACCCTGATGGACCCGCACGCACCTCAGCGTGGACACGATCTGCGAGAGGTCTTCAATGCCCTGCGCTGGCTGGTGCGCGCGGGAGCGCCCTGGCGGATGCTGCCCAACGATTTGCCGCCTTGGGAGGCGGTCTACCAGCAGAGCCGTCGCTGGCTGGATGCGGGTTGCTTCGAGGCAATGGTCTCGGACCTGCGCTCCATCATCCGGGTGGCGCAGGGGCGCCAAGGC
>NZ_FNJL01000066.1 GCF_900104515.1 Paracidovorax cattleyae
GGTTGGCGCAGCCGTTTCAGCCATTGCCTTCTGTTCAATCCGACGGATGCGAAGTCGGCGGCCTACAACCCGCTGCTGGAGGTCCGCCGCGGCGCGCACGAGGTGCGCGACGTGCAGAACATCGCGGACATTCTGGTCGATCCGGAAGGTGCCCTGGAGCGCCGCAATCACTGGGAGAAGACCAGCCATGCGCTGCTGGTCGGCGCCATCCTGCATGTGCTCTACGCCGGGCAGGACAAGACGTTGCGCGGCGTTGCCAATTTCCTGTCCGACCCGGCCAGCCCGTTCGAGCTGACGCTGCATCGGATGATGACCACGCGGCACCTCGGCGATGGCCCGCACCCGGTCGTCGCCTCTGCCGCACGCGAAGTCCTGAACAAGTCGGACAACGAGCGTTCCGGCGTGCTGAGCACGGCCATGTCGTTCCTCGGCCTGTACCTCGATCCCACCGTGGCCGAAGTGACGTCGCGCTGCGACTGGCGCATTGCCGACCTCATCTCCGCTGCGCATCCGGTGTCGCTGTATCTGGTCGTGCCGCCGTCGGACATCTCACGCACGAAGCCGCTCATCCGGTTGATCCTCAACCAAATCGGACGGCGGCTGACGGAATCGTTGGACGGCTCCGATGGCATCGAGCGCCGGCACAAGCTGCTGCTGATGCTCGACGAGTTTCCGGCGCTGGGGCGCCTGGACTTCTTTGAGACGGCGTTGGCGTTCATGGCCGGCTACGGCATCCGCAGCTTCCTCATCGCGCAGTCGCTCAACCAGATCGACAAGGCCTACGGCCAGAACCATTCGATCCTGGACAACTGCCATGTGCGGGTGACGTTCGCGACGAACGACGAGCGCACCGCCAAGCGGATCTCCGAGACGCTGGGCACGGCCACCGAGCTGCGCGCCCAGCGCAACTATGCGGGTCACCGTCTCGCGCCGTGGTTGGGCCACTTGATGGTGTCGCGCCAGGAAACGGCGCGCCCGCTGCTCACGCCCGGCGAGGTGATGCAACTCCCGCCCGACGAGGCCGTGGTGATGGTCGGCGGCAGCCCTCCGATCAAGGCCCGGAAGCTGCGCTACTACGCGGACGCCAATTTCAAGCGCCGCGTGATGCAGCCACCTCGGCTGGCGTCTGGACGCTACGCGGACGCGCCGCCTTCGCGACCCGACGACTGGAGCGGGCTGGCGATTCCCGCCGCGGCTGCCGCCGCTGCTTGTGGCCCGGTCGCCGCCGATGCCCTGGATGGCGGTGATGACGGCGGCCCGCGTCGCCAGCCGGAGCTCGCCGAGGTCACCGAATACAGCCCAGAGCCGCTGCTGTTGGGTAGCGACCTTGGGTTGCTCGACGACGACGACTCGCCGCTGCCGCTTCCCGGCCAGCTCGATCCGGCCATGCAGCGCACGGCCCGGCTCGCCTCCCTCGACCCCGATGACGGAATCGACCTATGACCCAGCAACGCCTCAATCTTTTCATCCAACCCGAGCATGCCAAGCGCCTCGATGAGCTGGCAGCGAAAAAGGGGGTGTCCAAGTCCTCGATCGTCGCGGCAGCGTTGGCGTCCTGGCTGTCAACGGATGCGGGCGAACAGCGCGAAGCCGCCATCGCCAAGCGCCTGGATCGCCTGTCGCGGCAGTTGGAACGCCTGGAGCGCGACCAGGCCATCCTGATCGAGACACTGGCGCTGTACGTGCGCTACTTCCTGACCGTGAGCACGCCGTTGCCCGAGGCCCATCAAGAGGCGGCGCGGGCGCAGGGCAAGGCCCGGTTCGAGCAGTTCGTGGAGCAACTGGCCCGCCACCTGCTGCGTGGCCGCAGCCTGGTGCGGGACGTCGTGGGAGAAATGCAACCCGACGCCGCGCGCATGGAGGATGCGGTTGCGACCGCCGAGGCCAAGGAGCGCGCGTCGTGATGCCCGCACCAGGTACCTCGACGGCGGCAACGCTCGATCGCCGCGTGCGCATGTTGCGCACCGCCATGGGGCCGGTGATCGGCGCCGCGCTGGCCGATGCGGACGTGGTGGAAGTGATGCTCAACCCCGACCGCTCCCTTTGGGTGGACAGGCTGTCCCGCGGCCGCGTGCCGCTGGGAGTCGAGCTCTCCGAGGCCGACGGGGAACGCATCATCCGCCTCGTGGCAACGCACGTCGGCGCGGAGGTGCATTGCGACCGGCCGCTGCTGAGCGCAGAGCTGCCGGAGACGGGCGAGCGCTTCGAGGCCGTTCTGCCGCCGGCATCGCCGGCACCGGTGTTCGCGCTGCGCAAGCACGCCGCGCACGTCATCGGGCTGGAGCGCTATGTGGCCGACGGCATCCTGCGTGCCGAACAGGCGGACTTCCTGCGCCGTGCCGTGCGCGACCGGCAGAACATCCTGATCGCCGGCGGCACCAGCACCGGCAAGACCACGCTGGCCAACGCGCTGTTGGCGGAAATCGCCGCCACGGGCGACCGGGTGCTGGTGCTCGAAGACACCGTGGAGCTGCAATGCCTGGCTTGCGACCATGTGCCGTTGCGCACGCGGGCTGGCGTGGTCTCCATGACGGACCTGGTGCGCTCCGCGATGCGCCTGCGGCCCGATCGCGTCGTGGTCGGCGAGGTGCGCGGCGGCGAAGCGCTGGACCTCGTGAAGGTGTGGGGTACCGGGCATCCGGGCGGCATCGCCACGATTCACGCTGGCTCCGCGCACGGAGCGCTGCTGCGCCTGGAACAACTCATCCTCGAAGTGGCGTTGAACGCCCCGCGCGCCTTGATCGCGGAGGCGGTGAACGTCGTCATCCACATCTCCGGACGCGGCCGCAAGCGCCGCGTCGAAAGCATTGCCCGCGTCGTCGGCTTCGACGGCGCGGGCTACCGCCTGGCGGACGCGCTGGAAGCCCCGTTTCCGGAGCTGCCGCTGGAACCCTCCCTGTCCACTGAACCATCTGGAGAACTGCCATGACGCAGGCGCATCTTCCTGCCTTCCGTAATTCCGTACATCCGCATTCTCGGCCCGCACGTTTGGATCATCTGGCTGCGCCAGCGGCGCGTGGCCTGGCGCTCGCGGTCCTGATGCTGGGGCTGGCCGGCGCGGCCCAGGCCGCCGGCTCGTCGATGCCGTGGGAAGGGCCGCTGCAGTCGATCCTGGAATCTATCCAGGGACCGGTCGCGCGCATCGTCGCCGTCATCATCATCATCTCGACGGGCCTTGCTCTCGCGTTCGGCGACACATCGGGCGGCTTCCGCAAGCTGATCCAGATTGTCTTCGGCCTGTCCATCGCGTTCGCCGCGTCGTCGTTCTTCCTGTCCTTCTTCAGCTTCTCCGGCGGGGCCGTCGTATGACGGCGGCCCATGACGCAGCGCCGGGCATGGAGCAAGACGCCTTGCCGGGCTTCGAGGTGCCGCTGCACCGCTCCCTGACCGAGCCGATCCTGCTGGGCGGCGCGCCGCGCGCCGTCGCCATCGCGACCGGCACGCTGGCCGCCGCGGTGGGCATGGGGCTGCAGCTCTGGCTGCCCGGGCTACTCCTGTGGATCGCCGGCCATTCCCTGGCGGTGTGTGGCGCGCGGCTGGACCCGCAGTTCATGCAGGTGTTCGCGCGCCACATCAAGCACCAGCCGCTGCTGGACGTATAGGGGGCGACATGCTGCATCTTGCCGAATACCGCAAGCGCCCCGCGTTGCTCGCCGACTGGCTGCCCTGGGCCGGGCTGGTGGCGCCCGGTGTCGTCCTGAACAAGGATGGCGCATTCCAACGGACCGCACGTTTCCGAGGACCGGACCTGGACAGCGCGACACAGGGCGAGTTGATCGCCACGTCGGCGCGTTTGAACAACGCGCTGCGCCGGATGGGATCGGGCTGGGCGTTGTTCATTGAGGCCGAGCGGCGGGCGGCCGCGGACTACCCGCACTCCGTGTTCCCTGAGCCGCTGTCGTGGCTCGTGGACGAAGAGCGCCGGGCTGCGTTCGATGAAGCGGGCAGCCACTTTGAAAGCAGCTATCACCTGACGCTCGTCTATCTGCCAGCGGAAGAGTCACGCGCGCGAGCCGCCAGGCTGCTCTACGAGAACCACGCCAGCGATAGCGTGGACTGGCGCGAGCGGCTGCAGGCCTTCGTGGCAGAAACCGATCGCGTTTTCGATTTGCTCGATGGCGTGATGCCGGAGATCGCGTGGCTGGACGACGCGGCCACGCTCACCTATCTGCACGCCACCGTCTCCACGCGGCGTCATCCAGTGGTGGTGCCGGAGGTGCTGTTTCATCTGGACGCGCTGCTGCCCGATTCCCCACTGGTCGGCGGCCTGGCGCCCATGCTGGGCGACCGGCACCTGCGTGTCGTGTCCGTGCGCGGATTCCCCTCGTCCACCTGGCCCGGCGTACTGGACGACCTCAACCGGCTTGGAATCGCCTACCGCTGGTCCACGCGCTATCTCTGCATGGACAAGGCCGAGGCCGAGAAAGAACTGCGCCGGCTGCGCCGGCAATGGTTCAGCAAGCGCAAGAGCGTCGTCGCACTGCTGCGCGAAACCATATTCCAGCAGGAGACGCCGCTGGTCGATACGGATGCCAGCAACAAGGCAGCGGACGCCGACGCGGCCATGCAGGAGCTGGGAAGCGACCAGGTGTCCTACGGCTACTTCACCGCCACGGTGACCGTACTGGATGCCGATCCGGATGTGGCTGACGAGCAGCAGCGCATGGTGGAGCGCGCAATCCAGGCGCGCGGCTACTTCACGATCCCGGAAACGCTCAATGCCGTGGATGCGTGGTTGTCGTCCATCCCGGGCAATGCTTATGCCAACGTGCGCCAGCCGATCGTGTCCACGTTGAATCTGGCGCACATGATGCCGGTCTCGGCCGTGTGGGCGGGGCCCGAGAAGAACGACCACCTCGGCGGCCCGCCGCTGATCGTCACACGCACGGACGGCGCCACGCCGTTCAGGTTGGTGACGCACATCGGTGACGTGGGGCACACGCTGGTGGCCGGCCCGACCGGCATGGGCAAGTCGGTGTTGCTCGCCACCCTGGCGATGCAGTTCCGCCGCTACCGCGGCTCGCGCATCTTCGTGTTCGACCTGGGCCGTTCCATGCGCGCCACCGTACTGGGCCTGGGCGGCGAGCATTACGAACTCGGGGCGGAGGCCGCGGACCGCCCTGGCGCTGGCGTCGCCTTCCAACCGTTGGCGCGTATCGACCAGGAAGGCTACCGCGCCTGGGCGGCCGAGTGGATCGAGGGCCGGCTGCTGCACGAGGGCGCGGCTGTCGGCCCCGACGAGAAGGCCGCGATCTGGTCCGCCCTGGGCAGCCTCGCGGGTGCCCCTGTGGAGCAGCGCACGATGACGGGCCTGTCGGTGCTGCTGCAGTCCAACGCGCTGCGCCAGGCCATCGCGCCTTACGTGCTCGGCGGCGCGCACGGGCACCTTCTGGACGCCGACCGCGACCGACTGGGGATTGCCGACGTTCAGTGCTTCGAGATGGAAGAGCTGATGCACAGCCCCGCGGCGGTGCAGGCGGTGCTGCGCTACCTGTTCGCACGCTTTGACGAGCGCTTCGACGGTGCGCCGACGCTGCTGATCCTGGACGAGGCGTGGCTGTTTTTGGACGAGCCGGCCTTCGCCGCGCGCATCCGCCAGTGGCTCAAGACGCTGCGCAAAAAGAACGTCAGCGTCGTGTTCGCGACGCAGTCGCTCGCCGACATCCAGGATTCGAGCATTGCTCCCGCGATCATCGAAAGCTGCGCCAGCCGCATCTTTTTGCCCAACCCGCAGGCCACCGAGCCGCAGATCCGCGGCATCTACCAGGGTTTCGGCCTCAATGCGCGGCAGATCGAGATCGTCGCCACGGCCACACCAAAGCGGGACTACTACTACCAGTCGCGCCTGGGCAACCGCCTGTTCGACCTCGGCCTGGGGCCAGTTGCGCTGGCCTTCGCCAGTGCGTCCACGCCGCAAGACCAGCGCGACATCGACCGCATCCTCGCCGAGTACGGCACGCCCGGCTTCGCGGTCGCCTGGCTGCGCCATCGCCGCCTCGATTGGGCGGCCGACTTGCTGCGCGAGTACCCAGGCAACGCACCGAGCGCTGCCCACACCTCCACCCATCCATAGGAGACGCATCCATGAAACCCCATGCCCCCAAGATCGCGGCTTTGACGGCCGCCTGCGTTCTCGCCTTCGGCGCCGCGCAGCCTGCGCATGCGCTGTTTGGCGTCGGCGACATCGTGCTGGACCCGACCAATTTGGTGCAGAACACGCTCACCGCCGTCCGCACGCTGGAGCAGATCAACAACCAGATCCGCCAGCTCCAAAACGAGGCCCAGATGCTCATGAACCAGGCGCGCAATCTCGCAAAGCTGGACTTCAACATCGTCAACCGGCTGCGTTCC
>NZ_FNJL01000091.1 GCF_900104515.1 Paracidovorax cattleyae
GCCGCCCACCAGCACCTTGCCGTCGGGCTGCACGGCGAAGCTGCGGACATTAATGTTGGCACCCGGGTTGAATCCGTCGTCCACGTTCTGCGCCGATGCCCGCCCAGGCGCCCCCAGGGCCCACCAGGCCAGCAGGAGGGCCACGATCCAGGCCCAGCGCATGCGAGCGCGGCGGGCGCCCTCTTGATCGGTTCGGGTGGCCGGTGCGCAATGGAACGAGTGGGTCATGGCGGTCTTTTCAGCGAGGTGGGGGCGGCACGGGCAACGGGCATTCCTGGTGCTGCCGGCAGCCCTTTGCAAGCCCGTCATCGCGGACCTGGACCTTTCGCCGCAGCGACAGCATTCCGAGGCCGGCGGCCAGCAGCGAGGTAACGATCAGACCCCATTCGCCGAGCGTCGGGATCGGCGCCACGCCGCCCGGCACGCCGACGGCCGCCAGCAGCACCGGGGCGAACGGATCGTGGATGGCGCCAGGCGTCGGGTTGCTGTCGCCCTCGCCGTTGTCGGTCACCGTGAAGGTGGCCGTCATCCGGTCCGCGCTGATGGCCGCCCCCGTGGGTGTGAACCAGGTGTCGCTGGGCGCACTGGCGCTTTGCGGTCCGTACTTGCGCAGCACGACGCCCGGCGCCAATGCGGTGGGATAGGTGATCGCCACCGTCAGCGTGGCGGCGGCGCATCCGGTGGCCTCGAAGCTGAAGATGCCCTGGGGGAATGTCGCCCCGGCCGGTGCACCGGGGGGCGGCGTGCTGCCGAACTGCGCCGAGGTGAGCGTGCAGCTGGGCGGGCCGCCGCTGATCTGCACGGAAGCGGTACCGCCACCGGGCAGTGGCACGGCAGGGTCTATCAGCATGCGCGGCGTGGCCGACGCAGCCGCCGAGGCCGCACTGCCGCCCACGGCGTTGGCGGCCACGACCGTGAAGGTGTAGGCCGTGCCGTTGGTCAGCCCTGTGACGGTGCAGGTGGTGGCGGTCGCAGGCGCGGGCGTACAGCTGCCGCCGGGGTGGCCGGTG
>NZ_FNJL01000065.1 GCF_900104515.1 Paracidovorax cattleyae
GTCAGGCGGTTGTGCGGCACCACGTCCCGCTGGCCCACGCCGCCGCTCGCCTGCGGCCCCGCACCCCGGTTGGGGTTGAGCAGGTTGCCGGCCGGGTCGAACGCGAAGGTCTCGCGCTCGGTGGCCTGCTGCTTGTGGTCGCCGCGCTGCGCTGCCAGGATCCGGCCCAGCGGGTCGTAGCGGTAGTGGCTGTCGCCGCGCAGCCCGTCGCGCGTGGCGATCAGGTTGCCCGTGGGATCGTAGCGGTACTGCCGCGCGATGCGGTCGCCCGAAGGAAGCTGCGGCAAGGCGGGCAGGCCCTGGTCGCGGTCCCGCAGGGCCTGTGGCGACGGCATGCCCGGCTGGCTCTGCAGTGCCTGCCGCCGGCCCACCTTGTGCGCCACCAGCCGGCCCATCGGATCCCAGCCGTAGCGGCTTTCCAGCGCGCCCTGGGTGCGCTCGATCTCCTGGTGCAGCGCGTCGCGCTCGATGTCCGAGAGCACGTGCCCGTCCACCCGGATCTGGTGCAGGTGGCCCGAGCCGTAGTAGAGCCATTGCACGTGCCGGCCGCCGGGCATGCGGCTGTCCGTGCGGTTGCCCAGCGCGTCGTAGGCATGGCGCCAGGCGTAGCGGCCCAGGGTGCCCGTCCGGTCCGGCGCCAGGTGCTCCTGCACCTCCTCGACGAGGCGCGAGAGCGGGTCGTAGGCGAAATGCACGCGGGCATCGGCGTTGCCGGCCTGCCGCATGCGTCCCAGCAGGTCGTAGGCGAAGGTGGTGGCCTCGCCGCTGCCGGCCCCCTCTTCCTTGCCCTCCGGGCCAAGGTGCGCCTTGGCGACGAGGCGGCCCACCGCGTCGCGGCGGAACACGGTGCGCTTGGGCAGGGGCGCTGCGGGGTCGGGGTCGTAAGGCGTGTCCGGGGCCAGCCGCGCGTCGCGCTCGTGCAGTTCGGCCAATTCACCCGCGGCGTTGTAGCGGTAGCGCTGGATGCGGCCGTCGAAGCCGACTTCCTCGATCAGGTTGTCCGCCGCGTCGTAGGTGAAACGGGTGGTCTCGCCGTTCTCGTTCTGCAGCGCCACGAGGCGGCCCACGGCGTCGTGCTGGTAGCGCAGTGTGCCGCCGAGCGCGTCCTGGCGCAGCACGGGCTGGTCCAGCCCGTTGTAGGCATAGCGCGTGGCGGCGCCCTGCGGGTCGGTGTAGGCGGTGAGGTTGCTTTGCGCGTCGTAGTCGTAGCGGTGCTCCGATCCGTCCGGCGCCGCCACATGGCGCAGCCGGCCCAGGGCGTCGTGCCGGTAGTGCGTGGTCTGGCCCAGGGCGTCGGTGGCCGTGAGCAGGTTGCCGAGCGTGTCCCAGGTGTAGCGCGTGGTCTGGCCGGAACAGTCGGTGTAGGCGACGAGCTGGCCGGCGTCGTCCCACAGCAGGCGGCGGGTCTTGCCGTGCGCGTCCTCGATGGCCACGGGCAGGCCGCGCGCGTCGTAGCGCCAGCGCGTGGCATGGCCCAGCGGATCGACGCGCTCGGCGAGGTTGCCGCGTTCGTCGTAGCGCTGGCGCCAGACATGGCCCAGCGCGTTGATTGCTTCCACGGGCATGTCGAGGTGGTCGTAGGCGAGGCGCGTGGTGGCGCCGGCCGCATCGGTCATGGTCAGCAGGTTGCCGCGCGCGTCGAAGCGCCAGCGCGTGGTCCGGCCCAGCGCATCGCGGGCTTCCTCCGGATTGCCGGCGGCGTCCAGGCGCGTCTCGGTGCGCACGGGGCGGCCGTCGGGGCCGGGTTCGGTGATGGCGACCACTTCGTGCGCCGCGTTGTATTCGTAGCTGCTGCGCCGGCCCAGCGCGTCGGTCACGTGGGTGGTGCGCCGGCCCAGGTCGTAGTCGAAGCGCGTGTCCAGCAGGCCCGGCGTGTCCGTCCAGGTGCGAACGACGCGCCCGCCCGCATCGTGGCGGCTCCATTGCTGGTGGTGCGTGAAGCCGTTGCGGGTGGCATAGGCCACCATCAGGTGGTGGCGGTAGCGATAGCGCGCGGTGCCGCCCAGGGCATCGGCGGCTTCGACCAGGTTGGCGCGCAGGTCGCCAGCCTCGTTGCCCTCGGTGCCATAGGCGTAGCGTGCGAGCACGCCGCCCGCGTGCTGCACGCCATCCAGTAGGCGCGGCTCCAGGTGGATGGCCTGCAGCAGCCGGTCCGGCGCGCCCTCTTCGCCGCTCCATTCGAAGCGCAGTTGCCGGCCGGCGCTGTCCGTCAGGCCCAGCGGCCGGGGCGCGCGGCCGTCGGCGCCGATGGCGTCGTACGCGGGGTAGCGCAGCGCGACGGCGTTGCCGTTGCGGTCGGCCATGCGCGCCAGCGGCAGGCGCCACTGGCCGGGCACGGGGGCCGCGAATTCATGGCGCAGACCGTCGGTGGCTTCGATGCTCCAGCCGCCGCCCTCGTGGTGCCGCACGGTGATTTTCTCGCGCACATCGAAGTGGCTGGCGCCGCGCGGCAGCACGGGCAGCCGCACGAGGCGGCCGCGCGCGTCGTAGTAATGCACTGCGTCGTAGGCCAGCGCCAGCTCGATGGAGAGCGGCGTGCTCCAGCCCCAGCCGAGCCAGCCCGGGCGCCGGTCGCTGGAGCGGTAGAAGCGCCGCCACTCGAGCGGCAACGGCCCGGGCAAATCGAAGTCGGTCTCGGCGAGGATCTTGGCGCCCGTGGCGAAGATGACGGGGAAGCAGGTGCCCAGTTCGCAGGAGGGCTGGGGCATGTGCCCCGGGCGTGCATCGTCCAGGATCGTGCCCGGCGCATTGGGATTGACCTGGTTGTCGCCCCGGTTCGCCACGGGCCTGGGCTTGCCCTTGGCCCGCTTGACGATCTTGCCCAGCACGAAGCCGATGGTGACCGAGGCGATGCCGTTGGCGATGACGTCGGCGATCTGGTCGATCTTCTCGTCGGTGAGCGGCGGGGTCAGCAGCTCCTGCACTTCCTTGGCCAGTTCCGCCACCTGGACGGCCGACTCGGCCATGGCCGCGCCGCCCACCACGAGGTTCACCCCGGGGATGAGCTTGCCCACCAGCTTGAGCGCGGGGCCGATGAGCACGCTCGGGTCGATGAGGCTCTCGCCCAGGGCCGCGAGCTGGTCGCCGAAGGCGCCGGGCAGCTTCTCGATGACTTTCTGGGCCAGTTGGTCGTAGGGGCCGGGCAGCGCCTTCATGGCCAGCCGCATGGCCCAGCCGGGCTGGATCACCAGCGCATTGCTCTTGGTGGTGTCGAACGAGCGCACGCTGCCGCGGCTCTCGAACTTGGTGTCGCTGCTGTAGCTGGTGGGCTCGGCGGCGCCGCCCACCACGGTGGACTTGACGCCCGCGATGCCGCCCAGGCGGTCGGGCGTGGCGGGGATGGATTCGAAGCGGCTGCCGGCGATGGCCACGGACCGGCCGTCGATTTTCAGGGTGGCGGTGCCGTTCCTGAGGCCCGGCCCGTGCGCCATGTTCATGATCGGCACGGGCGGCCCGTTGGGCTTGGGGAACACGGGGTTCACCGGGCCCGGGATCATCGCCGGGCTGCGGCCTTCGTGGATCGCTCTGCGGTCGTTGACGAAAGTGGCCATGGCTCTGCTCAGGAAGGAATCGGAAGGGCACCGCGGCCGGCGCTGGCCGCCGGGCGCGCCGGCTGCGCATGGTCCCAGGTGGCGACCCAGGCGGCGGTGCGCGTGGACAGGCCGGTGACGGTCTGCAGGCCCGCATGGCCCGCGAGGCGCGCGGGCATGACGGGGTGGGACAGCGCCTGGCGCATTTCATGGAAGAGCGAGAGCATGAGGGGCACCCACGCGGCGCCGACCTCGCCCAGGAATGCGGCCGGATCGCGCGCGGGGGCGAGCCCGCCATCCACAGCGAAGGCCGCCGACAGGCTGGCCCGTTCGGCACCGCGCCATGGGGAGCCGTCCATGTCCGACCAGTAGGAATGCAGCGCATCGGCGGGCATGTGCGCGGTCTGCAGCGCGGCGCGAGCGGCCTGGATCAGGGCGCGGCCGTCCAGCAGCGATGCCTCGCCCACGCGCGGGACGGCTTCCTCGCCGAAGGCCGGCGGATAGACGGTGGCGAACTCCCCGGCCGCGGGCACACGCGACAGGCGCACGAAGGCGGCGGCCTCGGAGGCGACAAAGCCTTCGCAATGGCCGGCCACCTGCACCCAGCGGCGCTGGTAGAGCGCCTCCACCACGGCCGCGTCGGCGAGGCTGTCCACGCCGCCCACGAGCACTTCGGGCACTTCGGGGTGCGCCTGCATGAAGCGGTAGGCGCCGGACAGCGCATCGGCTCCGCCCACCGCGCCGCCCGCATACAGGGTCAGGGGCAGGAATTCAGGGGCGAGGTCCAGGGCGCGCGGCAGTTCCAGCGCGAAACGGTCGGTGTCGATGCCGCCGGGCCGTTCCGCCCAGGGCTCGGGCAGGGCCACGAACAACGGGATCGGCCGCTGCAGGGGCCAGCCCGCGGCGGGCGGCGGCCCGGAGCGCAGGGCCTCGTGCAACGCCGGGGCGGCGAGGCGCACGAGGCGCTCCATGCCGGTGCAGGCCGGGTCGATGCCGGGCACGCGCGAGACGGTGGCGCGGTGGTCGGCCTGGCCGGCGATGGCCTGCCGGGTGAAGGCCGACAGGCCCGCGGAGAGGCTGGAGGCGGTCTGCCAGGCGCGGGTGCCGACGGGGGTGCAGGCGCCGGTGGCGGCGATGGAAAGAGGTGTCATGGCTGGGGCTGTGCGGCGCCGAAGGCCGCCCGTTCCAGGACCGAGGCCGTGGCCACGGCCAGGCCCTGCACGGGCATCAGGTCGTCGGCTTCGATCCAGAGCGCGCCGGCGAGGCGCGATGCGTGTTCGAGATGGAGCAGGTGGCGCAGGGGCGCGCCGACCAGGGCGGTGGACTCCTCCAGCGCGACCTGGCTGCGGGCGCGGCCCAGGCGCAGCGCCGGCCCTTCCAGCGGCAGTGCGGCCAGCGCCTCGTCTGCGGTGGAAGCCCGCTCCGGCGCCGGCAGAGCGAAGTCGAAGAGCGCGTCGGCCGGCGTGCCCGTGAGCAGTGCCACGGCATCGGCCAGCGTACGGCAGGCCTCTTCGTCGTCCCATGGCGCATGGGCGGCGAGGTGGCGCAGCAACGGCACGTCGCCGACCAGGGACGCGGCCTGGCACTGGAGGGCCCAGGGCATGTCCGGATGGCGCCCTTCCCGCAGGGCGACCGCGAGTTCGTAGCCCTCGCGCGCAGCCAGCAGCGCCAGCGCCGCCAGCGAGCCGGGGGTGCGCGCGAGCACGGTGCGCGCGGCCGGTGTCTCGTGCGGGCTGCCCATGAGCGCCAGTGCCGCCAGCGCGGCCTCGGCGTCGTCGCCCTGCTCCACGGCGGCCAGGGCCCGGGCCTCGTCGCCGCGCCCGGTGCAGCGCCAGCCGCAGAGCACGGCCATGCCGCCGGGCAGGGACGCGGCCCAGGGTGCGACCGCTTCCGCGAAGGCATCCGACACCGCGGGCCGGGCAATCGCCAGCCTCAGCAGCAGGCGGCCGAGCGCCGTGCGCTCCTGCCCCCGCGGCCCGGCCAGCAGCGCCACCCGGGGGGCGAGGTAGTCGCCCACCGCGCCATCGAAAGCGAAGCGCAGGGCATTGCAGACCGCTCCCGGCTGGGCCTGCACATACTCGCCGCCCAGGTGCGCCAGTTCGGCGCCCGCGCGGCCGAGCTGCAGTTGCAGCACCTCCAGGCAGGCGAGCGCGAAGATGCGCGACGCCTCGTGCAGGGTTTCGTCGCCCGCGGCGGCGATGGCCTCCCGGCAGGCGGGCAGCACCTCGGGGGCATGCGCCAGGTGCTGCTTCAGCCCGGCCAGCGCCTGAACGATGGCGTCGTCGAACACGGCGATCGCGGCGGGCCGGGCGGCGGAACGCGGCAGCAGGTGGCTGCGGCGCCAGTACTGGGTGACCAGCGACCGCGCCATGCGTGCGGGCGGATCGGTCCACACCGGCAGGTCGGTGGCCCGGGGCACGGGCAGTTCGATGACGTTCATGCAACAAAGGGCGCCGCAGGCCGCGGCGCGCGTGGGATCAAAGACAATGCCGGGCAGGAGGACCCCACCCGATGCTGGACAACCTGACGCCCTTCGCCGCGGAGCTGCTGCCGGGCCACCGGCCGGACGGCAGCGCGTGCCGGACGCTGGTCATCAAGGCCACGCTGGATTTCGCCGGCAGGCCGGTCGCCCAGGGCAGTGCGCTGCCCATCTACCGCGGCGACGCATTTTTCGAAGAGGACGGGCTGCAGGGCACCGTGCGGCACGAGGCCGACCTGGCCCCGTTCAAGCCCCGCGTGGACGTGGTCTTCAACGGCTTCGCCCATGCGCCCGGGGGGCGTGCGGCCGAGCGGTTCGACGCGGGCCTGTCCATCGGCGCGGAAACCCGCACGCTGCGCATCCACGGCCGGCGCGTGTGGCGCCGGCGCATGGGGCTGTTCCCCGTGGCGGAGGCCTGCGAGCCGGCGCTGCGCGTGCCGCTGGTGTACGGCCTCGCCTTCGGCGGGCAGGATGCGGAAGACCCGACGGCCTTCCATGCCGGCAATCCGCCGGGCACCGGTTTCAGCGCCGGGGTGCCGCGGGACGGCGCGCCGCTGCACCAGATCGAGTGGGCCGATGCGCCCGTGCGCCTGCCCTCCGGCAACGACCCGCCCGCGGGCTTCGGCTGCATCGGGCGCACGTGGCTGCCCCGCCGCGCACTGTGGGGCAGCTATGCCCCGCAGGAACTGCAGCAGGCGCCCGGCCTCGTGGCGCGCATGCCGGCCACCTTCGACCCGGCGGCCTGGAACTGCGCCCATCCGCGCATGCAGTTCGCGCCGGGCCAGGTCCGGCCGGGCACGCGCATCCGCTGGACGCACCTGTGCGCCCGGGGCGAGGGAGAAACCGCCGTGCCGGACCTGCAGCCGGCCGTGTCCCGGGCAATACGGGGCGAGCGCGGCACCGTCCTCCCCGCGTTCGACACCCTCGTGCTGGAGCCAGAGCACGGCCACATGGTGATGGTCTGGCGGCACACATTCGACAGGGAAGCCGCCCGGTACCTGGAAAGCCTGCAGGTGCATCTCTGATGGGCGCTCAGTTGATGCGGACCTCGGCCGCGTCGATGTCCACGAGGTCGCGCGCGTCGTGCTCGATCTTCAGGGCCACGAGCCGCGCGAGACCCTGACCCGTCAGGCGCAGGGATGCCTCGCCGCACGACAGCACCACGGCGTCCTGCGACTGCAGGCGGATGGCCCGCTGGTTCCACGGTACCGCAGGCGAGGGGGCCAGCACCGCGGTGATGACAGCCTCGCCGCCGGAACGCACCGCCAGCAGCACCTCGTCGCCGGGCACCAGCTCCGGCAGGAGCACGCCCACCGAAGCGCTGGCGGCCATGTCCGACCCCGCGCCCGGGTACTCCACGGCATAGCGGTCAGGGGCCTGCACGCCCGTCACGCGGCCGGTGCGCAGCACCGGAGCGGATCCTGCGCTGGCGCGGTCCGCGGTGGCGGCATCCGCCGGAATGGGTGCAGCATGCGCGTAGGCCATCGAAGCCCTCCTCTTCTTTGCGCCCTCAGGCGGGATTGACGTGGCTGTCCGGCGACGAGACCGTCACCTTGGAGCTGCCCGCGATGGAAATCGTCTGTCCGTTGATCTGCACCGTGCCGTCGCTGGTCATGCGCAGCACGGCCTTGCCGCACTGGATCTCGATTGCGTCGCCGACCTTGACGGACATCTCCTTGCCCACGCTCAGGGTGCGCACTTCGCCCACCGTGGTGGCCGAGTTCTTGCCCACGTTTTCCGTGTAGTTGTCGGAGGTTTCGTCCGTGCGGTCCGAGCCCACCTTCGTGGTCTGGCTCCGCCCCACGGTGACGGACCGGTTCATGAGCACGTTGGTGGACTGGCTGAGCCCCACGTTCACCACCATGGCAGCGCCCACGTTCACGTTGTAGGCTGCGCCGATGTTCACCATCTTGGCCAGGCCCACGTTCTGCAGGTAGGCCAGGCCGATGGTTTCGGTCTTGAAGCTGCCGACCTTGATCGACCAGTTGTTGCCGATCTTGTCCTTCTCGTTGCGGCCGATGGTCTTGCTGCGGTTGTTGCCAATCGAGACCGTCTCGTCGATGCCGACATCTTCCTTTCGGTTGTCGCCGATGCTGATCGTCTCGTCGTGGTCCACCCGCTCCGTGCGGTTGTTGTGCACCGTGATCTTCTCGTCACGGTCCACCGTCTCCGTGCGGTCCCGGTGGATGGTGTTCGTCTCGTCCCGGTCGATGGTCTTGCGCCGGTCGTTGCCCACCCACTTGTCCTCGTCGTTCTCGACCTCGGTGAGCTGGTCCTTCTGCGCGTGCAGCCACAGCTG
>NZ_FNJL01000089.1 GCF_900104515.1 Paracidovorax cattleyae
CTGGTGCGCAGCCAGCTGTACATCGCGGGCCGCTGGCAGGCCGCCGCCGGCGGCGCGACCTTCGCCGTCACCGATCCGGCCACCGGTGACACGATCACGCACGTGCCCGACGGCGCCGCCCAGGACGCGCGCGCCGCCACCGATGCCGCCCACACGGCCTTCGCCACCTGGCGCCACGTGCCGGCCAAGCAGCGCTCGGCCCTGATCAAGCGCTGGAACGATCTCGTCCTGGCCCGCCAGGAAGGGCTGGGCGCGCTCATCTCGCTGGAGCAGGGCAAGCCGCTGGCCGAGGGCAAGGGCGAAGTCGCCTATGCCGCGAGCTACATCGAATGGTTCGGCGAAGAGGCCACGCGCATGAATGGCGAGGTCATTCCCGCGCCCGTGCCGGGCCGGCGCATGTTCGCGCTCAAGGAGCCCGTGGGCGTGGTGGCCGCCATCGCGCCCTGGAACTTTCCCGCCGCGATGATCGCGCGCAAGATCGCCCCCGCGCTCGCCGCCGGCTGCACGGTGGTCTGCAAGCCTGCGGAAGACACCCCGCTCACCTCGCTCGCACTCGTGGCGCTGGCCGAAGAGGCGGGCATTCCGCCCGGCGTACTGAACATCGTCACCGCCTCGCGCGAGCACACGCCCGCGGTGGTGGATGCATGGCTCGACGATTCCCGCGTGCGCAAGATCACCTTCACCGGCTCCACGCCCGTGGGCAAGCACCTGGCGCGGCGCAGCGCCGATACGCTCAAGAAGCTCTCGTTGGAACTCGGCGGCAATGCACCCTTCATCGTGTTCGAGGATGCCGACGTGGATGCGGCGGTGGACGGCTTCATGGCCGCGAAGTTCAGGAACGGCGGGCAGACCTGCGTGTGCCCCAACCGCGTGTTCGTGCACCGTGCCGTTCACGATGATTTCGCGCAGAAGCTCGCCGCGCGTGTGCAGGCCCTGCACGTGGGCCCGGCGACGGACCCGGCCTCGCAGATCGGCCCGATGATCAACGCGCGCGCCGTCGAGAAGATCGAACGCCACGTACAGGATGCCGTGGCGCGTGGCGCGACGGTGCTCACCGGCGGCAGGCGCCTGGATGCGCTGGGCGCCCACTACTACGCACCCACCGTGCTCACGGGCGCGGATGCCAGCATGGCCTGCGCCTGCGAGGAAACCTTCGGCCCGGTGGCGCCTCTCACGGTCTTCGACAGCGAGCAGGAAGTGATCGCCGCCGCCAACGACACCCCCTTCGGCCTGGCCGCATATTTCTACAGCAACGACGTGCGCCGCATCTGGCGTGTGGCCGATGCGCTGGAGACGGGCATCGTGGGTATCAACGAAGGCGCGCTGGCGGCCGAGTCCGCACCCTTCGGCGGCGTGAAGGAGTCCGGCTACGGCCGCGA
>NZ_FNJL01000082.1 GCF_900104515.1 Paracidovorax cattleyae
ACCTCGATCTCCACTGCCTGGGTCTGGCTCGCTGAGGCGCGTATCCTGCTCAGCAGGCTCGCGCTCGATGGTTGATTTCGTCTACACCCTCTTGACGTGACCTAAAAGTAAGGCCCGCTGCGTGCGGGCCTTACTTTCTAAGCAGCTCAGCGACCTCTCCGCACACCCACTATGCCGAACACGGCCATCAGCGAAGACAGCAAGATCAGTCCCCATGCGCCGAGCGTAGGAATGCTTGTGCTGGAGGCTTCTGTAGGTGGCCCGCCGCTGTTGCCCGCCAATGGATTGCCTGTGTAGGTTCCTGGCGTGCTGGTGACGAAGAAGTTCGGGGGGACGGCGAGATCTTTCCAGTTGTAATTGGCAAAGCTGATTTTGTAGGCGCCGGTTGTGGCGATGTTGACAGTGGTAGTTATCCAAGGTGTAACCCCACTGGCCGGACCGTAGTTGTAGGCAATATAGGTATGTGGCGATGGTCCTGACGTATCTCCAGGCCCCCCCGCCCTCGCCAGCGATTCAATGTATTGGAAGCCATTTCCGACGATAGACACCAACGCGCCATCATTGAAGCCGGGATCGGTGACGTTCAATGCCCATGCAAAAGAGTAAGTTCCGGCGTTCAACATCATCGTCTGCGACAGAATCGAGAAGTTGGTAACGCTGCCGGCAAAATTGGGGTTGTGATTGAGGAGTGAATCAACGGTTCCTTGAGTGAGCCCGAGCGCGGTGTCTGCGGCAGATGCCCCATTCACAGCGTTGCTCACAGGGAAGAGCCGGTACATGCCAGACCCGGTCGGCGGAGTCAGTGTGAACGGCGTACCCTTGCTCGTGGTCGTGTACGGCGTCGTCTGGTACGTCACGTTTGCCCCTGTGCCCGTCCAGCCGGCGGAGAAGTCGAAAGTCGTTTGCGCATGGACGGCATAAGGAATTGCGCCGATTGTGGCAATGACCACCAGACCCCAGTGCAGTGCAAGGTGCTGCCCAATAGTTCTTTGCGACTCGGCAGGCTCGCGCGGAGGCAACGCTCTGGGAAAAAGTAGGCTGTTCTTCATCACTCTTCCAAGTTCGATGGCATTGCTGAGCTACTGCATTCGCCCTGCGAATGCTGTCGGAGCATCCTTTTAGATTTTCCACCCGAAAACACCTTCTGGCTACCCCCGATCTGCACCCCTGAAGTTGCCCCGCTTTCACGGACGGTTATCGGCTTGATTCTCAAGCCGGGATGTGGTCGTTCTCGTCGATCTCCGTTGCTTGACACGGCTCGGCGACGAAGCGGCGCTCGAACTCTACGGGTGAGTGGCAGCCCAGCGCCGAGTGGCGTCGGCGCGGGTTGTACCAGCCCTCGATGTAGCTGAACACCGCGGCCTTCGCCTGCGCCTTCGATCGGAAGCTTCGCCGCTCGATCAGTTCGCATTCGAGCGTGGCGAAGAAGCTCTCGGCCATGGCGTTGTCGTACGCGTCACCCACACTGCCCATCGATGGGCGCACGCCCATCTCGGCGCAGCGTTGTCCGAACGCCAGGCTGGTGTACTGACTGCCCTGGTTCGAATGGTGGATGACGTCCCGGGGCTTGCGTTGGGCCAATGCCATGTTCAGCGCCGCCAGCACGAGCTGCGCGGTCATTCGCTCGCCCATCGACCAGCCGACGATGCGCCGGCTGAAGACGTCCATCGACGGCGCCGAACGCGGGAGGGAGAAAGCGAAGATCGAGCAGATGCTGGCAGAAATGAAAAAGCCGCCTGAAGGAGGCGGCTTGATCGGGACTGGAACCTGAAAAGTTCCCCAACAGTTCCCTGGAATTCTGAAGTCTGGTCCACTTCAGAGAGAAAAATTGGTAGGCGCGATTGGACTCGAACCAACGACCCCCACCATGTCAAAGCAAAAACTGAGGACCTCTATGGACGTCTAAGGACTTGATTCCATTAAGAAATTCCAATTTCTTAACCATGGGAATCCAGCGATTTCCACCCATCTTTTCCGTACAATTTCCGCACGGTCTCCGTACCCCATGGAGACCTCAGATGCAGCGGGAGATGGGTCATGCAGTACATCCACCAAGTCACGCAGCGCGCTCGGCTCCAGCACCGGCGTGAACCTTACTGGGCGCCTCTCAGCAAGGGCCGCCATGTGGGCTTCCGCAAGATGTCGGACGGCGCAGGCACGTGGATCGCCCGCTTCTACGACGAGGCAACTCGCAAGAAGACCTACAAGGCCCTCGGTGACTTTTCCCTGCTCCCGGAACATCAACGCTACGACCTCGCAACGCGCGCCGCAACCCAGTGGTTCGAGCACATTGCGAAGGGCGGACTGACCACCGTCACCACGATCAAGGATGCCTGCGATCACTACGTATCACACCAGCGCCGCACACGCTCCGAGAAGGCCGCACACGATGCAGAGCAGCGCTTCAACAACTACGTTCTGAACGACCCCAAACTGGCCGCGACCGACCTGTCCAAGCTGACACCAAGTCACGTCGCGGCATGGCGCAAGGCCCTGCAGGACAAGCCCAAGAAAAACGGCAAGCCCCGGTCGGAAAGTTCGTTCAACCGCGACATGACCTGCTTTCGGGCAGCGCTCAACCTCGCCTTGGAGGATGGCTTCGTCACC
The DNA here is from genome assembly GCF_900104515.1 of Paracidovorax cattleyae. GTDB lineage: Bacteria > Pseudomonadota > Gammaproteobacteria > Burkholderiales > Burkholderiaceae_C > Paracidovorax > Paracidovorax cattleyae. The sequence continues at coordinate 2,608 of NZ_FNJL01000082.1, forward strand.
AGCAACTTCGCGTGGCGCAGCAAGCTCAAGCCGCTCAAGAACGTCGACCGTCGACGCGAGCTGTATCTCAACATCGAACAGCGCCGCACATTCATTTCGCACGCAGCGCCAGACCTCGCCCACTTCCTTCGAGGCATGTCCGTGGTGCCGCTGCGACCGGGCGCGCTCGCACAACTTCAGGTGTCTCGCTACGACCCACGGCTGCAAACCCTGTCCATCGGGAACGATAAGGCTGGACGCGGACGACGGATCGCGTTGCCGAAGACCACCGCCGAGTTCTTTGCCAGCCTCTGCGAAGACCAGCCGGGAACAGCGCCGATCTTCCGCCGTGCCGAAGGCAAGGCATGGAACAAGGATGCCTGGAGGGAACCTCTCACAACCCCTGATCCGAGCCCAGCATCAAGGCTATCCGCACACATTCACCTGCTTCGGGAGCGCGATAGCAACTGCCCTGGGG
>NZ_FNJL01000064.1:0-6551 GCF_900104515.1 Paracidovorax cattleyae
TGCGGGGTCAGCGCTTTACCCCGAAGCCCACCTTCAACGCTTCGATGTGCAGGTGGGCCTCAGCCAGCAGCTTCTTGAGCTTGGCGTTCTCGCCCTCGATCTCGCGTAGTCGTGTGGCCTCACTGGCTTGCATGCCGCCGAACTTGGCGCGCCACTTGTAGAAGGTCGCGTCGCTGAAGCCGCCCAGGCGGCACAGTTCCTTGACCGGCATGCCGCCTTCAGCCTGCTTGAGGAACCCGATGATCTGCTCGTCGGTGAATCTGCTCTTCTTCATGTCCGTTCTTCCTCTGAAAACGGACTCTACTAACCTTCTATTGGTACGCCCTATGGGGAGCAGGTCACCTCGCCCCAAGTTCAGGGAACTCGGTTTCGTCATCGAAGGAACATGAGTCGAAGTCTCCGACAATCCGTTGATACGTCGCCGGGTCGCTGAAATCCGCGCTGCTTCGACCGGTGAAGATGGTCTCGTAGTCGTCGATTGTGATGCCATCTCGAATCGTCTCCAACTCCGAGAAGTCAAAGTCACCGAGGGCCGCCAGCTTCATCCGAATCTCCTTCTTGGGGCGGAAGATCAGGTTGTAGGTGGCCTTGGAAATAGGTCCAGCGTGGATCCCAGCTGTGCCGTGCAAGAACAGCGCCTGGACCGACTCATCTGGGCTGAGGTCCTCGAACTCCATGCTGATGATGATCCAGTGGCCCTTCCACTTATCCAGCGCACGGCTGAAATCGGACTCTTCCAGCCGATAAGCAGCGCGCACCATGTTGTCGTCTAGGAGCAGTCGGATGGCGCGGAGAATGTTGGACTTGCCCGCGCCGTTCTCTCCGATGATGGTATTGACGCCACGCTGAAACTTCAGACTAGTGTTCTTGAAGTTTCGGTAATTGATCAGCGTGAGTTTAGAGATGTGCATGTTTTTGGCCTTCGCGCCCTCCCCCGGGCGCTGTTGTCTATTTGTAAGCTATCGTAGCGAGTGCCTCAACGAGAAACTTGTTCTAGGCTTTGACCCAGGCCAGCGAGCTCGCCGCCCTGTGGCGCCAGGACTACAAGGAAGTGGGTCCTATTGAGGCATCGGCGATGCGCTTAGGTAGCGCTAGCCCCATGCACACGCAGGACGTCCAAGCTGCGTTAGCGGCGGCTGCCATCATTTCGCCTTGGTGAGCTATGAAAAACTTCCGAGTTCACAAGCCCTGAGATCTGCAGCGACAGTTCCACGGTAGCGCTCACGCCATCCGAGGATCTTCCAAGCTGTCTACCCCCAAGATGATGCTGGCTTGTACAGTAACCCTGACATGCCACGGATGGTCGGATGGCCGCGGGGAGACACATCGCTAAAGGCGCTCTACTGAGTGCGGCCTACTGCGCCTCCTTCCTGCTGGCGTGGCGCTACCCCATGGACCAGTGGTACCTGCCTGCGGGGCTGCGCGCAGCGACCCTGCTGTTCATGCCGTACCGTTTTTGGCCCTACCTGCTGGCCGGCGATGCGGCCGCGCTGCTGACGATCCGTGTCCCGATGGTGGAGCGCGGCGCCAGTCCGCTATGGGCCTATGCGAGCCCATTCCTCTTGATGCCGTGCGTCGCCTTGGCGGTGCATGCCGCGCGCCGCCACTTGCCGCAGCTGCTGGACCAGGAGTACCTGCTGCTTCCTCTGTCCCTGGCCCTGGCGCTGTGGAGCACGCTCTGCAATGTCGCTATGAACGCCGCCTTGAAGGGCTACACGGCGCTCACACCCTTGGAGGCGCTGACACGTTACTGGCTCGGCGACTACCTGGGCATGCTGATGTTCATCTTGCCGTCGCTGCTATGGCTGCGCCGAAAGGAACATGGGATCGCTCGGCCACGATTACCGAGGGATGTGCTCCTCAGCTGCGGGGCGGTGGTGGCCTTGTTCCTGGTCGCCGGCACAACGCATGACCACCTCTCCCGCCAAATGCTGATGGGGATGATGGTCATTCCAGCGATCGCGCTGACGCTGCTGCATGGCTGGCGGGGCGCCGCGGCGGGCGTCGTGCTCGCCAATGTCGCCATCGGCATCATGCTGCCGGATGCGATGACGCTGGCGGCCTATCACGCAGAAGCATTCCGGGTGCAGATCGCGCTCGCCGCGGCGGCCACGGGCCTGTTCGTTTTTGGCTCTCGCCTGTCGATCGCATTCGAGCGCGCCGTCCGCTTCCGGCACGAGCGGCAGGAGGCCTTGCAGTTCGCGCAAGCCAGCTATCTGCAGGCGGAGCGCACCTTGCGACGCCGCGTGGTGGAGTACAGCGACCTCACCGTCCACATGAACAAGCTGCGAAAGGACATCGTGGCCCACCTACGCGCCCGAGGACAGCATGCGGCAGCCATGGAGATGACGCGCAGCGGCGTGATCCAGGCGCGGCTGCTGGATGAGTACATCACGGCGCTGTATCCGCTGGGCATCGAGACGCATGGCCTGTTTGAGACATTCCGCTCCGTGGCCATGAGCAACCTGTGCGACACCGAATTCCAGTGCCGTCTGCGCGGAGATCCCATACGGCTCTCGCTCGGGCTGCAGTTGGTGGCCTACCGTTGTGTGCTCAACGTGGTCGAGACCCTGCCGACGGCCAAGCGACACCTTCTCAATGCCCGGGTATGGCGAGCCGGGAACCGCCAAGGCATCGTGGTCTGCGTGGTCGCCGACGCATCCCCGCTGGATCGACAGCGCCCCATAGCCCGGGACGCCGATTGGGAGCTGGCGGCACGGCTCAAAGTGCATGGCGGCACCTGCCGGCGCCGCCATGCCTACTGCCTCAGCTTTCTGGTGTCCGAATCGGTGGGCGAAGGGCTCAGTCTGCGGCGCTGATCTGCCAGGCGTTGCCTCCGCTGCCGGGCACCACGCGCACGACGAAGCCCGAGGTCTGGTACACCACAGTGCCCGCGGTGCTCGCCCCCTTCGCCGGCAAGGTCACGCGGGCCACGTCCGACCCCATCGGCAGCACCCACAGCGTGTCGTTGACCCTGCCCACGGCGGCGCGCACCGTGCCCGCCACATCGTTGATCTGCAGATACGTTACGCCATCGCGCTGGAACTCATAGATGCGCCAGGCAGGGTCCAGCGCTAGGTTCCTGGCCTTCGGCAGGGATTCGCCCAGGCCGGCCGCCGCAGCAGGCGCCCCGTGGCCACCATCAGGGCAGCATGCCTGCGCCGCATGGGCACCAGCCAGCAGAACACCAGCCAGCGCGATACGGGCCAGCACGCTCTTCTTCTTATTCATCTCCATGACTCGTCCTTGTCCCCATCAGGGGAGCTATCGCCTGCGTCTCAGGCAGTTCAAGGTACGTGTTCTGGAAAGCAGAGCGGTTGACAAGCCCAATCCGTAAAGCAGCCAACTGCTACAAGATGTTGCTCTGCGGCATGAAGATACAGCGATCAACAAGTGTCAGGCGTCAGGGCCGCTTTTGGGGATCTACGAAGATCACAGGTGTACCGGCAGCAGAGCCAATGGGCAACTGCTGTTGCGCCCCGGGGGTCACGATCAGAGCAGTCAGCACCTCATCTTGCGGTGAATTGATTTGCACATAGGTCACGCCATCGCGCTCGAATTTATAGACCTTGAAGTGAGGCGAAAGGCTGATGTTCTTGGCCCCTGCGGGGATGCGCTCGCCCAGGCCCTGAATGACTTGTCCCACCGGAGGCATTGGCTCCGCTGCTGTGGCGCATGCGGCTGTGGTCACCGCAGCCAGCATCGCGGCGCACAAAAGGTGGCGAGAGGTGCTGTCCATATCCCATCTCCTAGCGTCTTGCATTGCGACTTGACCAAGCTATCCACGCCGGCCTGCCTCAGCAAGCACCAGCGGAGCGACTGCGTCTACGAGAATGGACAAAGATACGCACCTAGCTGTTCTGCAGCGCTTTGCCTAACCACCGGATGCATAGCCCAGCCTCGGTGATCTTCTCGAACCGACTGCATAGCAACTGCAGAAACACCGATGATGATCCGCACCGGTGCTGGACATGCTGCGAGGCAGCGTGTCCAGCGAAAGCATCTGACGCGGGAATGGTCACCGGCGGGCCAACGTGGCGGCAAGGGCATCCACTTCCGCCTCAGCCCGACGGATCGAATCGGCCAGCCGCTGGTCGGCGAACTCGTCGTATTCGACGGCCACCCCTCGCACATCGGTGATGCCCATGTAGGCGAAGGCCGTCGCGACCGAGGGCTCCACGTGGTTGCGATCGGCGAGGCGCTGTCCTGCGCCGTAGCCGTGATCTCCCCGCGAGGACAGGATCACCAGGCGCTTGCCGGCATCGGCGAGCAATGGCCAGTAAGGCTCGCCATCGCGGCCGCGGTCGAACCCGAAGGTGCGCCCCACCCGCACGATGTTGTCGATGTAAGCCTTGAATTGTGCCGGCGGCCCGAAGTTGTACATGGGCACGCCGGCCACGATGAGGTCGGCCCGCAGCAGTTCGTCCACCAGGACGTCGCTGGTGCGCAAGGCGTCATGCATCCACGGCTCGCGCGCCGGTTCGGGTGTGAACGCTGCATGGATCCAGGGGCCGGTGACGGGCGGAGGTGGTTCATGCCCGATGTCGCGGTAGATCACCTGCGTGTCTGGATGCGCGGACATCCATTGCCTCGCGAAGCGCGCCGTCAGCCGTCGTGTATGCGATCCGTGGGGTGTGGTGTCCGAGCCGCCAGAGCGGGCGCTGGCGTCGATATGCAAAAGGGTGGTCATGGTCCGAGAACTCCGAAGGATGAAATGCATTCAATGCCCATGGAGTCTCCGCGTGCCATGCACCGGCGACAAACGATGAATCTTCACTCAATGGATGATGTGCAATCATCCGTCCATGACCATACGGCTTCCTCCCCTCAGTGCCCTGCGGGCCTTCGAAGCGGCGGCGCGCCTGCGCAGCTTCAAGAAGTCGGCGGAGGAGCTTTCCGTGACCCCCACGGCGATCAGCCACCGGATCCGGGTGTTGGAGGAAGATCTCGGCCGCTCCCTATTCCTGCGCAAGGTGCGTGCGGTGGAACTGACGGCGGAAGGCCACGCCTTGCTGGCCGCGGTCGGCGGCGGGTTCCGGATGATCGCCATGGCAATCGAGCAGTTACGGCAACCGCACCGGCCGTCGGTGACGCTGTCGACGACCCCGGCCTTCGCCACCAAATGGCTGGTTCCCCGGCTCTCCGCGTTCCAGGCAGCGCACCCGGACATCGATCTGCATGTGCATGCGTCCAACGCACCGGTGAACCTGAACGCCGGCATCGCCGATCTGGCGATCCGCTACGGGCACGGCCGTTATCCGGAGGCCACGGCCTCGCTGCTGCGGGAGGACCGCTTCGCGCCCGTCGCCAGCCCGGCGCTGCGGAAGACGCTGCGCAAGGATGCATCCCGGTGGCCTCTGATCCACTTCGACTGGCACCGTCCGCTGCCCGTGGACCTGACCTGGAGCGCCTGGGCACGCCAGGCCGGCCACGATCCGGCCGGCCTGGCGGCAGGCACCCGCTACTCGGAGGAAAGCCATGCCATCCAGGCCGCCGTCGCGGGCCAGGGCGTGGCCCTGCTCAGCCTGCTGCTGGTGGAAGAAGAGCTGCGCATGGGGCTGCTGAACGTGGTTGCCGAACCCGTGCTCGAAGGGATGGCCTACCACGTCCTCACGCCCACGGGGCGCCTCGTATCGGATGCGACGTCACGGGTCGAGGGCTGGCTGGCACGCGTCGCCTGAGAAAGCACGCAGCGCCTCGGCCCAAAGGGCCGAAGACGCCGCGTGTTCGACTCACTTCCAGTTGGCCGCCAGGGTCGTCTCCAACTTGCTCTGGTAGTTCGCTGGCAACTGGGTCTGCCCCGCGGCCGGCGGTGAGAACGACGCCATCGCCTGCGCCAGATTGGCCACTCCCGCATCGGTCAGCGTCTTGCCATCGGCCGCCTTGAACTGCTCGATATGGTTCGCCGCGCCGTCGTACCACCCGTAGAGGGTGATCGAATCCTCCGTGCCGATCACGGACACCCGCAGATTACGGGTGCCCGCCATCTGCTCGAACCAGAGCTGATCGGACGCGATCCCCGGCAGGAACTGCAGCGTGTCGACGTTGCCGGCGGTGGCGTCCACGTCCGCCACCCCGTCAGCGCCATCGCCCCGGCCGAAGAGATACGTGTCGTTGCCCGAACCGCCTTCGATCCAGTCGCCACCCGTGCCCCCTCTCAGAACGTCGTCACCCGACTCGCCGAGCATCAGGTCATAGCCTGCGCCGCCTTCCAGCACATCGTTGCCGCCGCGGCCATACAGGGAGTCGTTCCCCCCTTTGCCCAGGATCACGTCGGCCCCCGCAGTGCCCTCGATGGTGTCGTCGCCCGCGCCGTCCACCGTGGCCAGGTTCGTGAGAGCATCGATGTCCCACGTCGTGCCGTCGTCGAAGCGCACCTGCTGCACCGGATTGGCGGTGTCTCGCGGATCATTCATGAAGAAGAAGTTCTCCACCGTCACCTGATCCGCCGTGCCAGCGATGCCCAGCACCAGCGCGTCTCCCACTCGCTGCACCGTGACGTCCTTCGCACCCACGCCGGGCTTGAAGCGCACCACGTTGAGCTTGCCCTC
>NZ_FNJL01000064.1:7076-8298 GCF_900104515.1 Paracidovorax cattleyae
TTGCCCTCCAGCGCGGTGTAGTCGTAGGTGATGGAGTCCTGCCCATCGCCACGGCCGAACAGGTAGGTGTCGTTGCCGGCCTTGCCGCTCAGGCGGTCGTTGCCAGCTCGGCCGTCGATCACGTCCGCACCCGCCGTGCCCACGATCGTGTCGTCCCCCGCGCCGCCCACCATGGCCATCACCGACAGCGCGTCGATGTCCCACGTGGTGCCATCTGCGAACAGCACCTGCTGCACCGGATTGGAGAGGTTCTGCGGGTCGTCGATGAAGAAGAAGTTCTCCACCGTCACCTGGTCCGTCGTGCCAGCGATGCCCAGCACGAGGGCGTCTCGTACCCGCCGCACCGTCACGTCCTGCGCACCCACGCCGGGCTTGAAGCGCACTGCGTTGAGCTTGCCCTCCAGCGCGGTGTAGTCGAAGGTGATCGTGTCCTGGCCATCGCCACGGCCGAACAGGTAGGTGTCGTTGCCCGCTCCTCCGCTCAGCGTGTCATTGCCGGCTCCTCCATCCAGTGTGTCGTCTCCATTGCCGCCTGTGAGCGCATTGCCAGCCGCATTACCGCTGAGGCGGTTGCCCAACGCGTTGCCCGCGCCATCGATCGCGCTGGAACCTGTCAACGCGAGGTCTTCCACATTTTCAGCCAGCGTATAGGTAATGCTGGACATCACCGTGTCCTTGCCGGCATTGGCCGATTCGACCACCTTGTCGCCCGTGTTGTCCACGATGTAGATGTCGTCACCCGCGAGGCCGGACATGGTGTCGGCGCCGGCGAGCCCGTCGATCGTGTCGTTGCCGCTCGTGCCGGTCAGCGTGTCGTTGCGGGAGGTGCCGGTGATCGCACCGGCCTGGACGGTGAGAGAGAAGCGCTGAGACGCGCTTGCGTCCCAGGGATCCTTCGCCGTGACCACGATCTCATACGTACCCGTAGTGGCGGTAGCGGATGCCTTGAAGGTCTGGGACGCCGCATCGAAAGTAAGCCAACTCGGCAGTGCCGAACCGTTCGACAGCGAGGCACTGTAGGTCATTGTTTCCATCCCGTCTTCATCGACGAAGGTGCCGGCCGGCACTGCATAAGTCCATGACGAGCCCCGCTTGAAGGACTGTGCATCGATGGTGTTGCGGGACTCGGGCGGCTGGTTCAACACCAGGGAGAAGTTGGAAATCGCCCATGCACCCGAGCGGTCAGTGGCCTGCACCCTCATGTAGTAGCTTTCTCTGTCGA
>NZ_FNJL01000083.1 GCF_900104515.1 Paracidovorax cattleyae
TGCCGCGCGCGCCGCGGCGAGTGCATCGTGCAGGGAACCGTGCAGCCCCTCCGGGCTGCCAGCAGCCGGCACTGCGGTGTCGTCGTCCTTGCCGGTGGCGGTGCGCACCCCGGCCGCGCGCAGCACGGAAGCGAGGGTGGTCTGTGCGGTGTTGCTGTCCGTCATGGTCTTCATCCCTTCCTTGGTGTTTGAAACTCGATCTGGTTCTCTTCAGCGCTCGCGCAGGCTTTCGCTGCCGGCCTTCTGGATGGGGCTGAGCAGGTAGTCGATCACCCGGCGCTGTCCGGTCTTGATCTCGGCCGTCAGGTTCATGCCGGGCGCGAGGCGGATGTCCTTGCCGTCCACGGCGATGTGGTTCGCGTCCAGCCGCAGCAGTGCCGGGAAGATGGCCCCGCGCTTCTCGTCGTTGACCGCGTCGCGGGTGACGGTCTCCACCTGCGCGGGCACGGTGCCGTACCGCGTAAAGGGGAACGTCTCCAGCTTGATCGTCACGTCCTGCCCCGGCTCGACGAAGCCGATGTCCTTGTTCTCCAGCGTGACCTCGGCGCTCACGTGGGCGCCGTCGGGCACGATGACCATGAGCACCTGGGCTTCCGTGACGACGCCGCCCTCGGTGTGCGCGGCCAGTTGCTGCACGGTGCCGCTCACGGGTGCGGACAGGGTGGCCAGGCGCTCGCGCCGCTCGGCCTTGGAGAGTTCCTGCGCGTTCTGCTCGCGCTTGAGGTCCGCCTGCGCCTGCCGCTCGCTCAAGGCGCGGCGGGTCTCTGCCAGGTAGGACATGCGCGCCTGCCGCGCTTCGGCGAGCGTGGCGAGGGCTTCCTGCAGGCGGGCCTGCTGGGTCGCGAGGTCGCGCTCCATTTCCACGCGCTCGCGCGTGCGGTCCTGGGTGGCGTGGCTGGAGACGAACCCCTGCCCGGTCAGCGTCTGGAAATCCCGCTCGCGCTGGCGCACCACGGGCAGCGTGGCTTCGAGCTTGCCGACCATGGCGCGCACGGTGGCGATCTCGGCCTCGCGGCGCTGGCGCTCGGCATCCAGGCGGGCGATGCGGGCGGTGATGTCGCTCCATTCGGCCAGCAGTTGCCCCTGGGCGTCGGCGCGCTCGCGGTCGCTCCATGCGGCGGGCACGTCCTGCGCGGCCCAGCGGGGCGGCTTCGCGCCCGGCCCCGCTTCGCCGGCCAGCGCCTGCTGCAGCGCCCGCACGCGCAGCGATTCCGATTCCGCCGACCGGTGCGCCTCGCCGAAGCTGGTGCGGTCGGCGTGCGCGGCGGTGGGGTCGAGTTCGAGCAGCGGCTGGCCGGCGGTCACGTGCTCGCCCTCGCGCACGAGCACGCGCCGCACGACGCTGTTTTCCAGCGGCTGCACGAGCTTGGTGCGGTCGCTGACGATGATGCGGCCGGGCGCCACGGCGACGATGTCGATCTTGCCGAAGATGGACCAGGCCAGCGCGATCGCGAAGAGCGCCATGAGCAGCCAGGCCAGGCGCCGCGGCGCGGGATGGACCGGCGTTTCCTGCAGGCTCAGGGCCGCCGGCAGGAAGGCGCGCTCGTCGGCGAGCAGCGGCGGGCCGGCCAGCGCGGAGCGCTGCGCCCAGGCCGCGCGGAAGATCTCGCCGTAGCGCTGCAGCAGCAGGCGCACGGGGTGCCGCGGCATGCCGCCGGCCGGGCGCGGGGTGGTGGAGGCCGTCATGCCACGCCCTCCTCGGCGCGCTGACCGGCGCGGGCCTGCAGGGCGCCGCCGGAGCCGCCGTCCTGCATGCGCCACAGGTGGGCGTAGAGCCCCTGCGGGCGCTGGACCAGGGCATCGTGCGGGCCGGACTCCACGATGCGGCCCTTGTCCATCACGATGATGCGGTGCGCCTGGCGCACGGCCGAGAGCCGGTGGGCGATGATGAGGACGGTGCGGCCCTGGCAGATGTGCGCCATGTTGCGCTGGATGACGGCTTCGCTTTCGTAGTCGAGCGCGCTGGTCGCCTCGTCGAGGATGAGGATGCGCGGGTGGGTGAACAGCGCCCGCGCGATGGCGATGCGCTGGCGCTGCCCGCCCGACAGGCTGCCGCCCTGCTCGCCCACGAGCGTGTCGTAGCCCTCGGGCAGCTCGCTCACGAAGTCGTGGGCACCGGCCAGCCGCGCCGCGTGCATCACGGCCTCGATGGGTGCGGCGGGATCGGCGATGGCGATGTTCTCGCGCACGCTGCGGTTGAACAGCAGGTTCTCCTGCAGCACCACCCCGACCTGCCTTCGCAATTGCGCGGCGTCGATCAGGCTGATGTCGATGCCGTCCACGAGGATGCGGCCCTGCTCGGGCACG
>NZ_FNJL01000063.1 GCF_900104515.1 Paracidovorax cattleyae
TGCAGCGCTGCCAACCTGCGCTGGGCAGGGTGCGAAGCCTGCTGTGCGACAGCGGCTACGTGGGCAAGCCGTTCGCCCTGGGCGTGCAAGAGATCCTGGGCGAGCACGTCACCGTTCAGATCGCCAAGCGAAGCGAGTTGCACGCGTTCAAGGTGATGCCTCAGCGCTGGGTGGTGGAGCGCAGCTTTGCCTGGTTGGACAAGAACAGGCGTTTATGGAAGAACTGCGAGAGGTTGCTCAACACCAGCTTGCAGTTCGTCCACTTGGCATTCTTGGCTTTGCTGTGTCGAAGATCGTAAACAGGCTCTAAGATCGCCGGCATGACATCGACCCACGCGCCCGCTGCGGCGACCGCTCCCGCCACGCTGCGCGAAGACGCCCGCACCATCGGCCTCATCGGCCTGGCGCACGGCTCCTCGCACTTCTTCCACCTGCTGCTGCCGCCGCTGTTCCCGTTCCTCATCGCGGAGTTCGGCTACAGCTACTCCGAACTGGGGCTGCTGGTGTCGGTGTTCTTCGTCATCTCCGGCGTCGGTCAGGCACTGTCGGGCTTCATCGTGGACCGCGTGGGCGCACGCCCGGTGCTGTTCTTCGCGCTGTCGAGCTTCGTCCTCTCCGGCCTCGTGGCCAGCACCGCCACCGGCTATGCCGGGCTGATGGCCGCCGCGGCGCTGGCGGGCCTGGGCAACGCCCCCTTCCACCCGGTGGACTTCACCATCCTCAACAAGCGCGTGTCGCCCCAGCGCCTGGGCCACGGTTTCTCGGTGCACGGCATCTCCGGCAACCTGGGCTGGGCCACCGCGCCCGTCTTCATGGCCGGCATCACCGCGGCCACCGGGTCCTGGCGGGCGGCCTGCTTCTGCGGCGGAGTGCTGGCGCTGGTCATCCTGTCCATCATGGTCCTGAACCGCAGCGCGCTCGACGACCGCCGTGGCGCGGCCGCCGCTGCCGCGGGCAAGCCCGGCACCGCCACGCCGGCAGGCATCCCGGCCGAGCATCCCATGGCCTTCCTCCGGCTGCCCTCCGTCTGGCTGTGCTTCTCGTTCTTCTTCTGGACCACCTGCTCGCTGAGCGTCATCCAGAGCTTCGCCAGCCCCACGCTGCAGAAGATGTACGGCCTGCCGCTGTCCGTCACCTCCATGGTCGTCACCGGCTACATGCTGTGCGGCGCCGCCGGCATGGTGGTCGGCGGCTTCCTGGCCGGCTGCGTGGCGCGGCTGGAGCGCACCATCACCGTCTGCCTGCTGGCCACGGCCGTGCTGCTGGTCGTCGCCGGCACCGGCCTGCTGCCGGGCATGGCCGCCATGGTCTTCGTGGCACTGGCGGGCGTGGGCACCGGCCTGGCCGGCCCCTCGCGCGACATGCTCATCAAGCGCGCCGCGCCGCCCGGTGCCACCGGGCGCGTCTATGGCACGGTGTACTCGGGGCTGGACCTCGGCTTCTGCGTGGCCGCCCCGGTGTTCGGTGCCATGCTCGACGCAGGCATGACCTCGGGCATCTTCTACGGCTCGGCTGCCGCCCTCGTCCTGGGCGTGGCCTCCGCGGGTGTCGTGGGCATCGGCGTCGCGGCCCGGGCGCGCGCGCAGCGCATGGCTGCGGCATGAGCGGCCCGGCATCCGTGGCGCCTGTGGCCCAGGCGAATGCGCCGCGTTGCCGGTGGTGGTGATCGAACAGGCGCAGGGCAGCGATACCCTGCGCATCGGCGTGCGGCCACGTGCGCTGGCGGCGGCCATGCTGCTGGCCGGGGGCCTGCTGGCGGTGCTTCCCTGGACTGTGGCGGTGCTGTGGGCCGGTGATCCGCAGGCCCGCGCACGCCTCGCGTCGGAAGGTCCGTGGGCCGTGGCGGTGCTGGTCCTGTGGGGCGTGCTGGTCTGCGGCGCGGGCATCGCCCTCGTGCGTTTCGCGCCCCGCAGCCGCGAAGCCCGGCTGTCCCGCCCTGACGGCACCGGCGAAGCCCTGCGCCATTTCCGCGGGGCACCGAGCGTGCGCGACATGGGCGTCGTCCTCTCGCACATCGACGCCATCTGGCTGCGCCGCGTCCCCCATGGCCGCGGAATGCTGCGGCGTGAGGAACTGGTCCTGCGCTGCGTGCACGGCGGGCCCCGCGTGCTGGCCTGGGTGGTCCTGCCCCGGGCCGGCGCACCCTCGCGCCTGGGTGCAGCGGCACACGCGGCCGGCGGATTCCTGGGCGTGCCCGTGGCGCAGGAAGGTGAGCCACTCCCGCCGCGGTCGGCCGAGCGCAGGCGGCAGGTGCGCAGCCTGCCGAAAGTGGCCGAGCCGCCGGTGGATACGCCCCGGCTGCGCCTGCCCGGCCGCTGCATGGCGGCTGCAGGCGCCGCGCTCGCCGCCCTGTTCGCGGCCTGGCTGGCGTGGCAGGTCACCGATGCCGTGCAGACCGGCCACCTCGTCGTCCACCCGCGCGCGGGCGGTGCGCGCCATTACGCCTGGGACGCCGCGCCGGGCCCGTTCGCCATCCAGATGGTGTTCACCGCGGCATTCGCAGCGCTGTGCGCGCTGATCGCGTGGCCGGCCGCGAAGGTGGCGCTGGGTGGTTGGAAGCGGTCCGCCTGAGCCGCTCCCCCATAGGGCCGTCAGGCCTTGCGCGCCAGCTCCTGCGCGTAGCGTTGGCTGGCGACGCCCAGGATGATCCCGAACACGATGAACCCCAGGCCGATCGCATCGGCGAAGCTGGGCCACGGCCCGCGCCCCTGGCTGGAAAACACGATGAAGATGGCCCCGGCCGCGATGAAGAAGATGGGCGCGAGGAACCGGTTGCGCCGCTGCGCTGCGAGCACGACCGCGCTCTGCTGCACCTGCGAATGCAGCGTGCGCGCCTTGGCCTCGCAATCACCCGCGCAGCAGATGGAATGGCCCAGGTCGGTCGCGCAGGCCGGGCACAGCCCCTTGTTGCAGGCGCGGCAGGTGCCGACGGCATCCGAGTCATGGTGTACGAAGCATTTCATGGGAGTCTCCCGCTCTCATTCGCCGGGTGGAGGCGTGTCATGGTCCCACTATCGCATGGCAAGTCCGCTTTTCTGACCGCACGATAGTGGCATCAGCGGCCTGGCTTGCTGCGCTCTGTCCAGTGTCGCAAGACTTTAGCAACAACCCGCAGGACAACGGACACAGCACCACTGCGGCCATCAGAAAGCTCGCGAGCATCACCATATTGAGTGCATCGAAGCTGCCGGCTTTTTCCAGATACAGGGCATGCGCGAGCCAGGAGACCCACCATGCGCCATAGACGCCTGCGGCGATTCCCAGCACGCAGGTGCCTGTTGTCGATATCCTGGTCAAACTGTTCCTCACCATGCATTGCCCTCTCACGCTGGCGTTCGCGCATGGCGCTCGCAGTACGCCTTGAGACCTGCCAGCCGCTTTTCGACCACGCGTGAAAAATACCACGCAGCCGTGGGCTCGATCACGGGGCGCAGCACCGCGGGCCGGGCGACGATGGTGTAGCGGAAGCGCGCCGTTGTGACGTGCGGGGCGATCTCCTGGAATATCCAGGAACCTGCGAATCGCGCCAAAAACCAGGGGCCATCGACCATCTTCACGGCGGCCCGGTGGGGTGGCATCACCTGGACGAATTCGACCTGCATGTCCATGCCCAGCCTGGAACGGATACGGACCTGGGTGCCGACCGAAGGGTCGCCCGGGGGGCCGGAGACCGCGGTGATGCTCTCCGGAAAAGGATCCCAGTCATAGCGGACCGCATAGTCCTGCGACACGCGATAGACGACGTCGGCAGGCGCGGCAATATCTGTGTGGCGTTCCACGAGTGCCATGGCGTGCATCGGCGGCAGGCTGCTTGCCGCCGGTTGTGGCTTTGGAGCCCCCACTATCGCATGGCAGCCCGCGGCAGTGCAGGGAGCCCCGCCGCGACCAGCCCGTCACATGGTCTTCGAATGCCCGTGCGCCGCAGACCTCTCGGACGCCGTGCTGCTCGCCATCACCTTCGCATAGGCGGACTTCGTCAGGTGCACCGAGCAGTACTGATCCAGCTCGGGCTTGATCTTCTCGATGGCATCCTCCTCGAACACCGCTTCCTTCTTGCCGCCCTGCGTGTGGCCCACGGCGTAGTAGATGAACTTGGGCTTGATCGTTTCGTCCATGCCCACGTAGTCGGAGCAGGTGGTCTTCACCAGCGGCTTGCGGGCACTCGCGGCCGGCGCCGGTGCCGTGGCGGCCGCCGGGTTCGTGGCCGCTGCCGGCGTTGCTGCAGGGCTCGGCGTCTGCGCCATGGCCGCGGCGGCGGCCAGGGAGGAAAGGGTCAGGACGGACAGGCGTGCAAGAACTCTCATGGTGTCACTCCTCGATCGAATGATGATGGGCTCCGGTGCATGCGCCGCATCGGCGGCGGCATGCCGGTACCGTGTCGTCCGCCCCTCGCGACATTGGAATCGGCAGGGCTTTCAACGACGGTTTCATCCTAGGAGCGCAGACTTAGAGAGGTCTTAGAGATGGAGCGAATGCGGCGCTCCTGCTCCGGGGCTGCACATCGATGCCCGTCCACGCATGCACAGCATCCGTCTCGACCGCCACATCGAACACCTCGCCCATGGCAGGAAAGCGCAGGCGATAACGCAGCGCTTGGGCGTCGAACCGGAAGTCCTCCGCGAGCCCCTTCACCGCCACCTCCAGCCGCGCGATCGTCCAGGCCTGTACGTCGATCAGTGCAGCGCAGGTGACGGGGCCCTCGCCATGGTCGGTGGTGAGCCACTCCTGGGCCACGACGACGCGCGAATCGGGTGACCAGCACAGCGGCCTGCCGAAGATCCGGTGCGGCACCTCGCGTCCATCGATCGACAGCCGGAAATACTCCGGGCCGAAGCGGATCTCGCCCTCGAAACGCAGGGCTGCGCGGTACGCGCCGTCGGGAGAGCGGGCCATGTGCATGCGTGGGTGGATTTTCCTTGCCGGCCTTCCTGTCAGGCGATGCGGCGCCGCGGCACCAGCCGCGGAATGACCGCTCCCGTGCTCCGCATGTAGTCGCGGTACGCCTGCCCGAACACGTCGCACATCATGGCCTCCTCGCGGGGGATGCGCACGATGCAGAGTATCGCCACCGCGACCAGGGCCGCGGGCCCCGCAATGGCATTGGGCAGCAGCAGGGCCTGCGCCACGCCGAACAGCAGGAACGCGGCATACATCGGATGCCGCACCACGCGGTACACGCCTCGCTGGACCAACTGGTGGTCGTGCCGGATCTCCAGCGTGATCGACCACCACGTGCCCAGCTCCGCGTGGGCGCGCCAGAACACCCACAGGCCCGCGGCCCACACCAGCGCACCGGCATATGGCAGCGCGTCGGGGGCGGCGTCATGCGAGGCTTCATCCAGCCAAGGCGTGAAGATGTACGCCAGCGGCAGCACCATCTGCCCGATCGCCACCAGCGCGATCAGCGCCTTGTCCTGGCGGCTGGAATAGCTCGCCCTCGACGGGCCGGCAGCGCGTGCGCGGCGCTGATAGACGATGCGGATGGCCTGGTAGGCCAGCAGGCCGGCGAGGAATGCCGCCTGGGGTGCGTGAAGATGCATGGGTTTCCCTCCCTGTAGTGTTTGCCCTGCCGTTCGGGTCGGCAAGCTCAGGCCATTCTGTCCCGAGACATGGATGGTGAGCAGTACCCAAAGCTTTGCATCGCCATAAATGGCGCCTTGGGGTCACTCTCCATGCGGCCAACCGCATGCTTGCGGCGCGCATACCTCCGGCCTCGCTATCCAGGCATGTGAAGGTTCGTTCCCGTCAGCCAGCACAGCGCCTGTGAAAGCGCCCTTCGGCCTTGATGGTGGCGTAGGTGGCGTTCAGGTCGGCGCGGATGCCTGGTCCGATGTACACCGGATCAGCAATGATCCCGTCGCACACGAATTCGCCTTTGAATTCAAAGAGTGCCGTCTCGACCACCATGGTCGTGCCGCCCAGCAGCTCATGCAGCGGCGTGGTCAGGCCTTTCACGGCGTATGCATCCTTCAAATCGGCATCCAGCATGAGTGCATACCGGGTCGTGCTCCGCAAGTAGAACCATCGCCCGGCGCGCATTGTCGGGAGCGCGTTTTCGATCTGCGGCACCAACCCGTCACCCGTGGACTTCACCTTTGCCATGGCTCGGTGAAGACGGCCCATGTCGGCCTTCACCAGGTTTCTGGCTTTGGCGAGATCCTTGATCACGCTCCTTGTCGGCTTCTCGCCTTCGTTGATCAGGACCTGAATAAGGACGGCTTCATACGCCTTGATGAATTGCATGGCATCGTCGTGTGGCAGCAGCATGGCGTGGTGACTCGTCGGTGTCGTATCTCAAGGCGGTGGAGCTGTGCATGGTACCCGGTCGGATGTCTGCCAACGCTTTTGGGTCAAACGGCATTGCTGTGCAATTGGTAACTATTTCCTGAGCTACTAGCGCCCTGCTCAGCCGTGGGATTCATATCATGCGCGCCGTCTACATGAATAGAACAAGGGAGCGACGGCATGACTAACATCCTGGCGGTGCCGCAGGAAGCACTGCGTGCTGAACTGTTGCGCAAACTTGCACCGAAGTACGCCACGCGACTTTTCCAATTGCGTGACATCCCGAATGTGATGCGCTTGCGGCTGGGTCGGACGGTGGCAAGTGCGTTGATGGAACGGTGGTTCAACGGTGCATTATTCCGCTTGCCCCCGGAAATGAAGGAAGGTCGCGCGTCCCAGTATCGATTGAGCCAGTTGGCGGGAGTGCATCTGGACGAAACGACCGTCACCATGGCTTGGGCTCTTCGGTTCGCGCGAGTACGGTCTGCCTTGGCCAGATTGCAGGCCCACTGGGCCACTCCTGCCGGGGTGGGCATGTTGATAGTGGCGTATCGCCAACCAATATAGCAGCCAGCAATGTGTGCGCTTTGGCGATCTGTCCCAGCCTGCAAAAATATTGGACGAGACTTGCCAGGTCAACTACCTTGTTTTTGGAAAGTGGAGCGATCCATTGGATGATTTCTATGGTGCGATGGGTGAGGCGCAAATGAACGTGGCTGTTTCAGGTATTGTCATCCCGAAGAATGGTGGGGCATGGTGGAAATCGATGAACTCGGTTTCTATTTGCGCGATTCCTACGAATTCAACGACAACCATGCTTTCCTATCCCAGCCCCTGGGTTGCTGGGGATTCGCCGGTGTGCAATGCGGACCTCCCACACGCACCACCGCGAAAGTTGAAGACGTCATCGTGGATGAAGAACCATCTGCGGTGGAAAGCTATAAATATCTCGTTCAGAACGCCGATTTCCAGCGGTGGAGGGAAAAGCACCAGAAGGGCGGTGATTTCATGGTACTTTCTGATGTTTTGCGCGTCCGCTTGCTGTTTCCGCAAAAATTCTCTTGGTGAATGGTATGGCGCTAAAGAAGACGTATGGGCGAAGGGCGCTCTGGCTTTGCCTTGCAGCGCTTTTCGCATGCTGCGTATGGTATCTGACGACTCCTGTTTTCAAAGGCAGCTACACCAGCCCTCGCCATGTGTATCGTGTGGAGTATTACGATGTATCGCCGATCCAACGGCTCATCCACTACGACATGAAAGTCCCGTCATTCGTGCGTCTTTATCGCATCGAACCAGAGACCTTGATGGGTGAAAGTGATGTGGCTGATCTATGGATCAACGGCCAGCTTTATTGGTGGTTGAATCCGCCAGTCAATGCGGTACAGATCGGACGAGATATTGTATTTGAGAATGTGCCCCCCGAATGTAAGGATTGCCCTCGTCTACCTTCGTCTAACTTCGTCTACCGTCAGGCCGTGAATGGCGTTTGTTTGTAAATCGAGCGAATTTCGGATTGGTATTTGGCGCTGAGACGTCCGTCAATGAGTTTCATTGTATCGTTCAGAATAATTTAAAATAAATTTTTTGTAAGTCCGAATCGATATATAAGGTGAAGACTCCTGTAGCCAGAGGTTTTTGGTTTGACTATGTAATCATCTTCTGCAACGAGTTCATGCTGCGAGCGGCTCTGGAGATTATTGTTCTCTTATGGCATAAACATCGTCTATTGTTTCGGCAACCGCTCTGCACCCCCCCAATATCTTGCATCTGGGTCAAACGCATGCTAGATTTCGTCGCTAATTTTGACAAGATAGAGCGAGCCCGCTTCTGGCGCTGAACGACAAAAAGCTCCAGGTGCGACTCGCTTAGAGGGTGTAGACGAAATCAACCATCGAGCGCGAGCCTGCTGAGCAGGATACGCGCCTCAGCGAGCCAGACCGTGGAGATCGAGGTCTTGCGATCGTGGTGCATGACCATGCGGCGCCAGCGCTCATTCCAGGCCTGGGTTCGCGCAGGGTGCCGGTCGAACGGTTGTCGGGTCGGCGCACGACCTCGACCCGGATGCCATGGGTCTGCTCGATTGCCCGAGCACATTGACCGCCGTGTGCAGCACGTAGCAGCAGGCGTCGACCAAGTGCCGACGCTCGTAGCGGGCTGGCGCACCGCGGCTGCCTTCGGGACGCTCGAAGACGTCCGCGACCAGGCTCCATTCGGTATCGGTCAGATCGGTGCTGTACTGGCCCGTCTCACGCCGGTGCGCTGCGGTGTAGCCATGGCGCTTTGCCACGGCGACCGGGGCAACTGGCTTGACGGACTCACTTCGGGCCTGCCGCGCTGGCATGGAGCGCACGACGCCTTGCGCACGCAGCGTCCTGCGGATGGTTGCCGTGCAGACATGCACCCCGCCAAGATGACCGAGCTCGGCAGCGAGTTCATCGAGCGTCGCATGCGGCATCCGGGAAACGATCTCGCGTAAAAGCAGGATGTGTTGCGGCGTCAACGCCCCAGGTCTGCCGCCTCGGTT
>NZ_FNJL01000062.1 GCF_900104515.1 Paracidovorax cattleyae
GCGATCGAGCAGGTGATCAAAAGCGGGCCGAAGACGCCGGACCTGGGCGGCACCGCCAGCACCACGCAGGTGGGCGAGGCCATCGCGGCGGCCATCGCCCAGCGCTGACCGGCGGGGCGCGCGGCGGCCCCACGACCCCACATACGCACGATGGACGGCAGCCCGATAAACTGGCTGCTTCCCCACAGTGTTTCCCTGCCGGCATGCGATTGAACGCCCTGTTGCGCCCCCTGGCCCTCCTGAGTGCAGCGGCTCTGGCCGCCTGCGGCAGCACGCCGCCCGCCAGCCCTGCCACCTCTTCTGCCGTGCCGTCCCAGGCCGCGGCCGCTCCGTCGCCGTCGCCAGCCCCCGTCAAGGTGGGCATTGCGCTGGGCGGCGGTGCTGCCAAGGGCTTCGCGCACATCGGCGTCATCAAGATGCTGGAGGCCAACGGCTTCGCACCCGCCATGGTGGCCGGCACCAGCGCAGGCAGCGTGGTGGGCGCGCTGTACGCGAACGGCATGAACGCCTTCGAGCTGCAGGAAAAGGCCGTGGCGCTCGACGAGACGAAGATCCGCGACCTGCAGCTGTCCTCCGGCGGGCTCGTGATCGGCCAGAAGCTCGAGGACTATGTGAACGCGCAGGTCCACAACCGGCCCATCGAGCAACTGGCCAGGCCCTTCGCCGCCGTGGCCACGCGGCTGGAGGACGGCGAGCGCACGGTGTTCACGCGCGGCAACACCGGCCAGGCGGTGCGCGCCTCCAGCAGCATACCGGGCGTGTTCCAGCCCGTGGCGATCGGCAAATACCACTTCGTGGACGGCGGCGTGGTCAGTCCGGTGCCGGTGGACGCGGCGCGCCAGTTGGGGGCCGACATCGTGGTCGCCGTGGACATCTCCAACAAGGCGCGCGGCCAGGCCCCCGCCGGCATGCTCGGCACCCTGGGCCAGTCGATCGCCATCATGGGCCAGAAGCTCGGCCAGGCCGAACTCGCGCGGGCCGACGTGGTCGTCCGCCCGCAGGTGCTGGACATCGGCGCGGCCGATTTCACGCAGCGCGCCAGCGCCATCCTGGAGGGAGAGAAGGCTGCACTCGCCGCCATGCCGCAGATCCGCGAGCGCGTGGCGCAGTGGCAGGCAGCGCGCGCCGAGGCCACGCGCCTCGCGCAACAGAAAGCCGCCGAGGCGCAGCACCAGGCCTGCCTGGAGCAGCGCTCGCGCCTGCAGAAGCTCGCGGGGCTCGCGGGGCTGGACGGCTCCTGCCCCGCTGCGGCCCCCTGAGCGCACACGGCAGCCCGCAGGGCGGCAGGCATGCCGCCATTTGCGCTGGCCTCCTACGGCGGCAGCGGCACCGTGCCCGTATGGTGCCGCCATGTCCCTCGGCAGCGATATCCCTGCGCGGCTCGACCGCCTTCCCTGGTCAGGCTGGCACTGGCGCGTGGTGATCGCGCTGGGCATCGCCTGGGTGCTCGACGGGCTGGAAGTGACCATCGTCGGTTCATTGGGCAGCGCGCTGGAGCGCCCGGACACGCTGGGGCTGACGGCCTCGCAGGTGGGGTGGACGGCCTCCCTGTACGTGGCAGGCGCGGTGCTGGGCGCCCTCGTGTTCGGCCGCATGGCGGACGCGCTGGGACGCAAGCGCCTCTTCATGCTGACCCTGACGGTGTACATGGCGGCAACCGTGGCCACGGCCTTCACCAGCAGCTTCGCCGCCTTCGCGCTCTGCCGGTTCCTGACGGGCATCGGCATCGGCGGCGAATATGCGGCGATCAATTCCGCCATCGACGAACTCATTCCCGCACGGGTGCGAGGCCGCGTGAACCTGGCCATCAATGGCAGCTTCTGGCTGGGTGCCGCCCTGGGAGCCACCCTCAGCCTGGTGCTGCTGGACGCCCGCGTGCTGGGCCCGGAGCACGGCTGGCGTGCCGCCTTCCTCATGGGTGCGCTGCTCGGCGGGGCCGTGTTGCTGGTGCGGCGCCACGTGCCCGAAAGCCCGCGCTGGCTGATCACCCACGGCCGGGCCGAAGAGGCCGAGCGCATCGTGGCGGACATCGAGCACCACGTCCATCGCACCACGCCCCCGCGCCCGGCCGGGCACGATGCGGCGGCCCCCGTCGCCACGGCCGCATCCCGCGCGAACCCGGCAGGCCCCGCCGCGCCTTCCGGCCGCCGCGCCCTGCCCTCCGCGCCGCAGGTGGTTCAGGTACTGCTGCGCCGCTACCCGGAGCGCAGCGCCGTGGTGCTGGCGCTGATGGTGTCGCAGGCGTTCTTCTACAACGCGATCTTCTTCACCTACGCGCTGGTGCTGACGCGCTTCTACGGCGTGGACGCCAGCCGGGTGGGACTCTACATCTTCCCCTTCGCCGCCGGGAACGTGCTGGGCCCGCTGCTGCTGGGCCCCCTGTTCGACCGCATCGGGCGGCGCGTGATGATTACCGCCACCTATGCGCTCGCGGGCATCGCGCTTGCGCTCACCGGCCTGGGCTTCATGAACGGCTGGCTGGATGCCACCACGCAGACCGTGGCCTGGTCGGTGGTGTTCTTCCTGGCCTCGGCCGCCGCGAGTTCCGCCTACCTCACCGTGAGCGAAGTGTTCCCGCTGGAGATGCGCGCGCTGGCGATTTCCCTCTTCTACGCCGTGGGCACCGGGGTGGGCGGTTTCGCGGCGCCGGCCCTGTTCGGCGCGCTCATCGATACGGGCAGCCGGGAGAACGTCTTCATCGGCTACCTGCTGGGCGCGGCGCTGGTACTGCTGGCGGCAGGCGTGACGTGGCGCTGGGCGGTGGATGCCGAGGGGAAATCACTGGAGGAGATCGCGCCACCGCTGCACTCCGGTCACCAGCCGTAGAAACGGGGCCAGGCCTCGGCCCGCCCATCGGCGGCGATAGCGTGGTATTCGGGGTGCTGCGCGCCGGTGGCGCAGGCGTGGTTGGGCAGGATGCGCAGGCGCGCGCCGATGGGAAAGCGCTCGGCGATGCGGCCGTCCGGCCCGCCGGCCCGCGACAGGATGCCGTGCTCCTGGTTGGCACCGCTCAGGGTATAGCCCTCCAGCACCGCTCCATCCTCGCTGCACGCCTGGCCGAAGCCGAAATCCTGCCGCTGCTTCTGCGTGCCACGGTCGCGGCTCATCGCCATCCAGCCGGCATCGACGATCGCCCACCCCTTTTCCTCCTGGTGGCCGATCACGGTCGTGAGCACGCTCAGCGCGATGTCGTCCATACTGCATACGCCCACGTTGCGCATCACCAGGTCGAAGAACACATACACGCCGGCACGCACTTCGGTCACTCCCTCGAGATGCTCGGCCGCCAGGGCCGTTGGCGTCGAACCGATGCTCACGACGGGGCAGGCGAAACCGGCCTCGCGCAACCGCTGCGCCGCGCGCACCGCGCCCGCCCGCTCCTGCTCGGAGATGGCCCGCAGTGCCTGGGGATCGTCATGGTCGTAGCTGGAGCCTGCATGCGTCAGCACGCCACCCACCACCATGCCGGCGTCCTGCAGCACTTCCGCGACCTGCAGCAACGCGTCTTCCTCCGGCTTGATGCCGGAACGGTGGCCATCGGTGTCGATCTCGATCCACACGTCGAAGACGGCGCCATGGGCCACACCGAAACGGCCGATCTCGCGGGCGGCAGCGACGCTGTCCGTGATGATCGTCAGGTGGCAGCCGCGCTGGCGCAGCGCGAGCGCCTGCACCAGCTTGCCGGGGACTATGCCCACCGCATAGAGGATGTCCTGGATGCCGGCCTCGAAGAATTGCTCGGCCTCCTTGAGCGTGGATACGGTGATGCCCTGCGCGCCCGCCGCGATCTGCGCCTGCACGACCGGCAGGCACTTGGTCGTCTTGGCGTGGGGGCGGAAGCGCACCCCCAGCGCCCGCATGCGGTCCTGCATGCGGCGGATGTTGCGCTCCATGCGCTGCGTGTCGATGAGTGCGCTGGGCGTGCCCAGTTCGTGGATGGTGGTCATCGGCTGGCTCCGTGGAAGATGGGTACCGCGCCAATGTAAATCCATGGACTACATTTGTGCTTAACGCTGGAAAACTCCGGCATTGAACTGCAGTGAATGATCGAACTCGATGACTTGCGCATGATCCGGGCGCTGGGCAGCTGTGGCTCCCTCGCGGGCGCGGCCCGCCTGCTGGACCTGACCCCGCCCGCGCTGACCGTGCGCCTGAAGCGCCTGGAAGCCTCCCTGGGCATTCATCTCGCGGTGCGCGGTGCGCGGGGCATCACCTTCACCGATGAAGGCCGGCGCCTGCTGGAGGAGGCGAAGGAGGTACTGGAACGCGTCGAATCGCTGCCCGGGCGGGTGGGCAGCGAGGCCCGTGCGATGGCCGGGCGGCTGCGCGTCGCAGCCCCCTTCGGCTTCGGAAGGCAGTACATGGCGCGGATCGTGCGCGCCATGCACCTCGCCCATCCGGCCCTGTCCGTCGCGCTGCAACTCTCCGAACATCCGCTGCGCGACGCGGCCGCGCACGACGTCGTGATCCATATCGGAATGCCGAAGGATTCCTCATGGGTAGGCCACCTGCTGGCCCCCAACGATCGCGTGCTGTGCGCCAGCCCCGCCTTCGTGCGGCGGCTGCACACGCCGCTCACCCACCCATCGCAGTTGGCGGACCAGCCCTGCCTGTGCCTGGTGGAAAACGACGAGGACGTCACCCGCTGGCGTTTCCTGCCGTCAGCGGCAGGGCAGGAAGGACCGGCCCCGCGAAAAGGCGTTTCCGTGCGCGTGGCGGGGCGGCTATCGTCCAACGACGGCACCGTGGTCACGCAATGGACCCTGGACAGCCTCGGCATCGTGGCGCGCTCGGAATGGGAGGCCGGCCCACTCATCGCCGAGGGCCGCCTAGTGCGCCTGCTCCCCGGCTGGCATCTGGAAGCGGCGCCCGTCATGGCGCTCACGCCGGTGCGCAACGGGGTGCCGGCGCGGCTGCGCGTGTTCATCGAGGCCTGCAGGGCGGCGCTGGATCCGGTGCC
The DNA here is from genome assembly GCF_900104515.1 of Paracidovorax cattleyae. Taxonomy (GTDB): domain Bacteria; phylum Pseudomonadota; class Gammaproteobacteria; order Burkholderiales; family Burkholderiaceae_C; genus Paracidovorax; species Paracidovorax cattleyae. Next base: position 4,961 of record NZ_FNJL01000062.1, read on the forward strand.
GTGGCGCGCAGGATCCGGGTAACCCTGAAAGCACGCCGCATTGCGGGTGCCGCGCTTCAACGGAACAGGGTGGCCAGATCGGCGGCAGGTCCAAGGCCCGGTAACAACGGCGCACGGATCCTCGGTGTCACCGTGCTGCTGCCCCTGCTCCTCTGGGGCCGGACCTGCATCACCTGCAAACAGAGCCACCGACCCGGGTAACCATTTCCCTCAGGCACTCCATCAACCCCTTCGTCACCGCTGTTCCCTCCCGCCCCCGCATCCGGATGATCCCCACCGGCGGCAGCTCCACCGGCACAGTCAGCCTGAGCACCGCCACCAGTCCCTGCTGCGCGAAATGCCTTGCCACCGCGCCGGCCATGAAGGCGACGGCGCCGCGCTGGTGGACGAAAGTGATCTGCGACAGGAACGATGCCGATTCGACGATGTCGGCGGGCGGGTGCAGGCCGTGGGCGAAGAACTGCTGCTCCAGCTTCACGCGCAGCGAGGCCCACGGCGGGGGCAGCACGCAGGGCTGCGCGGCGATGTCGGGCCAGCGCGGCTGGCGCCTGCGGGCCAGCGGATGGCCGGGGCGCACGACGGCCACCATGGGGTCATCGTAGAGCGCCTCGGTTTCCAGGTCGGGCGAGGCGTAGCCGGGCTCCAGGCGGCCGACGAACAGGTCCAGCTCGCCCAGGCGCAGTTTGGGCAGCAGGCGGGTCAGGTCGCCTTCCTCGATGAGGACGGTCACGTGGGGGGAGCGGGCCTTGAGCCGCTCCACGGCCTGCGCGAGCAGCACCGGGGTGGCGGCCACCATGGCGCCCACGCTGGTGCGGCCGCGGGCGCCGCTGGCCTCGGCGGCGATCTCGTCGCGCGTGCGCTCATAGCCGGCGAGCACGGAGCGAGCGAAGCGCACCACGCTGGCGCCCGCGGCGGTGGGCTCGGTGCCGCGGGTGGAGCGCTCGAACAGGGGCAGGTCGAACATGCGTTCGATCTCGGCCAGCGTCTTGGAGACGGCAGGCTGGGTGACGGACAGGAATTCGGCCGCACGCCCGACATGGCGGAACTGGTCGAGCGCGACCAGCATCTGCAGGTGCCGCAGCTTGAGGTTGGAGCGCAGAACACGATCAATCCTGGGCATTTCCGATCATTCCCTGGAGGTTATGAAGACAGTCCGTATTTTCATTGGATTGGCATGTCCTGCTTCTGAACAATGGCGCTGGTCCTCACCGACCGATAAAAAACAGGAGACATATCCATGCAGACCCCACGCTGCGGCCGGCGCCAGCTCATGCTGGGCGCCTTCACCGCCACGCTCGCCCTCGCCTCCGCTCCCGCGCGCCTGCTCGCGCAGGGTACCTATCCAGACCGCCCGATCACCTTCATCTGCCCCTGGCCGGCCGGCGGCACGGCGGACCAGTCGATGCGCACGCTGTGCACGGTCGCGGGGCGCATCCTGGGGCAGGCCATCGCGGTGGAGAATAGGGCCGGTGCCTCCGGCATGATCGGATCCAAGGCCCTGGCCGCCGCGAAGCCGGACGGCTACACCATCGGGCAGATCCCGATCTCGGTCACGCGCTTCTCGCAACTGGGCACGCTGCAGGCCGATCCGCGCAAGGACTTCACGTACATCGCCCGGACCTCGGGCCAGACCTTCGGCATCGCGGTGCCGGCGAACTCGCCGTTCAGGACACTCAAGGATTTCGTTGACTATGCGAAGGCCCATCCGGGAAAGGTGACGTATGCGCATGCGGGCGTGGGCGGCGCGACGCACGTGGGCATGGAAGAATTCGCCAGCGTGGCGGGCGTCCAGCTGAACCACGTGCCCTACAAGGGCGGCGCCGAAGCACTGCAGGGCGTGCTGGGCGGCCATGTGGACGCGCTGGCCGACTCCAGCTCGTGGGCGCCGCACGTGGAAGCCGGCAAGCTGCGGCTGCTGGCCACCTGGGGCGAGCAGCGCACCGCGCGCTTCAAGGACGTGCCGACGCTGCGCGAGCTCGGCTGGGCCGTGGTGGTGGACGCCCCCAACGGCATCGGCGCACCGAAAGGGCTGGAGCCTGCCGTGGCGGCCAGGCTGCGCGATGCCTTCCGCCAGGCCGTGGCGAGCCCGGAGTTCAAGGCCGTGGCCGACAAGCTCGACGCGCCGCTGCTCTACCTGGACGGCCCCGACTACGAGAAGTACGTGAACACGGTCTATGCGAAAGAAACCGTGCTGATCGACAAACTGAAGCTGCGCGAACTGATGAAGTCCTGAGCCCCACCATGATGAAAGCCCCGCATGACCAGCCTTGACAGTCCTCTGCTGCACCTGCACCCCAACGACAACGTGCTCGTCGCCAAGACCGGGCTGGCGCTGGGACAGGAGATTCCCGAGCTGGGCGTGCGGGTGCGCGCGCAGGTGCCGCCGGGGCACAAGATCGCCGCGCGCCCTATCGCGCGCGGCGAGCAGGTGAAGAAGTACGACACCGTGATCGGGGTGGCGACGCGCGACCTGGAGCCGGGCGAGTACGTGCACAGCCACAATCTGGAGCTCGTGGGCTACTACCGCGATCCGGCGTTCGGCGCCGACGTGCGGCCGGTCCATTACGTGCCCGAGGCCGAGCGCGCGACCTTCCAGGGCTTCGTGCGCGCGGACGGCTCCGTGGGTACGCGTAACTTCATCGGCATCCTGTCGTCGGTGAACTGCTCCGCCACGGTCATCAAGCAGATCGCCGCGCATTTCACGCCCGAGCGCCTGCGGGACTTTCCGCACGTGGACGGCGTGGTGGCGTTCGCGCAGACCAGCGGCTGCGGGATGTCCTCGCCCAGCGAGCATTTCGACGTGCTGCGGCGCACGATCGCGGGCTATGCGCGCCACCCGAACCTGGCGGGCGTGCTGATCGTCGGTTTGGGCTGCGAGCGCAACCAGGTGGACGGGCTGATCGAATCCCAGGGGCTGGAGCGCGGCCGGCTGATGCGCACGCTGGTGATGCAGGACGTGGGCGGCACACGCGCGACCATCGCGGCCGGCATCGCCGCGATCGAGGACATGCTGCCGGCAGCGAACGAGGCGCGCCGCAGCACGGTGCCCGCCAGCCACCTGAAGATCGGACTCGAATGCGGCGGATCGGACGGCTTCTCGGGCATCACGGCCAACCCGGCACTGGGCGCGGCGATGGACGTGCTGGTGCGCCATGGCGGCACCGCGATCCTGTCGGAAACGCCGGAGATCCACGGCGTGGAGTTCATGCTCACGCGCCGCGCCATCACCCCGGCAGTGGGACAGAAGCTGCTCGACCGCCTGGCATGGTGGGAGCGCTACGCCACGGGGCAGAACGCCCAGTTCAACGGCGTGGTGGGCCACGGCAACCAGGCCGGGGGCCTGGCGAACATCTTCGAGAAATCGCTCGGCTCGGCCATGAAGGGCGGCACCACGCCGCTGCGCGCCGTCTACGAATATGCCGAGCGCATCGACGAGAGCGGCTTCGTGTTCATGGATTCGCCGGGCTACGACCCGGTGGCCGCCACGGGCCAGATCGCGAGCGGCGCGCAGCTCATCTGCTTCACGACCGGGCGCGGCTCGATGTTCGGCAGCAAGCCGGCACCGACCATCAAGCTCGCCAGCAACACGCCCATGTACCGCCGGCTGGAGGAGGACATGGACATCAACTGCGGCGTGATCCTGGACGGCGAGCTGACGGTGCCCGAGATGGGCGAACGCATCTTCGCGCAGATCCTGCGGCATGCGAGCGGCGAGGCGACCAAGAGCGAGCTGCTGGGGCTGGGCGACCATGAGTTCGTGCCCTGGCACCTGGGCATTGTGAGCTGAGCACCTGCTCCGGGGCCGTACGGCCGCGCGGCGCCGCATTCCGGCCCGCATGCGCCGCCATGCTGGCACCAGCGCGACACTATGCCTTTACCGCCGGATGCGGCATCGCTATGGTTTCCGGCAGCTCGCTGTCTTTCGTTTTCCTTGCGCGACATGACCACTTCCTCTTCTTCACCTGCTTCTTCCCTCTCCGCTGCCCGCCCCCTGGTGCGCAGCCAGCTGTACATCGCGGGCCGCTGGCAGGCCGCCGCCGGCGGCGCGACCTTCGCCGTCACCGATCCGGCCACCGGTGACACGAT
>NZ_FNJL01000059.1 GCF_900104515.1 Paracidovorax cattleyae
GTCTCGTCCGGCAACCGCGCCCGCCCCGAGAGCCCCGCGAACTCCCGGTACAGCGGGCGTTCGTGCAGTTCCTCCTCCATGGCCGGGTCGCTCAGGTTCCACCACAGTTGCAGGCAGTGGATGCGCAGCATCGTCTCCACGGCGAACGGCGGGCGTCCACCCAGTGCCTGGTGCGCTCCGCGCGCATGCGGCTGGATCAGTGCCACCAGCGCCGCCCACGGCACCACCCGGTTCATCTCTTCAAGGAAGATCTCCTTGCGGGTCTTCTTGGGCAGGGGATCGAACCCCAGCATCTGCTGCTCTTGCGTCATGCCCGCCATCTTGCCTGCTGCTCACTGCACCCGCCAGTCCGCGATGGGGTTTTGCAGACCTTCCCTAGGGCAGATCACTTGCAATGTTCAGGCAGTTGATTTCGTCTACACCCTCTAAGACGCACGTGCCGTTACCCGGCAACCGAGGCTGCCATGAGGTATGCAATTGAGTGCACAGCGGATACATTTATGCGTCAACGTCCGCAGAAAGCTCACCATGCGAATGGCCCGTGGTATAACGCTGTCCCTTTTATGGATGGCAGGATTGGCGCACAGCGCAAACGTTCTGATCGTTTCCAGTGGCATGCTTGGACAGACCGTGCAAAACTTGACAGGCGTGCAGGCTAACTTGGGGAATGCCGTTACCGTATTGCCCTCCAGCCAGCTGCCTGCCAGTTTGTCCGCCTACCAACAGGTTTGGGATTTGGGATACAACCAGAGCATCGGGGGCACTTATCGCGACCAGCTTGCTTACTATGTTCAGAACGGTGGAAATCTCTTTTTGATGGGGGAGAACCCCGGGGCTGCCCCGACACGCAATCCGGCAATCGTGGGCTTTCTGAACTCTTTGGGTGCAGGTTCGGTGGTCATCAATGGTTATGGGCCTGGAAACGAGACGCTGGCCAGTTGGTTTTTGCTCAACAACCGGATGACAGCAGTCACTTTCAGTGGTTCTGGAACATTCGCTGCGGTCGGGAATGGCAGGTGCATCTCCAGCGGATGTACCGCGGCGGACTGGCCGCGCGGCTCCTTGACGAATGCGCCCCAAGGCAAAGTCATCTCTGTGTTGGACACCAATTTTCTCGACGCCGGCTATCTGCAGTCCGCTTTCGTTGCGAATTTGGTGGAAAACTTCAATGCTGCGGGTACCCAGCCATTGCAAACGAGCATTCCCACCCTATCCCGATGGGGGGTGGGTATGACCGCGATTTTGGTGGCAGCTGTCGGCTTTGCAGCGGCGCGCAGGCGCCGCGGACATTGAGGGATTTCAGGTCAAACCACTGGATCTTTGTTAAGCGCTCCGCTTTCCGCGAAGGCTCCGTGATTTGAGAACATGGAGCCAAGATGAGGACGTCGAAGTTTTCCCCCGAGGTGCGCGAGCGCGCCGTGCGCATGGTGCAGGAACACCGTGGCGAACATCCATCGCAATGGGCGTGCATTGAGTCCATCGCCAGCAAAATCGGCTGCACCGCCCAGACGCTAGACAACTGGGTCAAGCAGCACGAGCGCGACACCAGTCAGCGTGAAGGTCCAAACACCAAACTTCATTCCCTTCGACGGCATCGGCAGCATCGACGAAACCGGGACCATGCTCACCTTCAACAGGGCCGCGCAGGCCATGTTCGGCTTCAGCGCCAGCGAGGCGATCGGGCGCAACGTGTCGATCCTCATGGATACCGAGGTGCGCCGAAGCCCACACGTGAGGAATTCCGCCGGGGCGACAAGGTGGCCTTCGAGGACAAGTACCTGCAGACCGTGGTCGGCACTGTCGTGCGCATCAACGAGCGCACGGCGACGGTCGATGCCGGCGGCGGCAACACCTGGCGCTTGGGCTTCGCGTTACTGCGCCGCGTACTGGACATCTGAGTTGCTCACACTGGCCCGGGTCAAGGGGGCCTTGAGACCACGCTTACGGAGCTCAAGGGAGGTGCGCAGTGGACCACTGCAACTGCACGGGAGTACTTGAGCTTTCAGAAGGAGGATCCTTGGGCAGCGTACTGGAAGAAAAGGCAGTCAATCACGCCGGCGTCAGTGCGCCTGTGAAGACGCTCGAACGCGCTTCATATACATTCTCCAGAGCATATCGTCGGCACTTGCTGTCGTGCAGCATTGCGGAGGTTGCTCCCGGAATGAAAGAGGTCATACCGGGCATGCAAGACCAGTTCAATTCGTCGGGAGCTCCAGCGTAAAATGAACCCGATGCTTCTCGCAATGCCCCATGACATCGCCATAGTGCGCGCGCAATCTGCCTCGCGAAAAACAGCCTCAGCCCAAGGCTCGTATGGCCCGTTCCCGGTCCAGTGAGCCCACGGTAAAGCAAGGATGCTATCACTACTTCGCCCAGGGGCTTACACAGCTGTGAGCTGGCGGTCTGTTGAGCTCGCAATGGTTTTGAAGAACGCGACCTCAGAAACTAGCTGTTTGGCTTGATGGTCCAGACTGGCGGCTGCAGACGCGCTTTCCTCGACAAGCGCTGCATTCTGCTGGGTTACACGATCAATCTGGGTGATTGCCTCGCCCGCCTGGGCTACTCCCAAGCTCTGTTCTGGAGCTACGCCCGAGCAGTCGGCGATGGACCGCCCGCTCCATCCTTGCTGGACCAGCGTGAGACGTTCTCCGGGCTGTAAGTGTGTGTATCGCGAATTTATCTGGGCAAGTTACCTGAGGTTCAGGTGTTGCACTCCAGGTTTGAGACCGCCGTTGTCGGTTGCAGATCAGTCCGCGTGAAACTCAAATCCAGCAGCAACCACTTCCCAATCCACCCACGCCACCGGCTCCTGCAAAATTCCTTCAAGCAGAAACCGCTTCCCTTCGGGTTGAGCCTGCACGTCGAGGTCAGCAACGATCCGCTCATCCTTAAACCCTTGCGGCTGCTTAGGGTCACCGATGTATTCGGTGAGCTTTCTGACGGATTTCGTGACACCGATAAAGACTAATTTGCCGGTTAAGGGTCGGAACGTTCCGTCGTTAAGCGGATGTCCTCTCAGGGTGAGCAAGCCGGTAACAGGAATCTTCATCGAGCCGACTTCAAAAATAGGGGTGCCAAGATTGCTCTCCGCGAAGTGGAGTTCGTCAAAATAACCAATGACTCGCTGCATATTTAATCTCCGATCTTCTTCAAAACGGTAGAGCCAACCTTGCCTGGAGGAATCACGCCACCGTCGGTATACCGGAATACGTTGCCTCGGAAGTCAGGCAACAGCGGCCCAGGAGGCTGTACGACCTTCAATCCGAGAGATTCCAACACCTCTGTGCTTGGTAATTGACCGAACTTATTCAATGGCGTGGCGTTGATGGTTAGCGTCCCCCCAGGCTTCAAGGCTTCTGCCGCCCCCGGCAGCCAATCCATGATGCCAGATCCATCAGGAAGATACGGGTTACTCGCCACTATTTTGTCGGCGGAATTCGCACGAAATGGCAGTTGTGTCGCCGATGCTCGAACCCCTTCCTGAGCCACGATATCGACGTTGATGGCGCCAGGAATTTGCGACGTGCGCCCGCCAAACAGGTCTAGAATGACCGGTTCTCGCGGAAAGGCACCTCCGGCATTGCCGACACCCACGACCCCATCCAAACGTGCACTCAGCGGCAAATCCCGAGCCAGCCCATTACTAAACGTAGCATTCAACTCTGCATTCAGCAGCGATGTCTCACTACGCGCGACATTGAAGATCCGGGCTCCCGCCCCCAGCACCTTCGCCAGAGCAAAGCCTCCGAATTCGTTTATAGCTGCTTCCGGCAAGCCTTTCGCAACTTGAGTCCACAACTGACTGCCTCGCACGGGGTCCATCCCGCCTAGCGTGGACTGCAGGTAGTTGACGATCGGTGCCTGACGGGTCACACCGTCCCATTGAGAGAGGTACTGGACTGGACGGCTGCCGTCGTTGGCGGGTGACATGGCTTCGGCGTCACGTCTGGACAGCATGCGCGGGTCGCGCATTCCCGCAAGACTGACCACATCCTGATTGGCCAGCGTAGCAGCCTGCGCTGCTGCTTGCTGCGCCGCAGCTGCTTGCCGCGCCGCCTGCTCGGCGGCGGCTTGCTCACCTATGGCTATGTCATTGCCATAAAGCCTCAACCCCGTGGTGGCAGCCGCCGTGTCCGCGCCGGGCAACATGATGGACTGATCGGGCATGATGCGCCGCGCATTGCTGATGCCGTTGATCTCAAAGAGCTGGCCTACGTAGTTGTTGATGGCGCGCTGGCTGGCTCCAGTGCCCAACTCCGAGCGCGCAATCCGCTCCAGCGAACCGCCAAATTCGCCCGCACGCACCGTCCGGCGCACATCTTCTACTTGGGCCGGCAGTGGCTGCGTCTCGATGTCGCCAGGCATCCGCACCGGATAAGCTACGGCGCCCTCACCGTCAGGCGACGCCGCCGTGGGTGCCATCTGTCGCAGTCCCATGGGATCAAGAGCACGACTCCTTGCCGCAGTGTCCTGTGCAAAGGTGACCTGCGTCCCACTTGCAGCCGCCAGGCTTTGCCCAAGGGCATTGCCAAACGCATCGGTCGCCACCTGCTGCACGCTGACACGCCCGCCCTTCAGCACCGCGGTGGTCATCCCTGCAGCGAAGCCCGACACGGCTCCACGGGCCAACCCGGTCGCGAACTCGCTGCCCAGACTCCCAAACACGTTGCCGCTTTGCAGTGCTTGTCCCACCGTGGCTCCCACACCGGCACCCACGGCCCCGGCCGCAACGCTCTTCCAGTCGAAGTGCGATTGCAAGCCCGTCACTGTTCCGATGCCTTGGGAGATCGTGCCGGAGACCGCCTGGCGCAATGCAGCGTCGGCGAACGGGCTTCCCAACTGGGGCAGAGCGCCCGACAAGCTCAAGGCGCTGCCGACTCCGCTGCCCAGCGCGCTGAGCGCGACGCTCTTCCAATTGAATCCGTCTTGCGAACCAATGAGGTTGCCAACCGCCTGGCTGGCAACAGAGCCTACCGCGCCAGCCGCCATTGCTGCGCCGACCACACCCAACTGGCTCATGCCGGCAATCCCGGCAGCGCCCGCGCCGAATGTGCCGCCGCTGAGCACGCTCATTCCTGCCTGCATGATGTTGACCGAAGCACCGCTGAGCACTCCGGCGGTGTAGATGGACACCACCACGGCCACGGCGACCATGATGATCGCCCCGATCCCCCCACAGCCCCCCCCGTTCGCCGGCACCGGCAACACCGGATCCATGCTCCCCATCGCCTGGCTCGGGTCGTACGGCTGGAACGTCTCCACGCCGTTCGCATTCAGCGACAGCTTCGGCACCGTCAGCGTCTGCCCTGCCGTCAACGCCCCGTCGCCCGACACCGCCAGGCTGTTGGCCTCCGCGATGCGCCACCACAGGCTCGCGTCGCCCAGCACGTTGCGCGCGATGTCCTTGAGCGTCTCCCCGCCCACCACCGTGTAGGCCACCGGGTCCAGGCTCTTGTGGCGCGGGCGGATCTGCGCGGCCTGCAGGCGGAAGTCCGCCGTGTCCACGTACGCCGGGGTGTTGGTCTGGGGTGTGTTCTCCTCCTGGGTGGGCGCGTCGCCGTAGCGCGCCAGCACTTCGCCGTTGGCGACCAGCTGGCGCTGCACGTGCCCCGGCGTCAGCCGGCTCCCCGTCACCCCGCCCTGGTAGCCCGAGGCCGGGTTGGCGATGCTGCTCTGCACCTCGCCCTGCGCGTTGAACCCGCCCTGGCTCACGAACACCGCCGTGCCGTTGGCGTCGTTGACGAACGTGCGGTCGTAGCGCGCGTCGTTGCTCGTGGCCTGCGTCGCCTGGTTCGTCAGTGCTGCCGCCAGGCTCCCGTCCGGGGCCTGCGCCGCGCTGCCCGTCGCCTTCGGCTGGCGGATGCCCACCACGAAGCCGTTGGCGTCGCGCTGCGTGATCGTGCCCACCACGTCACCGCCGCGGCGCGTGAGGGCTGCGCTCTGCTGCCAGCTGCCGTTCAGGTAGGTGTACTGGTAGGTCGTGGTCGTGGCTCCGCCGTCCCCGTCCTGGCGCACGCCTTTCAGGTTGCCTGCGGCGTCGTACCCCAGGCCCGTCACGCCGCCGGCATCGTGGTAGGCCACGTTGGTGGTTTGCGAGACCTTCTGGTTGTCGCCAGTCTTCGAGCTGCGCACCACCGTGTGCACGTCCTGCAGCTTGCCCGCGGCGTCGTACTGGCTGTAGCGGTACTCATAGCTGCCGCCCGTCTCGCCGATCAGCGTGCGCGCCGCGACCTGGCGGCCCGCGCCGTCGTACCTGATGCGGTCCATTTGATCGCTCGCGCCATCGCCCCGGTAATAGTCGATGCGGTGCAGATCGTCATAGGTATAGGTGTAGGTCTTCGTCTGGCCATTGGTCACCGTCCTGTCCAGGGTCCGGTTGCCCGCCAGGTCGTATTCGTAGGTATGGGTCTCGACGCCGCCATTGACGGAAGACACCTGCTGGCTCCAGGCCTGGCGGTTCATCGCGTCGTACTGGAAGTCCGTGGTGTCGGTGTGCACCACCTGCCGCTCCTGCAGCCCGCCCTGCTCCGTGGTCGTGCGGATAGTGTTGATGACGTGCGTCTTCACCTGCGAACGGTTGCCTGCCAGGTCATAGGTGATGCGCACATCCGAGCGCCCATCGAACACCGCACGCAGCCGGTGCTGCGCGTCATACACCAGGTGGTTGTCCTGGTACACCACGTCGTCCAGCAGGCCGGAGGTGAGCAGCGTCTTCTGCGACATCTTCTCGGCCACGCGGTTGCCGGCGAGGTCGTATTCGTAGCGGGTGGTCTGGCCGAGGTAGTTGTCCCGGATCTCGATGAGCTGGCCCGCGCCGTCGTAGCGGTAGTCGACCTAAAACGCAATTTTCCTCGCTGCATCTGTTCGCATTGTGCTGCCCATGACATTCCCAAATGCTTTAATTTTTGACCGACTCCAATGCATCCAGGACGATCGACATAAAGTCTCGTCGATCCACAAGAGGCTCATCAAAAGCTAATGTCGTGAGTCCGAAGTTCGCATGCAAAAGCGTTCGACACTGGCGAGGATTTCATCAGCGGTCTTTGACCAGACGAACGGCTTTGGAGCGGCATTGTTGATCTCGATGTGCTGACGATGGCCTGTTCAAGTTGACGTGTCGAGCGGTGGGTGCCGCGTCGAATGCAGCGCTGGGTCAGCGTTGCAAACCAGTGCTCGACCTGGTTGAGCCAGGAGGCCGATGTCGGCGTGAAGTGGACGTGAAACCGGCGATGCCTGATCAGCCAGTTCTTGATCAGTGCGGTCTTGTGTGTGCCTTAGTTGTCCATGACCAGATGCACGTCGAGCACCGCAGGCGTATTGGCATCGACCGTACGCAGGAACTGCAGGAACTCGCTACTGCGGTGGCGCCGATGCGTCTGGCCGATGACCTTGCCGGTGGCAATGTCGAGCGCCGCGAACAGCGTCGTTGTGCCATGGCGCTCGTAATCGTGGGTTCGCCGCTCGGGGATGCCTGGCGCTAGCGGCAGGATGGGCTGCGTACGGTCCAGCGCCTGAATCTGGCTCTTCTCATCGACACACAGCACCATCGCCATCAGCGGTGGATCGAGATAGAGCCCCACGATGTCGCGCACCTTGTCCACGAACATCGGGTCGCTGGACAGCTTGAAGGTCTGCTGGCGGTGCGGCTGCAGTCCGAAGGCCCGCCAAACGCGCGAAACCACACTTTGCGACAGCCCCGTAGCACTTGCCATCGTGCGCGTGCTCCAGTGCGTGGCGCCGACAGGAGTCGTCTGCAGCGTTTTGGCGATCAAGGCATCAATGCGGGCATCTTCGATGGTCTTGGGCGCACCCGAGCGCGCTGCGTCCAGCAGGCCGTCGAGCCGCTGCTCGACGAAGCGGCGACGCCACTTGCCGACCATCTGCTGAGTGACCCGCTGGCGCGTGGCCACGAGCTTGTTGTCCATGCCCTCAGCGCACGACAACACGATACGGGCGCGCTGCGCCAGGGCCTGCGAGGTCTTGCGGCGCAATGTCAGCGCCATGAGCTCCTCATGCTCCTTCTCGGTCAGCACCAGTGGTGCCTTGGGTCGTCCGCTCATCGTTGCCTCGTCGAGTACGCCACGGTACACGAATGATCGAAATCCGAAACAGTAGTTCATCGAACTTCGGACTCACGACACTAGCGGGATACCGTCTGCTACAACATTGCCAAATTCAATTCAGCCGATTGGCAATCTGAGCGTCATGATTGACAACGAGTGTTTGAACGTCATCAGTTAATGGCAGCGGGGAACCAGGAAACATTATGCAATAGCACTGGAAAATGAATGTGCGAACCCCCTGCGGAGTAGGAATTGGAGCCGAGCAAGCCTGCCAAATTATATCCCACATCTCACTACCTTCCGGTTCAGAAGCAATAAGATAGCGTAGCGTGTTCTCAACAACTTTTTTGGTCTCACACTTTAGGGAATCATATCGAGGAACAACAAAATCTCTAATTAGTTGTTCCATGAATTCCGGGCTAACCCAATCATCATCTTTCGCTTGAACACCATTCTCATCTAAGAACATCAGTTCATAGAAGAGATTGCTCAGAATATATCCGTTAACAAGATTACTGGTTTTCATGGAATAGGCCTCAGCAGCGGAAACATAGTATATGGCTGACCATTTCTAAAAACAGCATTAACATTCGTCGTAAACATCCAATCAAGCCCCGGCGATTTAGTATACCCCTCACCGATAAGCCCTTCCATTTTAAATGAGTACACTTTGTTCACACCACCATTCAATTGAAATATTGAGTCGGCGCGCTGCATGGCAGCACCCATATCCCGATTAGACAAGAATCTTGTCGAATCGCGGAACGCCTTGTCAATGCTTCCGTCCGGAGCCAATTTGGACGACGCTCGGATTTCTTGATCAAGCAGTTCAGTGCCGGGCCCATGCCTCTCAAGAAAGTGAGTCTTCGGGTTAACCGCCTTGGCCGCTGCATATCTCTGGTTTAGCCAGTTCGACCAAGTCACTTCACTCTTGCTCTCGAGCAGTGCCCTACGCTCTCCGGCAGTAAGGTCACCCCACTTTGACTGCAACTCGGACATGCGACTTGTCGCCGCACCTTTCACACCGCCAAATGGCAGTTGAGTCTCAGACTGGACCAGAAAGCTCCGCGTGGCAGGCGTACGCGTCATCCCCATGGGAACAACCGCCGCTCCCGCAAAGTTTAAGCCGAGCCAGAGGCTCTCTCGCGTCAATCCACGCACATCACCGTTCATCGCAGCAGTGGTCAAACCATAGGCGCCAGTGCCTGCGTGATAAACCATCCCGAGCGGCGAGACATTGAAAACGCTCACCCCGGTGGCTTTGATACCGTCCCAGGTACCCATGCCGCCGTTCACAACGCCGTCAGCGTACGAACTCAGCGGGGTGAGGGGCTGGTAGTCCCCCGTAACTGCGCCGTGCAGCGCCTTCAGGCCGGTCTGCGCCAAATCGGCGAGAGGTGCGACCGTCAGGTCCGCCAACCCCACTATCGTCCCTGTCACAACATCACCGACACCGCCAGCGATCGCGCGCAACATCGGTGGAGCCTCGGTCGTGAAAGGCTCGAAGATCGGCGTCACGGTCTCGCGAATCACGCTATTGCGGTTCAATGCGGAGGTTATTTCTTCATCGCGCAATCGATCAAGATCTTTCATGTCGGCTTGGGCCTTGGCCAGCATTGCATCGACGGAGGGCTCAACCCCCTTTTCGGTGATGTATACAGTACGCCCACGCTGCTCGATCGAGACAGGGCCGCGTCCCATCGTGAATCCATGGCCGGCTGCCAGCAGCACATCATTGCTGCGATCTACCGGCGGCGTCGAACCATCGCCGACGGCGCCTACGAACTGCTGCATCTGCGGGAAGTCTGACTTATACGGCTTGCCAAACACGATGTGTTCTCCGGTATCCGGATCCACATACGGACTGGCAGAAGTCCCTTGACCTCGATAACCGCCTCCCATGCTTGCAGCCGCAAGAGACTCGCCCACAGCGTTCCCGAACGCATCCAATGCCACCTGCTGCACGCTGATCCGCCCAGGGCCTCGCGTTCTTGCCTGTCCAGGCGCTGGCGGGGCGCGGGCACCAGCGTGGCATCGATGGCCTGCCCGCCCCGGGCGATGTAGCCGTGGCGCTGCAGTTGCGCATCCACTCCCTGGAACAAAGCGGTCGCTCCATCCACGCCCAGGCGCTCGCCGAAGCGCCAGATGGTGTTGCGGTCCGGCACGTTCATCGCGTCTTGCAGCAGACAAAAGCGCTGATAGCTCGCCCTGTCCAGCAACTGGTATTCCATCTGCTCGTCCGACAGGTTGTACAGGCGCTTCAAGACCAGGATGCGCACCATCACCTCG
>NZ_FNJL01000058.1 GCF_900104515.1 Paracidovorax cattleyae
GCGAACCACATCGCCGTGGACGGCAAGGACATCCGCCTCGCGCCCGGCATGAACCTGACGGCCGAGATCAAGACCGGACAGCGCCGGGTGATCGACTACCTGCTCAGCCCCATCCAGAAGGCCGGCAGCGAAAGCCTGCGCGAGCGCTGAAGAGAACCAGATCGAGTTTCAAACACCAAGGAAGGGATGAAGACCATGACGGACAGCAACACCGCACAGACCACCCTCGCTTCCGTGCTGCGCGCGGCCGGGGTGCGCACCGCCACCGGCAAGGACGACGACACCGCAGTGCCGGCTGCTGGCAGCCCGGAGGGGCTGCACGGTTCCCTGCACGATGCACTCGCCGCGGCGCGCGCGGCACTGCCACAGGCCTACGCCCTGTCGTCGCTGGAGGGTGTGGAAACGGGAACCCTCAAGCCTATCGCGCTTGCCGATGTCGGCGATGTGGGAGATGTGGGCGATGGATGGGGCAGCACGCGCCCCACGTTGTTCCAGCCGGAAGCGGGGGAAGGGCCGACCTTCGTGGCCGAGACAAAGCCCTTGAAGGTGGAACCGGGCAGCGACGTCCTGGGCCCCGCCTCCGGCGCACTGGTGGCAGGCACCGACCTCGCGGCGGTGCTGAAGGCCGGGGCCATGGCACCGGCCGGTGGAGGGAATGACGGCTCTGCCCTCAACGGTGCGCTGCAGGATGCGAGTCAGATGGTGGGCGGCACGGGTGCGCTCGAAGGTGGCGTGCAGCAGCTGGTCCAGGCGATGGCGGGGTTCGCGCCGCAGGCGGCGGGGGAGGCGCACGCGGTGTTGGGTGCGTTCCGGGATGCGCTGGGTGGCGTGCTGGTCAATCCACTCGCGTGACATCCGGGCCGAACTGAAAGTGGAGGCGTAAATGCGTGATTACTGGCTAACCCAATCGCTGTTGCAGGCGGTGGGATGGGGATATGTGCTGGCGGTGGTGATCGCTCTGCTACTGGCCGGGTGGGCACCAAGGCGCGGCAGAGCCAAGGTTCTAGCGGTCTTTGGAGTCCTGTTGCTTGCGTCGATATTGCCAGTTAAGGGATATCGGCAATACCGGGAGCAACAGCAAATAAAACAGGAGCGCAAGGAGCGCTATCAGAAAGCAAAGGCATTATTCGATGAGCGGTGCAAGACGGCAGGGGAGAAGATTTATCGTACTGTCGATAATATTGAAGGTGTAATTTTGCTTAATGTTAGGGATAAAAATAAAGATGCAGATCGAGGAGATAAGTTTTGGCCTAACGCTGCTTTGCCTGATGAGGCAAGTGGCGATTGGTACATCATGACATTTCTTCAGTGGGAGCATCTCTCGAATGTTGGCGCGAAAAGAGGCTATCTCAATAACGAACCATCGTCCTATCCAGGTTACGAGTTCGTCGAGGTGAGAGAGGGGTCTATCTTTATCAGATACGAATTTGCCGAACCTGGAAAATCCGACTCCACTGCTTTGAAGAAAACCCTTGTAGAAAAAGCTACGGCCAAGTATTCGGTTTCCTTTGTCAATATTGATGATCCGGAAGGAAGGGAGAACTGGATTGCTGGAACGCAGGTTGTTGTGAGGGATGAAAGAGATGGCTCGGTGCTTGCTCAAAAGACTTGGTATTCCTTCGAGCCAGGATTGGGCAGTACGGCGGGAAGTCGATCACCTTGGGGATTTGCCACAACGTGTCCAGCAATAAATGCTTGGGCGGGTGCTCCGACCAGAATGTTCGTAGATCAAATTCTTGTTCCGAAGAAGAGAGGGTGATGTGATAAATCAAGTTAATAACTACCTGAAATATGCATCGGCACAGTTGGCTGCAGAGGCGCTGTTTGACCAAAAGGGAAAGCCTTCTGGTAGCTCTTATAGAGGCCCGATAAATCCTGACGTCCTTACTTCAGGAAATGATCGCTCAAGTAAGTTCACCGCCAGCGACGCCGAATGGTTTGCGGAAGACTGGACCGTAGTCGAGCACATCAGCAATACGGCGACGGGATTTTCCGGAACGCTGTTCCGGGCCAAAGAAACCGACCCTGCCCGCGGCATCGTCAAAGGCGAACTGGTCTTGAGCTTCCGCTCGACCGAATTCGCCGACGACGCGGCCCGTGACAACCAGGCGACGAACACGCTGGAGATCAAGGAAAAAGGCTGGGCGTTCGGTCAGATCGCGGACATGGAAGCGTGGTTCCAAACGCTTCGCTCGCGTGGCCTGATCGGCGATACCGAGCAGGTCACCGTGACCGGCTACAGCCTGGGCGGCCACCTGGCGGCGGCATTCACCCAACTGCGCGAGGAAAAGAACGACGGAGGTCGGGTCGCGGCGACCTACACCTTCAACGGAGCAGGGGTCGGCGTGCTCAAAGACGGCGCGAAGCTGAGCGACATCGTCAATGTTTTCCAGACCGCACGCGGCCAGGGCGGCAACGCCGGACAGTTCACGACGGAGGAAGGCGCGCAACGCTATGGCGCCTTGAGCAGCCGCTTCGCTCCGGGCAGCGCGACGACTGCCGCCGCGATCAAACTGAGAGTAGAGGTGTAAATGCGTGATTACTGGCTAACCCAATCGCTGTTGCAGGCGGTGGGATGGGGATATGTGCTGGCGGTGGTGATCGCTCTGCTGCTGGCGGGGTGGGCGCCGAGGCACGGCAAAGCCAAGGTTCTAGCGGTCTTTGGAGTCCTGTTAGTTGCGTCGATATTGCCAATTAAAGGATATCGGCAATATCGAGAACAGCAGCAAATTGTGCAAGAGCGCAAGGAGCGGTATCAAAAGGCCAAGGCATTGTTCGATGAGCGGTGCAAGACAGCGGGGGAGAAGATTTATAAAACTGTAAAAGGGGTGGGCGGTATTTACCTGGGAAATATAAGATTTCGTGATGCTTCAGGCTCAGTGCTAACTGATCCAAATTGGCCGGATGCGGCTTTGCCGCACGAACCTGGAGGTGATGGTTACATAATGAATTTCCTTTTGTGGGAGCATCATGAAGATAAAAGAACTGAGAGGGGGTATTTAAATGCGAACCCTTCTGATATGCCTGGCTACAAATTCGTAGAAGTGCGAGGTGGCGATGGGTTTATTTATCGCTATCAATTAAAAATTGATGATCGTGTTGAGTTGACGAAAAATCGCTCAGAAAAGATCGAATCAAAGTACGAGGTTGCTTTTGAGAACTTCGGCGATTCGGGCGATAGAGCCCTTTGGGTTGCAGGTACAAAAGTAACTATTTTGGAATTGAAATCGAGAGAACTGATTGCGGAAAAGATTTGGTATGCCATGGACCCAGGATTGGGGGATGTGAGTGGTGGAAGGTTGCCGTGGGCATCTGCAAAGCAATGCCCCGCTTATGTTGGTTGGAATGCAGGGGCAACACGATTTTTTGTTGATAGAGTCTTGAATAAATAACGATTTGGGAGAGGTTGATGATAAATCAGGTTGCGTCATATTTGAAATTTGCAGAATTGCAAATGGCTGCGGAGGCTTTGTATGGCCTGCAAGAAGCACCAAGTAGTTCCAAGTTTTCTGGCGAAATTAATGCTGCTAATAGATCATTCTTAACAACGGGCAATACGCGCAGCAGTCGATTCACTGCCATGGATACTGAATGGTTCGAGAAGGACTGGACAATCCTGGAACACATCAGCAACACGACCACAGGATTTTCCGGAACACTGTTCGAGGCCAAAGAGACCGACCCCGCCCGCGGCATCGTCAAAGGCGAACTGGTCTTGAGCTTCCGCTCGACCGAATTCGCCGACGACGCGGCCCGTGACAACCAGGCGACGAACACGCTGGAGATCAAGGAAAAAGGCTGGGCGTTCGGTCAGATCGCGGACATGGAAGCGTGGTTCCAAACGCTTCGCTCGCGCGGCCTGATCGGCGATACCGAGCAGGTCACCGTGACCGGCTACAGCCTGGGCGGCCACCTGGCGGCGGCATTCACCCAACTGCGCGAGGAAAAGAACGACGGCGGTCGGGTCGCGGCGACCTACACCTTCAACGGAGCGGGGGTCGGCGTGCTCAAAGACGGCGCGAAGCTGAGCGACCTCGTCAATGTTTTCCAGACCGCGCGCGGCCAGGGTGGCAACGCCGGGCAGTTCACGACGGAGGAAGGCGCGCAACGCTATGGCGCCTTGAGCAGCCGTAACAACAAAACCCAATCGCTGTTGCAGGCGGTGGGATGGGGATATGTGCTGGCGGTGGTGATTGCTCTGCTGCTGGCCGGGTGGGCGCCGAGGCGCAACAAGGTGAAGGTTCTGGCGGTATTGGCGGTCTTGGTGGTCGCTTCGATATTGCCGATCAAAGGTTATCGGCAATATCGGGAGCAGCAGCAAATCGCGCAAGAGCGCAAGGAGCGGTATCGGAAGGCCAAGGCGTTGTTCGATGAGCGGTGCAAGGGAGCGGGGGAAAGGATTTACAAGGTAGTAGAGGGCGTGGAGGAAATATTTCTCCTCAATGTAAGGGATAAAAATCAGGTCGAGAATGAAGCCAATCCATTTTGGCCAGACGCTGGATTGCCCAATGAGTCTGGTGGGAGTGGGTACATCAACAATTTTTTGATGTGGGAATCTTCGGGTCAGAACCCGAGAGGTGCACTTTACAACAAGCGTAAAGGGCTTAATGATCATCCTGGGTATCGATATGTTGATGCAAAAGGTCTTGATGGAAAGTTGTGGCGTTACACGCTGGAAAAGCAAGGAGAGGGTGGTACTAGTGAGGCCGGATATTCAAGTTTGATGAAATTTGAATATCAAGGCCCCCCTGCGCGCTATGCCGTTTCTTACCAAAACCTAGTGAACGCTGAAGATCGGCAGCACTGGGTGGCAGGTGCAATGGTGAGCGTGATTGATCTGAAAACCAATGAAATACTTGCTCAAGCTACCTGGTACTCATTTGAGCCAGGGCTCGGTAGCAAGGCAGGTGGGCGGCAACCATGGCGGTTTGCAAGAAGCTGCCCGGAACTTACGGGCGGGCAAGAGCGTGCGCCTGTTCGATTTTTCGTGGATAAAGTTCTGAAGCCAAAAGAGAGGGGTGAAACGTGAGTGATGTTGCTAAATACTTGAAATACGCGCATTTGCAAAATGCTGCAGAAGCCTTTATTGCCCCGCAAAATTCTAAGCCTGGGAATACGGATTTTCCCTCTATTGCAGGGACCGTTCTGACATCAGGTAATGGGCGTAGCAGCCGGTTCACCGCTACGGACGCCGAATGGTTTGCGGAAGAATGGACCGTAGTCGAGCACATCAGCAACACGGCTACGGGGTTTTCTGGAACGCTTTTCAGAGCCAATGAAAATGATCCAGTGCGTGGCATTGTAAAGGGCGAATTAGTTCTGTCCTTCCGCTCGACCGAATTCGCCGACGACGCGGCCCGTGACAACCAGGCGACGAACACGCTGGAGATCAAGGAAAAAGGCTGGGCGTTCGGTCAGATCGCGGACATGGAAGCGTGGTTCCAAACGCTTCGCTCGCGTGGCCTGATCGGCGATACCGAGCAGGTCACTTGACCGGCTACCGGCATGAGCTGGTGATCAACCGCGCATGTAGCACCGAGGCCATCGGATCGACTGGGCGGTAATTTTATTCTGTAGGGAGAGTTTCCATGAAAACCATTTGGCACGGATGCCTGTCCGTTTTGCTTCTGCTTCCTGCATTGGCGGGTTGCACTCCGAATACCTTCGAGTGGAAGGAAGAAATCCTGTTGCACGACGGCCGCAGGATCATCGCGGAACGCAAGGACGTGGCGGGTGGGTGGACGGAGCCGGGGCAATCGGGATCGACGCAGAAAAGAACGATCACGTTTCCCAATCCGGATGACCCCACGAAGAAATACACCCATCAGGTTACCGGCAGCAGCAATTATCTGCTGCTGGATTTTGGGAAAGGGGTTCCCTGGTTGATTGTTGATGTTGGCCCATTCAACCGCGATACCAAATGCCCCATTGGCTCCTACGAAACCTTCACCCAGATCAATGGTGTTTGGAGAAGTGTGAGTTATGCAGGGTTACCAAAATCATTCACTAGGCCGAACATGGCCACAGATTATGGCCCTGATTCGCCTGACTTGAGAAGGTCGAAGAAATTGCTATCTGCTGAGCAGATCAAAGAAATAATTGAGGCGAAGAAGAGGAAGGCCGCAGGTTCGTATGGAACCACATGGCGCCTAGTGCAGAAGAACGACCACGGTCGCCCCATCGACTGTGATTACTACCGTCAAATGGCAGAGGGAGCAAAGAAATGAATAGGAACGTAGAACTTGCTTTGCTGGCGGGTGCCAGCTATGAATCCAGCCGCCGCGATATGAACAAGTTCCCCGTGCCGGAAGGTTGGACGGCTTTGAATATCGCAGGCTGGCCCTACGGCAGCCAATCCTGGCCGGAAACCAACGTCCCCGGCCGCGTTTATTGGCAGGACAGCACGACTGGCTTCGAAGCAGCGGCGTACGTGAAAGGCGACGAAGTGGTGGTGAGCTTCGCGGGCACGTATCCGGGGCGAACCGAAAGTGGAGGCGTAAATGCGTGATTACTGGCTAACCCAATCGCTGTTGCAGGCGGTGGGATGGGGATATGTGCTGGCGGTGGTGATTGCTCTGCTGCTGGCGGGGTGGGCGCCGAGGCGCGGCAAGGTGAAGGTGCTTGCGGTTCTGGCGGTCTTAGTGGTCGCTTCGATATTGCCGATCAAAGGTTATCGGCAATACCGAGAACAGCAGCAAATTGTGCAGGAGCGCAAGGAGCGCTATCAGAAGGCTCTGGCCCTATTCCAGGAAAGATGCAAGACGGCGGAAGAGACGATTTATCAGACGGCGGGCGGGGTGAGAAATATACTGCTGCTCAATGTAAGGAGCGATAGGGTAGATAAAGACTATTTTGACGCAAACTGGGCGGATGCGGCATTGCCGAATCAATTTGGAGGAAAGGAATACGTCCTGGGCTTCCTGAAATCGTGGCGGATCGAGAGGTTTCAGGGGAACGGTAGTAAAAAGGCTGATGATAAGTCGCGGGATTTAGATTCATACTCGTACCATGGATATGATTCCGTTGACATTAAGCAAGCTGATGGAGTTCTTTATCGATATCGATTAAAGGACGATCAGCTGGTAAAGACACCTATGCAGGGCGATGTTGCGCGATATTCTGTTTCGCACGAGAACATTAGCGACCCAGTGGGGCGAGAATATTGGATTGCAGGAACGACAGTGATCATCACCGATACGAAGAATGACAGGGTGATGGCAAAGAAAACTTGGTATTCATTTGAGCGAGGTCTTGGCAATCGCTCAGGAGAGCGCATGCCTTGGCTTTTCGCTGTTTCTTGCCCAGAACAGCGAGGGCACGAAAGTCGGTATCCCACACATATTTTTGTCCGTAAAGTCCTAAAAGACTAGGGAGGAGTAATGGTGAATTCTGTCGTAAATTATCTCAAGTATGCCGAGCTGCAGATGGCAGCAGAGGCATTCATTTTGCCGCGAGATTCAGCTCCAGGGACAATAACGGCTACTCAAATTTCTAACATTTCCGATGGTATTCTGACACTAGGTAACAACCGTTCCAGTCGATTCACACCTGTCCAGGCGGACGAGTTTGCTAGCGAATGGAAAGTACTCGAACACATCAGTAACACGGCGACGGGATTTTCCGGAACACTGTTCGAGGCCAAAGAAACCGATCTTGCCCGCGGCATCGTCAAAGGCGAACTGGTCTTGAGCTTCCGCTCGACCGAATTCGCAGACGACGCGGCCCGTGACAACCAGGCGACGAACACGCTGGAGATCAAGGAAAAAGGCTGGGCGTTCGGTCAGATCGCGGACATGGAGGCGTGGTTCCAAACGCTTCGCTCGCGTGGCCTGATCGGCGATACCGAGCAGGTCACCGTGACCGGCTACAGCCTGGGCGGTCACCTGGCGGCGGCATTCACCCAACTGCGCGAGGAAAAGAACGACGGAGGTCGGGTCGCGGCGACCTACACCTTCAACGGAGCAGGGGTCGGCGTGCTCAAAGACGGCGCGAAGCTGAGCGAGCTCGTCCGTGTTTTCCAGACCGCACGCGGCCAGGGCGGCAATGCCGGGCAGTTCACGACGGAGGAAGGCGCGCAACGCTATGGCGCCTTGAGCAGCCGCTTCGCGCCCGGCAAGGCGACGACGGCGGAAGCGATCAAAGAGAGCATCGATGAGCTGTCGGTGCGGCTGGAGCGACCCATCGCCAGCCAGAAGACGCGCGAGGAATTGCAGCTATTGCGCGACGGCTTGCAACGAATGTTCTCTGTGGCCAATGAGGCGCAGCGGGTGAACAACGGCATTCCCAACGGAGACTCGCCGGCGCGCGGCGTGGCCTTGACCGACATTGCTGCTCTGGCCCTGGATTACCAACTGGCTGTGTTGCAAGCGGCGCGCAAGACGGGAACAGGCGACACGGTCGCCATCTGGGGCCGTGACACCATCTCGCCGACCAAGCCCAACTTCTACGACCTTTACGGCTCCAACTTTGGCAGCCTTGACGATTTCTCCGCCGTGGCGAATTCGCAGTGGCATTACGGGCGGCAGACCCCGATCTGGATCGAGGACCAGCCGCTGTACCGCGGCAACGTGATCGCCGACGTCGGCAGCGCGAGTTGGCGGGCACACGAGCCCAGGCTGCTGGTCGACGACTTCGGCAAGAACGACTTCGGCGACACGCACAGCCTGGCGCTGATTATCGACAGCCTCACTGTGCAAAGCGCGCTCGCCAAGATGATGCCGACCATCGACCCGGGAGTGCTCGTCGGCATCTTGAAGGCATCGTCCGAATTGCGTGCGGCCGCGGACGCAGGCACGCAGGGCAAGGCGGATGGCACCAGCCTGGAGAACCTGGTGAACGCGGTGGCGCGCATTTTCGGGGTGTCGGGCACGGCGCTCAAGGGCGACACGCGGGGGGGTACCTGGGCACGCATGGAGGGCGCCGACGGCTACAGCGGCCGGGCACAGTTGCACCAACGGCTGGATGACATCGCCAAGGTGGTCAAGGACCAATCCTTGGAAGGGAAGCTGGTGATCCGGCTCCCCAACGCCGACATCCGCGCGGCCGCACGCAACGATTTCGGGGCGCTGCTGGCGCTGCAGGACCTGAGCCCCGTATGGATCACGGGCGCGGATGCCGGAGCCAAGAGCACCCTGGAGTCGTTGTGGAGGAGCACCCGGGCTACGGAATACACGGCGTGGCTCGCGGACAAGTCCACTGCCTCGCCATCGGCCTTCTCGGACGAGTGGCTGACCGATCGCGCCCAGCTCCTGCAGGCTGTGGTGACGCGCAACCAGCAGAACGACTCGTCGCAACAGATCTTCGATCCTCGCGCGGTCGCCGGCCGGGTGACCTTCTATCACTATGCCGATCCGGAAACGGGAAAGGACACTGTCCTGAGCACACGGCCCTCGGGCGTTACCGGGTTGCCTGATCAGCATGTGATGTTCGGCGGCGCGGGCAATGACACCTTGACGGGCTACGACAATGCCCTCGGCGACCGCCTCTATGGTGGTGCCGGCAACGACATCCTGGATGGCAAGGCCGGTGACGACTACCTGGAAGGCGGCTTGGGCGAAGACGTCTACAAGGTACAGGCACAGGGCGGCCGCGACACGATCCTGGACGCGGATGGCTTGGGCACGATCGAGTTGGCCGGGCGTGCGTTGAACGGCAGTGGCACATTGATCGCCACCGCGTCGGGCGAGGCACAGCCCTACACCGTGTGGCGCGACGAGACCCATCCAGCGCAGCCTGTCGACTACCGGTTCGACACCGTCAAGCATGAGCTGGTGATCACCGGCTACGGCAGCACGGTGGTCGTGCGGAATTTCTCCAGCGAGAAGAACCTGGGTATCACGGTGCCTGAGGGCACGCCCAAGCCGGTGCCTGCACCTGCAACGGGCTACGACTTGGCCACCTCTGCGGGCCGCGAAGCATACGACCGGCTCGCCGCAGGGCAGCGCGATGCTGGACTGCGGGTGACGAACGCGCTGCAGGCCGGCAGCAACCGCCATGGCGCGGCCGGCGGCGCGGGCGCGGACGTGCTGGAGGGAGGCACCGCGGCCGCCACGTCGCGGCAATGGCTCTACGGCGAGGCGGGAGATGATGTGTTGTACGCCGGTGCGCCGGTGGACCTTGCTGCGGCGATCACGGCCGGCGAAACACAGTCCGCCACCGGCAATGGCTTCGTGAGCCTGTCGGGTGGTTCGGGGGACGACCGGCTCCTGGGCGGCGCGGGCGACGACGTGATCTATGGCGGCGCCGGCTCGGACACGATCGTGGGCGGCGCCGGTGCGGACATCATCCTGGCGGACGGCAACGGCGCGGCGCTGGCCCTGGGCAACGCCACCGAGGCGAACGGCAGCGGCACCAACGATCCTC
>NZ_FNJL01000081.1 GCF_900104515.1 Paracidovorax cattleyae
GGCGGAGCGGCCTTTGGCGCTGGCGGCGAAGGGGGACGTGCAGGCTCTGAGTTTCGTGGAGCAGCCGCTGCGGTTCCAGGGGCAGTATTTCGATGCGGAGACGGGGCTGCACTATAACCGGTTCCGGTATTACGACCCTGCCACCGGCAGGTTCGTACATCAGGATCCGATCGGGTTAAGAGGTGGGACTAATCCTTTTGTATTCGCTCCCAATCCAATGGACTGGATGGATCCTTATGGATTGGCAAAGCGGAGCGGCCCAGGTATACGGAAGAAACTTTATCCAACGAGGGTGCGTAAAAGCACTATGGATGATTTGAAGGCAAAACAGGAAGATATTAACAAAGATATTCGTTGCGATAAGTGCCAGACTGTCCTTGATGAAAACAATATGTCAGTGCAGCACGACCCGCCTCTGGTTAAAACCCATAATGACATTGGCTACAATACAGATCAACCGACTAGAAATGATTTGTATAACGCTACCGCGACAAGTCTGGTGTGCTTGCCATGTCAGAAGTCGGAGGGCGGTTCAATGAGTCATAGTCAACAATACAGAACAGATACTGGGCCCAATTTCAAACCCAAACCAAAAAGGAAGTAATAATCGTGGAAAAAAATGAAAAAACAAGAAAGGAAAAGGAATTTTCGTTCGATGTTCGCCGGTCTATTATACTGGCTTCCTATATCAACAGCTGGTCTATGCCTGAGTATAGGTTGGTAATGGAGGATGGTGGTAAAAACATTCGTATTGAAGTATATTATTTCCCCGCATTGGATGAGGATAGTCCTGCGCGATTTGCTACCGTAGGGCTTTCTAATACGAAAAGAAAATCAAGCGGTGAACTTTTCGGTGTCGAGTGGATGCTTGCGCTGCAAAAAGACATGGGAGGGGAGAGTGTTGATAGAATATACAATTATTTGTGCGATCTGATGGCGCATCATATTGAGAATATAGATGGTTCGAAAATTCCCAGGGTGATGGGTGAAAGTGATCTGGCCCCGCAGGGGTGGAGCACCAAAGCTTTTTTGCTTGATGAACTCAGGGGAGAAAGTGAAGGTCTTGAGCATATCAAGATAGGATCTCAGGAAGTAAGGGTTCTATGGGCGCTTCCTATTACGGGAAAAGAGGCCGATCTGGTTGTAAAAAGCGGTGTTGAAGTATTTGATGAATATATGGAAAATATTGACTACTCAATCATTGACACCTTGCGGCCATGATTTCCAGAATTCCGCCGAACGTGTATCACGCGTAGCTGACTGAAGATTTGCAAGGCCTTGCGTGAGTCACGGCAGGCGCCAATAGGCCGCGCGTCATGCCGTGCATCGCGGGCCTTGCGGGGTCGGCAGCACGGCCTGCCAGTGCTCTTGCCCTCGGGCTATTGCAGCACGCGGTAATACTGCCGGGAACCTCTCAAAACCTCTGAATTTACGATCCTCAGCGCCGTAACTTTTTGATTAACAAAGACGCCAAGTGGCTGAAATTGAGGTTTTGAGAGGTTTCCCAATGCGACCAGATCGGCGCGCCGCAGGAGCTGACGGACGAGCAGGGCCGCATCGTGTGGGCGGCGAGCTACCAGGTGTGGGGGCAGACGCAGGCGCTGCAGGTGATGCGCACGGGGACGGACGATGCGGCGGTGTTCAACCAGGCAGAGCGGCCCTTGGCGCTGGCGAAGGGGGATGTACAGGCGTTGAACTTCGTGGAGCAGCCGCTGCGGTTCCAGGGGCAGCATTTCGATGGCGAGACGGGGCTGCACTACAACCGGTTCCGGTATTACGACCCTGCCACCGGCAGGTTCGTACACCAGGATCCGATTGGGTATCTAAGTGGAATAAACCTATATAAATATGCGCCCAATTCGATGGTGTGGGCGGATCCACGTGGATTAGCCGTTTTTGGGCAATTAGGAACATATGGTGGTTTGAATGGTGGCTCTCACGTGGGCGATAAATTGGCTGCCCACGAACTGGTTCGACACGAGACACTCGTACAGGCGGGCTGTACAACCAAAAAGAAAAGATTGCAGAATAATCCCTCAATCGCATTGGATAGTAAAACCCATGGAGCTGTACATGGCCACGAAAATGCCCTTGCACTGCAGCATCTAGGAAATCCTGTCAATGTATTCGATTTCGGTCCGGATGGTAAGCCATTTAAGAGGCAAATGGATGTTTGGCAAGGTGCGCTTAGGAAGGCAGGTATTCCTGCGTCTAGAGCTCGTAGGTTGAGGAAAGCAAGTGAGAAGTTTTGCTGTTGTTTATAATCGTTTTCAAAGGAGATCGAATTGAAAGAATTGATTTTTCTTCCTGTACTTCCTGAAGTTGGTTATGGCTATTTGGATGGTCCCTGTAAGCTGCCTGAAGAAGTTGCATGGCCTGTGGATGGCGATGGTAAACCATTGTTCCATCTTCTCTCTATACCATTTAATTGGGTTAGAGGGGGTGTTGGCGATAAATTTTGGTTGTCAGTTTTTGTTTTGTATAACAGGGAAAAATATTCCCACTATGGGAAAATTTCTGAGGAAAAAGACGTTGTCAAGAATACAAAAGTCATTCTTCATGACATGAGTGGACGGGAAAAAAGTATTCATCCACATCAGTCGAAAATTTGCAAATCAATATCAAATAGACCCGCTCAGGAGAATGATGATAATGTGGCATCATATGTGGGTGGAACCCCATACTGGGTTCAGGATCCGATAGAAATAGAAGGTCACGAATGTATTGCAACAATCTATGGTCCAGACATGGATGAGGCGCTGGGGGAAAATAGGGGAATTATATCCGATGGAGTGGGTTATATTTTTATTAAAGATAATATAGAAAATAATGAATCTGGATCGGTGGGAAATTTCTACGTGCAGTTGGGCTAATTCCTCATTTAGAGCGGCTAACACGACCCTTCTGGCGTCGTTGCCGCATCTTGCCGTACTGCTGGTACTGTCTGCGATACGGCGCCTAGCCAGAACCGCTTCGCTGGGTTGTGTTAGCTCTTAGAGCCTGTTTACGATCTTCGACACAGCAAAGCCAAGAATGCCAAGTGGACGAACTGCAAGCTGGTGTTGAGCAACCTCTCGCAGTTCTTC
>NZ_FNJL01000073.1 GCF_900104515.1 Paracidovorax cattleyae
CCATCTGCTCGTCCGACAGGTTGTACAGGCGCTTCAAGACCAGGATGCGCACCATCACCTCGACGGGATAGGCCGGCCGACCACCCTTGCGGCCATCGCCGCGCTCGATGAGTGCATCCACCAGCCGCGCCAGCTCGGCGAAGTCGATGTGCCGCGCGATTACCTGCAACGGATCGCCCACTTCATCTCTCTTATGCTGGCGCGACGCCTCGGCAAACAGATCGAACTTCAAGGCGCTGCGAGGAGAGATCATGGTGAGGAGGACGGCTCAGGTCTTGTCGGTGAACAAGGGAGTGGCCGGGTTTTGAGAGGTTCCCGTAGGTCTGCCCATGCAGCGCGGCATAGCGGTCGAGGTCGGCCTTGAGGCTGGCTGGACACGCGAAGGTGATCTTGGTGCTGTCGGTCCTGGGCAGCGGCCCCAGCCGCAGCTTGCGGCGGTTCTGCGACGCGCGTGCGGCAGGGCTGCCATTGCCACGCACTTCGCTCTTCCCGCTGTCGATGGCATGAGTGCTGTCGTTGCCTTGGGTCATTGCGATGCTCCTTGTGGTTTGCCATTGGCGAAAAAGATCGACTGGTACGGCCGCAGCACTAGGTCCCGGTTGACGACGATGCGCACCGGCAGCCCAGGCCGGGCCGTCAAGGTGGACTGCACGTTGAGGTTCCGCCGGGTCAGTTCCTGCCCCACCTGGTTCACGGAGTCCTGCAGCCCGTCCCGGCCGGCGATGACGATGCGGTTGCCGTCCTGGCGGTTCTCCGGTGCGGCCAGCTCGGCTCCCACGCCGAGCAACGTGGTGAGCGCCGCGCCAGCGAGCAGACGGTCCCAGTGCCGGTCCACACCATCCTCCAGGCCCGCGTAGCCGGCCGGATCGGTGCCCATGAGGTTGTCGAGCGTGAGCGAGGACGTGTCGGGCAGGATGATCCGATGCCAGACGACCTGCAGGCGGCTCTGCCCGTAGCTGACCTGGCTGTTGTAGCGGCCGAAGATGCGCGAGCCTTGCGGGATGAGCAGATGCCGGCCCGTGGCGGTGTCGTAGACGGGCTCGGTTACGGTGCCGATGATGTCGCCCGGTAGGTCCGAGCGGATGCCGGTGACCAGAGCCGCGGGGATCACCGATCCGGCCATGACCTGGTACGGCGATGCGGGCATCTGCAGTTTTCCGGAATTGTGGGTATCCGGCGTTCCGGATTTCAGGAAAGCCTCTTTCTGGTCCTGCTGGTTCTGCACGGTGACTGGATCCGTGGCCTGCGGCGCGGTGGAGGCCGGCCCTGCGGCGAGCGGGTCGAAGGCCGCGAGCGCGGATGCGGGCGGCACCACAGCGCCCACGGCCGGCGGCGCTGCGGAGCTCGCGGCTGTGCCCGGACGGTTGTTGCCGGTGCGGAAGAACACCGACGATCCCGCGGCAGCCTCGGCCTCCTTGCGCAGCGCATCGCGCTCGGCCGCCGCGGCATCCTGGCCGGGCGGCGCGTAGGTGGCCACGGCCGGCTGCTGCTGTGCCTTGAGGATGGCCGGCCCCAGGTCGCCGGGCAGCGGCGGCCCCAACTCCGGCACTTTGGGCGCAGCCGCCGGCAGTTGCGAGTAGTCCTTCGGGAGCGCGTCCAGCCCTTCGGACTTGGCAATGCGATCGACGTTGTAGAGCTCGGGCTGTTCGCTGGCAGCACGCCGCTGCGGCTGCAGCGACCACATCAGCGCGCCGAGCACGGCGGCGGAGAAACCGCCGATCAGGACCGCGAGCGTGCGGCGGTTGAGCCGGGTCACGGCGCGCGGCTGGGCGCGCAGCGCGACGGTCTCCGGCGCCACCTTGGCGGGCTGCGGCGCGGTGGCGCCGTTGGGCAAGTCGTCCTGAAACATGTCAGTCCCTCCGCGATCCGTCGGTGCGTTCGATGCGCACCACCTCGCCCTCGCCCGCTTTGCCGTCAGCGCTCTTGCCGCCGCCAAGGCGCAGTTCGGCCGCGCCGAACAGGCGATCCACGACGTAGTACGGCGACCGGAAGCGGTAGTTCACCAACTGCGCATCACCCTGGGCGCCGATGACGAACAGCGGCGGCAGTTCACCCTGGGCGATGCCGGGCGGGAACTGGATGTACACCTTCTGCCCGTCGTCGAAAGCGCGCAGCGGCTTCGGGCAACGGCTGCGCCTGTACCGCCTCGTCGAGCGGGATGCGCGGCGCGGGCCGGCCCTTCGATGCACAACCTGCCAGGGCAACCGTTGCAGCAAACACGGAAGCGGAAACACGGAAAAATGAATTCATGGCTTGGCTCCTTCAGGGGCATCGAGTTCACGGCTCCATGAGAGGCCGTTGACGTAGATGCCCAGTGGGTTCTTGCGCAGCTTCTGCTCGGTCCGCGGAGGCTGCAGGACGATGGAGACGACGGCGGTCCAGCGCTCGGTACCGGCCAGCGCGCCGTTGGCGAAGCGCTGCTCGGTCCAGCGCACGTTGAAAGACGACTCGCTCGCGCGGACCACGCTGGTGATCTGCACGGTCACCGACTCCTTGCCGACACGCGCGAACGGATCGTTGGAGCGGGCGAAGTCGTTGAGCACGCCGGCCCCCTTGTCCGTGGTGTAGTTGTAGGCATCGAGCCAGTTCTGGCGCACGACGACCGGATCGACGGACAGCGAGCGCACTCGGGTAATGAACTGCGCGAGGTGGAAGGCGATCTGCGCGTCGGTGGGCTGGTACGGGGTGACTGCCTCGCCCACGGCCCGCACGTGTTCCTTGTCCACTTCGACGACGTAGGGTGTGACGAGCGACTGCGCGGAACGCCAGACGAGGCCACCGGCTATCAGCAGGGCCAGCGACAGGCAGCCAAAGGCCATCAGCCGCCAGTTCTTCGCCTGTACACGGGCCGAGCCGATGCGCTCGTCCCAGGCCTGGGCCGCAGACTGATAGGGAGTGGCAGGCTGCGGTGTGTCGCCATAGCGCACCCGCGGTCGTTTGAATCGCATGGGGATCTCCTTGATGGTC
This sequence comes from Paracidovorax cattleyae, assembly GCF_900104515.1. GTDB lineage: Bacteria > Pseudomonadota > Gammaproteobacteria > Burkholderiales > Burkholderiaceae_C > Paracidovorax > Paracidovorax cattleyae. Next base: position 2,968 of record NZ_FNJL01000073.1, read on the forward strand.
AGATGTGTCACTCGTCTTGGTCGCGCAGGCTTGGGCCCTGTGAGGAGCCACCGCCGTCCCCGCCGCGCAGGGCGTTGGCCGCCGTGCCTGCTGCATGACCGAGTTGCTGGCGGCGGTGCAGCCGCTTGGCCCATGCGGGCTGCGCCGAATCAGCGCCGCGTGCTGCGGAGCCGGCGTCAGGCCCTGCGCGCGAATCGCCACCGGCCGCGTCACCGGTCGGCTTGCCCGTACCAGCGGTGCCACCGCTGGCGCCGGCATCGAAGGCCGCGGCCATCCGTTGCTCGAAGGCCTGGAACCCGGCCGCAGCCTTGTTTCCGGCCGCGCGCATGCCCGCCCTCGCCATCTGCCCGAGGCCGGCGGCCGCGCCCTCCGGACCACCGCCCGCAGCAGCGGAGCCGGCCCGGAAAACGGAAGACGCGCGGCCGGCCGCAAAGGCCGCCGTGCTGGCCCCACGATCCAGTGCGCGGGCGGCGGCCGGCGCCATGCGCGCTCCGGCCGCGACGGCACTGCCCACGCCGGTCGCTGCAGCGCCGATGGCGACGGCCGTGCCGGCCGCGCCCACCGCTGCGCCGGCCATCGCGCCCGCTCCGAGTTGCGGTGCACCGGATACCAGCCCGGTGGCGATGCCTGGACCGAAGATGCCCAGCGCCAGCAGCGTGAGCGAGGCGAGCATGATGACCAGCGCGTGGTCGATCGAGGGCTCGTCGGGGTGCACCTGGAACTCGGCGAACAGGCCCGTGCCGATACCCACGATCACCGCCAGCACCAGCACCTTGATGCCGGAAGACACGACGTTGCCGAGGACTTTTTCGGCGAGGAATGCGGTCTTGGACCAGAGGGCAAACGGTACCAGCACGAAGCCGGCGAGCGTCGTGAGCTTGAACTCCACCAGCGTGACGAACAGCTGCACCGCCAGCACGAAGAAGCACAGGATGACCGTGAGCCAGGCCAGGAACATCACGACCACGGGCGTGATGTTGATGAAGACGTCCGGGAATCCGGCCATCTCGCTGACCTGCTCCAGGATGGGCGCCGCCGCGTCGATGCCGACCTTCGCCAGCCTGCCCGGCTGCAGGAAGTTCTCCATGTCCATGTCCGTCCCGCTGGCCGTGAGACCCAGGCCAGCGAACGAGCGGAACACTATTCCCGCCAGCTGATTGAAGTTGCCCAGGATGTACGCGAAGGCCCCGACGTAGAGCACCTTGCGGATCAGCCGGGCCATCACGTCCTCGCCCTGCCCCGAGGCATGCCCCAGCGCCCACCACAGGCCGGCGAGCGTCATGTCGATCGCGACCAGCGTGGCCGTGAGATACGCCACCTCGCCCTGCAGCAGGCCGAAGCCCGAGTCGATGTAGCGCGAGAAGGTATCGAGGAAACGGTCGATGATCGTGACGTCATTCATGGCAGGGCCACGTCGGTGGTTCGAAGGTCGCAGGCAGCGGCGGGATCTGCGCCAGCTCGCGGTACTCGCCCGCATCGCTACGGCCGGACAGCAGCCGCTGCAGGTCGGCGCGCGCGACGCGCTCGCACAGCTCGTCGTTCGGGCGCCCTTGCGGCGAGCCGTGCATGCAGCGCGTCCGCAAGGTGTCGAGCAATTCGGCGTCGCCGGCCAGCGCGTCCACCGACGGCAGTTGCGGCATGCCGCAGCCCGAGAGCGCGGCGGCGAACAGGCACAGCGCGGAGAGAACAGGTATGCGTAACATTGCGCGGCCTCCCCTCAGCGGCTGTAGAAGTCCACCGACCGCGGCGTGTAGGGCGTACCGCTTCCCAGGAAGCGGCGCGTGACCTCGCGCCCGCGCTCCGCTGCGGCGGACTGCCGTGCCAGCTCCAGCGAGGCCGCACGGTCCTGCGTGATCTGCAGCTGTTGCGCCTGGATGGATTGCTTGGCCTGCAGGGCTAGCAGCTGGTTGGTCGCCTGCATGGCCTGCAGCGCGCCCGTGGCCGACTGGCTCTGGCTGACCAGGTCGGCCAGTGCGCTTTCGTCGTCCCGCAGGTTCTGCGACACCTGCGCCTGCAGGCGCATGGCGGTGTGCAGGCCGTCCAGGGTGTTCTTCCAGTGTTCGCGCGCATCGCGGTACATCTGGTCGCCGCTGACCGTGGCGGCGTATTGCTTCGGGTACAGCCGCGCGAACTCGCGGTCCATGTTCTGCACGTCGTAGGCCAGGCCCTGGGCCTCGGCGATCAGGCGCTCGGTGGTCGCGAGGGCGGAACGCAGCCGGTTGACGATGTTGAAGTCCAGCTTTGCGAGATTGCGCGCCTGGTTCATGAGCATCTGGGCCTCGTTTTGGAGCTGGCGGATCTGGTTGTTGATCTGCTCCAGCGTGCGGACGGCGGTGAGCGTGTTCTGCACCAAATTGGTCGGGTCCAGCACGATGTCGCCGACGCCAAACAGCGCATGCGCAGGCTGCGCGGCGCCGAAGGCGAGAACGCAGGCGGCCGTCAAAGCCGCGATCTT
>NZ_FNJL01000060.1 GCF_900104515.1 Paracidovorax cattleyae
AGCGAAAGCCTGCGCGAGCGCTGAAGAGAACCAGATCGAGTTTCAAACACCAAGGAAGGGATGAAGACCATGACGGACAGCAACACCGCACAGACCACCCTCGCTTCCGTGCTGCGCGCGGCCGGGGTGCGCACCGCCACCGGCAAGGACGACGACACCGCAGTGCCGGCTGCTGGCAGCCCGGAGGGGCTGCACGGTTCCCTGCACGATGCACTCGCCGCGGCGCGCGCGGCACTGCCACAGGCCTACGCCCTGTCGTCGCTGGAGGGCGCGGAAACGGGATTCCTCAAGCCCATCGCGCTGGCCGATGTCGGCGATGCGGGCGATGTCGGCGATGTCGGCGATGCGGGCGACGGGTGGGGCAGCACGCGGCCCACGCTGTTTCAGCCGGAAGCGGGAGATGGGCCGACCTTCGTGGCCGAGACCAAGCCCTGGAAGGTGGAACCGGGCAGCGATGTCCTGGGCCCCGCAGCGGGCGCACTGGTGGCGGGCACCGACCTCGCGGCGGTGCTGAAGGCCGGGGCCATGGCACCGGCCGGTGGAGGGAATGACGGCTCCGCTCTCACCGACGCGCTGCAGGAAGCGACCCGGATGGTGGGCGGCACGGGTGCGCTCGAAGGGGGCGTGCAGCAACTGGTCCAGGCGATGGCGGGGTTCGCGCCGCAGGCGGCGGGGGAGGCGCTGGCGGTGTCGGGTGCGTTCCGGGATGCGCTGGGTGCGGTGGTCGCGAATCCGCTGGCCTGAGCCCAGGGACACAGGTCCATCGCTCCGCGCGGATGCGTTGGAGCCGGGGTACGCACATACGCCGGCGTGGTTGCCGGTTACGCAAAGCAGGGATTGCTATGAAAAACGACGCAGTACGAAAACTCAACGACGCGGCGGCGACACCCTCGCGGTTTCGGATGGTCTTGGCGAGGGAGATGGGCCTCGGTCAGTCGCGAGGATCGCGTATCAGCAAGCTTCTTCTGGCCGGCATGGCGCTCTGGCTCTGTGGCTGCGGGGCGCTCCAGAACTCCGACGCCGTTGCAGCGGATGTCTCCGCATCAAAACAGGTTCGATCACTGAAGGAGCGCCAGCGCATCGCGGGGGAAATGTTCCGGGAGCGGTGCAAGAAGGCGGGGGTGTTTATTCACAGGACTGTGGAAGATGTGGAAGGGGTCTTCCTCATGAAGCTCCGACCGAAGGGGGTGAACGATGGGAATCAGTATGAAATGGACGATCCCTATGGAAGTGACTTGATGGGTGGCGATGGATACATATTGAGTTTCTTGAAGGGGTATTTTCGGGCCACGACGAAACAAGGCCCGAATCGGCCCGTAGATGCTCCGCTCGACCCTGTCGGGTACACATATGTGGAGGCAGTCGATCCAGTGGATGGCGTGAAATATAGATTCACAGGCTCGATCAGAGCTACGAGAAAGATGAAGGTTGACGCGCCAAATGTCCAGCTTGAACTGAGAAGAAATCCAAATTTCGATATCAATATATATGAGTACGTATTGGAAAGAGTGCCTTCCAACGCCCCGCGCCCTCGGTATGGCGTGACTTACGAAGACATCTCAACACGCGAAGAGCGGGACTACTGGATCGCCGGTAGCTCGCTGAAAGTGATTGATCTGAAAACGAATGAGGTCATCGCTGAACGCGTCGGGTATATGGTCGATTGGGCCCAAGGAGTGACCGTCGGAGGGCGTTCGCCTTGGCTACTCGCCGCGGATAACGCTTGTCCAGAGTTCTCAGCTCGACATGGCGCAACCTCGCAAATGTTCCAAACCGTCCGTTTTGTTAATAAGGCTTTAAAACCGAAGGGGAGCGAGTGATGTCTGCACTGAGCGTTGCCGAGTATCTGTCCTACGCCAATCTCCAAATGGCGGCGGAGGCTTTCATAAGGGACGAAAAAACGAATGTATTGAACAACCAAGGAATTCCGTATGTGACCGCCTTGCGGAATGGGAACCTTCACGCAAGCCGCTTTGTCGAATCTCAAGCCGAGAAATTCGCGGCAGAATGGGAAGTCCTGGACCAGTGCGCAAACACAACAACCGGATTCAGTGGCACGCTGTTCCGTAATCGAACGACCCGCGAGGTGGTCATGAGTTTCCGTTCAACGGAGTTCATCGACGACGCTGCCCGCGACAACAAGGCCACGAACGTCCTGGAGATCAAGGAGACCGGTTTCGCCTGGGGCCAGATCGCGGACATGCAGGCCTGGTACGCGAAGCTCAAGAGCGATCCGGCGCTGCTGGGTGGCGGCCAGGCATTCAGCGTCACGGGCTACAGCCTGGGCGGGCATCTGGCGACGGTCTTCAACCTGCTGAACCCGGATGCGGCGCAGCGTGTGGTGACCTTCAACGGCGCCGGCGTGGGGCGCATCCAGGATGGCACCCTGCAGGGTGCGGTCAACGAGTTCAACGAACTGCGCGGCAGCACCGATGCGCTGGCAGCGAAGTTCACCGAGCCGGGATTGGCGGACATCTACCGCGACTTCCAGGCGAAGCTGGCGGCGGGAACGATGACGGCCGCCCAGGCGCAGGCGGCCTTGAAGGCGCATTACTCCTCTTCCGAGACGGGCAATTCGGGCTTGACGGCACAGGCCGGCATGCTCATGCGGGCGCTGAAGGAAATCCAGGCGATCGAGGACGAGGCCGTGCGCGTGACCACCCTGGTGCAGGGCGGAACGGGCGAGGGCGCGAATTCGAGGCCCAAGCAGGTGCTGCCTTCGGAGATCGCGGGCGTGGACCTGAACTATCGGCTGGCGATGCAGTACGCCGCCAGGCATACGCTGTCCGCGTCCGTCGTGTCAGGGGCCACGCGCGGCTTCGGCGACAAGCAGTACGACGGCCGTCTCGCCAACCAGTACGACGTGGTGGGGGACACGACGCCGTCCGTCGTGGCCAACAGCCAGTGGCATTACGGGCAGGATGTGCGCATCGGCATCGAAGACCAGCCGCTCGTCCGCGGCGGGCTCGGCGGGGACATCCTTATGGATGCGATCGCGCTCAAGGACCCGGACCTGCTCGTGGACGGCTATGCCCTGAAGGATTTCGGCGACACGCACAGCCTGGTGCTGCTGGTCGATTCGCTGTCGGTGCAGAGCACCCTGCTTTCCCTTCTGCCGGAGGGCGAGCGCAGTGCGGACAATGTCCGCGCCTTGATGAAATCCATCTATGCGGCGGCGACCTACCAAAAGCGCGTGGACGGTGACCTGATCTCTGGAAGTTCGCAGGGCAAGGCCGAAGGCGATCTGCTGGAAAACCTGGTGAACTCGCTGGCGGACATGCTGCTCGGCCCTGAAGCCCAGGCCGATCTCAAGGGCAACCCCGAAGGGGGCACCTGGGCGAGAACGGACGACCAGGACGGCTACATGGGGCGCAACCGCTTTTTCGCGGTGATCGAGGCGATCCAGAAGGGCATCGATGACATGCACCTTGCCGGCCAGTTCGGTCTGGCCACCACGGTGGACGGGTCGCTGGAGGCCAGTGCGCGCAGCGATTTCGGCGCCTACCTTGCCCTGCGCACCCTCAGCCCGTTCACGTTCAAGACCGTGCAGGCATTGCAGGACGCCCAGGACGCCATCGGCAAGAAATGGGGTGCCGTTTATAACACCTGGAAGGCCGATCGTGCCGCGCTGGCGCAGACGGGCAGGACCGATGGGCTCCAGATCTCGGATGAGTGGTTGGCGGATCGCTCGGCCATGCTGGCCCGCAAGAACTGGTTCGGCACGAGCAACACGGAGCCACTGAATCTCTCCTACCGTCCTCCCAACGATGCGAGGACGGGCTCCGCGTACCAGATGGAGGACACGTTCTACGAGGATATGGAAAGCGGCTACAAGATCCGGCAGGGCGCGGTCACCCATGCCACGCGTTACATCACCTTCGGGGATGCCGCCGGCAACACGCTGACGGGCCGCAGGATGGCGGATCGCCTCTACGGTGGCGGCGGCGACGACATCCTGGACGGGGGAGAGGATTCGGACTACCTGGAGGGCGGCAGCGGCCGGGACGTGTACCGTTTCAACGGGAAGTTCGGCCACGACGTGGTGCGCGACGAGGGCGGCCCGGGCGTGCTGGAGTTCGATGGCACGGCCATGCCGCTGGAGGTGTGCAAGCGCTACGGCTCGGACGACAACTGGGAATCGCTGGATGGGATGTTCCTGTTCACGCGCGTGCCCGCCGAAAGCGGCGGTGGCCGATCGGACTTGCACATCACCAAATACACCTCGGCCACCGACAAGACGGTGCAAGGCACCGTGACCATTCGTGGCTACAGCACAGGGGACTTCGGCCTGACGCTCGGAAGCACCGAGGAAGCGGTCTCCGACCTGGCCGGGCCCAAGGCGTCGCTCGTGGTGCTGGCAGCGGACGCGAGCGATCCATCGCTGCCCGCGGGGGAGGGCGTAGCGCGGCTTTTCGATTCCAAGGCGTCGCTGCGCTACACGGGCAAGGACGACGCGGCCAAGTGGGTGTTCGCGTCGGAGTCGGACGGAGGCCAGATCATCGAGACCGGCGCCGGGGATGACCGCATTTTCCTGGGGCGGACCTATGAGTCGCCCGAGTACCAGGGTGCGGAGAACTGGGGGCCGAAGGCCGGCGAGGACGAGGACCACGTGATCGCGGGCGCCGGCAACGATCTGGTGCTCACCGGCTATGGCAGCGACGTGATCGAGGGCGGCGACGGCGATGACCTCCTGTATTCCGCCATGATCGGCTACTACTCCCAGGTCAATGCCGATGGAAGCATGGTATCCAGGCATGGCGCCGTCGTGCAGAACCATGATCCCGATGACGCTGGTAGTTCCGACTGGGTGGACGGCGGGGCCGGCAATGACGAGATCCGCGGCGGGATGGGCGGTGACGTGCTGCTCGGTGGTACTGGCGACGACGGCATCGCGGGGATGGAAGGCGACGACCTGATCATCGGTGGCGAGGGCAACGACGGACTGTACGGAGACGGCGTCTATGACCCGCAGGCGACCGAGTTCATCGACGCAAAGATCGGCGCATACAACCACCGCGGCAACGACACGATTTACGGCGGCGCCGGCAAGGACTACGTCGTGGGCGGCGTGGGCTCGGACCAGCTCTTCGGCGGCGAGGGCGATGACCAGATCTATGGCGATAACGACGGGCCGTTCGTGGCGACCGGCAACAACGTGGCCTGGATTCCGGGGCAATACCACGGGGACGACACCATCGACGGCGGTGACGGCAACGACGGCATTCTCGGCGGGGGCGGCTCCGACGTGCTGCTGGGCGGTGCCGGCAATGACCTGATCCATGGCGACCAGTCCGACGTGATCCTGCTCGACGCCCAGTACCACGGCGATGACCGCATCGACGGCGGGGAGGGCAACGACATCCTGTACGGCGACGGCGGTGCCGACACGGTGATCGGCGGGGCGGGCGACGATTACCTGAACGGCGGCGATGGCAACGACATCCTGTGGGGCGGCGCGGGCCAAGACCGGCTCTACGGTGGCCTGGGCGACGATGTCTATCGCTTCGAGAAGGGCGACATCGAGCAGGGGCGCAAGGAGATCATCGTGGACGACGGCGGTACCGACCGCATCGAGTTCACCGCCGGCCTGTCCGCGCAGGACCTGTATGTCCGCCGCGTGGGCGGGGAGATCGTGCTGTCCATGGCCGGCGGCGGCAGCCTGGGTGTGCAGGGAGACATCGGGGCCATCGAATCCGTCCAGTTCTCGGATGGCACCCAGTGGTCTTCCGCCGATCTGGTGCGGGAGGCGGCGCGCACCAGCGACGGAGGCGACACCGTCCAGACGGTGGTGGCCGATTCGACGGTGGATGGCGGCAAGGGGGACGACAGCCTGACCGGCGACGACTGGAAGGACACCCTGCTGGGCGGTGCCGGCGATGACATCCTGCAGGGCAAGGGCGGGGACGATGTGCTGGACGGCGGCGCCGGCAACGACAACATCAAGGGCGGAAGCGGACGCGACACCGTGCTGTTCGGGCGCGGCGACGGCCGGGACGACTACTACGCGGGCACGGCGGCCCAGGGATCGGGCGACGTGCTGCGCCTGAAGGAGGGCGTAGCGCTTTCGGACCTGGTGCTGCTGCGCGCGCAGGACGACCTGGTCGTTCGCATCGCGGGTGGAACGGACCAGTTGATCGCACACTCGGCGTTTTCGACGCAAGCGCTGGACCGCCTGGAATTCGCGGACGGCAGCGTGGTCGCGCTGGCGGACCTGAAACTCGCATCCGGGCAGTCGCAGGCCACGGAGGGCAACGACGTGATCTACCTGCCCGCGGGCGGAGATACCGTGAATGCCCTGGGGGGCAACGACACGGTGCAGGGCGGAGCGGGCAATGACACCATCGATGGCGGCGAGGGTGACGATCTGCTGAGAGGCGATGCCGGCAACGACGTGCTCACGGATTTCCGGGGGGATAACACCTTTGATGGCGGAGATGGCGACGATCGCATCGCCGGGACAGGTTCGTCTGTTTACGCCGGAGCGGGCAACGATACCGTGGACGTGCCGGATGCCGCGCTGGTGCTCGGCACCGGCGACGATACGGTGGTGCTGCGCAAGGCCTCCGGTGCGCCCTACCGCTACGCACGGCTGATCGACGGGGACCTGGGCGCAAGCGCCCAGCGCACCATTCGGTTCGCGTCAGGTATCGCCCCATCGGACGTGGCGTTCACGAGCATGTCCACCCAGGGCCGCAAGGACCTGCGGGTCACCTGGCCTGGCGCTACGGCGGATCGCCCGCAGGCGCTGCATGTCGAGGGCTTCATGGATTTCTCGCAGGCTGCGCGGGCGGGCTTCCGCTTCGTGTTCGAGGATGCGCCGGACACCGTGTGGAGCTTCGACGACGTTTTCCGGCGTGCGAATTCCGGAACGTCCGGCGACGACGCGCTGCGGGGAACGGATGCGGACGACACCCTGTCCGGGCTGGCCGGCAACGACACCATCGATGGCCTCGCGGGCAACGACGTGCTCGATGGGGGCGCTGGATTCGATACGCTGCGTGGCGGGGCCGGCAATGACGTTCTCAGGGCCGGCGAGGGAGCACTGGGCGGGACGGATGTGCTCTATGGCGACGATGGGGACGACACACTGTATGCCGCCGTCGGTGGTGCATCGACGGAGATGCGCGGCGGCGCCGGGGCGGATACTTTCCACGTGGGCGCGGACGGTGGCACGCACACGATCATGCGCGACGATGCGGTGGCGCAGGACGTTCTGGAGTTCGATGCGCCCATCGCCCCAGGCGACGTGAGGGTGCGCCGTTCCGGAGACTGGGCTGCATTGCAGGTCAAGGATCCGGCGACAGGGGCGGTGCGCACCACGGTGATGATCGTGGGCCTGTTCTCCACCCCGCAACCCGGCGGCGTGGCCAAGGTGCGCTTCGCGGGCGACCCGTCCACGGTGTGGACCGTGGAGGATCTGCGCCAACGGTCCCTGGTCGGGGAGAAGACGGCGGACGAGCTGGCAGGCTTCGATTTCGCCGACGACCTCTTGATGGGCGGCGCCGGCAACGATGTGCTGGCAGGCCAGGGCGGCAATGACGTGTACCTGTACCGGCCGGGCGATGGCCGCGACGTGATCGCGGAGACCAGCGGGAACGACACCCTGCGCTTCGGCGCCGGCATCTCTGCCGCCGATGTGCGACTGGTGCGCACGTCGAGTACCCCGGCGGATTGGAGGGGAGAATCCACCTACTACAAGGCCACCGACACACTCGTGGTGGCCCTGCCCGACGGGGGGCAGGTATGGATTCCCGGGTTCTTCACGGACGCCGGTGCCCTGGAGACGTTCGAGTTCGCCGATGGCACGCGATGGAATGCGCAGGACATCCAGGCCCGCATCACCGATGCGCGGGGCACGGCGAGCGCACAGCAGGGCTCCTCGTCCGACGACATCTACACGGTGGACCACCCGGACGATTCCGTGGCGGAAGGCGCGAACCAGGGGCAGGACACCATCCGCAGTTCCGTGTCCTACACGTTGCCCGACAACGTCGAGAACCTCACGCTCACCGGCACGCTGGATCTCGCCGGCATCGGCAACGGCGCCGGCAATGTGATTGTCGGCAACGCAGGCAACAACGTGCTCAACGGGATGGGCGGTATCGACCGCCTGGAGGGCGGGGCGGGCGATGACGTCTATGTGGACCTCAACTACAACCCGTACAACTCCGATCAGGACCAGATCATCGAGCAGGCCGGTGGCGGCTACGACACCCTGTTGCTGGACGCCCAGAGCCGTTGGTTGCCAAACAACGTCGAAAAGCTCGTGCTGGTCGATTGGTCGAATACCGTTCGCCGGATTTCCACCAATCCCTTCTTCGGCTTCCAGCATGCCTACCGCGCCTACGATGCACAGAGCGATGACACGAGGGTGTGGCTGGGTGGAAACGCCCAGGACAACGTCATCGATGCCACCAATGAGGGGCGCATTTCCCAAGCCGTGATGCGCGACCGCTCCGGCTACTTCGGCGGGGTGGTGCTGGAAGGTGGCGAGGGCAACGACACGATGATCGGTGGAGCGGAAGACAACTTCTACGTCGTGGACAGCCTGGGCGACAAGGTGATCGAGACGGGCGGAAAGGAGAGCCAGGACACGATCGTGTCCTCGCGCATCTCCGTGGACCTGGCTGGCCAGGCCGGCATCGAGAACATCGAACTGCTGGGCTCCTCGGAGATATCGGCGACCGGCGACGACAACGCCAACACGATCCGCGGTTCGCGGAACACGGCCCGCAACGTGCTTGCGGGCAAGGGCGGCGACGACACCTACTACGTGGGGCTCAACGACGTGGTGGTCGAGACTGCCGGCGGCGGGACGGACCGTGTGATCCTGGATGTGAACGCCATGGGGCAGGCGGCCTGGCGATCCAGTGGGAAGGTGTTCCACCTGGACGACTATGCGAACGTGGAGAACATCGCGGCCAACGGAAAGCTCCGTGGAGAGGGTGCGGCGCAGGGCATCCATCTGGTCGGCACTGCAGGCAACAACACCATCAGCGGATCGTTCCAGGATGACATCGTGGACGGTGGCGATGGCGATGACGTGGTGGAGGACCAGTACGCCGCCATCGTTCCAGGTGACGGCCCCGGCTATGTACCAATGGACCAGGATGAACTGAAGGGGGACGCGGGGAACGACCGGCTGGTGAGCTATGCCGGCCTGGACAAGATGGATGGAGGTGCGGGCGACGACGTTCTGGTCGGAGGCGATATCTATCTCTTCGGGCGCGGCGATGGAAACGACACGATCGAGTCCTGGACGGGAAAGGTGAGCGGCGGCCGCACCCAGACGCTGCGCTTCAAGTCGGGTGTCAGCGCGCAGGACGTGCTGCTGCAGCGTGAAGGCGAGGCGCTGAAGGTGAGCCTGCGCGGGTCGCAGGATTCGATCACCGTTCGCTCGTTCTACGGCCAGACCGCGTCCGCATCCGGTGTGCGCCGCATCGAGTTCGCCGACGGCACATCGTGGGGCTATGACACGTTGGTGCGCAGGGCGGATCCGACTACGGTGAACCATGCGCCGGTGCTCGCTTCTCCGCTGGCGGACGTGCGGGCCGCCGCCGGCACTGCGTTCCAGATGGCGGTTCCCTCTGGTACGTTCACCGATCCCGATGCAAGCGATGCACTGGGCTACCGCGCCAGCTTGAAGGGCGGTGGAGCATTGCCGTCCTGGCTCCGACTCGATGCTGGAACCGGGCTGTTCACTGGAACGCCCGCTGCCACGGATGCGGGGACGTTGGACGTGGTGCTGACCGCTTTCGACACCATGGGTGCCGAGGTGTCTGACCAGTTCACGATCACGGTGGCGGGTCCCAATCGCGCACCGGTCAGGAACGGGTACATGGACCTTCAACTCATCAGCAAGAACAAGGAATTCCATTTCACGGTGCCGGAAGGCCTGTTCGTGGACCCGGATGAAGGAGACGCATTGACCTTCAGTGCAAGCGTTGAAGATGGCCCATGGCCGCAATGGCTCCGATTTGATGCTGCCACGCGAACTTTCAGCGGTATCCCGCCGGCGGACGTCGACAGAGAAAGCTACTACATGAGGGTGCAGGCCACTGACCGCTCGGGTGCATGGGCGATTTCCAACTTCTCCCTGGTGTTGAACCAGCCGCCC
>NZ_FNJL01000055.1 GCF_900104515.1 Paracidovorax cattleyae
CCACGGCCGGCGGCAAGAACGTGGCCCCGCGCGTGGCCGCCAAGCTCGATGTCGCACAGATCAGCGACATCACCAAGGTCGATGGCCCCGACACGTTCGAGCGCCCGATCTACGCGGGCAACGCGATCGCCACGGTGCAGAGCAGCGACAGCGTGAAGGTGATCACCGTGCGCACCACCGGCTTCGACGCTGCGGCGGCCACGGGCGGCTCGGCCGCGGTGGAGAAGTCCGATGCGGCCACCGACAGCGGCAAGAGCCAGTTCGTGGGCCGCGAGGTCACCAAGAGCGACCGGCCCGAACTCACGGCAGCCAAGATCATCGTCTCGGGTGGCCGGGCGCTGGGCAGCGCGGAGAAGTTCAACGAGGTGATGACGCCGCTGGCGGACAAGCTGGGCGCGGCCATCGGCGCGAGCCGTGCGGCGGTGGATGCGGGCTATGCGCCGAACGACCTGCAGGTGGGGCAGACGGGCAAGATCGTGGCGCCGCAGCTCTACATCGCGGCGGGGATCTCGGGGGCGATCCAGCACTTGGCGGGCATGAAGGATTCCAAGGTGATCGTGGCGATCAACAAGGATGCCGAGGCGCCGATCTTCAGCGTGGCCGACTACGGGCTGGAGGCGGATCTGTTCACCGCCGTGCCCGAACTCGTGAAGTCCCTCTGACCCCGGCGGCCCCGACGGAGCCGCAGGCTGCCATCGGGGCCTCCATGAGGGCATCGCACGCGGTGCCCTTTTTTTTGCCCGGCCCGCCCGGTCCGCGGCCGTTTTCATCGATTCCGGAGACATTCCCATGAGCTACACCGCCCCCGTCAAGGACATGCTGTTCGCCATCGAGCACCTCGCGGGCATCGCGCAGGTCGCCGCGCTGCCGGGCTTCGAGGAGGCCGGCCTGGACACGGCGCAGGCGGTGCTGGAGGAATGCGCGCGCTTCAACGAGGGCGTGGTGGCTCCGCTCAACGTGGCGGGCGACCGCAACCCGTCGTCCTGGAAGGACGGCCGGGTGACCACCACGCCGGGCTTCAAGGACGCGTTCCGCCAGTTCGCGGAAGGCGGCTGGCAGGGCCTGCAGCATCCGGTGGACTTCGGCGGCCAGGGCCTGCCCAAGACCATCGGCGCGGCCTGCGCCGAGATGCTCAACGGCGCCAACATGAGCTTCGCGCTGTGCCCGCTGCTGACCGACGGCGCCATCGAGGCGCTGATCACCGCCGGCAGCGACGAACTCAAGACCACCTACCTGGAAAAGCTGGTGACGGGCGAATGGACCGGCACCATGAACCTGACCGAGCCGCAGGCCGGCTCGGACCTGGCCCTGGTGCGCACGCGTGCCGAGCCGCAGGGCGACGGCACCTACAAGGTCTTCGGCACGAAGATCTTCATCACCTATGGCGAGCACGACATGGCGGAGAACATCGTGCACCTGGTGCTGGCCCGCGTGGCCGGCGCGCCGGAAGGGGTGAAGGGCATCAGCCTGTTCGTGGTGCCGAAGTTCCTGGTGAATGCAGACGGATCCCCGGGCGCGCGCAACGACGTGCAGTGCGTCTCCATCGAGCACAAGCTCGGCATCAAGGCCTCGCCCACGGCGGTGCTGCAGTTCGGCGATGCGGGCGGCGCGGCGGGCTATCTCGTGGGCGAGGAGAACCGCGGCCTGGAATACATGTTCATCATGATGAACGCGGCGCGCTACGCCGTGGGCCTGCAGGGCATCGCGGTGGCCGAGCGCGCCTACCAGCAGGCCGTGCAGTACGCGCGCGACCGCGTGCAGAGCCGCCCCGTGGACGGCAGCCTGCCTGGCAGCGCCGCCATCATCCACCATCCCGACGTGCGCCGCATGCTCATGACGATGCGCTCGCTCACCGAAGGCTGCCGCGCCATGGCGAGCGTGGCGGCCGCGGCCTATGACGCCGCCCACCACCACCCGGACGCCACGGTGCGCAAGGAGAACCAGGCGTTCCACGAATTCATGGTGCCGCTCGTGAAGGGCTACAGCACCGAGATGAGCCTGGAAGTGACCAGCCTGGGCGTGCAGGTGCACGGCGGCATGGGCTTCATCGAGGAAACGGGCGCGGCGCAGCACTACCGCGACGCACGCATCCTGCCCATCTACGAAGGCACGACCGCCATCCAGGCCAACGACCTCGTGGGCCGCAAGACGGCGCGCGACGGCGCGGCCACGGCGCTGGCCGTCGCGGCGCAGGCCCGCAGGACGGCCGACGAACTGCGCGCGGCCGGCACGCCCGAGGCCCGGGCCGTGGCGCGCCGCCTCGCCGAGGCCTGCGACGCGTTCGAGGAAGCGGCGCGCTTCATCGCGGCGAACGCCAAGTCCGACCCCAACGCCGCCTTCGCGGGCAGCGTGCCCTACCTGATGCTGGGCGGCAACCTCGTCGCCGGCTGGCAACTGGGCCGCGCGCTGCTCAAGGCCCAGGCGCTGCTGGGGGCCGGGCAGGGCGATGCCGCCTTCCTGCACGCCAAGGTGGCCACGGCGCGCTTCTATGCGGAACACATCCTGGTGCGCACGAAGCCCCAGCGCGACGCCATTGTCGAAGGCGCGGCCAGCGTGACCGGGCTTGCACCGGACGCCTTCTGAGCGGCCCTTCGCCGCAACCACTTCCCTTCGCCGTCCAGTCCACAACAACATCCGGAGACTTCCCCATGCGCAGCACCCTGCCGCCCGTGTTCCAGAAACTTTCGCTGCCGGTCATCGGCTCGCCGCTCTTCATCATCAGCAATCCCAAGCTGGTGATCGCGCAGTGCCAGGCCGGCATCGTCGGCTCCATGCCGGCGCTCAACGCCCGGCCCGCCGAACTGCTGGACGAATGGCTCGCCGAGATCACCGAGGCGCTCGCGGCCTGGGACCGCGCCCATCCGGATTCGCCCGCCGCACCGTTCGCGATCAACCAGATCGTGCACAAGAGCAACGACCGGCTGGAGCACGACATGGAGGTCTGCGCCAGGTACAAGGTGCCGATCGTCATCACCAGCCTGGGCGCGCGCGAGGACGTGAACCAGGCCGTGCACGGCTGGGGTGGCGTGGTGCTGCATGACATCATCAACAACAAGTTCGCCCGCAAGGCCATCGAGAAGGGCGCCGACGGCCTGATTGCCGTGGCGGCGGGCGCGGGCGGCCACGCGGGCATCAAGAGCCCGTTCGCGCTCATCCAGGAAATCCGCCAGTGGTTCGAGGGGCCACTGGCGCTTTCGGGCTCGATCGCCTCGGGCGGCGCCATCCTGGCCGCGCAGGCCATGGGCGCCGACTTCGCCTATATCGGCTCGGCCTTCATCGCCACGCACGAGGCCCGTGCGCAGGAGGCCTACAAGCAGGCCATCGTGGACGGCAACTCCGACGACATCGTCTACAGCAACCTCTTCACGGGCGTGCATGGCAACTACCTCGCCCCCTCCATCCGTGCCGCCGGGCTCGATCCGGACCACCTGCCCGAATCCGATCCCAGCAAGATGAACTTCGGCGGCGACGCGAAGAAGGCCTGGAAGGACATCTGGGGCTGCGGGCAGGGCATCGGTGCGATCACCGAGGTGGCGGGCGCGGCCGAGCTGGTCGGGCGCCTGCGCCGCGAGTACGCTGCGGCCCGCGAACGCCTGGCGCTCTGAACGGCCGCGGCGCTTTCCGCGCACCGGGGCGGCCCGGCCTCCCGCGGACGGCCTTGCTGGGGCAAAATACCGCCCCCACGGATCCCCATAACACCAAGAACCGTCTTCGCGCCGCGCGCCGCCCTGCCGGGTGTGCCGCAGCGTGCGCGCTCCCCGCATGCCGTCCTCACCGTCCCGCAGCACCCTGATCGATTCGGTCAAGGGCATCGCCTGTGCCACGATCGTGGCGCACCACCTGGCCTTCTACGGGCCCATGTCCGAAGTGGCCCAGCCGCTCATGCCCGGGCTCATCGCCTGGCTGACCAACCATGGCCGGATGGCCGTGCAGGTCTTCCTGGTGCTGGGCGGCTACCTGGCGGCGGGGCGGCTCGCCGCCGCAGGGGGGCCGCGCTGGAACGGCACCGCGCCGGAAATCGGGCGCCGCTTCGTGCGCCTCGTGGTGCCGTATGCCGTGGCCCTGGTGCTGGCCGTGCTGGCCGCGGCGGCGGTGCGGCCCTGGCTCGACCATCCCTCGGTGCCCTCGGGACCGAGCCTGCCGCAGTTGCTGGCCAACGCGCTGATGCTGCAGGACATCGTGGGCGAGGAGGCGCTGTCGGCCGGCGTCTGGTACGTGGCGATCGACTTCCAGCTCTTCGCGCTCTCGGCGCTGCTGCTGGCCGCCGCGCGCCGCGGGGCCCGTGTGCTGCCCACGCTGGGCCGCGAGGCTGTGCAGCCCCTGGCGCGTGCGGGTGTGGCGGTGGCCACGGCGCTGTCGCTCTGGGTGTTCAACCGCCATCCGGCGCTGGACGCCTGGGCGGTGTATTTCTTCGGTGCCTATGGACTGGGCATGATGGCGCGCTGGGCCGTGGCCGCGCCGCGCGGCAGCCGTGCCACTGCCGCCTGGCTGTTGCTGATCGGCCTCTGGGGCGCGGTGGCGCTGGCGCTGGATTTCCGGGAGCGCATCGCCGTGGCATGGTGCACGGCACTCGGGCTGGTGGTGGTGCTGCGCTGGCTGGAAGGCCGCGCCGCACTGCAGCGACCCGGCACGCCGGCCGCGCAGATGCCGGCTCTACCCGCGGCGCCGGTGGATCCCGCATGGCGTCACTGGCCGGCGCGCCTGGGGCGCATTTCCTATTCGGTATTCCTGGTGCACTTTCCCGTGTGCCTGCTAGTGAACGCAGCAGTCACCACGGCCTGGCCCGACTCCGTGGCCTTCAACGCCCTGGGCATGGCTGCAGCGCTGGGGCTGTCCATCGCGGCGGGACGCCTGCTCTACGACCGGGTGGAGCGGCATGTGCCGTCGTGGACGGTGGCACTGCGCTGGCAGGCGGGCCTGGTGGGCGCCGGCCTGGTGGTGGTCCTGGCGG
Source organism: Paracidovorax cattleyae (assembly GCF_900104515.1). Lineage (GTDB taxonomy): Bacteria > Pseudomonadota > Gammaproteobacteria > Burkholderiales > Burkholderiaceae_C > Paracidovorax > Paracidovorax cattleyae. The sequence continues at coordinate 4,952 of NZ_FNJL01000055.1, forward strand.
CAGGCCGCCTGGGCTGAAACCCCGCCGGGAAACACCCCGGTCTTTCCTGCCTGGCATGGCTGCGCACCGGCAAGGCCGGACGCAGGCCCGCCGGCGCAGGCGGGTCAGCGGGCGTGGCTTGCAGGCTGGGGCGGAGCGTCGATGAGCAGGCCATCTTCCGGCTCGCGGGGCAGGGCGCCAGTGGCTGCGGGCAGCGCCGGAGCAGCCAGCACGGCCACCACCGGCAAGCCGTCTTCCATCGGCACCACGGCCAGGGCCGCGCGTTCGCGCGCGCCGCGGCGCCAGTCGATAAACCAGGCCATGAACGGCAGCAGCAGCATCGACCCCGGCACCGCCCAGATCAGAAGATAGGGACTGACAGCCGAGGCCGAGCGCATCAGGCCGCGCAGGCGTTCGCGTTCCTCGGCGCTCCAGCGGCCCTGGCGGCGCTGCCGCAGCAGCCATGCCACGGAGCCGCGCATGGTGGCCAGTTCCTGGCGGAAGCGGCCCTGCTCGCGCCGGTTGCCCGCCAGGAAGGCGCAGAACCATTCGGGCGTCCAGTCGCCGCGCAGCCAGCGCCGGGTGGCGGCACAGCCGGTCTCGGCCACCGCCCGCGCACGGTCCGGCCCGGGGGCCGACGCCGAAGACCCGCCCTGCGGCAATCCGGACGACGGAGGGAGCTCCGGCAGGGAGGCCGGAACCTGGGGGGCAACTGCGGAAGCGGCAGACGGCGGGTTCATGGGAGCAGGGGCGGGTAAAGCGTGGCAGGGGATGCCTGAGCGTTGCCCCACTGTGCCATGGAGCGAAATCTCGTGCTGCCCACAGTGTATCCGATGGCTGTATATTCATACAGTTTTCCGGTGCACCTGGAGTTGCCCATGACCGAAGTCCACATTCCCCTGCAGAGCATCAAGGGCCGCGGCACGGCGGCACGCACGCCGCACCGCTTCATGCGCGATGCCCGCGCCGCATTCGACGATGGCTGGGGCGGGCCCGCGGCGCAGGAGGGGGAAGACGGTGCGCCGCCCCCGCCCGCCACCCAGGTCATCCTGGAAACCGCACGCAGTGCGATCTGCACCAACGATTCACCCGACATCTTCTTCGACCATTCCGTCAATCCCTACCGCGGCTGCGAGCACGGGTGCGTCTATTGCTACGCGCGGCCCACGCACAGCTACCTCAACCTGTCGCCGGGGCTGGATTTCGAGACCCGCATCATCGCCAAGCACAACATTGCCGAGGTGCTGCGCAACGAGCTTGCGCGCCCCGGCCATGTGCCCCACCTGCTCAACGTCGGTTCCGCCACCGACTGCTACCAGCCGGTGGAGCGCGACCTGGGCCTCACGCGGGCCGTCATCGAGGTACTGCGCGATGTGCGCCACCCGTTCTCGCTCATCACCAAGTCGAGCGGCGTGGAGCGCGACATCGACCTGCTCGCGCCGCTCGCGCACGAACGCCTGGCCGCGACCTACGTCACGATCACCACGCTCGACCCCGTGCTGGCGCGCCGGCTGGAACCGCGCGCCGCGGCCCCGCACCGCCGGCTGCGCACGATCCGCACCCTGGTGGAGGCGGGCATTCCGGTGGGCGTGAGCGTGGCCCCGCAGATCCCGTTCATCACCGAGGACATGGAGCAGGTCCTGGAGGCCGCGCGCGATGCCGGCGCCACCTCGGCCTTCTACACCGCCATCCGCCTGCCGTGGGAGCTGGACGGGCTCATGCGCGAGTGGCTGGAGCTGCACTACCCACAGCGTGCGGAGCGGGTGATGGCGCGCATCCAGGACCTGCACGGCCTGGATGCCGAAGCGCGCGCGGCCGGCCGCACCTACGACAGCCGCTTCGGCTCCCGCATGAAGGGCAAGGGCCTGTGGGCCGACCTGCTGCGCCAGCGGTTCATGGCCGCGTGCCGGCGGCTGGGGCTGAACCGTGAGCGGATCGAGCTGGACATGGCGCAGTACCGGCCCGGGTTGGCGAGGGGGCAGGGGAGCCTGTTCTGAACCGCCTGGCGCAAGCCTCCAGGTATCAAGCGCTGCCTCGGGCTTTTCCCGAAGTGCGCCGGGGCAGCGCCATCGCCGCCACGCCCGCCAACACGCATGCGATTCCGACCCATGCCGCGGGCTGCAGCCTCTCTCCGAGGAACACCACGCCGATCCCCACGCCGATGGGCACGCGCAGATAGGCCTGTGCCGTGGTGCCCACGCTGCCCAGAGTGCGCAGCAGGTGGAAGTACAGCACCAGGGCGAGCGCGGTCGAGAGCACCGAGAGGGCGAGCAGGGCCAGCAGGGATGCCGGGCTTGCGGCGATGGTCCACGGGCGGTCGCAGAGCAGGCTGAAAGGCAGCAGGACGGCCGCGCCGCACAGCAGCGAGCCTGCGGCGGGAAGCACCGGGTCCATGCCGCCGAACCGCCGGCCGAAGAGCGATGCAGCCCCATAGCACGCCGAGGCTGCCACGATGGCGAGCTGGGCCCGGGTGCCGTGCCCGAGGCCCTGCCAGGTCTCCATGCCGACGATGAAGCAGGTGCCCAGCAGGCCGCAGGCCACGCCCATCCATTGGCGTGCCGTGGCGGCTGGATGGCGGCGCGCGAGCGCGGCGAGCAGCACGGCGAAAAGGGGCGATGTGGCGTTGAGCACCGTCGCCAGCCCGGCGTCCACCGTCTGCTCGGCCCAGGCGATCAAGGTGAACGGCACCACGCTGTTCAGGCAGGCCTGCAGCAGGAAGGCCGCCCAGGTGCGCCCATCCCGGGGCAGTGCCAGGCGGCGCCAGCGGGCGATGCCCAGCAGCAGCAGGCCTGCGACGAAGGTTCGGGCCGCGATCAGGGTGACGGGCGGAATGGTTTCGACGCCGATGCGGATGAAGGTGTAGGACGCTCCCCAGCAGGTGGAGAGCGCGAGCAGCAGGGCCAGTTCACGGACGATGGGTGCAGGCGGGCTGGATGGCATGGAGGTTTTTCCGGTGGCCGATGGTGCGGGACACTGGAAAGTCTCCTGTCAGGCGAGGACGGGATGCTTCGTGCTGGAGCGAAGGGTTGCCTCCTTCAGCGGAGCGGGGCGATCCGGCCATGCCGCGCGGGGCACACGCCACCGCGGCTGGCGCATCAGCCGGGAGGCGTTTGCGTACCTTATGCAGCACGCGCCGGCGTCAGTCCCGCTTCTCCTGCAAGTGCAACCGCGTCAGCAGATGGTCCCGGGGCGGCATGGGTTCCGTCAGCCAGCGATCGAGCATGGCGCCGTTGCCGGACGCGGGGTGCGTGGCAGTCCGGGTACCGGAGGCCGGGCGAGGGGCGGGGTCTGCTGCCTCCGTGCCCGTATCCGTCGGGCTTCCGGTGTCCTGCAGCGATGCCATCGCGTCATGGTACGAAGCCGTACTGGCCAGGGATGGCGACGGTGCTTTCGGGTAGAGGCTGGTGAGCGACTGGGAGGTTCGCGCGTCCTCGTATTCCGTGGAGGATGCCAAGGAATGCCAGTCCGTGCGGCTGCTGGCCTCCGATCCGTCCATGGGCGTGCGTGCTCCCGGGGAATGCGCCTGGGTGGGTGATGCCATCGGCCGCAACCGAGCGTATCCCGAGTGGGGGACCGGGGGTTGGGGATTCTCTTCACGGAGGCGCTGGCGGCGCTCCTCTGCGTCTTCCACCTTCTCCCGCCGCATCGCTTCCCGGAGCGTCATGCCTTCGGGAGGCGCCGCCTCGTCCGCAGGGCGCTCGCGGAGGGTCGGCAGGGACGGAGGGCGCGGCTCCCGGGGGCCGGTGTGCCCTCTCGACCACGGATTCATGGTGTCCGAGCGCCCCGGCCATGGGCCGGCGTCTTCCATTTCGTGGGTTTCCCCGGAAATCCATCCGTCGTCCCGCAGACCCTTGAGCAAATTCTCGATGCCTTCGTCGCTCAGGTCCATCGCAGCCTCGTCCTGCAAGCCGTGGAAGTCTGCTCCGGCGTGCGGGCCCGATGCGATGGGGTGGCCTGCAACCCGTGGCGTTTCCGGCAAGGCATTGCGCGGTGGCGGGCTGGATGTGGATGCCTGGGCACGGCGGGGTGAAATCGGCACCGATGGCGTGGCTTGCCTGCTGCTCCGGCGCGAGGAGGGGCCGGCGCTCGACGTTGAGCCTTCCGGTGCGGCTCCGGGTGGAGAGTGTTTGCGCGACGTCGTGCCGCTGTGGAGCCAGGCGAGAAGTTTGGTCATGGTGGTGGGCCGCGGCTGTGCGTGGGAGAAATTCCCATGCTCCGGCGGACTGGCTGGAATCTTCGTGCGCCTGCGAAGTGCAGTGTTGCGGGGCGAAGCGCTTTGTCTCGGCAAGTGCGCGGATCCACGGTGCCGTGGATGCAAGAAGAATCTGCGGCCCCCGCCGTGAAAACGCAATTCGCTGCGGTTGGGGAGCTGGTTTTGGCCGCGCGGAAGGAGCAGAAATTCCTAAGCTTCCTTTTTTGGAAATTTCCAGGAGTTCGACCCATGGCCTTGCGTGATTTCAAAGTGCTCACTTTCGACGTTGTCGGCACCCTCATCGATTTCGAGGGCGGCATGCTGGCCTACCTGCGCGAGGCCGTGCCGGGTTCGCCCGTGTCCGACGAGACGTTCCTCGCGGCCTATCGCGCGGCCCGCAAGAGCGGCGATACCGATGCGTATCCCGATGATCTCGTGCGCTGCTGGCATGCGATCGCTCCGCAGCTGGGCCTGCCCGACAGCGATGCACTCGCGCAGGGTTTTCGCGACTCCGTGCCGCGCTGGCCGGCGTTTCCCGACGCGCCCGGGGCGCTGCAGCGCCTGCGCCGGCACTTCAAGCTGGTGACGATGACCAATGCGCAGGCCTGGGCGCTGGCACATTTCGACCGCACGCTCGGCGCATCGTTCGACCTGCTGCTGTCCGCCGACGATGCCCTGTGCGAGAAGCCCGATGCATGCTATTTCGCCTATGCGCGCGGCCGCTACGAGGGTGCCTGGGGTTTCCGGCAGGCGGACAACCTGCATGTGGCGCAGAGCCAGTACCACGACATCGGCATCGCGCGGCAGCTGGGCATCCGCAGTTGCTGGATCGAGCGGCGCCACGGCATGAAGGATTCCGGCGGCACCATCGAATCCGAGCACACCGTGCCGGATTACCACTTCCATACGCTGGCGCAGCTGGCCGACGCGGTAGAGGCCGGGCAATGAGCCTGCAGGACGTCGCCCGGCCCGTCGCCGACCTGCTGCCCGACCTGGTCGCGCTGCGCCGCGACCTGCATGCCCACCCGGAACTGGCCTACCAGGAGCGCCGCACGGCCGGCATCGTGGCGCAGTCGCTGCGGCTGCTGGGCCTGGAGGTGCACGAGGGCATCGGCGGCACCGGGGTGGTGGGCACGCTGCGCATGGGCACGGGGCCGCGCAGCGTGGGCCTGCGTGCCGACATGGATGCGCTGCCGATGGTGGAGCTCGGTCGCTCGCCGCACGCGAGCCGCCATGCGGGCGCCCACCACGGCTGCGGGCACGACGGGCACACGAGCATGCTGATCGGTGCGGCGCACCAGCTGGCGCGCACGGGCGGGCTGGACGGCACGGTGCATTTCATCTTCCAGCCCGCGGAGGAGGGGCAGGGCGGCGCGCGGCGCATGATCGAGGACGGCCTGTTCGAGCGCTTTCCGTGCGACAGCGTCTATGCGCTGCACAACTGGCCCGACCTGCCTGTGGGCACGGCACGCACGCGGCCCGGTCCCATCATGGCGGCGGCCGACCGCTTCGACATCGCCGTCCGCGGCCGCGGCGGCCATGCGGCGCAGCCCCACCACACGCCCGATGCGATCCTGGCGGCGAGCCAGCTCGTCGCCCAGCTCAATACCATCGTGTCGCGGCGCATCGACCCCGGTGAATCGGCCGTGGTCTCCGTCACGCGCATCGAGGGCGGCCAGAGCCACAACGTGCTGCCCGCCGAGGTGCGCATCACAGGCACCGTGCGCAGCTTCGACCCCGAGGCGCAGGACCGGATCGAGGCAGCGCTGCGTGCCGCCTGCCAGGGCATCGCGCTGGCGAGCGGCACCACGGTGGAGGTCCAGTACCTGCGCTACTACCCGGCCACCATCAACACGGCCCCCGAGGCTGCGCTGGCACTGGACGCCGCGGCCGCCATCGGCCTGCAGGCCGAGGTAGCGCCGCGCGCGGCGTTCACATCGGAGGATTTCGCGTTCATGCTGCAGCGCAGGCCGGGCGCGTATCTCTGGCTGGGGCAGGGGCGGGCGGATCCGGGGCCGGAGGGGGAGCGGCCGCTGCACCATCCTTGCTATGACTTCAATGATGAGGTGATGGGGTTGGGGGTGGGGTGGTTTTGTGAGTTGGCGCGGCGGGCTTTGGTGGGGTGATTTTTTCCCGGGGCCGGGATGTGCGCCCGGCGGCGCACCTGCTTTCTTTTGCTTCGCCAAAAGAAAGCAGGCAAAGAAAAGGCGAGCCCTGGTGTCTGCGTCCCCCTTCGCCCCGTTGGGGCGAAGGGGGCAGCCTGTGGTGCTCGGAGGCAAGGCGCGGCTGCGGAACTCGCTGCGCGCTGGCGCGCTCCGCTCGGACAACCGCAGCCAGTCAGATCACGAAGCAGGCGTGTCCTTCGGCACGCCTGCGCGCCTTGCCTCCTGCGCTCCTCGGCGCAGCCACGAGGGCGGGGTGCCGCATACGGGCCATTGCTTCGCTCGGCCTGGGGTGCGCGAATGCGTTGCACCGCGCACCGTTTTTCCCGGGACGGAGCGCTGGGCCTTTGGCCGAGCGCAGCGACGGCCTTGGGGCCGAGCAACGCGAAGGCCCGGGTCACCCCTTCTGGATGCGCCTGGGGCGCGCAGGGGGTGGGGTGGCGGGCGTGCCGCAGGACACG
>NZ_FNJL01000078.1 GCF_900104515.1 Paracidovorax cattleyae
GAGGATCGTTGGTGCCGCTGCCGTTCGCCTCGGTGGCGTTGCCCAGGGCCAGCGCCGCGCCGTTGCCGTCCGCCAGGATGATGTCCGCACCGGCGCCGCCCACGATCGTGTCCGAGCCGGCGCCGCCATAGATCACGTCGTCGCCCGCGCCGCCCAGGAGCCGGTCGTCCCCCGAACCACCCGACAGGCTCACGAAGCCATTGCCGGTGGCGGACTGTGTTTCGCCGGCCGCGATCGCCGCAGCAAGGTCCACCGGCGCACCGGCGTACAACACATCATCTCCCGCCTCGCCGTAGAGCCATTGCCGCGACGTGGCGGCCGCGGTGCCGCCCTCCAGTACGTCCGCGCCCGCACCGCCGGCCGCGCCGTGGCGGTTGCTGCCGGCCTGCAGCGCGTTCGTCACCCGCAGGCCGCCATCGCGCTGCCCTGCGGCGAGCCGGTCGTAGGCATCGCGGCCCGCAGAACTAGCCAAGTCGTAAATAGAAGCGGGCTGCGGAGCCGCCGAGGCAATCAGCGAAACATCCCAGTAGTTGGCAGCTATCTGCTGAGAGCTGTCAGCACTGTCCGGCGACTTGCTCGTGTAGGCTGCGCCGATCCGGGCCGAGCCGCTAGCGGCCGCATCACCCGTCCGCATGAGGGCAAAAACCACCTCGGTCTGCCCCTCCGCAAGAGTGACAACGGCGGCTCCTGGCGAAAGCACGGCGCCCTCCGAGACAAACTGAAACTGATCCTGGAGAGCACTCAACGACAGCGTGACTGTGTCGCCTGCCTGTGCAGGACGATTGAGGTGAACGGAAAAAACGTCGCCACCGCCATCCTTGACCGCAGCAAGTCCTGCGAGCGTGTCCGGCTCGAATCGAGGGTTCTCGAAGGGGCTGGGTCCCGGCGCGTCGCTCAGCGACAGGCGCATCTTGGATTCGAGCTTGATACCGAGGTAACCGGCATCGGTCTTGGCCTTGGCCAGATCGAAATTGTCGATCGTGATGGTGTCCGTCAAACTTCCTGCACGCGTAATGACGAGCTTTTTTCCTGTCGTGGATGCTGCGTCGTTGTAGACAGCCAGCCCCACGCGCTGGCCATCCAGATCTGCCACCCAGGTGTCCGCCTTGCCTGCACTCCTGGCTTCGCCCAGAGTTTTGCCATCGATCTGGATCGATCCCAATCCATCCTGATCCAGAACGTAATCGCGGCCGAAAGAACCCTCGAACTGGTAGGTGTCGATGCCCAACCCACCCAACAGTGTGTCGTCCCCGTCGCCACCTGCGAGCACATCGTTGCCTTTGCCGGCAAAGATGAAGTCCTGCCCGCCTCCTGTCCGGAGGATGTCGGCTCCATCCGCGCCTAGAGCGAGATCGCGCTTGTTGTCGGCTGCGCTTTGGTAGGTGAAGGCTCCACTGGTTGCCACCGCAACGCGCTCAGACAGAGGCACTCGATCACGCACCAACCTCGCATAGGAACGATTGTCCAGTTGCGGGATGGTGGATTGCGTTTCTCCCAAAATGCCCTGGACGAACGCTCCCCAGGACATGAAAGCGGCGTCGGCGGCTTCCACGTCAGCGACTTTGAAGGAAACACCGCCAGCCTCGCTCTTCAGCAGGGATTTGAGCACCCCTCCTTCGTAGCGATCTGGCGTGGCATCCGGACTGACCGCCGTGAAGTAATGCCGCAGAACGCTCCCCAGCACGCCTTCCTGGAAGTACTGGACGAAGCCATCGGCGGGAATACCGAGCTTGGCGAGGTCTTTACCCAGGATATCCAGCATCTCGTCCGCCGCCACGGCTTCAGCATTGTTGGGGCTGCTCTGAGAAACACCGAACTGATGGCGGAGAAGGTGCTCGGCTAAGGTGGGAGCGTTCCCGTCGGTTCGTTGTACATCGAACAGCGCCTTGTCCGAAAACAGCCCGAGGAACGGCTTGAATCGCTGGGCCGCCAGATAGAAACCCTGATCGGCCGCGCCGTCCCGGCTCTCCAGCATCAACGCCAGCAAGGACTGTGAATGCAGCGCTACCGTGCTGGCGTCAGAACTGTTCTCCACGAGATCAAGACCGTCACCATAGATACGCAGCTTGTCGCGCATCGAGTAGTCCACGCCGTCGCCTGTCAGCATCTCACCCTTGAGTGCAATTGCATGCACGTTGGCCTCGCGCGCCACCGTCACAGGCACCATCACAACGCTAGGCAAGCCGGCCGCGGTAGCGGCCCCGGCCGCAGCCGGTCCCAGCAAGCGAAGCAGCGCGCCCAGTGGCACCGGTATGGAACCGGATGTCGTGTAATCCGCGAGCTTGGCATCGGGCGCCAGACCCTTTTGCTGGAGGTAGGCATTGAGCGCTTGGGCGTTCTCCATGCTGGCGGCGGCGCGGAAGGGTGCGGGGTCGAACGTTACAGCCTGCACGTCCAGCATCACGCCGATGGCCGATGCCAGGCCCCCGCCCAGCGAGTGCCCCGTCAGCACCATGCTCTTGCCCGCCATCGCCGGGTTCTGCTTGAGCCGCACCACGAACTCCGCCGCCTGCCGCAACTGGTCGGTCAACTTGCCCGCGCCCAGCGGCACGTTGTTCTCGAACATGTCCGGCTTCAGTTCGCCCTCGAAGTACGTGCCCGCGAAGCTCACCACAATTTCGTTGCCCTTCACGAAGGCTGCCGCCTCGAAGCCGGTCGTGCTGTCCTGCCAATAAACACGGCCGGGGACGTTAGTATCTGGCCGACGCTGGCTACCGTAGGGCCAGTCTGCAATGTTCATAGCGGCCCAACCGTGCGGAACTGGAATCTTATTAATATCCGAGCGACTGGATTCATAACTGGCACCCGCCAGCAAAGCAAGTTCAACATTGCGATTCATTTTTTATCATCCTTGTTTTTTACTGCTGGATAGGCTTGACAATCGATTGGCCGCCCGTGACTGTTTTTCTCCACTAGACGCCATGTTGTTCCTGAAGCGCCTGCCAAGACGCGCTTCATGCTTGCTATCAATTTCTGAATTTCTTCGGCACTCAAGGTTTTCCCCTTTTTCCTGGGATCAGGCATATCCGGGGTGTATTCAACAGCCATATTCGGCTTGGTAAATTCGCGTGGTAAATCGGTGTAGCTTACGCTTCTCCACGCTCCGTTTACCTGGGTAAATGTCTCGTAAGACCCAATAGGACAATCCGTATCAACGCTGAATGGTCCAACAGAAACAATCAGCCAGGGAACCCCCCTATAAAAGTCCAGCAACAGATAATTACTACTCCCGGTAATTTGATGGGTATATCTCTTCTTGGGGTCATCCGGGTCAAGAAACGTGATCGTTCGCTTCTGCGTCGATCCTGATTGCCCCGGCTCCGCCCAGCCACCCGCCACGTCCTTGCGTTCCGCGATGATCCTGCGCCCATCGTGCAGCAGGATTTCTTCCTTCCACTCGAAGGTATTCGGCGTGCAAGACGCCAATGCGGGAAGCAGAAGTACAAGAGCAAAACATCTGCGCAATATTAATTCCATACCAAACCCCTTTACTCGCCCTTAGACGGCTTCAAGACCGAACGGATAAAATTAATATTATGCTTATCGACCGACGGGCAAACATATTCCGAACTTCTTGCCCAAGGCCACGGGCCTCGATCCCCAGCGGTATTTCCTTGGCCTGGGTCCATCAGATAACCAATTCGTTCTGCAATGACTTTCCTGGTCTGTAGATCAGTAATTCGAATTGCGCCACCAGCAATCCAATATGCTCGATCCTCAGGCGTAGAGATATCATCCCAAGTCACCCCGTACCTTGCGCTAAAACTCTTTACAAGCTCTTTTTCGAGAGAAAAACCGTAGACATCCGACACAGGTTCTTTCCCAATGTTTTTTCGATAATCCTCCATTTGCTCAGGCGTACGCTTATGAATTGATTTCACAACCGCAGTATATTTATACTTTTCGCCACTGACCGGATTAATTGTTTCGACAAAACGATAGCCATCAGCGTGTCGGCTCGCATCTTCCAGGTTTAATTCTTCACCAGAAATCACTCGCAGCATGGGCTTAATGCATTCCTCCCCTCCACAATTTCTTCCATAGGGATCGGTAAGTGCGAACTGATCACCGTAGTTGATTTCAGAAGGGCGCCATCTTTGCCATAGAAATCCATTAACATTCTCTACGGTCTCGTATATTTTCTCCCCGCCCCCTTTGCACCGCTCATCGAATAATGCCTTGGCCTTTTGATACCGCTCCTTGCGTTCTTGCGCGATTTGCTGCTGGTCCCGATATTGCCGATAACCTTTGATCGGCAATATCGAAGCGACCACCAAGACCACCAGAACCGCCAGCACCTTCACCTTGTTGCGCCTCGGTGCCCATCCGGCCAGCAGCAGAGCAATCACCACCGCCAGCACATATCCCCATCCCACCGCCTGCAACAGCGATTGGGTTAGCCAGTAATCACGCATTTACGCCTCCACT
>NZ_FNJL01000054.1 GCF_900104515.1 Paracidovorax cattleyae
ATGGCCGCCGCGATGGCCTCGCCCACCTGCGTGGTGCTGGCGGTGCCGCCCAGGTCCGGCGTCTTCGGCCCGCTTTTGATCACCTGCTCGATCGCCGACACGATCGCATCGTGCGCCTGCCGCCCCGCGCCCTGGCCCTGCGTCAGGAAGTCCAGCATCAGCGCCCCGGACCAGACCATCGCGATCGGGTTGGCGATGTTCTTGCCATGGATGTCCGGTGCCGAGCCGTGCACCGGCTCGAACAGGCTGGGGAACGTGCGCTCCGGGTTCAGGTTGGCCGACGGCGCCAGCCCGATCGTGCCGGTGGTCGCCGGCCCCAGGTCCGACAGAATGTCGCCGAACAGGTTCGTCGCCGCCACCACATCGAAGCGTCCCGGCTGCAGCACGAAGCGCGCCGTCAGGATGTCGATGTGCTGCTTGTCCAGCGTGATGCCCGGATAGCCCTTGGCCACGTCGTCGGCCCGCTGGTCCCACCACGGCATGCTGATGGCGATGCCGTTGCTCTTGGTGGCCAGCGTCACGTGCTTCTTCGGGCGGCTCTGCGCGAGGTCGAACGCGAACCTCAGCAGCCGCTCGGCGCCCTTGCGCGAATAGACCGACTCCTGGATCACGATCTCGCGGTCCGTGCCTTCGTACATGATGCCGCCCAGCGAGGTGTATTCGCCCTCGGTGTTCTCGCGCACCACGTAGTAGTCGATGTCGCCGGGCTTGCGGCCCGCCAGTGGGCAGGGCACGCCCTCGAACAGGCGCACGGGCCGCAGGTTGATGTACTGGTCGAATTCGCGGCGGAACTTCAGCAGCGAGCCCCACAGCGAGACATGGTCCGGCACGGTGGCCGGCCAGCCCACGGCGCCGAAGAAGAGCGCATCCATGCCCTTGAGCTGTTCCTTCCAGTCGTCGGGCATCATCTGGCCGTGCGCGAGGTAGTAGTCGCAGCTGGCCCACTCGAAGGTGTGCAGCTCCAGCGCGAAGCCGAAGCGCCCGGCCGCCGCCTGGATCGCCCGCAGCCCCTCGGGCATGACCTCCTTGCCGATGCCGTCGCCGGGCAGTACAGCGATGCGGAAAATGGTCTCCATGGTCTTCCTGGGTTCGTTGGTTTATGCGGCCTGCGCCGCATGAAGACGGTCCGGGGCCGCCCTGTCCTGCTCCTCGAGCCAGCCCTGCCGCAGTTCGGGCACGGAGCGCGCGAGCAGTTCGTAGTACGGGTGGTGGGGGCCGCGGTCGAAATCCGCGCGCGCCACCTGGTCCAGCTTGCGGCCATGCTGCATGACGACGATCTCGTCGCACACGGCGCGCACCGTGTGCAGGTCGTGGCTGATGAAGAGGTAGGAAACGCCCAGTTCCCGGCGCAGTTCCGCCATGAGGTCGAGCACCGCGGCGCCCACGACGGTATCGAGCGCGGAAGTGACTTCATCGCAGAGGATGAGGTCCGGGTCGGCCGCGAGCGCGCGGGCGAGGTTGACGCGCTGCTTCTGCCCGCCCGACAGGCCACCGGGCAGGCGGTCCGCCACGGTGTGCGGCAGCTTGACGAGGTCCAGCAACTGGCGGATGCGCTGCTGCAGCGCCGGCCCGCGCAGGCCCTTGTAGAACTCCAGCGGCCGCGCCAGGATGCGGCCGATGGTGTGGGACGGATTCAGCGCGGTATCCGCCATCTGGAACACGATCTGGATGCGGCGCAGTTCCTCGCGCTCGCGCTGCGCGAGCGCAGGCCTGAGTTCGCGCCCGTTGAACACCACGGAGCCGGCATGCGCGGGGATCAGGCCGGCGATGGCGCGCGCGAGCGTGGTCTTGCCGGAGCCGGATTCGCCGATCACGCCGATGGCCTGGCCGCGGCGCACGACAAGGCTCACGTCGTCCAGGATCAGCGAGGCCGGCCGGCCCTGCGCATCCTTCGGGCCGTAGCCGGCCGACAGGTGGCGCACGTCCAGAAGCACGGCGCCCTCCTCGCCTGCACCGCCCTCGCGCGCCGCGGGCCGCGCCGCCGCCAGCAGGCTGCGCGTGTAGGGATGTTCCGGCGCCTTCAGGATGCGCGGGGTGGAATTGATTTCCTGCATCTGCCCGCCGCGCAGCACCAGGATGTGATCGGCCATCTGCGCCACCACGGCCAGGTCGTGGCTGACGTACACGGCCGTGGCGCGGCGCTCGCGCACCACGCGGCGGAAGGCGCGCAGCACCTCGATCTGCGTCGTCACGTCGAGCGCCGTGGTGGGCTCGTCGAGAATGACCAGGTCCGGATCGGTGATGAGCGCCATCGCGGCCATGATGCGCTGCAGCTGGCCGCCGGACACCTGGTGCGGATAGCGGCTGCCGATGGTGTCGGGATCGGGCAGCGCCAGCTCGCGGAAGAGCTGCACGGCCTTCGCCTCGGCCTCGGCGCGCGGCAGGGTGCCGTGGATGCGCGCGGGCTCCACCACCTGGTCCATGAGGGTGCGCGACGGGTTGAACGAGGCCGCAGCGCTCTGCGCGATGTAGGCCACGGTGCGGCCCCGCAGCGCGCGCTGGCCGGCCGCGGAGAGCCCCAGCACGTCCACGTCTCCGATGCGCACGCTGCCCCCGGAGATGCTGCAACCCTCGCGCGCATGGCCCATGAGGGCCAGCGCGGTGGTCGTCTTGCCCGAGCCGGATTCGCCGATCAGCGCCAGCACCTCGCCCGGCTCGATCGAGAAGCTGACGCGGTCCACCAGCGTCTGGCCGCCCGCGGTGATGTGCAGGTCCTGCACGGTGACGGATGCTCCCATCAGCGGGCTCCTCGTTCGCGGGCGGCGCGGCCCGGCAGGTTGTCGATGAAGAGATTGACGGCGATGGTCAGGCTCGCGATGGCGATGGCCGGGGCGATCACGGCGGCTCCGCCATCGGGCAGCGCACCGATGTTCTCGCGCACCAGCGATCCCCAGTCCGCCTCGGGCGGCTGTATCCCCAGGCCGAGGAAGCTCAGGCTGGCGAGCAGCAGCACCACATAGACGAAGCGCAGCCCCAGGTCGGCGAGCATGGGACCCAGGATGTTGGGCAGGATCTCGCGCAGCATCACGTAGAGCGTGCCCTCCCCGCGGGTGCGGGCCACCACCACATAGTCGAGCGCATTGATGTTCACCGCCAGCGAGCGTGCGATACGGTAGGCGCCCGGCACGTAGATGACGGCGGCGGTGGCCACCAGCATGGCCACCGACGAGCCGAAGCCGGCGACCATGATGAGCGCGAACATCTTGCTCGGGATGGCCGTGAGCGTGTCGAGCACCCGGCTCAGCACCGCGTCGAGCCGCCCGCCCACGGCCGCGGCGAGCAGCGCGAGCACGGTCCCGGTGCCGCTGGCCAGCAGCGTGGCCAGCAGCGCCACGCCGACGGTGTAGCGCGCGCCGTTCACGACGCGCGCCAGCATGTCGCGGCCGAGATAGTCCGTGCCCAGCCAGTGCGCCGCGCTGATGGGCGCGAACACGTCCGTCCCGCCGCCCGACGCCGTGGGCGTGCCGCCCAGCAACCAGGGGCCGGCCAGCGCGGCAAGCATCCAGAACAGCAGCACGGCCAGTGCCAGCAGCCCCAGCGGGCCGAGGCCGCCAAGCCAGCGCAGCGCGCGGTGCAGCCCGCCGCGCCGTGCCGCGGGCGCCGAGGGTGCGCCGGGCGAAGGAGAAACGGTATCCATCGGTGGGGCTCCTTGGTCGGAATGCGCGATGTCAGCGGTGGCGCAGGCGCGGGTTGGCGACGATGCCGCACAGGTCGGCCAGCGTGACGAGGATCAGGTAGCCCGCACAGAAGATCATGGCGCAGGCCTGCACGAGCGGCATGTCCCGCTGGGTCACGCCATCGACCATGAGCTTGGCAATGCCCGGATAATTGAAGATGGTCTCGATGATGATCACACCGCCCAGCAGGTAGGACAGCGACAGCGCCACCGCGTTGGCGATGGGCCCCACCGCATTGGGCAGCGCATGCGCCAACACGGTGCGCAGCGGCGAGGCGCCCTTGAGCCGGACCATTTCGATGTAGGGGGCCTGCAGCTGGTCACTGACGGCCGCGCGGGTCATGCGCATCATCTGCGCCACGATCACACAGCACAGGCTGAGCACCGGCATCGCGAAGGCGCGCAGCATCTGGCCCACGGATTCGATGTCGTTCACATAGGACAGGGCGGGCAGCCAGCGCAGCTGCACCGCGAACACCAGCACCGCAAGGGTGGCGACCAGGAACTCCGGCACGGACACCACCGCCACCGCCCCGGTGGAGACCACCCGGTCGAACCACGAGCCCCGCCACACCGCGCAGGCGATGCCGAGCGCCAGCGCGATGGGCACCGAGAACAGCGCCGTCACCGCGGCGAGCAGCAGCGAATTGGGCAGCCGGCTCGCGATCAGTTCGCCCACCGGCATCTGCGTGGTCGCCGACATGCCCAGGTCGCCCCGCACCGCCCCGCCCAGCCAGCGCACGTAGCGCAGGGGTGCGGGCACGTCCAGACCCATCTGCGTCCGCAGCGCGGCCAGCGCCTCGGGCGTGGCGTCCTGGCCGAGCTGCTCCTGCGCGGCATCGCCGGGCAGCACGGCCGTGATGGCGAACACGACGGCCGATACCGCGAGCAGCGACAGCAGCGCAAGCAGCACGCGCTGCGCCAGGAGCTTGAGAATCACACGGTTCATGAAGGGTCCGATCCGTATCCGTTTTCCATCGCATTGCGCGCCACCCGCAGCCCCTGCAACCGGCGCGGCGCCACCCGTCCGAAGGCCGCGGAGCAGACCACGCAAGCGCGGGGGGGGGGAAGCGGCGCAGCCGCTCAGGGCGTGTCTCCTGGACCTCAAGCCTCCAGCCACACGTGTTCAGCAAACGCATAGCCCATCAGCCCCCCCAGCGGGATCGGCGACAGCCCCTTGAGCTTGGAGCTGTGGCCGTCGATGCTGGCGAGGAACAGCGGAATGCCGATGCCCGCGTCCTGATGGATCATGGTCTGCATGTCGGCGTACATCTGCTTGCGCTTCGCCTGGTCGGTCTCGGCGCGTGCGGCCACGAGCAACTGGTCGAACTGGGGGCTCTTCCAGCGCGACTCGTTCCACGCCGCGTCGGACTTGAAGAACTGCGTGAGCAGCGTGTCCGCGCTGGGGCGCGGGTTCACGTTGCCGAAGCCTACCGGGTTGGTCAGCCAGTGGTTGGACCAGTAGCCGTCGGCCGGCATGCGCCTGACGTCCAGGTCCAGGCCGATGCGCTGGCCCGACTGTTGCAGCAGCAGCGCGATCTCGGTGGAATACATCGCCGCGGGCGAGGTGACCATCGGGATCTTGCCCGTCACGCCCGACTTCTGCAGGTGGAACTTGGCCTTGTCCAGGTCGAAGGTGCGCTGCGGCAGGCCCGCGAAGTAGAAGCGGTTCGTCGGATCGACGGGCTGGTCGTTGCCCAGCACCGCGTAGTCGAGCGCGATGGTCTTCTTCATCTGCTCGCGGTCGAACAAATGCTTCATCGCCAGGACGAAGTCCGCATTCGAGCCCGGACCCATGTCCTTGCGCAGGATGAGGTCGGAGTACTGCCCCGACTGCGTGGTGAAGATCGCGTAGCCCGGCGTGCCCTTGACGCGGGCCACGGCCCGGGGGTTCACCGAGGCGACGAGGTCCATGCCGCCGGACAGCAGCGCGTTCACGCGCGCCGTCTCGTCGCCGATGCCCACGAACTCGATCTCGTCCAGGTAGGGCTTGCCGGGCTTCCAGTAGGCGTCGTTGCGCACCACCAGGGAACGCACGCCGGGCTTGAACTCCTTGAGCTTGTACGGACCGGTGCCGATGCCGGCGTTGAAGTCGGTGGTGCCGTCCTTGACGATGTGGAAGTGGAAGGTGCCCAGGATCACGGGCAGGTCGGCATTGGGCTGCGACAGCACCACCGTCACCTCGCCGGGGGCGGAAGCCTTCACGCTGTCGATCTGGTCGGCCAGCGCCTTGGCCTTGGAGGCCGTGGCCGGGTCCTTGTGGCGCATGAGCGAGAACACCACGTCCTCGGCGGCCAGGGCCTTGCCGTCGTGGAAGACCACGCCCTTGCGCAGCTTGAACACCCAGGTCTTCGCGTCGGCCGTGGAATGCGACTCGGCCAGCGCCGGCTGGGGCGTGAGGCTGCCGTCCAGCGAGAACAGTCCGTTGTAGAGCATGTTGCCGCGCGAATAGTCGGTCTGGTTGGATTGCTTGGCCGGGTCCAGTGTATCGGTGGCGGCCGCGGTGGCGCCCGCCACGCGGATGCGCCCTCCCCGCCGCGGCGTCTGCGCGTGCGCGCTGGCGGCCATGGTGGCCAGGCCGCCCGCCAGGGAGGCCTGCATGCCCCCCGCGAGGAACATGGCCAGCACATCGCGACGCGATGCGCCGCGGGCCAGCGACTGCATCACGCGCTGGCTCTCGGCGGGGCCGACGAGGCCGTCGAACTCGGGGATTTTGTCGCTCATGGTGGACTCCTTGTGGGACCTGGGGAAAGGGAAGGAAGGGACGGTGGAGGAAAATCGGTCGAATGGCCACGGCGTCAGCCGAGCCGGTCCTTGAGGCGGTAATAGAGCCCCACCGCCGGCAGGAACCAGGGCGGGCCGAAATGCCCGGGAATGGCCGGCCACCCGCGGCCGCGCCAAGGGTTGGCCGCGGCATTGCCGGCCATCACCTCGGCCATGCACTGCCCCATGTGGACGGACATCTGCGTGCCATGCCCGCTGTAGCCCATCGAGTGGAAGACGCCGTCGCGCTCGCCGGCATGCGGCAGGCGGTCCTGCGTCATGTCCACGAGTCCGCCCCAGCAGTGGTCGATGCGCACCTGCCCGAGCTGCGGAAACGTCTCGGCGAGCCCCTGCCGCAGGATCTCGCCGCTGGCGGCGTCCTGCTGCGGGCTGGAGACCGCGAATTTCGCCCGCCCGCCGAACACCAGGCGGTGGTCGGCCGTGAGGCGGAAGTAATGGTGGATGTTGGCGATGGTCACGTAGGTGCGGCGGCCGGCCAGCAGGGCCTGCGCGCGCTCCGCGCCCAGTGGGTCCGTCACCACGATGAAGCTGCCGATCGGCACGATGCGCCGGCGCAGCCAGCCGAATGTGCCGTAGCCGCCATGGCGCGAGGCGCCGGTGGCCAGCAGCACCTGCTTCGCCTCGACCGGGCCCCGGGCCGTGTGCAGGCGGTGGGCCTGGCCCTGCAGCCGTTCGAGGCGGTCCACGCGGGTGCCGAGGTGGATCTGCGCGCCGTGGCGCACCGCGGCGCGGGCCAGGCCCAGGGCGAATCGCCCCATGTGCATCTGGCCGCTGCGCTTGTAGAGCAGGCCGCCGACGAAGCGGTCGCTCTGCACCTCCGCGGCGACGCGGGCCGCGTCGAGCACTTCGACATCGGTGTCCACGCCGTCCGCGATGAGCCTTTCTGCGCTGCGCTGCAGCGCGTCCAGGTGCTGCGGCCGGGTGGCGAGCTTGAGCTTGCCGTGCCGCAGGAAGTCGCAATCGATGGCCTCCTCGCGCACCAGCCGCGCCACCGTATCCACGGCGGCATCGTAGGCGTGGTACCAGGCGCGGGCCTGCTCCACGCCGACGCGGGCGGCCACGTCGGCATAGTCCACGGCCAGCCCGTTGTTCACGTGGCCGCCATTGCGGCCCGATGCCTCGGGCGCCACCGTGCGCCCCGCCTCCAGTACCGCCACGCTGGCGCCCCGGCGTGCCAGCGCATGGGCTGCGGACAGCCCCGTGAAGCCCGCGCCCACGATGGCCACGTCCACCCGCGCAGGCAGGCCGGTCGTGGGCACCGCCAGGGGCGGCAGCGAATCGAGCCAGTAGGAATCGAGCTTCATGGAAGGGCTGAACAAGGTTGGGGGCGCGGAATGCACTGGATCAGAGACCGACGACGCCGGCCAGGCCGCCGATGTCCTGGATCTCGGTGTAGCGGTAGGCCGGGTTGCCGGGGCCATGGCCGCGGTTCACGAACACCTTGTTCACGATGCCGATGTCGTCGGCCGACATCAGGTCGTAGCGCAGGCTGGAAGACACGTGCAGCACGTCCTCCGGATTGCAGCCCAGCGAATCGAACATGAATTCGAACGCCTTCAGGCGCGGCTTGTAGGTCTGGGCCATCTGCGCGGTATAGACACGGTGGAACGGCGCGCCCAGCATGTCCACGTTGCGGTGGATCTGGTCGTCCGAGGCATTGGAGAGGATCACCAGCGGAATCTCCCTGGCCACCTTGGCCAGGCCCGCGGGCACGTCGGCGTGCGGCCCCCAGGTCGGCACGGCGTCGTAGTAGCGCTGGGCCTCGTGGTCGAAATACTGGAGGTTCCACTTCTTGCACAGCCGGCGGATCGCATTCTTCAGGACCTGCTCGTAGGGCTGCCAGTCGCCCAGCACCTCGTCGAAACGGTAGGCCGTGAAATCGGCGACGAACTGCTCCATGCGGTCGGCAGGCACGCGGTCGGCGAACATCTCGCGGGCCATCTCCCCCATGCGGAAGCGCGTGAGCGTTCCGTAGCAGTCGAAGGTGATGTACTTGGGACGGAAAGTCATGGTCTCGGTTTCCTGAGGTTCTCTCGGGGTTCTGCCGGTCACCGACCGGGGTGGGGGCCGCCGGGTGCCTATGCGCCCTGCGCGACGTTTTCATTACGAAGTGATTGAAGCATGCGGCTTCGCGGCCGTCGTTGGGAATTGCGGGGGCGGCACGCGAGAAAATTGCGGTTTGCGGGGGCCCTGGCGGCATGCTGTGCGGCGCGCACCGCTTGCGTGCGGGCCTGCACCGTTGGTGCGCTGCAGCAGGCGCGCGGAGCACGCTTTTGAAGCACGGCGCGCCGCCGGGACATGCCGCGTCCATGCGTAGACGGCCCTGCGGAAGGGGCAGGCATCACGGCGGTGCAGCGGAAGCCGGAAAGCAGCATGGTGTATCGGATCGGTGGAAAGGCACCGCTCGCCGGCGGCGCCGCAGTGATGGGTGATCCCAGGGAACAAGCACCGGCATTTGTGCCCGTTGGCGGAGGCCGCGCCGCAGCGAATTGCAAAACCACCCCATCGGGCAGACGAAGCTTGCAAGTTGCGGGCAAACCCCTAGCGCGCTCTGGCACCGCGCGCGGATGTCGTCCAAGATAGGACCGCTGTGCGCGCCCCGCCGGCGCCCTCCCGGCCCTCCCGGGGGTATAGCCGCAGCTCAGTTGCCGCACGGGCCGCACCCTTTTCTCGCCCACCAAAGGACTTCGCCGATGCTTTCCACCCCTTCGCTCGCCGCCGGCACCGTCGCCGACGACGGCGTGCTGATCCGCCCCATGACCGAAGCCGACCTCGCCCAGGCGCATGCGCTGTCGGAGGAGCTGCGGTGGCCGCACCGCCCCAGCGACTGGGCGCAGATGTTCGCGCACGCGCAGGGCCTGGTGGCCGAACGCGACGGGCAGATCGTCGCCACGGCGCAGCGCTGGCTCTGGGGCGAGCGCCACGCCTGCATCGGCCTGGTGATCGTCACGCCGGCATGCCAGGGCCGGCGCATCGGCCACCGCCTCATGAACGCGCTGCTCGAAGGAATGGAAGACCGCACCGTGCTGCTGCATGCCACGGCCGAGGGACGGGGGCTCTACGAGCGCCTGGGCTTCAGCCGCACCGGAGAGATCCGCCAGCACCAGGGCACGGCCCTGCCCACGCCGCTGATCGCGCTGGAGCCGGGCTGGCGCCTGCGCCCTGCCGGCCTCCACGAGGCCGAGGCCCTGCGGCGCCTCGACGCCCAGGCGCGCGGCATGCCGCGCGATGCGCTGGTCGATGACCTCGCAGCCACGGCCGAGGCCTGCGTCGTGCTCGTGGACCAGGACGCCACGCCCCGCGGCTTCGCCATGCTGCGCCGCTTCGGCCGCGGCCACGCCATCGGCCCCGTGGTGGCGCCGGACGCCCAGGGCGCGAAAGCCCTCATCGCACACCTCGCGGGCCTGAACGCCGGCCATTTCACACGCATCGACATCGACTGGGCCAGCGGCCTCGCCGAATGGCTGGAGAGCATCGGCCTGCTGCGGGTGGACGCCCCCACCACCATGGTGCGCGGCGCCCCGCTGGAGCTGCCGCCGGAGGGCGGTGCGCACCTCTTCGCGATCGTGACGCAGGCGGTGGGCTGATGGTGTTCCTCTACAAATCCGACCCCGTGCGCGGCCGCCAGTGGGCCGAGGTGTTCGCCGCCGAGGCGCCCGACATCGAGTTCTGCATCTGGCCCGACGTGGGCGATCCGGAGCAGGTGCGCTTCCTCGCGGCCTGGGAGCCGCCGCCGGACATCGCCACGCGCTTTCCCCGCCTGCAGGTGCTGTTTTCCTCGGGCGCCGGCGTGGACCAGTTCGACTTTTCCGTGCTGCCGCCGCAGTTGCCCGTGGTGCGCATGGTGGAGCCGGGCATCGTGCGCGGCATGGTGGAATACGTCTGCCACGCCGTGCTCGACCTGCACCGCGACATGCCCCGGTACCGGCGCCAGCAGCAGAAGGCCGAATGGCAGCCGCTGCCGGTGCGCACGGCCGCGCAGCGCCGCGTGGGCGTGCTGGGCCTGGGATCGCTGGGCCAGGCCGTGCTCGCGCAGCTCGCGGTCTTCGGGTTCGCCTGCGCGGGCTGGAGCCGGTCGCGCCACGCCGTGCCCGGCGTGCAGTGCTTCGCGGGCGAGGACGAACTGCCCGCCTTCCTCGCGCGCACCGACATCCTGGTCTGCCTGCTTCCGCTCACGGATGCCACGCGCGGATTCCTCGACGCCGGGCTGTTCGCCCGCCTGCCGCAGGGCGCCAGCCTCGTGCACGTGGGCCGCGGCCCGCAGTTGCGAGAGGCGGACCTGCTGGCAGCGCTCGCCACGGGGCAGATTGCCGAGGCCGTGCTCGACGTGACCGATCCCGAGCCGCTGCCCACCATGCATGCCTTCTGGCGGCACCCCCACGTGCGCCTCACGCCGCACATCGCGAGCATGACGCAGCCCCGCACCGCCGCGGCCGCGGCCATCGCCAACCTGCGCCGCTTCGAGGCCGGAGAACCCATGGAAGGCCTGGTGGACCGGAGCCGCGGCTACTGAGAGTGGCTGATGCCGACGGATCGCCGGTCCCGCCGCACGATCTGCCGTTCGGCCCCGCACAACCGCAGCCTGCTTTGCAGCGGAGGTGGAAAGCAGCACCACGGCGGGAGCTGCCCGCCCTAAGCTGACGGCATCGACCGTCCTGCCCATTCCATACCGCTTCCGGAGGAGCCCCACGCCATGAACCAGATCGCCGACCTGTCCGCGCTCGCCTCGCTCGACGCCATCGACCGCGCCCACCTGATCCACCCCGTGTCGCCATGGCGCACGCACGAGGAGCGCGGCCCGACCGTGCTGTCGTCCGGCCGCGGCGCCTGGCTGACGGATGCCCGGGGGCACGAGCTGCTGGACGCCTTCGCCGGGTTGTGGTGCGTGAACGTCGGCTACGGGCAGGAAAGCGTGGTGCAGGCGGCGGCCGAACAGATGCGGCGCCTGCCCTACGCCACGGGCTACTTCCACTTCAGCAGCGAGCCGGCCATCCGCCTCGCCGAGAAGCTGGTGCAGATCACGCCGCGATCGCTCAACCACGTGTACCTGACCCTGGGCGGATCCGACTCGGTGGACGCCGCGGTGCGCTTCATCGTGCAGTACTACAACCACACCGGCCGGCCCTCCAAGAAGCACTTCATCGCGCTGGAGCGCGGCTACCACGGCTCCTCCTCCACCGGCGCGGGCCTCACGGCGCTGCCGGCCTTCCACCGGGGCTTCGATCTGCCGCTGGCCACGCAGCACCATATTCCCTCCCCCAACCCCTACCGCCATCCCTCGGGTGCCGACGCGCAGGCATTGATCGCCGCCTCGGTCGCGGACCTGCGCGCCAAGGTGGCCGAGCTGGGCGCGGACAACGTCGCGGCCTTCTTCTGCGAGCCCATCCAGGGCTCGGGCGGCGTGATCGTGCCACCCGCGGGCTGGCTCAAGGCCATGCGCGAAGCCGCCCGCGCACTGGACATCCTCTTCGTCGTGGACGAGGTCATCACGGGCTTCGGCCGCACCGGCCCCATGTTCGCCTGCGATGCCGAAGGCGTGGAGCCCGACATCATGACCATGGCCAAGGGCCTGACCGCCGGCTACGCGCCCATGGGCGCGACCCTGCTGAGCGACAAGGTCTATGCCGGCATCGCGGACGGCGCGCCCAAAGGCGCCCCCATCGGCCACGGCGCCACCTACTCCGCCCACCCCGTGAGCGCGGCCGTCGCACTGGAAGTGCTGCGGCTCTACGAGGAAGGCGGCATCCTGGCCAACGGCCAGCGCGGCGCCGCGCACTTCGCGGCCGGTCTGGACATGCTGCGCGGCCATCCCCTGGTCGGCGACGCGCGCCACCGCGGCCTGCTCGGCGCGCTGGAACTGGTCAGCGACAAGGCCAGCAAGCGCGGCTTCGACCCCGCCCTGGGCCTCGCCGACCGCATCTTCGCCGCCGGCTACCGCAACGGACTGGTGTTCCGCTCCTTCGGCGACCACGTCCTCGGCTTCGCGCCCGCGCTGGTCTTCGGCGAAGCGGAATTCACCCTCCTCTTCGAACGCCTGCGCAAGACGCTCGACGAAGTGCTGGACTGGGCCGACGTGCGGAAAGCCCTCGCGGCCTGACGAGAAACCGCGCAGAACCCGGCCGCAGCGCGCACACTTCCCGCCTGCATCCCTGCTTGCCAAGCCGCCATGAACGAAGCCTTCAAGATCGACCGACTGGACCTGCGCATCCTGGCGCAGCTGCAGAAGAACGGGCGCATGACCAACGTGGACCTCGCGGACGCGGTCGGCCTCTCGCCCAGCCCCTGCCTGATCCGCGTCAAGCGCCTGGAACAGGCGGGCTACATCGCCGGCTACGGCGCCCACCTGCGCCTGGAAAAGCTCGGGGACACGCTCACGGTGTTCACCGAAGTCACCCTCTCGGACCACCGCCGCGAAGACTTCGCCCGCTTCGAGGCCGCGCTGCGCGAAGTGGACGAGGTGCTGGAATGCCACCTGGTCAGCGGCGGCTACGACTACCTGCTGCGCTTCATCACGCGGGGCGTGAACCACTACCAGGAAGTGATCGAGGAACTGCTGCAGCGCAACATTGGCATCGCGAAGTACTTCAGCTATATCGTCATCAAGTCGCCGTTCATCAAGACGCACTGTCCGATCGAGCGGTTGTTTCCGCATCAGAGGTGATTCTTTTGAGGGCGGGGGCCGGGTCTCGCCCCGGCGGGCGAGCTACTTTTCTTTGCTTCGCCAAAGAAAAGTAGCCAAAAGAAAGGCGACCCTGCTGGATGCGACCCCGTTCGCCCGCAGGGCGAACGGGGCAACCTGGGGTGCTCGGGGGTGGGGTGTGCCGTGGAACTCGCTGCGCGCACTCCGTGCGCTACGCTCGGACAACCACGGCAAGTCAGTTCACGAAGCGGGCGTGTCCTGCGGCACGCCCGCCACCCCACCCCCTGCGCGCCCCAGGCGCATCCAGAAGGGGTGACCCGGGCCTTCGCGTTGCTCGGCCCCAAGGCCGTCGCTGCGCTCGGCAAAAACCCCAACGCTCCGCCCCAAGAAAAACGGTGCGCGGTGCAACGCACTCGCGCACCCCAGGCCGAGCGAAGCAATGGCCCGTATGCGGCACCCCGCCCTCGTGGCTGCGCCGAGGAGCGCAGGAGGCAAGGCGCGCAGGCGTGCCGAAGGACACGCCTGCTTCGTGATCTGACTGGCTGCGGTTGTCCGAGCGGAGCGCGCCAGCGCGCAGCGAGTTCCGCAGCCGCGCCTTGCCTCCGAGCACC
>NZ_FNJL01000076.1 GCF_900104515.1 Paracidovorax cattleyae
TCAAGGTCCGCAAGAAGCCAGGGCTGCAGGCCGTGCTGGACCGGCTTCGCTCCTAGGCGCGTTCGAAGCGAATATTTTTGCTGCATGCAACTTCGGTGCACTCCTTGAGCCGTACCTGCGCACTACGTTTGCAAAAGCCCGTCTTCGTTAGGGATGGCGGGGTGGGCGTTGCCGTTCCCTCCAACGTACCACGGCGTTCTCGCCGTCAAGGGCTGCGCGTGCCTGCAGGCACGCTGGCGGCCTGCGGCCGTCTGCGACCCCTGACGGCTTGCGCTGCGCCGTGATGGCGACGGTGCCGGGCAATTCCGCCCGAGCAACCGGAGCAGATCATGACCATGTCGAACCTGTCCATTCTCGATGCTGATGCGTCGCTGCACGTGCGCGACGGCCGGGGGCGCTACCGTCCTGCGTCCGTTGACCAGATCTTGGCGGCTGCGCGGCGCGTGGCCGACCTGAAGGTACAGCGGGGCGCGGAGTTCAACTCGCCGGTTTCGGTGAAGACGTACCTCTGCGCGAAGTTGGCGGGCCTGGAGCACGAGGTGTTCGCCGTGCTGTTCCTGGACAACCAGCATCGGCTGATCGAGTACGTGGAGATGTTCCGCGGGACCATCAATACTTCGGAGGTACATCCGCGCGACGTGGTGAAGGAAGCACTGCGCTTGAACGCGGCTGCCGTGATTCTGGCGCACAACCATCCCAGCGGGAACCGGACGCCGAGCGACACGGACAAGCAGCTCACCGAGCGCCTGCGCAGCGCCCTCAGCCTGGTGGACGTGCGGACCCTGGATCACTTCATCATCGCGGGGTCACGCGCGGTGTCGATGGCGATGCGAGGTTGGAGGTGAACTTCGGGGGCTTCGGCCCCCTTTTTGGCACGGCCGTGGCGGCCGTACCCGAGCGACCTACGGCGTCGTGGATATCGCTGGTTGCTCGCAGGCAGTTCCAGCAAGCGGCGCTGGCTCGGCATGGGCGATTGCGTATTCGAGCAATGCGATCACCTGACTGCGCCGCTCGCTGGTGGCTCCTATACACAAGGCCATGAGCAAGAACGCTCCAGACATAGCGGCCAGGTGCCATCCTATAGCGCTTGCCTGGCTATCAAGCAGCTTCGGTATTGCCACAGCTATTACGATCAGGCCAGGGAAAAAGCCGAGCTTCCTGATGTCTCCTGCAAGCAGTTGAGTCCGCCCGTCAATGCACCCCCAACGATGTCGATATTGCAACAGTGCGTACTCTAGCAACGCTTTGGGGAAGTCGCACAGCTTCTTCAAATAGGCTGCGTCTGCTTTCATGTCGGTGTGCAACTGCTTGTAGGTTGTGTCCCATGGATCTCGCCACTGGCGCCACAAATCCCGTCCTAAATCGAAAATCAAAAAACCCCCAAATCCTAGTGCCGGTGCAATTAGCAATAGCAACCAATGTGGAGGTACATGGTCGGATTCACCAAGAAGATTGAAGTTGTATATTTGACGAATTATCGTTAGAGCTATGATTCCGAGGATCATCCATCCTGCGAAGAAGATTAGCCACTTTCGCGTCTTGTTGCTAATTTCATAGGTGTGGCGCTGCCGATCATCGGGTTTTGTCATTTCCTCCAAGAGTTCAAAGATAGTTTCGATCGAAGACTCTTCGAGTGCCATGGGTCCGAATCCATGTGGAGTTTGCTGCCAGTCTAAAGAACCCGCTTGGAATCATTCAAGCGCAAGACATCGGCCGCTCATGCCCCCAAAAACGGCATGTGGCACCATTGTTCGACCGTCTGCCTGACACACTCTTGGCCTGCGGCCGGCTAAACCCCTGTAACGGCTCGGGTCGAGTATGGGTCACCGGCGATGGCGCTGCTCAGGCGTTCGCGGGAGGAACTGCCAATGGCGCCCGCGTCCGGCATGGTCAGATTCCCACGGGATCGCGTGCGGCGGTATCGGGAAGTTGCCCGCTGCCGTGTCGGGATTTTCCTGGGGCTGGCGTCGTCGGCTGGTTGGGGGCTTCGGAGCTGGAGTGACTCGGCGCCACACCCAGGGAGTGTTGGACCGGGTCCGGCAGGGAGGTGTTGCCTGGGGCGGCTGGTTCAGGTTGGGCGATGGCGTATTCGAGCAGGTCGAAGACCTGGGCGCGTCGCTCGCCTGAGGCGATCACGAGGAAGGCGATGAGATAGAACCCGCTCGTCATCGCGACTGCTGGCCAGATCCAGGTACTCCACGGACCCTCCCATAGTTTCGGGGTCGCAACGAGGATCGCCAGAAGGCCGGGGAACAGGCCTAGTTTCTTGACGTCGCCCGCCAACAGCATGACTCTGCCATCGACGCGGCTCCAACGGTGGCGGTACTGGACCAAGGCGTACTTCAGCATGTCCTTCGGGAACGCCTTCAATTGCTCGATGTAGGCCGCATCGAACACCATGTCGGCCTGGAACTGCTTGTAGATCGTGCCCCAGGGGTTTCGTCGTTGTTCCAGGAGCATCTTCCCGGCGTCGTAGAAGAACAGCAGGAAGTAGGCCATGGCCGGGACGATGGTCACCAGCGCCCAGTTAGGCGAGATCCTCGCTGGCAGCACGCCCGGATAGTGCCGCTCGATTTGGAGGGCGATGGCGAGCAACGCCGTGTTGACGACGATCATGATGATGAGCGAGGGCTCTATCCACTTCTTGTGTTGGCTACCCTTCGGAAGATGACGCGATCTGCCATCCGAGCGCGTCATGCGTTCGATGAGTGCGGAGAGGTCCTTGAGCGAGCTTTTTGAAAAGGCCATTGTTCTGGATCGGATGGGAGTGCGTTGAAGTCTAGATAGGCTGTCGCCGAGCAGGCTTGGCCCATCCTGCTTCCGGGACGGTGTGCCAAGTTTTGCTGGCGCCGCGATCATCGGTTCCGCTGCAAGAGAGTCGATCTCATCGACCCTGCGCAACGTGCATGGCTGGCATGCATCCGATTTATTACCTGGTCGGAGTAGGGCGTCCCCGGCCCTCCGGGAGATGGCCGGTCGCGCTGTCGTGCTGCGCATCGAGCCCCGCTGCGCGGGTCTCGCCCCTGACGGGCTTCCATCGTTCCCTCGCTCCGCTCGGCTAACGCCTCCGGCCCGGCTTCCAGCTTCGGGCCTGCGCGCTTCGCTTGCCGTGCGGTTCGGCGCAGTGAGGCGGTCGCCGCCGTGTCCAGCCGTCTTCCCTGACTTCATCACCTTGTCCGCGACTGTAGCCCGCGTCCGTGCGCCGTCAAGGCGCGCAGGGCCGTGTCCTCGGCTGCGCCTGCGGGCCGCACCACCCCTGCGCTTGTCTCCTTGACGGCTTCCGTCCGCGCGCTCCTGACCGTCGCGGGCGATGAACTCAGGAAAGACGGTGGCAACAGGGCCAACCGGGTTCATCGTGCCAACCGCACAGAACAGCCGGAAGGCTGGGCTCCGAATCTAGGAATCCGGTGTGCGGTGTTTCTTCAACAGCCTTTTCGTCAGGAGAAAGACCATGCAACTCGCATCCCGTTTCGCTTCCCGTTCCCCGTCGCTGCGCAGCGATTCCCCGCTGTCCGACGACCAGATCCGCAGGGTGGCGCCGTCCATCTTCGCCGAGGCCCCGCATGAGAGCCGGTCCGAGCGGTACAGCTACATCCCCACCGCCGCCGTGCTGACCGAGCTGCGCAAGGAAGGCTTCCAGCCCTTCGCGGTGACGCAGACCCGCGTACGGGACGAGGGCAAGCGCGAGCACACCAAGCACATGATCCGCCTGCGCCACGCCAGCCAGATCAACGGCGCGGAGGCCAACGAAATCGTCCTGCTGAACTCGCATGACGGCACCAGCAGCTACCAGATGCTGGCAGGCATGTTCCGGTTCGTGTGCTGCAACGGGTTGGTGTGCGGGGACACGGTGGCGGACGTGCGCGTACCGCACAAGGGCGACGTGGCCTGCTCCGTCATCGAAGGCGCTTTCGAGGTGTTGCGCGGCTTCGAGCGAGTGAAGGAATCCCGCGACCTCATGCGCAGCGTCACGCTGGACGAGGGTGAGGCCGAGGTGTTCGCCCGTGCCGCGCTGGCCCTCAAGTACGACGACCCGAACAAGCCCGCGCCCGTGACCGAATCGCAGGTGCTGATGCCGCGCCGATTCGATGACCGCCGGCCCGACCTATGGACCACGTTCAACCGGGTGCAGGAAAACATCACCAAGGGCGGATTGGCCGGGCGTAGCACCAACGGGCGCCGCCAGCAGACCCGACCCGTGCAGGGCATTGATTCCGACGTGCGGTTGAACCGCGCGCTCTGGCTGCTGGCCGATGGCCTGCGCCAACTGAAAGCCTGACCTGTTCCCCTGCCTGGAGGGGAACGGTCCCCTCCATTCCCTGTTTTTCTGGATTGGAGATACATCATGAACACCATCAACCTCAACGAAATCCACACTGTCGATGCCGTCGCCGTGCCGCTGGAAGCTGCGGACCCGACCAAGAACCTGATCCTCGTCCAGCTGTCGCGGCTGGTGCTGCGCCCGAAGCCAACCATCTCTTTGATCTGTTGGAGAAGCGGCGCGGCCGCGTCGATGCCGACCTTCGCCAAACGCCCCGGTTGCAGGAAGTTCTCCATGCTCAACGTCGAGCCGCTGGCCTGCAGTCCCAGGCCGGCGAACGAGCGGAACACGATTCCCGCCAACTGGTTGAAGTTGCCCAGGATGTACGCGAAGGCCCCGACATAGAGCACCTTGCGGATCAGCCGGGCCATCACATCCTCACCCTGTCCCGAGGCATGCCCCAGCGCCCAGTACAGACCGGCGAGCGTCATGTCGATCGCGACCAGCGTGGCCGTGAGATACGCCACCTCGCCCTGCAGCAGGCCGAAGCCCGAGTCGATGTAGCGCGAGAA
>NZ_FNJL01000052.1 GCF_900104515.1 Paracidovorax cattleyae
ATACCCTCGTGCCCGGATCTCGCGCAGCAGCACGGTAGCCGGGATCCAGCGCGGATGGGCCTGCGCGACGCGTTCGCGCAGATAGGACTGGTAGGCGTCGAGCTTGCAGGCCCTCGGCTCGCGCGGGCCGTAGCGCTGCGCATCTTGATCGCGCAGGTACCTGCGCACGGTGTTGCGCGAGCAGTCCAACTGCTTCGCGATCGCTCTGACACTCTCGCCCCTGCGGGCCATCACTCGTATCTCCACTGCCTGCTCCTGAGTCAACATCAGCAGCCTTCAAAAGGCCGCCATCGTGTCCCAGGTGGGTCACTTTTACTTCGGCGCAGTGGGTCAGTTTTACTTCGGCGCTAACAAATAGCGCTCAAGCACGGATCGACCATGGCCAAAAGGGACGAAAACTTCCCTCAGCAGGTTGGCGTCGAGATGTGGCGGTGGCTAACCTAGTGCGCGCTTTAGATGGGAATCGTTCGTATTATCTCCGATGTGTGGCAGCGCTCTTCTGCGCGGCGAAACGCTGCGGTTATCTCAGGGGTGACGACGTCATATGGACATGCCGCGCTGGCGCCCCAGTTGCCAACTGACCGATGACCCTTGCACCACGGCGCTGAGCTGCTGCCCCAGCCGCTGCTCGATCACCGGACGCCAGGGCACCAGGCTGAACCCCATGCCGTCATCGAGCATGGCGAAGCGGCCGCTGGCGAGCCGGATGGACTTGCGATACACCCCGCCGACGCGCTCGCCATCGGCCAGCGGTCGATGCGCCAGCCCGGTCTGCGCCGCGATGGCCTTACCCGCCGTGGCAAGCTCCCGGTCTCGCAGCGTCGCCAGCAGGTTGCGCGCCAGGATCACGCGCTGCCCCCGCCGCTCAGCCAGCCCTTGATCGACCAGGAAGTCCGAGCGCTGCTGCAGCGCATTCCGAACCTCACTGCCGAAACCCAGGGTGCCGATGCCCGTGCCGCCGCCGATGAGCTGCTGGTCGAGCCAGGTAGCGCCGATGACGCGCGCCTGGCGCTCGATGGGCAGATGCGAGCGAAGCTCCACCGCCACACCGCCCTGGCGCAGCGAGTCATACCGCCGGCCCTACTCGGGGAGATCCTGCGGTACCTGCCACTCCCCCTCGGCCAGCCGTTCCACGATGCCCGCGCGACGCAGGGCCTCCAGCCGCCGGACATGCGCATCGACCACCTCGCCGGGGTCGCGTTCCGGATTCGCTTGGGCTCTTGCAACCGAGAAGTGGTGATCGGTTCGATAGATGCCGTCTGCCGCCAGCGCGGCAATGGTTCGGTCGGTTGCGGTTCCAGCCCGCGCTCGATTTCATCGATGAGCGTGACGCTTGCTTCCCTGTCTGTGGCTGATGCGATCTCAAGCGCAGCCATTCGTCTGGTACCCGCGCCCCAGCTGCTCAGGGGCAAAGCCACCCCGTTCTTGGTCGCCATCAAGCCGATCAGCGCGCCGATGGACAGGCCCTGGCTGGTCGTGAGGCCGAGTTTCAATTCGCTGGGAAGCGCGGCACCGGCCATGCGCCCGTCCAGCGACTCGATAGCTTCCTTGCCCTTGTCGTTGAGCGAATCGTGCAAGTTGAGGCCCGCCACCTCCTTGCCGATACGCGCCCGCAACGCGTTGTCGGCCAGCAACCGATCCAGGGCGGACCCATAGACAAGGCGCAGATCGCGATCATTGCGCTCATCAGCGCTCATTCGGACCAAGCCGATACGCCGGCGAACGGCAGTCGAGAAATGGTCGAACTCGTCGTTGGGTTGCATGACCTCCCACGCAAGCTCCAACTCCGTGGTCCCCCGTACGCGCACGCGGTACACCGGCTCGTCGGGCATCGGGAGGTCACCCTCCCCCTCGGGCGAGGGAGCAACAGCATCTTTTCCATTCCACGCCCATGGCCAGGCGAAGGTATTCTGCGAGCCTATCCCGGTTGCGTCGGGCAGCGACATGACAGCCTCGATAACGAATTCCTGTGCGCTGTCCCGCGCCCAGTAATCCGCTCCGGAGATGACCGCAGTGTTGGAGGGCGAGAGCAACAGCGCAATCGCTTCGAGGACCGTCGTCTTTCCAACGTCACCTCCACCCAGGATGACGTTCATCCCCTCCGCCGGGAGCCAAGTCAAGGACTGGATGCCTCTGAAACGCTGAATGCTCAACTTGCGGATTTGCGCGGTTGAAGCCACTGTCACCCCCTCAGTCCCAAAGCTCTCAGCCAGGCGTCTACCTGTCCAAACGCGTCTTGCTGCCATTGATCCGCGCTACGCTCACCCAAGACCTTCGTGTCTTCCACGAATTTGCGTACGCAGGTAGGCCCGAAGCCGTCAGCCGTGTCGAACTTGTTGGCGATGTAGGTGTATCCCGCCACTCCGGACTCGTGCGCTAGCAAAGGGCGGCAGTCTTCTGCAAGCGCCTCCGGCCCACCAGCGTAGTTACGGATGCAGTAGTAGATGTCATAGGCATCCTTCTGCTTGTAGCGCCCCTCGATCGCATGCCCCTTCATCGCAAGAAGCGCTGGGATGGAACACACAGCGACCTCGACACGGTTGGTTCCGCCGTCTGGCATCGATCCGGCGATGGCGACCATCTGATAGAAGCGAAGCGCCAGGTCCGCGCCATCAGCTTTCTGTACAGCAAAGTCGCTGATCAGTGGAGGCACGTTCTTCACGATCTCCGCGTCCCTGGGCATCAAGAAGTCGATCACCACATCAATGGGAGGCCCACCGTCACCCGCTTGGATCTGCCGCACCAGTTGAAATCGTCGGAGTTCTTTACGTTGTTCATAACCGTGGCCCAGCAATGCTTTGACCAGATGGACGTATTCCCCGTCCCCAAGGGCAGCGGCAACCAGGCCGAGATCCACATCCAGCGTCCCAACGTGCGGCATGTCCTCATTGCCAAGCAGCAGCCATGGCACTGCACCACCCACGATGGCGAAACGCCCCTTGAAGCTGCCGAGGATCTGCCCGATTTCAACGAGCACTGATTTGACGGCCGCAGTCGTCCGGTCGTCGTATTCGCTCGCGTGTTGAGCCTCTCCAGGTGTCATTCCTGCCATTGCAACCTCTCTTGCCGAAGGTGGTCTGCCGCTTCCTGTCCGCGCTCGCCCGCCGCAGCCAAGTCCAGGTAAGTTTGGACCGGGCTTGTGCAGACCATGCCCGAAGCGGGCTGCACGGTGTCGCGGAACAGTCCTGGATCGTCCAGCACGGTCACGACCACGTTCTCACCCTTGCTGGCGCTCGAAAGCTTCAATCTCGATCGCAGGATCTCAAGACCTTCTGCGTCAGCATAGAAATAGTGAGTTCCCGTTCTGCCGAAAGGCGCCAGCCACTGCGCGGCTGAGAACGACGCGAGTGCAATCTGCCCATTGCCTTCGGGCGGACGGTCCCTCAACACAGCATCGAACGCTGCGCCGTGCAGAGTGGTGTAGAAAGCCCGCCGCTGGCCGGGCGGTGCTTCATAGGCTTCGCGCCATGCATCCAGAAGCGCGTCCGGAGCGGCAAGGAACATCCCTTCCTCAGCCAACTGCGCCCACTCCCGGTCCAGCAGGCCGTTCCGAACATTGCTGACATGGCCCAAGCTCACCCCGGCAACCTCGGCTAGCTCCGCTACCCGCCATCGCCTTGATGGCTCGCGAAGCAACACCTTGAGCACCTGAACCGATTTCGGCTTGAACAGCGAACGCAGTTCCCGCCGCTCCATGACGGGTCTCTTCGCGAACTGGCGCGAAAGAAAGAAGGTGCCGAAGGCCAGCCGGGCATTTCCCTCAAGATCGAGGTACGCCACGCCGAATTCTCGACACAAATCCTGCGCCTGGGACGACAGGTAGGGCGCGATCAGGATCGGCGTCACGCGGTCGGCCTGCCGCTCCACGTAGTCGCGCAAGGACAGAAGGGCCGAGCGCACGTGCCGAGGCTGCCCGCTCGACTTCACCTCTGCGACCAGCTTATGCTGGTGACCAAAGGCCGTCACATCGGCAACGAGGTCGATGCCTGCATCTGGCTCGCGTCCAACGACATGGACGTCAACACTCTCGATAGCAGGCACCTCCTCCAACAGAAGACGCAAGGCGTCTGCAGCCTGAAGCTCGGTTTTCACTGGATCCGACATTTTCATCACGCGCTGAAAATAGCATTTCCAGTGAAATCGTCAAGGCGGTTTCACCCGAATGCCTGTTTTCAGCAACCGTTGAAATACAATGATTGGCTGAAATCTGACCGTTCAAGCCGGCATTTCGATACCCCCAATCGACCTAGATCGACCCTAAAAACTCCCGATCCAGCCAACCCTTCTGGGGGTAGATTTGGGGGGTATCAACGAAAAACTGGATTTGCAAATCCTTTCAAATCAATAGGATACAAGCCATATGCGTATTGCCACCTGGAACGTCAACTCACTCTCAGTACGCCTGCCGCAGGTACTGGCCTGGCTGGCCGACAACCCCGTGGATGCCATCGGCCTGCAGGAGCTCAAGCTGGTCGATGAAAAATTTCCCCTCGACGCCTTCGAGTCCGCCGGCTACCACGCCGTGAGCTTTGGCCAGAAGACCTACAACGGGGTCGCCATCCTGAGTCGCACGTCCGTGCGCGACGTGGTACGCAACATCCCCGGCCACGAGGATGCCCAGGCCCGCGTGATCGCCGCCACACTGGACACGCCGCAAGGCCCGCTGCGGTTCATCAACTGCTATTTCGTGAATGGCCAGGCCCCAGGCACGGAGAAGTTCGCATACAAGATGCTCTGGCTGGCAGCGGTGCACCGGTGGATCAGGGAAGAACTGCTGGCCCACCCCCGACTGGTACTCGTGGGCGACTTCAACGTGGCGCCCGAAGACCGCGACTCCTTCGACCCCGTGGGCCTGAAGGACACCATCCACCACACCGTGGAAGAGCGGACCCATTTCCAGAGCCTTCTCGGACTGGGTCTCACGGATGCCTACCGCATGTTCGACCAGCCCGAAAAAAGCTTTTCATGGTGGGATTACCGCATGCTGGGCTTCCAGAAGAACCGGGGCCTGCGCATCGACCACATCCTGGTGAGCGACGCCTTGCGCAGCCAGGTCAGTGCCTGCACGATCGACCGGCAGCCCCGCAAGAACCCGCAGCCCAGCGACCACGCACCGGTCGTGGCCACGCTCGGCTGACACGGCCGATGGCTGCGCCGTTCCCGCTGGCACCCATGCAATAAAAACGCCGTGCAACCGCAGCGCAGATCTCGCTGAGGATGCACGGCGCGGCACCTGCCCGAAGGCAGGCGATGCATGCATGCCGGCTGGACTCAGGGAGCAGCCTTGTAGCGGTCCCGCAGGTCGCGGACTTCATCATGGTTGCGCTGCGCACCCTCGGCCTGGCGTTCGACCAGACTGCGCACGGAGGCAGGCAGCGAGGCCTTCAACGCCTTGCGGTAGCGCGCCACTGCGGCATCCTCGCCCCGCTCGCACTCTTCCAGGACAGCCTTGTCGTCACGCGTGCTCAAGGCGGTCTTCACGGACACCCAACCGCGGTGCAGCGCACCGGACATCGAGCCGCCGCTCGACGGTTCCCCGCCATGGTTGCGAATCTCGCGCTCCAGCTCCGCAGCCGCGGCGGCGCACTCGCTCGCGTGGCGCAGCAGGATGCCCTTGAGCTCCGGCGATTCGGCATGTTCGGCGGAAGCGCGGAACCCGTACTCGCCATCGCGGCAGGATTCCAGCAGGTCGTCCAGAACATCCACCACATCGTCGTTATCCACCAGAGCGGAGTCGCCAGTGCTGGATTGCGTCATGCGGCCCACCGCGGCGCCCACGCCCGCGCCACTGGCGGTGGTGGCCACGCCGCTGCCGGCGCGTTCCCAGGCAGCGCGGGTGGCAGGACGGGCCTCGTCCCATTCCATGCCGCTGGTGCCACGGGCCTGGCCCCAGTCACGCGCCAGATGGGGTTCCACCGTGTCGAAGTCACCTTCGTAGCGGCCCACCGAACTCCAGCCCAGCTCGTAGGCGGGACGGTATTCGTCGTACGTGCGGCCGTTGCGGTAGTACGGCTCGCGCTGGTAGCTTTCTCGCCAGTAGGCATCTTCTACCGTGGGGTTCACGGACTCCGCGGCGGCCTTGCCGGCAAGGCCTCCGACCACGGCACCCGCTACGCCGCCCACGGCCGCGCCGATCGGTCCACCGAAGGACCCCGCCGCAGCGCCAGCCATCGCACCGCCCGCGGCACCTACACCGGTACCCACGGGATGGGCGCCAGGCTCATTGGTCAAAGGGTCGCGGTTTGCATCGTTGAAATCCGACATGAATTCGCTCCGGTTGGTTGAACAGTGCCTTCATTCTGGAAGGCACCGCTTGCTCGGAGGGTCGGCGCGTGCGTGGCTGCGCTGTAGGAATCCGCCAGCGGAACGGATGAGCAAACACTCGTGCCATCTCATCCTTTTGCTATGAAAACGAGAGCTACACCCGCATGGCGGAAACGCCGTCCACGTCAGCCCGCAGGGTCGTCGGAAGGGCCCAGTCCCAGTTCCTGGATCTTGCGGGTGATGGTGTTGCGGCCGATCCCCAGGCGCTGCGCGGCCTCCATGCGCCGCCCGTGGGTCGTAGACAGTGCTGTGCGGATCAGGCGCGATTCGAACCGGCGCGTGAGCACATCCCATACCTCCGGCTGCCCGGTGGCCAGCAGCTTCTGTGCTTCGGCCTCCAGTGCATGTTCCCACCCTGAAGGCTCGCCCGCCGCCGCGTGCGGCGCCAGGGCCTGCGCGGCAGGCGCAGCAGGAAGGGACGCGCCTGCCCCCAGGCTCACCGAACCACCTGCCAGTCCCGCAGGCCATCCCACGCTGCGCTCATCCCGCAGCGCCGGGCCCGAATGCATACCGGATCCGGAGACATCGGCGATCCCCGCCGATGGCACCGCCACATCAGGGCGTGCCTCCGCCCCCGGAAGCGGCGCATCGACGGGCGCAGGACCATCCAGCACCTCGGGAGGCAGGTCCTGCAACGAAATGACCTGGGCCGGCGCCATCACCGTCAACCAATGGCAGATGTTCTCCAGTTGCCGCACGTTGCCGGGGAACGAGAACTGCCCCAGCCGGGCCAGCGCCGCATCGGAAATGCGCTTCGGCTCCACGCCCAGCTGGCGGGCGCTCTGCTGCAGAAAGTGCCGAGTGAGCATCGGCACATCCTCGTGCCGCTCGCGCAACGCGGGCAGCCGCAACCGGATCACGTTGAGGCGGTGGAAAAGATCCTCGCGGAACACCCCGTCCTTGACGCGCAGCTCCAGGTTCTGGTGAGTGGCGGCAATGACGCGGACGTGCGCCTTCACTGCGGCATGGCCGCCCACACGGTAGAACTGCCCATCGGACAGCACCCTCAGCAGGCGCGTCTGCAGGTCGAACGGCATATCCCCGATTTCATCAAGGAATAGCGTCCCGCCCTCAGCCTGCTCGAACCGGCCACGCCGCTGGGTCTGCGCGCCGGTAAAGGCACCGCGCTCATGGCCGAACAGCTCACTCTCCAGCAGGTCCTTGGGAATCGCCGCCGTGTTGATCGCGACGAAGGGCCCTTCGGACACCGGCGAATGCTTGTGCAGCGCGCGAGCCACGAGTTCCTTGCCGGAGCCGGATTCGCCGGTGATCAGCACCGTCACCTGGCTCTGGCTCAGCCGCCCGATCGCACGGAACACGTCCTGCATGGCGGGGGCCTGCCCCAGCATCTCGGGCGTGGCAGTCTGCCGCTCCTCCGTGACCTCCTCCCGCTGGCTTTCCTCCACCGCGCGGCGGATCAGCTCCACGGCCTTGGGCAGGTCGAACGGCTTGGGCAGGTACTCGAACGCGCCGCGCTGGAATGCGGACACGGCACTGTCCAGGTCGGAATACGCGGTCATGATGATGACCGGCAGGCCGGGCTGCTGCTGCCGCACCTGCTCCAGCAACTGCAGGCCCGAGCCTCCGGGCATGCGGATGTCGCTGACCAGCACCTGCGGCCCCTGCCGCACCGGATCTCCGGCCGCTACGTCGGCCAGCGCATCGAGTACTTCCCTCGGATGGGTGAAGCTGCGCGTCGGCAGGTTCTCTCGGGCCAGCGCCTTTTCAAGGACGAAGCGGATCGAGGGGTCGTCATCTACTATCCAGATCGGCTTCATGTGTGAGTTCTACCTTGTCTCGAAGTGAATGTCTGCGGACCTCAGGGCAAGGGAATGAGGATGCGGAAATCGGTGCGACCCGGAACGCTGTCGCATTCGATCAAGCCATGGTGGCGCTGCACGAAAGTCTGTGCAAGCGTCAGCCCCAGCCCCGACCCTCCATCGCGCCCCGTCACCAGCGGATAGAAGATCCGCTCTTTGATCGCTTCGGGTACGCCCGGTCCGTTGTCGATGACATGCAATTCCAGTGCCAAGCGATACCGCTGCCGTCCGAAAGTCACCTGCCGCGCGACGCGAGTGCGCAGCGTGATCACGGCATCGCCTGCGACGATGCGCTCCGTCAGCACCTGGGCCGCGTTCTGCACAATGTTCAACACCGCCTGGATGAGCTGTGCCCGGTCTCCGCGGAATTCCGGGATCGACGTGTCATAGTCGCGCTGCACGCGCAGCCCGTGGGGGTACTCCACCAGGACGAGTGACCGCACACGCTCGCACACTTCGTGGATGTTCACGTCGCCCACGAGGTGCGGATGCCGGTGGGGAGCCAGAAGCCGGTCCACCAGGCTCTGCAGGCGGTCGGCCTCGTGGATGATGACCTGCGTGTATTCGGTGAGCTCCGGATTGTCGAGTTCCATCTCGAGCAACTGGGCCGCGCCGCGGATGCCCCCGAGCGGGTTCTTGATCTCGTGCGCCAGATTGCGGATCAGTTCCTTGTTGGCCAGGGCCTGCTCACGCAGGCGCTCCTCCCGGTCCTGCCGCGCCTGGGCTTCCAGCGGCCACATCTCCACCAGAATCTCTCCCGTCTGCTCGGCCACCGCAACATTCACGTGCACGGGTATCTGCTCCTGCTGAGGCCCGCGCCGCAGCCCCGCCTCGAAGCGCAATGCCGCAAAATCCTGCCCGCGAGCCCCGGCCAGTGCCGTCTGCAGCAGCGCCGGATCCGTGAAGAAGGCGCAGAAATCGGCGCTTTCCAGTGTGCGCCGCGACAGGCCCAGCACGTTCTCCAGCGATGCGTTCGCGAACATCACGGAACCGTCCGGATGCAGCACCGCCACCAGGGTGGACACGAGATCCAGGGCGACGTAGCGCGCAGCCGGGCGCGCGGAAGAGCTCGAGGCCACGCTCAACGACCCGCTGGCGCGGGCAGGCGTGCCAGCTCGCGCTTGATGCCGGCCACGTCGCTTTCCGCGCGGGACACGGCGGCCTTGAGCTCGGCCGTGCGCTCGATATAGACCTGCGGGTTGCGCAGTTCCAGCGCCGTGCGCTGGGGCTCGCCGTTGTTGTACTCGCGGGACAGATCCGCCAGTCGGGCTTCTGCCTTGCGGAGCTCCGCCTCCAGGATGGCGCGCGCGTCGGAATCGCGGGCGCGCTGGTCGTTGGCGTCCACGCGCGGAGCGTTGGAAGGCGATGCGGCGGCATTGCCGCCTGCCGGGGCCGACGAATGCGCGGCACCGCCCCCGGAGGGCCGGAATCCCTGCACCACCGTCACGTTGCCGCCCTCCACGAGCTTGCAGCCCTTTTCCCGGGCCTGGCTCACGTTGTTGGTGTATTCGTTGCCGCAGCGGTAGATGCGGTCCTGCGACCAGGCTGCCGGTGCCAGGGCCGCCAGGGCCATGAGCACAGAGAGAATTTTCGTCATTCAAGTCCTCGCGATGCGTGCGAGCGGCACGCAGAAGCTGAGCGGAAGTATCCCCCAATCGCCACGGTACCGCCATGCATGGCCCTGAACGGCAGGGTCTTGGGCCCCTCCGCGGCATGCGTTCGGCAAGGCCATGAAAAAAGGCGGCCGAAGCCGCCTTTCGTTCCTGGATCGGAGTCTCCAGCGCCGCCGGAGACCGCACGATCACAGCGAATAGTACATGTCGTATTCCACAGGATGCGGAGCCATGCGGAAACGCGTGAC
Source organism: Paracidovorax cattleyae (assembly GCF_900104515.1). Taxonomy (GTDB): domain Bacteria; phylum Pseudomonadota; class Gammaproteobacteria; order Burkholderiales; family Burkholderiaceae_C; genus Paracidovorax; species Paracidovorax cattleyae. The sequence goes on from NZ_FNJL01000052.1 coordinate 10,006, forward strand.
TTCCTGCATCTTCAGCTCGATGTAGGCATCCAGCATCGAGTCCGTGAACACGCCGCCCTTGGTCAGGAAGGCGCGGTCCTTGTCGAGGTACTCCAGGGCCTGGTCGAGGCTGTGGCACACGGTCGGCACCAGCTTGTCCTCTTCCGGAGGCAGATGGTAGAGGTCCTTCGTGGCGGCTTCGCCCGGATGGATCTTGTTCTCCACGCCGTCCAGGCCGGCCATCATCAGGGCCGAGAAGCACAGGTACGGGTTGGCCGAAGGATCGGGGAAGCGCGCCTCGATGCGGCGGCCCTTCGGGTTGGCCACGTAGGGGATGCGGATCGATGCCGAACGGTTGCGGGCAGAGTAGGCCAGCTTCACCGGAGCCTCGAAGCCGGGCACCAGGCGCTTGTAGCTGTTGGTGCCGGGGTTCGTGATGGCGTTCAGAGCACGTGCGTGCTTGATCACGCCACCGATGTAGTACAGCGCGAAATCCGACAGGCCGGCGTAGCCGTCACCGGCGAACAGGTTCTTGCCGTCCTTCCAGATGGACTGGTGCACGTGCATGCCGGAGCCGTTGTCGCCGGCATAGGGCTTGGGCATGAAGGTCGCCGTCTTGCCGTAGGCATTGGCCACGTTCCACACCACATACTTGAGCACCTGGGTCCAGTCCGCGCGCTCGACCAGCGTGCTGAACTTGGTGCCGATCTCGTTCTGGCCCGCACCGGCCACTTCGTGGTGGAACACCTCGACCGGGATGCCCAGCGATTCGAGAATCAGGGCCATTTCGGCGCGCATGTCCTGCGTGCTGTCCACGGGAGGCACAGGGAAGTAGCCACCCTTGACCGTGGGACGGTGGCCGCGGTTGCCGCCTTCCAGCTTCGCGCCGGAGTTCCAGGGCGCCTCGTACTCCTCGATCTCGAACATGACCCTTCCAGGTTCGTTGCTCCAGCGCACGCCATCGAAGATGAAGAATTCAGGCTCCGGACCGAAGAAAGCCGTGTCGCCCAGGCCGGAAGCCTTCAGGTAGGCTTCGGCGCGCTTGGCGATGGAACGGGGATCGCGGTCATAGGCCTTGCCGTCGCCCGGCTCGATCACGTCGCACTGCAGGAACAGCGTGGTTTCCTCGAAGAACGGATCGATGTTGGCGGTGTTGGGGTCGGGCATGAGCTGCATGTCCGAGGCCTCGATGCCTTTCCAGCCCGCCACCGAAGAACCGTCGAAAGCGTGGCCCGACGAGAACTTGTCTTCGTCGAAATGGGACACCGGCACGGTGACGTGCTGCTCCTTGCCGCGGGTGTCGGTGAAGCGGAAGTCCACAAACTTGACTTCGTTCTCCTTCACCATCTTCATCACGTCTGCAACGGTCTTTGCCATCAGGATCTCCAGGATTTAGCGTTTGTTGAAAAAAACACGGCCTACAAAAAGCAGATAACGTGCCAGCATGCACTAACGCGGAGCATGCACGTCTTCCGCATCGGCCCCGCTGCCCGGCATGCACCAGAAGGGGGCATCACTCTCTCCATGGCCCTGCATCAGGTGCCGCGCACCAACTCAGGGCCAAGGTCTGCACCAAAATCGCGCAGCCCCTGGAGCAATTCACTCCATGCCGGGGGAATGAGGGACGAATCGCCCTTGACCCCCAGCTCGATATGGCGGCCGTGGACCGGGTGGTCCACGCTGGGCAGACTGAACACCTTCACGCCGGCATGCCCTGTTTCCACTTTTTCCATCAGCGGTGTGAGCGCGGCCTCCATGGCACCGTACACCACCACCGACCGCTCGGTCTGCGGCCGGCGGTTGAACCACTGCCGGCAATGCGTGTCGAGCACCCACTCCATCATGGGCCAGGCCATCACCGGAAAACCCGGGAAGAAATGCACCGATCCGCCGCCCGCGCCATGGCACGAAAAACCGGGGATCTTGTTATACGGATTGGGAATGACCCCCGCGCCCCTGGGGAACACCCCCATGTTCAGCCGATGCACGTTGTCGGCACGATCCGGCTCATAGGGGACGCCCTGCTCCTGGGCGACGTCCCGCATTCTCTCCCGGATCCGCTCCGCAGCTTCCGGGTGCAATTCCAGTCCCGTACCGAGCGCGCTCGCAGCGCACTGGCGGGTGTGGTCATCGGGCGTGGCACCGATTCCGCCGCATGAGAAAACGACGTCACCGGACTCGAAAGCCCTTCGCAGCGTGGCGGTGATGCGTGAGGGGTCGTCCCCGACATAGTCCGCATAGGCCAGCGGAATGCCGCGGGCACCGAGCAATTCAATGGCCTTCGCCAGATGCTTGTCGGCGCGCTTTCCGGAGAGGATCTCATCGCCGACGATGATGAGACCGAAGGATGGAACCATGGTCATGGATGTTGTCCAGGGGAGTAGGTCGGAGATACAGGGGGGAGCGAGTGGGCCGTCGTGCCAGGCCCGATGGCTGACGCACCAGCGACCCGGCCGCCGGCACCGGATGCCCGCAGCCGTGCCAGCGCTGCCAGGCAATAGTGCGCGAACCACAGGGAAGAAAAAGCGAACACCAGCGTATAGATCCAGACCGCCACGGGAATCAGCACCAGGAATGCTGCCGCGAACACGATGCCCGAGGCCCAGACGATGCCCGGAGCGGCTCCCAGGTAGCCCGTGACCACACCGATGCCCAGCAGTTGCATCCGGTACTGCCGCATGATCGTTTTGCGCTCCGCCTTGTCCGCATGTTCGCCGAGTGCGTCGAAGGCCATCACGCGGTACGTGAGCCACCCCCAGATCAGCGGTGGAAGCACCAATACCAGCGGCGGAATGAACCACAGTGGAACAGAGAGGGTCAGCGCCACCAGCGCCGCGACGGTCGAGCCCAGCGACCAGGCCAGGCTGGCCAGAAAAGAGCTGCTGCCTCTGCGTTCGAGCGAGGGAAACCTGCGCTGCGCGACCAGAGACACCAGGGCAGGCGCCATCAATATGGCCACTGCAAGCACCGACAGCACGACGATGGCGGGAGTGACCAAAACCACCAGGAGCACGGGCGCCAGCAGTGCCGGCCCCTCCATCCCGAAACCCTGGAGCCACCCCCAGAGGAAAGACAGCCACCCGGAGTCCGCGAGCATGGCATTGACGGAAGCCACCGCGCCATCCCACCACAGGTACCAGAACAATCCCGTCAGAAGAGCGATCACCAGCAGCGGCAGCAGCGAGAGGAGGATCACCCGTGGGTGCATGCAATAGCCCACGGCACGCCAGAACGAATCGATGAGCAGCCTCATGGTCACAAGCATAGCGCCGAAGGATGAAACCTTTCAGTCCTTGCCGGCCAGCCTCATCAATCCACGCCACTGCTGCCGCCAAAAGCCTCTGCCATAGTCGCGAACCCGGCCTTTCGAGTCCGCCTCGACCTGGTCCCGGATACCGGTAGGGTCGTACCGGAGTTCGAAGTTGGAGGTGCCGAACAGCATGTCCCACCAGGGCAGAAGCACACCGAAGTTGTGCCCTCCCAGCACCGGTGTCCGTTCCCCGTTCCTGGCGGGCCCTTCATGGCCCAGGCCGATGGAATGGTGCAGGCGATGGAAGCGCGGGCTCACCCACAGGCGTTCGCCCCACTTCCCGAACCACACCCGCAGGTTGGCGTGGTGGAAGTTCTCGCTCAACTGGGTCACCGCCACGATGGCGACGAACTGGCCCGGCGGCACCCCGATGAGCTGCGCCACGATCACGATGATCGCATCCGTCAGCACGTCGTCCAGCAGGTGGTTGCGGTTGTCGCTCCACATGGTCATCTGCCGCTGGGAATGGTGCAGCGCATGCAGCTTCCACCACCATTCGAAATGGTGCTGCCCCCGGTGAATCCAGTAGTTCAGGAAGTCGAAGACCACGAGGTAGATCAGCAAGCTGACCCAGGGAACGTCGGTCACGCCCGGCCACACCTCGTCCAGGTGAAACGTGCTGAACCCTTCGACCCGGAGGGTACCGAACAGCGAATCCCACACCGGATCCACGCTGAAGAACAGCGCGAGCCGGAAAAGTCCCAGCCGGTGGATCAGCGTGTAGAGCACATCGGTGCGGATGGACGCACGGTCCGTCACCGGCTCCACAGGCCTCCACCGCTGCAAAGGCGCGATGAGGCACAGCATCACGACCAGTTGCAGGATCCCCACCAGCAACCACCCGGTGGCTGTGTAGCCATCCTCCAGCAGGTTGGCCAACCCGAGCGAAAACATCACCGGCTGCACGATGGTCTCGAACAGCCATTGCTGCGCCATATCGAATATTTGACTGAGCCCGTCCATAGCCCTCGCTCCGATCCGCCCTGATCGCCCAGGTTCCCGTCACCGCACAGGATGAGCAGCAATCCAGCCTTGGTACTCCGGATGCTCCCGGAGCGTGCGGAAGCAGAATCCGCGGAACTTGAGCCCCTCGATCAGAGGTTCGAGCACCGCGGGTGCCCACGGTTCCTTGCGCGACCAGATGCCGAGATGCGCCAGCAGGATGTCGCCCGGCCGGATGTGTTCCAGCGCCTGCTGAAGCAGCGCCGCGTTGCTGTAGCGCTCGCTCGGAAGCTCATCGCCCAGGAAGCCGGCGGGAGACCATCCCACATGGGCATAGCCGCAGCGCTTCGCGACTTGCAGCAGACGAGCGGAAGTCTTGCCACCGGGTGCACGGAACAGGGGCAAAGGCGCCTGCCCCGTGATTTCCTTCAGACGGGCTTCCGACCTGGCGATCTCCTCGCAGTACTGCTGCGCCGTGACAGTGAACTCACGGCCTGCCTGCGGCCCGGCCGATGGCCGCACCCGGAAGCTCGGGGATTGCGCCGAACCGGTATCCGCGCGCCAATAGACGTGGTCGTAGGTATGGGATGCGAATGCATGGCCCTCGGCCGCACGCGCCTTCCACCAGCCTGCCCAGAAATTGCCCAGGCTGCCATCGCCTTCCTGGGTCTTCTCATTGGCAGCGAAAAAAGTCACGAGCACATGCTGGCGCTTCAACACATCGGCGATGAGGGGGGCAATGCCCATGTGGCCCGTATCCAGGGTCAGGTAGACCGGCTTGTCGCACGCGGCGTATGCGGTGCCGGCAGGCAGCACCAGGGACGCGGCCACCGCACAGATGAAACCTGCGTGCACCCACCTCCCCGCCAGCGGCATGCAGGTCTTAACGGGGCGCATGCTGCAACGTCCAGACACCGTGCGGAGACTTGCCGACATTGATGCGCTGCACCACCTTGCGTTCCACGGTATCGATAACCAGCATCTTCTTCGCCCAGCGGGCACTGACGTAGATCCACCGGCCGTCAGGTGACACATCCATGCAGTCCGGCCCGCCCGGTGCGGGGTACACATCCACCACTTTCTGTGTGGCCATGTCGATCTTGCTGATGGTGTTGGCCACGCGATTGCTGACGAAGATGTGGCGCTTGTCGCCAGCCCCGCGGAACGCATGCGCCCCGCTGCCGGTCTTGATGCGCTGGACCAGCTTGGGCTCTGCACCCGAGACATCGAACACCTCCACGCCGTCACCGCCAGTGAGTCCCACGAAGAGGAATTTGTCGTCCGTGGAACCGTAGATGTCCGCAGGCATGGGCCCCGTCTTGGTGCGCCAGCGAATCTTCTGTGTGGCGATATCGATGGCCACCAGTTCATCACTGTCCTGCATCGTCGAATACACCATGCGGCTGCCACTGTCCACCCAGAGATGGCTCGGCGTGCGCCCCGTGGCCACGCGCTGAACCAGCGTCAGGTCGTGGCCATCCCAGCGATAGAAATCCACATGGTTCAGGCGGTTCGCCGCCGTGATCAGCCACTTCATGTCGGGCGTGAAGCGGAGGTGGTACGGATCGACGATGTTCCTCACCGTGCGCTGAACCTGCGCGGTACGCGGATCGATGAAAGTCAAGCTGTCTGCCAGCGCATTGGCCACGACGAGCGATTTCTCGTCTGGCGTGAGATACATGTGATGGGGTTCCTTGCCCGTGGGAATCCTTCGCACCTCCTGCCATGTGGCCGGATCGATGATGCTCACATCAGCGTCGAGCGAGTTCAGCACGAACACCGGGGGCGGAGTAGTGGAAGCAATGGCGGCACCAGTCCAGAGGAAGCCAGAGCACACGATCGAAAAAAGCCACTGAGGGCACTTGCGCATATTCATATCCAAGCCGTTACCACCACCAACATTTCCACACAACCGGCATCACCCCCGAAGCTCAACCTTCGAAGATCCTGCGGACATCATCTTGCCCGAGCCAGCGCCAATCCCCGGGCTGGAGATCGTCAGGAAGATGCAGGCCGCCGATGCGGATACGGTGCAGTTGCTCCACGCGGTTGCCCACGGCAGCCACCATCCGCTTGATCTGGTGGTACTTGCCCTCAGTGACCGTGAGATCGAAGACCGAACCATCCTGCAACATGCAATCCGTAGCGATCACCGGTTTCGGATCATCGTTCAAGACGACGCCCTTCAGCAGCTGATCCCTCTGCTGTTGAGAAAGATCATACTTGGCGTGCACCCTGTAGGTCTTTTGTATTTGTTTCCTGGGAGAACTCACCCGGTGGATGAAGCTGCCGTCATCGCTCAGCAGCAACAGACCCGTCGTGTCCTGGTCCAGGCGGCCAATGGTCTGCACCCCAAGAATCTTTCCCGGCCCGGGCCGCTGCCTCAGGGGGTCCGGCAACAAGGTATAGACGCTGGGATAGGTGGAAGGTTTCTGCGAGCACTCCACGGCAGCTGGCTTGTTCATCATGACGTAGGCACGCTCGTGCCACTGCCAAGCCTTGCCCTGGACGTGAAACGTCAAACCTTCGGGATCGATCTCCAGGCCGGCATCCGTGCAAGTCCACGCATCGTCCGTGCCCCTCTGGCGCAATTGCACATGTCCGTGCTGGATCAGGCCTGCGCACACCCTTCTGGTGCCAAACCCTTGGGAATAGAGGATCTCTTGCAACTGCAATCTGGAGCTCCAAAAAGCAAAACGCCCTCAGACCGATGAAGATCTGAGGGCGGATTGGGCTGTAGGAGCCTGACGATGACCTACTTTCACACGGGAACCCGCACT
>NZ_FNJL01000050.1 GCF_900104515.1 Paracidovorax cattleyae
GCCCCAGTCTCTCGCGGGCCGCGCCAACCTGATTTTTTGAGGGCCTGCTCCAGCACGCTTATCCCGTGCAGGTCAGGCTCGCTCCACTTGCGCCAGTACGCATACACGTTCTGCCACTTGGGAAACTCCGGCGGAAGAAACCTCCACTGACAGCCTGTGCGCAGTAGGTAGAGCACCGCGCAGAACACCTCGTAGAGATCCAGCTCTATGGGCTTGGTACTGCGCCGAACGCTGCGCAACAAGGGCTCGATCTCGGCGAACTTCTCTCTGCTTATGTCGCTTGGGTAGGGCTTTCTTTTCACCAAGCAATTGTCGGCTCTAAAAAGATCGTAAACAGGCTCTAAGAGAAGACGATGACGGCATCAACCTGCAGAGCCCGTGCAACAAGGTCTTCCAAGTCAAGTACGGCGTGCTGGAAACCGGTGGCGTCAAGAGCCTCGGCAACGGCTACGCTCAACTGGTTGACTTGGACGTCGGCCGCAACTTCATGCAGACATTGAGCGATGCACCCGCGGTCACCGCCGGCGCCAAACTCTGAAGCTTGCCGTTGACAGCCGAGCCTGGTCGGCTCGCTACGCCTCGTGGTCGCAGCTCCACTGCCTACAGAGCAGCCTTTGGATGCCCCGTCGCGGCAGGCACCGAAAAACTGAAACTCGCCCCCCATCCCGGCGCATCGCGCAAGCTGATGCGCCGATCGTGCAGCGCCAGCATGCTATGGACGATGCGCAGGCCGAGGCCGCCGCCGCGGCGCGCACCGCCCACGGTGAAGGGGCGCTGGAACAATCCTTCGCGCAGCTCCTCGGCAATGCCCGGCCCTGTGTCGCTGACCGTCACGTCCAGACCGTCCCCAGAGGGCGAGATCCCGACTTCGATGCGCCCATCTTCCGGCGTGTATCGCAAAGCGTTGTCCAGCAGGTTGCCCAGCACCCGCTCGATCATGCCCAGGTCCGCCTGCGCTATCGGCAGGGCCGGCGGAAACACCGCAGCCATGGCGATGCGCTTGGCCTCGGCCCGCAACTCGAACTTCTGGAATACGTCCTGCACGAGGTCGGTCATCGAGAACGGTTCGGGCTCGGGCTGGACAAACCCGTACTCCAGCCGCGCCAGCTCGAACAGACTTTGTGCCAGGGCGCCCACCTTGCGGCTCTGGTCAAGCGCGATGCCCAGGTAGCGCTTTCGCTCCGGCGGCTCCAATACGGCATCCTTGAGCAGGAGCGTTTCCAGATAGCCATGCAGGGATGACAACGGCGTGCGCAGATCGTGAGAGATGTTCGCAATCAGTTCGCGGCGTTCTTGGTCCTGGCGCGTCAGGGCTTTCCACTGTTCGCCGATGCGCTCGACCATTTGCCGATAGGCGGCGTCCAGCACCGCGATCTCGTCACGGCTGTTCTCGGTGGTCGCGGCCGGGCGGGCCGGAAACGCTGGAGGGGCTCCATTCATGTCGAACTGCCGGACAGAGTCGGTCAGTCGCCGCAGCGGCCGTGTGATCAAGGTAAAAGCCACCAAACCCGCCGCGAGACAAAGCAGCCCGACCATGCCGATGGATAGGAGAGCCGTCTTCAACACCGCATCCGCCGATCCCCGGGCTGCAAGCAGGTCGTGAGCTTCTCCCAGCAGCACGACGTAGATGAACCCGACCTGTCGGCCATCCACGCTCACGGGGGCAGCACTGAATACCTTGCGGCCATCGGTGCTTCTCGGGTCATCGCCCAGGATGGGCAGCATCCGCCCATCAAGAAACCGGCGAACCGGATCGAGATCCACGCGATCTCGGCGCAGACGGCCTTCGGGTGCAGCATGGCCGGCAATGCGACCGTCCGGCTCCAACAGATAGACCTCCACACTCGGGTTCACCATCATCAGTTGGCTGAATAGGTTGCGAACTGCACCTGGCATCAGGCCGTTGGCATCAGTGAGTTTGGTGTCCCGGGCGATGCTTTCAGCGACGTCCCGAGAAAGTGCCTGCACGACCTCGAGTTCATGCATCCGATTGGAACGAATCTGCAGCCAGGCGGAAGTACCGCTGCACAGCATGAGGAGCACGGCAAAGACGATGGCCAGCCGCTGCGTCAACGTCAGCCTCATCCCTCCACTCCGGCTTCTGCAAATTTATAGCCACGCCCCCAGACTGTGAGGATGCGCAAGGGTTGTGTGGGATTGGCTTCCACCTTGGAGCGCAGCCGGCTGATGTGGGTATTGACCGTATGCTCGTAGCCTTCATGTTGATAGCCCCAGACGGCATTGAGCAAATCCATGCGCGAGAACACCTTGCCAGGCTGCCGGGCAAAGAAGTACAGCAGATCGAACTCGCGCGGTGTCAGATCCAGACGGGTGCCGTTTAGCTTGGCGTCTCTCGTCACCGGGTCCATCGCCAAACCATCGGTCAACAAACTGCCCGACTCCATGCGCATGTTCTGAGCCAGGGCGTCCACACGGCGCAGCAGCGCCTTCACCCGCGCCACCAGTTCCAAAACGGAAAACGGCTTGGCCAGATAGTCGTCCGCCCCGATTTCCAACCCCAGGATTCGGTGAACCTCGCTGGAGCGGGCACTGATGATGATGATCGGCGTGTAGCGCGTCATGGCTCGCGCCCGGCGGCAGATTTCCAGCCCATCGACACCGGGCAACATCAGATCCAGCACCAGCGCATCCCAGCCACCACGCTCCAATTGCGCCAGTCCATCGTCACCGCGAGCGCAATGCACGACGTCCAGCCCTTCGTCCCGAAGGTGAAGTGCCAGCAGGTCGGCGATGTGGGCGTCGTCCTCGACCAGCAGGATGCGGCGGGCAATGGACATGGATAGTCAGTTCTTCAAAGTCATGGCAGGGCGGTCGTCGGCTGCGACGCGATTTCACATTGTGCGCAATCCACGGGCGGGAGTTATCACGAATCCTTTAACTTTGCGTGAGGACTCGGGGAGTTCACCTTCGTAAGCTGGCATGCATCGAATCCAGAAAGCCGAGCCATGACCACCAGACGCCATCTCCTTCTGAATGCAGCCGCCTCCGCTGTCGCAATGACGCCTGGCCTGTTCCACCTCCGCGCCACGGCCGCAGCAGCGTCGGAGACCTTCGAGGTGAGCCTCACCGATGCACAGTGGCGGGCACGGCTCAGCCCACAGCAGTATGCGGTGCTGCGCCAGGAGGGCACAGAGCGTCCGGACAGCAGCCCACTCAACAAAGAGCATCGCGCAGGCACCTTTGCCTGCGCCGGCTGTGCGCTGCCGTTGTTCTCGTCCGAGACCAAGTTTGAAAGCGGTACCGGCTGGCCGAGTTTCTGGAAGCCGCTGGACAACGCCGTGGCTACCCGCAAGGACCGAAGCTACGGCATGGTTCGTACCGAAGCGCATTGCCGCCGCTGTGGCGGGCACCTGGGCCATGTCTTCGACGATGGGCCGAAACCCACGGGCCTGCGTTACTGCATGAATGGGTTGTCCTTGGCCTTCACACCCAAGGCGGCCTGAGCAACCCAGCCGCCTGAAAGACCAAGCCATGTTGCTGATCATCCTCGCTTACCTGGGGGGTGTGCTGACCATCGTCAGCCCCTGCATCCTTCCCGTGCTCCCCTTCGTGTTCTCCCGTGCGAGCCAGCCGTTCATGCGCAGCGGATTGCCGCTGCTGGCAGGGATGGCGCTCACCTTCGCTGTCGTCGCCTCGCTTGCTGCGGTGGGCGGTGGATGGGTGGTCGCCGCCAACCAGTACGGCCGCTGGCTGGCCTTGGCACTGGTGGCTGTTTTCGCGCTGACCTTGCTGCTCCCGCATCTTTCCGAGCGGCTGACCCGCCCGTTGGTCGCGGTGGGTGCGCGCTTGTCCGAGTCTGCGCAGAGCGACGGTGCACCGCGCATCGGATCCTCCGTCCTGCTGGGGGTTGCGACAGGCCTGCTGTGGGCACCTTGCGCCGGACCGATCCTCGGCCTGATCCTGACCGGTGCGGCCCTGCAGGGTGCCAATACCACTTCGACGCTGCTACTGCTGGCCTATGCAGCAGGCGCTGCGACCTCCATGGCAGCAGCACTCCTGCTCGGCGGCAGAGTGTTCGCCGCACTCAAACGCCTACTGGGGGCCGGGGAATGGGTGCGGCGCGGTCTGGGTGCAGCCATGCTGGCAGGTGTCGCCGCCATCGCTCTGGGGTTGGACACCGGCGTGCTCGCACAACTCTCCACTGCCTCGACCGGCAATATCGAGCAAAAGCTGGTTGAGCGCCTGAACAAGCCACAGGACGGCGAAGCGATGGCAATGCGCGGGAACAGTGCCATGATGATGCAGGGGCCAGCCATGGCGCCAACCCAAGGTGCGGCCATGATGGCTGCCGGGGGGGCCATGCGCATGGCCGGCCCTGAGAGTGGGCCATCCGCACTGCCCGACGAAGGCCAGGCGCCGTCGCTGGATGGCGCGACCGAATGGCTCAACTCGGCACCGCTGACGAAGGAGGACCTCCGAGGCAAAGTGGTGCTGGTCGATTTCTGGACATACTCCTGCATCAACTGCCTGCGTACCTTGCCCTATGTGAAGGCCTGGGCAGAGAAGTACCGAGACCAAGGCTTGGTGGTGGTTGGCGTGCACGCACCGGAATTCGCCTTCGAGCGCGATGTACGAAACGTCACCAAGGCCATGAAGGATCTGGGCATCACCTACCCTGTGGCTGTGGACAACCAGTACGCCATCTGGCGCGTCTTCAAGAACCGGTATTGGCCAGCGCACTATTTCATCGATGCCACCGGCCGTATCCGCCACCACCACTTTGGGGAAGGCAACTACGCCGAGTCTGAGAGGGTCATCCAGCAGCTTTTGAAAGAAGCGGGTGCATCGAAGACAGCCATGGGTCTGACCGAGGTGGATGCCAGCGGAGTCCAGCTGGCAGCCAACATGGAAGAGGTACGTTCACCCGAAACGTACCTGGGTTATGGGCGCGCAGAGAACTTCGCATCCACCCCGAGGGCGGTGCATGACAAGGTGACGGCGTACATCGGCCCCACCCGGCCCACGCTCAACGCCTGGGGTTTGTCAGGTCGTTGGATGGTAGGTCGAGAAAGTGCCACCCTCTCGGAGCCTTCGGGGCGCATCGTGTACCGCTTCCAGGCCCGCGATCTGCATCTCGTGCTGGGCCCCGGTTCTGACGGCAAGCCCGTGCGGTTCAAGGTCAGTATCGACGGCAAGGCGCCTGGCAAGGCCCACGGCATGGACGTGGCAGCCGATGGCAGCGGCACCGTCACCGACCAACGCCTCTACCAACTGGTACGCCAGCCGGGCGACATCACCGAGCGGACGTTCAGCATCGAGTTTCTGGACCCCGGCGTTTCCGCCTATGCCTTCACTTTCGGATAACCCCAATGAACACGCACACTGCACCACGGCTGGTCTCACATCGGCGCACCGTACTCCAGACATTGGCGCTCGGCGTCATGTTGCCGGGCGGGGCGCTGCTCTGGCAGAAGACGGCCTTTTCTGCGGAGGAAGCGGTCCGCATCCCCGCCCCTGCCCAGGACCTTCAGGCAGGCGCGCAGGCGCCGCAACGCGCGATATTTACCGGCGGCTGCTTTTGGGGCGTGCAAGGCGTTTTCCAGCATGTCAAGGGCGTACAGCGCGCGGTGTCGGGCTACAGCGGCGGCACCGCGCCGACTGCGGCGTATGAACTTGTCAGCCGGGGCAACACCGGCCATGCGGAATCCGTCGAGATCACGTACGACCCGGCACAGGTCAGCTACGGCACGCTACTGCAGATATTCTTTTCCGTTGCGCACGATCCGACACAGCTGAATCGCCAGGGCCCGGATGTCGGCACGCAGTACCGCTCGGCCATCTTCGCGACGAGCCCGGATCAGCTCAAGGTGGCCAAGGGCTACATCGCCCAGCTTGACGCCACCAAGCTCTTCGGCAAGCCCATCGTGACGCAACTGGCCGACAAGCCCAGCTTCTTCCCGGCAGAGATGTACCACCAGGACTACATGACAGAGAACCCGCGCAACCCCTACATCGTCGCCAATGACTTGCCCAAGGTGGAGAGCCTGAAGCAGCTGTTCGCCGATCGGTACCGAAGCGAACCTGTGTTGGTGAAGCGACCACGTCAAGGTAGTTGAGCCCGTGGTCGCGCCTCGCGGGAGCTGTCTGGTCACGGTTCAAGGCGCCACATCGAAGAGCGTTAGGGTACCAATCTGCGTTGCTCAAGCGATCAGATGTTCCAGTGTTCCCACTACACGCGGCAGGCACGACCTGAGCGCCGTTATGGAGAAACCTTCGTGCCAGCTCGCTCCACGCGACGGGATTCGCGCTTGTAGCCCGCACTGAGTTCATCCAGCCCGGTGAGCTTCTTGGCAAAGGTCTTGGGCGCTTGGAGCTTGAGTTGGTTCACGGCGGCAATTGCTTGCTGATTGGCATATGCCCGGGAAGTCTCGATGCCCATGCGCACTTGCAGCGAGTAATCCGTCGACACGAAATCGGCCATTCGTCCCAGCGTCCAGTCGGCCCGCACATCCGAGGGCGCGCGCTGATCCAAGACTTTGAGTTCGTCCTGCGTGAACACGAATGGATCACCTGCCTTGATGTTGCGGAACCAGAGCATCTTGTTGGCATCCGTGGCAGGCCGCGCCGAGGGCGTGATGAACTGCTTGATGTTCTCCTGCTTGTGTACTTGGCCTGTCCCATGGCACGAGAGGCAGGAGGATGCGGGATTGTCGATCGGCCCATTGACCCGGTCCTTCCAGCCAAACTCGCGCCGCCTTTTCAGATCGAAAAGCAGACCTTGGTCTCTGAGCTTGGTAATCTGTGGATCCAGAGCCTGCTCCTTGAATGCGGCAGGCATCGTTTCACCGGGATCGTTGCCCCACATCACACCGACTGGCAGGAGATTCTTCGTCCAATGCGGGGACGTCGATGCATCGACGTTCGCATACATGAATGTCCCGAAGACCCAGCCGGTCTGGGCATCCATGCGCTTGTCACGGATCGCAAAATCGACCTGCAGCAGCCGCATGGGCTTGGTCTCCCGGCTCGCCGCACCGAAGGACGTGTAGATGTTGGCACTCCACATCGGAGCGCCCTTGAGGTACGGCACCTCAGCTTCCGATGCTTCTGTGAACAGGAATTTGATGATGAAGGTGCCCTCGGGATAGCGCATGTCAGACAGGTCTGCGACCGACCGGTTGCGCCAGATCCGACCCAGCACATGGCCACCGGGCTGGTTGAACATGCCCACTGCCCAACTCTGCACGTCATCGCGAGTCTGGGATGCATGCAGGTAGCCTTTGGGGGCAGGACGCTCTTGTGTCAGTCCACAGATCGGCTCGCGACCTGCGCCGATGTTCCCTTTGGCAACATCGTCGGGGCCGTTGCCGAACGAGAGTGTCATCCAAGGTGCGTGGTACCAGCCGTTGGCCACCTCTTTGCAGCCGTCGGAAATGTCACCTGTGAACGCAGTCAGCCCATAGGCCAGCACGGCTGCATAGTAGGCCTCCCGCTCCTGCGGCTTGCGCGGATCGAGCGTCAGCCAAGGCTGCGCCGACATGTCGCTCGAGTTCGTTGGGAATGCGTAGCTAGCCTTGAACAGGTCTCCCGACCACTTGTCAGGCCGATCCAGCAGGGAGCTTGCGAAGCCCACATTTCCAGCAGGCACCGCCGGTTGCGAAGCAACGGGGCCAACGGCCATGCCGATGCCTGCCAGAAGGATAAGGGCTGAGCGAGACACGTTCATGGTCGGATACTCCATCGGAAAGGCATGCATGTCGGGCCGTCAACTGAGCCACGCCATATGTCTCTACGCTATTGCGCGGCGAAATTCCACCGATGCAAGCCACTTCACGTAGCGTGGTCCGGGTCGGCTATCGCTTGGCGAGACCAGGGCGATCGCGCCTTCATCGTCTGCCAGCGGCATGCCGTCACGCAGGTACACAAGCATCGCCCTGTCCCCGATTGAAGTGATGTAGAGCTCAGCCCAGCTGAAGAGCGCGAAGTAGCCATCCGTCCCTCTCGCGAGGACGTAGCTCTGCCGAAGCGCGTTGTGATCCGACTCCAGCGGCTTGGAGGCTGTGAGCACGTCTCGCAGCAAGGCACCGGTGTACCTGCGAACGCTGCCATCAGGCGCCTTGAAATCCATGGGCTGCGCGGGAAATTGACCGAGATCCTTCGCGGCATAGACGGCGGGCGACGCCACGGCACCAGCCACCGAAACGGCCCGTGACGGAACGGGCGCCGCCGCTGCGCGCTGCCCAATCAGGCTCGCGCCGACTACGGCGGACACGCAGGTCAAGCCGTGCAGCAGCAAGCGGCGGTTCGAATCCATGCTCTTTCCTCCGCGTCAGGACCATTTGCATGGTCGTCAAATCGGTTTGTTACAAGAGCTTAGCCGGCGCCGCATTGCGAGGCAATAGCGGCGCAACCCCAGTTCCGCTCCTTTCTCCAGGACGACCTCCGGCACCCGGTCCCGCGAGCTCCAAGCAGGGGTAGGTTCCGGGGGGAGCAACACCACCTCCAGCCCGACCTGCGCGATGGCCTGGCAGAGAAACTCTCGGTAGCGATCGATCTCTGCGCGTTGGTCATGGGAAGGTGCGCGCACCGGAAGCGCGTGTCGTGGTCGAACCGGCTCCAGCCTTTCAGGGACAGCTTCACCCCACACAGATCGAGCTTGAAGCGCACGATCATCGGAACGCAAAGCAGGGTCGCAACGAAGTCCGACTCGAACGCGAAGAAGACCACTCCTTCATCAATAGACGTCGCGGACATAGCGCTTCTCCTTCGACATCTGGGCCACGTAATCGGTGGCGGCCTCGGCGCTCAGACCACCATGCACCTGCACCACCTGCCTGAGCGCGGCATCCACGTCCTTGGCCATGCGGCTGGCGTCGCCGCAGACGCAGAAGTGCGCACCGTCCTGCAGCCAGGCCCACAGCTCGGCCCCTTGTTCAAGCATGCGGTCCTGAACGTAAATTTTCCTCTCCTGGTCACGCGAGAAGGCCAGACTGAGCTGGCTCAACAAGCCATCCTGGTGCATGGCCTGCAGTTCATCGCGGTAGTAGAAGTCGGTCTCGGCATGCTGCTCACCAAAGAACAGCCAGTTGCGGCCCGTGTCGCCACGCGCGCGGCGTTCGTGCAGGAAGCCGCGGAACGGCGCCACGCCGGTACCCGGCCCCACCATGATCATGGGCGTGTCCTTGCCCGCAGGCGGGCGGAAGTGCGCGGACTTCTGAACGAATATGGGCACCGCGATGTCTGTCGCCCGGTCGGCCAGGAATGTCGAGCAGACGCCGCGCCGGGGCTTTCCGTTGTAGTCGTAGCGCACCGTCGATACCGTCAGGTGGACTTCATCGATCTGTGCCTTGGGGCTGGAAGAGATCGAGTACAGCCTCGGCTGCAATCGCTTGAGCGCGGCGATCCACTCCTGCGCCGTGACCTGGACCGGGAACTCCTCCAGAAGATCCACGATCTGGCGTCCCCACAGCCATTGCTTGAGGTCTTGCGCTCGTTCGGGTTGGAGAAGGTCGCCCAGCACCTGGCTGCCAGAGCGTTCGCGGATGAAGCCCAACATGTCGGTGGTGATCTTCGCGATGTCCTGGTGGCGCAGCAGCGCCTCCGTGATGGGCATGTCACCCAGATCCTTGACCGACACGGGCGCCGACGCGGGCAGCTTCAGGGCCGTCAGCATGTCGGCCACCAGCTCCGGGCAGTTCGTCGGCCATACGCCCAGCGCATCGCCCGCCTCGTAGCTCAGGCCAGACGCCTTGAGATCGAAGACGAACTGGCGGGTTTCCTTACCGGCGCCTTCGGTGTTGAGCACGCGGTTCACGACCAGCCGGGTGCGCAGCGGACTCTGCTTGCTGAACGCGGCCGGCTTCACGATCTGCGGCGGTGCGTCGAGCACGACGGCGTCGTCGTCGCCCACCATCGCCAGAACCGGCGATGCGGGCGCGGCCTGAGCGGCGGGGGAAAGAGATTTCAGCGCCGCACGCAGCCTGGTCAGCCATGCCGATGCGCTGGCTTGGTCGTCGGGTTCGCAATCGGTACGCTCGACCAGCCGGGAGCCACCGAGCGCAGCCAGGCGCTCATCAAGCTTGCGGCCGAAACCGCAGAACTGGTCGTAGCTGGAATCTCCAAAGGCGAGCACCGCGAACGGATGAGAATTCCAGTGGGCTGCAGCATCGGACTGCAACGCCTGCCAGAACGAAGCGCCGTTGTCAGGTGGGTCTCCATCGCCAAACGTGCTGACTACCAGGAGCAAGGGAGCACCGGCCGGAAGCTGTTCCAGCTTGCAGGCGTCCATGCCCTGCAGATGCACCCGCCAGCCGTCGCTTTCGAGTTGCTTGGCACACTCGCTCGCATAGCCTTCGGCATTGCCGGTCTGGGAGGCCCACAACAGCGTGAGCGTCTTCACTGCATCGGTCACTGGCGCAGCAGATGGCGCGGGTGCGGACAGTGCCTGGCACACCGCAGCCAGCCATGCCTTGGCCGCGTCCTGGTACTCCGGCTCGCAATCGACCCGTGCGGCGATGCGCTTCGCACCCAGCGCTTCCAGATGCGCATCGAGCTTGCGGCCGAAGCCACAGAACTGGTCGTAGCTGGAATCTCCAAAGGCCAGGACGGTGTAGCGGACGTCCTTGAGTCGCGCCGCGGCATCGCCTTGCAGCGCTTGCCAGAACGTCGCGCCACTGTCCGGCGGATCACCATCGCCGAAGGTGCTGGCGATTAGCAGCAGGTGGCTTCGAGGCGGGATGTCGTCGAGCTTGCAGGCATCCATGCAGGCCAGCGTGACCAGGCAACCCTGTTGCTTGAGGCGCTCGACACATTCGGCCGCAAAGCTTTCCGCGTTGCCAGTCTGCGAGGCCCACAGCACGGTGACCACAGCCGGCTCGGCTGCGGTGCCGGAAGCGGGCAACGTGGGCGCCGGGGTGTCGCCCGCAGCCAGACCCTGGGCCACTGGCGCCCCCGACGGCAACCAGGTGCGCGAGAAAAGCCCCGCCAGGATGCCGTCGACCAAGGCGCGCTTGGCCGGTGCCAGAGGCGCCGTCAGCGGCAGCGACGGCACGCCCCCCATCTTTCGCGCCTCTTCGCTGTGCAGGCCCGTGAGGAAGCCCTGCAGGTACAGCTGTTCCTGCGGCTCCAGGGCCGGAATGGGGGCGGCTTCGATGCCCAGCAGCCGGGCGAGCGCATTGATTTGCATGATGTGGTGCTCCCTTGCGTAGAGGTCGGCGGGGTCGGTGGCCTCGCCCAGCATGTCCGCCATCGCCGACACGGTGCCCTGGGGCGTGGACCCGCTTACAGGTGCGGTGGTTTCGGCGTCGAGCGTGTGCGACGGCTCCGGCGCCAGGCGGGCCAGCGCCACGGCGCTGAACTTGAATTCGGGTTGCTGCGACAGCGGATCGATGGCGTCGCTGGTGACGGCGTTGATGGCAAGGTTCTCGCCATACACGTCGTTCCAGTGGAAGGGCGCGAAGCAATTGCCGGCACGCACGCGGTCGGTGACGACGGCGGGGAGCATCGCGACGCCACGCCGGGACCGGATCTCGACGCAGTCCTTGTCGCGGATGCCCAGCGTGGCCGCGTCTTCCGGGTGGATTTCGACGAAGGGCCCCGGGTTGAGCTTGACCAGCGTGGGAATCTTGCCCGTCTTCGTCATCGTGTGCCACTGGTGCTGCAGGCGGCCGGTGTTCAGCACGAAGGGGAAGTCGGTGTCCGGCATCTCCGCCGGATCGCCGTGGGGACGCGGGAAGAACACGCCCTTGCCGCTGGCGGTGGCGAAGGCGATGGCGGGACGGGTGCCGTCGTCCTGGACCTTCAGCTTCTGGCTGACGCCATCGTTGAGGTAGCGGATAGGGTGGCGGTCTGCGTTGTCGTCCGGCGAGCAGGGCCATTGCAACGGCGTCTCGCGCAAACGGCCGTACGTCGCACCGCGGATGTCGTAGCCGGTCTTGGGGTTCCAGAAGCGCTTGATCTCTTCGAAAACCTCTTCGGCACTGGCGTAGGTGAACGCTTCCGCGAAGCCCATTTCGCAGGCGACGCGGGCGATGATCTGCCAGTCCGGCAGCGCCTGGCCGGGCGGGTCGATGGCCTTCTGCATGAGCGTGAGGTTGCGCTCGGAGTTGATCATCACGCCCTCGGCCTCGGCCCACAGCGCGCCGGGCAGCAGGATGTCGGCATAGCGGTTGGTCTCGGTGTCGAGGAAGGCGTCCTGGGTGATCACCAGTTCGGCCTTTTGCAGTCCCGCGATCACGTTCTTGCGGTTGGCCACCGTGGCCACCGGGTTGGTGCAGATGATCCAGCAGGCCTTGATGTCGCCAGCCATCATCCGCTCGAACATCGCCACCGTGCCACCGACCAGCCGCGTGTGCAGCGTGCCGCGCGGAACCCCCCAGGCGTCCTCCACGAAGTGGCGTTCCGCCTCGACAAGGACCGCGCGTTGGCCCGGAAGACCTGGGCCCATGTAGCCCATCTCGCGCCCGCCCATGGCATTGGGCTGGCCCGTCAGGGAGAACGGCCCGCTGCCGGGCTTGCAGATGGCGCCGGTGGCCAGGTGCAGGTTGCAGATGGCGTTGGTGTTCCAGGTGCCGTGGGTGCTCTGGTTCAGCCCCATGGTCCAGCAGCTCATCCAGGCCTTGGCCTCGCCGATCATCCGGGCGGACGCGCGAATGTCGGCCTCGGGGATGCCAGTGATGGCGCTGACTTTCTCGGGTGTGTACTCGGCCAGGAAAGCGGGCATGGCCTCCCAGCCCTCGGTGTGCTGCGCAATGAAGTCAGCATCGGTGTGGCCGTTGGCGTGCAGCAAGTGCATCAGGCCGTTGAGCAGCGCGAGGTCGGTGCCCGGCTTGATCTGCATGAACAGGTGGGCCTTCTCCGCCGTGGTGTTGCGGCGTGGGTCCACCACGATCAGCTTCGCTCCGGCCTTGACGCGGTCCATCATGCGCAGGAAGAGGATGGGATGGCAGTCGGCCATGTTGGCGCCGATGACCAAGAACACGTCGGCCTGGTCGAAGTCCTGGTACGACCCCGGCGGCCCGTCCGAGCCCAGCGACAGCTTGTAGCCGCTGCCGGCACTGGCCATGCACAGCCGCGAGTTCGACTCGATCTGGTTGGTGCCGACGTAGCCCTTGCACAGCTTGTTGACCAGGTACTGCGCTTCCAGCGACATCTGGCCCGAAACGTAGAACGAGATGGCGTCGGGGCCGTGCGCATCCAGGATGGCCTTCAGGCGCCGGGCGGTCTGGGCGATGGCCTCGTCCATGCGAATCTGCACGGGGTCGCGCTGGCGGTCGCTGCGGGCAAAAGCAGCTTCCATCCGGCCGGACTCCCGTAGGGCCTGCGCGCTGGTGGAGCCCTTGGTGCACAGCCGCCCGAAGTTGGTCGGGTGGTTCTTGAGCCCGGAGACCTTGATGACCTTGCCGCCCTGCACATCCAACGCCATGCCGCAGCCCACCCCGCAATAGGGACAGACGGTTTTCACCGAAGTCGAGGTCATCGCGTGCGTCCCTTCGTCTTGGACAGTCGCCGTCAGCCGATCAGGAATTCCTGCCATGGCCAAAACAACACCCTGTTGAATGCGCAAAAAAAAGCGTCCGCACATCCTGACGACCGCGCTGCAGCGGTGAAGTGATGTGCGGACGCCGTTGTCCTGCCCGAATCACGCCCTCCATCGGGCGCGGCTCGAGGATCTACCTAGATCATGGAATCAACAGTGCAAGACTTGTGCCAACGATGCATTCGAGTGGATATAGCGGTACTGATCTGAAGAGTCTGTACCTGCCGCACCACCATGCGGCAATCAATCACGCAAGCGTGCCTGTTCGGTGCAGATGCGCCGGGATGTGGCCGGCAGTCACAACCCTTCAAGACGTCCCTTCACGACCTGCAGCAGCGTGGTCGCCGGCAACGAGAGTTGCCGCTCCGAGTTCACGCACAGGCTGAGGATCGAGGGCGGAATCGGGCGGTCGGCCAGCGGCACGTAAACCATCTGGCCTGCACGGACCTCCTTGTCCGCGTCCATCTCCGTCATCAGGCCCACGCCCATGCCGCGCATCACCAACTCCTTCATCAGCATGATGCTGTTCGAGGATGCAATCAGCTCGGGCCTGGCCGATGCGCGTGCCAGGATCTGGTTGACGATCAGACGCAGGTCCAGCGAGGCCTCGGCCACCACCACTTTGTAGGGCAGGCAGTCCGATAGCCGGACCTGTTCCTTGATTGCGAGGGGGTGGTCCGGCGCCACCACCGCACCGACGCGGAAGTTCTTCTGCCCCATGACAGCCAGCCCTGGCGTGAGTCTCGGATTGATGGTCAAGCCGAAATCCACGTCGCCGGACAGTACCGCATCGGTCACGCGGTGCGCGCCGTAGACCTGCAGTTCAAAGGTCACGGCCGGATAGCTCTGATGGAAGTCCATGGCAGCGCTGGCCACGAACTCCGAGGCAGCCCCCTCGATCGTCGCCAGCACCACGTTGCCCCGCTTGAGTCCCTTGAGGTCCTCGATGCGCGACTGAAGGGAATGCATTTCGTTCTGCCACTTGCGCAGCGAGTGCAGGACCAACTCCCCCGCTGAGGTGAGCTTGAGTCCCTGTGGCTGGCGCTCGAACAGCGGTACGCCGATCTCTTCCTCGATCTTGAGGATCTGCCTGTCGACCGAGGACGAGGCGACGTGCAGTGTGTCGCCGGCCTTGCGCATGGAGCCCTGCCGGGCAGCTTCGTCGAAATAGCGCACGAACCTGGAGAACACCCACATGGAAGCAACCTCTCTTTACCTGATGCGTTTAACGCAATGAGTATGTGCGAATTCTCTTCTTTGATGCAACGCAAGACATTCCTAGACTGCCTGCATCCCTACATCCTCACGAGCAAATAGCCATGCCCATCAAGCCCGCCGCCCCTGCGATCACGCAGCCAGAAACCAGCACCTTCACCCCCCAGGACTGGGCCATCCTGGCCCGCCATTGGTATCCGGTCGCGCGCTGCATCGACATCGCCGACCAACCGGTGCAGGTGCAACTGCTGGACGTCAAGCTGGTGGCGTACCGCACCAGCGCAGGCCTGTCCGTGGCACTCGATCGGTGTCCGCACCGCGGCGTGCCCTTGAGCAAGGGCTGCGTGAAGAATGACCACCTGGTGTGTGCCTACCATGGCCTGACCTTCAACGGCGAGGGATCCTGCACCCGCATCCCGGCGCACCCCTCGCTGGTGCCATCCGAGCGCTTCAGGCTCCGGTCACTCCCGGCAGTCGAGCGGTATGGTCTGCTGTGGACGTGCCTGACGCCCGAGCCGCAGAGCGATGCCGCCATTCCGCCCATGCCCACGTGGAGCGCAGACGAACACCAGCAAGTGCTACCGCCGTATGTGGACATCCAGGGCTCGGCGGGCCGGCAGGTCGAGGGCTTCGTCGATGTGGCGCATTTCGCCTTCGTGCACCATGAAGCCTTCGCAGACCCGGACAACCCGGTCGTACCGACCTACGAAACCACATTGACCGACACCGGTATCCGCAGCGACTACGTCAGCACCGTCAGCAACTTCCCCAAGGGCATGCAGCATCTGGCGCCCGAGGGATTCCAGTGGCGGCGCGTCTACGAGATCTACCCGCCGTTCACGGCCCGGCTGACGGTGCACTTCCCCAACGACGGCCTGCTGAACATTCTGAACGCCGCCAGCCCGATGACGGCCACGAGCACACGTCTGTTCGTGCCCATCACACGCAATTTCGACACCACGGGGCCGGTCGAAGACGTCTACGCCTTCAATGCCCAGGTTTTCGCAGAAGATCAGGACATCGTGGAGAGCCAGTGGCCGCAAGACCTTCCCCTTGATCCACAGGCAGAGGCGCATTTCGCGGCGGACCGTTCATCCGTCGCCTACCGGCGTCGGCTTAAAGAGATGGGGCTGAGCTTCAAGCGTGCGGTGCCGGCATGAAGACCTACGTCTGCCTGATCTGCGGATTCATCTACGAAGAGGCCGAAGGCAGCCCCGAGCACGGCATTGTCCCGGGCACGCCTTGGACGGCCGTGCCTGACGACTGGCTCTGCCCCGAATGCGGCGTCGGCAAGGCCGACTTCGACATGGTGGAAATCTGACACCCGTGCCGTCTGACCCCTGACAGCAACCTGCAGCCCAAGTAACGGGACGCATTCTCTTTCTTGCAAGCGCACGTTTGAAGCGTTCTGGGCGGAGCCTTGCCCGACCCGCCTGCCCCCCACTGATACAGCATCGCCATGATCACCACGCTGAACAACCTGACCCCCGAGCTCGCCCATGCCTGGCATCCGGTGGCCCTTTCGTCAGAAGTCGCCGAGCAACCGCTGCAGGTCAAGTTGCTCGGCGAGGCGTGGGCTCTCGTCCGCACCGCCGACGGCCTGATCGCACTGCGCGATGTCTGCCCGCATCGCAATGCGCCCCTTTCGGCCGGATGTGTCGTCAACGGTGCGCTCGAATGCCCGTACCACGGCTGGCGCTTCGGCTCCGATGGCCGCTGTGTCGGCATTCCAGCGATGGGGCCATTGACGCCACCACGCAATGCTGCGGCCCGGACGCCGGCGGGTCTGCAGGAACGCTATGGCCTGGTCTGGCTCGCACCGAAGCCGCCCAAGGCACCTTTGATCGAGATTCCAGAATGGACGCAGGACGGCTTCCGGGCCGGGCTGATGCCACCCTTGAGAACAACTGCGTCGGCAGCGCAAATCGTCGACAACTTCCTGGACGTGACGCACTTCTATTACCTGCACGGCAAGACCTTCGGCCTGGCGTCGCCAGACCCGATCAGCGTTTACCGCGTGGACCGCAGCGATGCCGAGATCGTGCTGCACCATCAGACCCTGTTTTCCAACGGCAGTGGCCCGCTGATGCCACGTGTGGGCCACTACCACTGCACCTTACCCTACCAATGTCGCCTGGTCGCGGAGTTTCCAGGCACCGACCGTTTGGACATGATTGCGCTGATCGCTCAGCCGGAAGACGCGCACACGACCCGTATCTACAAGTTGCTGGCCTACAACTGGGCCAGCGAGCCGCAACTGGCCGAGATGATCGACTTCGAGACCCGCGTGATCGGGGAAGACCTGTCGATGGCCGAACTGCTGCCCACGCCGGATGTGCCGCTGTGCACTGCGGCACAGGCCCATGCGCGGGGTGACGAGATCGGCCTTGCCTGGAGACACGCGATCCAGCATCTGTTCGGGGCAGAAGCCGGTGGAACCCCGAAGGAGTTGCCTCCTTCGGCCGGAACGCTGCAACAACCGAGCGCCATCGATCCGGAAGATGGCCATGAACATGCCATTCCAGTCTTGTGGGCGTCACAGACCGGCCAGGCACAAGCCATGGCGCTGGAGCTGGCCAAGCGCCTGGAGGGGCAAGGCAAGACGACCCGGTGCTTCGCCATGGATGAATGGGCACCCGAACGCCTATCACGCGCTCCGTTGGCGGTGCTGGTCAGCAGCACCTTCGGCGACGGAGACCCGCCCGACAACGGCAGCGGCTTCTGGGCGGGCCTTTCCACTGAAACGATGCCGCGCCTGGATGGGTTGCGCTACGCCGTCTTGAGCGTCGGTGACCGCTCGTTCGACAGCTTCTGCGCCCACGGCCGGCGCCTGGACAACCGCCTGCGCGACCTGGGTGCACAGCCCCTGGCACTCAGGGCCGATGTGGAGCATGGAGAACGGGAAGCGATCACGCAATGGATGCAGGCGGTGCTGGCGGCCAGTACGCCGTCACAACTCACGCGCATGCCAGCCGTCGAGTCGGCCACATCTGATCCTGCACCTGCGAGAGCGCCTTCGTCTGCCACCAATCGGACCGCCCCGACCTTCGTCAACGCGCGCCTGCTGAGCGTCCAGCGCCTTGGCAGTCCCGCTCACGAGCGCTTCCTGTCGCACTGCGTGATTGATCTCGCGCAGACGGGCCTGCGCTACGAAGCGGGGGACCTGTTGCGGGTCATGCCACACAACGCCAAGGCAGAAGTTGACACGCTGCTGGCGACAGCGCACCTGGACGGCGGCTGTGTCGTGGAAGTGGGTGGGCGGGACATGACACTGCGCGAAGCACTGACGGACCACCTCGACATCCGCCGGTGGGGCGCCCAGGCATTGAAAGAAGCAACGGCAGGAGAAGGTGCCCAGGCTTTCGTCGGGCGCATCCGGCCGCTGCAACCACGCCGCTATTCGATTGCATCGAGTCCCAGCGCCGATCCGACGCTTGTCCACCTGCTGGTGACGTGCCATGCCACCGAAGGCGGGCTGTGCAGCAGCTACCTTGCCAGCGCAACGCCGACCGACACGTTGCGCGTCTCGGTGCAGGCCAATCCCCGCTTCAGGCTGCCGTCAACCGACGACACCCCGATCATCATGATCGGTGCCGGTAGCGGGCTGGCACCTTTCCGCGGCTTCCTGCACGAGCGCCGCGCGCGAGGCGCCACCGGCAGGAACTGGCTGTTCTTCGGGGAACGGCATGAAAACTCGGATTTCCACTTTCGCGACGAGTTCGAGGACATGCGAAGGAAGGGACAGCTTGCCAGATTGGAAACCGCCTTCTCACGCGATCAGGCCGAACCGGTCTATGTCCAGAGCCGGCTGGTGGAATACGGCGCCGAGGTTTGGAACTGGCTTCAAGAAGGCGCCGCAGTCTACGTCTGTGGCAGCCTGCAGCGCCTGGCGCGTGGTGTCGATGAAGCGCTGCTGCAGATCGCGCAGCGCCACGGCGATTTCGATGCGGATACGGCAGCCGAATACTGGGCGCAGTTGCGACGCGACGGGCGATACCTGAAGGACGTTTATTGAGCAGGAGATCACCTCACTCCGATTCAATCGAGGATGCGTGCTACGGCGACCGAGAGATGCGGCCGGCAGTAACCACAGGTGGTCGCACTACCACGCGATTCGCACCCAACTGTCAACCGTTATATTCATGAATACATGACGCATCCGAGCAAATATCTATTAGGGAAGATCTGCACAACACACGGATAAGCATGCCATAGAATGACTAAAGATACGGTCATTTTTTACATCAGTGGTTTGCTCAAAGTGACTATCCTCAGGTAGTCATGGACATTTTCTGGCATTCCGAGCACACTGCTGCAATGGAATGGCAGCCAGACCCAGCCCAATATCCGGCATTTTTGCGCCGAAAGATCGCACGCGGGCGGGGATGCGGGGCCGGACCAAGCTATCTGCCCTGGTACACGACGCGTGAGATCCGCTCGATGGGCAACTGCGATACGCCCAACAGCATCAGGAACGGCAGGCAGTACGAACTGCTTTCAGACTTCGAGACGCTGTACTTCTATCTCCTCGAACGCAAGCAGAGTGTCGTTGACCTCAGAGAGCAGTTTCCGATCTTTGACCTGGCTCGAACCCAGCAACTCGCCGCCGAGTTCGGCATACCGCACAAGCGTGTTGGAAGGTACCCCGAGCCCTACACCATCGACTTTCTGGTGACGGAACACGTCGAGGACCAGCACGTTCTGCGCGCTGCAAGCATCAAGCCGCCCGACATTGAATTGGACGCCGTGACGTCCGCCAAGCTCAGCATTGAGCACCAGTGGTGCGAGGAACAAGGGATCCAATGGGAATTGGTCGACTTGAGCACCCTGCCCGATCCCCAAGTGACCCTGTCAACACTCAGATTCCTCCGCCGGTGGCGTGCGCACGGCTGGCAGCCCGAACCAGTGCTGGGAAAAATGGTGCGCGACCACTTCATGCATGTGTATGAACGAAACGTTCCTTTGAGCATTCTGCTGAAGAGGGCCGCGCAGCGGCTGAGGCTGAAATCGGAGCAGGCGGAAGATGCTTTCAGGTACGGTGCGTGGGCAGGCGATATCAACATATCCTTGAATCACGAGGTCGCGCTCAACCTGCCCCTGGTGCTTCGCAACGATGAGGTTTGAACCATATCCGGCGGTCGCACGCCAAGTGCCCCACGCGCTCAAGGCTCCCGTCGGTCCGGACGAACCGCAGCGATATCTGCGCCTGACACATCAGTTTGCCGGGACCTTCTTCGGCATGTGGGTCACTGATGAAGCGGGCGCGCGCTATGCACGTCGCCCCGTGGCATTCACGCTGGATGACCTCGCAGACCTCGAAGAAAAAGGCGGCGTGTGGGGACGCCTCGCACTTCCAGACGATCTGCTGCCCCAACTGGCGGAGGGTGAGCCGGATCCAACCGATGGAGCTTGGCGGATCATTGCCCCGCTCGTTGAAAGCTTCAAGTCGGAAAAGAACCTGGGCAGGACCATGTTCACCCATCTGGTGCATCTGCGCGCATCCGAGACAGGGTCGCACTGACCTGCTCCCCATAGGGCGTACCAATAGAAGGTTAGTAGAGTCCGTTTTCAGAGGAAGAACGGACATGAAGAAGAGCAGATTCACCGACGAGCAGATCATCGGGTTCCTCAAGCAGGCTGAAGGCGGCATGCCGGTCAAGGAACTGTGCCGCCTGGGCGGCTTCAGCGACGCGACCTTCTACAAGTGGCGCGCCAAGTTCGGCGGCATGCAAGCCAGTGAGGCCACACGACTACGCGAGATCGAGGGCGAGAACGCCAAGCTCAAGAAGCTGCTGGCTGAGGCCCACCTGCACATCGAAGCGTTGAAGGTGGGCTTCGGGGTAAAGCGCTGACCCCGCAGGCC
>NZ_FNJL01000049.1 GCF_900104515.1 Paracidovorax cattleyae
AGGTGCAGAAGTTGTGCGAAGACGTACAGCAGGCCACGGGCCACTCGGTGAAGCGGGGTTGGGCGGATCAAGGCTACACGGGCGAGGCGGCAGCAGAGGCCGCACGGGACAACGGCATCGAGCTGCAGATCGTGAAGCTGCCCGAGGCGAAGAAGGGCTTCGTGCTGCTGCCGCGGCGCTGGGTGGTGGAGCGAAGCTTCGGCTGGCTGGCGAGGTTCCGCAGGCTTTCTCGGGATTATGAGCGGCTGCCCGAAGTGCTCAGCGGACTGCATTTCCTGGTGTTTGCAGTGCTCATGTTGCCCGCCGCCGCGCGGGTGCTGGCCGCAGCGGGAAGTTCATAACACCCTCTAGGATGCCAAGCTTCCTAAAGACGGTAGCGCGAAAGGTCCAACAGCGATGTCGGGGGAAGAAAACAATCCCGATACCGGGATCAGCTTTGACGAGCTCTGGAGGAATTATCCGGCCAACGATCCCTGCATCAACTCGGCCAATGGCAAGAAAGCCTATGACAACCAGTGCGCAATCCGGCTAGGAGCAGCACTCGAAAAGTCGGGTGTCAGCTTCAAGCGCTTCAGAGGTCCCCGCTGCGAATTCGGCGCGCGTGGCAATGGCATGGTGCTCAGAGCGCAGGAACTGGCAGACTGGTTGAACACCAGGCCTTTCGCACTTTGCCCTGTCTCCATCCAGGTGGAAGGACCATCTTTCCACAAGAAAATTGCTGCACGCAGAGGCATCGTATTCTTCAAGGACTATTGGATGCGTGACGGAGAAAAATTACCCACGGGCGACCACATCGATCTGTGGAACATGGACCGGCTCACTCCGTCGTGGCTGAACTTCACGCGATTCACGTTGGGAATAATCGGCCGTATTCCCGGTATCTATTCCGATCTCGAGAATTCGCGGGCGGTCGTCTTCTGGCCTCTTCCATGATGAGGCGCCCCTTCTCCCTGTTGGCGCTGATCTGCGCCGCACTGATGTCGTGTCTGGTCGGCGGCTTTTTCTTCATCAGAACGTTCCAGGCCGGAGATTGCGATGGCGGCTGCAATCTTTACACGCTCGCATCCATCGTCAGCGCCGCCTTCGCTGCATTTCTGTCGGCCGGATACGTGCTGATGAAACGCCGAGAGGCCAAAGGCGAAAGTCCCTACCCCGCATTGATCGCGTTATCGGCAGCCGTGCTCGCCGTTCCCGGCCTCATGCTTGCCGTCAAAGGCATGCTCCCCGCAGGTCCGCTGAAAACCAATCAGGACGACAGCTACATGCTCGTGGCGAAACGTGATGTGCCAGGCATCGGCATTGCTACCGGAGACCGGTGCATTTTTTCCCGCATCGACTGCAGCGCCACGCCTGCACGCATCGACGCTGTTTGTACGCGGGGAGCCATCACGCTCGAAGAATCGCAGTGGTCCGCCTTTGCGCGCCAGCCGCGGGAAGATTTTGGGATCCCTCCCGATGGCGCTGTACAGGCGTTCCCGAGATCCTGCCCAAAGCGCTGAGCGTAGAGGAACACAGCGGCAGTCTGAGGGGCAGACCACTGTCCAGTCGTCCGTCCAGGCATCGGGTCATTCCGCGCAGATTTGGCACGCAGGTACGCGCACGGTTACATTCGCTGACATGACCGCTTCTGCGCCCCATTTTCTGCCCGACGGAACGCCAGCGCATCCGCTGCTCCGCGAATGCGAGTGGGGAGCGTCGCCGCTGGGGCACCCCGCCGCTTGGCCTCGGCCGTTGCGGGCTGCGGCGTCCCTGGTGCTCGACTCGCTGGCACCGACATGGCTGGGGGCCGCGCCTGGGCATGGTCTACAACGCGCCGTATGCCGAGATGCTGGGCAACAAGCACGCGTGGGCCATGGGCTCGGCGCTGGATGCGGTGTGGGGCGAGATCTGGCCGGACGTGAGCTTGCTGGTGGCCACGGCCCTTTCAGGTGAAGCCCTCTACCGCGAGGACCTGCCGCTGATCGTCAACCGCCGCGGCCATGCCGAACCGGCCTGGTTCAGCTTCTCCTACACGCCCCTGCGCGACGACGACGGGAGCGTACAGGGCATCCTTTGCGCGGTCGCGGAGACCACCGGCAAGCTGCTCGCGCAGCGCCGGCTGGCCGACAGCGAATCGCGGCTGAAAGCCCTCACGCTGGCCACTGCCAACGCGGTCTACCGCATGAGCGCGGATTGGAGCCGCCTGCTGGAGATCAACGGCCAGGGCTTCGTGGCCGACACCAGTGAACCCATGCGCTCCTGGGTGGAGCAATACGTGCCGCAAGAAGACCAGCCGCAGGTGCGCGCGGCGATCGCACAGGCCATGGCGACGCGCAGCCTGCTGGAACTCGAGCACCGCGTGGTCCGCGTGGACGGCAGCATCGGCTGGACGCTGTCGCGCGCCATGCCGCTGCTGGGCGCCGACGGCGAGGTGACGGAGTGGTTCGGCACCGCCACCGACCTCACGGCCCGCAAGGCCGCCGAAAGTGCGCTGCGCGAAAGCGAACTGCAGTTGCGCACGCTGTTCGAGACGATGGACGAAGGCTTCTGCGTGATCGAATTCCTCGACGGGCCCCACGGCCTGCTGAGCGATTACGTGCACGTCTCCGCCAACCCGGCGTACCTCGCCAATGCCGGCATTCCCGACGTGGTGGGGCAGCGCGTGCGCGATATGGTGCCTGACGAGGCCGATGCCTGGGTGGAGATCTACCGGAACGTGCTGCTCACCGGCGAGCCGATCCGCTTCGAGCGCGAACTGGTGAAAACCCGCCGCTACCTGGAGCTGTCCGCCTTCCGCGTGGAGCCGGCCGAGCGCCGCCAGGTGGCCGTGCTGTTCCAGGACGTGACGCATCGCCACCGCGCCGAGCGTGCGCTGCGCGAACTGAACGACGCCCTGGAGCAGCGCGTGGCGCTGGAGGTGGCCGAGCGGCTCAGGACGGAAGAAGCGCTGCGCCAGGCGCAGAAGATGGAAGCGGTGGGCCAGCTCACCGGCGGCATCGCGCACGATTTCAACAACATGCTGGCGGTGGTGCTGGGCTCGCTGGAACTGCTGGACCGCCGCTTCGCCGCGGGCGAGCCGCGGGCCCGGCGCTACATCGACGCGGCCCGTGGCGGGGCCCGGCGCGCGGCTCAGCTCACGCAGCGGCTGCTGGCCTTCTCGCGCCGGCAGCCGCTCAGCCCGGTGTCGCTGGATGCCAACCAGCTGATCGCCGGCATGTCCGACATGCTGCGCCATTCGCTGGACGGCGCGATCCGCCTGGAAACAGTACTCGCCGGCGGGCTCTGGCGCATCCATGCCGACCGCAACCAGCTCGAGAGCGTGATCCTGAACCTCGCCGTCAACGGCCGCGACGCCATGGGCGCGCTGACCGACGGCGGGCGCCTGACCATCGAGACCGCCAACGCGCACCTGGATGATCGCTACGCCGCGGAGCACCTGGGCGTGGCGCCGGGGCAGTATGTGCTGATCGCCGTGAGCGACACCGGCACGGGCATGCCGCCGGAGGTGATCGCCAAGGCGTTCGACCCGTTCTTCACCACCAAGGACGTGGGCAAGGGGACCGGCCTGGAGCTGAGCCAGGTGTACGGCTTCATCAAGCAGTCCGACGGGCACGTGAAGATCTACTCCGAGCTCGGCGAAGGCACCACCGTCAAGGTATACCTGCCGCGCCTGGTGGATTCCGCCCAGGAAGAGGCCGAACCCGCCGACGCGCCGCGTCCGCCCCTGGGAGATGCGCAGGACGTGGTCCTGGTGGTGGAGGACGAGGCCGCCGTGCGGCAGTTCTCCGTGGATGCGCTGGGTGAACTCGGCTACCGCGTGCTGGAAGCCGACGGCGCCGCCGCGGCGCTGAAGCTGATCGATGCGCACCCGGAGATCGACCTGCTGTTCACCGACGTCGTCATGCCCGACGTGAACGGCCGCAAGCTGGCGGAGGAAGCGCTGCGCCGCCGCCCGGGACTGAAGGTGCTCTTCACCACCGGCTACACGCGCAACGCCGTGGTGCACAACGGCGTGCTGGACGCGGGCGTGCACCTGCTCGGCAAGCCCTACACCCTGGAAGACCTGGCGTTGCGGGTGCGCGAGGCGCTGGATGCGCCCGACACCGGCATCCAGCCCGGCGGCGGCTGACCCCGGCAGGCCGGATCAGAACCGCTCGTTCGGCCCCAGGTAGCGCCACTGCCCCACGGGCAGGTTGCCCAGCACCACGCGGCCGATGCGGATGCGCTTGAGACCCACCACCTTCAGGCCGACCAGTTCGCACATGCGGCGGATCTGCCGCTTCTTGCCTTCCTGCAGCACGAAGCGCAGCTGTTCGGGGTTCTGCCACTCCACCCTGGCCGGCTTGAGCGCCTGGCCGTCCAGCGACAGGCCGTGGCACAGGCGGGCCAGCTGCTCGGCCGGGAAGGCGGACTGCACGTCGGTGGCGACGTCGCCGTAATGCACGCGCACGAGGTATTCCTTCTCCACCTCGGAGTCTTCGCCGATCAGATTCCGCGCCACGCGGCCGTCCTGCGTGAGCACGAGCAGTCCGACGGAATCGATGTCCAGCCGGCCGCAGGGCGCGAGGCCGCGCAGCTGCGGGGGCGAGAAGCGCTGCCGGCTCGGGTCCTCGCGCCAGTGGGCGCGCGGGTTGATGAGCACGACCGCGGGCGTGTGGCCGTCCTCGGCCTGCCCGCTCACGTAGCCCATGGGCTTGTGCAGCAGGATGGTCACCTGCCGCTCCTGCTGGCCGCGGGCGGCGGGGTCCACCTCGATGCGGTCCGTGGGCGACACCTGCAGCCCCATGGCGGCGACCTGGCCGTTCACGCGCACCCAGCCGCTGGCGATCCAGTCGTCCGCCTCGCGGCGAGAGCACAGGCCCAGCTCGGCCATGCGCTTGTTCAGGCGCGAGGTGCCGGACGGGACGGAACCGGGACGGGCAGCGGCTGCGCGGGGGGCCGCTTCCTGCGGGCCGGAGCGCGGCGCGGCACCTGCACCGGCCTCCGGGGTGCGCAGGGTGAACCGGCCGGCAGGCCGGGGGCCTGCCGCGCGGGGCGGGGCGGACCGGGAAGCAGGATCGGGCTGGATGGTGCGCGGGCCGCTGGGCGGAAGCGACAGACGGCGGCGGGGAGCGGAATCGGACATGGCGCTATTTTCGCGCGGCCGCGGCCGCGTGCCAGGCGAGGAAGTCGTCAGCGGGCATCGGCCGGCCGATGTGGTAGCCCTGGGCCTCGTCGCAGCGCAGCCCGCGCAGCTGCTCCAGGATCACGGCGGATTCCACGCCCTCGGCCACGACGGAGAGCCCCAGGTTGTGCGCGAGGTCGATGGTCGAGCGCACGATCTGCGCGTCGCCGGCATCCGCCGCCATGCCCATGACGAAGGACTTGTCGATCTTCAGTTCGTCCACCGGCAGGCGCTTGAGGTAGGCCAGCGAGGAGTAGCCGGTGCCGAAGTCGTCGATGGACAGCTTGAAGCCCTGCACGGACAGCCGGTTCAGCATGGCCTCGGCCCGGCCGGGGTCGTCCATGATGGCGCTTTCGGTGATTTCCAGGCAGAACCCGGCCGCTTCCACGCCGTGCCGTGCCATGAGCGTGCCCAGGCGGGTGCTCAGGTCCGTGTCCATGAGGTCGCGCGTGGACAGGTTCACCGAAATGCGCAGCCCCAGGCCGCGCACCTGCGGCTGCGCGAGGTAGCGCGCGGCCTGCTCGAAGATCCAGAGCGTGAGCTGCCGCACGAAACCGGTCTGCTCGGCGAAGGGGATGAACTGCATCGGCGGCACGAGGCCGCGCTCGGGATGCTGCCAGCGCACGAGCGCCTCGGCACCGCAGCCGTCCTGGCCGTCCAGCCGGAGCTTGGGCTGCAGGAAAAGCCGCAGTTCGCCGGCCTCCACCGCATGGCGCAGCTCGGACAGCAGCGACAGCGCCGCCGCGCTGGACGATTCCATCGAAGGGTCGTAGATCTGCGCGCCGTGCAGGCGCCGCTTGGCCGCGTACATCGCGATTTCCGCGTGGCTGAGCAGGGTGTCGGCATCATGGGCCGGGCCCGGCCAGCAGGCGATGCCGATGCCCGCGCTCAGGTCCACCATCTGGTCCTCGAACACCAGGGGCGACTCGAACGCCCGCG
Organism: Paracidovorax cattleyae; assembly: GCF_900104515.1. GTDB lineage: Bacteria > Pseudomonadota > Gammaproteobacteria > Burkholderiales > Burkholderiaceae_C > Paracidovorax > Paracidovorax cattleyae. The sequence goes on from NZ_FNJL01000049.1 coordinate 6,083, forward strand.
TGATGCGCTGCGCCGTATCGCGGGCCGCTGCCTCGTCGGCGCCGGGCAGCAGCACGGCGAACTCGTTGCCCCCGAGCCGGGCCACGATCTCCCGCTCCGGGCGCAGGTGGGCCGCGATGCGCGCCACCACCGCCTGCAGCAGCCGGTCGCCGAGCGCATAGCCCAGCACATCGTTGACCTGCTTGAAGCGGTCGAGGTCCAGGGCGATCACCGACAGCGGCTCTCCGGGGCGGTCCCCGTGCTCCATGGCCTCCATCAGCAGCCGGCGGAACCGCTCCCGGTTCGGCACGCCCGTGAGCCGGTCGGTGTCGGCGAGCTGGCGGATCTCGTCCTGCTGGGTCGCGATGCCCAGCCGCATGCGGTCGAAAGAGCGCGCCAGGCGGCCGATCTCGTCCTTGCGATGCGTGTGCTCGATCGGCTCGGCATAGTTGCCGCGCGAAATGCGCTGCGTGGCCTCCGTCACCGCCCGCAGGGGGGCGGCCACCCGCCGCGCCATGAGCGCGAAGCCGACCGCGAACAGCGCCACGCCCCCGAGCGTGATGGCGCCCAGCAGCACCTGCAGGTGGCGGTAGGGCGCCAGCACGCCGTCCAGGGAGCGCATCAGCAGCACGTGCGTCTCGCCGTTGACGCTCTCGAGGGGCACCCGGCGGAGCAGCAGCGGGCCGTCATCCATCTGCACCTCGTCGTCCGCCGCCAGTCCGACCAGCCGCTGCCGGTCGCCTTCCGGCAAGGTGCTCACCGGCACGGACCGCTGGCCGTCGGGGCCGCGCACCACGATGGCCACCTCGATCGACTGCAACTGGTGCATCTCGGTAGCCAGCGCCTGGCCGACCGGGAATCCCATCAGCACCCAGCCGATCACCAGGGGCGCCCGCATGGGCACCATCACGAACTGGTAGGGCACGCCGGCCACGATCGCGATCTGGCTGCGGCCGGGCTGCCGCGTCAGCAGGGGCAGCACGCCGAGCAGCGTCGAGCGCGAGTCGCTGGAGGCATCCGAGGCGGAAGACACCACCAGTTGCATCTCGGTGTCCAGCAGGGCCGCGACCGCGGCCCCGATGCGCCCCCCGTGGTTGTAGAGCACCGACGCGATGGTCTCGGCATCGCCGGAATTGACGGCCGAGCGGAAGCCGTAGTCGGCCGCCAGCAGCGCCGACGCCTGCTGGAGCCGTTCCGCGTTCTGGTCGATGAGGCGCCGCCAGACCCGCTCGTCCGCATCCAGCCCCACGGCGATCTGCGCCCGGGCGTTGCGCTCGATGGACGCACGCACCACCAGGAACCCGGCCGCCTGCACCAGCAGGAGCAGGAGCAGCGACACCCCGGCCAGCCGGAACATCAGGCTCTGGCCGAACGCGCGCCAGGTCACTGCACGGCCCCTGCCAGCCGCACGGTCACCGGCGCCCCGCCCGGCTCGGCAACGGCGAGCGGCTGGGCCTGGGCGGGAGCGCCCACCGGCAGCCCCGGGTGCCACACCCGCAGCGTGTAGTCGCCCGGCGGCACCTTGTCGAGGCGCACCGCGCCCGACGCCTCGGAACGCCCGTAGTACGGCGTTTCCAGCACGAGGATCCAGCCCACCATCTGGTCGTGGATATTGCAGCCCAGCACCACGACGCCCGGCTGGTCGAACAGCACGGGATTGGCCGGCGTGCCCGAATAGAGCTTGATCTCGAACTTCTTGGCCGGCGAGAAGGAATAGACGTGGTGGCGCACCGTGTCGTGGTTGGGGAACTGCACCTGCGTGCCGGCCGTGACCACGAGCACATCGGGCACGAAGGTCCGCTTTTCCTGGGCGACCTCGGCGGACGGCAGCGGCTTCGCCTGCTTGCGCGCCTGGGCGGAATCCAGGAACGCCACTGCGCCTTTCAGCGGCTTGCCCGCGCCGTCCTGCACCAGCACCTGCACCAGGGCGGCCCGCGCAGCGGTGCCGGCGAACAGCGCCAGCAGCAGGATGGAGATCCACACCGAGCGCATCACACCTGCATTCAACATGTCACCTCCAGCGGCCATATGTAACAAAACCACCGTGCCACGCTTCGGTGCGCAGGACTCTGGCACGATAAGTCCAATTCAAGAATAAGCTATTAAATGAATAGCTTGAAACGATGGGATAGGCGGTTCATGGAATGAACCAATGGTTCATCGCACGCAGCTTCCGCCATGCGGAGCATGCCAGCGAAGTGGCTTGCCTGCGGTCCTCATTTGTAACAACACCAGGCTTTCTATTGGCACTTATCTTGCAATGAACTCCTGACATCCGACCAGGCTACCGGAAACACACTATGCAGGCCGTCACATTCCTTCGCTCCCTCTCGATTTCGCGCCGTCTGTTGCTCGGCTTCGGATGCATGCTGGCCCTGCTGGTCGCCGTGGCGGCGCTGGGCCACTTCTCCATGTCGGGCATGAACCGGCAGATGCAGCAGATCACCGGCGCGGGCGCCGCCAAGGCACGGCTGGCCAACGGCATGCTGCAGACCGTGAGCGCCACGGGCATCCACGCGCGCTCGGCCGCGATGCTCGGCGACATCGACCCCCGCAACGCAGAGGACCAGGCGCGCAAGGCGAACGACACCCTGCAACGGTACGCCAGGCAGGAGGCCGAACTCGCGGCGCTGCTGGACTCCGGAAGCGCGACGCCCGAAGAGCGCCAGTTGATGGCGGACATCCAGGCACAGTCCCGCAAGACCCGGCCCGAGATCGAAGGCGCGCTCAAGCTGGTCACCGACGGCGACACGGTCAGCGCCACGCTCGGCCTCATGACCCGCGTGGCGCCGCCCGAGGCGGCATGGCGCGACAAGCTGGCGCAGCTGGTGGAACTGCAGAACACCCTGAACGCCGACGCCGCTGCCGACGCGCAGCAGACCCAGACCCGCTCGCGCCTGACCGGCGGCGCGCTGGTGGCCATCGCCATCGCCCTGGGCCTGTTCATCGCCTGGCGCACCACGGCCACCATCACCCAGCCCATCGGACGCGCCGTCGTGGTGGCCGAGCGCATCGCGCGCGGGGACCTGACGTCCCGCGTGGAGGTCCGCATCCACGACGAGACCGGCCGCCTGCTGGACGCGATCGCGGCGATGCAGGAGCAATTGCGCGGCCTGGTGGGGCACATCGGCACCACCGCCGACTCCATCCTCCAGGCCAGCTCCGAGGTGGCCTCGGGCAACCTGGACCTGAGCCACCGCACCGAGCAGACCTCCGGCAACCTGCAGGAGGCCGCCTCCGCCCTGGAAGACCTGACCCAGACCGTCCACCAGGGCGCCGACGCCGCCCGGCAGGCCAACCAGATGACGGCCTCCGCCGCGCAGGTCGCCACGCGCAGCGGCGAGGTGGTCTCCCAGGTCGTGCGCACCATGGATGTGATCAGCGCCAGCTCCCGCAAGATCTCGGACATCATCGGCGTGATCGACGGCATCGCCTTCCAGACCAACATCCTGGCGCTCAACGCCGCAGTCGAGGCGGCCCGCGCAGGCGAGCAGGGCCGCGGCTTCGCCGTGGTGGCGGGCGAAGTGCGCGCGCTGGCGGGGCGCAGCGCCGAGGCCGCCCGCGAGATCAAGGCGCTGATCCTCGCCAGCTCCGGGCAGGTGCAGGAAGGCTCCAGCCTGGTCGCCCAGGCCGGCGCCACCATCGGGGAACTCGTGCAATCGGTGCAGAAGGTGTCGTCCATCATGGGAGAGATCACCACCTCGGCCCACGAGCAGAGCGACCGCATCGGCCAGGTGAGCCAGTCCGTGAGCGCCCTGGAGAACATGACCCAGCAGAACGCCGCCCTGGTGGAAGAAAGCAGCGCGGCGGCCGGCAGCCTGCGCGAGCAGGCCGGCCGCCTGACCGAGATGGTGGGCGCATTCCGCCTGCAGCGCATACCGGGCGAAGCGGGAGTGGCGCCCGCGCTTCCCGGCTGAAGGCGCTATTCGCTGACCGGCGTGGCCACGCTCTGCGGGTCGGCCCAGAACGTGGCCTGCCCGCCCGTGACGCGGTACTTGCCGCCATCGCCGACGTTGACCGTGGCCGACGTGCTGTACTCGGTGAACGCCGTGGCGGCGCTGCCGCCCGGCACGTCGCCAGCAAGACTGCACCGTGTTAGACCTGCCCGCTGCCGAAGGCCAGGCCGACCTGGGCCGGGGTGAGGTGGGCGCGCCCGGTTTTACGAAGGGCGGCCGCCCAGGGGGCACGACTGCCCCCCGCCAGTTACACCCACGCCAGTTACACCCACGCCTGGTACGCCCGTGGCCGTTACACCCGCGCCTCTGCGCGGACCGGGCGGTGGCGCGGCGTGCGGCGGGAGGCCGGTGCCGTCGGCCGCCCGGCTGCGGGCGGCTCGCCTTCTTCGGCGGCTCCCGCGAAAACGCTCTCGCGCAGGGCCTGGAGGTCCAGCACCCGCAGGCCGCCGTACTCCACGCGGATGGCCCCCTGTGCCTGCAACGCGGCCAGCGCCTCGTTCACGCGCTGGCGCGACAGGCCCACCAGGTAACCCAGTTCCTGCTGCGTGATGCGCAGCACGTGGCCCACGCCGGGATAGAGCAGCGGATTGAAGAGCGCTGCCAGCCCCCGCGCCACGCGCGCGTCCGGGCTGCCCAGGCGATCGATCTCCCGCGCGGCGATGAACTGGCCCAGCCGCTCGTTGAGCTGTTGCATCACGAAGCGGTTGAAGCCCAGGGAGTGGTCCAGCAGCCAGTGAAAGGTGTCGATCGGCAGCCCCGCCACCACGCTGCGGCGCAGCGCCTGGATGTCGTAGCGGTAGGGCTCGCGCTTCACGGCCGTGCCCTCGCCGAACCAGCCGCCGGGCGGCACGCCCGCGAACGTCATCGTCTGCCCTCGGGCGTTGTCGGTGCTCATTTTGAGCAGGCCCTCCACCACGCCGAACCAGTAGGTGACGGGCCGGCCGCGCCGGCACACGAAATCGCCGACCTGGGCATCGCCCACCACCAGCGCATCCATCGCCCGGTCCCGCTCGGTCGGCGCCAGGGCGGCGAGCCAGGGGATACCCTGCAGCTCGGCCGGCGTGGGCCGCCGGCGGCGCTGGTGGAGCGAGAGTTCTTCGGACATGGGGCCGAGGATGGTGGAAACGCGGGTCGGATGGTTCAGGGGAAACCACGAGGCGGGCGGCCCCTCCGCCCCGGCCGTCGCTGCCGTCGCTGCCGCAGGACGACGTTGTCGAAATAGATGGGGCCGGCGCCGCAGCCCGCGCCCGGACTCGATCGTGTTCACCCCCCGTCCACCGGCAACGCCTGCACCGCCCAATCGCTGACCGAAGGGGTCTGCGCGTCGAACTCCGCCACCTTGACCGCCGGGCCGGGCCAGCGGCTGGTGAGGTGGGGGGCACCGGGCGGCGCTTGGCCATGGCCGGCGGATTGAGCGACGCCCCCAGAAGCCGCCGGTGAAGCTGACGTCGAGATAGCCTCCGTATTTGTTCCCTATCCATCGCGGAACAATAAATACTCCTACGACTTTATAATTTTTTCCATAAATTAAATTTTGCATTCAGCAGGAACGCCTGATGTATGAAAACAGCGGCATATCCATATGCAGGCCGTGTCGTAGGAGTGGTCCACAATGGCCCGTTCCCGTTCCTCAGGAACCTTTTTTCCACCGTGGAGACGCCATGAAGATCGACACCATCCTGCAGTCCATCGGCAGCACGCCGCACGTGCGCATCAACCGGCTCTTCGGGGCGGGTACGAACGTCTGGGTCAAGTCCGAGCGCAGCAACCCGGGCGGCTCCATCAAGGACCGCATCGCGCTGGCCATGGTGGAGGACGCCGAGCGTTCCGGCGCGCTGCAGCCCGGCGGCACCATCATCGAGCCCACCTCGGGCAACACCGGCATCGGCCTGGCGCTGGTCGCCGCCGTGAAGGGCTACCGCCTCGTCCTCGTGATGCCCGAGAGCATGAGCATCGAGCGCCGCCGCCTCATGCTCGCCTACGGCGCGCAGTTCGACCTCACCCCCCGCGAGAAGGGCATGAAGGGTGCCATCGCCCGCGCCCAGGAACTGGCCGCTCAGACGCCCGGCGCCTGGGTGCCCCAGCAGTTCGAGAACCCCGCCAACATCGACGTGCACGTGCGCACCACGGCGCAGGAGATCCTGGCTGACTTCCCCGAAGGCATCGATGCGCTCATCACGGGCGTGGGCACCGGCGGCCACATCACCGGAGTGGCGCGCGTGCTCAAGCCGAAATTTCCCCAGCTCAAGGTGTTCGCCGTGGAGCCCGTGGCCTCGCCGGTGATCTCCGGCGGCCAGCCGGCGCCCCACCCCATCCAGGGCATCGGTGCGGGTTTCGTGCCGAAGAACCTGGACACGAGCCTGCTGGACGGCGTGATCCAGGTCGATGCCGAGCCCGCGCGCGAATATGCCCGCCGCGCCGCGCGCGAGGAAGGCCTGCTTGTGGGGATCTCTTCAGGCGCCACGCTCGCAGCCATCGCACAGAAACTGCCCGAACTGCCGCAGGGTGCACGGGTGCTGGGCTTCAACTACGACACGGGCGAGCGCTATCTGTCGGTCGAGGGCTTCCTGCCTTCGTGAGTACATCCCCCTGAGGCGCTGCGCGCCTTCCCCCTTCTCTCGCCGTGCTGCGCACGGCGGGAAGGGTGACGACGCCGGTGGCCGGGCGGAGCCCGTTCCACGGCGTCTGCTGGCTTGGCCTGCTCCGCGGCCTTCTGATGGGTGGGGCCGCGGTGGCTCCCGGGCTGCAATCAGTGGGCAGTTTGCGCCATGGGTTCCTTTCTGCGGCCTGTCTTATCGCCGGGTCCCGACGCGCGGCTCGCCCGCTGCGGCGCGTTCCAGGGCTGCACAAGCGGTCGGCCCACAGTCCTACAGCACGGCTGTGCAGGGATCGGAACAATCGGTTGAACCCTGCGCCGCGGCCGCTGGCCCACCCGCCATGGCTGCGGTGCCCTTCCACCGATGGCATCCATGGCTTCCCACGCAGAAACCTCCTCTCCTGTCGCGTTCAAGGTGCTGACCGTGAACGTGCACAAGGGCTTCACCTCCTTTAATCGCCGCTTCATGCTGCACGAGCTGCGCGAGGCCGTGCGCGGCGTGGCGGCCGATATCGTCTTCCTGCAGGAAGTGCTGGGCACGCACCAGCGCCATGCCAGCCGCGTGGCCAATTTCCCTCAGGAGCCGCACTACGAATTCCTGGCCGACACGATCTGGGGCCAATATGCCTACGGCCGCAACGCGGTGTACGACAGCGGGCACCATGGCAATGCGCTGCTGTCCAAGTTCCCCATCGTCCACTACGAGAACCACGACATCTCCGTGAGCGGTCCGGAGCGGCGCGGCATGCTGCACTGCGTGCTGCAGCCGCCGGGGCACGACCGCCAGGTGCATGCGATCTGCGTCCACCTGGGGCTGCAGGAAGCCCACCGCCAGCGCCAGCTGCGGCGCGTGTGCGACCTCGTCAACACCTTCCCCGCCGAAGATCCCGTGATCGTGGCGGGCGACTTCAACGACTGGCGCGGCCGCGCCCACGAGGTGCTGCGCAAGGGCGCCGGGCTGCACGAGGTGTTCGTGCATGCGGGCGGGCGCGCCGTGCGCACGTTCCCGGCCTCCATGCCGCTGCTCGCGCTCGACCGCATCTATGTGCGCAACGCGTCGGTGCACGCTCCCGTCGTGCTGCCGCGCAAACCCTGGCACAAGCTGTCGGACCACGCCCCCCTGGCGGCGGAGATCGCGCTATGAAACCGACGCGCCGCCCTTCGCGCTGGGTGCCGGGCAACCGTTTCGAGCTGCTGGAGAACGGCGAGGCCTTTTTCCCGCGCGTGTTCGAGGCGATCGCCGCGGCGAAGCGCGAAGTGCTGCTGGAGACCTTCATCCTGTTCGAGGACAAGATCGGCAAGGGCCTGCACGCCGCGCTCCTGCAGGCCGCCCGCAACGGCGCCGAGGTGCACGTGCTCGTGGACGGATTCGGCTCGCCCGACCTCTCCGAATCCTTCATCGGATCGCTCGTGGCCGCCGGCGTGCGCTTCCGCATCTTCGATCCGGGCGGCGTCCGCATCTTCGGCCAGCGGCTGAACATGCTGCGCCGCATGCACCGCAAGATCGTCGTCGTCGACGGCGAAATCGGCTTCATCGGCGGCATCAACTATTCCGCCGACCATGTCGCGGACTTCGGCCCCGAAGCCAAACAGGACTATTCCGTCGAGGTGCGCGGCCCCATCGTGGCGCAGATGCATGCCTTCGCGCGCAGCGTCGTGGACAAGGGTGACAGGAAGTCGGGCCGGCACACGAACCCCCAGGCCACCACCAGTGCAGAGCCCGACGCCGGTGCCGCAGGCGCTCCCGAGACCGCCCGCGCCGCTCCCCCGTCCGGGCCAGCCCCCAGCACGGGTGCAGCGCGCCGGCGGTGGCCCTTCGGCGCCCGCGACGCCGGCGGGCAGTTCCCCGCGGCGGGATCCGCGGACGCCATCTTCGTCACGCGCGACAACCATGCCCACACCAACGACATCGAGCGCCATTACCGCGTCGCGCTGCGCGCGGCCCGCGAGCGCGTGGTGATCGCCAATGCGTATTTCTTCCCGGGCTACCGCTTCATCCGCGAGATGCGGCGCGCGGCGCGCCGGGGGGTGGACGTGCGCCTGGTCCTGCAGGGCCGGCCCGACATGCCGATCGTGCGGACTGCCGCCAGCATGCTCTATGACCACCTGATCCGCGGCGGGGTGCGCATCTACGAATACTGCGACCGGCCGCTGCACGGCAAGGTCGCGCTGGTGGACGGCGAGTGGTCCACGGTGGGATCGAGCAACCTCGACCCGCTGAGCCTGTCGCTGAACCTGGAGGCCAACGTGGTCATCCGCGACCGGGACTTCAACGCCACGCTGCACGGGCGCCTCGCCCACCTCATGGAACACAGCTGCCGGCAGGTCGAGCCCACACCACCGGGCCGCTGGGACGGGCTGCGCCTGCTGCGCAGCTACTGCCTGTTCCACCTGATGCGATGGTTCCCGGCATGGGCCGGCTGGCTGCCCCGCCACGAACCCGAGATATCGCTGGTGCAGCCCGGCACGGGCTTTTCCTCCTCCGCAACGGGCGGCGACCCGGGCCACCGCCCGTCCGCCACCTGAGGCCGGCGCGGCGCACCCACCATGTCTCCGGCCTCGCACACGCCCGCCCTGCCACCAGACCGCGCCGCTGCCGCTGGCCGCCCGGCATCGCACAACCGGTGGCAGCGCCTGCGCTCGCAGCGCTGGTGGCCCTGGGCCATGACCCTGGTCACGGGGGCGTTCGTCGTCTTCGTCATCACGCTGCTGGTGCGGCAGGCGCGCAACGTGGACTGGGGCGCGGTGTGGGAATCCTTCCTCGCGCTGCCGGCACCCACCCTGCTGGCGGCCGCCGCCCTGGCGCTCGCCAGCCATGGCCTCTACAGCAGCTTCGACCTCTTCGGCCGGTACTTCACGCGGCACGGGCTATCGGTGGGGCGTACGGTGGGCATCACGCTCATCGCCTATCCGTTCACCCTGAACCTCGGCTCGATCATCGGCGGGGTATCGGTGCGCTACCGGCTCTATTCCCGGCAGGGCGTGTCCGTGGGTGCCATCGGCCAGGTGATCGGGCAGAGCATCGTCACCAACTGGCTGGGCTACTTCGTGCTCGCGGGCGCGGTGTTCTGGGCCTGGTCCCCGCAGCTGCCGCAGGGCTGGCACGTCGGGCCGCAGGAACTGCGCTGGGCCGGCACTGCGCTGGCCGCGGTCACGGCCGCCTATGTCGTGGCCTGCGCCGTGCGCCACGGCCGGCCGATCGCCTGGCGCGGGCACGACTTTCCCCTGCCGGGCTGGCGCGTGGCCCTGCTGCAGGTGCTGGTGTCCACGGTCAACTGGATGGTGATGGGCGCGGCCGTGTGGGTGCTGGCCGGGCGCGATACCCCGTACGCGGCCGCGCTGGCCACGGTGCTGCTGGGCGCCGTCGCCGGGCTGGTGTCGCGCATTCCGGCCGGGCTGGGCGTGCTCGAGGCCGTTGGCACGGCCGTGCTGTCGGCATACATCCCCACCTCCCAGGCCCTGGCGACGGTGCTGGCCTACCGCGCGCTCTACTTCTTCGCACCGCTGGTGCTCGCGGCCCTGGCCTTCGGCGCGGTGGAATGCTTCGGGCGCGGCGCGGCGCCGAAGGCGGAGGAAGAAGGCGCAAGCCCGTCCGGGAAGTCCCCCGGCAAGGTGCCCGCCTGACCGCTACGACCCGTCGGGCTGACCGGCCAGCCCATTGCCTGGGCGCATGTGCGCCAGGCAGATGAGCGCGTTTGCGCGGGCAAGCGTATGATTTCTGGCCTTTTTCCCTGCACCGCCCGATGACCACGGGCCGCACGCCCCATGATCCGCCTTTCCGAAATCAAGCTGCCGCTGGCCGCCCTGCCGGCCGACGGCACGCAACATCCCGAGCCCGCGCTGCGCGCCGCCGCAGCGCGCATCCTGGACCTCCCGCCCGGCGACATCGGCCACCTGAACGTCTTCAAGCGCAGCTTCGATGCGCGCAAGCCCGAGCTGCTGGCCGTCTACATCGTGGACATCACCCTCGCCGACCCCGGCCAGGAAGCCGTGCTGCTGGCACATCATGCGGACCGCCCGCACATCCAGCCCACACCCGACATGGCCTGGAAGCCCATGGGCCACGCCCCCGCCGGCGGCCTGCGCGAGCGCCCGGTGGTGGTGGGCTTCGGCCCCTGCGGCATTTTCGCGGCGCTGGTGCTGGCGCAGATGGGGCTGCGCCCCATCGTGCTGGAGCGGGGCCGGGCCGTGCGCGAGCGCACGCAGGACACCTGGGGCCTGTGGCGCCGCCGCGAGCTGCAGCCTGAATCCAACGTGCAGTTCGGCGAGGGCGGCGCGGGCACGTTCAGCGACGGCAAGCTCTACAGCCAGATCAAGGACCCGCGCCACCTCGGCCGCAAGGTGATGGAGGAGTTCGTGCAGGCGGGCGCGCCGCCCGAGATCCTGTATGCAGCGCATCCCCACATCGGCACCTTCAAGCTGGTGAAGGTGGTCGAGACGCTGCGCGAGCAGATCATCGCCCTGGGCGGTGAAGTGCGCTTCCAGCAGCGCGTGACCGACATCGCAGTGGACACCGACGCGGCCGGGCGCCGGCACGTGCGCGGCCTGCGCGTGCTGGACCAGGCCACGGGGCAGACCCACGAACTGGAGGCATCGCACGTCGTCATGGCCCTGGGCCACAGCTCGCGCGACACGTTCGCGATGCTGTACGGGCGCGGCGTGCACATGGAGGCCAAGCCGTTCTCGGTGGGCTTTCGCATCGAGCATCCGCAGGGGCTGATCGACCGGGCGCGCTGGGGCCGGCATGCCGGCCATCCGCTGCTGGGCGCGGCCGACTACAAGCTCGTGCACCATGCAGCCAACGGGCGGGCGGTGTACAGCTTCTGCATGTGCCCCGGCGGCACGGTGGTGGCTGCCACCAGCGAACCCGGCCGCGTGGTGACCAACGGCATGAGCCAGTATTCGCGCAACGAGCGCAACGCCAACGCCGGCATGGTGGTGGGCATCGGTCCGGCCGACTACCCCACGGATCCGGCCGCGTTCGAGGCCGCGCTCGGCGCCACGCATGGCGTCGAGGCACTGGCCGCGGGCCAGGCCCATCCGCTCGCCGGCATCGTGCTGCAGCGGCAGCTGGAATCCGGCGCCTTCGCGCTCGGGGGCGGCAACTACAACGCGCCGGGCCAGCTGGTCGGGGATTTCATCGCGGGCAAGGTCTCACGCGAGTTCGGCGAGGTCGAGCCCTCGTACCGGCCTGGCGTCACCCTGGCGGACCTGCACGCCGCCCTGCCGGATTATGCGATCGCCGCGCTGCGCGAGGCGCTGCCGGCCTTCGGCCGCAAGATCCAGGGCTTCGACCGCCACGACGCCGTGCTGACCGGCGTGGAAACGCGCACCTCGTCGCCGCTCAAGATCGGCCGGGGCGAGGACTTCCAGAGCCTCAATACCGCCGGCCTCTACCCCGCCGGAGAAGGCGCGAGCTACGCCGGCGGCATCCTGTCGGCCGGCGTGGACGGCATCAAGGTGGGCGAGGCGGTGGCCAAAAGGATGTTCACCCCCTGAGTCGGCTGCGGCGCGGATCAGCGCATCGCCCAATGGCCCGGCCGCATGTGCCAGCCGCCCGGGCCCGGCTCCCAGCGGTGGGGCACCCAGACCCAGCCCGGCCGCGGCGGCGCGGCCCAGTGGCCGGGGCGCCAGACATAGCGGCCGCCGCCCCATTCCCAGAAACCGCCCACCCAGACGTGTACCGGCGAGGGAGCGACGGTCACGGTCTCCACGTACGGCGCCGGGGGCGCGGTGGGGGCGACCACCACGGCCCCCTGCTGCTCGACCACGACCTGCCTGGGCGGCGCCACGACACAGCCGGACAGGGCTGCGGCCGCGAGGATCGCCAGGGTGCCTGCGGCGCGGATGCGGCCGGATGCGCGGCCAGGGGAAGCGGGAATGTTGAGGGGCATCGTTGGGCTCCATCGGGAAGGAAAACGCATGCCCATTGAACGCGGCCGTCTCCCTTCCGCCGACAACGGCCGTGTAAAGAAAAGGAAAGATGGACGAAGCCCGTCCGCGCGGCGGGCTTCAGCGTGGCAGGGCCGGCGCCTGGCCGGATGCGCCGTCCGGCAGCCGGAAGGCCGCCACCAGGTCGGCCAGCTGCTGCGCCTGCATGCGCAGGCCCTGGGCCGCGGCGGAAGACTCCTCCACCAGGGCGGCGTTCTGCTGCGTCATCTGGTCGAGCTGGCTCACCGCCTCGCCGACCTGCCCCAGGCCGGTGCTCTGCTCGCGCGCGGACGTGCTGATCTCGCCGACGATGGTGGCGACCTGCTGCACCGAGTCCACGATCTCGCCCATGGTGCTTCCCGCGGCATGCACCTGCTGGGTGCCCTCGCCCACCTGGTGCACGCTGTCGCCGATGAGGGCACCGATCTCGCGGGCGGCCGTGGCCGACCGCTGCGCCAGGCTGCGCACTTCCGCTGCGACGACGGCGAACCCCCTGCCCTGCTCGCCCGCACGGGCGGCCTCCACCGCCGCGTTGAGGGCGAGGATGTTGGTCTGGAAGGCGATGCCGTCGATCACGCCGGTGATGTCGGCGATCCTGCGGGACGCCTGCGCGATGCCGTCCATGGTGGAGACCACCTGGCTGACGGCGTCGCGGCCGCGCCGCGCGACATCGCTGGCGGTGGCCGCCAGGGCGCTCGCCTGCTGCGCCGCGTCCGCGCTGTGGCGCACGGTGGCGATCAGCTCTTCCATGCTGGCGGCGATCTCCTCCAGGTTGGAGGCCGTGTGCTCGGTGCGCGATGACAGGTCGGTGTTGCCCGCGGCGATCTCCGCGCTGGCACCCGCCACGGAGGCGCTGGCCTGCCGCATGCCCACGACCAGCCCGGCCAGCCGCTGCTGCATGCCGCCCAGCCGCTCCAGCAGGGCGCGCACCTCGTCGCGGTTGCCGGCCCCCGCGGGCGGCACGGACGAGGTCAGGTCCCCTTCCGCGATGCGATCGGACACCGCGGATGCCCGCGCCAGCGGCACGAGGATGGAGCGCGAGAGCAGCAGCGCGCAACCCAGGCTCAGCAGCAGCCCGAACAGCGATCCGCCCACGAGCAGCGCGATGCCCTGCCGTTCGCTCGCCTCGGCCCGGGCGCGGGCCTCGGTCACGCGCTTGCGCTGGTAGTCGGCCATATCCTCCACGGCAGCCGAATAGCGGTCGGCGGCGGGCCGCAGCAGCTTGCCCACGGCGTCGGGCGGCAGCGTTTCCCCGGACCGGCGGCGCTGCACGAGGTCGTCGCGCGCGGCGCGGAAGGCATTGCCCGCGGTGTCGATGTCCTTGAAGATGCGCCGGGACTCCGCGTCCTCGGCGAGGTCCTCGAGCCGCTTGCGCACCTCGGTGGAGCGCGCGGACGTCCGCTTGCGGTCCGCATCCACGCGGGCCGTGTATTCGGGGCTGCCGACTTCCAGCAGCGCCTCGGCGCGCGCGGAACTCAGCACCACGATGGAATGGAGCTCGCGGGCGAGCAGCGCCCGCTCGGAGGATTCTCCCCCCAGGTCGTCCGCGATGTCCTGGAGTTGCATCAACCGCCATATGCCGACCCCGGCGGCGAGCGACATGACGAGGCAGACGATGCCGAAGGCGATCGCCAGGCGCAGGGAAAGACGGGTGTGGTTCAGGGTCATGGCGGACGGTACGTGGTTGAGCGGAGCGGACGCCTGCACCGGCCGCTGCGAGGGAAAAGCCTCCGGCTGCGGGCCGGCAGCAGCGGCGCATTCCCCTGGCGGGGCTCCGGGCGGCCCCATTACACCACCACGCCGGCCTCCTGGATCACTTTGGCCCACTTGGCAGTCTCCGCCACGATGAAAGCGTTGCATTCCTGCGGCGACGACCCCTCGGGGAAGGTGCCCATGGCCTGCTCCAGCCGCTGCGACACCTCGGGGCTGCGGATGATGCGCGCCACCTCGCCGGACATGCGCTGCACGATGTCGGCCGGGGTGCCGGCGGGCGCCAGCATGGCGGCCCAGGTGCTGCCGACCAGGCCCGGGTAGCCCAGCTCGGCGAAGGTGGGCACGTCGGGCAGCGCCGGCAGGCGCTTGCCGCTGGCCACGCCGATGAGCCGGATCCTGCCGGCCCTGGCGGGCTGGATCAGGTTGGGCGGCGGATCGAGGAACAGCGGCACCTGCCCGCCCATCAGGTCGGCCAGCGCGGGCGAGGCACCCTTGTAGGGCACGTGCACCATCTCGACCCCGGTGACCAGGCGCATCAGCTCCGACGTGAGGTGCGCGGCCGAGCCGCTGCCCGACGAGGCATAGCTGATCTTGCCGGGGTTCGCACGGCCGTAGGCGACCAGTTCGGCCATCGTCTTGAAGGGCGCGTTCATCGACACGGCGGCCACCAGCGGCGACACGCCCATCAGCGACACGCCCGTCAGGTCTTTCTTCGGGTCGTAGGGCAGCTTGGGGTAGAGCGTGGTGTTGGCGGCGTAGGCGGCGATGAACACGCCGAAGGTGTGACCGTCCGGCGCGGCCTTGGCCACGGCGTCCACCCCGATGATGCTGTTGGCGCCGGGCTTGTTGTCCACCACGATGGGCTGGCCCAGGCGCTGCTGCAGCCCTACCTGCAGCAGCCGCGCCATCTGGTCGGTGAACCCGCCGGCCGTGTAGGGCACGACGATGCGGATCGGCTTGGTGGGCCAGGTGCCCTGCGCACGGGCCGGCGCCAGGGGCAGCGTGGCACCAGCCGCCAGGGCCGTGCCGGCGTGCAGGAAGGCGCGGCGCGAGGAGTCGAATGGCATGCGGTCGTGTCTCCCACTCAGGTCCGGTAGCCCGGATCGATGCGATCCAGCCGGCGCAGCAACCCGGGCCAGGCCAGGCCCGCGCCCTTGCCCTTGGTCACCTGGCGCGACTGCTCGACCGAGGTGGCAACGATGTCGCCCGGAATGCGCGTGAGCGCGCCGCCGCCGGCCTGCGCCAGGATCTGGATGCGGCAGGCCGATTCGAGCGTGTACATCGACAGCAGGGCCTCGGGCACGCTGCGCCCGCAGGTCAGCAGGCCGTGGTTGCGCAGGATCAGGAAGCTGGCGTCCCCCAGGTCGGCCACGAGCCGCGGCCGCTCGTCGTCGCGCAGCGCCACACCCTCGTAGCCGTGGTAGGCCAGCCGCGCGAGCGGGAAGATGGATTGCTGCGAGATCGGCAGCAGGCCGCCTTCCTGCGCCGACACCGCCACGCCGTACTGCGTGTGGGTGTGCAGCACGCACTGCACTTCGGGGCGGCCTTCGTGGATCGCGCTGTGGATCAGGAAGCCCGCCGGATTCACGTCGTACTCCGTCGCCATGACGGGCTCGCCGTGGTGGTCCACCTTGACCAGGCTGGAGGCCGTGATCTCGTCGAACAGCATGCCGTAGGGGTTGATGAGGAACTGGTCCGGCTGGCCCAGCACACGCGCCGAGATGTGCGTGAAGATCAAATCGTCCCAGCCGAAATGGGCCACCAGCCGGTAGGCGGCGGCCAGTTCGACGCGGGTTTGCCATTCCTCGGGCGTGACCTCGCTGCGCACGCTGGAAGCTTCAGGGATTGCATTCATGGTGAAACCTTTCTTGCGTTCAGGACGGGCGCGCTGGCACGCGCATGGGAGCGGCTGACACGACCCAGCGAAGCGGTTCTGGCGAGGCGCCGTATCGCAGGCAGTACGGGTAGTACGACAAGATGCGGCAACGACGCCGGAAGGGTCGTGTTGGCGGCTCTCAGAGCCGCCCCGCCAGATCAGGGACTGCAGTGAACAGGTCCGCCTCCAACCCGTAGTCGGCCACGCTGAAGATCGGCGCCTCGGCATCCTTGTTGATCGCCACGATCACCTTCGAATCCTTCATGCCCGCCAAGTGCTGGATCGCCCCCGAGATCCCCGCCGCGATGTAGAGCTGCGGCGCCACGATCTTGCCCGTCTGCCCCACCTGCAGGTCGTTCGGCGCATAGCCCGCATCCACCGCCGCACGGCTCGCGCCGATGGCCGCGCCCAGCTTGTCCGCCAGCGGCGTCATCACCTCGTTGAACTTCTCCGCGCTGCCCAGCGCCCGGCCACCCGAGACGATGATCTTGGCTGCCGTGAGTTCGGGCCGGTCGCTCTTGGTGACCTCGCGGCCCACGAACTGGCTCTTGCCGCTGTCGGTGGCCGCATCGGACTTCTCCACCGCGGCCGAGCCGCCCGTGGCC
>NZ_FNJL01000048.1 GCF_900104515.1 Paracidovorax cattleyae
CCGGGGCGTTCGGCACTTGCTCAACGACGCAGGCTGCCCGACGCAGAACGCCTACATTGAGAGCTTCAACGGCAAGTTCAGGGATGAGTGCCTCAATGAGCAGTGGTTCGAGTCACTGCCACAGGCCAGGCAGGAGATTGCCCGATGGCGGCGGGACTACAACGAAGTACGCCCGCACAGCTCACTGGGGCGCATACCGCCGGCCAGTTTCGCCGCACAGCATCGCCAGCGCACTGGCGATGCTGTGCAACAACCGGAGATCAAGTAATCTCCAAACCCTTGGACTCGCTAACTCAACATTGGCACGGCTGAAGGGGGCAGGTCAGCCACTGCGGACCAGATCCTCGCTGCCGCGCGCGAAGTCATCGGGCAGAAGATGCCGCGCGGCACGGTCTTCACGTCACCGGCGATGGTGAAGGACTACCTGCGCACCAAGCTGGCGGGCTTCGAGCACGAAGTGTTCGCGGTGCTGTTCCTGGACAGCCAGCATGGGCTGATCGAGTACGTCGAGATGTTCCGCGGCACGATCGATGCGACGGCGGTGTATCCGCGCGAAGTCGTCAAGGCGGCGCTGCGGCTCAATGCGGCGGCGGTCATCTTCTCGCACAACCACCCCAGCGGGAACCCCGAGCCCAGCCGGGCGGACGAACTGCTGACCCAGCGGCTCAAGGAGGCGCTGACCCTGGTGGGCGTGCGCACGCTGGATCACGTCGTCGTCGGTGGGGAGGCCACGGCATCCTTTGCCGAACGCGGCCTGCTCTGATCGAAGGGGCATCGGCCCCTTCGATCATCCGGGCCGTCAGACCTGCGCGGTCTTCGACGCCAGATGCGCTTCCACGTTGTGGCGGCGCAAAGCCTTCTTGGCTTGGGCCGGTGTCACCTTCTTCGACGCCAACAGGGCATCCAGTTGGTCTTCCCAGCGTACCGCGCGATGCGCCACCATATGCTCTGCGAGCCTGTCGACGTCGCCGTCCGCCGGGGCGGGCGACGCCCCACCGATGTAGGCATCGCAGACCGCCAGCATCCCCGACTTGGCGGGTACGTCGGCTACGCACAGGATGGCAGTGACGACATCGAGCGCATTGGGCTTGTCCATATGATCCGGGAGGCTGCTCATCCAGGCCCCTTCGACTTCGGTCGACCAGGAGCGGAGCAGGAAGCACACTTCGTGCGCATGCCGGGCAATGGCTTCCGCGGCGGCATGATTAGACGATTCGAGCACCATGCGACGGTAGCCGCTCGCATACGCGCTCTCGATCGATGGAAAGACGGGCAGTCCCTGGAAGTGGGGCGACAGCGGAGAAGGGTCCCTCCCGTAGCCGGGGCTGAAAGTCGGTTGGATGCGTACCGCCGGCCCGGCATGCTCGGTCAGCGGCAGCACAGCTTCCAGCAGCACCTTGCGGTCTGTGTCGCCCGGCGTGATACCAAGCACGATCACGCCGTAAGGGCGCTTCGTTACTGATTGACTGAGCGCGTCTTCGAGCACCTGCGGCAGACGCTGGTCCGTCGCGAAGTGCTGCGCTGCCGACGGCGCCAGCCGTCGTTGGACGAAGGGCTGCACCACTTGCAGATCGCCGGACGCGGTGATGATACCGAGCACGTCAATGGGCTCGCTGTCGATGGGTTCGTCATCGGGCTGCAACAGCAGGTCGATGTCGCTGTGCAGGTTCTCGGGCAGCGGCGTCTCCACCAGCACCGCGATGCGCAGCGACGACGAGTACGCGAGGCTGGCGGCCACGCTCAGCCATCCTTGATCGTGTCTGGCAACGGTTCAAAGACTCGCCGCACGCATTCGAGCCGTTCGCCGCTCGGATTTATCAGATGACCGACCGCAGGGTTCTCATAGATGAGGTCACTCGCGCCAGCGTCGACGGTGGTCGCGATGCGATTGGCCGTTACGTGTTGGGCTTGAGCGAGGACCCTGTCTATGCCGAGTTTGCGCTGGAAGCGAAGTGCTATCGCCCACGCTCCACTGAGGCTGCTGCCAACACGGTAGGCGTGCGGGAGGTGGCACGGTTGATCTCAAGAATTCGTCACCGCCAGTTTGGCGTGCTGGTGACTACATCGGTGATCGCACGCCAGGCCTACGAAGAAGTACGGAATGACCGACATCCCATTGTTTTCGTTTGTGGACGTGACATCGCCGAAATCCTGATTCACGCTGGCTACAGCACTCTTGAGCGCGTCAACGAGTTCTTGAGCGAGTGGTAGCTAATTGCGAGTTACCGTTCGCCTTCGCGACTGACCGGAAGGTTCGACGTGCGGCGGAAACCGGGCCTCCGTTCAAGAGGATTCGCGACTTCTTCTTAAGTTAACGCTGCGGCCTCAGGCTGGCTCGGCGACCGCGAAATCGCGCGCCTTCAATGAGCTGCTTTCGCATCCCTGGTGCGGGGCGGCAGATGTTCAAGCGAGGTACGGCGCGCGCTGGCGAGTTCTATCCAAGTACCCTGACACACCCCAGTCTATGCCTCAGTTTCCGGGCCGATCTCTTGGGACAAATTTGGGACAAATTGATCGCCAAACCATGCCATTCCAAGCCAACGGAGCGCTCCGGCACAGTCGGGCGTGGCTTCTCTAAACTATTGAATATAAAGAGAAAAAGACCTTGATGGCGGCCCCTGCAGATCCCTCAAGGATCACAATGGGGGTGTATGGGCGGAGAAATCGGCGGGGTTCCCCTCGGCCATCGGCGATGGCTCCTTGTCGTTCTGCAAATTGGTACCTTTGTCCATGGCGCTGGGCAGGCGCGCCGAAGCCGGGGCGCCTGCCGGATGAGTCCGATGCGATGGAGCGATTATCCTGCGTGGAACTCGGTTGTTCAGTTTCGGCAAGCATGGGATCATGGACCCGGCGCGTGACGCCTTTTTCCGGTTCCCGAGACCTTCGTCAACCCAGACGCCTGCCCGCGAGAACACCTCTCAAATGCCAGACCATGAATCGTCGGCCGATGCCCGGGAGAGGGAGCGGCTCCATCTTCTCGACTGCTCGATGCTGCTCGATACCCCGGCGAGCGAGGAGTTCGACCAGATCACCCGCCTGACCAGCCAGATCTTCGACATGCCCGTGTCGCTGGTGACCTTCGTGGACGCCGATCGCCAATGGTTCAAGTCGCGCCTCGGCTTCCCGCTGGCTCAGACCGACCGGGCGTCGTCCTTCTGCACCCGCGTCGTGGAAACGGCCGATGTCATGGTGGTGGAAGACACGGCCCTCGATCCGCGGTTCGAGGGCAATTTCCTGGTGACGGGCGAGCCCTGCATCCGTTTCTATGCCGGTGCTCCCCTGCTGCTGGACTCGGGCCACGTGCTCGGCACCCTGTGCGTGCTGGACCATCGTCCCCGCACGTTCAGCCCGCAACAGCGCGACCAGCTGGCCACGCTGGCCAGAATGACCATGGCGCATATCGAGCTGCACCAGCGCGCGGGCAGGGTCAATGCCGTGACGCGGCTGCCCAACCGCGCGCAACTGTTCCAGGACCTGCGCGCCCGGCCCGCCGGCACGCCGTCGGCGCTGATGCTGGTCGAAATCATGGACCATGAACGCATGCTGGCCGAATCCCGCGCGGTGGGCATCGAGCCGCTCGAATCGCTGGCCATCGCCTTTGCCGCCAGGCTCAGGCAGCTTGCCGGGCCGGGCGTCGCCGTCTATCACGTGGGCGAGATGCGCTTTTGCATGGAGCCTGCGGGAAACACCCACTCTCAGCGCGAGGCATTCGCCGCGGCAGCGTTGGCCCGACTGGCCGGACCGATGGCCTCCGGCGGGCGCGTGATCGAACTGGCGCCCATGGCCGGGCTGGTGGAGTTCGATCCCGGCGCCGTCAGCCCGGGCGACGCGCTGAGGATGGCCGGCGCGGCCCTGTACTCGGTGCTGGGCAGCGGGGCGGTCTTTGCATGGCACGATGCCGCGCTGGACGCTGCCCACCGCCGCGCCTACCGCCTGATGCGGGACATCTCGCCGGCCCTGGCGCGCGGTGAATTCAGGCTGGTGTACCAGCCCAAGCTCAACCTGCGGGCCGGCGCGTTCACCGGCGTGGAATCGCTCGCGCGCTGGCGCCATCCTGAACTGGGCGATGTGTCGCCGGGCGAATTCATCCCGCTGGTGGAAGGCGGCGCGCTCATCCACGAGTTCACCCGCTGGGTGCTGCGCACCGCGCTGGAGCAGCTGGCCCGCTGGCACGGGCAGGGAATCGAACTCACGATGGCCGTCAACGTCTCCTCCCGCAACCTGGAGCAGTCCGCGTTCGTGGACGATGTGCGGCTGATCTGCATGTCGGCCGGCGTCGATCCGCGTTACCTGCACGTGGAGTGCACCGAGAACGCGGTGATGACCAGCGCGCGCACCCAGGCCGCGCTGGAAGCAATCCGGGCGATGGGCGTCCAGATTTCGCTGGACGATTTCGGCATGGGCTATTCCAACCTGGCATGCCTGCGCCGCCTGCCGGTGGAGCTGCTGAAACTGGACCAGTCGCTGGTCCAGCCCATCGATGGCGACACACGGGCATGGCTGCTGGTGCAGTCGCTGATATCGCTGGGCCACGCGCTGGGCTACCGCATTCTGGCCGAAGGCGTGGAGACCGGCCAGGCGTTCAGCATGCTGGCGGGCGCGGGGTGCGACGCGGTGCAGGGATACCACCTGTCGCGGCCGCTGGAGGCGGAGGCGATACCGGAATTCCTGCGGGTACCGTTGCCGGAATGGGAGACCTAGGCGGATAGAGCAGTGTCGGCTACGCCCCCGAGCGTCCGAACCTGTCGAACGCGGCCGTTGCCCGCTGGCCCGCACGCCCCATCAGGAGGAATTCAGCCGGGCCTTCTCCGCCTTCGCGCAGCCGTACGCGCGCATTTCCGGAATCCGCGATGGGTTCCACTGTCTGCAGTTGCTGCCAGGGCAGGGTGATGGACGGGCGGTGAAACAAGACGAACCATGGCGCGGACAGCGACAGCCCTTCAGGTCCCGTGGCCACGGTCAGGCAATTGGCTTAGTGGACCGGCGAGCCGTGCATGCGCCCCATGCGTGCCGAGGCGAAACGGACGGTATCTCCACCGGGCGGCGTGTACTGCGGACATCGGGCGGCGAGCGCGCGCCAGCCCGACCGCGTGGCGAGCATCCGGCAGGCGTTGATCCGGAGGACGGGCAGAAGCAGCAGGAACCAGAGCGTATTCATCGGGGGCCGGTGAGTTGGCGGAACTGCGAATTATTGACGCTGCCCTGGTCCCGGCCGGCTGCTGATCCGCGGACGCTGGCAGCGCTTCAGTCGCCCACCGCATGCGGATGGCCGTCGGGTCCGCGCGCGTCGGGCGAGGGAGCTGGCCGTTCCTCCGCCCCGCCGACGCTTGACACCAGTGCCCGTGTCTGCGGGAGGCCTTCCGGGTATTCGTGTTGCATGAATGCGACGAGGGCTTCCCGCACGCGGCAGCGCAGGTCGAACGCCAGCCCGGACGAGCGGGCCGACACCAGCACGCGGATCTGGATGGTGCGCTCCGTCACGTCGGTGAGCTGCAGCACCTTCACGCGCTGGTCCCATTCCGGCGCGGTGGCCAGGATGCGGTCCAGTTCCTTGCGCAGTGGTTCCAGCGGCATGCGGTAGTCGGCGTACAGGAACACGGTGCCCAGGATGGCCGAGCTGGTACGGGTCCAGTTCTGGAACGGGTTCTCGATGAACCATTGCAGCGGGATGATGAGCCGGCGTTCGTCCCAGATGCGCAGCACCACGTAGGTGCCGGTGATTTCCTCCACCCGGCCCCATTCGCCCTCCACGATCAGCACGTCGTCGATGCGAATGGGCTGCGCCAGCGCGATCTGCAGGCCGGCGATCATGTTGCTGAACACCGGCCGGGCGGCGATACCGGCCACGATGCCGACGACGCCCGCGGAGGCCAGCAGGCTGGCCCCGACCTGCCGCGCGCCGGGAAACGTCATCAGCATGAGGGCGAGGGCGGCCATCACCACGCCTGTCATGGCAGTGCGCGACAGCACGCGCGCCTGGGTGGCGATGCGGCGCGCAGCGAGGTTGTCTTCCACGTCGGCCGGATAGCGGGCGATCACGCCGTCGGCCAGGCCGCCGATGCCTGCCACCAGCAGCCAGGCCACGGCCGCGATCAGCGCCAGCCCGCCCGTGTGCCGGACGGTCCCGATGTAGGGCTGCTCATTGCTCGCCGCCGCCCAGACGACCTGCAGCGCCGCCAGGGGCAGCAGCAGACGTGCCACGGGGACGCAGGCCTGCACCACCGCGTGCAGGACGGGCACGCCGCGTGTGGCGCGCAGGGCGACGAGGGCCGCGATGCGATGCACCACCGCAGCGGCCGTGACCGCGATGAGTGCGGCGACCGCCGTCGCCAGCCAGGGAGAGAGGTGTGTAAAAAAATCCATGCTTTGTTACCTTTTGCCATACTGTGGGGTGCCTGTGCGCGTGGGCCTCCACGTGTGGTGTGTTTCCTGCCGTTTGCGAAGGTTCAAAGCGACGTGTCTGCCGAAGCCTCTCCTGTTCCTGCGGCCGCCCTGCGGTGGCCGGCGCGGCCGCATGGCCCGGCGGTGCCCGGGGGCGCCGGGGAACCATCCCCCGGGGAGCGTCCATGCGCATGAGCCCCCGCCTGGGCAGCCTGGCAGCGCTGTTCGACAAGGTGGCCCAGCGCGATGGCCAGTGGCTGCGGGGCTGGGCGGTGGTGGTGGCGCTGTCCGCCGTGGGCGCATGGCTGGCGGTAGCCGCCGTGGCCGAGTGGCGGGAGGCTGGCCGCGCCCAGGAGCGCGAAGGCCTGCTCGGCCACGTCGCAGAGGTACTGATGAGCCAGACCGCGGGCAGCCCGCTGCTGGGCGCGGTGGCCCTGCTGGGCCTGAGCGAACCCGCGTTGAAGGCCGTCGCGCTCGGCACGCTGCCACCCAACGCGCCGGAAGCGCTCGCCCGCCTGGCCGTGGCCCGCGGCCGTTTCCTGGTGAGCGGGGTGTATGTGCTGAACGCCGGCGGCCGCGTGGTGGCGCACGAGACGCCGGCCAACCCGGCGCTGGGGCTGGACCTGTCGCACCGGCCCTATTTCCTGCAGGCGATGCGCGGCGCTGTGAACGTGTATCCCGCGCTCGGCACGAACTCGCAGGACCGTGGGCTGTACTACGCCGCGCCGCTCTACGGGGGCGATACGCCCGCGAGCGTGATCGTGGGCGTGGTGCTCGTGAAGATGTCCTTCGAGCCGGTGGAGACCCAATTGCAGCGCTCTGGCTACCCCATGGCGCTGCTGTCGCCGCAGGGCGTCGCGTTCGCTGCCACGCGGCCGGAGTGGCGCTATGCCATCGCGCCGCCGCTGACGCAGGAGCGCATCGACGCGATCCGGCGGCAGCGCCAGTTCGGCACGCTGTTCGACAGCGGCGTGGCGCAGGCCCTGCCGTTCCGGCCGGACGCGCGCGAGGCCGTGGTGGGGGGCGTGCGCTATGCGGTGGAGCGCCGCAGCCTCGAGTGGCACGACCCGGACGGCCCGTGGCAGCTGGTGATGCTCGACGACCTGCATGCGCTGCTGCCGGCGCCGCAACGCTGGCAGATCGGCGTGGGCGTGTTCGCGCTGCTGCTGGTGCTGGGCGGCATGCTGCTGGACATGATGCGCCATCGCGCGCGCATGGCGCTGGCCATGGAGCGCTTCCGCGTGCTGGGCGCGGCGTTGCAGTCCAGCCCCGTGGCCGTGGTCATCACCGACGCCGAGGGCCGCATCGACTGGGTCAATTCGCAGTACGAGGCCAACACGGGCTATAGCCTGGACGAGGTGCGCGGCCGCAAGCCCTCGCTGGTGGCCTCGGGCCAGACCCCGCCGGAAACCTACCGGCAGATGTGGTCGCGGCTGATCGCGGGCCTGCCCTGGCGCGGCGAATTCATCAACCAGCGGCAGGACGGCACGGTGTACCACGACGAGGCCACGCTCTCGCCGGTGTTCGACGACCGCGGCCGGCGCATCGCGATCGTGGGGCTGCACGAGAACGTGACCGAGCGTGTCACGGCCCACCAGGAACTGCAGCAGCGCGAGCGCGAACTCAACGACGCGCTCGCGCAGCAGACGGCCATCTTCTACAACGCACCGCCCGTGCTGATCGTGGCCGACGGCCGCCTGCTGCGCTTCAACCCCGCCTGCCTCGAGCTGCTGGGCGCGCAGCCGGGGCAACTCGAGGGGCGCGCGGTGGAAACCATCTTCGGCGGCGAGGAGCTCCACCGGCGCTTCATGGCGCGCATCGACAGCCGGCTGGAGGCGGGTGAATCCGTGCGGGAGGTCGCGCGGCTGGTGCGCCGGGATGGCACGGTCTTCGAGGCGCGGCTGTCGGGCCGCGTGCTGCCACTGCAGGGCTACGGGGAGGCCTGCATCTGGGTGATCGAGGACGTCACGGAAGCGCGGCGCGCCGAGGCGGCCATGCGCGAGATGAACGAGCGCCTGCTCCTGGCGCAGGAGGCCGGCCGTGTCGGCGTCTTCGACCTCGACCTGGCGCGTGACCACCTCATGTTCAGCGAAAAGCTCGAATCCCTCTACGGACTGCCGCACCGGCCGCAGGGCCTGCGGCTGGCCGACTGGATGGACAGCCTGCATCTGGAGGACCGGCCGCGCGTGCAGGCGCATCTGGATGCGGCCCTGGCGGGTACGGCCACCGGCCTGCAGGATTCCTGGCGCGTGGTGCGCCCGGACGGCAGCGAGCGCTGGCTGCTGTGCGCGGCGCGCATCGAGCGGGATGCCGAGGAACGGGCGCGGCGGCTCATCGGCGTGCAGGTGGACGTGCATGAGCAGAAGGAACTGGAGGCCCGCCTGGCGGACCAGCTCGCGTTCCAGCAGGCGCTGGTGGATGCCATTCCGATCCCGCTCTTCCACAAGGATGGGGACGGGCGCTACCGGGGATTCAATCGGGCCTACGAAGAGGCTTTCGGCATCCGCCGGGAGGACTTCCTGGGCAGGACGGTGCACGAGGCAGCCTTTCTCAACCAGGCCGAGCGCGCCGAATTCGAGGCCGACGCCCGCGCTATCCGCGCCGGCGGCCCGCCGGTCCACAAAGAGGTCGATCTCACCTATGCCGATGGCGAGATCCACCACACGCTGTTCTGGCTGCACGGCTTCCAGCGGCCCGACGGCTCGCCCGGCGGCTCCATCGGCACGCTGGTGGACATCACCGACCGCCAGCGGGCCGAGCGGGAGCTGCGCCGGGCCAAGGAGCTGGCCGAGGAAACCACGGCGCTCAAATCCAACTTCCTGGCCAACATGAGCCACGAGATCCGCACCCCGATGAACGCCATCATCGGGATGTCGCACCTCGCGCTCAAGTCAGGGCTCACGCCGCGCCAGGCCGACTACGTCGCCAAGATCCAGCAGGCCGGCCAGCACCTGCTCGGGGTGATCAACGACATCCTGGATTTCTCCCGCATCGAAGCCGGCAAGCTGGTCGTGGAAAAGCAGCCCTTCATGCTCGACCGCGTGCTGGAGGGCATGGCCGACGTGGTGGGCTACAAGGCCGGCGTGAAGGGGCTGGAGCTGGTGCTCGACGTCGCGCCGGACGTGCCGCCCCACCTCGTGGGCGATGCCCTGCGGCTGGGCCAGATCCTCATCAATTTCGCCAACAACGCGATCAAGTTCACCGAGCGCGGCGAGATCCACGTGCGCGTGCGGATGGTGGAGCGCCACGGCCGGCGCGTGCTGCTGCGCTTCGAGGTGCGCGACACGGGCATCGGCATGGCGCCCGAGCAGATGGGCCGGCTCTTCCAGAGCTTCCAGCAGGCCGATGCCTCGACCACGCGGCGCTTCGGCGGCAGCGGCCTGGGGCTGGCCATCTCCAAGAACCTGGCCGAGCTCATGGGCGGCGAGGTCGGCGCCGAAAGCGTCCTGGGCGAGGGCTCGACCTTCTGGGTCATGCTGCCGCTCGAGTGCGCCGAGGGTTCGATGCCCGCGCCGCCGCTGCCGCCCGCGCTGCGCAACGGGCGCGTGCTCATCGTGGACGACAACCACACGGCCGCCGCCGTGCTCTCGGAGATGCTGCGCAGCATGGGCTTCGAGACCCGCGAGTCCCATGCCGGCGCACAGGCGCTGGACATGCTGCGGTACGCCGCTGCGGACGGCGAGCCCTACGGCCTGCTGCTCATCGACTGGCGCATGCCGGGCATGGACGGCATCGAACTGGCCCGGCGCATCCACGAACTGGGCCTGGACCAGGCGCCGCAGATGCTCATGGTGACGGCCTACGGCCGCGAAGAGATCATGCCGGCCGCGCGGGAGCAGGGCATCGAGACGGTGCTGGTCAAGCCGGTGAGCGCCTCGGTGCTCTACGACACGCTGGTGCAACCGCTGGCCCACGGCTGGCTGCCGGCCCACGCGCACCTGGCGCGGCCCGACGACGACCAGCCGCCGCCGCAACTGCGCGGCGCCTCGGTGCTGCTGGTGGAGGACAATGAACTGAACCAGCTCGTGGCCGTGGAGTTGCTGCGCGGCGCCGGCTTCATCGTGGACGTCGCGGCCCACGGACAGGCGGCGCTGGACTGCGTGGCGCACACCGAATACGACGTGGTGCTCATGGACATGCAGATGCCCGTGATGGACGGCGAGACGGCCACGCGCCGCCTGCGCGCCGATCCGCGGCACGCGCGCCTGCCCATCATCGCAATGACCGCGAACGCGATGGAAGCCGACCGGCGCCGCTGCTTCGAGGCCGGCATGAACGACCACGTTCCCAAGCCGATCGAGCCGGGCATGCTGTGGCGTGCGTTGGCCCGCTGGGTGCGCCCGCGGCCGGGCATCGGCATCGATGGCGTCCTGGGTGACGCGCCGCAGTCCGGTGCGGGGCAGGGCAGTGCGCCGGAGGCGCTGCCGGACGGCGTGGAGGGGCTGGACATCGCCGCCGGCCTGCAGCGCGCCCTGGGCCGGCCCGCGCTCTACGGCGACCTGCTGCGGCGCTTCATGGACGGGCAGCGCGACACCGCGGCCGCCTTGCAGGCCGCGCTGCACGGCGGGGACCGCGGCCTGGCCGAGCGGCTGGCGCACACCCTCAAGTCGGTGGCCGGCAACATCGGCGCCATCCCGCTGGCGCACGCTGCGCACCAACTGGAGCAGGTCCTGCGCGCCGACGGGGCCGGGGGCGATGCCTCCGCCCAGGCCCTGGCGGTGTGCGACCGGCTCGATGCCCTGCTGCTGGGCCTGGCGCAATGGCGCCTGGCGGGTGCGCAGCCGGGAGCCGCGGTGGCCGGCACGGCGGCTGCGGCCGATGCGTCCGAGGGCGGTTCGGAGCCCGCGCAGCAGTCTGCGCTCGCCCAGCTGTGCGCGCTGCTGCGTGCCGACGATCCCGGCGCCGTGGATTTCCTGCAGCAGCAGTCGGTGCTGCTGCGCCGCGCCCTCGGGTCCGGCTTCGCCGCCGCCGAAACGCACATCCGCGATTTCGATTTCGAACATGCCCTGGCGGTCATCGACGCGCCGCCGGAGCCTTTCACCGTTCCCGGCGCCGCGTGAAGCGGCCCATCCCCCGCCCCGCAGGCCATCCGAAAGACACAGGATCAGCACCACCATGGACACTTCCCTGCTCTCCGATGACCCCATGCTCAAGGACCGGACCATCGCCACGGTGCTGGTGGTGGACGACACCCCCGACAACCTGGCGCTCATGTCCACGCTGCTGCGCGACCACTACCTCGTCAAGGTGGCCAACCACGGCGAGAAGGCGCTGCGCATCGCCCAGTCGGACGCTCCGCCCGACCTGATCCTGCTGGACATCATGATGCCCGGCCTGGACGGCTACGAGGTCTGCCGGCAGCTCAAGGCGCACCCCGCGTCGCGGGACATCCCCGTCATCTTCCTGACCGCGCGCAGCACGCCGGAGGACGAGCGGCGCGGCCTGTCGGCGGGCGCGGTGGACTACATCACCAAGCCGATCAGCCCGCCCATCCTGCTGGCGCGGGTGCACACGCACCTCACCCTCAAGGCCACGGCGGATTTCCTGCGCGACAAGAGCGCCTACCTCGAGCGCGAGGTGGCCCTGCGGACGCTGGAAGTGCAGGCCATCCAGGACGTGACCATCATGGCCATGACCTCGCTCGCGGAAACGCGGGACAACGAGACGGGCAACCACATCCGCCGGACGCAGCTCTATGTGAAGGCCCTGGCCGAGCGCCTCGCACGCCATCCGCGCTTCGAGGCCATCCTCAACGAACGCATGATCGACCTGCTCTACAAGTCGGCGCCGCTGCACGACATCGGCAAGATCGGCATTCCCGACAGCATCCTCCTCAAGCCGGGCAAGCTCACCGCCGAGGAGTTCGAGGTCATGAAGACCCACACCACGCTCGGACGCGACGCCATCGAGAACGCCGAGCGGCGGCTGGGCATGCGGGTGGCATTCCTGAGCGTGTCCAAGGAGATCGCCTACAGCCACCAGGAGAAATGGGACGGCAGCGGCTACCCGCTCGGGCTGGCAGGCGATGCGATCCCGGTCTCGGCGCGGCTGATGGCGGTGGCCGACGTGTACGACGCGCTCATCAGCAAGCGCGTGTACAAGCCCGCCTTCTCGCACGAGCAGGCCTGCACCACCATCATCAAGGGCCGCGGAGCGCATTTCGACCCCGACATGGTCGATGCCTTCGTGGACCTGGCCGAGGACTTCCGGCAGATCGCGCTCAAATACCCGGATCCGGAGTGATGCCGTGCCGTGCCGCCGTAAGCGGCCGGCACGACGACCGTCCTCAGAACGGTGCGCGCGGCGCCGCTTCTCCGCCTTCCGCTCCGCGCGCCTGCGCGGATTCGCCATCCACATCCGCATCCGCAGCGATGGCTTCGCCGGCCGGCGTGTCGTTGTGCACGGCCTGGCGCACGGCGGCCTTGTCGCCCGCGCTGGCGAACTTGCTGTATTTGGAGAGGATCGGCACCAGCTGGCCGTAGATGCGCGGCGTGGCCGCCAGGCACTCGCGCTGCTCCAGGAAGTCGGCCTCGCCCGTGAAATTGCCCACCAGGCCGCCGGCCTCGGTCACCAGCAGCGAGCCGGCCGCCACGTCCCAGATGGACAGGCCCGTCTCGAAGAAGCCTTCCGTGAAGCCGGCCGCCACGTAGGCGAGGTCCAGCGCGGCCGCGCCGGGGCGGCGCAGGCCGGCCGTGCGCTGCATCACGTCGGACATGATGTGCAGGTAGGTCTTGAAATTGTCGCCCGGGCGGAACGGGAAGCCGGTGGACAGCAGGCTTTCCTTGAGCTGGGTGCGCTTGGACACCCGGATGCGGCGCTCGTTCAGGTAGGCACCGCGGCCCTTGGTGGCCGTGAAGAGGTCGTTGCGGGTGGGGTCGTAGATCACCGCCTGCTCGACCTTGCCGCGCACGGTGAGGGCGATGCTCACGCAATACACGGGGAAGCCGTGGATGAAGTTGGTCGTGCCGTCCAGCGGGTCGATGACCCACACGAATTCCGAATCCCTGGCGCCGTGCTGGTTGCCCGATTCCTCGGCGAGGATGCCGTGGCCCGGGTAGGCGGTGAGCAGGGTCTCGATGATGGCCTGCTCGCTCGCGTGGTCCACCTCGGTCACGAAATCGTTGATCTGCTTTTGCGAAACGCGAACCGCCTCGACGTCGAGCGCCGCGCGGTTGATGATGGCGCCTGCGGCGCGAGCGGCCTTGATGGCCACGTTGAGCATGGGGTGCAGATTGGACGACATGAATTGTGAGGAAGGAGCTGGCGCCGTACGGGGCGGCAAGGGGGATGGCCCGGCGATGCGGGCGTGATGGCCGCGTATTTTAACGCCCTCGCCGGATTTCAGCTGCCGGTCGATGCGTGGTGCCGCAGTCCCACGCGCCAGACACCGAAGGCCGCCGCGAGGAAGGCGAAGCCTGCGAGCGGCGAAATCCAGCCCACCCAGGCGGGTGCGCCGAGCGGATCGGCCCTCCCCAGGATCGGCAGCACCGGGTAGTAGGCCACGCAGGCCAGCGGCACGGCGAACGTGAGCAGGCGCTGCAGCCATCGCGCATACAGCGCCAGCGGATACTGGGCCGCCTCCACGCCCCCGTAGGTCAGTACATTGGCCACCTCCAGGCTCTCGGTGGTCCAGAACGACACGGCCCCCTGCAGCACGAGGATGCCCAGGAACAGCGCCACGCCGCCGGCCACCGCGAACACCGCCAGCGCCACGGTCTGTGCCGTCCAGGCCACCTCGGCATGGACGGTGCCGAACGCCAGCACGGCGAGCCCCTGCAGCAGGCGCCCCGCGCGGCTGATGCGCACGTCGTGCGCCATCAGCTGCAGCCACACGGGGCGCGGGCGCAGCAGCAGCCGGTCGAAGGCCCCCGTGCGGAGGAACTGCGTGCCCAGCGTGTCGAAGCCCCGGCCCAGTGCGTCGGCGATGGCGAACATGCAGTTCACCAGCCCATAGAACACGGCCACCTCGCCGATGCGCCAGCCCTGCACGTCCCCGAAGCGGTGGAACAGCGCCCAGACCGCCATCGCCTCGATGGCCGTCACCAGGCCCTGGCCCACGGTGAGCATCAGCGCCGACGCGGGGTAGCGCGCCTGCCCGCCGAGCGATGCCAGCGCGAGGCGCCGGAACAGCGCCGCCGATCCCGGGGGCCGTGGTGTCATCCGCCTTGCACCTCCAGGTTGCGCAGGGTGCGCTGCAGCAGGGCGCGGCCCAGCGCCACGGCCGCCAGCACCCAGAAGCACTGCAGGCCCAGCCCCGCCAGCGCCTCCGCGCCCGACAGCTGGCCGAAATAGATGCGCGCCGGAATGTCCACGATGCCCGCGAGCGGCTGCAGCAGCAGCGCGGCCTGCCAGCCGTCGGGCAGCAGCGCCAGCGGCAGCAGGTTGCCGGAGAACACGATGACGAGCGGGCCGGCCAGCGTATTGATGCCCCGCTCGTTGAGCGCCGCCGCCGTGACCACGTTGAGCAGCATCACGAACGACGTGGAGAGCGCCATCGCCAGCAGCAGCGACAGGGCGAACGCCGCCGCCGCACCCCATCCGGCCGGGGGCTGCAGCGCCCAGGCCTCCAGGCCCGCCGCCGGCAGTACCACCCCGGTGAAAGCGGCCATGAGCGCCGCCCGCGGCAGCACCCGCGCGGCGATCCATCCGGCGGAGCGGGCAAACCACAGCGCATAGGCATCCACCGGACGCAGCCGGTCGTAGGCCACCGCGCCGGTGCGCACCGACTGGGCCAGTTCCGGGTCGGCGCTCCAGGGCAGCAGAGCGAACAGCCCCTGTGCCAGCCACGTGTAGGTGATGGCCTGCTCCAGCGACATCGGTGCCGCGGCCGCCGCTGCGCCGCCGTAGAACGCCGCCATCACCATCGTCTTCAGGCCGCCCCACCAGCACTGCGTGACGAAGCCGGCCCATGCCGCGGCACGGTACTGCAGCATCACCAGGAAGCGCGATGCGAATGCCGCGCGGTAGGGGCGCAGGAGTGCGGCCCGGTCCATCGCCGTCATCCCTCGGCCGCGCCGTGCATCGCGTAGAAGCGCGCGATCACGGCCTCGATGGTCATGTCCTCGTCGTCCGGCCGCGCGGCCGCGACCTGCGCGCGCAGGGTCTCCACCCCGCAATCGGCCAGCACGCGGCCGTGGCCGATCACGATCACGCGTTCGGCCAGCGCCTCGATATCGTGCATGTCGTGCGTCGTGAGCAGCACCGTGGTGCCGCGTTCGCGGTTGGCGCGCCGCACGAAGTCGCGCACTGCGAGCTTGGACGGTGCATCCAGGCCGATGGTGGGCTCGTCGAGAAAGAGGATGTCGGGTTCGTGCAGCAGGGCGGCGGCGATCTCCGCGCGCATGCGCTGGCCGAGGGACAGCTGGCGCACCGACTGATCGAGCACGCGCTCCAGGTGCAGCAGGGCCACCAGTTCGTCGCGGGTGCGTGCGAAGCGCTGCGGATCGACGCGGTAGATGTCGCGCAGCAGCGCGAAGCCGTCGCCTACCGGCAGGTCCCACCACAACTGCGTGCGCTGCCCGAACACGACGCCGATGCGCGCGACGTGCCGTTCGCGCTCGTCGAAGGGGTCGCGCCCGTCGATTTCCACGCTGCCGCCGTCGGGCCGCAGGATCCCCGAGAGGATCTTGACGGTGGTGGACTTGCCGGCGCCGTTCGGCCCGATGAAGCCCAGCATTTCGCCGCGCTGCAGGGTGAACGATACGTCCGACAGTGCCGTGACCGTGCGGTGGCGCGGGCGCACCAGCGCCCGCAGCGCGCCGAGCACGCCGGGGTCGCGCTCGTGGATGCGGTAGGACTTGTGCAGGTGGCGGACGGCGATGTGATCCATGGCGGAAGGGCGCGAATGCTACACGAACCCGCTGCGGGGCGGCTGCGCACGCGCGGCGCACCAGCTCCAGGACGCCATCCGGGTGCCACCGGCGTACCGGCCCGCCATCGCGCAGCCCTACGAGGCGGCGCTCTCCATGCCGCTGGATGAACGCAGGGAGCGCCACGCCCGGCTGCAGGACAACGTGAAAACGCAGGACCTTGCGAAGTGGCGCGAGGATTACCTGGCCGCCCTGCGCTTCGCGCCGCGCGGCCCGTACTGGCGGCACGGCAGGTCCGGGGGCGCCGGACGGGAGCGGCGCAGCGGCGACAATCGCGTGTTGTTCCCGCTGCGCCGTATCCCATGAAAACCCGCTTCATTCTCATACAGACCAGCCATGCCGGCAACGTCGGCGCCGCCGCCCGCGCCATGAAGACCATGGGCTTCGGCGACCTGGTCCTGGTGGCCCCGCGCTGGCCCAACGTGCTGCGGCGCGAGGAGACCATCCAGCGCGCGAGCGGCGCGCTGGACGTGCTGGAGAACGCCCGCATCGTCGCCACGCTGGACGAGGCCCTGGACGGCATCAGCCACCTGTGCGCCACCGCGATGACGCCGCGCGATTTCGGCCCGCCCACGCGCTCGCCGCGCGAGCATTTCGAATGGCTGGTGCGCCGGCAGTCCACCGGGGGCGCGGCCCCGGTGCCGCCGCCGGACGCCGATTCCGCCTCCGCGCCAGCGGCTGCGCCAGCGGCTGCGGCTGCGGCTGCGGCTGCGGCCTGGGAGGCGGGTGTGGCCTTCCTGTTCGGTTCCGAGCGCTTCGGCATGGCAAACGACGATGTGTACCGCTGCCATGTCGCGCTCTCCATTCCCACCAATCCCGGCTTCGGCTCGCTCAACCTGGGCGCGGCCATCCAGGTGATCGCCTACGAATGGCGGCTCGCGCTCGGTGGCTTCCCCGTGCGCGACGCCGCGCCCGCGTCCGTGCCGGCCGACGCCGCCCAGGTGGCCGGCATGCTCGCGCACTGGGAGCGCGCGCTGGTGGACATCGGCTTTCTCGACCCGGCCGCGCCCAAGAAGCTCATGCCGCGGCTCAACCAGCTTTTCAACCGCGCGCAACCGACCCCCGAGGAAATCCACATCCTGCGCGGTGTCGCCAAGGCCATGTCGGAAGCGGCGCAGGCGAAGCGATAGACTGCAAGGCCGATTCCGCCCCGCGCTTCCTCCACGAGTCCCCACCCCATGTTCGACCGCCTGCGCTCCGACATCCAGTGCATTCTCGACCGCGACCCCGCGGCCCGCAGTACCTGGGAGGTGGTCACCTGTTATCCGGGGCTGCATGCCATCTGGCTGCACCGGCCCGCGCACTGGTGCTGGACGCACGGCCTCCAGTGGCCGGGACGATTCATCTCCCATTTCGCGCGCTGGTTCACCGGCATCGAGATCCATCCCGGCGCGAAGATCGGCGAGCGCGTCTTCTTCGACCACGCCATGGGCGTGGTGGTGGGCGAGACTGCCGAGATCGGCGACGGCTGCACCATCTACCAGGGTGTCACCCTGGGCGGCACGTCCCTCTACAAGGGCACCAAGCGCCATCCCACGCTGGGCCGCGACGTGGTCGTCAGCGCGGGCGCGAAGGTGCTGGGCGGCTTCGAGGTGGGCGACGGGGCCAAGATCGGCAGCAATGCCGTGGTCATCAAGCCCGTGCCCGCCGGCGCCACGGCCGTGGGCATTCCCGCCCGCATCATTCCCTCCAGGGCGGGGCAGAGCGCCGACGTCACCGAAGCCGCCAGCCCGCCGCGGCCGGAGTTCCGCGCATTCTCCGCCTACGGCGTCACGCAGGAAGACGATCCGCTCTCGCAGGCGATGCGCGGCCTGATCGACAACGCGTCGTCGCAGGAGCGCCAGATCGCGCTGCTGTGGGCGGCCATCGAGAAGCTCTCCCAGGCCGCGCCGGAGGCGAGCGACTGCGTGCCGTGCGATGCCAAGCGCAACGAGCAGTTCGAGGCAGAGAAGCTCAACGCGCTGGTGGGCAAGTAGGCCGGGCGCACCCCGGCTTCATCAGCGCTTTTCGTAGAAGGCGCGCAGCGGTGCGTCGAACGCCGCGTGGTCGAGCTGCCACAGCCCCATCGGCCCGCGCAGGTACGGAATCTGATAGACCGACCCGGCAGGAAACTGCTCCCAATATTCCTTCGCCCGCGGGAAGCGCATCGCCGGCAGTCCGAGTGTGGCATCGACGGGTTCGAGGCGCGCCGTGCCCGTGACCCGGTAATCGTAGTTGCGCGAAGGCGCCTGCGCGAGCACCTGGTCGAGCCGCTTCGCCAGCGGCAGCGCACTGCCGGCCATCACGGCGACCAGCATCAGGGCCAGTACATGCGATTCGCGGGCGGGCACTTCGCCGCCCAGCAGGTGCCGGTAGGCCAGCAGGTAGGCGGCGGCCGCGGCCACCAGGGTGCCGGCCCACGTCAGCGGATGGCGCAGGATGCGCCCGATCTGGGCGTCGGTGAGTTCGAAGCGCGAAATGGCGAAGGTGTCGATCAGCGCGAAGAACAGCAGCCCGAAAAACAGCGCCATCGCCAGCACGCTGCGCGGGTTCTTCTCGAGCGCGAAGTCCCGTGTCTGCGCCTCGGTGAGCTCGTGCTCGGGGAAGACTGCCCGGAAGATGTCCGACAGTGCCTCGCGCGACTGCAGCGCGTTCATGCCCGTGTCCGCGCTGAACACGATGGTGCCGCGCGGCGTCTCCAGTTGCGCCCAGTACAGGTTGCCCGCCCTCATGTTGCGGTTGCCCAGCCATTCGGCGCGGCTGTGGCGCAGGTCGATCGGCACGTCGAACGGGCGGCCCTCCTGGTTCCAGAACCCTTTCATGCGCACGGCATCGTCGCCCTCGGCGATCAGCACGCCCTTGCCTTCGAACGGCAGCAGCCGCAGCCAACTGCGGAAAAAGCCCGGGCGGGCCACGTTGATGCGCCAGTACTGCACGCCTTTGAGTTGCTGGACCAGTGCGTCCTGGCGACGCTTCAGGCTGCGGTGGCGGTAGAACATCACGAGGACGGCCACGAGGAAGGCCAACTGGACCAGGGCGAGAAGGAGTGTGGGCATGGACATGGGTCGGGCGGGCGAAGGCCCGGGCGCCGCATGGTACTGTCGGGCCCAGGTTCGCGCCAGCCCCGCGCGCCCCGGGTTCACTCCGGCCGTGCCGGCCTGCGTGCGTCCCTGGGCCTGAATGCCTTGCACACCGCTTCGCGCGTCTCCAGGTAGGGGCCGCCGATCAGGTCGATGCAGTAGGGCACGGCCGCGAAGATGCCCGGCACGGCCGTCCCGCCCTCGGCGTCCTTCAGGCCTTCGAGCGTCTCCGCGATGGCCTTGGGCTGCCCCGGCAGGTTGATGACCAGGCTGCCATGGCGTATCACCGCCACCTGCCGCGACAGGATGGCCGTGGGCACGAAGCGCAGCCCGATCTGCCGCATCTGCTCGCCGAAGCCCGGCATTTCGCGGTACGCCACGGCCAGCGTGGCCTCGGGCGTCACGTCGCGCGGGGCGGGGCCCGTGCCGCCGGTGGTCAGCACCAGATGGCAGCCCGCGGCGTCCACCAGATCGATGAGCGTGGCGCTGATGCGCTCCTGCTCGTCGGGGATGAGCCGCTCCTCGAAATGCACCGGGTTGTGCAGCGCCCGCTCCAGCCACTGCCGCAGTGCGGGCAGGCCCTGGTCCTCATAGACGCCGCGACTCGCGCGATCGCTCACCGACACGATGCCGATGCGCACCGGCTCGGGTGCGGGAAGGGAGGATCCAGGTACTTCGTTCATTGCATTGCTTCCAGGGCGCGGCGTATCGCTCACTGCGGCCTCATCCGTCAGAGGGCCGCGGAGCAGGTCAGGCCAGCAGACGCCGTGGAACGGGCTTTGCCCGGCCACCGGCGTCGTCCCCCTGCCCGCCGTGCGCAGCATGGCGAGAGCGGGGGGAAGCGGCGCAGCCGCTCAGGGGGGTGTTCCCCATCATGCATCGCGCTCGGCCTCTTCGTGGCGGGCGTGCAGGGCGGCTTCGTCCATCTGCGTGCGCACCAGCTGGAACAGCTCGCGGTAGGCGCGGCCCTTGCGCGGCGCGAGGCCTTCGGAGACCTGTACGTTGGCCTCCTTGCCTTCGGGTGCGTCCTTGCGGGCCTGCCGGATCAGCGCGCGCAGCTGCTGCGTGTCGGTGCGCGGGAAGCGCTCCATCCAGAGCGGCAGCGCCGCATCGTCCGCGATCAGCCGCTCGCGCCATTGCTCGGCTTCGTGCAGCGCGAGCTTTTCGGCGGCCGAGCCGTTGTGCTGCTCGTCCAGCGCGGCGCGCGCGGCGATCACCACCGATTCGTCGAGCTGGCGCATCAGCTTGCCCACGTACTGCATCTGCCGGCGCTTGCCCTCGAAGTTCGTGATGCGCCGCGTCTCGGCCAGCGCGTCCTGCAGCTTGTCGGGCAGCTGCAGGCGCGCCTGCAGGTCGCTGCGCAGCGTCAGCAGGTCCTGGCCGAGCTGCTGCAGCGCATCGCTCTCGCGCTTGAGGTCGGTGCGGCTGGCTTCGGTCGTGCCTTTGAGCTCGGCCTTGAGCTGCAGGTCCAGTTCGCTGCCTTCGGCAACGAAATGGCCTTTCACGAAATAGCCTTTTTTGGGTTTGCGGGACATGGGAGAGGGGACAAAAAGAGGCCCCGGGCGGGGGCGCAAGGCGGCAAGTATCATAGCCGGCGATATGAAGACCACCCGCCCCCGTACCGCAGCCCGCGCAGCTGCCTCTCCCTCCCGCCCTCCCGCCCCCGCGTCCGTCCCCGCCGGCGGCGATGCCGGCAACGGCTTCAGCTACGGCCGCGGCGTGTTCGAGGAACTGGTGGACCGGGCCCTGGCCCACGCGCTGCGCCTGGGCGCCACCGATGCCGGCGCGGAGGCTTCCGAGGGCTGCGGCCTGTCGGTGAGCGTGCGCAAGGGCGAGCTGGAGAACGTCGAGCGCAACCGCGACAAGTCCCTGGGCGTGACGGTCTATATCGGCCACCGGCGCGGCAACGCCAGCACCTCGGATTTTTCCGACGCCGCCATCGAGCAGACCGTGCAGGCCGCCTACGACATCGCCCGCTTCACCGCCGAAGACCCGCTGGCCGGCCTGCCGGACGAGGCCGACATTGCCCCCGAGGATTCGCACCGCGAACTGGAACTGTTCCACCCCTGGGCCATCACCAGCGAGGAGGCCGCGCGCATTGCCATCGAATGCGAGGCCGCCGCCCTGCAGACCAGCCGCCGCATCACCAACAGCGAAGGCGCGGGCGTATCGGCCCAGCAGAGCCATTTCTTCAGCGCCCACACGCGCGGCTTTCGCGGCGGCTATGCCAGCTCGCGCCACAGCCTGTCGGTGGCTCCGATTGCCGCGCTGCCCGGCAAGAATGCCGACATGCAGCGCGACGCCTGGTACAGCTCCATGCGCGATGCGCGCGAACTGGCCGCGCCGGCCCAGGTGGGCCGCTACGCCGCCGAGCGCGCCCTGAGCCGCCTGGGCAGCCGCAAGATCCCCACCACGCAGTGCCCCGTGCTGTTCGAATCGCCTCTGGCGGCCGGCCTGCTGGGCGGCTTCGTGCAGGCCGTGAGCGGCGGCGCGCTGTACCGCAAGAGCACCTTCCTGCTCGACTCGCTGGGCAAGCAGGTGCTGCCCAAGCACATCGACATCCTGGAAGACCCGTTCATCCTGCGCGGCAAGGGCAGTTCGCCCTTCGACGACGAAGGCGTTCGCGTGGCGCCCCGCAAGGTGGTGGATGCCGGGCGCGTGGAGGGCTACTTCCTGTCCAGCTACTCGGCGCGCAAGCTGGGCATGAAGACCACCGGCAACTCGGGCGGATCGCACAACCTCACGCTCACCTCGCGCCGCACCCGCGGGGAAGACGACCTCGACGCCATGCTGGAAAAGCTGGGCACCGGCCTTTTCGTGATCGAACTGATGGGGCAGGGCGTGAATTACGTGACGGGTGACTACTCGCGCGGTGCCAGCGGCTTTTGGGTGGAGAATGGCCGTATCGCCTACCCGGTGCATGAGATCACCATCGCCGGCAACCTGAAGGACATGCTGAAAGGCATCGAGGCCGTGGGCGCCGACGCCTACAACTACGGCGCCAAGACCGTGGGCTCGATCCTCGTGAACCGCATGAAAGTGGCGGGCAGCTGAGGCCGCCGCCCGATGCGCATTTGAAAAAACCCGCCAGCGGCGGGTTTTTTTGCAAATGAGGAAGCGCGCGAGCCAGTCAGCCAGCGTCAGTCAGCGCGGGCGGCGCAGGCGGGCGATACCGAACAGGCCGAGCATCGAAGCCATCAGGATGAGGCCCCACTCGGAAACAGTGGGAATCGGAGATGCAGCCGTCGCGGCGGCGGCCGTGCTGACGCTCAAAGGTGCGTTTCTTGCAGTGCTGCGGGACGTGTCGGTAACGGTGGAGACGAGGCAGGTGTCTGTCACGCCACTGTTGCCGGTACCCAGGGTTTGGCAACCCGAATTGTGCGTCGACGTCCCGGTCGCGCCGAAAATGACGATAGCGGCGAAGCGGTCGGCCGTGCTGTGCGGCGCGGCGCCGGTCTGCCACAGTACGGCATTCATCAAGTTCACGCTGGTGATGTTGCCCGAAGCGTCCGTGGAGATGCGCAGGGTGTTGAGACGGGCGTTGGTGTCCGTGGACGCGATGGTGTCCAACCCGCTGGAGAAGCTATAGGACGTGACGGTGGATCCGATTTCCAAGTTGGTGGCGTTCGCCGGCAACGCGCCGGCCGTGGTGAACGTACCGGTCACATTCTGCGTGGTGAGAAAGTTAGCGCACAGGCTGGCTGGCGTGGTGGTGCAGTTGGTGTAGTTTTCCAGGGTGGCGTAGTTTCCAGTGCTGTTGACATTGACCGTGGCGCCGAACGACACGCTGGTGGCCAAGGCGGCGACAATCCCTAACAAACTCTTTTTCATCTCGTTCTCCGGTGTGTGGCAAATTGTTGCGAGCGCAGTTTAAGCTGCGCGAAGGCCATGGTTTGTTGGTGTTGCGCAACATCCTTGTAACCCCGCACGCATCGCAGTACCGATGGTTTCACGGCGACCTGGCGCTCCAGGGCCTCGACCGCGTCAGTAGGACGCGCTGGCGCCCGGGGGGGGTGTGCCGGCGGGATCGGTGGAGGTCTCGCCGAATCGCCGTCGCAGCGCGCGCGCGGCATTGGCGAACACCAGCACGTCCACCCCCACCGCGACGAAGGTGCAGCCCAGGTCCAGGTAGCGTTGCGCCAGTACCGGGTCGGAGGTGAGCGTGCCGGCGGCCTTGCCGCTGGCGATGATGGTCCGCATGGCGCCTTCGATGGCGGTCTGTACGTCGGGGTGGCCAGGGTTGCCGCGATGGCCCATGGAGGCCGCCAGGTCGGCCGGGCCGATGAAAACGCCGTGCACGCCGTCCACTGCGCATATCGCGGGCAGGTTGCGCAGGGCGGTGACGGTTTCGGCCTGGACCAGCAGGCAGACCTCGTCGTCGGCGATGGCCAGGTAGTCCGCGCGGCCGCTCCATTGCGAAACGCGGCCGACGGCGCTGCCCACGCCCCGGATGCCGTGCGGCGGGTACTGCATGGCGGCGGCAATGGCGCAGGCCTGCCCGGGCGTGTCAACCATGGGCACCAGCAGCGTGCGCGCGCCGATGTCCAGCACCTGCTTGATGAGTGCGGTGCTGCCTTCGGCAATGCGCACCACGGGCTGCGACGGGTAGGGCGCGACGGCCTGCAGGGCGCCGAGGGTGCTGCGCAGGTCGTTCGGCGCATGCTCGCCGTCGATCAGCAGCCAGTCGTAGCCCGTGGTGGCGGCTGCCTCGGCCAGGTACGGATCGGCCATGGAGAGCCACAGGCCGATCTGCGGACGGCAGGCGGCCAGGGCGGCTTTGAAGGGGTTGTGTGCTGGCATCGGTGTGTTTCCGGTCGAGTGCGGAGGGCGGTTGGGCATCAGCCGAGCCCACCCTGGCAGAGGTACTTGGTGTGCAGGTAGTCGTCCAGCCCGTGGGTGGAGCCCTCGCGGCCGTAGCCGGACTCCTTCACGCCGCCGAAGGGTGCGGACTCGGCCGCCAGCGCGCCTTCGTTGATACCCACGATGCCCGTCTCCAGCGCATCGGCCACACGCCAGATGCGGCGCACGTCGTTGCTGTAGAAATATGCGGCC
Organism: Paracidovorax cattleyae; assembly: GCF_900104515.1. GTDB lineage: Bacteria > Pseudomonadota > Gammaproteobacteria > Burkholderiales > Burkholderiaceae_C > Paracidovorax > Paracidovorax cattleyae. The sequence goes on from NZ_FNJL01000048.1 coordinate 24,362, forward strand.
AGGCCGAAGGGGGTGTCGTTGGCGGCGGCGATCACTTCCTGCTCGCTGTCGAAGACCGTGAGAGGCGCCACCGGGCCGAAGGTTTCCTCGCAGGCGCAGGCCATGCTGGCATCCGCGCCCGTGAGCACGGTGGGTGCGTAGTAGTGGGCGCCCAGCGCATCCA
>NZ_FNJL01000047.1 GCF_900104515.1 Paracidovorax cattleyae
GCCGTAGGTGGTCGCCTCCAGCGTGCCGGCGGCCGACCAGCGGTAGCGCACCGCCGTGTTGCCCGGCTGCTGCACGCCCACCAGCCGCAGCGCGCCATGTTCCAGCACGTGATGCAGCTGGGTGCGCTGGCCCAGCGCATCCATTGCCTCCACCACCTCGCCCCAGGCGCCGTGGCGCCAGGACTGGCTGCGGCCGGAGCAGTCCGTGTGCCGCGCGAGCTGGCCACAGGCGTTGTAGGCGTAGAGGCTGCGCCCACCCTGGGCGTCGATCATCGCCACGGGCTGGTCGCACCAGGCGAGAGCGTGGGGTGGGAAGGCTGCGGTGCCGGCGGTGGTACCGGTGGCGGCCTGTTCCTGGGGCTGTTCGTATTCGAAGCGAGTCGTGAGGGCCTGGGTATCGGTCGCTCCGTTCCCGCCCCCGGCTGGCGCCATCGCCACCTCCACGAGCCGCCCCCAGGTGTCGTAGCGGAACTCCGTGCGCAGCCCTGCAGCGTCCTGGCTGGCCAGCAGCAGCCCGTCCTGCGCGCTGCCCGCCGGGCCCCAGTGCTGCTGGGTGCTCCGTCCGTCCGGGCCCTGCACACCCAGCAGCCGGCCTGCGCCGTCGTAGCGCCACCACGTGGTGCGGCCCAGCGCATCGGTGGCCGAGAGCCGCCGGCCGGCGCTGTCGTATCGGAATCCTTGCTCGGCCCCGTCCGGGGCCACGAGACGCACCAGGCGCTTGAGGCCACCTTCGCCTTCGAAGTGGTAGGCGGTCGTGCGGCCCAGGCTGTCGCGCACCACCGTGCTGCTTTGGCTGTTGCTGGGTACAGACGCGACGGCCGGAGTAGCGCCATTCTGGCTCTCCTCCGAGCCGTGGGCTGCCTGCGTGGTGTGTGCGGATTGCGCGGATGGCGCAGCCTCCGAGGGCGCCTGGCTGTACTCGAAGAAGTACGACAGCCCCTCTTCGTTGTGCTGCTCGGCCACGCGGGCACCCGGGCGGGCCGCCAATCCCTGGCGGCGGCCCTGCGCCGTCTGGTCTTCATAGACGTACCGGTGCTTCGGACCCTGGCGCACCTGGTGTTCCGTCATGCGGTGCAGCGTGTCGTAGCCGAAGCGGCGCAATACCGTGCCGTCTGCGCCCAGTACCTCGGCCAGGTTGCCTGCGCCGTCGTAACGGTAGCCCACGAGCGGCTGGGGGCGCGGGGCGGTGCCGGGTACCACTGCAGGGTCGAGCGGGTTGAACGTGCAGTCCACGCCCACCAGCCGCACACCGTCGTCGGGTTGCAGCAGGGGATGGGCACTTGTCTCTGCTGTTCCGGCATCCTGCGCGATGCGCTCGTAGCGCAGCGCGTAGCGGCGCCCGCTGCCATCGGTGATGCCTTGCACGCGGCCCTGCTGCTCGCCTTCCTCGCCCCACTGGTAGCGCTGGCTGCGGCCGAAGCGGTCGATCACCGCATGCAGGACATGGCCCGAGGCTGTTCCGTCGCTCGATACGCCCGCCGGCAGGAACACCCAGGCCGGAGCGCCTGCACCGCCCGCGCCCGGCACGGCGATCACGCAGCCCGGGTCCGCACGCAGCACTGCCGGTACGTGCGACCAGCGCGGTTGCTGTGCCCAGGGCAGCAGTTCGGCCGGGGTGGAGGATGGGGCCGGGGAGCCAGCCATGTCCCCGCCCCGCAACAGCCACAGGTCTTCGCTGCTGCTATAGAGCGCCTGCCCCGGCAGCAGCGCCTCTTCAAAGGTGATCGCCCGCCCCGACGCATCGAAGAGCACCACCCGCTCCGATTGCAGCCGCAACCGCAACTCCAGCGGCAGCTTCCACCCATACCCCAGCAACCCGCATGCCGCACCATGCTTCGCATTCACGTAACTGCTGTACACCCGCTGCCACGCCAGCGGCAGCGGCCCCGGCAGCGCGAAGTCCAGCTCATCCGCACCCGTCAGCACCTTCGCGCCCAGCGAGGGGTTCACCGGGTTGCCCACCGCCATGCCCCCGGGACACACCGAGCAGGCCACGCCGCCCGCCGAGCCGATCAGCACCGTCGCCGAGCCCTGGACGATCGGGCCTCCCTTTTGCGTCATGTCGCCCTGCCGGGCCGCGGGTTTGCCGCTCATATATGAATGTCTTCTTTCCTGGATGGTGGCCGCAGGGCTGCCTCCGAAGGTCGGGGATGCTATGCATGATCCGGCTCTGTGGGCATCATCCAATGGGAGGGTTTGTGTGTCGGCATGTAAGCATGTCCGCTGCGGCATCATCGGCCCATGCCGTCCCGCGCCGCCCCTCCTCCCAGTCTCTCCCGCAATGCTCCCCTCGCGCCGGCGGCCCTGTCCGATGCGCTGGCCCATGGACCGGCGGACCGGCGGGTGGCGGTGCTGCGCGAGATCGGTGCCGGCGGCTCGATTTCGCAGGCGGCCCGCGTGGTGGGCGTGAGCTACAAGGCAGCCTGGCAGGCGGTGGACACCCTCACCAACCTGGCCGGCGTGCCCCTGGTGGAGCGTGCGGTGGGCGGCGCCGGCGGCGGTGGCGCGCGGCTGACCGAGGCCGGGCATGCCCTGCTGCGCACGGCGGATGCGCTGGCGCAGGCGCGTGCCGGGGTATTGGACAACGCCGGTGCGTTCGGGGCGCAGGCGTCACCCTCGGGGGGGCACGCCGGCCAGGCCCGCGCCGTGCGTCCGGCCGCGGGGCTGGCGCTGCGCACCAGCATGCGCAACCAGTGGCCCTGCGTGGTGCAGGCGCTGGAGCCGATGGGCCCCGTGGTGCGGGTGTGGCTGCAGGGCGCATCCGCAGCGGGGCAGGGCGCGAGGGCGCCTGAGGGTGACTTGCGGCTGTTCGCGCGCGTCACCCGAGAGAGTGCCGAGCTGCTCGGCCTGCAGCCCGGCACCGCGGTGCTGGCGCTGTGCAAGGCCACGGCCGTGCGCGTGGGGCCCGCGCAGCCCGTTCGCGCCGCTGCCCGGTGCGTCCCTGGAGAAGGGTCTTCCAACGCGTGGTCAGGCCGGGTGGCGCGCCTGTCGCGCGGCGGTGCGCAGGGGGATGAGGTATCCGCCGAACTCGATGCCGGCGTCCGCATGGTGGGTTTTGCGGAGCCCGGGGCCGGCCTGCGCGCGGGCCGGCGCGTGGTGATGTCGGTGGACGAGTCGGCCGTCGTCCTGGCAGTGGTGGACGCCGTATAGCCGGCAGGTGGCGGAAGCGCCGGCCTGGTGCAAGGAAGAAAGAGCTACTCCAGCCCGAAATGCGCGCGGAACGTCTCGCAGAAGGCCTGCGTGCCGCAGAGCGAGAGGGTGACGGTGTGCCGCGGCGCACCCGTGGCGCCCGGCTCGGCCACCACGCGGCGCCGTGCCCCGTCGTAGCGCAGGGACTGCCCGGTGGAGGTTTCCTCCACGGCCTGCAGGTCGTAATCCCATTCCCCGTCCTCTTCGATGGGGCCGCGCTGGCTGCCGAACCGTTCATGGGCCCAGTGCAGCACGGCGGCGATTTCCGCGTGCAGCGCTTCCACATGCTGCCCGGTCACGCTGGCCATCGCGTCCCAGGTGCCGCCGCCTTCGCCGTCTTCGCTGTAGTCGAAATCGAGGTAACGCAGGATCATGGGCCGGACATGGATGGGCTGGACAATGGAAGGATGCATGGCGGGCACGATCTGCCGGGGCAGGCAGTGCCCGGCGCCGATTGTCGGCGAGTGCATCCTGCAGATTGCCACAGAATGTAGGCCGACCGCTTCCCTGTGCCGCATCTGTCTTGCCCATGACCGCCACTCCGTCCGACCCGACCCGCGCCGCCGACCCGTCCGCCACACCCGTCCTGTGGGAAGGCCTGGGCCTGCGCCATACACCGCCGGGCGCTGCCGGGCCGCTCTTCGAAGGCATGGACCTGCGCATCGGGCCGGGCGCCACGCTGCTGCGGGGCGGCGACGGCCGCGGCAAGACCACCCTGCTGCGGATCATCGCGGGCGCGCTGCGTCCGCAGGCGGGGCGCTTGGCGGCAGGCGGCGGCAGTATTTTCTGGGCCGATCCCCGGGGCGATGGGCCGGAACCGCCCGGCGAACAAGAGACACCGGTGGACTGGTGGGCCAGGCAGGCACGGCGCTGGCCGGACTGGAGCGCGCAGGCGCTGGGGCTGCACATCGAGGGGTTCGGCCTGGCCGGGCATGCCGGCAAGCGCATGGAGCAGCTGTCCACCGGCACGCGCCGCAAGGTGCTGCTGGCAGCCGGTTTCACCAGCGGCGCGGCGCTCGTGCTGGTGGACGAGCCGGTCGCGGGACTGGACCGGCCGTCCGTGGACTACCTGCGCAAGCTGCTGTCGGACCTCCCGGCGGCCGATGCGCGGCGGGCGCAGGGGGTGGTGGTCGCGCATTACGACACGCTGGGTGGTGTTCCCTGGAACCAGGTGGTCGAACTGGGCGATTGAATGGCAAGGTGGGACTGTGTTTGAAAATGGAAAGTACCACAATATTTGTCAAAAATGATTTCAATGTGATTAAATTAATGGGGCTCATCTATTGCGTGCGGCCCGGGCCGCACGAATCCATGGAAGGCAAGCCCATGTCGTCCCCGAAAATTCCCGCCCGCCTGGCAGTAGGCCTTGGCCTTGTGGCTCTGATCGGCATCGCGATAGCGCTCCTGGGCGCTGTGGCCCTGCGCTCGCTGTCCGCGAGCCTGCAGGAGGTCACCGCGGACCGGATGGTCAAAGTGGCGCAGTTCACCGAACTGAAAGACAACCAGAACGCCATCGCCCGGTATGCGCGCAACATCGTGATATCCGGCAACACCGCCGTCCAGCGGGAGGAAAAGCGCAAGCTCGCCGAACTGCGCGAGGCCGACGAGAAACTCCTGCAGGCCCTGGACATGTCCGTGACCCGGCCGGAAGCCAGGAAGTCGATGGACGCCCTTTGGCAAAACCGCGCCGAATACAACATGGCCCTGGAACGGGCGGTGGACCTCGCAGAACGGGGTGAGCGGGCCGCCGCAGGTGCCTTGCTGCTGGGCGAGTTGCGCCCGCGGCAGAGCCTGATGTTCCAGTCGGTGGACGAATCCCGCGCCTTGCAGCAGCAGTTCGCGGACGCGCTGGCGCAAGACGCAGCCCGTTCCGCCGCGCGCGTCACGCTGGTACTGGCGGCGATGGGTACGGCAATCGCCGTGCTGGCCCTGCTGCTGGGCTGGAGCTTCGCGCGCGGTCGCTCCCGGGCATCGGGCGGGGAGCCGGCAGCGTCGGCCGCTGTAGCGTGGCGGAGCCCGGATGCCCGAGCGGGCAACCCGTCGCACGGTCTTCCGTTGCAGTCCGCAGGCGCATTCATTGCAGGGAACGACGCCGCCGTCCGTCCGTGAAGGGCCCGCGGGCGGCAGCCCAAAGGGCATTGCGCAAGTGCCCAGTGCACTGGGCAGCACCGGCGTGAAGGTCGTAAGATCCCATGACGTCATGGCGCTGTGCGGGCCGGCACCACGCCCTCCGCGGAGCGCCATTCCCGAAGGCTTTTCCAGGACCTCCCATGGACGCTCTCCTGTTCGCTCCCGTGGCCGTGGCGATCGCGCTCACGCCCGGCCCCAACAATTTCTGCGGCCTGAACAACGGCATCCGCGCCGGGGTGGGGGCGGCGATGTTCGCCACCATCGGGAGGGCGGCGGCGTTCGCGATCTTCCTGACCATCTCCGCCGTGGGCCTGGGGGCCATGCTGCTGGCTTCCGAAGCCGCCTTCACCACCGTGAAGTGGGTGGGCGCGGCCTACCTTTTCTGGCTGGGGTGGCGGGCCTGGAACAGCCGGGAGTTCGGCGGGCTGGATTTGGTGGAGGGCGGCGACGCGGCCGCCGCGCCCGCACACCCTGCCGCCGTGCCCACCTGGCGCGCGCTGGCCACCCAGGAATTCCTGCTGGGCATCACCAACCCGAAGGCCATCATCCTGTTCGCGGCAGTCTTTCCGCAGTTCATCGATCCGGCGCAGCCCGCCGCCCGTCAGTTCGTGGTGCTGGGCTCGGTGTACCTGCTGGCGGAGTTCGTCTCCACGGCCGTGTATGCCAGCTGCGGCCGGCAGATCCGGCGGGTGATCCGCTCGCAACGCGGCGTGGTCAGGCTCAACAAGGCGACGGGCGGATTCTTCATGGGGGCAGGCGGGCTGCTGCTGGCGGCCAACCGCTGAACGGCCCCGGGCACCGGCACCGCCCGCGCGGGGTGCCCGGCCTCACATCGCCTTGAAACGGTGGGCGTGCAGGCGGCTCACGGGCAGGCGCCCGGGCCGTTCGCGCAGGTGCAGATGCAGGCGCCCCGCCTCGTCGCGCTCCACCGATTCGATGCCCGACGCGCGCACCAGCGTGCCGCGGTGGATCTGCCAGAACACGTCGGGCTCGAGTTGCGCCGCCAGTTCCTTGAGCGGGGTGCGGATCAGGTATTCCTGCCGGGCGGTGAGCACGCGCACGTATTTGTCCGCCGCTTCGAACACCAGCACGTCCGCCACGGGGACGAAGTGGATCCGCGGGCCGCTGCCGGCCTGGATGACGGTCAATGGCGCGGCGTCCGGCTGCGATGGTGCTGCAGCGGGGACGGCTGGGGCCGTGAGCAGGCCGCGCAGGCGTTCCACCAGGGCCTCGAGCCCGGTTTCGTCGCGAAGCGGCGCGCTCGCTTCCGGACCCGCGCCGCCGTCCGGCCGGCCGGCGCGGGCCGCCAGCATCGCCTGGATCTTCCGCACGGTCTTGAGCAGCCGCGGCGCCTGCACGGGCTTGAGCAGGTAGTCGAGCGCCTGCGCCTCGAAGGCCTGCACGGCGTACTGGTCGTAGGCGGTGACGAAGACCAGGGCGGGAAACGGCGCCTCCTCCAGCGGCCAGGCGCCTGCGATCTCCAGCGCGGCGTCCAGGCCGCTGCGGCCGGGCATGCGGATATCGAACCACAGCACGTCGGGACGCAGTGCCAGGGCCTGGTGCACGGCGCTGTCGCCGTCGCCCACGGTGGCGGCGATCTGCAGCTCAGGCCAGGCCCGCGCGAGTTCCTGGCGCAGGGCCGCGGCCAGCAGGGGTTCGTCTTCGGCGATCAGGGCGCGGGGGGCTTGCATGGCATGGAAGCGTTTTCAGGATCGGTGCCGGCAGCAGCGCCGGCCGGGGCCGCGGGCAAGCCCAGTGGCAGGAAGATGCAGGCCCTCGCGCCCCGGCCGCCGTCTCCGGGCACCAGGTCCAGCGTGGCCCGCGGGCCTTCTAGCGTGACAAGCCGCTCGCGCACCTGGGCGAGCCCGAATCGGCTGCCGGCGCCCGGGGCGGCACCGGGCCCGGCGCGGTCCGGCCGGAGGCCGGCGCCGGTGTCTAGGACGCTCAGCTCCAGGCGCGGGGCCGGGCCGGGGGCGAGGCGCGCGGTGACTTCGATGCGGCCGCCCTCGACCTGCGGCTCCAGGCCATGGCGGATCGCGTTTTCCACCAGAGGCTGAAGCAGCAGGGGCGGGACGGACACCGCCTCCAGCGATTCCGGCAGGTCCAGCGCATAGGACAGGCGCGGACCCATGCGCACGGCCATGAGCTCCAGGTAGTCGCGCAGCAGGGCGAACTCGTCCGCAAGCGGGTGGGCCGCCGCGCGCGAGGCGCCCAGGGTGGCGCGCAGGTAGGCGATGAAGTGGTCCAGCATGGCCTGTGCCTGCGGGGGGTCGGCGCCGATCAGGGCCCGCAGGTTCGCCAGGGTGTTGAACATCATGTGCGGCTCGAGCTGGGTCTGAAGCAGCTTGAGCCGGGCCTCCGCCGTGTCGCGCTGGGCCTGCGCGATACGGCCCTCCAGATACCGGGACTTGCCCTGGGCATAGAAAAAGAGCGATACCGCGACGCAGGCGAGCACCGTGGTGAGGACGGCCGACCCCGGGTCGCCGGGCGGTGGCGCATGGGATGGCAATTGCAATGCGCGGCAGTAGGCATCCCCGATGGCCGAGCCGGCGTGGAAACCGATGGTGCCGCTCACGGCCACCAGCATCCATCCCCGCCAGCCCAGGGGCCAGGGAATGGTGTCGTCGCGGGTCAGCCAGAGGCGCCCGACCTCCACCATCAGCCAGCTGACCATGCCGATGGACATCGAATACACCAGTTGCGCATGCCACGGGCCGCGGCCATAGGCCACCTGGATGGCGGCGATGGCCGTGCAGACGCCTGCGACGATCAGGCCGTGGAGAAGGAACTGGCGCGAATGGAAATGCGTCATGGTGGCGGGGATGGCCTGTGCGGTGGCCGGCCCGGGCCCGATTGTGCGCTCCGGCCGGTGCGGTTCAGGGCTGGCGGCGCAGCGCCGCGCGCTCGCGCGCCAGCAGATATCCATAGATGCCCGCGCGTCCCGGCAGCGCCACCGCCAGGCCGTGCGCCAGCAGGCCCAGGCCCCAGCCGAACACGGGGAACACCGCCCAATGGCGGCCCTGGGACACCGACAGTGCGGCCAGGCCCAGGTTCACGCAGGCATAGGTGGTCGCGTGGACCAGCCAGCCCAGCTTGGCATCCGCACGCCGGCGGGCAAGCCGTTCGGCGGCATCGGCGGCATCGGCGGCATCGACTGTGAGAGGGGCGTCGGCGGCTGCAGGGCGGTGGGTGGAATGCATGTCGTGGCTCCTGGACGGACGGCGGGAAGGAGTCCACTGTGGCCCGCCCCCGGCCGGCGGTACAGCGCGGCGCGACGGACTGCCGGCGGAGCGGCGTGAAACGCGGCTCCGGGGCCGCGGGCCGCCGCCGCCGGCATGGCCGGGACCCCGGTGGTTGTAGGGGATTTACGTTTCTTCGCATGGCAGCGGGCAAAACGCCACGTTGAGCTTCTACGATCGGGGCGCGGTCCTCCGGGAACCTGCAGGCGTGGCCTCATGGCCATCCGCCTTTTTCGCTGTCGCCACCGTATCCGATGCCCATGAGCCCCAACGACCCCCACGCCGCCCCGCCCGCCGCCACCGTGCCCGGTCCTGAACGAGGCCCGCGGCCGCCCGGCCGGCGTGCCCGATGGCTCGGCGCCACGGTGGCGGTGCTGGCAGTGGCCCTGCTGTGCGCGGGCGCCTGGTGGCTGGTGCAGCGCTCCAAGGCGCCGGTGGCCGGCCCGGGCTTTCCCGCCGCGGGCGGACCGGGCGGGCCGGGAGGGCCGGCCCGCCCCGCCGGCGCCGCGCCCGGCGGCGGCCGCGCGCTGGTCACCGTGGGCGAAGCGACGGCCCGCCTGATGCGCCTGCCGGTGGCCATCGAGGCCCTGGGCACCGTGACGCCGGTCGCCACCGTGACGCTCCGGCCCCAGGTGGCGGGCGTGCTCACCGAGGTGTTGTTCACCGAAGGGCAGGTGGTGCGCAAGGGCCAGGTGCTCGCGCAGATCGATCCGCGCCCCTACGAGCAGGCGCTGATGCAGGCCGAGGGCACGCTGCGGCGCGACGAGGCGCAACTGGAGAACGCGCGCATCACCCTCGAGCGCTACCGCACCCTGCTGTCGCAGGACTCCATCGCCCGGCAGGACGTGGACACGCAGGCCGCGCTGGTCAAGCAGCTGGAAGGCACCGTGATGACGGACCGCGCGCAGGAGCGCACCGCCCGGCTCAACCTCGGCTACACGCGCGTGGCGGCGCCAGCCGCGGGCCGCATCGGCCTGCGCGCGGTGGATGCGGGCAATTACGTGACCACGGGAGATACATCGGGGATCGCCACGATCACGCAGACGGCGCCCATCGACGTGGAGTTCACCGTCACGCAGGACCGCGTGGCCGACGTGCAGACCGCCGCCGCCGAGGCCGGCGCCGCAGGGCTGCCGGTGGTGGCCAGGGACCGCACCCGCACCACGGACCTCGCCCAGGGGCGGTTCTCCACGCTGGACAACCTTGTGGACACCGCCACCGGCACCGTGAAGGCCAAGGCACGCTTCGCCAATGCCGACGGCCGGCTCTTCCCCAACCAGTTCGTGAACGTGCGGCTGGAGCTGCGCGAGGTCGAGGCCCTGGTGGTGCCCGTGACCGCGGTGCGGACCGGGGCCAACGGCGACTTCGTGTACGTGATCAACGACGACCACACGGTGACGCTGCGCAAGGTGCGGCGTGGCCAGTCCACCGTGGAGTGGGCGGCGATCGCGGAAGGCCTGAAGGCCGGTGAGCGCGTGGTGACCGAAGGCGGCGACCGCCTGCGCGACGGCGCGCGCGTGCAACTGCAGGAGCCCGGCGGGCCGGGAGCGGCCCAGGGCGCGCCGGGGCGGCGCGGGCGGGCCTCCGGCGCGTCCTGGCCGGCGGGTGCGGAGCGCGGCGGTGCCGACGGCCCCGATGGCGCACCGCGCCGCCACCGGCACCGCCCGGATGCCGGGGAGCCGGCTCCGGCCGCATCCGCTCCGGCCGCCGCGGCGGCATCGGTGCCGGCCAGCCGTTCCTGATCCCCGCGCGCGTTCCCGCCCATGAGTCCGTCGCGTCCCTTCATCGAGCGGCCCGTCGCCACCGCGCTCCTCATGCTGGCCATCGTGCTGGCAGGGCTGGTGGGGTTCCGCTTCCTGCCCCTGTCGGCCCTGCCGCAGGTGGATTACCCGACCATCCAGGTGCAGACGCTCTATCCCGGCGCCAGCCCCGAGGTCATGAGCCGCAACGTCACCGCGCCGCTGGAGCGGCAGTTCGGGCAGATGCCGGGCCTCGCCCGCATGGCCTCCACCAGCGCCGCGGGCGTGTCCATCGTCACGCTGCAGTTCGACCTGGGCTTGGCCATCGACGTCGCCGAGCAGGAAGTGCAGGCGGCCATCAATGCCGGCTCCTCGCTGCTGCCCACCGACCTGCCCGCGCCGCCGGTCTATGCCAAGGTGAACCCGGCCGACGCGCCGGTGCTCACCCTGGCGATCAGCTCCGACACGATGCCGCTCACCGAGGTGCAGAACCTCGTGAACACGCGGCTGGCGCAGAAGATCAGCCAGGTGCAGGGCGTGGGCCTGGTGACCCTGGCCGGCGGGCAGCGGCCCGCCGTGCGCATCCAGGCCGACACCAAGGCGCTGGCCTCCTACGGGATCGGGCTGGACACGCTGCGCAGCGCCATCTCTGCGGCCAACGCCAACAGCGCCAAGGGCAGCTTCGACGGGCCGCAGCGCGCCTACACCATCAACGCCAACGACCAGCTCCTCACAGTGGACGACTACAAGCGGCTCGTCGTGTCCTGGAAGAACGGCGCCCCGGTCCGCATGGTCGATGTCGCCCGCGTGGTGAACGGGGCCGAGAACGACCGACTGGGCGCCTGGGCCGGCGTTCGCGCCGCGCCGGGCCACCCCAAGCAAGCGGAGGCCCCCTCGGGGGGCAGCGAACCAGGCGAAGCCGGGAGCGTGGGGGCCACCGAGCCGCCGCCGGGCCGCCCCAAGGCGGCGAGCGCCCCCCCGGGGGGCAGCGAACCAGGCGAAGCCGGGAGCGTGGGGGCCACATTGACGCCTGCGATCATCCTGAACGTGCAACGCCAGCCGGGCGCCAACGTGATCTCCACCGTGGACAGCATCCAGCGCCAGCTGCCCGAGCTGCAGGCCGGGCTGCCCGCAGGCCTGGACGTGCAGGTGCTCTCGGACCGCACCACGGGCATCCGCGCCTCGGTCCACCACGTCGAGATGGAACTGGTGCTCGCCGTGCTGATGGTGGTGCTGGTGATCTTCTTCTTCCTGCACAGCCTGCGCGCCACGGTGATCGCCAGCCTGGCCGTGCCGATCTCGCTCATCGGCACCTGCGGCGTGATGTATCTGCTGGGCTACAGCCTGAACAACCTGAGCCTGATGGCGCTCACCATCGCCACCGGCTTCGTGGTGGACGACGCCATCGTGATGATCGAGAACATCGCCCGGTACATCGAAGAGGGCGAGCCGCCGTTCCAGGCGGCCCTCAAGGGCGCCACGCAGATCGGCTTCACCATCATCTCGCTCACCGTGTCGCTGATCGCGGTGCTGATCCCGCTGCTGTTCATGAGTGACGTGGTGGGCCGCCTGTTCCGCGAGTTCGCGGTGACGCTGGCGCTCACCATCCTGATCTCGGCGGTGGTCTCGCTCACCCTGGTGCCGATGATGTCCGCGCGCTGGCTGCGCGCCGTGCCCGACACCCCGCCGCGCGGGCTGGGCGGCGCCATCCAGCGGGGCTTCGACCGCGTCATCGCGCGCTACGACGTCTGGCTGCAGTGGGTGCTGCTCCGCCAGGGCGCGACGCTCGTCGTGGCGCTGCTGACGCTCGCGCTCACCGTGGTGCTGTACGTCTTCATTCCCAAGGGGCTGTTTCCCACGCAGGACACGGGCCAGCTGCAGGGCCGCCTGGTGGCGGCGCAGGACGTTTCGTTCGAGCGCATGAGCGGACTGCAGCAGGAGGCCGTGCGCGCCATCCTGCAGGACCCCGACGTGGCCTCGCTCAGCTCCTTCGTGGGGGTGGACGGTGCCAACAACGCCATGCTCAACACGGGCAGCCTGCTCATCAACCTCAAGGCCGGGCGCGACAGCCAGGAGGTGGTCATGCGGAGGCTGCGCGAGCGGGTGAACGCCGTGGCCGGCGTCACGCTGTACCTGCAGCCCACGCAGGACCTGACCATCGACGCGGAAACCGGGCCCACGGAATACCGCGCCACCATCGGCGGCGTCGATTCCGCCGAGGTGAACGCCTGGACGAACAAGCTGGTGGAGCGACTCCGTACGGTGCCGCAGGTGCGCAACGCCACCACCGACGCGGGCGCGCAGGGCCTCTCGGCCTTCGTGGACATCGACCGGGCCACGGCCGCGCGCCTCTCGGTCACCGCCAGTTCGGTGGACGACACCCTCTACAGCGCCTTCGGCCAGCGCATCGTCTCCACCATCTTCACCGAGACCAACCAGTACCGCGTGATCCTGGAGGCGCAGAAGGAGGGGCTGTCCAGCCCCGAGGCGCTGGGCACGCTGCAGCTGCGCACGGGCGGCGGGGCTCCCACGCCGCTGTCGGCCGTGGCGACCATCCGCGAGCAGCCTGCGCCCCTGCAGATCACGCGCGTGGCGCAGTACCCGGCGGCCACGCTGGGCTTCGACAGGGCCGAAGGCGCCTCGCTGGGCGAGTCGGTCGATGCGATCCGCGCCGTGGCGAAGGAGATCGGCATGCCCGCGAGCCTGTCGATGCAGTTCCAGGGCGCGGCCGGGGCCTACGAAAAGTCGCTCACCAGCCAGCTCTGGCTGATCCTGGCCGCGATGGTCTGCGTCTACATCGTGCTGGGCGTGCTCTACGAGAGCTACGTGCACCCGCTCACCATCCTCTCGACGCTGCCTTCGGCCGGGGTGGGCGCGCTGCTCGCGCTCATGCTCACGGGCAATGAACTCGGGGTGATCGGCATCATCGGCATCATCCTGTTGATCGGCATCGTCAAGAAGAACGCGATCATGATGATCGACTTCGCCATCGACGCCGAGCGCGGCCAGGGGCTGCCGCCGCAGGAGGCCATCCACCAGGCCGCGCTGCTGCGCTTCCGCCCCATCCTGATGACCACCCTGGCCGCCCTGTTCGCCGCGCTGCCGCTGATGCTGGGCTGGGGCGAGGGCGCCGAGCTGCGCAGGCCGCTGGGCCTGGCGATCTTCGGCGGCCTGGTGCTGAGCCAGCTGCTCACGCTGTTCACCACGCCGGTGATCTACCTCGCGTTCGACCGGCTGGGCCGGCGCTGGACGGGCCGGGGCACGGCCGCGGCGCCCGAGGTGCCCGCCGTCCTGGCGCCGCCGGCCGCACCCGCCGGGGAGGGCCGGCCGTGAACCTCTCGCGTCCCTTCGTCGAGCGGCCCGTCGCCACGGTGCTGCTCACCATCGGCATGGCGCTCGCGGGCATCGCGGCCTTCTTCCTGCTGCCGGTGGCGCCGCTGCCGCAGGTGGACTATCCGGCGATTTCCGTCTCGGCCAGCCTGTCCGGCGCCAGCCCCGAGACCATGGCCACCAGCGTGGCGACGCCGCTGGAGCGGCGCCTGGGCGTGATCGCGGGCGTGAACGAGATGACGTCCTCCAGCTCGAACGGTTCGGCGCGCATCAGCCTGCAGTTCGACCTGAACCGCAAGATCGACAGCGCCGCGCGCGAGGTGCAGGCTGCCATCAACGCCTCGCGGGCGGACCTGCCCGCCACCCTGCGCAGCAATCCCACCTACCGCAAGATCAACCCGGCCGATTCGCCGGTCATCATCCTCGCGCTCACCTCCAGGTCGCGCACGCCGGGCGAGATCTACGACGCCGTCTCCAACGTGGTCAGCCAGCGCATCTCGCAGGTGGAGGGCGTGGGGGACGTGGAGATCGGCGGCGGCTCGCTGCCCGCCGTGCGCGTGGAGCTGCTGCCGTTCGCGCTGAACCGCTACGGCATCGGCTCGGAGGATGTGCGCGCCGCCATCCAGGCGGCCAACGCCAACCGGCCCAAGGGCGCCATCGAGAGCGATGGCCGGCGCATGCAGATCTACACCCCGTCGCCGTCGCGGCGCGCCGCCGACTACGCGGACCTCGTCATCGCCTGGCGCGACGGCGCGCCGGTGCGGCTTGGCGACGTGGCGCAGGTGATCGACGGCGTCGAGAACACCCGCACGCTCGGCCTCTTCAACGGCGAGCCGGCCATCGTCGTGCTCATCACGCGCCAGCCGGGCGCCAACATCATCGAGACGGTGGACGGCGTGCGTGCGCTCCTGCCTTCGCTGCAGGCGCAGCTGCCGCAGGACATCCGCATCGCCGTGGCCTCGGACAGCACCAACTCCATCCGAGCCTCGCTGCGCGAGATCGAGGTCACGCTGATGGTCTCCATCGCGCTGGTGGTGCTGGTGGTGGGGCTGTTCCTGCGCAGGGCCCGCGCCACGGTCATCCCGGCGGTGGCCACCGTGGTCTCGCTGCTGGGCACCTTCGGCATCATGTACCTGCTGGGCTTCAGCCTGAACAACCTCAGCCTGATGGCCCTCACGGTGGCCACCGGCTTCGTGGTGGACGACGCCATCGTGGTGCTGGAGAACACCAGCCGCCACATCGAGGCCGGCATGGACCGCATGGAGGCGGCCCTGCAGGGCGCGCGCGAGGTCGGCTTCACCGTGCTGTCGATCAGCCTGTCGCTGGTGGCGGTGTTCATCCCGCTGCTCTTCATGGACGGGCAGGTGGGCCGGCTGTTCCGCGAGTTCGCTGTCACGCTCTCGGTGGCGGTGGCGATCTCGCTGGTGATCTCCCTCACCACCACGCCGATGATGTGCGCCTGGCTGCTGCGCTCGGAGGGCGCGGACGGCCATGCTGGCGCGCCGCCCCGGTCGCCGGGCCGCTTCGCGCGCTGGACCGTCGCCGCGCAGGATGCGGTGCTGCGCGGCTACGGCCACGCGCTGGACTGGGCGCTGGCGAGCAAGGCGCTGGTCATCGCGATCCTGCTCGCGGTGATCGGTCTCAACGTGTACCTGTTCAGCCATATCCCCAAGGGCTTCTTCCCGCAGCAGGACAACGGCCAGCTCGTGGCCGGCCTGCGCGCGGACCAGAGCATCTCGTCCGGGGCGCTGGCGGGCAAGCTGCGCCAGGCCGTGGACATCATCCGCAACGACCCGGCCGTGGACACCGTGGTGGGGTTCTCGGGAGGAGGGCGCGCGGGCGGCGGCTTCATGTTCGTGAACCTCAAGCCCGTGTCCGAGCGCAGCGACACCAGCATGGCCGTGGTCGGCCGGCTGCGGCCGCAGCTCGCGGCGCTCACCGGCCTGCAGGTCTTCCTCTCGCCCGTGCAGGATTTGCGCATGGGCGGGCGCTCCAGCAACTCCACCTACCAGTACACCCTCAAGAGCGACAACCTCGCCGACATGCGCGTCTGGGCGACCAAACTGGCCGAGCGCCTGAAGCAGGAGACGCTGCTGACCGACGTGGACACCGACCAGGCCGACAACGGCTCGGAAACCTACGTGGAGGTGGACCGCGACAGTGCCGCGCGCCTGGGCGTGAGCGCGGCGGCCATCGATGCGGCGCTCTACAACGCCTTCGGCCAGCGGTCCGTGGCCACCATCTACAGCGAGCTGAACCAGTACTCGGTCATCATGGAATGGGCACCCGGCTACACCCGCGGCCCGCCGGCGCTCAGGGACATCTTCGTGCCCGCCAATCCGTCGGGCGCCACCGGCTCCCCGGCGAACCCCGGCCAGCGCGGCGCGTCCACCGGGCAGGTGCTCGCCAACACCCAGGAAAGCATGGTGCCGCTCTCGGCCATCGCCAAGGTGGTGGAGCGCTCGTCGCCCACCTCCATCAGCCACCAGGACGGCGAACTGGCCACGACCATCTCCTTCAACCTGGACGGCAACACCTCGCTCAGCCAGGCGCGGCAGATCGTCGAGCAGGCCGAGGCCGACATCGCCATGCCCACCAACGTGCGCGGCAGCTTCGAGGGCACGGCGCGCAGCTTCCAGCAGACGCAGGGGCAGCAGTTCTTCCTGATCCTGGCGGCCATCGTGGTGATCTACATCGTGCTGGGCATCCTCTACGAAAGCCTGATCCACCCCGTCACCGTGCTCACCACGCTGCCCTCGGCCGGCGTGGGCGCGGTGCTCGCGCTGTTGCTGTTCAACATGCAGTTCACCATCATCGCGCTCATCGGCGTGTTCCTGCTGATCGGGATCGTGAAGAAGAACGCCATCCTCATCATCGACTTCGCGCTGGAGGCCGAGCGCGCGCGGGGCCTGTCGGCCACCCAGGCGGTGCGCGAGGCCTGCATGCTGCGCTTCCGCCCGATCCTGATGACCACCCTGGCCGCCGCCCTGGGCGCCCTGCCGCTGGCCATCGGCTTCGGACAGGGTTCCGAGCTGCGCCAGCCCCTGGGCGTGGCCATCATCGGCGGGCTGATCGCCAGCCAGCTGCTCACGCTGCTGACCACGCCCGTGGTCTATGTGCTGCTCGACCGGCTCCGCCGCCCCTCCGGCAACGAACGACACCTCAGCCGCGCCGCCGACACGGCCCCGGCCGTGCCCGCGCAACAACCATGACCTTCGATCCTCCCGCCCTCCGGCCTGCCATTGCCGCCCGTCCGGCGGCCCGCGCGCCGTCCGCTCCGCGCATGCTGCGCGCCTGCGCCGCGGCGCTGCTGCCGGCCTGGCTGGCCGCCTGCTCGGTGGCGCCGCCCTACCAGCCCCCGGTGCTCGCCACTCCCATGCCCACCGCCTTCAAGGAGGCGGGGGCGCTCTGGCAGCCGGCCGCACCCGCGGACGCCGCCGACCGCGGCGACTGGTGGGCGCTGTTCGGCGACGAGGAACTCAACCGCCTCGCCGCCCAGGTGCAGGTATCGAACCAGAACATCGCTGCCGCCGTGGCCGCCTATGCCCAGGCCCAGGGGCTGGTGCGCGAGCAGCGCGCCGGCCTGCTGCCGGGCGTGAGCCTGTCGGCCAGCGAGAGCCGCGCGGGCGGCGAGGGCTCCGCGCGCAGCGGCACCACGGCCCAGGCGGCACTGGGCGCGACCTGGGCGCCGGACGTGTGGGGGCGCCTGGGCAGCACCGTGGACAGCGCCCGCGCCAGTGCCCAGGCCAGCGAGGCGGACCTGGCCGCGGCGCGGCTCTCCGCCGTGGGCTCGCTCGTGGCCGCCTACTTCCAGCTGCGCGAGGCGGACGCCGAGGCCGCATTGCTGAGCGACACGGTGCAGGCCTACGAGCGCGCCCTGCGCATCGCCCAGAACCGCTACGACGCCGGCGTCGCCGCGCAATCGGACGTGCTGCAGGCGCGCACCCAGCTCGCCAACGCCCGCGCCGACCTTGCCACCGCCCAGCGCAACCGCGCCGGCTACGAGCACGCCATCGCCGTGCTGGCGGGCCAGCCGCCCGCCGCGTTCAGCCTGCCCGCGGGCACCTGGGTGGCCAGCGTGCCCGCGGTGCCCGCGGGACTGCCTTCGACCCTGCTCGAGCGCCGCCCGGACATCGCCGCAGCCGAGCGCGCCGTCGCCGCCGCCAACGCGCAGATCGGCGTGCAGCGCTCCGCCTATTTCCCCAGCTTCAGCCTCACGGCCTCGCTGGGGCGCAGCGGCACCGGCCTGGGCGACCTGTTCAGCGCCTCCGGCGCGCTGTGGTCGCTGGGCCTGTCGGCCGCGCAGACGGTCTTCGACGGCGGCGCCATCGCCGCGCGCGTGGACCAGGCGCGCGCGGCGCGCGACGCCCGCGTGGCCAACTACCGCCAGACGGTGCTCGGCGCCTTCCAGACGGTGGAAGACCAGCTCACGGCGGTGCGCACCCTGCAGGCGCAGGAACCGCTGCGGCAGGAGGCCGTCTCGGCCGCCCAGCGCACCGAGGAGCAGATGCTCAACCGCTACCGCGCCGGGCAGGTGAGCTATACCGACGTGGTCACCGCCCAGGTGGCGGCACTGTCCGCGCGGCGCGCACTGCTGCAACTGCAGGTGAGCCGCCAGCTCGCGGTGGCATCGCTCATCCAGGCACTGGGCGGCGGCTGGCAGGCTCCCTGGATGGAGGACGGGCGCGCTGCCACGGCCGGGCAGGGCGCTGCCGAGCCCCGATAATCCGCGGCTGCTTTCCCCACCACACGAAAAAGGATTTCCGTGGATTTCATCTTGCTGGCCAAGGCCGCCGTCATGGGCGTGGTCGAGGGCCTGACCGAGTTCCTTCCCATCTCCTCCACCGGCCACCTGATCCTCGCGGGCGCGCTGCTCGGTTTCGATGACGACAAGGCCAAGGTATTCGACATCGCCATCCAGACCGGCGCGATCTTCGCGGTGGTGCTGGTGTACTGGCAGAAGATCCGCGACACCCTGGTGGCGCTGCCCACCCAGCCCCGCGCCCAGCGCTTCGCGCTCAATGTGCTCATTGGCTTCCTGCCGGCCGTGGTGCTCGCGCTGATCTTCGGGAAGGCGATCAAGGAACACCTCTTCACGCCGGTGGTCGTGGCGTCCACCTTCATCCTGGGCGGCTTCGTCATTCTCTGGGCCGAGCGGCGCGCGCCCGGCGCCGTGCGCGTGGATTCGGTGGACGACATGACCCCGCTGGACGCGCTGAAGGTCGGGCTGGTGCAGTGCCTGGCCATGGTGCCGGGCACGAGCCGCAGCGGCGCCACCATCATCGGCGGCATGCTGCTGGGCCTGTCGCGCAAGGCCGCCACCGATTTCTCGTTCTTCCTGGCGATCCCCACGCTGATCGGCGCCGGCGTGTACAGCCTCTACAAGGAGCGGCACCTGCTGTCGATGGCCGACCTGCCGATGTTCGCCGTGGGCCTGCTGTTCTCGTTCGTGAGCGCCTGGCTGTGCGTGCGCTGGCTGCTGCGCTACATCAGCACCCACAGCTTTGTTCCGTTCGCCTATTACCGCATCGTTTTCGGCATCGTGGTGCTTGCCACAGCCTGGACCGGCTGGGTACACTGGGCCGAATGACTTTCCGTGTCGCGGCACGGAAGGCTTTTGTGTGCCGGTTTCATATCACTACATAGCATGTGCTGCTATGTGAAAAAGAAAGTGATAAGCTGAGCGCTATCGAGGGCCCCTCGTAGCGCTGCATTCGGCGGGGGATGACGCAGGCAGGGTCCGGGCCTGCCGGCCGTACCGCGCATGCGGAGGCGGGTGCCGGACGGTAGAGGAACCGCTGTCCACCATGATGCCGAATCCATTGCCGCTGGACGGCATGTCTTCCGTTGCCGGGATGGCGCCGGACATTTCAGACACTGACATGCTCAGCCTGCTCACGCGCAATGTGGGCGCCACCGTCGCCGTCATCTCCCGGGCCGAGCGCGTCGTCTATGTCAACGACGAGTATGCGCGATGGTTCCGGGCCGCGCCCTCCGACATCGTCGGCAAGAGCCTGTTCGAACTCTACGGGGAATACAACCATTCCCGCTTCATGCCGTATGTGCAGCGTGTGCTGGTGGGCGAGCGGGTGAGCTACCAGCGGCTGGTGCTCGACCCCGAAGGGCGAGAATCCTGGCGCACGATCTGCCTGTCCCCCTGGCGGGACGCGCGCGGCGACATCGTCGGCTTCGTGACCGCCGCACTGGACGTGGACGAGTTGCAGGTCGCGATGAACGCGCTGCGCGCCGCCAACCAGCGGCTGTCCTCCCACATGGACAACAGCCCCCTGGCCGTGCTCGAGATGGACGACCAGCTCCGCGTGCTGCGGTGCTCGCGCCGCGCCATCGAGCTCATGGGCTGGCAGGACCTCGTGCAGATCGAGCGCCGCCGCCTGCACGAGCTGCCCGGCACCTCTGCCATGGACCAGCATCTGTCCCAGGCGTTCTCCGAATTGCGTTCCGGCCGCGCCACCCGCAACCGCGTGGAATCGAGCCTGCTGCGCGCGGACGGCACCGAAGTGCATTGCGAGTGGTTCAACTCGGCGCTCACCGACGAGATCGGCCGCGTGACCTCGATCATGTCGCTGGTGCAGGACATCTCGGCCAAGATGGAGATATCGCGGCAGCAGCACTACCTGGCCAACCACGACTCGCTCACGGGCCTGCACAACCGCTCGGCCTTCCACAACCGCTTCGAGCGCTCGCTGTCGGAGATCCGCACGCGCGGGGGCGCGGTCGCGCTGCTGTTCATCGACCTCGACGGCTTCAAGAAGATCAACGACGGGCACGGCCACAAGGTCGGCGATGAGGTGCTGCGCTACGTGGCCCGCCGGCTGGCCCATGCCGTGCGCGGCAACGACACCGTGGCTCGGCTGGGCGGCGACGAGTTCCTGGTGATGCTCGACACCGACGTGCAGGAAGACCTCGCCGGGCAGATCGGCTCGCGCATCATCTCGGCCATCTCCGAGCCCATGGATGTCGGCGGCCACGACGTGCGCGTGGGCGCGAGCATCGGCGTGGCCATGCACCCGCCGCTCGCGGGCGACATCGAGCTGCTCATGACCCGCGCCGACCAGGCCATGTACGCCGCCAAGCGCTCCGGCCCCGGCTGCGTGCGCTACGCCGGCCAGGGCTGAGCGGAGCAGGGGGGCGGAGCCGCCCGCCCCGTGCCTGCGCCTAAGGCTTCACGCTTTGCGCGAAATGGAAGAAGTTGTCCGGATCGTAGGCCCGCTTGACCCTCTGGAGCCGGGCATACACATCCTGGCCCCAGTAGGCATCCACGTAGTTCTCGAGCGAGCCGTCCGGATAGTTCTGGTACACCTTGCCGGTCAGCAGCGGGTGCATCAGGGCCTGGAATCCCGCCAGCCAGTTTTGCACCGTTACGCGGTCTTCCGGTTGGGTCCAGAACACGTCCATCACGAAATCCGCGTCCACGTGGCGGTGGATGAATGCGCTGTCTTCCACCGGGTAGCGCTCGATCGCTCCGCCATAGGGCTCCAGGTAGGCCATCGCATACGTGTTGGGCGACGTGGCGAAGTAGTCGATCACCGACTGCCATTGCGCCTTGGTCAGCTGCCTGTCCAGGTAGCCGCAGGCCTTGCTTTCGCAGGTGCCTTCCGTCAGGCCCTGGGGCAGGTCGTAGGGATGGTCGTCCAGGTACAGGTTCATCGCGGGGTAGCTGCCGCTGCGGTCCACGAGCAGCTTGGCCGTCGGAAACTTCAGCAGCGCATCGATGGCCGCCATGCCGTCTGCGCGCGAACCGCAGTACATGCCCTGGATCATGAACACCGGCTTTCCGTCGCGGAAGCCCAGGTTCATCATGTAGCCCAGTTCGTCCGGCGCACCGGTGCGCATGAATTGCTCCTGCAGCATTACCAGCACGTCGGCGGCGTCGGCGGCTTCCCAGGAAATGGCCCAGGCCCAGACGCCCGGCAGCCGTACCATGCGGTAGGTGACCTGCAGCAGCACCCCGAAGTTGCCGCCCGTGCCGCCCCGCATGGCCCAGTACAGTTCGGCGTTTTCCGTCGCGCTGGCCGTCACGATCCGGCCGTCTGCCAGGGCCACGCGCATCGACTCCACCAGGTCGCTCTGGATGCCGTACGCACGCGACGTGTAGCCGTAGCCCCCGCCCTGCACGAAGCCTCCCACGCAGACATTGCCGCAGGCGCCCGTCGGCACGTGCCAGCCCGTAGCGCCCATGGAGCCGTTGAAATGGTCGAAATCCGTGCCCGGCAGCACGTGCACCCGTTCGGCGCCCGGGTCGATCATCACGCCGCTGAGATCGCTCAGGTCGATCACCACGCCCATCTGGTTGACCGAGTAGCCGGCCGTGCTGTGGCCTCCGCAGCGCACCGCGACCCAGGCCTTCCAGCTCTTCGCGAAGGCCAGGCTCAGCATCACGTCGTCTTCGCACTCGCAATAGATGATGAGCAGCGGATAGGCCTGGAATGCAGGGTTCGATTCCTGCCGGGCCTCGTCGTAGTCTGCGCTGCCGGGCAGCACGACCCGCCCGACCAGCTCATCCTCGAGCGCGATCAGCGCGTCCCACGGCCACGGGGTATCGGCCGATGCGTTGGCGGCGGCGAGGCCGCGCAGGTGCGCGACGCGCCGGTCTTTGGCAAGGCGGGCAGGACTCTTTCGTTGGGCCATGGTGGGATTCCCTCGTTTGGATCAGGTGGCAGGCTCGGACGTGGCGGGTCTGCAGGAGCCAGGACTGCGGGCGACCCGCGAAATAACGGAGTGCCGCCCGCCTGCGTTCATCGCGCAGTGCTTGTATGCAGGCATGCTGTGTCCATATGTAACCAACTTGCGCCGCAGTGTAGGGGATCGCGGTGCCCTTGCGTCCGTGTTTTTTGCGGCTTCCGTTCCGGAAGCGGCAGATGCCCACCTGTCGGGACGGCGCCGTTCCGGCGAACCGTTCCCGCCGCTTCAGCCTGCCGGCGCGCCGATCAGGTTCAGCACCGCGGCCTCGATGGCCGCAGCGGTGGCGCGGGGCTGCTCCATCGGGAAGAGATGGCTTCCTTCCAGCATGGTGATGCGGCCCCGCGTCACGCGGCGGGTGAGGTCCATGCCCACCTGCCGCAGTTCCTCGGAACCCAGCCCGCCGATGAACGCGGCGGGGCAGCGCAGCGGGTGGGTGGACAGCAGCCGGCCCAGGTTGTGGGGCAGGGTGTTGTAGATGGCGGTCTCGACCTCGCGCTCGAAGTGCAGCGCCACGCCACCGTCCCCATGCGGACGCAGCCCATGGTCCACGTAGTCGCGCAACACGGCCTCGTCCCAGTGCGCGAACGCCCTCTTGCGCCGGAAATGCTCGATGGCATCCTCGGCGCTGTCCCAGCGGTTGCGGCGCGCCCGGCTGATCTTGCCCGGCGAGACCGCGCCCACCACCTGCGTGCGCTTGGCCATGCCCAGCGCTCCGGCGCGCCAGCCGCCGATCAGGGGCGAGTCCACCATCACCACGCCGCGCGCGAGTTCAGGATGCCGCGCCGCCGCCATCACGCTGAGAAAGCCGCCCAGCGAATGCCCTACCAGGAACACCGGCCCGCCCGTGCGGTCCGCCTGCTCGCGCGCGAAATCGGCGAGCTGCTGCACCAGCGCAGGCCAGTTGCTGGTGACCGGATAGCGCGGGTCGTGCCCGAAACGGTCCACCGCGTCCACCTCGAAGCCGCGTTCGCGCAACTGCGCGAAGAGCACGCGGTACGTGCCCGCCGGGAAGCTGTTGGCGTGGGAGAAGACCAGCGGAAGGGGCGTCGTCATCGCGGAGGGCCGGCGGGGCAGGGCGGGAACGTCGTGAGGCTCGGAAGTGGGGGCGCACGGCAGGGCGGTCGAGGTGCAGCGCCGCCGGCGCTTCAGATGAGCTTGTCGCTCGGCGTGCCGATCTTCTTCAGGGGCCGGCTGCGCGCGGTCTCCGCCAGGATCGGCACGTCGGTCGCTCCGCCGTTCCAGGCCGGGTCTTCGATGCTGTCGAACACCTGGCGCAGCCGCTCCCCCCAGCTGCTGCGCACCATGCGGAAATACGGGTTCTGCTCGTCGATGCAGACGATCTTGTCGGTGGACAGGTGCCCGGCCTCGTACACCACCAGGTCCAGCGGCAGGCCCACCGAGAGGTTGGACTTGAGCGTGCTGTCCATGGATACCAGCGCGCACTTGGCGGCCTCGTCCAGTGGGGTGTCGGGCGTGAGCACGCGGTCCAGCACCGGCTTGCCGTACTTGGACTCGCCCACCTGGAAGTAGGGCGTCTCGGGCGTGGCCTCGATGAAATTGCCGGCCGAATAGACCTGGAAGAGCCGCATGCCCTCGCCCTGGATCTGGCCGCCGAACACCATCGACACGTTGAAATCCACCCCCGAGCGCTTGAGCGCCGCGCCGTCGCGCTCATGCACGTGGCGCACGGCCGAGCCCAGCACGCGGGCGGCATCGAACATGCTCCTGGCGTTCCAGATGGTGATGGGATCGCTGCCGTCGCGGTCCGCCAACTGCTCGGTCTGCAGGATCTCCCGCACCGACTGGGAAATGCTCAGGTTGCCGGCCGAGAGCAGCACCATGAAGCGATCGCCCGGCCGCTCGTAGATCATCATCTTGCGGAAGGAACTGATCTGGTCGAGGCCGGCGTTGGTGCGGGAATCGGACAGGAAGACCAGTCCGGCGTTGAGCTTGATGGCGACGCAGTACGTCATGGAGGAACCGTCGGGGAGAAAAAGGCGAAAGAAGCGAGTGTAGTGGGGCGCGCGCTGCCGGGTGGCGGGACGGACTTTCGGGTCGGCTATTTCATTTGACGAGGTGATGAACAAGCAGACATTTTTGGAAACAAATTTCCCACCGTCCGGGGCTACCCGGCCCTGCAGGGCTGCTCCTATCATTTCTTGCTTTTCAACTTGACTCTGCCGCAACCTCGCGGGTTGCCACCTAGACAATGACACGCCGCGTCACCATCCAGACGCCCCTGGGAGAGCAACTGCAGTTCCGGCAGCTGCGGGGCAGCGAGGAGCTGAGCCAGCTTTTCTCCTTCGACATCGACCTGCTCTCGGAGACCCGCGACATCGATCCCAAGGCGCTGCTGGGCAGGGCGGCGACGGTGGAGATCGAGACCGAGGGCGGCGGCAAGCGGTACCTGGACGGCCTGGTCACGCGCTTCGGCATGCAGGGGCAGGACCATCGCCTCTACTCCTACCACCTGCGCCTGCAGCCCTGGCTGTGGGTGGCCACGCGGCGGCAGGACTTCCGCATCTTCCAGTTCAAGACCGTCCCGCAGATCGTGCAGGAGGTGCTGGGCCGCTACGGCTACCCGCTGCAACTGAAGCTCACGCGCGCCTACCGGGCCTGGGACTA
>NZ_FNJL01000019.1 GCF_900104515.1 Paracidovorax cattleyae
AGACGGCGAACGGGCTGCGGGCCTTCCAGAAGGACAAGGGCCTGCCGGTGACGGGCCGCCTGGACTCGGCCACGACCGACGCGCTCTCGCGCTGAGCCGGCGCGTAACGGCTCCTTCGGGCGTGGCGCTACACTCCTTGCCCGGAGGAGCCTTCGAACAATGCGACACGCCATCACGCACGTCTCCCGTACGTTGCGCGCTGTACTGGTACTGGTCGGCCTTCTCGCCGCCATCCCCTGCCTTGCAGCGCCTCTGGCTGGAGATCCTGCGTTCACGCGGCCCGATCCCGTCCGCCTGCCCGACCGGTCCATGCTGCGCGCCTTCCTCGATGAAATTGGGCAGACCCGCCGCGCGAACACCTTCTGCTTCGTGCAGCAACGCCTGTCGCCCCCTGAGACGGCCGAAGACGGCACCAGCGTGCTGTCGATGCTCTGGCATGAAGGCGCGCGCGTCTATCTCGTCAATCTCGTCCGGCCGGGCCAGCGCTATCAGCCGGTGGAAGACTCCGTGGGAGAAGGCCGTTCGCTGGCATCCTCCAGCGGCAGCGTGGATCTCAAGACCGGCGTCGCCCCGACCGAAGCCGACGTCGGCTCCAGCACGACCCTGGTGAGCCGTGCCTGGGTCGAGCGCCTGAAGGCCCGGTGCCGCCAAGTGGGCACGACGATCCGGGTGCCTGCCTTCACGCCGCGGCGCACGCCGTAGGCCTCCGGCCTGCCCGCCATCCGGCAGGGCTCCCTTTCCTCCTGCATCCATTACACATGCGCTGGTGAGCACTTCCGTGAATCGCAAAACGGTGCTGCCGTACCCGGACGAAGGCATGCTGGTGTGCCGCGTCAGCCGGCCGCCGGTTCGCGCGTCAGTCCCAGGAAATGGTCCAGCATGTGGAAATGGTCCTCGAAAAAGGCCTCTTCCAGCGCTGCCAGCCTGGTGATGGGAAACCACTCCACCTGCGCCGCGTCGTCGTCCGCGCGCACGTCGGGGAAGGGCGCGCCTTCCAGGTCGAAGTAGTGCGCGTGCGTGATGGTGCGTCCGCGCTGGCTGCGGTCCGGGTGGTCGAACACGGCCACCTCGCGCAGTGCGGCGCGCATGCGCGCCTCGGGCAGCGTGCAATGCGTCTCCTCGGCCAGTTCGCGCAGGCAGGACTGCCAGACGGTCTCGCGCTGCTCGATGAAGCCGCCCGGCGCGGCCAGTTGCCCCTTGCCCGGCGCGTGCGCGCGGCGGATGAGCAGCACGTGGTCCTGGCAGCGCAGCACGGCATCCACGGTCACGAACACCGGCGGATAGGGCGCCTTCGCCCAGGCTTCGCGGTAGCCGCGCAGCATGCGCCACTCCTCCTGCAGGGCCGCGTAGTGCGGAGCCTGGGCGAAGGCGCTCAGGAAGTCGATGGTGCTGTCGGGTACCTGTTCGGCGAGCGGGCCCAGCGCAGCGAGCAGGGTGTCCGGCGTGGCGCCGAAGTAGGCATCGCGGATGGCCGTGGCGTCGATGCTGCCCTGGCGCTCCACGGCGATGAGCTGCCAGCCCGGGAAGCGCCGCAGGTAGCTGCTGGTGGCGTCCTTGAAGTGGCCCACCAGCCCGATGCGCGCGTCGGGCCGCACATGCCGCGACACCGCGTCAAGAACGGCCGCCACCCAGGCGAGTTCGTTGTAGTGGTCGCGTACGGGCAGCACGGTGAGGCGGGCGCGGTCCGCCTCGGGCAGGGCGTTGCGCAGCATGGCTTCGCGCTCCTGCCAGGTGAACGGGTTCTTGGGCGAACGTGCCTGCCATGCCGAGCCCATGATGACGATGGCGTGGTGGGCGCTGTCGAGCGCACGGCGCAGCAGGGCCAGGTGGCCGTTGTGGACGGGCTCGAAGCGGCCGATGAGGATGGCGTTGTCGTACATGGATGCGGATGCGATGAGGGAGCCCGCGGGCGGGATGCGCGCTGCGGGGCTGCGGGGCCACTGCGGCAAATGTAGCCGTGCCGGCGCGGTCAGACGTACTTCGCCGCGATCGGCATCTGCCGGCCGTTGCCGAAGGCCTTGGCACGCACGCGCAGGATGGGCGGTGCCTGGCGGCGCTTGTACTCGTTGCGCGCGATCATCCGGCGCACCCGGTGCACCAGCGCGCGGCCGGCCTCGTCGTGCTGAAGGCGGGCGGCGAAGTCGCGCGCGTCGGCATACTCGGCATGCGAGAGGCCCTCGCCTTCGATGAGGAGCTTGAGCACCTGGTCCAGCACCGGGTAGGGTGGCAGGCTGTCCACGTCCCGCTGGCCGGGGGCCAGTTCGGCCGACGGCTCCTTGTCGATGATGGCCTGGGGAATCAGTTCGCGGCCCGCGTGCGCGTTGACGTGCCGCGACAGCTCGAACACCTCGGTCTTGTAGAGATCGCCCAGCAGGCCCAGGCCGCCGTTCGTGTCGCCGTAGAGCGTGCAGTAGCCCACGGAAATCTCCGACTTGTTGCCCGTGGTGAGCAGCAGGTGCCCGAAGGCGTTCGAATACTCCATCAGGATGGTGCCGCGGATGCGTGCCTGCAGGTTCTCCAGCGGCAGCCCTTCGAGCGGCTGGCCGAAGCTGGCCTCGAACTGCGCGGCATAGCCCGCCACGAGGTCCGCGATGGGATGGGTGTGCAGCCGGATGCCGAGGTTGCGGCAGAGGGCCACCGAATCGTCCACCGATCCGCTCGAGGAAAAGCGCGAGGGCATGGTCACCGCCACCACGTTCTCCGCGCCCATCGCCTCGGCGGCGAGCGCCAGGGTCAGGGCGCTGTCGATGCCGCCCGAGCTGCCGACCACCACCTGCCCGAAGCCGCAGCGCCGCGCATAGTCGCGCAGGCCGAGCACTATCTGCTGGCGGTAGAAGTCCATCGTGGGCAGGCCCTCCCGCGGCACGGGGGGCAGGGCGCCCCCATCCCCGGAGCGGAAGCGCCCGTCCTCCAGGCACAGGGTGCGCACGTCTTCGGCGAACCGCGGCGCTTCGAAGACCACGCCCGCCTCCGGCTCCGCCGCGAACGAGGCCCCGTCATAGACGATCTGGTCCTGGCCGCCGACCTGGTTCACATAGACCACCGGCAGGCCGTGGCGCCGCGCGGCGTCGCCGAAGACCTGGTGCCGCACCTCGCGCTTGCCGATGTGGCTGGGACTCGCGTTGATGCTCACCACCAGGTCCGGCGCGGCATCGGCCAGGCGCTGGAAGGGGTTGGTGGCGTAATCGGCCACGGTGTCGTTCCAGCCATCCTCGCAGACGAGGAAGCCGATCTGCGCGTGGCCGATGCGCAGCACCCGCGCGACGTCGGGTCCGGGCTCGAAGTGGCGGCGTTCGTCGAAGATGTTGTAGGTGGGCAGCAGCTGCTTGGCATAGGTGAGGCGGACCGCGCCGTCCCGCAGCACGAGCAGGCTGTTGTGCAGGCGCTTGCCGGGGCCCTGGGCGCGCGTGGGCGTGCCCGCCACCCAGTGCAGCCCGGGCGTGGCGCGCGAGGCGTCCTGCAGTGCGGCGATGCCCGCATCCACGCGTTCCATGAATCCGGACTCCTCCAGCATGTCGCCGGGGTAGTAGCCGCACAGCGCCAGTTCGGTGAACACCACCAGGTCGGCGCCGTCCCGTGCCGCCTGCCGGGCGGCGTCGGTCATCCGCTGCACGTTGCCTTCGATGTCGCCTACGGTGAGGTTGAGCTGGGCGAGGGTGATCCGGAGCATGTCGTTTCCTTGGGCGTCGTTGGGGAAGGGCGAAGACGTCAGGCCTCGGGTGGCAGGCCGAACACCTGGCGCAGGTAGGCGAGGTAGGTTTCATCGTCGCACAGCGTCTTGCCCGGGCTGTCGGACAGCTTCGCGACCGGCTGGCCATTGGCACGCACGATCTTCATGACGATGTTGAGCGGGCGCGGCCCCAGGTCGTTGCTGAGCTGCGTGCCGATGCCGAAACCCAGCTGCACGCGGTCGCCGAAGTGGCGGTGGAGCGCCAGGGCGCGCTCCACGTCGAGCCCGTCGGAGAACACCAGCCGCTTGCCGTGGGCGTCGATGCGCAGCCGCGCATAGTGCGCCAGGGCCTTCTCGCCCCAGGCGACCGGATCGCCCGAGTCGTGTCGCAGTCCGTCGAAGAGCTTGGCGAAGTACAGGTCGAAATCCGCGAGGAAGGCGTCCATGCCGACCGTATCGGTGAGCGCGATGCCGAGGTCTCCGCGGTATTCCTGCACCCAGTCTTCCAGCGCCGCCTTCTGGAAGTCGCGCAGCCGCACGCCCAGCGCCTGGTAGCTCTGCAGGTATTCGTGGGCCATGGTGCCGATGGGCACCAGTTGCAGATCGCGGGCCAGCAGCACGTTGGACGTGCCCTTGAACCACTGCGGGGCCTGCGTGGCGAAGGTCTGCACCACCTCGCGCTGCCAGGTGCCGCTGTAGCGCCGGCGCAGGCCGAAGTCGAACATCTCGAACGGATGGGCCCGCGGCGCCTCCGCTGCCAGCGCCTGCACCCGCGCGATCTTCGCGGCCAGCCGCCGACGGCCCTCCTGCAGCACGTCCGCGCCACCGCCGAGCCGGCGGAAATACAGCTCGTTCACGATGGCCAGCACGAAGATCTCGAAGCCCATCACGTGCACCTGCGGCCCGCGCGCCACGATCGACAGCTGCTCCCCCTCCGCACGCGCCTCGATGAAGGCGCGCTGGAACTGGAAGATGCGCAGGAAATCCACGAAGTCGCTCTTGATGTAGCGCAGCCCGGCCAGGTAGTCGAGCTCGGCCGGGGAGAATCGCAGGGCGCACAGGGCGTCCAGTTCGGCGTTGACCTGCGGCAGCAGCTCCGTGAGCGGGAAGGCCGGCGTATTGCGGCAGACGAAGCGGTACTCGGCCTGCGTCTGCGGATGGCGGTGCAGCAGTGCCTGCCACATCGTGAACTTGTAGAGGTCGGTGTCCAGCAGGCTCTGGATGATCGGTGGCATGCGTGCGTGCTCCTGGAATGCGGTGCGTGATGGAAAGGCACGGTGGCCCGCGCTAGGCAGGAAAATCCTCTGAGACAGCCAGCCGCACTCCCTGTGCATGCATCGCGTCGAGGAAGGCCCTGTGCTGGCTCTCGAAGCCAGGCACCGGGCTCATGCAGTCGGTCAGCAGCACGACGCGCTCCGGCGTCCAGCCCGGCTGCAGGCGCGGCAGGTGCTGCACGATGTGCTCGGTGGTGGCTCGCACGCAGTGGCTGCTGGCCTCCCCGGCGATCACCAGGCAATCCGCCGCGCCCAGGCGCTGCAGCAGCGGTACGTTGAGCGCGGTCGCCGGATCCTGCGGATCGGGCACCTCGGCCTCGATGGCGCTGTAGTGCTCGGTCCAGGGGTTCATGCCCTTGAACACGGCCTGCACGGCCCTCCCGCGCACGGCCTGCCATTGCGCGCAGGCCGCCAGCACGTCGGCATGCACGCCGTGGCCCCAGCTTCCGATCTCGCAGTGCACGGGCCACACCATCAGCGTGTAGCGGCCCTGGGCTTCCAGCGCGTCCAGATAGGCCAGCACGCGGGGCAGGGCATCGGTGTCGCGCGGCAGGAACACGCCGTCGTGCACCTGCGCGGCAGTGATCGGCGTGAAGGGGCGCACCTCCCCGCCTTCGCGTGCCTGCCAGAAGAGCGGATGGGCCACGTCGTAGCGCTGGTGCGAATCCAGCGTGACGGTCACGGCTTCCATTCGGCCGGCGGTGCGCCGCACAAACGAGGCCAGACGCTGCATGTCGGCGTGTGCGCCGGTCACCGGCAGGGAGGGTGCCGTCTGCGCACCGCTGGCGGGATCGGCGGGGCACCAGTCCGCAGGCAGGTCGCAGAAATCATTCTGCGGATCGATGGCCAGCAGGTGCAGCGAGGTGGAGGATCGGATCATGGCAGGGTCCTTGGTAGGAATGTGCAGATGGCTCACATTCTAGTTTGTTAGTTTATTTGTGAAACTAACTTTGCCGTAAAAGGATGCAACACCTGGGGGTAGAACCGCTGGGCCGTGTTGCCTCCGCACCGTCAATGGCTCTCTGGTGCGCGATGCCCGGCCACAAACACGCGTGCCCGGCCCGCCTGGCACCCCTGCGCGTGGCAGGGGCGAGGCGGACCGGGCACGCCGGGCTGGACCTCGGGCCGTTGCGCGGCCGCGAGGAGTGCCAGAGCGGTTACTTCATCGCGCTGCGTGCGGCGCCCACGCCGAGCACGGCCAGCACGATGAAGATGACCGCGACCACGAGGAACAGGAAGAACAGGATCTTGGCGATGCCCGCCGCGCCCGCGGCCACGCCGCTGAAACCGAGCGCGCCGGCGATGAGGGAGATGATGGCGAAAATGATGGCGTACTTCAGCATGGTGTCGCTCCGTTGACGATGAAGCCGCCGCCGGGCCGGTGAGGGCGCTTTCGGCGTCGGGTGTACCGATCATCGCCAGCGTCCATGCGTGGCGCCGTCGGCATGCCGTGACTGCGGATGTAGGAGCGCGCGCAACGAAAAAGCCGCCGGCCCTGGCGGGGCGGCGGCTCGACGGGGGCTGCGATGCTTACAGGCCGGCGGCTGCTCGCAGCGCGGCGGCCTGGTCCGTCTTTTCCCAGGTGAATTCGGGTTCCTCGCGGCCGAAGTGGCCGTAGGCGGCGGTCTTTTCATAGATCGGGCGCAGCAGGTCCAGCATCTGGATGATGCCCTTGGGGCGCAGGTCGAAGTGCTCCTGCACCAGCGCGGCGATCTCCTCGTCGGGGATCACGCCCGTGCCTTCGGTGTACACCGTGACGTTGATCGGGCGCGCCACGCCGATGGCGTAGCTCACCTGGATCTGGCACTGGCGCGCGAGGCCCGCGGCCACGATGTTCTTGGCCACGTAGCGCGCGGCATAGGCGGCCGAGCGGTCCACCTTCGTCGGGTCCTTGCCGCTGAAGGCGCCGCCGCCGTGCGGGCAGGCGCCGCCGTAGGTGTCCACGATGATCTTGCGGCCCGTCAGGCCGCAGTCGCCCTGCGGGCCGCCGATGACGAAGCGGCCCGTGGGGTTGATGAGGTACTTCGTGTCCTGCAGCCATTCCTTGGGCAGCACGGGCTTGATGATCTCCTCGATCACCGCCTCGATGAAGCTGGCCTTCATCTTCGTGGCCGTCTCGGACTGGTCGGGATGGTGCTGGGTGGAGAGCACCACCGTGTCGATGCTGTGGGGCTTGCCGTCCACGTAGCGCATCGTCACCTGGCTCTTGGCGTCGGGGCGCAGGAAGGGCAGGCGGCCATCCTTGCGCAGCTGGGCCTGGCGCTCCACCAGGCGGTGGGCGTAGTAGATGGGCGCGGGCATGAGCTCGGGCGTCTCGTCGCAGGCGTAGCCGAACATCAGGCCCTGGTCGCCGGCACCCGTGTTCAGGTGGTCGTCGCTGGCGTGGTCCACGCCCTGGGCGATGTCGTTGCTCTGCTTGTCGTAGGCCACCAGCACCGCGCAGCCCTTGTAATCGATGCCGTAGTCGGTGTTGTCGTAGCCGATGCGCTTGATGGTGTCGCGTGCCACCTGGATGTAGTCCACGTGGGCATTCGTGGTGATCTCGCCGGCGAGCACGACGAGGCCGGTGTTGGTCAGCGTCTCGGCGGCCACGCGGCTGCGGGGATCCTCGCGGAAGATCGCATCGAGGATGGCGTCGGAGATCTGGTCCGCCACCTTGTCGGGGTGGCCTTCGGACACCGATTCCGACGTGAAGAGAAAATCGTTCGCCATTTGAATAAACTCCTGTGCTTTTTGGCATTTTGGGCGTTGCCCTCAGCCTTGTGGAGCCGTGGCGAACGCTTTAGCAGAATTGTTTAACGTCGCCCTGCAAGTTGCTCATTTAACTCAGCGACCCCGCCATTCTACCGACACGGATCTGTCACCGCATGCCCCCCGCGTTCCGCTTCTTCGCCCGATGGCCATTGCCTGCGCTCCACGCGCTGGGCGCGGTGCTGGGCTGGATCGCATTTCTCGCGTCCCCCACCTACCGCCGCCGCTTCCTGGCCAACGCCGGTCTGGCCGGCTATCCGTTCGCCCGCGTGCGCGCCGCCGTGGCCCACGCGGGCCGCATGGCGGCCGAGCTGCCGCGCCTGTGGCTGCATGCCGAAGCACCGCCGTTTCGCCTGGAGGGGGCTGAATGCGTGGAGCAGGCCTGGGCGGCTGGCCGGGGCATCGTGTTCCTGACCCCTCACATCGGGAGTTTCGAGCTGTCCGTGCAGATCGCGGCGCGGCGCTGGGCCCCTGAGCACGGCCCCTTCACGGTGCTCTACCGCCCCGCCCGGCAGGCTTGGCTCGCCGATCTCATGCGCACGGCGCGCGACCGGCCCGGCATCCGGGCGGTGCCCACGGCACTCTCGGGCGTGCGGCAGATGATCAAGGCACTGCGCCGCGGCGAAGCCGTGGGCCTGCTGCCCGACCAGGTGCCGCCCGAGGGGCTGGGCCTGTGGGCGCCGTTCTTCGGTCAGCCGGCCTATACGATGACGCTGGCCGCCCGCCTCGTGCAGCAGACCGGCGCCGCGGTGATCCTGGCACGCTGCGAGCGCCTGCCGCGCGGGCGAGGCTACGTGCTGCACCTCGAGCCCCTGGCCGAGCCGCTGTCCCCTTCCCTCGAAACTGCCGTCCTGCAGATCAACCAATCCATGGAGCGCACCATCCGACACTCTCCCGACCAATACCTCTGGGGCTACGGGCGCTACAAGCATCCGCGGGCCGAGGCATCCACGCCGGCCGTGCCGGGAGCGGACGCATGACGGCAGGGCGTTTCAACCTCGCCTGCATGCGCGTGCTCGCGCGGCTGCCCCTGCCCGTGCTGCGCGCCTTGGGCTGGGTGCTGGGGCAGCTGACCTACGTGCTGGCCAAGCCGCGGCGCAAGGTGGCGCTGCGCAACCTGGAGCTGTGCTTTCCCCAGGCGAGTGCGGCGCAGCGGCGGGCATGGGCGCGCGAGACCTTCGTGCGCTTCTGCCAGGCCTGGCTGGACCGCAGCTGGCTCTGGATGGCGCCGCAGCCGGTGGTGGAAAAGCGCCTGGAGATCCACGGCGCGCTCGATGAACTGGACGGCGACACGCCCACCATCATCCTGGCGCCGCATTTCCTGGGCATGGACGCCGCCGGAACCGCGCTCACGCTGCAGACCGACCGGGCATTCACCTCGATCTTCACGCCACACCCTGATCCGGACATCGACGCCTGGCTGTTCGCCGGCCGCCAGCGCTTCGGCAACGTGCGCATGCTCAACCGGGCCGACGGCGTCAAGCCGATCCTGAGCGGACTGCGCAAGGGCGGGCTGCTCTACCTGCTGCCGGACATGGATTTCGGGCCCAACGATTCGCTGTTCGTGCCGTTCTACGGCATGTCGGCCGCCACCATCACCTCGCTGTCGCGCTTCGCGCGCCTGGGGCGGGCCAAGGTGGTGCCGCTCATCGGCCGCATCACGCCGCGCGGCTACCGCGCCGAGATGATGCCGGCCTGGCAGAACTACCCCACCGACGATCTCGAGGCCGACACCGCCCGCATGAACCGCGAGCTGCAGCAGTGGATCGACACCATGCCTGGCCAGTACTACTGGGTGCACCGGCGCTTCAAGTCGCGCCCGCCGGGCGAGCCGCCGGTCTACGGATAGCCCGATCGATCAATCGACCGGCCAAGCTGCAGCGCCCGAGGCTGCGGCCCCGACCGGTCAAAGCGCTCGAGCCGAAGCGGAGGCATCTCCAAGGAATTCTCCGATCTCGTGCGCCACGCGCTCCGGCTGCTCGTGCACGATCCAGTGCGACGCGCCTGGCACGGTGCGCAACCGCAGCGACGGCACCCAGCGCTCCAGGCCATGGAGCAGGCCCGGCCGCAGCGCAGGATCATCCAGGCCCCAGACGACCAGCGTCGGCATGCCGATGGAGAGCATGGCGTCAGGCAGTTCGACTCCCGCCGCATGCGCCTCGCCCTCGCGCGGCGGGCGCAGCGGACTGGCGCGGTAGTAGTTGCACGGGCCCGTGAGGCCTTCGTCCCAGGTGGCGCGGTAGCGGCCCTGCAGTTCGGGCGTGAGCCAACCTGGCGCGCTGCCGTCCGGGCGGCCGAAGAAGCCGAAGAGCCGGCGGTAGCCGTCCTCCGCCAGCAGCGTCTCGGCGTCCGGCCGGCAGAGGAAATGCATGTACTCGCTCGCCTGCTGCTGCTCGGGGCTCTGCCGCAGTTCCCGCAGGAAGGTACCGGGGTGGGGCGAATTCACGATCACCAGGCGTTCCAGCAGGTCGGGCCGCTGGTTGGCCAGGTTCCATGCCACCGCGCCGCCCCAGTCGTGCGCGATGAGCGCCGCGAGCCGGCCGCCCGCATCCACCGGGCCGCATTCGGCCTCGATCAGCGCCACCAGGTCCTGCACCAAGTGCTTGGCACGGTACGACTCCACGGCCTGCGGGCTGCTGGAGGGCGCGAAACCGCGCAGGAAGGGCGCCACGCAGCGGTAGCCGCCGTTCTCGGGGCGCGAGAAATGCTCCAGCATCCCGTCCCAGATGAAGGCACCTTCCGGGAATCCGTGGAGGAAGGCCAGGACCGGTCGCCCTGGCGCGCCGCGGTTGCGGCAGTGCAGGGTGATGCCGTGGGGCAGCGGATGGAGCGTGGTGTCGGTCATGTGCGCGGCGGTCCGTGGGGCCACCCGCGCGGATCGTCCACGCGGGTCGTCAGGGGGCTGGGGAATCCTCGGGGCCGGGCGCGGGAGCGTCGGGCGGCTGCGGGCCCTCCTGCGGCCCGTCCGCTGCGGCCGGCGTCGCGCCCAGGGGGTGCGACCATTGCCACAGCAGTTGCGCGACCTCGTCCACGCCCTGCTTCTTGAGGGCGGAGAACATCTTCACCTCCCCGCCGCCCGCCTGCAGTCGCGTGATGGACAGCACCTTGGCCTGCTCGGCGCGCGTGAGCTTGTCGGCCTTGGTGAGCAGCACCAGGAACTTCAGTCCGGCCTCGACGCGGGGCCGCACGGCTTCCAGCAGCGCCTCGTCCAGCTCGGTCAGGCCCAGGCGCGGGTCGCACAGCAGCACGATGCCCGTGAGGCCCTTGCGGCTCACGAGGTAGTTCACCATCACCTGCTGCCAGCGCTGCTTGTCCGAGCGCGACACGGCGGCGTAACCGTACCCCGGCAGGTCGGCCAGCACCGCGTCGGTCACGTTCTGCCGGCCGAGCGCGAACAGGTTGATGTGCTGCGTGCGTCCGGGCTTCTTCGAGGCGAACGCGAGCTGCTTTTGCTGCGTCAGCGTGTTGATGCAGGTGGACTTGCCGGCGTTGGAGCGTCCGACGAAAGCGATTTCGGGAACGTCGATGGGCGGCAGGTGGTGCAGCTGCGCGGCGGTGGTGAGGAAGCGGGCCGTGTGCATCCATCCCACGGCGACCTTGGCGTCGGGTGCGGGCGGAAGCGGGCCAGCAACTGGCGCATGTGATGTAGTCGTCATAAATGGGGGTTAGCAGGGAGACGCCCGCGAAGGGGCGCATTGTAAGATTGACGGGCTCTGCGGCCCTCCTTCTACAACACAGAACCCCCCGATATGAAGAAACTGCTTGCTCCCATGCTGATGGCTGCCGCGCTGGCGGTTGCCGCGTTCCCGGCCTCGGCCCAGGCACCCGCGGCGGGACAGAAGGCGGGCAAGCCGGACCCGGCCAAGGGCGAAGCCAGCTTCGCCGCGGTGTGCGCGGCCTGCCATGCGGCGGACGGCAACTCCACCATCGTGGCCAATCCCAAGCTGGCGCAGCAGCACCCCGAATACCTCGTCAAGCAGTTGCAGGAGTTCAAATCCGGCAAGCGCAGCGACCCGGTGATGCAGGGCATCGCCGCCACGTTGTCGGAAGACGACATGCGCAACATCGCCTGGTGGGCGGCCGGCAAGCAGGCCAAGCCCGGCTTCGCCAAGGACAAGGACCTGGTCGCCCTGGGCGAGCGGATCTACCGCGGCGGCATCGCCGACCGCAACATCGCCGCCTGTGCGGGCTGCCACAGCCCCAACGGCGCCGGCATTCCGGCCCAGTACCCGCGCCTGTCGGGCCAGCACGCCGACTACACCGCCAAGCAGCTCGCTGCCTTCCGTGAGGGCAAGCGCGCCAACAGCGTGCAGATGACCCAGGTCGCCGCCAAGCTCAACGACCGCGAGATCCGCGCCGTGGCGGACTACATCGCCGGCCTGCGCTGAACCCTTTACCTCCCCGCGCATCCTGCGGGAATCCCGGGAGCCCCGGCGCTTGATTTGCGTCAAAATCCCCCCGGTTGGCCGCCCGGCCTTCCGGAACCTGCCGCCGATAATCACACCCAAGACGGGCGGGCCCATCTGAACGGATGGCCCGCCTTTTTTGTTTTCAGGGTCCCGCCGCTTCCAGCCGACCCCGCTCGCCGCACGCTTTTTCGCCTGTCCGTTTCCATGTCCGACACCGTCCACGGCCATCCGCATCCGTCCCGCACCGCGCCCGCGCGGGCCCTGGTCGAGCTGCTGTCGTCCATGCGTTTCGCGATCTCGCTGCTCACGGTGATCTGCATCGCCTCGGTGATCGGCACCGTGCTCAAGCAGCACGAGCCCGCGGCGAACTACGTGAACCAGTTCGGACCCTTCTGGGCCGAGCTGTTCCTGGCGCTGCGGCTGAACGCCGTTTACAGCGCCTGGTGGTTCCTGCTGATCCTCGCCTTCCTGGTGACCAGCACCTCCCTGTGCATCGCCCGCAACGGGCCGCGCTACCTCGCCGACCTGCGCAGCTACAAGGAAAACATCCGGGAGCAGAGCCTGGAGGCCTTCCGCCACCGTGCGCACGCGGCGCTCGGCGCCGAGACGCCGGAGGCCGCGGCGCGGCGTATCGGGGGGCTGCTGGCCGGTGGCGGCTGGAAGGTTCGCCTGCAGCAGCGCGACACCGCCGCCGGGCCGGGCACGGGATGGATGGTGGCCGCCAAGGCCGGGGCCGCCAACAAGATCGGCTATATCGCCGCGCACAGCGCCATCGTGCTTATCTGCCTGGGTGGGCTGCTGGACGGAGACCTGATCGTGCGCGCCCAGATGTGGCTGGGGGGCAAGACGCCGTACACCGGTGGGGGGATGGTTTCCGAGGTGGGGGCGGAACACCGGCTCTCCGAGCGCAATCCCACCTTCCGGGGCAATCTGTTCGTGGCCGAAGGCACCCAGTCCGGCACGGCGATCCTGAACCAGTCCGACGGCGTGCTGCTCCAGGAGCTGCCGTTTTCCATCGAGCTGAAGAAATTCATCGTGGAGCACTACTCCACGGGCATGCCCAAGCTGTTCGCGAGCGAGATCGTCATCCATGACCGTGCCACGGGCGAATCCGTGCCCGCCCGCGTGGAAGTGAACCATCCCGCCAGCTACCGGGGCATCGAGATCTACCAGTCGAGCTTCGATGATGGCGGCTCACTGCTCAAGCTGCGGGCCGTGCCCATGGCCCCGGGCGTACGGCCGTTCGAGGTGGATGGAACCGTGGGCGGCTCCACGCGCATCGAGCGCGCGGGCACGGGGGAGCAGGGCACGGATGCCGCGCAGGCCCTCACGCTGGAGTTCACGGGGCTGCGCACCATCAACGTCGAGAACTTCGGCGCCGGGGCCGGTGGCTCCGGTGCGGACGTGCGCAAGGTGGACCTGCGGCATTCCATCGAATCGCGCCTCGGGGCGGGCAACAAGACGTCCACGCCCAAGGAGTTGCGCAACGTGGGCCCGAGCGTCACCTACAAGCTGCGCGACGCCGCGGGCCAGGCGCGCGAATTCCACAACTACATGCTGCCGGTGGACACCGGCGACGGCCAGCCGGTGTTCCTGCTGGGCGTGCGGGAGACCCCGGCCGATCCCTTTCGGTTCCTGCGCGTGCCGGTCGATGACCAGGGCCGCATGGACGGCTTCCTGCGCATGCGCATGGCACTGGCCGACCCCGCACTCCGCGAGCAGGCGGTGCGGCGCTACGTGGCCCATGCGGTGGACGGTTCCCGTCCCGAGCTGGCCGGTCAACTGGCCCAGTCCACGCTGCGCGCACTGTCGATCTTCGCCGGCGCGGCGGAGCCCGGCAAGTCCGCCGCGGGCCAGCCCCCGCGCGGAGGGCTGCAGGCCATCTCGGAATTCATGGAGGCGAACGTGCCGCCCGCCGAGCGCGAGCGGGCCGGCGAGGTGCTGATCCGCATCCTGAATGGAGCGCTGTTCGAGCTCGCCCAGCTGACGCGCGAGCGCGCGGGCCTCGCGCCCCTGCCGCAGGATGAGGCCACCCGCGCCTTCATGACGCAGGCCGTGCTGTCGCTCAGCGATGCCCAGGCCTATCCAGCGCCGATGGCGTTCGAACTGGCGGATTTCAAGCAGGTGCAGGCCAGCGTGTTCCAGGTGGCGCGCGCTCCGGGCAAGAACGTGGTGTACCTGGGCTGCGCGCTGCTGATCCTGGGTGTGTTCGCGATGCTCTACGTGCGCGAGCGGCGCGTGTGGGTGTGGCTGGCGCCGGCCGGGAGCGGCGAGGGGGCCGACGCCACCATGGCCCTGTCCACCAACCGCAAGACCCTGGACGGCGACCGCGAATTCGCCCGGCTCACCGAGAAACTCATCGGGGCCCGGCCCCACCACGGAGGCATCACCGCATGAACACGGCGACCACCACCATCACCCTGAGCGAAGGCTATTTCGCGCGCCGCAGCTGGTTCGACTGGCTGTTCGCGGCCATCGTGGCGGCAGGCGGCCTCTATGCCCTGCAGCGCTACGGTGCCTTCATGGACGTGTACGAGAAGGGCATCCTGCTCTGCGCCATCCCCTGCACCACCTGGCTGGGCTGGTTCTGGCGGCCGCTGCGCACGCTGATGCTGGCGGTGGCGGCGTTCGCTTTGCTGGCCATCGGCCTCTACCAGCAGGACGGCGCGGGCAGCCTCGCGCGGGCCGACACCGTGTTCGGGCTCAAGTACTTCCTCTCCAGCCAGTCCGCCATCCTCTGGATGAGCATGCTGTTCTTCATCAGCACGGTCTTCTACTGGCTGGGCATGTTCGCCCGCGGCGAGCGCGGCACGCTCTACCTGCTGGGTTCACGCATCGCCTGGGTGGCGATCGCCATGGCACTGATCGGCACGATGGTGCGCTGGTACGAGAGCTACCTCATCGGTCCGGACATCGGCCACATCCCCGTGAGCAATCTCTACGAGGTCTTCGTGCTCTTCTGCTGGATGACGGCCGCGTTCTACCTCTATTACGAGGAGCAGTACGCGACGCGGGCGCTCGGCGGCTTCGTCATGCTGGTGGTCAGCGCGGCCGTGGGCTTCCTGCTCTGGTACACCGTCGTGCGGGAGGCCCACGAGATCCAGCCGCTGGTGCCGGCCTTGAAGAGCTGGTGGATGAAGCTGCACGTGCCCGCCAACTTCATCGGCTACGGCACCTTCGCGCTCGCCGCCATGGTGGCCTTCGCCTACCTCATCAAGCAGCAGGCCGGCGAGACGCGCTGGTGGCGGCTCGCGCCGCTGTGGATGCTCGGCGTGGTGCTGTGCTTCGAGCCCATCGTGTTCCGCCAGGGCGCGGCGGAGAACGGCGGCAGCTACTGGATGGTGTATTTCGGCATCTCCGCGCTCATCGTCGCCGGCATCCTGCTGGGCCGCCGGCGCATTGCCGAGCGTCTGCCGTCCTTCGAGGTGCTCGACGACGTGATGTACAAGGCCATCGCGGTGGGCTTCGCCTTCTTCACCATCGCCACTGTGCTGGGCGCGCTTTGGGCGGCCGAAGCCTGGGGCGGCTACTGGAGCTGGGACCCCAAGGAAACCTGGGCGCTCATCGTCTGGCTCAACTACGCGGCCTGGCTGCACATGCGGCTGATGAAGGGGCTGCGCGGCACGGTGTCGGCATGGTGGGCGCTGGTGGGCCTGGGGGTCACCACCTTCGCGTTCCTGGGCGTCAACATGTGGCTGTCGGGCCTGCACAGCTATGGAACGTTGTAACGCGGGATGAATCCTTCGGAGGGTTCGGCGCGTACAACAGGGGTCTTTCCCCCAGTGCGCCCCCCACCGAGGACCATTCATGCTCATCCGCAACCACGACGACGGCTTTCTCCACCCCGCCGGCAGCGAAATCACCCCCCGCGCGGTCTATGAGTGCCGCCGCAACCTCATGAAGCTGATGGCCGCGGGCGCCGCCGGTGCCGCCCTGACCACCTGGACCGGCCGCGAGGCCCTGGCCCAGACCGCCCGCCCGGGCAAGCTGGCGGCCCTGCCGTCGGTTCCCAGCAAGGTGGCAGGCGCCACCACCATCGAGAAGCTGACCGACTACAAGGACGCCAGCACCTACAACAACTTCTATGAATTCGGCGTGGACAAGAGCGATCCCGCCCGCAACGCCCACACCCTGAAGACCTCGCCCTGGACCGTCGAGGTCGAGGGCCTCGTCAACAAGCCCGGCAAGTTCGCCCTCGAGGACCTGCTCAAGCTCAGCCCCCAGGAGGAGCGCATCTACCGGCTGCGCTGCGTCGAGGGCTGGTCGATGGTCATTCCCTGGGTGGGCTATTCGCTGGCCGAACTCATCAAGCGCGTCGAGCCCCAGGGCAGCGCCAGGTACGTCGAGTTCGTGACTCTGGCCGACAAGAAGACCATGCCCTACGTGGACCGGCCCGTGCTCGACTGGCCCTACACGGAGGGCCTGCGCATGGACGAGGCAATGCACCCCCTGACCCTGCTCGCCTTCGGCATGTACGGCGAGGTCCTGCCCAACCAGAACGGCGCGCCCGTGCGCCTCGTGGTGCCCTGGAAGTACGGTTTCAAGAGCGCCAAGAGCCTCGTCAAGATCCGCTTCGTCGAGAAGGAGCCCGGCACGGCCTGGAACAAGGCGGCGAAGCAGGAGTACGGCTTCTACTCCAACGTGAATCCCAATGTGGACCATCCGCGCTGGAGCCAGGCGACGGAACGCCGCATCGGTGAGGACGGCCTGTTCGCCAAGAAGCGCAAGACGCTGATGTTCAACGGCTACGAAGCCCAGGTCGGCCAGCTCTACGCGGGCATGGACCTGAAGAAGTTCTACTGACGCAACCGGGGTTCCGGCGGAGCCAGGCATGCGGCCTGCGCGCCGGCCCCCGGGCCGCCATTCCCATGAACAAACTGCTGCTGCATCCTGCCGCGAAGCCGGCCGTCTTCGTGCTCTGCCTGTTGCCGTTCGCCTGGCTTTTCTACGGTGCCGCAACGGACCGGCTGGGCGCCAATGCCGCGGAGGTGATCATCCGGTCCACGGGCGACTGGGCGCTCCGGGGCCTGTGCATCGCGCTCGCCGTGACGCCGCTGCGCGTCATCGCCGGGCTGCCGGCGCTCGCCCGCTACCGGCGCATGCTGGGACTGTTCACGTTCTTCTACGCACTGCTGCACCTCGTGGCCTATGCCTGGCTCGACCAGGGCCTGGACGTGCCCGGCATCCTGCGCGACACCGCCCAGCGGCCGTTCATCCTCGTGGGCATGCTGGCCTTCCTCGTCCTGCTGGTGCTGGCGGCCACCTCCTTCCACCGCGCCATCCGCTGGCTGGGGGGGCGGCGCTGGCAGGCGCTGCACCGCACGGTGTATGCCGTGGCCGGCCTGGCGCTGCTGCATTTCTTCTGGATGCGGGCCGGCAAGAACCTTTTCGGGGAGGTGGCCGCCTATGCCGCCATCCTGGCCGCGCTGCTGGGCTGGCGGTTGGTGCGGGCGTTGTGGGGTGCACGCGCTGCCCGTGCGCGCGCGTCCGCAGCGTGACCTCCCGCGGGCGGTGCCGTGTCAGGCCCGCACGGCCTGCAGTGCCGGCCGCACCTGCCGGGTGGCCGGGTCGATGAGCGCAGTGGGCAGTTGGTAGGCGCGGTCGTCGAACAGGTCGATGCCGCACTGCAGGTTCTCGATCCAGTCGAAGAAGTCGGCGATCGCCGCGCGGCCCATGATGGGCGCGCCGTGCTGTGGCACCAGCATCGCGATGTCGAGCTGGCGCGCCATTCGCGTCCACAGGCGCAGGATCTTGTTGGACACCATGTAGCGGCGATGGAAGCCTTCCATGCGCGGGATGTGCGGGCGAAGGTCGGTGACCGGTTCGCGCGCCTCGGCCCCGGAGGTCATCGATACGCCCAGGTCCCCCGTGAAGAGGATCTTGCTCACCGGGTCGTAGAAGTGGAAGTTGCCCTCGGAGTGCATGAAATGTGCGGGCAGCAGTACCAGTTCGTGCCGCCCCAGGGGCAGGTGGCCGCCGGCATCGGGCACGCCGATCACGCGGTTCTCGGTCTTGCCCACCTTGGTGAAATGCGGCGCGAACCGTTCCCAGATGCGCGAGATCACCAGCGTGGCCTTGGTGCTGGTCATCCACCGGTCGAGCGACGCGATGATGTCCGGGTCGGCATGGGATGCGATGAGGTAGGAGAGCTTGTGCGGGGCGAAGTGCTTGCTCATGCCCATGAACAGCTCATTGAAGGCCAGGTTCCCGCCCGGGTCGATGATCGCCCCGGTGTCCCCATCGACGATGAGGAACTGGTTGGCCTGCACCGCCTGCCCGTCCTCCTCGATGAGGTCGGAGAACATCAGGCAGGCATGGTGCCTGTCTCGATAGAGTTCCAGAGGTTCCGATGCCATAGCGTTCCATCTGTCGTGAAACGGTCACTGTACGGACATCGGCCCTCCGGGAACTTGATGCGCATCAAGTGGTGTGTCAGCCGGGCAGTTTCTCGTGGCGGAACGTGTCTTCCAGCGGCTCTCGCGCGCGGACCAGGTGGGCGTAGCTGCCGTCCACCAGCACTTCGGCGGGCCGTGCGCGGGTGTTGTAGTTGCTGCCCATGGAACTGCAATACGCCCCTGCGGACAGCACGGCCAGCCGGTCGCCGGTGCGCACGGCCAGCGTGCGGTCCCGGCCGATCCAGTCGCCGCTCTCGCACACGGGGCCGACCACGTCGTACACGGCGGGCGCCGCGCTGGGAACAGGCGCGGCCACTGGCACGATGCCATGGAACGCCTGGTACATCGCGGGGCGGGGCAGGTCGTTCATCGCGGCATCGACGATGCAGAAGTTCTTCTGCTCGCCCGGCTTCACATAGAGCACCTCGGTCAGGCAGACGCCCGCATTGCCCACGAGGGAGCGGCCTGGCTCGATCATGAACTGCCGGTCGCCGTAGCCCCGTGCGTCCAGACGCGCGAGCAACTGCGTCCACAGCGCATCCGCCGCGGGCGGCGTGTCGCCGTTGTAGTCGATGCCCAGGCCGCCGCCGAAGTCGATGTGGTGGATGGGAA
This sequence comes from Paracidovorax cattleyae, assembly GCF_900104515.1. Lineage (GTDB taxonomy): Bacteria > Pseudomonadota > Gammaproteobacteria > Burkholderiales > Burkholderiaceae_C > Paracidovorax > Paracidovorax cattleyae. The sequence continues at coordinate 19,112 of NZ_FNJL01000019.1, forward strand.
TGCCGGCCAACTCGATCTGCGCGACCAGATCGAGCATGCGGTCCACGGCGTCGAGGTAGGGCGTGGCCTCGGTGATCTGCGAGCCGATGTGGCAGTCGATGCCCGCCACCTGCAGGCCCGGCAGGGCCGCGGCGCGCTGGTAGGTCGCCACCGTGCGCTCGTGGGCCACCCCGAACTTGTTGCCCTTGAGTCCCGTCGAGATGTAGGGATGGGTCTTCGGATCCACGTTGGGATTCACGCGGATGCTCACCGGTGCGCGCCGGCCGCAGGCCACTGCGACCTCGCTCAGCACCTCGAGCTCGGGCTCGCTCTCCACGTTGAAGCAGCCGATGCCGGCTTCGAGGGCCTCGCGCATCTCCTGGCGCGTCTTGCCGACGCCGGAGAAGATCACCTTGCGGGCCTCGCCCCCCGCCGCCAGCACGCGCCGGAGTTCGCCAGCGGAAACGATGTCGAAACCGCAGCCTGCCCGCGCGAACAGCTGCAGTACGGCCAGGGAGGAGTTGGCCTTCATGGCATAGCAGATCTGCACCTTGCGGCCCGCGAAGCCCCGCTGGTAGGCCTCGAGCGCGGACAGCATGGACGCCTTGGAATAGACGTAGAGCGGCGTGCCGTGCGCCTGCGCCAGATCGGCGGCACGCACGGATTCGATGAAGAGGTCGTCGCCCTGGTAGGCGATGTGGGGGTGCCCGGGCAGTGCGGTCAGCGTCATGGGGTGGTGGCGGAGGCGGGGGAGGAGGACGCAGGCGATGCCGCGGACGACGGAGTGGACGGCGACGAGGCCGGCATCGCCGGCTCCGCGGGCGCCAGTGACGGCACCGGGATCGGCGAGGGCGTCGGTGCGTCACGCATGGGATCGAGCGTCTGCGGCAGCGTGGCGCGCTGGCTGGCCGCGGCGTCGCCCGGCAGGTAGAGCGGGCCGCGCTGCCCGCAGCCCGTCAGCGCGGCAACCGTACCGGCAGCAAGGACGGACATGCTGACTAGAATTTGGGAAGCTCTCAACATCCGCAAATTGTAGAAGTAATGACCGATCCCGAATTCCTGGACCATGCCGAGAAACTGCTGCTGGCGGTGGAGCAGGGCTGCGACCGCATCAACGATGCGACCGACGCCGACCTGGACGCCCAGCGCTCGGGCGGCATGGTGACCATCACCTTCCCCAACCGCAGCCAGATCGTCATCAACCTGCAAAAGCCGCTGCACGAAATCTGGATGGCTGCGCAGTCGGGCGGCTACCACTACCGGTTCGAGGATGGCACCTGGCAGGACACCAAGGGTGCCGGCGAGTTCTTCGCTGCACTGAGCCGGGACGCGTCCCGGCAGGCGGGCATGCCGCTGGCGTTCTCCGCGGCCTGAGCGCCGGGCAGTTTTCCCAGGAAGTTCCTCCAGGAAAAAAGGCACCGCGGCCGAAGCCGGGGTGCCTCCGTCGCCGCTGCGCGCGAGGGGGAGTCAGTTCCTGAACAGGTCCAGGATGCGGTTGCGCTCCTCCGCGGGAGGTTGCGCCTGCGGCGGCGCGCCGGGCACCGCGGCGGCGGGGTGGTCTTCCATGCCCACGCTCGCCACGCCGGCGTTGCGGGCGAACTCCTCGTAGAACCACTCGCCACCGACGTTCACGACGCCGGGCGGCACGGTCGGCTCGGCCACGGGCACTCCCTTCAGGGCGCGCTCCATGAAGCTGATCCAGACCGGCAGGCTCAGGCCGCCGCCGGTTTCGCGGCTGCCGAGGTTGCGCGGGGTGTCGTAGCCGATCCAGGTGACTGCCGCGATCGTGGGCTGGAAGCCCGCGAACCACGCATCCATGGCATCGTTGGTGGTGCCGGTCTTGCCGTAGATATCCGGCCGCTTGAGCGTCGCCTGGGCACGGGCGGCCGTGCCCGAGCGCGTCACTTCCTGCAGCAGGCTGTCCATCACGAACGCGTTGCGTGCCTCGATGGCGCGCGGGTTGTCCGAGGTCGCCGGGGGCTCGAAGTTGGACAGTATGCGTCCCTTGTGGTCTGTCACCCGGGTGATGAGGTAGGGGTTCACGCGGTAGCCGCCATTGGCGAACACCGAATAGGCGGACACCATCTGCATGGGCGTCACGGAGCCGGCGCCCAGCGCCATCGTCAGGTAGGCAGGGTGCTTGTCCGCATCGAAGCCGAATCGCGTGATCCAGTCCTGCCCGGTCTTCGGGCCGACGGCCTGGAGGATGCGGATGGACACGACGTTCTTGGACTTGGCCAGCGCGGTGCGCAGCGTCATGGGGCCGTCGTACTTGCCGTCGTAGTTCTTGGGCTCCCAGGGCTGGCCGCCCGTGGTGCCGGCGCTGAAGAACAGCGGGGCGTCGTTCACCACCGTCGCGGGCGTGAATCCCTTCTCGAGCGCGGCCGAATAGATGAAGGGCTTGAAGCTCGAGCCCGGCTGCCGCCATGCCTGGGTGACGTGGTTGAACTTGTTCTTGTCGAAGTCGAAGCCTCCCACGAGCGCCTTGATCGCGCCGTTGCGGGGATCGACGGCGACGAAGGCACCCTCGACCTCGGGCAGCTGCGTGATGTCCCAGGTCTTCTTCGGCGTCTGGATGATGCGGATCACCGCGCCGCGGCGGATGCGGATATTGGGTGGTGCCTTGTCGCTGAGCCCCGACTGCGCGGGCTTGAGCCCGTCGCCCGTGATCTCGATCGGCTCGCCATTCGCGCGCGCCGCCACGATCTTCTTCGGGGATGCCTCCAGCACCACGGCAGACAGCACGTCGCCATTGTCGGGATGGCTCGCGAGCGTGTCGTCGATGACGTCCTCTGCCTCCTGGGCATCGGTGGGCAGGGCGACGAATTTCTCCGGCCCGCGGTAATGCTGGCGGCGCTCATAGTCCATGATGCCCTTGCGCAGCGCCTGGTAGGCCGCTTCCTGGTCGCCCGCCGTCAGGGTGGTATAGACATTCAGGCCGCGCGTATAGGCCTCGCTGCCATATTGCGCGAAGATGAGCTGGCGTGCCATCTCGGCCACGTATTCGGCATGGATGCGGGTATTGTCCGGGCCGCCGGGGCGGATCTTCAGGTCTTCCTGCTTGGCGGCCGCGCCTTCCTCGGCGGTGATGAAGCCGTTCTCCACCATGCGATCAATGATGTAGAGCTGGCGTATGCGCGCGCGCTTGGGATTGCTGATGGGGTTGTATGCGGAAGGCGCCTTGGGCAGGCCAGCCAGCATCGCTGCCTCGGCAATGCTGATGGATTTCAGCGGTTTTCCGAAATACGCTTCGGATGCCGCAGCGAAACCGTATGCCCGGTTACCCAGATAAATCTGGTTCATGTAAATCTCCAGAATCTGGTTTTTTGTCAGCAGATGCTCGAGTTTGAATGTTAGTAATATTTCGTAAATTTTGCGTGTGATTGTTTTTTCGGATGAGAGATAAACATTGCGCGCCACCTGCATGGTGATGGTGGAGGCGCCCTGGCTCTTCACCCGTCCCAGGTTGGCCAGGCCCGCGCGCACCATGCCCTTGTAGTCCACGCCGCCGTGCTGGAAGAAGCGGGCGTCCTCGATGGCCAGCACCGCATTGGTCATGACCTTGGGGATGTCCTGGATGGGCGTCAGGTTCCGGCGCTCTTCGCCGAATTCGCCGAGCAGAGCCCCTTCCGCGGAATAGACGCGCAGCGGCAGCTTGGGCCGGTAGTCGGCGAGGTCGGAGATGTCCGGCAGGTTGGGGTAGGCCACCGCCAGCGCCACGGCGATCAGCAGAGCCAGGCCCAGAGCGCCCGCAGCCGCGATCCCCAAGAGCCAGGCCAGGCTCCTGAGCAGCCAGCGGAGCCACGTGGGACGGGCGGGAGCGCTCTCGCGAGCAGTCTTGTCGGTGGGGGGAGGCGGCATATCTGTCCAGTGCAAATCAACCGGGCATTATAAAAAAACGGGCGTTGCATCAAGGTTTTTTCAGGACCGGCCGCCGGCGCCGCGTCCGGCGCTGCCGTGCTTGCGGCCGCATGCATTTAACGCCCCGCAACGGCCTGAAAACCGTCTGCTTTTGACAACGTAACGCCGGCTTCGGCGGCGGGAAACGCTTTGCCGCTCCGCAACCTTACTGCTAGCATTCATGTGAAGTGTTAAGTTTTGTTGCGTCAATAAGGCGAGTTACAGGGGGCCAATCTTGATCTCTTTGGGATCTTTGTTCAGTCGCCAGGCTGCGCCGCTGCTGGGCATCGACATCAGCTCCTCCAGCGTCAAGCTGGTCGAGCTCGGGCGCGACAAGGCAGGGGGGCTGGTACTGGAACGTTGCGCGATCGAGCCGCTGGAGCGGGGCTGGATCAGCGACGGCAACATCGAAAAATTCGACGAGGTCGCCGAGGCCCTGCGCCGGCTGGTGAAAAAGAGCGGCACGCGCACCCGGAACGTGGCGCTCGCGCTGCCGCCTTCGGCCGTCATCACCAAGCGCATCACCCTGCCGGGGGGCATGACGGAGCAGGAACTCGAGGTCCAGGTCGAGTCCGAGGCCAACCAGTACATCCCGTTCTCCCTGGACGAGGTGAGCCTCGATTTCTGCGTCATCGGCCCCAACAAGAGCGCGCCCGGCGACGTGGACGTGCTGATCGCGGCCTCGCGGCGCGAGAAGGTGCAGGACCGGCAGGGGCTGGCCGAGGCCGCGGGGCTCAAGCCGGTCATCGTGGACATCGAATCCCATGCGTCACGCCTTGCCGCGGGCCGGCTCATCGAGGCCCTGCCGCAGCAGGGCAGGGATGCGCTGGTGGCGCTGTTCGAGGTGGGGGCCCTCACGACGAGCATGCAGGTCATACGCAACGAGGAAGTCCTCTACGACAGGGACCAGGCCTTCGGCGGCGCGCAACTGACCCAGCTCATCGTGCGGCAATACGGTTTTTCCGCCGAGGAAGCGGAGAGCAAGAAGCGCAGCGGCGACCTGCCGGAGGACTATTCCTCGGCCGTCCTCCGCCCGTTCGTGGACAGCATGGCTCAGGAAATCGGCCGTGCATTGCAGTTCTTCTTCACCAGTACCCCTTACAACCGGGTGGATCACATCATGCTGGCCGGCGGCTCCGCGCCGCTGCCCGGCCTGACGGAAGCCGTCACGCAGCACTCGGGCTGTGCCTGCACGGCCATCAATCCCTTTGAGGGCATGGAGATCGGAAGTTCCGTCCGTCTCAAGAAGATGGTGCGCGAGGCGCCTTCCTACCTGACTTCGTGCGGGCTCGCCATGCGGAGGTTCCTCCAGTGATTCTCATCAACCTGCTGCCCCACCGCGAGGCAGCCCGGAAGCGCCGCAAGGAAGCTTTCCAGGTGGCGATGTTCGCGTCGTTCCTGGCGGGCCTCGCGATCGCCGCCATCGTCTACTGGTGGTTCCAGATGATGATCGGCGAGCAGCAGGGACGCAACGCGTTCCTGCAGTCCGAGATCCAGGTCCTGGAGGGCCAGATCAAGGAGATCGCCACGATCGAGGAAGAGATCGCCGCCCTGCGCGCGCGCCAGAAGGCCGTGGAGGACCTCCAGTCCGACCGCAACCTGCCCGTCCACCTGCTCTCGGAACTGGTGCGGCAGCTGCCTGACGGCGTCTACATCACGAGCCTGAAGCAGGCAGACCAGGTCATCACCATGCAGGGCATGGCGCAGTCGAACGAGCGGGTCTCGGAAATGCTGCGCAACCTGGCGGACAACACCCCGTGGTTCTCCAAGCCCGAACTGGTGGAGATCGTGGCCGCGAATGTGGCGCTGACCCCCAGGGACCAGCGCCGGGTGGCTTCGTTCAACGTGCGTTTCCGGCTCATGCGGACCAGCGAGGCGCAGAAGGCCATGGACGGCGCGAGCGCGCCGCGCGCGGCGGGGGGATGAGCATGGCGACAAGAAAAAAAGCATCCGTGGATTTCGGCGCGCTGCAGGACAACCTGCAGCGGCAATTCAGGAACCTGGATCCGAAGGATCCCTCCCTCTGGCCGGCCCTGCCGCGGCTGCTGCTGTGCGTGTTCATCGCCGTGGCCGTGGCTGCGCTGCTCTGGTTCTTCAAGATCAACGAATACCAGGACGAGCTCGAAGCCGAGCGTGCGAAGGAGGTCAGCCTGCGGGAGGACTATCAGCGCAAGCTCGTCAAGGCCGTGAGCCTGGACGCCCTGAAGAAGCAGCGCGAGCAGGTGCAGCAATACGTGATACAGCTGGAAAAGCAGCTGCCGAGCAAGGCAGAGATGGCCGCGCTGCTGTCGGACATCAACCAGGCCGGCCTGGGCCGCAGCCTGCAGTTCGAACTGTTCCGTCCGGGACAGGTGGTGGTGCGCGACTATTACGCGGAGCTGCCCATCGCCATCAGGGTCACGGGCAAGTACCACGACATCGGCGCCTTCGCGGCGGACATCGCCAATCTTTCCCGCATCGTCACGCTGAACAACATCGTGCTGTCGCCCGCGAACGCGAAGGACGCGCCGGCCGGCACGCTGTCCATGGAGGCCACGGCGCGCACGTTCCGCTACCTGGATCCCGATGAGATCCAGGCCCAGCGCAAGGCTGCCGGAGGCAAGAAATGAAGCGGCATCTTCCGTATGCGATGGCCGCGCTCGCGGTGGCAGCGTTGCAGGGCTGCGGCTCCTCCAACGAAGACGAGCTGCGCGAGTGGATGACGCAGCTGCGCGCCACGACGCGTCCGCACGTCACGCCCCTGAGCGAGCCCAAGCGATTCCAGCCCGAGAACTATGTCGTCGACGGCGCGGCCGATCCGTTCAACCAGGCCAAGCTGACGCAGGCGCTGCGCCGCGACTCCGCCCAGGTGGCTTCCAACGCGACGCTGATCGCGCCCGAGATGGCCCGCCGCAAGGAACCTCTGGAGGCCTATCCGCTGGACGCCATGGCCATGGTCGGCAGCCTCGACAAGGGCGGTGTTCCCACCGCCCTCCTGAAGGTGGACAACCTGATCTACCAGGTGCGCGTGGGCAATTACCTGGGGCAGAACTACGGGAAGATCACCCGGATCACCGAGACGGCCATTCAGCTGCGTGAAATAGTCCAGGACGCCACGGGTGACTGGATAGAGCGTCCTGCGACGCTGGATCTCCAAGAGGGGAAGAAATGATTCGAACGAAATGGTTTGGTTTTCGCTGCCGGGCGGCCTTGCTGGCTGCCGCAGCCACGTTCTGCAGCACCTGGGCCCATGCGCAGGCTGCAATCGAGTCGGTCAAGGGCGTGATGCAGAGTGGCACGGAAATGGTCCGCATCGAGCTGTCGCAGCCGCTCGGTGCCGTGCCTTCGGGCTTCGCGATACAGGCGCCGGCCCGTATCGCGCTGGACTTTCCCAACACCACCAACGGAACCGGCAAGTCGCTGGTCGAGGTGAACCAGGGCAACCTCAAGTCGGTGAACATCGTCCAGGCGGGTGACCGTTCGCGGGTGGTCCTCAACCTGAAGCAACCCACGTCGTACAAGGCGGAAGTGCAGGGCTCCGCGCTCATGGTGTCGCTGGAGCCCGTGTCCGGCGGGGCCGTGGCCAGTGCGGCCACCCCCGCGGTGTTCGCCGAAAACCGCAACACCGATGTGCTTGCGCTGCGCGACGTGGATTTCCGCCGCGGCACGGACGGGGCCGGCCGGGTCATCGTCGGCCTGGCCAACAACCAGGTGGGTGTGGACCTGCGAAAGCAGGGCAACAACCTCGTGGTGGAATTCCTCAAATCCTCGCTGCCCGAGGGCCTGCGCAGGCGCCTCGACGTCACGGACTTCGGCACGCCCGTGCGCACCGTGACCACCACCACCCAGGGCGAGCGCGTGCGCATGACGATCGAGCCCATCGGGGAATGGGAGCACAGTGCCTACCAGAGCGACAACCAGTTCGTGGTCGAGGTGCGGCAGAAGAAGGTCGATCTGAACAAGCTGAGCCAGGGGCCGGGCTTCAGCGGCGAGAAGCTGTCGCTCAACTTCCAGAACATCGAAGTGCGCTCGCTGCTGCAGGTGATCGCCGATTTCACCAACTTCAACATCGTCACTTCCGACACCGTGACCGGCGCCCTCACGCTCCGGCTCAAGGACGTCCCCTGGGACCAGGCGCTGCAGATCATCATGGATGCCAAGGGCCTGGGCATGCGCAAGTCCGGCACCGTGCTCTGGATCGCCCCCAAGGACGAGATCGACGCCCGTACGAAGAAGGACTATGAAGCGGCGCTGGCCATCCAGAAGCTCGAACCGCTGCGCACGCAGGCCTTCCAGCTCAACTACGCCAAGGCGGCGGACATGCTGGCCCAGCTGGCCAACAACAGCACCGGCTCCACGGGCATGTCCACGCGCTTCCTGTCCGAGCGCGGCAGCGCGATCGCCGAGCCCCGCACCAACCAGCTCTTCGTCACCGATACGGCTGCGAAGCTGGAGGAAGTGCGCCAGTTGCTGAGCACGCTGGACGTGGCCGTGCGCCAGGTGATGATCGAGGCGCGCATCGTCGAGGCGCGGGACACCTTCGGCCGCTCCCTGGGCGTGCGCCTGGGCGGCGCCGACCTGCGGGCCAACCGCGGGGGCGACGGCGGCTACAGCGTGGGCGGCAACAACCGCCTCGCGATCGGCACCAGCTACAACAACGCCGTCGCATCGAGCGGTGGAGGCGGAACGGTGGCGACGGGTTCGGATGCCGCCGGCTCCACCTTCGTGAACCTGCCGGCCGCGCTCTCGTCGGGTGCCAGCTTCGGCAACTTCGCACTGACGCTCTTCAATTCCGCCGCGAACCGTTTCCTGACCCTGGAGCTGTCCGCCATGGAGGCCGATGGCCAGGGCAAGGTGGTGTCGAGTCCCCGCCTCATCACGGCGGACCAGACCAAGGCCCTCATCGAGCAGGGTACCGAATACCCGTACTCGGTGACGGCCCCGAACGGCGCGACCACCATCGCCTTCAAGAAGGCGGTGCTGAAGCTGGAGGTCACACCCCAGATCACGCCCGAAGGCAACATCATCCTCGACCTGGATGTGAACAAGGACAGCAAGGGAGAGACGACCACGCAGGGTGTCGCCATCGACACGAACCACGTCAAGACGCAGGTTCTGGTGGAGAACGGCGGCACCGTGGTGATCGGCGGGATCTTCCGGTTGGAGGAAACCAACCAGGAGAACAAGATCCCCCTGCTGGGAGACGTGCCGGTCGTCGGCAACCTCTTCAAAAACAGGACCCGTGAGTCCACCAAGCGCGAGATGCTGGTGTTCATCACGCCGAAGGTGATTTCGGACAAAGGTCCGGTCCGTTAAAAGCAAACGAAGGTGAACGAATGAAAGCATTGATGAGAGCTATCGCGGTGACGCTGGCTGCCACGCTTGCAGCGTGTGGAGGAGGTGGTGGGAGCGGTGGCAGCAGCGGCGGCGGAAGCGGCGGCGGCACCACGACGCCGAACGTCGCGTCCATCGAGGTCCTGACCTCCGCGACGACGCTCGCATCTGCCGACACCACGGGCGTCACGGTGACGGCCGTGCTGAAGGATGCTTCCAACAACGCCATTGCGTCCAAGCCGGTGACCTTCAGCGCGAGCAGCGGCACGCTGGCCAGCGTCGCGGCCACCACCGGTACGGACGGGCGCGCCACGGCCATCCTCACCGCCGGCACGGACCGTTCCAACCGCGACATCGTGGTGACGGTAGCGTCGGGCTCCATCACGCAGAAGGCCACCATCCCGGTCTCGGGCACCACGCTGACGGCTTCGGGTGCCACGTCCATGCTGACGGGTGCCTCCGCCAACTTCGCCGTGTCGCTGCGCGACAGCGGCGGGGCCGCCATTGCCGGCACTGCGGTGACCGCGTCTTCGTCTCTGGGCAATGCCGTCACCGCCAGCAGCGCCGCCACGGATGCGAATGGCTCGGTGACGCTGACCTATGCGGCGACCCGCAGCGGCACGGACACGCTGACCATCCAGGGCGCAGGCGCGTCGCAGGCGCTCACCATCAATGTCAGCAGCGTGAATTTCGCCTTCACGGCCCCCGCCGCCAACACGGAGGTGGAGATCAACAGCACGAGCACGGTCACGGTGCGCTACCTGTCGGGCAATGCCGGCGTGGCGGGCAAGACCGTTTCGTTCGGCACGACGCGCGGCACCGTGACGCCCACCCAGGTGGTCACCGATGCGACGGGCTCGGCCACGGTGCAGGTGACGTCTCCGTCGGTGGGCGTTGCCACGGTGAGCGCCCGCGTGGACGACAACGCCATCACGACCCTGCCGCTGAACTTCGTGGCTTCCACGCCGGCGACGCTGGTGCTGCAGACCTCTTCGGCGGCCCTGGCACCCAACCCGGCCGGCAGCAGCGCCAGCCAGGTGCAGCTGCGCGCCACCGTGCGCGACGCCGCCGGCAATGCCGTGAAGGGCAAGACCGTGTTCTTCACCGTGGTGCAGGACCTGAGCGGCGGTGCCATCAAGACGGGCACGGCAGTGACCGATGCCAACGGGCTGGCGACCGACGTGTTCGTGGCCGGCGCCACCTCGACCGCGGCCAATGGCGTGCAGATCCGCGCCAACGTGGCCAACACCAGCATCAGTGCCGTGTCGTCACTGACGGTGAGCAGCCAGGCGCTCTTCATTTCCATCGCGGCCAACAATCAAATTGAAAAGCTGACGACCACGTACCGCAATACGTTCTCCGTGCAGGTCACGGATGCCACCGGCGCGCCGGTGGCCAACCAGAATGTGGCGCTGTCGTACTGGGCGCCGCTGTACGGCAAGGGGATCCTGCTCTTCGACAAGACCAACAGCGTCTGGGCCTACAGGGATAATCCCCCGGCCTTCTGCCTCAATGAAGACACCAACCGCAACGGCATCCTGGATCCAGGCGAGGACCGTGACGGCAACGGCCGCCTGAGCCCGGGGTTGCCGGCCGCCATCGCACCGGCTTCCGTGACCACGGATGCCACCGGCAGCGCCACCTTCACGCTGACCTTTGGCCAGCAATATGCCAACTGGCTCCAGATCGAGCTGGCTGCCAGGGCCATCGTTGCGGGCACGGAATCCAGCACGTTCTTCAGCTTCTTCACGGGGGCACCGTCTTCGGACATGACGAACGCGCAGGTGCCTCCTGCCTCCCAGGTCAGTCCTTTCGGCTCCATCAACAATTGCACGGACCCCAACTGAGCATCCACCTCATCGGGCTTCCAGGCTCGGGGAAATCCACCGTCGGGCGGCATCTCGCCCGGCGGCTGGGTCTGCCCTTCATCGATTCGGACCACGTGATCGAGCAGCGCATCGGCGGCTCGATCCGTGGTTTTTTCGATAGGGAGGGCGAGACCGCCTTCCGCGACCTGGAGGAGGAGGTCATCCACGACCTGACCCGCCCGGAGGTCCGGCCCCGGGTGCTGGCCACGGGCGGCGGGGTCGTGATGCGGGCCGGGAACCGCGCGCGCCTGCGCGATCGGGGCACCGTCGTCTACCTGAACGCTTCGCCGGAAGAAATCTTCCGGCACATCCGACACGACCAGACCCGGCCCCTGCTGCAGGTGGATTCGCCGCTGGACCGGCTCCGCGAACTGCAGCGCGAGCGGGATCCGCTCTACCGGGACGCGGCCCACTTCGTCATTGCGCCGGAGCGTGGCAAGAACGTGGCGGCCCTGGTCCAGAGCATCGCCATGCAGCTGGAACTGGCAGGCATCCACCTGCCAACCCCGTGAGGGCCTGAAGCCAGCCGCCAAAGCGGGCAGGCGCATTCCAGCAGGGACCGGCGACGCCGCCGGGATCGTCCGCATGGCAGCGAGACCTGCGGCACGCCATCTCCCCGCTCCTTTCCCCGTGGACGGAAGCCGATAGACTCCACGGCATGACAGCCGATGCATTTCCCGTTCGAGATACCGACCGGCCCCTCCCGTCCTCCCATGCCGGCGTCGCCGCGCTGGACCGCATGGACCCGTCCTCGGTATCGCCTGCGCCGCAGGGGCATGCCCACCGCGTGGAGATCGCGCTGGGCGACCGGAGCTACGGCATCGAGATCGGTGCGGGCCTGCTGGGCGATGCCCGGACCTATGGTGCGCTGCCCAGGGCCGCCTGCGCGCTGGTCGTGACGAACGAGACCGTGGCGCCGCTCTACGCGGAGCCGTTGCGCGCGGCCCTGTCCGCGCACTATGCCGAGGTCGTCCTGGCCGTGCTGCCCGACGGCGAGGAGCACAAGGACTGGCCGACGCTGAACCGCATTTTCGACACGCTGCTGTCGCACGGCTGCGACCGCAAGACGGTGCTTTTCGCCCTGGGCGGCGGCGTGGTCGGCGACATGACCGGCTTCGCGGCCGCGAGCTACATGCGTGGCGTGCCCTTCGTGCAGGTGCCCACGACCCTGCTCGCGCAGGTGGATTCTTCGGTGGGTGGCAAGACGGCCATCAACCACCCCCTGGGCAAGAACATGATCGGAGCGTTCTACCAGCCGCAGCTGGTGGTGTGCGATCTGGCCACCCTGGCGACGCTGCCTGCGCGGGAGCTGAGCGCGGGGCTGGCCGAGGTCATCAAGTACGGCCCGATCGCGGACATGGAATTCCTGGCCTGGCTCGAAGACCACATCGATGCCCTGCGCGCAGGCGACCACGCAGCCCTGGCCCACGCCGTGCGGCGCAGCTGCGAAATCAAGGCCTGGGTGGTGGGGCAGGACGAGCGCGAGGCCGGCCTGCGCGCCATCCTGAATTTCGGCCATACCTTCGGGCACGCGATCGAGGCGGGCATGGGCTATGGCGTGTGGCTGCACGGCGAAGGCGTGGGTGCGGGCATGGTGATGGCTGCCGAACTGTCGCGCCGGCTGGGCCTGGTGGACGAAGCGTTCATCGCACGGCTGCGCCGCCTCGTCGAGCGTGCCGGCCTGCCCGTGCGGGGCGCCGTGCTCGATCCCGCCGACAACGCCGGCCGCTACCTGGAACTCATGCGGCTGGACAAGAAGTCGGAAGGGGGCGAGATCCGTTTCGTCGTCATCGACGGGCCGGGCCGGGCCGCCGTGCGTGCTGCACCGGACGCGCTGGTGCGCGAGGTCATCGACGCCTGCTGCGCGTGAGCTGAACATGCGGGAGCGCCCGATGGCGGACATGCATTCCCCTGGCGCAGTCGGGCAGTCCGGGTTCGGCGCGGAGGAGGGCGCCGCGGATCAGATCGCCGGCCCGCTCGCGCCCTATGCCAGCGACCCCGCCCGGACGCGGGGCCGCCGCCATCCGCAGGTGCCCGCGCCCACGCGCACCGAGTACCAGCGCGACCGCGACCGCATCGTGCATTCGACCGCGTTCCGCCGGCTGGTGTACAAGACCCAGGTGTTCCTCAATCACGAGGGCGACCTGTTCCGCACCCGGCTCACGCATTCGCTCGAAGTCGCGCAGCTCGGGCGCTCCATCGCGCGCTCGCTGCGCATCAGCGAGGACCTGGTCGAGGCGATTTCGCTGGCGCACGACCTGGGGCATACGCCCTTCGGGCACGCAGGCCAGGATGCGCTGAATGCGTGCATGGCCCCGTACGGCGGCTTCGAGCACAACCTGCAGAGCCTGCGCGTGGTGGATGCGCTGGAGGAGCGCTACCCGGACTACGACGGCCTGAACCTGACGTTCGAAACGCGAGAGGGCATCCTCAAGCACTGCTCGCGCGCCAACGCCGAGCGGCTGGAAGCCTCGGAGCCCGGGGGCGTGGGCGCGCGGTTCCTGCACCGCGAGCAGCCCGGCCTGGAGGCGCAGTTGTGCAACCTGGCCGACGAGATCGCCTACAACGCCCACGACATCGACGATGGCGTCCGTTCCGGCCTGATCACGCTGGCGCAGTTGCGCGACGTGCCGCTGTTCGACCGGTTCCGGGCCGATGCCGAGCGGGAGCATTCGCACCTGGCCGCGCCGCAGGCGCAGCGGCGGCTGTTGCACGAGGCCATCCGCCGCATGCTGAGCGCCCAGGTGTATGACGTGATCGGTGCCACCGAAGCCGCGCTGGCGCAGTCGGCACCGCGCACGGCGGACGATGTGCGCCGCATGCCCCCGATGGTGGCTTTCAGTGCGGCCATGCGCGCGCAGTCCCTCGAGCTCAAGCGCTTCCTGTTCCAGAACCTCTACCGGCATCCGCAGGTGATGGAAACCACCGGCCACGCCCAGCAGGTGGTGCGCGACCTGTTCGGCATCTACGCGGAGCGGCCTTCGGAAATGAAGCACCGGTTCGCCGAACGTGCGGTGGCGGCGCAGGAGGCGGCTTCCGATAATGGCGGCATGCCCCATGCCCGCACCGTCGCCGACTTCATCGCCGGCATGACGGACCGCTTCGCGGTGCGCGAGCACGAGCGGCTCACGGGCCAGCGCCTGCTGTCCTGAGCCCCGGCGGCGACGGCGCAGGGAACCCGGCCGGAAGGTGGCCGATAAAATCGGCCTGCTTCCCGACCCCATGCCTGCCTTGCCGAAAGACCCCATGACCGAATCCCCCGCCGACGCGGTGCCGCCTTCCGCCACCGCGAGCGCATCCACCATGCACCAGACCGTGACCGACGACATGGTCCGCTGGCTGGAGCGCGCGGTGATCGGGCTGAATCTCTGCCCCTTCGCCAAGGCCGTGCACGTCAAGGGCCAGATCCACTACGTGGTGAGCGAGGCCGAGGACGCCCGCGCCCTCATCGAAGACCTGCAGCGCGAACTGGAGGCCCTGGCCGAGGCCTCCCCCGAGCAGCGGGACACCACCCTGCTGATCGCCCCCCGCTGCATGGAGGATTTTCTCGATTTCAATGACTTCCTCGGCCTGGCCGACGATCTCGTCGAAGCCATGGACCTGGGCGGCATCCTGCAGGTGGCTTCGTTCCATCCGCGCTTCCAGTTCGCGGACACGGAAGGGGATGACGTGGGCAATGCCACGAACCGGGCGCCGTATCCCACGCTGCACCTGCTGCGCGAGGAAAGCATCGACCGGGCCGTGGAGGCCTTCCCCGAGGCGGAGGCGATCTTCGAGCGCAATATCGAGGTGCTGGAGGAACTGGGCGCCGACGGATGGGCGGCGCTCGACGTGGGGCCGCGCTGCCCTGTGGCGCACGGCGGCGCGCGGAGCGGGTCGTGAAGGCCGGCCGCACGGCGGCGAAATCCCCGCAGGCCGGCGGGCAGCAAGGGCCGGGGCCGGCCGCCGCGGATGCCCAGGTGCTGCAGGAACTGCGGCCCGGACAGTCCGTGGAGCTGCTCAAGGAACTGCACATCCTCACGCGCGAAGGCCGGCTCAACCAGGATTCGCGCCGCAAGCTCAAGCAGGTGTACCACCTGTTCCAGTTCATCGACCCCCTGCTGCGCGAGCTCGCGCAGGACGGGCAGGCCCCCACGCTGGCGGACCACGGCGCCGGCAAGTCGTACCTGGGCTTCATCCTCCACGACCTGTTTTTCCGGGAGCTCGGGCGCGGCCACATCTACGGCATCGAGACCCGTGCCGAACTGGTGGAGCGTTCGCAGGCGCTGTCCCGGCGCCTGGGCTTCGAACGCATGTCGTTCCTGGCCCTGAGCGTGGCGGAGTCCATGCAGGCCGATGCGCTGCCCCCGCGCATCGACGTGGTGACGGCGCTGCATGCCTGCGATACCGCGACGGATGACGCGATCGCCTTCGGACTCGCCAAACAGGCGCGCGCCATGGTGCTGGTGCCGTGCTGCCAGGCCGAGGTCGCGGCCTGCCTGCGCCAGAACAAGGCCCTGGCCCTGGCGCGCACGCCCCTGGCCGAACTGTGGCGCCACCCGCTGCACACGCGCGAGCTGGGCAGCCAGCTGACCAACGTGCTGCGTTGCCTGTACCTGGAAGCCAGTGGCTACCAGGTCACGGTGACGGAGCTGGTGGGTTGGGAGCACAGCATGAAGAACGAGTTGATCGTGGCGCGGCATATCGGCCAGCGCAAGCGCAGTGCGGCCGAGCGGCTGCGTGCGATCCTCGCCGAGTTCGGGCTGGAGCGGGACCTCGGGCCGCGCTTCGGCCTCGAAGCCGGTGCGTGCCAGGCCGAGGCACCGGTGCAGGGCATGCCGGACGTGCCGGCCTGATGGCGGCCGAAAGCCCCATTCCGCTGCCGAGCCCGCCATGGCCCGCCTTCCCCGCCTGACCCTTCCCGGCTACCCCCACCATGTGATCCACCGGGGGAACAACCGGCAGGCGGTGTTCGTGGACCGGCAGGACCGGGAGTTCCTGCTCGAGATGCTCGCGGAGCAGGCGCGTGCCTGCGAGGTGGCCGTGCATGCCTATGTGCTGATGGACAACCATTTCCACCTGCTGGCCACGCCGGGCACCGCAGAGGGCATTCCGCTGCTGATGCAGGCCGTGGGCCGCCGCTATGTGCGCGTGTTCAACCAGCGCCACGGACGCACCGGCACGCTGTGGGAGGGGCGCTACCGGTCCACGGTGGTCGAGCCCGGCCGGTACCTGCTGCCGTGCATGGCCTATATCGACCTCAATCCGGTCCGGTCGGGGCTGGTGGCCGATCCGGCGGACTATCCGTGGTCCAGCCATGCGCATGCGCGCGGCCTGCGCTCCGACCGCCTGGTGACGCCACATGCGCTCTACTGGGCGCTGGGCAACACGCCGTTCGCGCGCGAGGCCGCCTATGCCGCGCTGGTGCAGGCCGGCCTGCCCGCTGCCGAGCAGGCGGCGATCGCGGCCTCCGCCCTGTCGGGGTGGGCGCTGGGCGGCCCGGATTTCCTGGACGAACTCCGGCGGCAGACCGATCGCCGCGTCACCAAGGCCCGCCCGGGGCGGCCGCGCAAGCCGGCTGCCGGCTGACGGCGTTCACCGCGTGCTGTCCAGCGCTCGCCCGCAGGAGGCGGCTCTGGAAGCGGCTGCCATCGGATGTTGTGGCCCGGGCCTGCTCTTTTTTGATATGTCCCCAATTAATTCGGCTGTGATTTATTGTTTGGTCATATTGGTATCTGACCCTTATTAAATAACTTGCAGGCTTTTGCTGCAATGCACTACGCTTGTGGTCCCTGCGATTCTTATTCCGAGGAGTGCGCCATGACGACGGCCGCCGAAATCCAGCACCTGCAACAGCACGGTTTGTATGCATCCGCCAACGAGCACGACGCGTGCGGGTTGGGCTTCGTGGCCCACATCAAGGGCGAGAAGCGCCACGACATCGTCACCCAGGCGCTGAAGATCCTCGAGAACATCGACCACCGGGGTGCCGTGGGCGCCGACAAGCTCATGGGCGACGGCGCGGGCATCCTGATCCAGATCCCGGACGCGCTCTACCGCGAAGAGATGGCGCGCCAGGGTGTCACCCTGCCGCCCGCCGGCGAATACGGCGTGGGCATGATCTTTCTGCCCAAGGAGCACGCATCCCGCCTTGCCTGCGAGCAGGAGATGGAGCGCGCCATCAAGGCCGAAGGCCAGGTGCTGCTGGGCTGGCGCGACGTGCCGGTGAACGTCGACATGCCGATGTCGCCCACCGTGCGCACCAAGGAGCCCATCCTGCGCCAGGTGTTCATCGGCCGCGGCAACGACGTGATCGTGCAGGACGCGCTCGAGCGCAAGCTCTACGTGATCCGCAAGACGGCCAGTGCCGCCATCCAGAGCCTGAAGCTCAAGCACAGCAAGGAGTACTACGTTCCCAGCATGTCCAGCCGCACCGTGGTCTACAAGGGCCTGCTGCTGGCCGACCAGGTGGGCACCTACTACCTGGACCTGCAGGACCCGCGCTGCGTCTCGGCCATCGGCCTCGTGCACCAGCGCTTCTCCACCAATACCTTCCCCGAGTGGCCGCTCGCCCACCCGTACCGCTACGTGGCGCACAACGGCGAGATCAACACCGTCAAGGGCAACTACAACTGGATGCGCGCCCGCGAAGGCGTGATGGCCTCGCCCGTGCTGGGCCCGGACCTGAAGAAGCTCTACCCGATCAGCTTCGCGGACCAGTCCGACACCGCCACGTTCGACAACTGCCTCGAACTGCTGACGATGGCCGGCTATCCGATCAGCCAGGCCGTGATGATGATGATCCCCGAGCCATGGGAGCAGCACGCCACCATGGATGGCCGCCGCCGCGCCTTCTATGAATACCACGCCGCCATGATGGAGCCCTGGGACGGCCCGGCCTCCATCGTGTTCACCGACGGCCGCCAGATCGGCGCCACGCTGGACCGCAACGGCCTGCGCCCCTCGCGCTACTGCGTGACCGACGACGATATCGTGATCCTGGCCTCCGAGTCCGGCGTGCTGCCCGTGCCCGAGAACAAGATCGTGCGCAAGTGGCGCCTGCAGCCCGGCAAGATGCTCCTGATCGACCTGGAGCAGGGCCGCATGATCGACGACGACGAGCTGAAGGCCAACATCGTCAACACCAAACCCTACAAGCAGTGGATCGAGAACCTGCGCATCAAGCTCGACAGCGTGGGCAGCGACGCGCCGGTCGCGCCGCTGCCGGCCGAGCTGCCGCTGCTGGACCGCCAGCAGGCCTTCGGCTACACGCAGGAAGACATCAAGTTCCTGATGGCCCCCATGGCCAGGAACGGCGAGGAGGGCATCGGCTCGATGGGCAACGACAGCCCGCTGGCCGTGCTCTCGGGCAAGAACAAGCCGCTCTACAACTACTTCAAGCAGCTGTTCGCGCAGGTGACCAACCCGCCGATCGACCCGATCCGCGAGGCGATCGTGATGTCGCTCGTGAGCTTCATCGGGCCCAAGCCCAACCTGCTGGACATCAATCAGGTCAACCCGCCGATGCGGCTCGAAGTGGGCCAGCCGGTGCTCGACTTCGCGGGTATGGCCAAGCTGCGCGACATCGAGCAGCACACGCAGGGCAAGTTCAAGAGCGCGGTGATCGACATCACCTACCCGCTGGCCTGGGGCCGCGAGGGCGTGGAGGCCAAGCTGGCCTCGCTGTGCGCGCAGGCCGTGGACGCGATCAAGGGTGGCGCCAACATCCTCATCATCAGCGACCGCGCCGTGAGCGCGACACAGGTGGCCATTCCCGCGCTGCTGGCGCTGTCGGCCATCCACCAGCACCTGGTGCGCGAGGGCCTGCGCACCACGGCGGGCCTGGTGGTGGAAACCGGCACGGCGCGCGAGGTGCACCACTTCGCGGTGCTGGCGGGCTACGGCGCTGAGGCCGTGCACCCCTACCTGGCCATGGAGACGCTGGCCGACATGCACAAGGACATGTCCGGCGACCTGTCGCCGGAGAAGGCCATCTACAACTACGTGAAGGCGATCGGCAAGGGCTTGTCGAAGATCATGTCCAAGATGGGCGTGTCCACGTACATGAGCTACTGTGGCGCGCAGCTGTTCGAAGCCATCGGCCTGAACACCGACACCATCGCCAAGTACTTCACCGGCACGGCCAGCCGCGTGGAAGGCATCGGCGTGTTCGAGATCGCGGAGGAAGCCATCCGCATGCACAAGGCCGCGTTCGGCGACGATCCGGTGCTGGAGACCATGCTGGATGCGGGCGGCGAGTACGCCTGGCGCGCCCGTGGCGAGGAGCACATGTGGAGCCCCGACGCGATCGCCAAGCTGCAGCATTCCACGCGTGCCAACAACTGGAACACCTACAAGGAATACGCGCAGATCATCAACGACCAGAGCCGCCGCCACATGACGCTGCGCGGCCTGTTCGAGTTCAAGTTCGACCCGGCCAAGGCCATCCCCGTCGAGCAGGTCGAATCGGCCAAGGAGATCGTCAAGCGCTTCGCCACCGGCGCGATGTCGCTGGGCTCCATCTCCACCGAGGCGCACGCCACGCTGGCCGTGGCGATGAACCGCATCGGCGGCAAGAGCAACACGGGCGAGGGCGGCGAGGATGCCGCGCGCTACCGCCAGGAACTGAAGGGCATCCCCATCAAGCAGGGCGACACGCTCAAGAGCGTGATCGGCGCCGCGAACGTCGAAGTGGACCTGCCGCTGCAGGACGGCGATTCGCTGCGCTCGCGCATCAAGCAGGTGGCATCGGGCCGCTTCGGTGTCACGGCCGAATACCTGTCGTCGGCCGACCAGATCCAGATCAAGATGGCCCAGGGCGCCAAGCCCGGCGAGGGCGGCCAGCTGCCGGGCGGCAAGGTGTCCGACTACATCGGCAAGCTGCGCCACAGCGTGCCGGGCGTGGGCCTGATCTCGCCGCCGCCGCACCACGACATCTACTCGATCGAGGACCTGGCGCAGCTGATCCACGACCTGAAGAACGTGGCGCCGCACGCCGACATCTCGGTCAAGCTCGTCTCCGAAGTGGGCGTGGGCACGATCGCGGCCGGCGTGGCCAAGTGCAAGAGCGACCACGTGGTGATCGCCGGCCATGACGGCGGCACGGGCGCATCGCCCTGGTCGTCCATCAAGCACGCGGGCTCGCCCTGGGAGATCGGCCTGGCCGAGACCCAGCAGACCCTGGTGCTCAACCGCCTGCGCGGCCGCATCCGCGTGCAGGCCGACGGCCAGATGAAGACGGGCCGCGACGTCGCCATCGGCGCGCTGCTGGGTGCCGACGAGTTCGGCTTCGCCACCGCGCCGCTGGTGGTCGAGGGCTGCATCATGATGCGCAAGTGCCACCTGAACACCTGCCCGGTGGGCGTGGCCACGCAGGATTCGGTGCTGCGCCGGAAGTTCTCGGGCAAGCCCGAGCACGTGGTGAACTACTTCTTCTTCGTCGCCGAGGAAGTGCGCCAGATCATGGCGCAGCTGGGCATCGCCAGGTTCGATGACCTGATCGGCCGCACCGACCTGCTCGACATGCGCGCCGGCATCGCGCACTGGAAGGCGCGCGGCCTCGATTTCGGCCGCCTGTTCGCCCAGCCGCAGGTGCCCGCCGACGTGCCGCGCTTCCACGTGGACACGCAGGACCACAACATCGGGCACACGCTGGACCGCAAGCTCATCGAGCGCAGCCGGCCCGCCATCGAGAAGGGCGAGCGCGTGCAGTTCATCGAGGTGGCGCGCAACGTGAACCGTTCCGTGGGCGCGATGCTTTCGGGTGCGGTGACGCGCGAGCACCCGGAAGGCCTGCCCGACGACACCATCCGCATCCAGCTCGAAGGCACGGGCGGCCAGTCGTTCGGCGCGTTCCTGACGCGCGGCATCACGCTCTACCTGATCGGCGATGCCAACGACTACACCGGCAAGGGGCTCTCGGGCGGCCGCGTGATCGTGCGCCCGAGCATCGACTTCCGCGGCGACACCACGCGCAATACCATCGTGGGCAACACGGTGATGTACGGCGCCACGACCGGCGAAGCCTTCTTCGGCGGCGTGGCGGGCGAACGCTTCGCGGTGCGCCTGTCGGGCGCCTCCGCGGTGGTGGAGGGCACGGGCGACCACGGCTGCGAATACATGACGGGCGGCACGGTGGTGGTGCTCGGCAAGACGGGCCGCAACTTCGCTGCCGGCATGAGCGGCGGCGTGGCGTACGTCTATGACGAGGACGGCCTGTTCCACACGCGCTGCAACCTGTCGATGGTCACGCTGGACCGCATCCTGCCCTCCGACGAGCAGATGGCGACCACCCACGCCGGCATCTGGCACCGCGGCCAGACCGACGAGGCGCAGCTCAAGAAGATGCTGGAGGACCACAACCGCTGGACCGGCAGCAAGCGTGCACGCGAACTGCTGGACAACTGGGCGGCCTCGCGGGCGAAGTTCGTGAAGGTGTTCCCCACGGAATACAAGCGCGCGCTGTCCGAGATCCACGAACGCCGCGCGCTGCAGGAGCCGCCCACCCCGCCGGTGGCCGCCCCCGAGCAGGAGAAGGTGCGCGCCGCGGTGCCGGCCAAGTAAGGCCGGCCGCACCGACGACGCACCGCTTCGCACCCCACAACGACAGGACACGCAATCATGGGAAAGACCACCGGCTTCATGGAATACGAGCGCATCGAGGAGGGCTACAAGCCCGTCGCCGAGCGCCTGAAGCACTACAAGGAATTCGTCATCGGCCTCGACGAGGCGCAGGCCAGGCTGCAGGGCGCGCGCTGCATGGACTGCGGCACGCCGTTCTGCAACAACGGCTGCCCGGTCAACAACATCATTCCGGACTTCAACGACCTGGTCTATCAGCAGGACTGGAAGAGCGCCTGGGCCGTGCTGGATTCGACCAACAACTTCCCGGAGTTCACCGGCCGCATCTGCCCCGCACCCTGCGAAGCCGCCTGCGTGCTCAACGTCAATGACGACCCGGTGGGCATCAAATCCATCGAGCACGCCATCATCGACCGCGCCTGGTCCGAGGGCTGGGTGCAGCCGCGCCCGGCCAGGCACAAGACCGGCAAGAAGGTGGCCGTGGTGGGCTCCGGTCCCGCGGGCATGGCAGCCGCCCAGCAGCTCGCGCGCGCCGGCCACGACGTGACGCTCTTCGAGAAGAACGACCGCATCGGCGGCCTGCTGCGCTACGGCATTCCCGACTTCAAGATGGAGAAGTCGCACATCGACCGCCGCGCCGAGCAGATGAAGGCCGAGGGCGTCCAGATCCGCACCGGCGTGTTCGTCGGCG
Source organism: Paracidovorax cattleyae (assembly GCF_900104515.1). GTDB lineage: Bacteria > Pseudomonadota > Gammaproteobacteria > Burkholderiales > Burkholderiaceae_C > Paracidovorax > Paracidovorax cattleyae. Next base: position 41,423 of record NZ_FNJL01000019.1, read on the forward strand.
CGGCCAAGGACGGCCTGGGCAAGGGCTCCAAGGTCACCAACTGGGCCAGGGAAACCGTGACGCCCGAGCAACTGCAGGCCGAGTTCGACGCCGTGCTGCTGGCCGGCGGCGCCGAGCAGAGCCGCGACCTGCCGGTGCCCGGCCGCGAACTGGACGGCGTGCACTTCGCGATGGAGTTCCTGCCCCAGCAGAACAAGATGAACGCGGGCGACAAGCTCAAGGGCCAGCTGCGCGCCGACGGCAAGCACGTCATCGTGATCGGCGGCGGCGACACGGGCAGCGACTGCGTGGGCACGAGCAACCGCCACGGCGCCGTGAGCGTGACGCAGTTCGAACTGATGCCCCAGCCGCCCGAAGTGGAGAACCGCCCGCTCACCTGGCCCTACTGGCCCTACAAGCTGCGCACCAGCTCCAGCCACGAGGAGGGCTGCGAGCGCGAGTTCGCCATCGCCACGAAGGAATTCATCGGCGAGAAGGGCAAGGTCACCGGCCTGAAGACGGTGCGCGTGGAGTGGAAGGACGGAAAGATGGTCGAGGTGGCCGGCTCCGAGCAGACGCTCAAGGCCGACCTCGTGCTGCTGGCCATGGGCTTCGTCGCTCCGGTGTCGCCCGTGCTGGAAGCCTTCGGCGTGGAGAAGGATGCCCGCGGCAACGCCCGCGCCAGCACCGACTTCACCGGCGGCTACACGACCAGCGTGCCCAAGGTGTTCGCGGCCGGCGACATGCGCCGCGGCCAGTCGCTGGTGGTCTGGGCCATCCGCGAAGGCCGGCAGGCCGCGCGGGCGGTGGACGAATTCCTGATGGGGTACTCCGACCTGCCTCGGTGAGAGGTCAGCCGCCGGGCCGGTCTTGCCGGTCAGGCGAAAGGAAAGCGAACGGCGCCCCGGAGGCGCCGTTTTTTCTCGCCATGCGTGCCTCGCAGTGCCTTGGGTGCGCCGTTTTGGCGCGGCCGGTCCGCGATCGGGGACAATAGGCGCCGGTTCCGGGCCTGCTGTCCACCTCCGCCCGCCCCGACGCGACGCGCCTGGGTGCGGCGGCATCGCTGCGGCGCCGGGCCGCGTGCGGACCTGCTGCGCCGTGCCGCGGACCCGTTCCCTGTGCGCGGACGCCGTGCCTCGCCTGCCGTCCGTCCATCTCCTTGTTCCCTATGTCAGCGCCGGCCGAAAGCCGGCCGTGCCCATCGCCATGAAGAAAATCGCCGCCATCGCCCTGGTGTCCCTCGGTGCCCTGCTTGCTGCCTGCGGCAAGAACGACAGCGCCCAGCCGGCCGCTGCCACCCCCGCCACGCCCCCGGCCGCCGCCACGAAGATCGTGATCGGCCTGGACGACAATTTCCCGCCGATGGGCTTCCGCGACGACAAGAACCAGCTCGTGGGCTTTGACATCGACATGGCGCGCGAGGCCGCCAGGCGCATGGGCGTGGAGGTGGAGTTCAAGCCCATCGACTGGAGCGCCAAGGAGGCCGAGCTGTCGGGCAAGCGCGTGGACGCGCTCTGGAACGGCCTCACGATCACCGAAGAGCGCAGGCAGAACATCGCCTTCACCGCGCCCTACATGGAGAACCACCAGATCATCGTGGTAGCCGCCAAATCCCCGATCAGGACCAAGGCGGACCTTGCTGGCAGGATCGTCGGTGCGCAGGAGGGCAGCAGCGCCGTGGATGCGGTCAAGAAGGATGACGCCGTCTTCAAGTCGTTCAAGGAATTCAAGACCTTCGGCGACAACGTGACCGCACTCATGGACCTCTCCACCGGGCGCCTGGAGGCCGTTGTCGTGGACGAGGTGGTGGGCCGCTACTACGTCGCCAAGAAGCCGAAGGACTACGCCGTGCTGGACGAGCATTTCGGCACCGAGGAATACGGCGTGGGCGTGCGCAAGGACGACACCGCACTGCAGGGCCGCCTCGACAAGGCGCTGGCCGACATGAAGCAGGACGGCGCCGCGGCCACGATCGCCACGCAGTGGTTCGGGAAGAACATCATTAAATAACCTCGGCGCATCCCCCTGAGCGGCTTCGCCGCTTCCCCCTTCTCTCGCATCGCTGCGCGGTGCGGGAAGGGGGACGCAGCCGGCGCGGCGGGGCGGCCCTTGCGCGGCTGCTGCTGACCTGGGGCCGTGCCGAGTGCATGCGCCTTGGGCGGTATTTGGCGCTGTTGTTCAGCCATGGATTCTTTTAGCTCGTAGATGGATTACGTTCTTTCACTTCTGGGGCCGCTGGCGCAGGGCGCGACGGTCACGCTGAAGCTCTTCGCGATCACGCTGGTGCTGGCGGTGCCGCTGGGGCTGGCGCTCGCGCTGGCGCGGGTGTCGCGCTGGAGGCTGCTGTCGGGGCTGGTCAACGGCTACATCTGGCTGATGCGCGGCACGCCGCTGATGCTGCAGATGCTGTTCATCTACTTCGCGCTGCCGTTCGTGCCGGTGGTTGGCGTGCGGCTGCCGGATTTCCCCGCGGCGGTGGTGGCGTTCGCGTTGAACTATGCGGCGTATTTCGCCGAGATCTTCCGCGCCGGCATCCAGTCGATCGACCGCGGCCAATATGAGGCCGCCAAGGTGCTGGGCATGACCTACGGGCAGACCATGCGCCGCATCGTGCTGCCGCAGATGGTGCGCCGCATCCTGCCGCCCATGAGCAACGAGACCATCACGCTGGTCAAGGACACCTCGCTCATCTACGTGCTGGCCTTGAACGACCTGCTGCGCGCCGCGCGCGGCATCGTGCAGCGCGACTTCACGACCACGCCCTTCCTCGTGGCCGCCGCCTTCTATCTCGTGATGACCCTGGTGCTGACCTGGGGCTTCCAGCGCCTGGAGCGACGCTATGCCCGCCATGACGCCTGACCATTCCGCTGCTGCCACCGGTGCCGCCGTGCCCATGATCGCGGCGCGCGGCCTGCACAAGGCCTTCGGCGGCCTGCCCGTGCTGCGGGATGTGTCGCTGACGCTCGGCCGTGGCGAGACCGTGGCCGTGATTGGCCCCTCGGGCTCGGGCAAGAGCACCTTCCTGCGCTGCCTGAACCACCTGGAGACCATCGACAGGGGACACATCGCCATCGAAGGCGACACGCTCGCGACCACCGATGCCGGCGGCCATTGCCGCTACGTGCCCGATGCCGAGGTGCGCCGCATCGGCCGACGCATGGGGATGGTGTTCCAGTCGTTCAACCTGTTCCCGCACCTCACCGTGCTGGAGAACGTCATCGAGGCGCCCATGGTGGTCAAGGGCGTGGCCCGGCAGGCCGCCGTGCCGCCCGCGCAGGCGCTGCTCGCCAAGGTGGGGCTGCTGGAGAAGCAGGACAGCTACCCCGGCCGGCTCTCGGGCGGGCAGAAGCAGCGCGTGGCGATCGCCCGCGCCCTGGCCATGGAGCCCGACATCCTGCTCTTCGACGAGCCCACCTCGGCACTCGATCCGGAGCTGACCGGCGAGGTGCTGCGCACCATGCGGGCCCTGGCCCGGGAGCGGATGACCATGCTGGTGGTCACGCACGAGATGGGCTTCGCGCGCGAGGTGGCCCACCGCGTGGTCTTCATGGACCAGGGGGAAATCATCGAGTCCGCGCCATCGGCGGAGTTCTTTGCGAATCCGCGACATGCGCGAACCCAGGCATTCCTTCGCAGCATGCTGTGAGAAGGCCTTCCGCGGGCGAGAGAATACCTGTTTGCCGGGCTTCTACGGCTTGCCGGGCCTGTTCGGGGTGCTATTGAAAATATAGTGCTCGGCGGTCAGGCATTCCAGCAAACATGCATGCATGTATGTTTGCGTTACCATCGCTCGCATCGCCAATGGCCGCAGCCGCGACAATCACGTTCCCAACCGATATTTCCAGCACCCTCCGCATGTCCGAAACCCCCCTGGTCGAACTGCGCAACGTCACGTTCTCGTATGGCGAGCGCCCGATCCTGCGCGATGTCTCGCTGCGCATCCCGCGCGGCAAGGTGACTGCGCTCATGGGTGCCTCCGGCGGGGGCAAGACCACGGTGCTGCGCCTCATCGGCGGGCAGCACCTCGCGCAGCAGGGCGAGGTGCTGGTGAACGGCCAGGACGTCGCACGCATGGATGCGCAGCAGCTCTACGCCGCACGGCGCCGCATGGGCATGCTGTTCCAGTTCGGGGCGCTGTTCACCGACATGAGCGTGTTCGAGAACGTGGCCTTCCCGCTGCGCGAGCACACCGACCTGTCCGAGGCGCTGGTGCGCGACATCGTGCTCATGAAACTGCAGGCGGTGGGCCTGCGCGGCGCGCGCGACCTGATGCCCAGCCAGATCTCGGGCGGCATGGCGCGGCGCGTGGCCCTCGCCCGGGCCATCGCGCTCGACCCGGAGCTGATCCTCTACGACGAGCCCTTCGCCGGGCTCGATCCCATCTCGCTCGGCACGGCCGCGCAGCTGATCCGGCAACTCAACGAATCCATGGGCCTGACCACGCTGGTCGTGTCCCACGACGTGGAGGAAACCTTCCGGGTGGCGGACCACGTGGTCATCCTCGGGCCGGGCGTGGTCGCCGCGCAGGGCTCGCCCGACGAGGTGCGCGCCAGCACCGATCCACTGGTGCACCAGTTCGTGCATGCGCTGCCCACCGGGCCGGTGCCGTTCCATTACCCCGGCCCTTCGGCGGCCGACGATTTCGGGCCGCTGGGCGGCCCGGGCGGAGGCGCGCGATGAGCTGGTGGAAACCTTCCGACGTCGGCTTCGCCACGCGAAGCCTGCTGGCGGACATGGGCCGCGCGGCGCGGCTGTTCGTGCGCCTGGCCGGTTTGCTCGGACCGACGCTGCAGCGCTTCGGGCTGGTGCGCGACCAACTGCACTTCCTGGGCAACTATTCGCTGTCCATCATTTCCGTGTCGGGCCTGTTCGTGGGCTTCGTGCTGGGCCTGCAGGGCTACTACACGCTGCAGCGCTACGGCTCCGCGCAGGCACTGGGCCTGCTCGTGGCACTGTCGCTGGTGCGCGAGCTCGGGCCCGTCGTCTCGGCGTTGCTGTTCGCGGGCCGCGCGGGCACCTCGCTCACGGCGGAGATCGGCCTGATGCGCGCGGGCGAGCAGCTATCGGCCATGGAAATGATGGCCGTGGACCCGGTGCGCCGCATCCTGGCCCCGCGTTTCTGGGCCGGCGTGATCGCCATGCCGCTGCTGGCGGCGGTGTTCAGCGCGGTGGGCGTGATCGGCGGATGGATCGTCGGCGTGGTCATGCTCGGCGTGGATGGTGGCGCCTTCTGGGGCCAGATGCAGGGCGGGGTGGACGTGTGGGCGGACGTGGGCAACGGCGTCCTCAAGAGCTTCGTCTTCGGCGTCACGGTCACCTTCATCGCGCTGCTGCAGGGCTACATCGCCAAGCCCACGCCCGAGGGCGTGTCCCGCGCCACCACCCGCACCGTGGTGATGGCCTCGCTCACGGTGCTGGGGCTGGATTTCCTGCTCACGGCCTGGATGTTCAGCATCTGACGCGGCAGCGCCCAAGAACCCTTCAGAGAGAAAAACACCATGCAGCATTCCAAGAACGACGTCTGGGTCGGCCTCTTCGTCCTCCTCGGCGGTGCGGCCCTGCTCTTCCTCGCCCTGCAGTCGGCCAACCTGCTGCGCGTGCAGTGGCAGTCCGGCTACCACGTCACCGCGCTCTTCGACAACATCGGCGGGCTCAAGCCCCAGTCCGCGGTGCGCAGCGCCGGCGTGGTGGTGGGCCGGGTGAATTCCATCACCTTCGACGACAAGACCTTCCAGGCCCAGGTGACGCTGGAGATGGACAAGCGCTACGCCTTCCCCAAGGACAGCTCGCTCAAGATCCTCACCAGCGGCCTGCTGGGCGATCAGTACATCGGCATCCAGGCGGGTGCCGACGAAAAGAACCTCGCCGAGGGCGACCGCATCACGTCCACGCAGTCCGCCGTGGTGCTGGAAAACCTCATCGGCCAGTTCCTCTACGGCAAGGCCGAAGAGGGCGGCGGCGGGGCCTCCGCGGGCGGCTCCAAGAAATGACGACAACAAAATGATGACCACCAAGTTCCAAGCTCTCCGGGCACCTTCCCTGCGCAGCGGTGCCTGCGCGCTGGCCGTGGCCTGCCTGCTGGCCGGCTGCGCCACCGGGCCCGACGCCAATCCGCGCGATCCGTTCGAGCCCTACAACCGCGGCATGACCCGGTTCAACGACAAGGTGGACGACGTGCTGCTGCGGCCCGTCGCCACCGCCTATACCGAGGTCACACCGCGCCTGGTGCGCACCGGCGTGAGCAACTTCTTCGCCAACCTCGGCGACCTGTGGTCCTTCGTGAACAATGCGCTGCAGCTGCGCGGCGAGGGTGCGCTCAACAGCATCGCGCGCTTCAGCGCGAACACCGTGTTCGGCATCGGCGGCCTGTTCGACGTCGCCACCGAGATGCGCATCGAGCGCTCGAAGCAGGATTTCGGCCTCACGCTCGGCCGCTGGGGCGTGCCCACGGGGCCGTACCTCGTGCTGCCCTTCCTGGGCCCGTCCACCGTGCGCGACACGGTGGCCCTGCCGGTGGATGCCAAGGGCAACCTCATCACCTATGTCGATCCCGTGTCGGACCGCAACGCCCTCTATGCCCTGAGTGCGGTAAACACGCGGGCCAACCTGCTGCGCGCGAGCTCGGTGCTGGACAGCGCCGCGCTCGACAAGTACAGCTTCACGCGCGACGCCTACCTGCAGGTGCGCAGCCAGGCGGTGCAGACGGACCGGCGCAGCGAGGAACGCTACGACCAGGATGCCGGCAAGCTGCCCGAAGAGCCCAGGCCCTGAGGCCGCGGCAGGGCCCGGGACGGCGTTGCAGTTGCTTGCATCCGTGCACCGGGCAGACGCATGAGGGGCTCCACCCCCGCACACAATCGAACATGACATGGAGCGCCCCGCCGGGGACGCGCCTTCAGAAAGGAAACCGATATGACGATGAGCCGACGTACCCTGGGCCAAGCCGCCCTCTGCACCGCCGCCGTGCTGTGGCTGGGCATGCCGGTGGCGGCCCTTGCCGCCGACGAAACGCCTGACGAGCTGGTCAAGCGCCTGTCCACCGACGTGCTCAACACGGTGCGCAGCGACAAGAGCATCAAGTCGGGCGACATCAACAAGATCACCGCGCTGGTGGACAAGGTCATCCTGCCGCACGTGAACTTCCGCCGCATGACGGCCGCCGCGGTGGGCCCGGCCTGGCGCCAGGCCACGCCGCAGCAGCAGGCGCGCCTGCAGGAAGAATTCAAGTCGCTGCTTGTGCGCACCTACTCGGGCGCCCTCAGCCAGGTCAACGACCTGTCGATCCAGGTCAAGCCCCTGCGCGCCGGCGCCGACGACAAGGACGTGCTCGTGCGTTCCGAGATCCTGGGCCGCGGCGACCCGATCCAGCTCGACTACCGCCTGGAGAAGACGCCCGGCGACGGCGACTGGAAGATCTACAACCTGAACGTGATGGGCGTGTGGCTGGTCGAGACCTACCGCACGCAGTTCGCCCAGGAGATCAACGCCAAGGGCATCGATGGCCTCATCGAATCGCTGGCCGCACGCAACAAGGCCAACGCCGCCGGCTCCGGCAAGGCAGGCTGACGCATCCCCGGGGCGTCCGCCATGCTGGTCCTACCCACCGAGCTGACGCACCGGCAGGCCGAGGCCTGCCTGCGCATGCTGCTGCAGGGGCTCAAGGCGCACCGCGACGCAATCCTCGTCGTGGACGCCGCGCCCCTCGCCACCTTCGACTCCTCGGCCCTGGCGGTCCTGCTCGAGTGCCGCCGCGCCGCGCTGCTGGAGAACCGGCGCTTCGAAGTGAAAGACCTGCCTGCGGGCCTGGCCAAGCTGGCCGGGCTGTACGGGGTGGGGGAGTTGCTGGCGTCCCCCGAGGCCGTCGCCGACGCTTCCTGAGTTCCTGGCCGCACCGCTCCGGAGGCGGCCTGTGCCCTGCAAGACCATGCGCGGGTACCCGCGCATGCGAAACCTTAGAATGTGCGGCTCCCATGCCCGCAGTCTCCTTCCAGTCCGTCTCCAAGACCTACGACACGCCCAAAGGGCCCTTCCAGGCGCTCGACGGCGTGAGCCTCGACATCGAGGAGGGCGAGTTCTTCGGCCTGCTCGGGCCCAACGGCGCGGGAAAGACCACGCTCATCAGCATCCTCGCAGGACTGGCCCGTGCCTCCGGCGGGCGCGTGCTGGTGCAGGGCAGCGACGTGCTCGCCGACTATGCCGATGCGCGCCGCAAGCTCGGCATCGTGCCGCAGGAGCTCGTCTTCGATCCGTTCTTCAACGTGCGCGAGGCGCTGCGCATCCAGTCGGGCTATTTCGGCGTGAAGAACAACGACGCCTGGATCGACGAGCTGCTCGAGAGCCTGGGCCTGGCCGACAAGGCGTCCGCCAACATGCGCCAGCTCTCGGGCGGCATGAAGCGCCGCGTGCTCGTCGCGCAGGCGCTGGTGCACAAGCCACCCATCATCGTGCTGGACGAGCCCACGGCCGGGGTCGATGTGGAACTGCGCCAGACCCTCTGGCACTTCGTCGCGCGGCTCAACAAGGCGGGCCATACGGTGCTGCTCACCACCCACTACCTGGAAGAGGCCGAGGCGCTCTGCAACCGGATCGCGATGCTCAAGCGCGGCCGGATGGTGGCGCTCTCGACCACGTCCGAGCTGCTGCAGGCCGCCTCCACGAACGTGCTGCGATTCAAGACCGACGACGCGCTGCCGCCCGCGCTGGCCGCGGCCGCGCGCGTCACCGGCCGCGTGGTGCAATTGCCCTCGCAGGATGCGGCGGACATCGAGCGCATCCTCTCCGGGCTGCGTGCCGCGGGCGTCGGCGTGCACGACGTCGAGATCCGCAAGGCGGACCTGGAGGACGTGTTCCTCAGCCTCATGGCCGAAGGGCGCTATCCCGATCCCGCGCGCGAACCCGCGCCGGCGGACGAACCCGCGGAAACCCCCGAAGGCGGGGTGCGGCTATGACCGGCTGGCAGACCCTGTTCTACAAGGAGGTGCTGCGTTTCTGGAAGGTGAGCTTCCAGACCATCGCCGCCCCCGTGCTCACGGCCGTGCTCTACCTGCTGATCTTCGGCCATGTGCTGGAAGACCACGTGAAGGTCTATGACCGCCTGAGCTACACCGCATTCCTGGTGCCGGGCCTGGTGATGATGAGCGTGCTGCAGAACGCGTTCGCGAACAGCTCGTCGAGCCTCATCCAGAGCAAGATCATGGGCAACCTGGTGTTCGTGCTGCTCACGCCGCTGTCGCACTGGGCCTGGTTCTTCGCCTACGTGGGCTCTTCGGTGGTGCGCGGCCTGGCCGTGGGACTGGGCGTGTTCATCGCCACGCTCGGCTTTGCGCAGCCGGAATTCGCCGCGCCGCTGTGGATCGCGGCGTTCGCGCTCCTGGGGGCCGCGCTGCTCGCCACGCTGGGCCTGATCGCCGGGCTCTGGGCCGACAAGTTCGACCAGATGGCGGCGTTCCAGAACTTCATCATCGTGCCGATGACCTTTCTCTCGGGCGTGTTCTATTCCATCCAGTCGCTGCCGCCTTTCTGGCAGACGGTGAGCCACCTGAATCCGTTCTTCTACATGATCGACGGATTCCGCTACGGCTTCTTCGGGCAGAGCGACGCGTCGCCCTGGCTGAGCCTGGCCATCGTGGGCAGCGCCTGGCTGGCCGTGAGCGCGCTGGCCGTGCACCTGCTGCGCACCGGCTACAAGATCAGGAACTGATGACCACCCTCCCGGGCGCGCGCAGGCGAAGCGCCGCACGTGCGGCCGGGCGCCCGTCCTCCACATGAACCACTGACATGACCGCCGACCAACTCAAAGACCTGATCCGGGCGGGGCTGCCCTGCGAACACCTCACGCTCGAGGGCGACGGCCGCCATTGGTATGCGACCATCGTCTCCGCGGAGTTCGAGGGCAAGCGCGCGATCCAGCGCCACCAGCGGGTGTACGCGACGCTGGGCAGCCGCATGCACACCGACGAGGTGCACGCGCTTTCCATGAAGACCTTCACACCTGCCGAATGGGCTGCGCAGCCGCGCGGCGAATGAGCGCAGGTCCCTTTCCGCTGCGCCATCTGCCGCAACGTCCTCTTTTCGTCCCCAGACCCCAGAACAACAAGCCATGGACCAACTCCAGATTCGCGGCGGCCGTGCCCTGAGCGGCGACGTGCCGATCTCCGGCGCCAAGAACGCCGCATTGCCCGAGCTGTGCGCCGCGCTGCTCACGGCCGAGCCCGTTACCCTCCTGAACGTGCCGCGCCTGCAGGACGTGGCGACCATGCTGCAGCTCATCCGCAATATGGGCGTGGCGGCCGAGCATTCCCAGGGCGACGACCGGGCCAGCAGCGGCACGGTGCGCATCGATGCCGGCGCGCTGTCCACGCCCGAGGCGCCCTACGAGCTGGTGAAGACCATGCGCGCGTCGGTGCTGGCGCTGGGCCCGCTGCTCGCGCGCTTCGGCGAGGCCACGGTGTCGCTGCCCGGTGGCTGCGCCATCGGCTCGCGTCCGGTGGACCAGCACATCAAGGGCCTGTCGGCCATGGGCGCGGAGATCGTGGTGGAGCACGGCTACATGATCGCGCGGCTGCCCGAGGGCCGCTCGCGGCTGCAGGGCGCCCGCATCACCACCGACATGGTCACGGTGACCGGCACCGAGAACCTGCTCATGGCGGCCACGCTGGCCGATGGCGAGACGGTGCTGGAGAACGCGGCCCAGGAGCCCGAGGTGGTGGACCTGGCCGAGATGCTCATCGCCATGGGCGCGCAGATCGAGGGCCACGGCACGAGCCGCATCCGGGTGCAGGGCGTGGAACGCCTGCACGGCTGCACGCACCGCGTGGTGGCCGACCGCATCGAGGCCGGCACGTTCCTGTGCGCGGTGGCAGCCACGGGCGGAGAGGCGTTGCTGCGCCATGGCCGCGCCGATCACCTGGACGCCGTCATCGACAAACTGCGCGATGCGGGCGTGACCGTGGAGTCCGTCGAGGGTGGCATCCGCGTGCGCAGCCCGGGGGCGGGCCAGTTGCGGGCGCAGAGCTTCCGCACCACCGAATACCCGGGGTTTCCCACCGACATGCAGGCGCAGTTCATGGCGCTCAACGTGGTGGCCCAGGGCGCCTCGCGCGTGACCGAGACGATTTTCGAGAACCGCTTCATGCACGTGGACGAGCTGCTGCGCCTGGGCGCGCGCATCCAGGCCGACGGCAAGGTGGCGGTGATCGAGGGGCTGGGCGACACGGGCGCGCTGCTGTCGGGCGCCACCGTGATGGCCACCGACCTGCGCGCCTCCGCCAGCCTGGTGATCGCCGGCCTGGTGGCCACGGGCCAGACCACGGTGGACCGCATCTACCACCTCGACCGGGGCTACGACTGCATGGAAGGCAAGCTGCGCGCCCTGGGCGCCGATATCGAAAGGGTGAAGGCATGACGAACCCGGGCGACGTGATCACCCTGGCCCTGTCCAAGGGCCGCATCTTCGAGGAAACCCTTCCGCTGCTGGCCGCCGCCGGCATCGAGGTGCTGGAAGACCCCGAGAAATCCCGCAAGCTGATCCTGCCGACCAACCGGCCCGACGTGCGCGTGGTGCTGGTGCGCGCCACCGACGTGCCCACCTATGTGCAGTACGGAGGCGCGGACCTGGGCGTGACGGGCAAGGACACGCTCATCGAGCACGGCGGCCAGGGGCTGTACCAGCCGCTGGACCTGCGCATCGCCAAGTGCCGCGTGAGCGTCGCGGTGCGCGAGGATTTCGACTACGCCCGTGCGGTGAAGCAGGGCGCGCGCCTCAACGTGGCCACCAAGTACACCACCATCGCCCGCGAGTTCTTCGCGGCCAAGGGCGTGCACGTGGACATGATCAAGCTGTACGGCAGCATGGAGCTCGCGCCGCTCACGGGTCTGGCCGATGCCATCGTGGACCTGGTCTCCACGGGCAGCACGCTGCGCGCCAACCACCTGGTGGAGGTGGAGCGCATCATGGATATCAGTTCGCACCTCGTGGTCAACCAGGCCGCGCTCAAGCTCAAGCGCGAGCCGCTGCGCCGCATCATCGATGCGTTCGCCGCCGCGACGGAATGAAAAAGCTGAAATCCGAGGTACGGATGAGTTTCCGTTGAAACACGCGTCAAAATGCGAGTACCGGGAAAATTGTTTCTCGGTGCATCAATTGTTTCAATTCGGAGGGCTCATCCCATGGTCAAGAAATTCCTGCTGCTCGGCGGCCTGTTCCTCAGCGGTGCCGCATTCGCCGCGGACGCGGATTTCACGCTGGTCAATCGCACGGGCTATGCGCTGAACGAAGTGTTCATCTCGCCGACGAAAATGGACAATTGGGGTTCCGACCGCCTGGGCCGCAACCAGCTGGCCAACGGAGCCTCCCGGAAGTTCAAGTTTGGCGACACCAAGCACTGCGTCCAGGACATCAAGGTGGTGTTCGCGGACGACGAATCGGAAGTCGAGTGGGAAGGCCTCAACCTCTGCGAACTCGACAAGATCACCCTGAAATACAACCGCAAGACGCGCGAGGTGTCGGCGGAGACCGAATAAGTCTCCTCCGCTGCCGCAAGCGCCCCCGAGAGATCCATGAAAGCCACGCCTGTCCGCCTGAACACCCAGAGTGCCGATTTCGAAACCGCCTTCCGGGAGCGCCTGCACTGGTCCGCGGACACCGACGCCGCCATCGAGCAGCGCGTGGCCGACATCCTGGCCGACGTACAGGCGCGCGGCGATGCGGCCGTGCTGGAATACACCCAGCGCTTCGACGGGCTGCAGGCGGACTCCGTGGCGGCCCTGGAACTCTCCCAGGCGGAATTGAAAGCCGCCTTCGAGATGCTGCCGGCCACGCAGCGCGAGGCGCTGGAGGCGGCAGCCCGCCGCGTTCGCACGTACCACGAGGCGCAGAAGAAGGCGAGCGGCGAGAGCTGGAGCTACCGCGACGAGGACGGCACGCTGCTGGGCCAGAAGGTGACGCCGCTGGACCGCGTCGGCATCTACGTGCCCGGCGGCAAGGCGGCATACCCTTCCAGCGTGCTGATGAATGCCATTCCGGCCCACGTGGCCGGCGTGCAGGACATCGTCATGGTGGTGCCCACGCCGCGCGGCGAGAAGAACCCGCTGGTGCTGGCGGCCGCCTACGTGGCGGGCGTGAGCCGGGCCTTCACCCTCGGGGGCGCGCAGGCCGTGGCCGCGCTGGCCTACGGCACGGCCACCGTGCCGAAGGTGGACAAGATCACCGGCCCCGGCAATGCCTACGTGGCCAGCGCCAAGAAGCGCGTGTTCGGCACGGTGGGCATCGACATGATCGCCGGCCCGAGCGAGATCCTGGTGCTGGCCGACGGCACCACGCCGCCCGACTGGGTGGCGATGGACCTGTTCAGCCAGGCGGAGCACGACGAACTGGCGCAGTCCATCCTGCTATGCCCGGACGCCGCCTATATCGATGCCGTGCAGGCGGCCATCGACCGACTGCTACCCGACATGCCGCGTGCGGAGATCATCGCCAAAAGCCTCACGGGCCGCGGCGCGCTGATCCTCACGAAGGACATGGAAGAGGCCTGCACCATCAGCAACCGCATCGCGCCCGAGCACCTGGAGGTGTCGAGCCGCGACCCGCACCGCTGGGAGCCGCTGCTGCGCCATGCGGGCGCGATCTTCCTCGGGGCCTATACCAGCGAGAGCCTGGGCGACTACTGCGCGGGCCCCAACCACGTGCTGCCGACCAGCGGCACGGCGCGTTTTTCCTCTCCGCTGGGGGTGTACGACTTCCAGAAGCGCAGCAGCCTGATCGAGGTGAGCGAGCAGGGCGCGCAGACGCTGGGCGCCATCGCCAGCGTGCTGGCGCACGGCGAGGGGCTGCAGGCCCATGCGCGGGCTGCGGAGATGCGGTTGAAGTGACACCCACCTGAGGCGCTGCGCGCCTCCGGGCAGCCGCCAGAGCCGGCAGTCTTCGGGCACGTGTCGGGCTCAGGCAGCGGCACGCACGGTGCCCGCCGTGCCGTCCTGCGGCGGTGCAGGTTCCACCACCCAGCGCAGCCGCAGGGGCGCGCTGCCCTCGGCGCCCACGTAGAGGCGCCCCGGCCCTGGCAGGGCCAGTCGCTGGCCCGCCTCCAGGAACCAGTCGTCTCCGTCACCGTGCTGCGTGATCCAGGCCAGGCCTGCCAGCACCTGCAGGGTGGCCCGGCAGCCGGGGGCGCAGTCCAGCGGCTGCACCGCATCGTTGGGCGCCAGCGTGGCCACGAGGGTCCGGGGCGCTGCTGCCGGGCGCGAGGCCAGGCGGCGCAGGAGGGCGAGGGATGCGGAGGCGGTTGCGGAGTTCATGCTGCCCACTGTGCCGGTGCCGGGCGGGGTGCGACAGCCGCAGGCAGGCGCCAGATGGGGCAGCACAGATGCCGGCCGCGTGGCGTCTGTATTGCCCGCATTGCCAGGCATCTGTATTGATGATTGCGAGGAGCAGCGATACAGAATGGATGCAATGCCCGACCTCGATTCCACACCGCTGTACCTGCAGATCGCTTCGCAGATGGCCGAGCTGATCCGCAACGGCACGCTCGCCCGGGGCGCGCGCATGCCCTCCGTGCGCGAACTGTCCCGCCAGCGCGGCGTCGCCCAGAGCACGGTGGTGCAGGCCTACCACTGGCTGGAGGACGCCCGCCTGATCGCCGCCCGCCCGCGCTCGGGCTATTTCGTGGCGCCACGGCCGGCCGTGCTGCCCGAGCCGACGGTGTCCCGCGGTCTGCGCCGTCCGCGCGACGTGTCCGTGGACTGGCTGGGCCAGCGCATCCTCGGCACGCCGCAGCCGGCCGACGTGGTGTCGTTCAGCAGCGGCACGCCGGGCCCGGACCTGCTCGATGTGGACCGGGTGCGGCGCGCGGTCGCCCGATCGGTGCAGCGCCACCGCCACCTGCTGTGCATGTATCCCTCATCCGAGGGGCACGAGGAGGCGCGGCGCGCCATCGCGCGCTATGCCGTGGGCATGGGCTGCAGCCTGGATCCGGAGCGCATCCTCATCACCGGTGGCTGCATGGACGCCATCAGCCTGTGCCTGCGGGCGGTGACGCAGCCGGGCGATGTGGTGGCCCTGGAGTCGCCCACGCATTTTTCCTTCCTGGAACTGCTGCAGGGGCTGCACCTGAAGGTGCTGGAGATTCCCACCCATCCACGGCACGGCATCTCGCTGGATGCCCTGCAGCTGGCGCTGGAAACGCAGCCGGTCAAGGCCCTGGTCGTGGTGCCCACGCTCAGCAATCCGCTCGGGGCCTGCATGCCGCAGGTGGAGCGCAGGCGGCTCGCGCAACTCGCCGCGCGCCACGGGCTCGCGGTGATCGAAGACGCGGTGTACAACGATCTTGCGGAGCAGGAGGAGCACCGCCGCACCGTGAAATCGCATGACACCGCGGGCCACGTGATGCTGTGCAGTTCGTTTTCCAAGACGCTCGCGCCCGGGCTGAGGCTGGGCTGGCTGGACGGCGGCCGGTGGACGGAGCAGTTGCGCCAGATGAAGGACCTGCAGGCGGGCGGACAGTCCCCGGTGCTGGAGCTGGCGCTGGCCGACCTGATGCTGCAGACCGGCCACGCCGCGGCGATGCGCCAGCTGCGCAGCGCCGTGGCAGCACGCATGGATGCCGTGCGGCACGCCATCGCGCAGTCGTTCCCGCCGGGCACGCGGGTGAGCGATCCGCCGGGAGGGCTGCTGCTGTGGGTGGAACTGCCGCGCGGGCTGGACACCCTGCAGCTGCACCAGGCCTGCCTGCAGGAGCGCATTCTCGTGCCGCCCGGCACCGTATTCGGCACCGGTGGGCGCTTCCGCAACTGCCTGCGGATCGGGGTGGGCGGCGATTGGACGGAGCACCATGCGGCCGCGCTGCGGCGGGTCGGCGCCATCGCCTGTGCGATGGGGGCGAAGGCAGGCCATTCCGACAAAACCCTGGCCTGAAGGTTGCACGAACTTCGTGCTGCACGAACTTCGTGTAATTTTCGGCTACCATAGTCTCCGTGAAAAACGTCACCGTCACCATGGACGACACCGTTGCCGAATGGGCGCGCATCGAGGCGGCCCGGCGCGGCACGAGCGTATCGCGCATGCTGGGCGAATGGCTGGCGGAAAAAATGCGGCAGGAAGACGCGTATGCGCAGGCCATGCGCGAAGCGCTGGCCTTCGAAAGCTGGGGCGCTTCGTCCCGGCCCTATCTGGCGAGGCCCGAACTGCAGGAGCGCGAGGCCGCGCCATGAATGCCCCGCTGTTCGTCGATACCGGCGTGCTGCTCAGCAGCGTGGACGACCGCGATCCCGTCCGGCAGGCCCGGGCCCGCGAATGGCTCGCGCTGTGCTGGAACACGCGCCGCGGGCGCATCAGCTCGCAGGTGCTCAATGAGCTGTATCACAACGCCGTGGCCTGCTTCCCCGGCCCGCAGACGCTGCACCTGGTGCGCGCGCAGGTGCGCCGCCTGCGCGTCTGGCAGCCGCCGCACCTCGACGCCTACGTGGTCGATGGCGCCTGGGACCTGCAGGACCGCTACGGCCTGAGTTACTGGAATGCCCTCATCGTCGCGTCCGCGCACCAGCAGGGCTGCCGCCATGTGCTGGGCGACGTGCTGCCGCACGGGCAGCGCTACGACGCGGTGCGCGCCGTGAATCCCTTTCTCCTGGCTCCCGACGAACTGGAATCGCTCGAATGACCGACACCCTTGCCGCCGCGCTCGGCCGCATCCGCCCCGACGTCCGCGCCATGCACGCCTACTCGGTGCAGCCCGCCACCGGCGTGCTCAAGATGGACGCGATGGAAAACCCGTTTCCGCTGCCACTGCAATTGCAGGAAGCCCTGGGTCGGCGCCTCGGCACCCTGGCGCTGAACCGCTACCCCGGCGCGCGGCTGGCCCATCTGAAGGACGCCCTCGCCGCGCACATCGGCATGCCGGAGGGCTTCTCGATGGTGCTGGGCAACGGTTCGGACGAGATCATCACGCTGCTGGCGCTGGCCTGCGCGCGGCCCGGCACGGGTGAGCGCGCGACCATGCTCGCACCCATGCCCGGCTTCGTGATGTACCCGATGAGCGCGCAGCTGCAGGGCCTGGACTTCGTGGGCGTGCCGCTCACGCCCGATTTCGAGCTCGACGAGCCCGCCATGCTGGCCGCCATAGCGCAGCACCGCCCGGCCATCACCTACCTGGCCTATCCCAACAACCCCACGGCCACGCTGTGGGACGAGGATGCGGTGCAGCGCGTCATCGACGCGGCGGGCGCGCAGGGCGGCATCGTGGTGATGGACGAGGCCTACCAGCCCTTCGCGAGCCGCACCTGGCTGGACCGCATGCGCGCCGAGCCCGGGCGCAACGCCCACGTGCTGCTCATGCGCACCCTGAGCAAATTCGGCCTCGCGGGCGTGCGCCTGGGCTACCTGGCCGGGCCGGCCGCGCTCGTGGACGAGATCGAGAAGGTGCGCCCCCCCTACAACGTGAGCGTGCTCAACTGCGAGGCCGCCCTGTTCGCGCTGGAGCATGCGCAGGTGTTCGCGGCGCAGGCGGCCGAGCTGCGCGCCGCGCGCACCGGGCTGGTCGCGGCACTGCGCGCCATGCCGGGCATCGAGCGCGTGTGGGACAGCGAGGCCAACATGGTGCTCGTGCGCGTGCCCGACGCGGCGAAGGCGTTCGAGGGCATGAAGGCCCGCAAGGTTCTCGTCAAGAACGTTTCTACAATGCATTCCTTGCTGGCCCGCTGCCTGCGCCTCACGGTGGGCAGCGAGGCCGACAATGCCCAGATGCTCGACGCACTCCAGGCTTCCCTATGACTTCCTCCGCACTCGTTCCCTCCACCGCCCCCGAGGGCCCCGCCGCCGACCGCACGGCCG
This sequence comes from Paracidovorax cattleyae, assembly GCF_900104515.1. Classification (GTDB taxonomy): domain Bacteria; phylum Pseudomonadota; class Gammaproteobacteria; order Burkholderiales; family Burkholderiaceae_C; genus Paracidovorax; species Paracidovorax cattleyae. The sequence goes on from NZ_FNJL01000019.1 coordinate 59,220, forward strand.
AGGTCGCCCGCAACACCGCCGAAACCCGCATCCGCGTGCGCGTGAACCTCGACGGCACGGGCGCGGCGCGCCTGTCCTCGGGCATCGGCTTCTTCGACCACATGCTCGACCAGATCGCGCGGCACGGCCTCATCGACCTGGACATCGAGTGCGAGGGCGACCTGCACATCGACGGCCACCACACGGTGGAAGACGTGGGCATCACGCTCGGCCAGGCGTTCGCGCGGGCCGTGGGCGACAAGAAGGGCATCCGCCGCTACGGCCATGCCTACGTGCCGCTCGACGAGGCGCTCTCGCGCGTCGTGGTCGATTTCTCGGGCCGCCCGGGACTGCACATGGACGTGAAGTTCACGGCCGGCAGCATTGGCCAGCTCGATACCCAGCTGGTGTACGAGTTCTTCCAGGGTTTCGTGAACCATGCCGGCGTGACGCTGCACATCGACAACCTGAAGGGCTTCAACGCCCACCACCAGTGCGAAACCATCTTCAAGGCCTTCGCGCGCGCGCTGCGCGCAGCACTGGAGCGCGACCCGCGCTCGGCCGGCGTCATTCCTTCCACCAAAGGCTCGCTCTAGGTCGCTGCCATGCATGTTGAAGCAAAGACCGTCGCCGTCGTGGATTACGGCATGGGCAACCTGCGCTCGGTGTCCCAGGCCGTGCAGGCGGCCGCCGCGGGCAGCGGATGGACCGTGGTGGTGACCTCGCGCCCCGAGGACGTGCGCGCCGCGCAGCGCGTGGTGCTGCCGGGGCAGGGTGCCATGCCGGACTGCATGCGCGAGCTGCGCGAATCCGGCCTGCAGGAGTCCGTGCTGGAGGCCGCAGCGTCGAAGCCGCTCTTCGGTGTCTGCGTGGGCATGCAGATGCTGCTGGACCACAGCGCCGAAGGAGGCACCCCGGGCCTGGGGCTGATCCCGGGCGACGTGGTGCGATTCGAACTGGCCGGCCGCCTGCAGCCGGACGGAAGCCGCTACAAGGTGCCCCAGATGGGCTGGAACCGTGTGCGGCAGGTGCCGCACGGCGGGTCGGTGCACCCCGTGTGGGCCGGTATTCCCGATGAAAGCTATTTTTATTTCGTGCACAGTTTCCATGCGTTGCCGCGCGATGCGGCGCACACTGCAGGGGAAACCGATTACGGCGGAGGCTTTGCATCCGCCGTGGCCCGCGATAATATTTTTGCCACGCAATTCCATCCCGAGAAAAGTTCCGAGCACGGCCTGGCGCTCTACCGCAACTTCCTCCACTGGAATCCCTGAGCATTCCTCGCTGCCTTCCCCCTCTTTCTTCCACCCCGGCCGGCACTGGCACGCCCCTGCCACGGCATATCCCCACCTCGTCATTCCATCATGCTGCTCATCCCCGCCATCGACCTCAAGGACGGACACTGCGTACGCCTCAAGCAAGGTGACATGGATCAATCGACCACCTTCGGCGAAGACCCCGCAGCCATGGCGCGCAAGTGGGTGGATGCCGGGGCGCGGCGCCTGCACCTCGTGGACCTGAACGGCGCCTTCGCCGGCACGCCCAAGAACTACGCGGCGATCAAGGCCATCCTCAAGGAGGTGGGCGACGACCTGCCCGTGCAGCTGGGTGGCGGCATCCGCGATCTGGACACCATCGAGAAATACATCGACGGCGGGCTGCGCTACGTGATCATCGGCACGGCCGCAGTGAAGAACCCCGGCTTCCTGAAGGACGCCTGCAGCGCTTTCGGCGGCCACATCATCGTGGGCCTGGACGCCAAGGACGGCAAGGTCGCCACCGACGGCTGGAGCAAGCTCACCGGCCACGAGGTGGTCGATCTCGCCAGGAAGTTCGAGGACTGGGGCGTCGAGTCCATCGTCTATACCGACATCGGCCGCGACGGCATGCTGTCGGGCATCAACATCGACGCCACGGTGAAGCTGGCGCAGGCCCTCACCATCCCCGTGATCGCCTCCGGTGGCCTGGCGGGCATGCCCGACATCGAGCAGCTCTGCGCGGTAGAGAGCGAAGGCGTGGAAGGCGTCATCTGCGGCCGCGCGATCTACTCGGGCGATCTCGACTTCGCCGCGGCGCAGGCGCGTGCGGACGAGCTGAACGGCGCGGCCTGATCCGGCGCCTGCGCCGCAGGGCGCAGGCGGTGTTTCCCGTCAGCAGCCGGGGGGCGTGCGCCCCTGGTTCACGGCCGCCACGGTCTGCAGCAGGGCCGTCCAGTACGAGGGCAGCGATGCCCATGGGTTGCCGATGTCGTTCACCGGGTCGTACTGCAGGTCCGTCATATAGATGGGGCCGGCGTTGTAGAGCGCGGAAGCGGCGGACTGCACGGCCTTCTGCATGTCGGCGCAGGTGGCGGTGTTGTGCACCAGCGAGCTCTGGCGGCTGTTGGCCAGGGTGTAGAGCCACGGGGTGGTGCGCGGATCGTAGGTGGCGTAGCTGCTGTTGCGCGCTTCGAAGGTGACCAGCACGTCGGCCACCGAGGCGTAGTCGGCGGTGTTCGGCACCATGCCCGGGTTGCCGATCACGCGCAGGCTGGAATCTTTGGCCTTGATGTAGGCGTAGATCTCTCGGTATCCGCCCAGCATGGCCGCGTCGGACGACATTTCATCCAGGAAGATGCCGCTGATCGCGCTGCGCCCGTAGAGCGTGAAATACGCATCGATGTTGGCCTTCACGGTGGCCAGCGAGCGTTTCCCGTAGCCCGTGTACACGTAGCCCACCACCTTGCCGCCGGCGGCGACGAACTGGGTGAGCGCGTTCACGTAGGCAGGATCCGCCGCGTCGAATTCCCCGTTGTCGGGGTTCATGATGGCGGTGACCTGCACGCCGGGATTGGCGGCGGCGCCGCTGGCCAGGCGGCTCCATTCGGTGCCGGAAGAGGGCGAGAAATAGGCGGGCACCAGCACTTCCATCGGCGCCGGGGCGGGGCGCAGGTAGATGACGCGCGTGGCCGTCGCGGTGGCGTTCGCCGACGACGAGGCCACCGACACGGAGGCGCTGAGCTGCTGCCGGCCCGGCGTGGCGCCGTTGAACGTGACCGTCGCCACGCCGGAGCGCGTGGTGCCGGTGGCGGAGAACGTGCCCGGGGAGACCGCGAAACTGACCGGGGTGCCGTCCGCGGCAGCCGCGCCGTTCACCGTGACCTGCGCGCTCAGCGACAGGGTGGCGCCTGCGGTGGAGACCGTTTCCGCGTCGGGCCCGGCAAAGGCGATGGCGACGGTGGTGGGGTTCGCGGGATTGGCCGGGTTGGTCGGCGTCGTGCTGTCCGAAGAGCCGCTGCCTCCGCCGCCACAGGCGGCGAGCAGGGCGGCCAGCGACAGGCTGCACCAGCGGGCGAAGGGTGACATACGGGCCATGGCGATTCCTGTCTGGATAAGAACGAAGCGGGAGGACGGGATTGTCTTTCGTTACGGTCGGCGTAGTTTTGACGATTTCTGTGGTTCTTGTAAATTTTCGACACATTTCGGGGCGGGTGCGCCGGGAAATGCTCAACAGGTGCGCGGCAGGTGCTCAGCAGGCGGGCAGGGTCGCTCCGCGGTTGACGGCATCGACCGTGCCGAGGAAGCGCAGCCAGTAGCCCGGCAGGGTGTCCCAGGGGTTGCCTTCGCCCGTGTCCGGATTGAACTGGTCGTCGGTCACGTACAGCATGCCGGTGTTGCGCAGCGGCGTGGCGGCTGCGCGCACGGCCTGCTGCATGGCCGCGCAGTCGGGTGCGTCGTGCAGCAGCGCCGCCTGCCGGGTGTTGGCCGCCTGGTAGAGCCAGCCGCCGTCGGCGCGCGGGTCGTAGCCGGCGAAGGCCGGCGACCGGTTCTCGAAGTTCACCAGCGTATCGGCCGCCCCCAGGTAGCCGCTGGTGCTCTGGGTGCCGGGGTTGCCCACCACCCGCAGGCCCGCATCGCGCCCCTTGATGTAGGTGTACAGGTCCAGGTAATAGGCCAGGCGCTTCGGCGACGTGGACATCTCGTCGATGAAGAACCCGCTGATGAGGCCCCGGCCGTAGAGCTGCAGGTAGCTGTCGATGTTGCGCTTCACCGTGCTGGCGGAGCGCGCGCCGTAGCGGGTATAGACGTAGCCGAGCAGCCGGCCGCCCGACTGCACGAAGCTGCCGGCCGCCGCGGTGAATTCCGGGTTCGCGCGCTTGAACACGCCGTTGTCGGGGTTGAGGATGGCGGTGACCGCCACCCCCGGATAGGCGCGGGCGCCGGCGCCGAGGGCGTCCCAGGGCGAGCCTTCCGACGGATAGAAGTAGGCAGGCACCAGCACTTCTATCGGGGCCGGGGCTGGCCGCGCATACACCGTGCGCGACGCGGATGCGGCGCCGCTGGACGACGCCAGCGTCGCGGAGATCACCTGGGGGCCGGGGACGGATGCGGTGAAGCTGGCCGAGGCGGTGCCGGCGCGGACCGTGGCGGCCACCGGCAGGATGGCGGCCGTGCCTGCGGAGAACACCACGGTGGCGCCGTCCTCGGCCCCCGGGGCCTCCACGGAGACGCCGACGGCGGTGCCGACGTCGAACACGTCCGACCCATCGTCAGGGGCAGTGAACGCGAGGGCTGTAGCCGGCAGGGCGGAGGCCTTTGCGTCCTGGGCGGTTGGGGAGGTCGTGGCGGCGCCCGTGTTTTCGCCGGCGCTTCCTCCGCCGCCGCAGGCGCCCAGCAGTCCGGCAGCGGCCAGGAGGCAGGCGGGCAGGGCCGCGCGTGCGTTCGGAAAGATCGGCTGTGCCATCGGGCCCCCTCTGCTGGTCTGGAGCACCGATTGTGGAATGCCGCCGGCTACTGCAGCATAAAAGTTTCGTATTCCAGCCGGTTCAGCTGTCGAGACAATAAATACATGCCCGTGCACAGCGTGATCAGCGTGGCGACGGCGAAGCCGTAGCCGTACAGGGCTGCGCCCGCGTACAGCGTGAAGCCGGTGAGCACCATGTTGAGCAGCACGAACTGCACGCACAGCATCAGCACGATGCGCCGCTGGTCCAGGTAGAAGAACACGTTGAGGATGGCCATGAGCCCCACCTGCAGCCCCGCGCCGATCACCTGCACGTGCAGCAGCGGCAGGTACAGGCGCGAGATGCCCAGGCCGCTCAGGATGGCCGGCCCGGCGACGAAGGTGATGAGCACGGCCAGCGTCTGGATCTTGCCGATCTCCCCCAGGCCCTGCTGGATGGAATAGACCATCTCGTCGCGCATGGCCTCGATGTACTCCAGCGAGCCGCCGCTGCGCACGGCGTCGTAGAACTTGTCGTAGTACTCGACGAAATCGGTCTCGATGCGCACCAGGAACACCGCCATGCCGGGAATGATGGACAGGTAGGCCAGGAACACGGGCAGGTCGTAGATCAGCGAGGCCCGCAGCGCTCCGATGATGGGCTCGGAGGTGGGCGGGAAGTACCAGAACATGAACTTGTCCACCCAGATACCGAAGTTGTAGAGGAAGCCGATGGCGACCAGGGAGGGGTAGAGCAGCTTGCGGTCCGCGAAGTCGAAGGCGATGATGCGGCCGCGCGGGTTGAACTCGCGCACCACGAGCAGCCACATGCCCGCGAGCAGCAGGTAGTTGCCCAGCACGAAGCCCGCGAGCAGGCCCTCCAGTCCCCAGGGCCGCATCAGCAGCGCGCTGACCACGATGACGGCGTAGGACACGCCGAAGAGCGCCACGATCTCCTTGTAGCGCTTCATGCCCGAGAGCAGCACCGTGAGCACCCAGACGTCGCACATCAGCGTGAAGCCCGCGAGCATGAGCATGCGGTAGACCAGCCCCAGGTGCGGCAGCACGGTGAAGAGCGCCAGCGTGCCCAGGGCCGCGGCGGCCAGCGTGGTCACCAGCAGCAGGCCGTGCAGGTTGGGCAGGATCGAGTCCTTGCGCTTCTCGAAGAGCCGGTCGGACACGAAGCGCGTGAACGCCAGCTGCACCAGGCCGGTGAGGATGAGGCTGCCCGCCACCATGTAGGTGACCGAGGTCTGGAACTGGGTGACGAGCACGCCCGGCACCACCACGCTCGCGCTGAAGATACCGATCAGCAGGATGCCCACGATGGAGAACACCCAGGGACCGGAGCCGATCACGCCCGCATAGGCGTAGGCCTGCACGAGGCCGACCAGGGTGTTCTTGCGCAGCATGCGCCGCAGCTCGAATCCGATGCCAGCCATCAGCGGGGGCCCTCCGTCTGTTCGAACGCCCGTTCGTACACGCGGCGGTAGCGGTCGAACATGAGCGTGTCGGTGTAGTAGCGCTCCACGCGCGCCACGGCGGCGCGGCTCGCCGCATGCCAGGCGGGCGCGTCGTTCAGCAGCGACAGCGATGCGTCCGCGAGCTGCTGCGGATCGGCGATGGGCACCACCTTGCCAGAGGCGCCGAGTGCGCGGTCTTCCTCGTCCAGCCCCTCGATGAGCTGGCGGCACGAGCCCACGTCGGTGGAGACGGCCGGCACGCCGGCCGCATAGCCTTCCAGCAGCACCAGGGGCAGCGCCTCGCTGATGGACGAGAGGATGATGAGCCCGATGCGCGGCATGAGGTCTTCCACCTTCTGGAAGCCCAGGAAGCGCACGTTCTTTTCCAGGCCCAGGCTGCGCACGAGGTTCTCGCACTCCTGCGCGTAGGCCGGGTCCTCCTCGGTGGGGCCGGCGATCCAGCCTTCGGCGTCGGGCCGCTGGTTCACCACGCGCCGCATCGCGCGGATGAAGGTCTTGATGTCCTTGATGGGAACCACCCGGCCGATGAGGCAGAGGATGGGCGGTACCTCGGCGGGGCGCTGGTGGCGCAGCGGCGCGAAGCGGCCGAGCTTGATGCCATTGGGAATGTTGAAGGTGCGCGCGGGATCCGCGCCGTCGGTCACCTGCCGCAGCCGGTTGGCCTCGTACAGCGCGATGATGGGGTCGGCCGCCGCGTAGCAGTAGTAGCCCAGCCATTCGAAGAACTGGATCCACATCTGGCGGAAGTACGACAGCTCGGTCGGGTCGCGCTGGAAGATGTTGCGGTTGTCGCGGATCCACTCGCTCTTGAACAGGTCGATCTTGCGTTCCTTGGTGTAGATGCCGTGTTCCGAGAGGATGAGCGGCACGCCGCGCATCTGCCGCACCAGGCCGCCCAGGTAGCCTGCATAGCCGGTGGAGGCGCTGTGCACCATGCGCACGCGCAGCATGCTGCGGGCGACGCGCGCGAGCATCCAGAGCGGCTGGTACATGATGCGCACGGTCCAGAAATAGTCCACGAAGGACGGGTCCGTGCAGTGCTCGCGGTAGCTCTGGCAGATGATTTCCCAGGCGCGCTCGCTGTAGAGGAAGTCTTCCAGCGGCAGGCGCCCGCCGGGCTGCATCTCCAGGCTGATGCGCTGGAAGGCCTCGATCGCCGCGGGGCTGCGGTCGCCGAGCCGGAACGAATCGACGAGCGTGCGCACCATCTCGAGCGCGGCGCGGTCGCCCCGGCGCCGCGCGGGCATGGAGCGCACGCCGAGATGCTCGTAGAGGTAGTGCTCCTCGAAATGCACCACGTTGGGCGGCAGTTCGTACTTGAACCCGGAATAGTCCTCGCGGCGGCTGCCCAGGAAGATGATGGCGAAACGGTACTCGGGGTAGGCGCGGATGATCTGGTTGATCCAGCTCGACACGCCCCCGCTCACGTAGGGGAACGTGCCTTCGAGCAGCAGCGCGATGTCGGCTTCCTGGGCCTGGGGGCGGACGTCGCTCATCGGGCTCTCCAGTAGTCGAGCACCGGCCGCAGGCGCGGCAGGGCGCGCCACTGGCCGAGTTCCTGCAGCAGCGCGCGGGCCTGCGCATAGTCGCGCCGCTCGAAGCACAGCTCGGCCTGGTAGGGCAGCACGCGCGTGGCCGGCAGGCCCAGTTCCCGCGCGCGGGCATAAGCGTCGCCCGCCTCGTCGGTGCGGCCCTGCGCATGCAACAGGCGACCGCGCCGCAGGTTGAGCTGCGCATTGCCGGGGGACTGGGCCAGCACCATGTCGCAGTAGCGCAGGGATTCGTGGATGGCGTGGGTGCGCAGGTCCCCCTGCACCAGTTCCTGGTACACCAGTTCCCAGTAGAGATCGGAGAGCCGGTGGGCGGATTCCATCGTCAGCGGGCCGGGCGTGGCGCCTTCCTGGGCCTCGGCGCGGCGCATGGCGTCGAGCTCGCTGTCGATGGTGCGGTTGATGCGCTTTTCCAGCGTGTCGAGCATGCCGTAGGCGAGCAGCCGCAGGTCTTCGCTGGGATCGCTGAGGATGCTGCGCAGCAGGGGCGAGGCGATGCGGCCGGAGACGTGCTGCAGCGCCACCATGGCGCGCATGCGGGTCTGCATGGGGGCCTGGGCGTTGCCAAGGAAGGACCGCAGCCCCGCCTGCCGGAAGCTCGCCTGCATGCGCTGGTGCAGGTCGAACTCGGGCAGCTGCAGGGATTCGAAATCGTCCTGCCCGGTCGGGGAGCGGTACAGGCGCAGCACCACTACGCCCACCACCACCCCGACGAATCCGGCGATGGGGATGGCGTAGCTGAAGACGGCCATGAGCACCAGCACGGGCAGGCGGGGGCGGGCCTGCTCGCCCGAGAGCAGCGGCAGCAGGCACAGCGCGAGCATGGCGCAGGCCAGCGCGTGCGCGATCAGGTAGCTCACGAGCGCGGCGTCGGAGCGGCCCTGCAGCATCAGCGGGCCGCTCCACGCGCCCAGTTCGAGCAGGAAGGCCGAAATGCCGAGCTTGAGGTTAAGCATGGGCGATCCTGTGCAGTTGCTCCAGCACCGCGAGCGGCTCGCCCTCCAGGGGCACCACGTGCGGGAAGATGCCGGATTCGGCGAGCGGCTGGCCGCCCTTCTGCTGGGACCAGTTCTCGAGCCGTTTGATGTAGCCCTCCGCCGTGGCCAGGTCGCCCAGCGGCATGAGCATCGCCAGCACCTGGCGCCCGGGGCCGGTGATCAGCCAGCTTTCGTCCAGCTCGCGCTTCAGGCGCTCGATCTGTGCCGGCAGGCCGCGCTCGACGGCGCGGGGCAGGAACTCGAGCGCCACGATGATGCTGGGCACGCTCGTGGTGTCGCGCATGTGGGACAGCCGCCGGGCCTCGAAGGCGAAATCCGCCGGGCAGTCGGGAATGCGCTCCACGATCGGGCGCGCCAGGGTCTGCATGGCGAGGCCGTCGGTGTAGTAGCCCAGCAGCAGGTTGATGGTCTGCAGGTTCTCGTCCTGCAGCGAGAAGAACGGCATATCCTCGATCACGAGCAGGCCGTAGATCTCCCCGCCCAGATCCAGCAGCGGCGCGACGGCGAGGTAGCGGGTCTGCTGCTTGTGCGTGAGCAACTGGCTGATGTGGCAGAGCTTGCGGGTTTCCAGCGCCTGCAGCACCAGCGGATCGTGCGTGTCGAGCGGCTCGCTGCCGCTGCCGATGCGGGCCACGGGCTCGGCCTCCACGCGGTCTTCGGTGGCCGCGTGCAGCGCGGCCGATTCGAGCTGGCAGTACTGCGCGAGCAGGCGCAGCAGGGTCTGCGCGCCCTGCGCGGCATCCTCCGGCGCGTCCACATCCACGCTCTGCAGCGTGGAGAGTGCGTCGCGCATCGACATGGGCCGGCCGATGAGCTCCTGCTCCAGCCGGTCGTGCGACAGGCGCAGCAGGTAGTACTGCCGCACCAGGTGCTCCAGGCGCTGGTCGAGGTAGAGCTGCACGTTCTCGGCGCGCCGGGTGCGCGCCTGCCACAGGCTGGAGAATTCGCCCACGATCAGCACCAGGATGAGGCCGCCCAGGAAGAACAGCTGCGGGAAGCGGTCGTAGTGGCCGAGATTGGTCAGCAGCCAGCCCGCGAGCAGCACCACGGCGCCGCCCAGGCCGGCGAGCGGCCCGTAGCGCAGCGCCACGATGACGGGCGCGAGCCATGCCCAGGGAAAGTCGCCGTCGCTCCAGATCGGATCCTGCGGGTGCACCAGCAGGCCCAGCGCGATCGCCAGGCCCGGCAGCAGCAGGGTCTCCAGCAGCATGATGGCCGGGCGCGTGTCGGTGGCGGCGAGCTTGCCCAGCAACTGCTGCGGCAGCGGGCGCAGGCCCGTGCGCCCCGAGGCCGGCACGGCGCCCGCGGGCGCAGCGCCGACCGCGCGGCGGCGGCCGGGGGGGGGCGGGGGGGACTTCTCCGGCGGCATGGCAGGGTCAGCGCGCACCGGACAGGCCGGAATCCATCAGGCTGCGGATCAGCTTCTGCGCCACGCCCGAGAGGGACTCGCGGCTCCATCCGCTCTTGCCGCCGGTGCCGCTCCACAGCGTGTCGCCGGTCTCGACGTCGAGGATCTGCAGCGTCACGCCGGCCGCGGGCTCGCCGTCCACGCCGACCTTGTAGCGCCATTCGTCCACCGCGCCCGCCAGGGCGTATCTGGCCTGTTTCTCGCGGGCCCAGGCCAGCACCTCTTCCTGGCGCTTGGCGTCGCCCGCGTCGAACAGGGCCTCCTGCTGGGTGCCGCCGGGATAGCGCTGCACCCGGCCCACGCCGCGGGCCTGCAGCAGGGCCAGGGCGATGGCCTCGGCCCGGTTGCCGGCCAGCGGCGTTTCCGTGTGGTTCGCGAACGGCAGGACCACCCAGCTGGCATTGCGCTCCAGTGGAGGGGGCGTGCCGCGGTCGATCGTGGAGCACGCCGCGAGCATCACCAGGATCACGCCGCCGGCGGCGCAGCGGCGCAGGCGTTGCATCAGGGTGCGTGGATGTGGCATGGGAGAGTCCTTTCTTCTTTGGAGAAACGCGTCAGAAATGCAGCCGGTAGCTGAAGACCAGGTTGCGGTTGAGCCCCTGCTGCAGCTGCAGGCCCGATTTGCTCAGGCCCCAGGTCAGGCCGAGGTGGTCGCCGCCCAGCACGCTGCCGGCCATGCCCAGCCGCACCTCGTAGCCCGGCCCCAGCCGGCTGTGCCAGGTGCGGCTCGCGCTGGCATAGGGCCGCAGCGTGCGGGAATACTCTTCCTCGTAGCGCATGTTGGTCGATACCTGCAGCCCGTAGTAGGTGAAGCTGTCGGGCAGGAAGTAGTCCGGCCCCGGCACGATGCCCGGCAGCAGGTAGCGCTGGAATTCGCGGTCGCGCGGGGCGAGCGAGAAGATGTCGGTGCGCGAGAAATCGTGGCGCGACCAGAACGCGCCGAACTCCAGCAGCGGCGCCTCCTGCCGGTAGGTGTGGATATAGCTCAGCGTGGTGTGCCGTCCGCTGCCGAGGCCGGCACCGGTCTGCAGGCGGTAGCGCTCGTCCGCGTACTCGAGCACGAAGCGGTCCAGGCGCGATGCCTGGTAGCGCAGGCTGGCGCCCGCGCGGCGCTTCATGCCGGCGATGCGCAGCGCGAGGCTTTCCTGGCTGGGCAGCTGGAATCCCAGTTCCATGCGCAGCGACAGGCGGTTGTCGATGCGTTGCTCGTGCTCGATCTGCACGGGTGTATAGGCCTGGAAGCTCACGCGGCGTCCCGCGCGCAGCGTGGTTTCCCCGTCCGGATGGCGCCAGTGCAGGCGGGCGTCGAACACGCTTTCATCCGGAGGATTCACCACCACCAGCGGATCGGTGGAGCGGCGCCGGATGCTGGCGAACTCCAGGTCCAGCGCCATGCGCGGATTGAAGGCGATGTGGAAACGGCTGCCGGCCTCGTCCTCGTCCAGGCCGCCCAGCTGCTGGATCTTGCCGTAGCCGCCGGCGTGGTCGCTGAACGCCAGCAGGGTTTCGGTGAGCTGCAGCTGCAGGGGCTCGTCCTCCCGCTGTTCGCCCTGCGCGTCGAAGGCCGCGGTCTGCGCGAGCCGCACATCGTCCACGGCGCGAGCTGCATTGACACGGTCGTAGCGCGGCAGGCGCTCGTCGAAACCTTCCAGCAACTGGCCGGTGGCGGCCTTGTCGTCCTCGGCCAGCGCCACCGTGATCTCGGCCCAGAGCGGCCGGTTGGTGCGCGTGCCGCGGGCGCGGGCGTACTGCTGCCAGAGGTAGCCGCGCTCGGCGGTGTACTCGCCGGCATCCTGCAGCCAGCCGATGGCGGTTTCCGCCGCCGCGTTGGACATGCGGTTGCGGTCGTCCGTGTCCATGCGCAGCAGCTCGCGCAGCACGTCCAGCGCCGGATCACCGGGCCGCTGGGTGAGCATGAGGCGGGCGCGGGCCACGCGGCGCGTGGTGTCCAGGCCTTCCTCGGTGAGCCACCGGGCGCGGGCCTGCTGCGGCGTGAGCCGCTTGCCGGGCTCGCCGCCGGCCTGCCGCGCGGCGCGCCACTCGCGCGAGAGCAGTTCGCGGCGCAGGCGCCAGGAACGGTCGGTCTGCTGGTTCTGGTCCAGCGCGTCGGCGTAGTTCATGAGCCACAGGAAATCGTCCTGGTGCTGCGCCACGCGCGGCGTGAGGTAGCGCTCCAGCGCGACCTGTGGCAGCGAGAGCGCCTGGTAGGCGGCGGCGAGCGCGTCGTGCACGTCCTCGTCGCGCGCCCAGCTGCGCTCCTGCGTGGTCAGCAGGGTGCGCAGCGCGACGGCATCGTTGCTGTCGATGAACAGCCAGATGAGCGCCTGGCGCATCTCGGACGAATCGGGGCTGGCGCGCAGGCCGTCCTCGTAATAGCGCCGCGCGCGGGCAAGGTCGCCCTGGGCCTGGTAGTAGCCCCCCGCAAGGCGCAGAAACTCGGGAATCTCCCGCAGGGCGGCAACCGCCTGCTGCGTTTCCTGCGAGCCGGCTTCGAGCTTGCGCATCAGCGGCCGCATCGCGTCCCACTGGTTGCGGCTGGAATAGACCGACAGCGCATCCACGAGGTAGCGCGGGTCGCCGAATTTCTCCCAGGCGAGCGCCGACACCTTGGCGGCCTCGAGCGGCTGGTCGGCCATGAGCAGGCGGATCAGCGCGTCGTAGTCGGAACGGTCGTGGTCCTTGGCGCCCACCAGCGCCCGGTAGGCCTGCACGGCCAGGGCCTGGCGCTGCCGGCTCTCGGCCAGCTGGCCGGTCAGGCGCCAGAAATCCATGGCGGCGGCCTCCGACGGGGCCTGCCGCTGCTGGGCGGCCTCCAGCCAGCCCAGGCCCTCGTCGGGCCGGTCGTGGGTGAGCGCGAGCACCGCTGCGCGCATGGCCCGCTCGGGGGTAAGCTGCTTCGGGTCCGCCAGCAGGCGGCGCCAGGTCTCCAGCGCCAGCGTGGGTTGTCCCGCGCGCTCGGCCAACTGGGCCAGCAGCTCCACGGCCTCAGGTATCTTGCCGTGCTGGCGCAGGTAGTCGATGGCCGGCTGGGGTTCGCCGATGCGTTCGTAGGTGGCCACCAACTGGCGGATCAGCCCGAAATCGTCCGCCCGCTGGCGCAGCTGGAAGCGGATGGCCTGCACCAGGGCCGTGTCGTCGAACTGACCCGGCGCGATCCGCAGCACGGCCTGCCAGGCCGCTTCCTTCTGCGTGCGCTGGGCCACCACCAGCCAGTTCTGCAGCGCCACGCCGGGCCGCTGCGACCATTCCGACACCTGGGCGAGCCGTTCGCGCCAGGCCAGGTCGTCGGGCTGCGCCTGCACCGCGGCGTGCGCGATCAGCCAGGCGTCGTCGAGCTTGCGGTTTTCCAGGAAGACCTCGAACGCGATGCCGTAGATCTTCTCGTCGTAGGGCAGCAGGTGCGCCGGGATCGGCACGGGCGGGGCCGCGACGGCAGGGGCCGGGGCGGGGGCGGAAGCGGCCGGAGCGGCAGGTGCAGCAGGGGCCGTAGGGGCCGGTCCCGCCGTGCGGCGGAATCCCCAGCCGTTCGCCGTACCGGCGCCGGCGGCGGACGGCAGGGTGAGCATGGGCGGGCGCAGCAGGTGGGCGCCATCGTCGTAGCACTGCGCCGGAGCCGGGGCGGGCGCGGGGGAACCGTGCCACGCCATGGGGCGCAGCATCGCGCCGACGGTGGGCACCGCCGCGGCCAGCGCGGTGGCGTCGTCCTCCCACTGCCGCAGCCAGGACATGCGCAGCAGCTGCCGCACATAGCGGTCCGCGACGGCGGGCTTGCCGGCCGCACGCGCCAGCTGCGTAATCATCAGCAGCACCTGCGGATCCTTCGCCAGCGGGCCGATCTCGCGCTCGGCCATCTCCAGCGCATCCACGGGCCGGTTGCCGGACTGCAGGGTGCGCACCGCGGCCATATAGAAGGACTTGGCCTGCTCCGCGTCAGGCGTGGCGCGGCGCGCCAGCAGGTAGAGCTCCGCGGAGCCCGCGTAGTCCGACTGGCCAAGGGCCTCCTTGGCGGCACGCTCGTAGAGCAGGGCGGCTTCCCGCGGATCGGTGGCCTCCTCGGCCATCCTGCGGGTCATCGCGGCCCCGAGCACGCGGTCCTGCAGCTCGGCGGCGCGGCGCGTCAGCAGCACGCGGCGCTCCAGCGGCCAGGGTTCGGCGGACAGCGCGCGCAGCTGGCGCAGCAGGTCCTCGCGCATCGCCTTGCGGTAGGTGGCTTCCCGCTCGGGCGTGCGCTGGTACTCGGCATACGACAGTTCCCAGAGCGCCCACAGCGCGTCGCGGTGGATCTGAGGGTCGGCGGAGTCCAGCGCAGGCTGCAGCGTGGCGCGCGCATCGCCCATCTGGCCGACGGCGATCTGCCGCTGCGCCAGCAGCAGCCGCAGGCGCGGGTTGTCCGGGTCGCTGCGCAGCAGGTTGTGCAGATAGGCGACCGAGAGCGCGGAGTTCTCGGTCTCGGCCAGCCGGCGTTCCAGATCCTGCCGCGGGTAGAGCAGCCACAGGCCGCCGCCCACCATGCCGGCGAGCAGCGTGATCAGCCAGGGCGGCGCCAGTACGGGCCGCTCAGCGGGCTGGGCACTGGAGCTGGATTTGCGCAGCAGCATGGGTCAGTCGGTAGGCGAGGACGTCGGTGCCGGCCGTGGCGGCCTGGCGTTCCGGGGCGATGGCGCGCTGGTCGGCGCGCACCTGGCAGCCGCGCGCGTTCGCGAGGCTGAAAGCGAGGGGGGCATGGCCCGTGAGCCGGAAATCGGTGCGCGTGCCGTCGGCCGCCACGCTCCAGTCCGCGATCCGGGCATTGGCTTCGAGCAGGTAGGGCGCCGGCCGTGCCGCCGTGGCCCCTGAGGCCGGCTCCGTGGTGTTGCCCGATATGCCGGAGGCCTGGTCCGTGCGCAGCCAGGCCGATCCGCCCGTGAGGTGCACGTAGAGGCCTTCGCTGCCGTCCCGGTAGCCCGCCACGCCCTGGCTCGCGGCCAGCTGCGGCGTGCCGAGCGCGCCGGGCAGGCGCAGCGTGCGCAGCTCGCCGTCGCCACGCACGCGCCAGCCGCCGCCGTCGCGCGCGATGGCGACGGTGTGGAAGTCGCGCACCTTGCGGATGTACTCCGAGGCGAACACCGGGTGCAGCGGCTGCGCCATGGCCCAGTCGTACACCTTGCGCAGCGCGTTCAGTCCCGCGCGCTTGCTGGCGGAATACACGTGGTAGTAGATGTCCACCGGCTTGATGCGCCGGGGCTTCCCGGTCATCTCGAAGCTCTGGATCACCTGCTCGAAGCCGTAGTAGGGACCCTTCCAGAGATTGGTGTAGATGTTCTCGTTGGTGATGGGCGCGTACACCTGCAGGTAGCCGTTCTTCTGGATGCCGAAGGCGCCGACGGCCGTGAGCGACGGATTGGTGCGCGTGATCGAGGTGTCGCCGCCGTTCATGTTCAGCAGGCCCGCGCCTTCGGTGATCTCCAGCGCCTCCGCGTTGGGCGCCGTGTCGCCCGACCACAGCAGGATTTTCACGCGCTTGTCGGGCGGAGCGAGCCGGCTGTTGATGTAGTCGGTGGAGCCCACGATCTCGCGCCGCAGGTCCATCGTGTAGCCCGGCACGTCCAGGCTCATGGCCGCTTCCGAGTTGTCGCTGAAGAGGCCGTGGCGCACGCTGCGGTCCCAGAGGAACGGGTGCGAATAGGTGTGGCTGGCGATCTCCACGTGCGGCAGCCGGAACATGCGCCGCGCGATGTCCTCCATCTCCGCGCTGGTGTCGGGGTGCAGCCCGTGGGGCGCGACCTCTGCCTCGATGACGGACATGGTCTGCGGCACCTGGGTGTACTTCTCGAAGATCTCCTTGAGCAGCACGCCGCCCGCGTTGGGGCTGCCCGCCAGTTCCGCGCGCGAGGGGAAGCCGTCGCCGTCCACGTGCGAGAACAGCAGGCGCCGGCCGTTCTCGGTGGTGACGTCCGGCACGGGCACCGGCTGCAGCCGCAACGCCTGCGCGAGGAAGGCGAAGGGATCGACCATCCAGCGGGCATAGTCGGTGCCGGGCACTTCCGTCACCACGAAGGGATCGATGACGAAGCCGCCCCACGGCAGGATGGCGCCGCCCAGGTACGAGCCGCCGCGCGCGTCGCGGTGCTCGATCAGCGCGCGCGCAGGCTGCCGGGCGGGGGCGCCGTTGCGCATCACCCATTCGAAGCGCGAACCGCTGGAAGGCTGCACGGCCAGCTCGAAGCCCATCATCGGGTCCTGCACGGCCACCTGCTGCTCGCCGCGCGGCGGGCTCGCGTTGCCCTTGATGCCCAGCGCCTCGTTGAACTGCCGGTCCAGCGCGAAGCCGAAGTTGCCCATCACGGCGAGCGGCATGCGCTCGCCGAGCCGCGCGGACAGCCACTGGCTCACGGTGCGCACCCGGCCTTCGGGCAGGTAGCCCGAGAACCAGGTGACGATGCCCGCGTAGCGGTCCTGCAGGACACCCTCGGGCAGCGGGTTGCGCACGTCCGCATAGTCCACCACGTAGCCCATGTGGTTGAGCGGCATCTGCAGGAAGCGGTGGGGCGACGAATAGTTGAGCGAGAGCGATTCGCCGCCGTAATAGACGACCAGCACCCGGCGCGGCACCAGCTCGACGCTGCCCACGCCCACGGTGCGCACCTGCCCGTCGGTCACCCAGGGGATGAAGCCCAGCGCCTTGATGCGCTCGGCCGTGGCGCGCGAGAGTTCCCTGTCGGCCGGCGGCACATAGTCGATGGCCAGCACCGGCAGGCCGTCGCGCTCATGGATGGTGCGCAACTGCCCCAGCAGCCATTCCCGGTCGGTGGCCTTCACTTCCTCGTAGCGGCGCGTATTGGCGTTCCACCCCTGGAAGAGCGACTCGGCGGCGACCATCTGCACCTTGTCCTTCACCCGGGGCACGATCTCGAAGCCCCGGTTCAGGATCAGCTGGACACCGGGAAAGCGCTGGTGCAGCGCCTCGATCACCCGCACCAGGCCCTGCTGCTGCGCCGCTTCGTCGAACTGCTTTGCCAGGCGGTAGGAGTCCAGCGTGTCGAGGAAGAAGCCCCGGTAGCCTTTCTCCCACAGGGGGGCGACCACGCGCGTGGCGAAGAACTCGGGCCACTCGGCGGGCGTCTGGTCAATCACCTCGGAGTTCCAGGCGCCGTTGCGGGCCATCTTCCAGGCATCGGGAATGTCGCGGAAGTACGCGCGCGAGGACTGCACCTCGGCCACGGAGACATAGGCGTAGAGGGAACTGCCCGTCTTCGCGAAAGACTGCGGGTCGTAGCCGTGGTCCGGCTCGACCACGACGATGTCGAACACCTTGAGCTCCGACAGCGGTGCCGACGGGCCGTAATGCAGCGCCACCGCCGGCGAAGCGGCCCAGGCCACTGCCGCGGAAAGTTGCGCGATCAAGCAGAAAAACAACAGTCTCAGGCGTCTGGACACGGCGCGTTGGTCTTATGAAGTGAAAAAACGTCTAAGGGTTTGCCCGCGATCCGCGGGGCCCGCCGGAGCGCCTGCCTGCCCGGTGGGGCGGGGCCACTCCCTCCTATGGAGTGCATCGTGGCCCAACCGGGCCGCTGTGGTTAAACCCATAGAAAAAAACAATTCATTGTATTGTTTCAATTATTATCAATTCTCCTGCGCTCTTTGCTGCTTTCAGCAAATTCCCTTTCCAGAGGGCTCCGGCACTTGCACGCCGGCTGCATTCCAGGGTTGGCCTTCGGGTGTTACGCAGGCCAGAATAGGGCGGATTCAACGGGAGGACAGCGCGTGATACTTGTGACGGGCGGAGCCGGATTCATCGGCTCGCATACCTGCGTGGCACTGGCCGAGGCCGGGCTGCCATTCCTCATCCTGGACAACTTCTGCAACAGCCGCCGCTCGGTGCTGGAACGCATGGGCCGCATCACCGGCCGCGTGCCCGACCTGGTCGAGGGCGACGTGCGGGACGAAGGCCTGCTTGCGCGGATCTTCGCGGAGCATCCCATCGGTGCGGTGATCCATTTCGCCGCGCTCAAGTCGGTGGGCGAATCGGTGCGCGAGCCGCTGTCGTACTACGACAACAACGTGGCCGGCACGGTGGCGTTGCTGCGCGCCATGCGCAAGGCGGACGTCCGCACCCTGGTGTTCTCCTCGTCCGCGACGGTGTACGGCGAGCCGGCCTCCCTGCCCATCCGCGAGGATTTCCCCCTCTCGGCCACCAACCCCTACGGCCAGAGCAAGCTCATGATGGAGCAGGTGCTGGCGGACGTGGACGCCTCCGAGCCGGGCCGCTGGCGCATCGCCCGGCTGCGCTACTTCAACCCCGTGGGCGCGCACGAGAGCGGGCTCATCGGCGAAGACCCGCAGGACGTTCCCAACAACCTGCTGCCCTACGTGGCCCAGGTGGCCGTGGGGCTGCGCGAGCGCCTGAGCGTCTATGGCGGCGACTACCCCACGCCGGACGGCACGGGCGTGCGCGACTACATCCACGTGTGCGACCTGGCCGACGGCCACGTCGCGGCGCTGCGCCACCTGCGCGCGCACCCCGGCCTGCTCACGGTGAACCTGGGCACGGGTCGGCCCGTGTCGGTGCTGGAGATGGTGCGCGGCTTCGAGGCCGCGAGCGGCCGGCCGGTGCCCTGCCAGGTGGTGGCGCGGCGGCCCGGTGACGTGGCCGCCTGCTGGGCCGACCCGGGGCTGGCCGAACGGCTGCTGGGCTGGAAGGCGCGCCTCGGCCTGGACCGGATGTGCGCCGATGCCTGGCGCTGGCAGGACGGCGTGGCCCGCAGTCTCCTGCAGGCCGGCTGAAAAAGGTCAGGCCGCCGTGGCGGTGCCCGGGGCGCCTGCGGGGGCGTCGTCGGGCTGGGTGTCCAGCGTGGCGGCGTGCACGGCCGCATCCTCTTCCGACAGCAGTGCGTCTTCCCACTTCGCCACGACCGCGGCGGCGATGGAGTTGCCCACGGCATTGGTCGCCGAGCGGCCCATGTCCAGGAAGGTGTCCACGCCCAGGATCAGCAGCAGGCCGGCCTCGGGGATGTGGAACTGGTTCAGCGTGGCGGCGATCACCACCAGCGAGGCGCGCGGCACGCCGGCCATGCCCTTGGAGGTGAGCATCAGGATCAGCAGCATGGTGATCTGCGTCTCGATCGGCAGGTGGATGCCGTAGGCCTGGGCGATGAACAGCGTGGCGAACGTGCAGTAGATCATCGAGCCGTCGAGGTTGAACGAGTAGCCCAGCGGCATCACGAAGCTGGACACCCGGCGCTTCACGCCGAAGCGGTCGAGCGCGTCCAGCAGCTTGGGGTAGGCGGCCTCGGAGCTTGCCGTGGCGAACGACAGCAGGAAGGCTTCGCGGATGTTGCGCAGCAGCTTGAACACCCGGCCGCGCAGCGCGATGAAGCCCGCGGTGATCAGCAGGGTCCAGAGCAGCACCAGGCCCAGGTAGAACTGGCCCATGAACACCGCGAACTTGAGCAGGATGCCCAGGCCGTTCACCGCCACCGTGGCGGCCATGGCGGCGAACACCGCCACGGGCGCGAAGCGCATCACGTAGCCGGTGATCTTGAGCATGGCGTGGGACAGTTCCTCCACGCAGCGCACCAGCGTGCGGGCCTTGTCGCCCAGGCTGGCGAGCGCGACGCCGAAGAACATCGAGAACACCACGATCTGCAGGATCTCGTTGTTGGCCATGGCCTCCGCGAACGACTTGGGCACGAGGTGGTTCACGAACTCCTTGAGCGTGAACTTGCCCGTGGCCAGCTGCGTCGCCTGGTGGGTGTCCGGCAGCGGCAGGCCGAGGTTGGCGCCGGGCTGGAGCACGTTGGCCAGGACCAGACCCAGGGCCAGCGAGACCAGCGAGGCCGTCAGGAACCACGCCATGGCCTTGAGGAACACGCGGCCCACGGCGGCGGCGTCACCCATGTGGGCGATGCCCACCACCAGCGTGGAGAAGACCAGCGGCGCGATCAGCATCTTGATCAGCCGCAGGAAGATGTCCGAGAGGATCGATACGTAACCGGCGACCGCCGCCTTGTCCGCGACGTGCGTGTTGATCAGGTATCCCGCGAGGATGCCGATGATCATCGCGATCAGGATGCTGACCGTTGGGGGAAGCTTTCTTTTGTTCTCTGGCATGGTGCAAGGCAGAAATGAGCGATGGATCCCCCGGCGCTCTCCTTGCGCCGTTGGCGGGGTGGCGCATTGTCGTTCAATACGCGGTGCGTACCCGGGCCGCAAACCGCCCGCCATGCGGCTGCGCAAAGGCCGTCACTCCTACAATCCGAAATATGACAGCCACCGCTTTGGCCGCGTCCCCGGCCCCCGTCCCGCCGTTTCCGGATCTGCCCGCCGTCCGGCTGCACAGCCCCCGGTCGGGCGCCGCCACCGTGGCTTTCCAGGGGGCGCAGGTGCTTTCCTGGACCACCGCGGACGGCGTCGAGCGGCTTTTTCTGAGCCCCCGGTCGGCCCATGACGGGCACACGGCGATCCGCGGCGGCGTGCCGGTCTGCTGCCCCCAGTTCAACCAGCGCGGGGCTTTGCCCAAGCATGGCTTCATGCGAAATTTGCCTTGGAAATTGGTATCCGAGTCGTCAAACGGTCACGTGACGGGTGCCGTGATGGCGCTCGAGGGCGACGAGGCCACCCGCGCGCTCTGGCCCCATGCCTTCCAGGCCCTGCTGGGCGTGGAGCTGTCCGAAGACGCGCTGCGCGTGTCGCTCACCCTTCGCAACACCGGCGATGCGCCCTGGTCCTTCACCGGCGCATTGCATACCTACCTGCGGGTGGCGGACATCGCCCGGGCGCAGGTGGACGGGCTCGGGGGCTGCGCCCGCTGGGATGCCGTGGCCGACCGGCGCGGCGTGCAGGAGGGCGCGGTGCGCTTCGACGGCGAATACGACAGCGTGTTCGACGCCCCCGGCGCGCCGCTGCGCGTGGAGACGGGGCAGGGCGTGCTGGCGGTCACCCAGGGCGGCTGGGCCGAGAATGTCGTCTGGAACCCCGGCGCGGAGCGCTGCGCGGCGCTGCCGGACATGCCCGGGGACGGCTTCCGGCACATGCTGTGCGTGGAGGCCGCCTGCGTGCACCGGCCCGTCGAAGTCGCACCGGGCGCCGAATGGACCGGCTGGCAGCGGCTCGAAGTGCTGCGCTGACGGCGTTGCCCAGGGGCTCCCATTTCTTCCTTTCGCTTTCTTCTTTTCTTTCTCTCTTGCAGGATCCGCCCATGCTGGCCAAACGCATCATTCCCTGTCTGGACGTCACCGGAGGCCGCGTCGTGAAGGGCGTGAACTTCCTGGAGCTGCGCGATGCCGGCGACCCGGTGGAGATCGCCGCGCGCTACAACGGCCAGGGGGCGGACGAGCTCACCTTCCTGGACATCACCGCCACCAGCGACGGGCGCGACCTGATCCTGCCCATCATCGAGGCCGTGGCCAGCCAGGTGTTCATTCCCCTCACGGTGGGCGGCGGCGTGCGCACCGTGGAAGACGTGCGGCGCCTGCTGAACGCGGGCGCGGACAAGACCAGCTTCAATTCCGCCGCCATCGCCAACCCCGAGGTGATCGATGCCGCCTCCGCGAAATACGGCGCGCAGTGCATCGTGGTGGCCATCGACGCCAAGCGCCGCACCCCGGAGGAGGCCGCGCGCCCCGGCCCGGACGGCGCGCCCCGCGGCGAAGGCTGGGACGTGTACAGCCACGGCGGGCGCAAGAACACCGGCCTGGACGCCGTGCAGTGGGCCGCCGAGATGGCGCGCCGCGGCGCGGGCGAGATCCTGCTCACCAGCATGGACCGGGACGGCACCAAGTCCGGCTTCGACCTGGCCCTGACCCGCGCCGTGAGCGACGCGGTGAGCGTGCCGGTGATCGCCTCGGGCGGCGTGGGCAGCCTCGACGACCTGGCCGACGGCGTGCAGCAGGGCGGGGCGGACGCGGTCCTGGCCGCCAGCATCTTCCATTACGGTGAATACACCGTTGCGCAGGCCAAGGAGCGCATGGCCGCGCGGGGCATTCCCGTGCGGCTCTAGGGGCATGGCCCGGTGGGCATGGTTTCATGCTGCAGTGCAACAAAAAAGCGGAGAATGGGGCGATGAACTGGCTCGATGAAGTGAAATGGGATGCGCAGGGCCTCGTGCCCGTGATCGCGCAGGAAGCGGCCACGGGCGACGTGCTCATGTTCGCCTGGATGAACCGCGAGGCGCTGGCCAAGACGGCCGAACTGGGCCGGGCGGTGTATTTCAGCCGCTCGCGCGGCAGGCTGTGGTTCAAGGGCGAGGAATCCGGCCACGTGCAGACCGTGCACGAGATCCGGCTCGATTGCGACAACGACGTGGTGCTGCTCAAGGTGACCCAACTGGGCCACGAGCCCGGCATCGCCTGCCACACCGGCCGGCACAGCTGCTTCTTCAGCGTGCTCAAGGACGGCGCCTGGCAGGCCGTCGATCCGGTCTTGAAAGACCCCGAGTCCATCTACAAGTGACAGCGATGACCCACGATTCCCTTTCGCCCTCGGCCGCGCCGGCCGTGCATTCCGGTGACGCGCTCGCCCGGCTCGCCGCCGTGATCGAGAGCCGCAAGCCCGCCAACGGCGGCGACGCCGACAAGAGCTACGTCGCGCGCCTGCTGCACAAGGGCCCGGACGCCTTCCTCAAGAAGATCGGCGAGGAGGCCACCGAGGTGGTCATGGCCGCCAAGGACGTGGACCACGGCGCGGACGCCTCCAAGCTCGTGTACGAGGTGGCCGACCTCTGGTTCCACTCCATGGTCGCCCTGGCGCACTACGGCCTGGCGCCCGCCGACGTGGTGGCCGAGCTGGAGCGCCGCGAAGGCACCAGCGGCATCGAGGAAAAGGCGCTGCGCAAGTCGCTGCAGCGGGCCGCCGACGAATCCCAACCCTGAGGACCGCCGACATGAACCGCAACGACATCACCGACATCGACCTCGACGCGCGCGCCGACGGCCTGAAAACCGTTGGCTGGGTGAGCTACATCCTGCACCTCATCGTCGCGGTGGGTGCCGTCATCCCGGGCGCGCAGCCCGGCGCGGCGCTGCTCATCATCGCCCTCGTCATCGACCTGGTGAAGAAAGGCGATGCCGAGGGCACATGGCAGGCCTCGCACTTCTCCTGGCGCATCCGCACGGTGATCTGGGCCGGGGTGCTCTACCTCGTCACGGCGCCGCTGTGGCTGCTGTTCGTCTTCCCCGGCTGGATCGCCTGGGGCCTGATCTCCATCTGGTTCCTCTACCGGATCGTGCGCGGCATGGTGGCCATGAACAAGGGACAGGCCGTCGATGTCTGAACGGGCCGCGCCGGCGCCGGGATCGGTGCCCCTCAACCTCGCCCTGCAGGGCGGCGGATCGCACGGCGCGCTCACCTGGGGCGTGCTGGATGCGCTGCTGGAAGACGGCCGCTTCCACTTCGAGGGCATCAGCGGCACCAGCGCCGGCGCGATGAACGCGGTGGCGCTGGCCCACGGCTTCGCCCAGGCCGCCCACCAGAACCCCGGCCTGCGCGGCGAGGCGCTGCACGAGCGCGGCTGCGCCATGGCGCGCGAGGCCCTGGCGCGGCTCTGGGAGGGCGTGGGCGCCATGGGCAGCCTGATGTGGGGCGTGCCGCTCGCCTCCACGCCCCTGATGGGCATGATGTCGCAGTGGCTGTCGCCCTACCAGACCAATCCGCTGGGCATCAACCCGCTGCGCCGGCTGCTGGAGCGCGAGGTCGATTTCGACGTACTGCGCGACGCGCCCGGGCCGCGCGTCTTCGTCTGCGCCACCAACGTGCGCACCGGCCGCGGCGTGATCTTCTCGGGCCAGCGCCTGAGCGCCGACGCCGTCATGGCCTCGGCCTGCCTGCCGCTGCTCTTCAAGGCGGTGCAGATCGAGGGCGATCCCTACTGGGACGGCGGCTACTCCGGCAACCCCGCGCTGCACCCGCTGATCTACAAGACCCGCTGCGCCGACATCCTGCTGGTGCAGATCAACCCCATCGAGCACACCGAACTGCCCGACAGCGCGGCCGACATCATGGAGCGCATGAACGAGGTCACCTTCAACGCCAGCCTGCTGGCCGAGATGCGCGCCATCGAGTTCGTGCGGCGCCTGCTGGCCGAGGGCAAGCTGGATGCGCAGCGCTACAAGAGCGTGCGCATGC
This sequence comes from Paracidovorax cattleyae, assembly GCF_900104515.1. Taxonomy (GTDB): domain Bacteria; phylum Pseudomonadota; class Gammaproteobacteria; order Burkholderiales; family Burkholderiaceae_C; genus Paracidovorax; species Paracidovorax cattleyae. Next base: position 83,440 of record NZ_FNJL01000019.1, read on the forward strand.
ACCGCATCGACGGCGGCTCCGTGCTGGCCGGGTTCGGTGCCTCCAGCAAGCTGCGCGCCGACCTGCCGTTCGTGCGCCAGCTTTTCGCGCTCGGCCGCGCGGCCGGGCAGGCCTGGATCGAGCGCCACCACCGGGACGTCGGGGTGCGGCCCACGGTGAACATCGCCGACAATGCCTGACGCGTTTCCCGACCCGATTCCTTTCCCACGCCATGCACGATCCCGACTGCCTTTTCTGCAAGATCATCGCCGGCCAGATTCCCTCGCGGAAGGTCTATGAGGACGACGAAGTCTTCGCCTTCCACGACATCCACCCCGGCGCACCCGTCCACTTCCTCATGGTGCCCAAGCTGCACGTGCATTCCATGGCCGGCGTGACCGATGCCCATGCCGGCCTGCTGGGCCGCATGATGGTGCTGGCGCCCAAGCTCGCGCTGGAGCAGGGCTGCAATCCCTACCCGGACGGCGGATTCCGCATCGTGGTAAACACCGGCACGGAAGGCGGCCAGGAAGTGCACCACCTGCACCTGCACGTGATGGGTGGTCCGCGCCCCTGGCTCAAAGGGTGAATATCCCCCTGAGCGGCTGCGCCGCTTCCCCCTTCTCTCGCGCTGCCGCGCGGGAAGGGGGACGACGCCAGTGGCCGGGCAAAGCCCGTTCCACGGCGTCTGCTGGCATGGCCTGCTCCGCGGCCGCCGGACTGCGGCATGCCGCCGTTTTGCGCAGTGACGCCTTCCCATCGGCGGTCAGGGATATGCAACTTCCGTGACTTGCGCCGGGTCTAGAATGGGCCGTATTCGTTAGGAGATTTCCATGGGTTCCTTTTCCATCTGGCACTGGCTGATCGTGCTGCTCATCGTGGTGATGGTGTTCGGCACGAAGAAGCTCAAGAACATCGGCTCCGACCTCGGCGGTGCCGTGAAGGGCTTCAAGGACGGCATGAAGGACGGCACCGCGCCCGACGGCACGCCCGCCTCCACCACCGCGGCCACGCCCCCCGCAGGGCAGGTGACGAACCAGCAGGCGCACGCCGCCGACCAGGGCACGATCGACGTCGAGGCCAGGCACAAGGGCTGACCGGGCGCCCCGGTCCTTGATTTCCCTCCTCCTTCTTCCCCGCTGAACCGCCTTCCCGCCCATCCATGATCGACATCGGCCTCTCCAAGATGGCGTTGATCGGCGCCGTGGCGCTCATCGTCATCGGCCCCGAGAAGCTGCCCCGCGTCGCGCGCACCGTCGGCACCCTGCTGGGCAAGGCGCAGCGCTACGTGGCCGACGTGAAGGCCGAGGTCAACCGCTCCATGGAGCTGGACGAGCTGCGCAAGATGAAGGACACGGTGGAGACCGCCGCGCGCGACGCCCACCACAGCTTCCAGACCCACGCGAGCGAATTCCAGAAGGACTGGGAATCCGGCACCTCCGATGCGGCCGCGGCCGGCCACGACGGCAGCCTGGACCCCGCCGCCCTGGAAGGGCCATCGTCCCGCATCGTCCCGACCTACAAGCACCCCGGCAAGAACTGGCGCCTCAAGCGCAGTGCCACCCCGCAGTGGTACAAGGCGCGCGCCGGCGTGCGCACCAAGGCCCAGTCGGGCGCGGCGCGCGTCGCGCGCTTCCGGCCCCGCAAGTTCCAGTGATGGCCTGCTGACGGCCGCGTCCGCGCGGCCCCGCGCGGGCCGCCCACCTCCACCATGTCCGAAAAACCCTCCCTCGAAGACGAGCTGGCCGGTACCGAGCAGCCCTTCGTCGCGCACCTCATGGAGCTGCGCGACCGCCTCATCAAGGCCGTCGTCGCCGTCGGCATCGTCGGGGCCGTGCTCTTCTTCTACCCCGGCCCGGGCCGGCTCTACGACCTGCTGGCCGCGCCCCTGGTGGCGCACCTGCCCGCAGGCGCGACGCTGATCGCCACCTCGGTGATCTCGCCCTTCATGGTGCCGCTCAAGATCCTGCTGATGTCGGCCTTCCTGGTGGCCCTGCCCGTGGTGCTCTACCAGGTGTGGGCCTTCGTGGCGCCGGGCCTGTACTCGCACGAGAAGAAGCTCGTGCTGCCCCTGGTCATCTCCAGCACCGTGCTGTTCTTCGCGGGCGTGGCGTTCTGCTACTTCTTCGTGTTCGGGCAGGTGTTCAGCTTCATCCAGAGCTTCGCGCCCAAGAGCATCACCGCCGCGCCGGACATCGAGGCCTACCTGAGCTTCGTGCTCACCATGTTCCTGGCCTTCGGCCTCGCCTTCGAGGTGCCCGTGGTCGTCGTCGTGCTGGCGCGCATGGGCATCGTGGACGTGGCCAAGCTCAAGAGCTTCCGCGGCTATTTCATCGTCGTCGCCTTCATCATCGCCGCCGTCGTCACCCCACCGGACGTGGTGTCGCAGCTCGCGCTGGCCGTGCCCATGTGCCTGCTGTACGAACTGGGCATCTGGGCGGCGCAGATCTTCATCCGGCACACGCAGGCGCCGGAGGATGCGGCGGAGCAGAGGGAGCCGTCGGCCTGAGGGTTGCAACGAACTGCACGCGCTCTGGCCAGGGAGGGAAGAACGTGCAGACCCACCATCTCCGCCTGCTGGCGGACTATCACCAATTCATCCTGCAGGACGAGGCGGCCGAGGGTGACCTCTCCGGCGCCTGGGACGCCGCCGCCGTGCAAAGCATGCTGGCGGTCGCGCCCGGCATCGTGGGTTGTGGCACCGTACGGAACATGCAGGTGCCAGTGACGCTGGAACTGTGGGATGCCGAGCCGCCGGCTGATTTCGAGCGCTTCGACCATGTGGTGGAGGCTTCGCTCGCCCTGGCGACTGGGACGCTGGTGGTGGCGGGCTGTACGGACTATTTGCCGGACGCAGCGCGGTTTGCCTTTGTGCCGGGGGTGTACCGGGTGAGGTTGTCGGCGGCGGGGTTGGGGTCGCTGTCGGAGGATGGGTTGGAGGGGGAGGACTGGTACCGGGTGCAGGTGTGGCCGGTGGTGGTGGAGGCGTCTGTAGTGGTGAAGCAGTATTTGGATTGAGTGCGGGGGGGGCTTTGCTGGCATCTGGCGGTCGGCCTGCATTTTCGGTGACCGCTTTAGGCTGAGTCCGGCCATTGGCGGCGCCTTGGGCGACAGTCTGTTCCCGACCCGTTGCGGGCATTGGCGAGCGGCTGCTTCAGTTCAGACTGACCGCATTTCGTAGCGCTTCACGGAAAAGCTGACGATTACCTGCTAGATTCGACTCTTTGCCATTTTGTGCGACTGAGTGCCATCCAATTTTCCGCTCTTGGAGCATCCCGTGACCGAGCCCTGGGTATCCGTTGAACAGGTCGCCGAACACTTAGGCGTCACGCGTGACTCCATCTATCGCTGGATCGACAGCAAGCGCTTGCCCGCGCACCGCGTGGGTCGCTTGTGGAAGTTCAAGCTGTCCGACGTTGATGAATGGGTACGCGCTGGGGGCGCGGATGACACGACTGGCAGCGAAGCTCCCGCTGTGTCGCCTTGATTGACCGGTTAGAGCAAGATACTGAATAAGAAAATAATGCTGACTCAAGACAATTTGTCGGATTTGCTGGGCGCCCTTGGATTCGAGAAAAAGGGTGCAATTTATCGTAAGGGGTTCGGCGCAGCCATCCTTGAGGTGAATTTCATTAAGAAGGAAATTTCTTATCCCGAAGCTGCTGGACTGATTATTAGCGAACGGCAAACCTGCAACTTCGACGCTAACGAAAATTTCGTTGTACTCGAATGCGTACACCGCCTGCTGGAAAAGGGCTATAAGCCTGAGCACATCGAACTGGAGCCCAAGTGGAAACTGGGGCGTGGCGCCAGCGGCGGACGTGCCGACATTCTGATCAAGGACAACGATGGCCGTCCCTTGCTGATCATCGAATGCAAAACGGCCGGAATCGAATTTAAGCGCGCTTGGAATAAGACTCAGCAGGACGGCGATCAACTCTTCAGCTACGCGCAGCAAATCAGCGAAACCCAGTTCCTGTGCTTGTACACCTCGGACCTGGATGCAGGCGCGGTCAGCTACACCAGCCACATCATTGCGCATCGTGATAATGGCAAATACCTAATTGAAAATCCGCTGTTCAAAGGCTTTAAGTCGGCCACCGATGTGAAAGAGCGCCATGCCGTTTGGCGTGACACCTACAAGCTCGATTACACAACCAAGGGAATTTTCGAAGAAAACATTCAGCCGTATCACATCGGCAAAGACAAGTATTCGTTGGCCGATTTGCATGCCATCTCGGCTAGAGATCAGCAGAAGAAGTACCACGAGTTTGCCACCATCCTGCGCCAGCACAATGTGTCGGGCCGTGAAAACGCCTTTGACAAGCTGGTTAACTTGTTTCTGTGCAAGCTGGTGGACGAAATTGAAAATCCCTCCGATCTGAAGTTTTACTGGAAGGGTGTGGCCTACGACACCCATTTCGATCTGATGGACCGCCTGCAGCAGTTGTACCAAGCAGGTATGGGCAAGTTTCTCGGCGAAGACATCACATACATCAACCAGGGCGACGTCAACAACGCACTTCGATTTATCAAACAGAACCCGGATGCCACGCAGCGGGCGGTGTGGAATTTGTTCATTCAGCAAAAGTTTTTCACCAACAACGATTTTTCATTGATCGATGTTCACAACGAAAAGTTGTTCTACCAAAACGCCGAGGTGCTGCTGAAGATTCTGCAAATGTGGCAGGACATTCGCCTGACCGACCCGCACGGCCACAACCAGTTTCTGGGCGATATGTTCGAGGGCTTCCTCGATCAGGGTGTCAAACAGAGCGAGGGGCAGTTCTTCACCCCCATGCCCATCTGCCGCTTCATCATGATGAGCCTGCCGCTGGCCTCACTTGTCCAGCGCAGCGCCACACCGCCCAAGGCCATCGATTACGCCTGTGGCGCAGGCCACTTTCTCACCGAGCTGGCCTTGCAGCTCAAGCCCTTGGTGGAAACGCATCAGCCAGAAGCAGACCTAGCGGCGTATCACAAGGCTCTCTATGGCATCGAGAAGGAGTACCGCCTCTCCAAGGTGGCCAAGGTGTCGGCCTTCATGTACGGGCAGCAAGGCATCAACATCTGCTACGGCGACGGCCTGATCAAGCAGCACGAGGCATTTCCAGAGATCAAGGACGGAAGTTTTGACCTGCTGGTCGCCAACCCACCTTACAGCGTGCGCGGCTTTCTGGAAACGCTGCCCGAGGAAGAACGCAAGGCCTACACCCTTGCCGATACCATCAATGATCTCGAAACCTCCAACAGCATCGAAACCTTTTTCATCGAGCGCGCTAAGCAACTACTGCGGGCCGATGGCGTAGCTGCGATCATCCTGCCATCCAGCATCCTGTCCAATGGCGGCAGCGCCTACATCCGCACCCGCGAAATCCTGATCCAGTATTTCGACATCGTCGCTATTGCTGAATTCGGCAGCGGCACCTTCGGCAAAACGGGTACTAACACCGTAACCCTGTTCCTGCGTCGCAAGAAGACCGCTCCCGACACCGCCGCGCACTACCGCGAGCGCGTAGAGGAATGGTTCAAGGGCCGAGATGCCAGTAAGCGCAAGCAGGTCATCTACAAGGATGAGCACTTGATTGCCCGCTACGTCGCACACATCAATGTGCCGTTGGAGGACTACAAAACCCTGCTCAGGGGAGAACCAAACGGTGCATGGACCACTCAACTGGAGGCGGTCTACCTTGAAAAATTCAACAGCAGCAACGAGGTCACCAATCTCTACAAGGCCAAATGGTTCAAGGTCTTGACGCTGGAAGCGCAGGACGCCGAGGTCGAAAAACGCTATCTAGCGTTTGTCCAGGCCATCGAGCGCGACAAGCTCTACCATTTCGTAATGGCCTGCGATCAGCCCAATCCAGTGCTGATCATTCGCAGCCCGACGGAGACCAAGGCCATCAAGCAATTCCTCGGCTACGAATGGAGTTCCGCCAAGGGCGACGAGGGCATCAAGCTGATCAAGGATGTCCACGGGCGGCACCTAACGCCGTTGTATGACGAAACCAACCGGGACAACACTGGGAAGCTCAATTTCAGCATTGCGGCGAATTTTAACGGTACGCTGTCGGCTATCCCGACGGCGTTGCAGGAGGTGGCGCGAGCGGCTCCGTTGGTAGAGATGCTGGATTTTTCTCGAGTCGTCTTCGAAAAACAGATCAACTTGGCGATCAAGGGCGGCGCAAAAGTCGTATCCAAGTGGCCCATTTTCCCGTTAAGCCGCTTGGCTGAAATACGAAAAGGCACTTCAATTACCCAGAAAAAAGCTGTGCCCGGAAGATATAAAGTCATTGCAGGGGGTATGACTCATGCTTACATGCACAATGCTTTCAATCGCCCGGCTAACACAATAACCGTCAGCGCATCAGGCGCCAGTGCTGGTTATGTGGCTTTTTGGAGGGAGCCAATTTTTGCATCCGATTGTACAACGGTGCGTGGAGTGGATGATGAGTACACGGAATACCTCTACCACGTACTAAAAAGTCGGCAGAGCGAAATTCAGGCGGCTTCGAGTGGTGCGGCGCAGCCTCATGTTTATCCAAAGGATCTTGAGGCTCTACAAATTCCACTGCCTGACCCGATCACACTGAACAACATTGTCTCTGAGTGCAGGTTGATTGACGTTGAGGTCAACTCTTCGCGCGACACGTCTGAGAATGCCTTGGCCCGCATTGACGTGGAAGTCGCCAATATTTATGGATCTTCAGTTGCACATTTAGAAATCGGAAAAATCGCCATCGACATTCAGTACGGCCTGAACGAAGCCATGAATGAGGGCGGTGTCGGCTACAAGATATTCCGCATGAATGAAATCATCCGTGGCCGGATGGTGGACAACGGCAACATGAAGTGCGCAGACATTAGCGCCGAGGAGTTTGCCAAATACAAGCTCAGCAAAGGTGACCTGCTTTTCAATCGCACCAACAGTATCGAGCATGTCGGCAAGACCGGGCTATTCGATCTGGATGGAGACTATTGCTTTGCCTCTTACCTTGTGCGCGTGGTGCCCGACACGGGGAAGGTGCTGCCGAAATTCCTGGAAAAGATGATGAACTCGTCGGTCTTCCAAATCGAAGCGAAAGGCAAGGCCTCGAAGTCGATCAATCAAGCCAATATCAACGCAACGATTATGCGCAATATCAAGGTGCCGGTGCCGACCCTCGCAGAGCAGAAGAAATTCGTCACCAAGATCGAGGCGCTGGAACAGCAGATTGCCGATGCGCAGGCGGTGCTCAAAAGTTCATCCGCCCGCAGGCAGGCCATCCTGCAAAAGTATCTTTAAGCCACAACGTCGCAAGCTCCTTGGCACCAGAGCTTGCGCGCCCTGGCTCATGACGACGGAGTCGCGGCGTTCAAGGAACGCGACAGACTAAGTGGAGGACCGCTCGGAGGAGTTCGGTAACCAAAGTAGTGAACAGGATGATCGTTCGGGCGGACCGGCCTCGCCGGTCGCTGGGTTCACTTGCTGAACCACAGCTTTCGGGCGCCGAAGCGGGGAGCAGCAAAGACCGTTGTTGGTCGGGGCCTGCCGGCTGGGCCCGCTGCGCTGACCGACGGCATCTGCTGCGAAGCCGCCTTTCGGTACGTCGCCTCTCTCTACTTGCGAAAACGATACGCGCTCTCAACCCGACAGAGGCCTGCCCTTCACCGCCGCTGCCCCCTCTGCTGCGGCCGCGTCCCCGGCACCACATTCAATTCCAGCTGCGCATCCCCCCGCTGCAGCTGGAACGCCGCCGGCTCGCCCGGCTTCAGGGCCGCGACGGCGCTGAGCAGGGCCGAGACGTTGTCGGTGGGCTTGTCGCCCACGCGCACGATCACGTCGCCGGGGCGGATGCCGGCGCGGGCGGCGGGGCCGTCCTGCAGGACGCCGGTGATGATGACGCCCTCGGTGGCGCGCACGCCGAAGGTGGCGGCGAGTTCGGGGGAGAGTTCGTTGGGTTCCACGCCGATCCAGCCGCGGGTGACCTGGCCGTCCTTGACGATGCCGTCGAGCACCAGCTTGGCGGTGGAGACGGGGATGGCGAAGCCGATGCCCATGCTGCCGCCGGAGCGGGAGTAGATGGCGGTGTTGATGCCCATCAGGTTGCCGTTGATGTCCACCAGCGCGCCGCCGGAGTTGCCGGGGTTGATGGCGGCGTCGGTCTGGATGAAGTTCTCGAAGGTGTTGATGCCCAGCTGGCTGCGGCCCAGGGCGCTGACGATGCCGCTGGTGACGGTCTGGCCGACGCCGAAGGGGTTGCCGATGGCCAGTACCTGGTCGCCCACGGAGAGCTGGTCGGAGTTGCCCAGCACCATGGCGGGCAGCTTGTCGAGGTCCACTTTCAGGATGGCGAGGTCGGTGTCCGGGTCGGTGCCGATCACGGTGGCGCGGGTGCGGCGGCTGTCGGCCAGGGTGACCTCGATCTCGTCCGCGCCTTCCACGACGTGGTTGTTGGTGAGTATGTAGCCGTCCGGGCTGACGATCACGCCGCTGCCCAGGCCGGTCTGCGTCTGCTGCGCGCCCTGGTCGCCGAAGAAGAACTGGAACCAGGGGTCGTTGCTGCGCGGGTTGCGCACGGCCTTGCTGGTGTTGATGCTGACGACGGCCGGGGCCGCCTTGCGCACCGCCGCGCTGAAGCTGCCCGCCACGGGCTGGGAGGAGGGGGCGGACGGCGCCTCGATGAGCGAGATGCCGGCGCTGCTGCGCGTGGCGCCGCGCCGGATCCAGTCCGGTTGCAGGGTGGCGACGACGAAGTAGGCGGCGACGAACACGGTCACGGCCTGGGAGAACAGCAGCCAGAAGCGCTTCATGGTGACAGGTGGGGCGGCAAAGGCCCACATTGTCGCCACTTTGCGCGGCCGTGGGCCGTGGGAGGGCATGCCGACTGCGCCCCGCGCGAGGAGGGGGGCATTCGAGTGCGTGCGCGGGCACCGGAGGGAAAACCCTAAAATCGGGGGATGGCCGCCACCCGCGGCCTTTTGCTTTCGTTTTCCGTTTCCCGTTTTTCTTTCTTCTTTCCTTTCTTTTTCTTCCAGCCCCGGCCCCGCGCCCGGCCGCCCGCACTCCACCCCCGCGGCCGGCCTTGCAGCCCGCGCCACCCGCCACGCTCCGCTCCGGTCCGGCGGCCGCAAGAGAAAGCCCTGGCGCCGCCGCATGCGTGGCCGTGCCCGGGCCGCACCCGTGCTTTTCCGGACCACGCCATGACTTCCTCTTCTGACGCTGCCGCGAGCGCCGACGCCGCGCAGCCCCACCGCCCGCTCACGCGCGGCGACTACAAGACCCTGGGCCTTTCCGCGCTGGGCGGCACGCTCGAGTTCTACGATTTCGTCATCTACGTGTTTTTCGCCACGGTGGTGAGCGGCCTGTTCTTCCCGGCCGACATGCCCGACTGGCTGCGCCAGTTGCAGACCTTCGGCATCTTCGCGGCGGGCTACCTGGCCCGGCCGATCGGCGGCATCGTGATCGCCCACTTCGGCGACAAGCTGGGCCGCAAGCGCATGTTCAGCCTGTCGATCTTCCTGATGGCGGTGCCCACGCTGGTGATCGGCCTGCTGCCCACCTACGCGAGCATCGGCGTGGCGGCGCCGCTGCTGCTGCTGGCGATGCGCGTGCTGCAGGGCGCGGCCATCGGCGGCGAGATGCCCGGGGCCTGGGTGTTCGTGGCCGAGCACGTGCCGAAGAACCGCTACGGCCTGGGCGTGGGCACGCTGACGGCCGGCATCACGGGCGGCATCCTGCTGGGCTCTCTGGTGGCGATCGCCATCAACCGCACGTACACGCCCGCCGAGGTGCAGGGCTTCGCGTGGCGCATTCCGTTCATCCTGGGCGGCGTGTTCGGCCTGGTGTCGGTGTACCTGCGCCGCTTCCTGCACGAGACGCCGGTGTTCCAGGAGTTGGCCGCGCGCCGCGCCGTGGCGCGCGAGCTGCCGCTCAAGACCATCTTCCGCGACCACAAGGGCGCGATGCTGCTGGTGGCGCTGATGACCTGGGTGCTCTCCACCGCGGTGGTGGTGGTGGTGCTGATCACGCCGTCGTACCTGCAGAAGGTGCACCACCTGCCCGCCACGCTGGCGCTGGAGGCCAATGCCGTGGCCACGCTCACGCTGACCATCGGCTGCGTGGTGGTGGGCTGGGCCACCGACCGCTTCGGCACCCGCGCGGTGATGCTGGTGGGCTGGGGCGGCCTGTTCCTGACCTCGTACCTGTTCTACCTGGGCCTGCCGGGCACGCCGGAGACGCTGGTGCGCAACTATGCGCTGGTGGGCTTTTTCGTGGGCTCGATCGCGCTGCTGCCCATCGTGGGCGTGCGCGCCTTCCCGCCGGAAGTGCGGTTCTCGGGCCTTTCGTTCTCGTACAACATGGCCTATGCGGTGTTCGGCGGCATCACGCCGGTGCTGCTGACGGTGTGGATGCAGCGCGACCCGATGGCGCCCGCGCACTATGTGGCGGCCATGGGGCTGCTGGGCTTCGTGCTGGGCTTCGTGCCGCTGGCCTCGCGCGGCTGGCAGCCGGTGGCTGCGCGGGCCTGAACGGGCCTCTCTCGAAGCGACGGGCATCCTGCGCCGGATGCCCGCGCCGCGTTCAGGCGGTGGCGGGCCGTTGCCCGGACATGGCCGCCTTCCATTCCTCCTGGATCAGCCGCTTGAACTCCAGGTATTCCCAGTCCGAGTCGGGCAGGAAGTGCTCGATGGTCTGCTTCTTCTCGTCGATGTAGTCGAAGTACTCGTAGTGGACGATGTTGTCGTCCGCGTAGCGGTAGCACTGGATGGTCGCGCAGAACTGGCCGCCTTCGCGGGGCGACGGGTTCTTCAACTGGTGGATCTGGTAGTAGTCGGGCGTGAGGAAGGTCACCTCGCCCGCGTGCGCGATGGTGCTGCCCCAGGGCTGCTCGATGCCGGGGCTCAGCGCACTGAACCACGAGATCTGGATCTGCCCGTGCAGCACCTTGATGACGGCGCAGGCCTGGCCGTGGTTGTGAATGGGCGAGCCATTGCCCGCGGGCCAGATTTCCAGCACGTAGGGCTGGCCGGGCGAATCGCCCTGGTTGGCGTCCAGCGTGACGCGGAGGTAGCCGAAGCTCGGGTCTTTTTCCAGCAGCTTGGTGTGGCAGAGCGCGCCGGGCGTGACGATGGAGTACTGGATGGCCTGGGCGAACTCGGCGAAGTCCGGCGGCGAGAGGTTCATGCCCGGCCCGGCGACGTTGTCGTAGAGGCGCTGGCAGGCCAGGGGCAGGTCGCCCGCGACGCTGGCGCGGTTGGCGGCGATGCTTTCCATGGTCACCTCCGCGGGCGCGATGAGGTGGGGCGGCGGATCGAGGTTCACGGGGATCTGGAGCGTGGCGAGCTGCACGCCGGTGGCGCCGCGCACGCTGACGTGGCGCAGTTGCCGGCACAGGGCGTCCATGCCGTTCGGGTCGTTCTTGTCCGGCCAGGTGAACTCATACAGCATCAGGGCGCGCAGCATTTCGCCCTTGCCGTACCGGATGCGGCGGTTGTTGCTGTCCAGGCTCAGCCAGTAGGGCTGGTGGGTGCCCGGCGGATCCAGGCGCAGGTCGGGGGCTTCGGCGTGCGCGATGGGGTGCCTCTTGCCGTGGCGCACGGCCCACAGGACGATGCCGGCGCGGCCGATGGTGAGGCCGCAGGCGTTGCCGGTGGGGGTGAAGGGCATGTCCTGGTGCAGGATGATGTCCAGCGCCTCGGGCACGTCGGCCGGGAGCACGGAGACGGTGCCCTGGCCCTTGACGGGAAAGCTGGTGTGGGACGCGGTCTGGGCGGCCTGGTAGAGCCGGACGCGGTTCACGGACAAATGGCGGGATGTATGGGGCATGGGGTGGCTTTCGGGATCGGAGAAATCGGGAGTGCCCGGACGGGCGGCGTTCAGCGCCCGCGGCGTGGTGTGGTGGCGGCGGTCACATGGGATCCCTCCTTCTCGTGTACCGGCGGCGGTGCATGCCGCGGGGCCGCGGGCCCGTGCCGGTCGTTCTGGTTGGCCGTTCTGGTGGTGTACGGCGGGGTCACGGGCGGCACCCCTCCCTGGTGCGCGCCCTGCCACAATGCCGTGCATGACGGACTCAGTTGTACCCTCTCCCGCGGATGACCTGGCCCCCGGGGTTTCCCGGCAGGCGCTGCTCGCGGCCTTCGACGACCTGCTGCAGCCGGCCCGTTTCAAGGACTACGGCCCGAACGGCCTGCAGGTGGAGGGCCGCGAGCGCATCCGCCGCATCGTGAGCGGCGTGACGGCGAGCCGCGCGCTGATCGATGCCGCCATCGCGGACGGGGCGGATGCGGTCTTCGTGCACCACGGCCTGTTCTGGCGCGGCCAGGACGGGCGGGTGACGGGCTGGATGAAGCAGCGCCTGCAGCGGCTGCTGGCCCACGACATCAATCTCTTCGCCTACCACCTGCCGCTGGACGCGCACCCGGAGCTGGGCAACAACGCGCAGCTGGGCCGCGTGCTGGGCTTCGCGGCGGCCGACGTGCGCTTCGGTGAGCAGGACCTGGGCTTCTGCGCGCCGGCCGACATCGCGGACGCGGCCACGCTCGCCGCGCGCGTGGAGGCGGCGCTGGGCCGGCCGGTGACGCTGGTCGCGCCGGAGGACGCCGGGCCGGGCCGGCCGATCCGCCGCGTGGCCTGGTGCACGGGCGGCGCGCAGGGATACTTCGAGGGCGCGATCGCGGCGGGGGCCGATGCCTTCATCACGGGCGAGATCTCCGAGCCGCAGGCGCACCTGGCGCGGGAGACGGGCGTGGCCTTCCTCGCGGCGGGCCACCATGCGACCGAGCGCTACGGCGCGCCCGCGGCGGCCGCGCACGTGGCGGTGGCGCTGGGCATCGAACAACGGTTCATCGAGATCGACAACCCGGCATAAATCTGCGTTGTCGCCGCTCCTGGCCGCGCCGGCCGGAAGACGCGTTGAGCAGGGCTTCGTCACCGGTGTTGAAGGCCCGTGGGGCGCGCTTGGAGGGCGTGGCGTGGCCGCATGCGGATGTTTCGGACCATCGCAACGGCATTCGCGCAGACACTGCCGGGCAGCGGTGTGGGGTCGCATCATCGTGCGCAGAAGATTTCTTGCCCGAGTTCATGATCAACCCCACAGCCGGCATCCGTTCGGGCCGCCAAGCCCTCTCTTCTGCGCACCTGTCAGATTCTTCGCATGGAACGTCCAGGGCGGATCGGTCCCGGTCCCCGACCGGAACGACGAGAGCGCACGGCCCGTCATCGCACGGAGCCCTGGGAGACGACGGTATCCGGGCGAGATCACAGCCTCATGCCATTGTGCGGGAAGGGAGCATCCGCCTGCGAAGCCGTGCCATTGCACCGCAAAGTCCCCGTCCCGCACACGCGCAGCCGGGAGCCGAGGCAGCGGGGCACAGGAGGGCGCCCGACAGTGCATTGAATGATTTTCTGTCGGGCATGAGCGAAGATGACAGAGCGCTGTTTGTCGTGGGTGGGGGCACTGCCGCCCTGACCTATCTTTCCACCGCAAATCTCGACAGCATGTTCACCCATGTGGTGGTGATCGGGGATCTGGGTTATTGGAACAGGGTCGGGCACCGGCTCGCGCAGCCGCATCACATCCTGGCGTTGCCGCATGAGGAAAGCGCAGGATTTATCGATCCCGGCCGGCATGATGCCCTCAACAACCTGCTGCCGCATGACGACCGTTCGGCCTATGTGCATTCCCGTGACTATCAGGCCCGGCTGGCGAAACTCGGCGAATACACCGGCGACATGCTGCGAAGCCAGGGCAGGAAAGTGTTTTTCACCGGCGGAATTTCTGTCGAGAAAATATCGAAGGAGCAGGGCACGGGCTACCGCATCGCCACGACCGGACCGGGACCCTCCGTGCTGGGGCACAAGGTAGTGATCGCAACGGGGGCTGCCCCTGCGAGACGGTTGGCGGACCATTTGCTGCCGGAAGGATCGGCAGCGCAGCTGCCCCAGATACTCGGCTACGACGACGTTCTGACGCCCGGGATGGCGGAGCGCATTCAGGGCAAGAGCGTCATGGTGTATGGCGGGGGGCCGACGGCAGCATGGGCCATGGAGGTCGCAAAGCAACATGCCGGATCTTCCACGTGGGTGGCGAGAAACGGCTTCGGGGTGGCTGAGGCGGCCGGGCCCCGCGTCGGGGCCATCATCGAAGGCAGCCGCGATTGCCAGATCCAGGGCGAAATCGACGCGATACGGTGCCTGGACTCAGGCGATGCGCCGGGTGGGCAAAGGCTTCGCGTCGATGTGTCGGGCAAGGCGCAAGGAGAGGCCTCGGAGAAGAGATCGCTGGATGTGGACTACCTGGTGAATTCCACCGGCCAGGATGCCTATGCCGCCGGCGGACTCCACGACATCCTGTCGGATGCCATCAAAGAGGATCTTCGGCCGATTCCCGACCGCAACCGGGTTTCCGGTGTACCGGAAACCATGCTGGGGTTCGGCACCCGTTCAGGCGATTTGCAGATCATCGGTGCCGCAGCCGCGTCGTACCAGGATGCCGGACGTGGCTTGAAGCCGGGCCGCCTGGCCAGCGAGACCTTGCCCAGAAGCGGGAAGATCGGCATCACGATCGGTGGGGTCGTGGCCTCGGTGGCAGCTCTCACCGATTACATGCCGATGCGGCAGGATCCGGCGACGGGTGCGCTGAGGGTGACCGGACTGAATCTGCATGTGATGAATGCGACCCAATTGGCGGTCTATCTCACGGGAGCCTACCCAGCCGCTTCGGCGGAAAGGATCAACACCACAGTGGAGGAGTATTTGCAGGCACGCTCCCACACGGAATTCGGGCTGTCGGACGCGGAACTGGAAGCGTTCATGGCATCGTGCCTCGGTCCGCTGCCACGCATCCAGGGAATCGCTGCGGGGGTCGAGCCTCGGGCTCCGACGGCATGACAGCGGCGCGCTGAGAGCGGCTGGCACGACCCGGCGAGCGGTTCTGGCGAGGCACCAGAAGGGTCGTGTTGGCTGCTCTAAAGCACCCGCCCGAACCACCACAGCGACAGCAGGCCCGCCAGTACCAGCAGGGCCGCGCCCGCGAGCGCGAGCAGGGCGGAGATTTCGGTTTCCTTCTTCTCCACGGTGAGGCGGGAGCTGAGGGTTTCGTACACCTTCTTCAGGTCGGCCGCAGTGGCCGCGTGGAAGTATTCGGCGTTGGTGCGCTGCGCCACGGCCTTGAGGGTGTCTTCGTCCAGGCGCACGCGCATGGACCAGCCCTCGAAGCCGATGGTCTCGCCGGCCACGGTGCCCACGCCCACGGTATAGACGCGCACGCCGCGGTCGGCGGCCCATTGCGCGGCCTCCATCGGATCGACGCCGGTGGTGCGCTGGCCGTCGGTGAGCATGATGATGGCCGCCGAGGTGTAGGAGCCCGGTGCCACGGGCGCGGGCCGGTCGGCGCCCTTGCCGTTGCTGCCGCGGTGCGGCGGGCGGCCGACCTCGTCCATGGACTGCGGGCGCAGCATGGCCTGCCGGCCGCCGAGCGCGGAGACATCGATGCCGGTGTCGGGGAACAGGGTGGCGAGCGACAGCAGGATGCCGTTGCCCGTGGCCGTGCCGCGCTGCAGCTGGAAGCTGTCGATGGCCTTGACGAGGTCTTCGTGGTTCTGCGTGGGCAACTGGGCGAGCTGGGCGCTGCCCGCGAAGGCCACGATGCCCACGCGCACGTGGCGCGGCAGCTCGGCGATGAAGGCCTTGGCGGCGTCCTGGGCGGCGGTGAGGCGGTCGGGGTGCACGTCGGCGGCGCGCATGCTGCCGGACACGTCCATGGCCAGCATGATGGTCTGCTGCTGCGAGGGCAGGGTGAGCACCGCCAGCGGCCGCGCGGCCGCGACCAGCAGCGCCGCGAGGCCGAGCAGGAAGAGCAGCGGCGGCACATGGCGCCGCCAGCGGGCGCGCGCGCCCTGGGCTTCGCGCGCCAGGGCCAGGGCAGGGTAGTGCAGCACGGCGGACCGGCGCCGGCGGAGCAGCCAAAGGTAGAGCATTACCAGCACGGGCAGCGCGAGCAGCAGCCAGAGAAGGTCGGGCCAGAGAAAGACCATGGGCGGCTCCTTCCTTGTCGTTCGTTCGGCCGGCGCGTCCGGCGCTCAGGCGCGCACGCGCCGGCGGGCCCGCACGGGCTGGCCGCGCAGTTCCATGAAGCGCACCAGCGCGTCGAGCAGGTCGTCGTCGGTGGCGAGTTCGAGCGTGTCCGCGCCCGCGCGCGCCAGGGCCGAGCGCAGCGCGGTTTCGCGCTCGGCGGCGAGGCGGGCGAAGCGCTGGCGGAAGGCGCGGTCGCGCGTGTCCACCGTCAGATGTTCGCCGGTCTCGGGATCGCGCAGGTGCAGCACGCCCACGTCGGGCAGCGCCATCTCCAGCGGATCGAGCAGCCGCACGGCGACCACGTCGTGGCGCTGCGCGAGCTGCGCGAGGGGCTTCTCCCAGCCGGGGGCCGAGAGAAAGTCGGATACGACGAACACCGTCGAGCGCCGCCGGAGCACGGGCGCGGCCGAATCCAGCAGCCGGTGCAGCTCGGTGGTGCCGGGCGGCGCGGACCCGGGCGGGCCCGCGGGCGCCAGCGCGTCGATGAGGCGCAGCACATGGGTGCGGCCGGTACGCGGCGGCAGCACGGTGGCAGGGGCGCCATGGCCGAAGAGCATCGCGCCCACGCGGTTGCCGTGGCGCGTGAGCAGCCGCGCGAGCACGGCGGCGAAGCCGGTGAGCCGGTCGCGCTTGGTCTGCCCCGGCGGCCCGAAATCCACCGAGGGGCTGAGGTCGAGCAGGAACCAGGCGGCCATCTCGCGGTCTTCGGAGAAGACGCGCACATGGGGCGTGCCGAGCCGCGCGGTGACGTTCCAGTCGATGTGGCGCACGTCGTCGTGCGCCTGGTATTCGCGCAGGTCCGCCAGGTCCACGCCCGCGCCGCGCAGCAGCGTTCGGTAATCGCCCTGCAGCAGGCCGTCGAGGCGGCGCAGCACGGTCCATTCGAGCCGGCGCAGCAGGCGGTCCGCAGCGCCCGTGGCCAGGCCGGCGGCGGGCAGCGGCGCCGTGCGCACTGCCGCGGCGTCAGGCCCGCTGCGCGGCGGCATGGAGCACCTCGTTCTGGGCATCGTGCGCCAGCGGGCGGGCCGGCGCGGGCAGCCTCGCCATGAGCTGGGCGATGAGGGCATCGGCATCGAGCCCGTCCGAGATCGCCTCGTACGAGAGCGTGATGCGGTGGCGCAGCACGTCGGGCGCGAGGTCGGCCATGTCCTCGGGCAGCACGTAGCCGCGGCCGCGCAGCATGGCCAGGGCGCGGGCACCCTCGGCCAGATGGATGGTGGCGCGCGGGCTGGCGCCGCAGGCGATGCGCGGTTCGAGTTCGGGCAGGCCGTAATGCGCGGGCGCGCGCGTGGCGGCCACGAGGCGCACGGCGTACTGCAGCAGGGAGGGATCGACGTACACGCGCCGGCATTCGGCCTGCAGCGCGGCGAGCTGCTCCGTGGTGGCCACGGATGCCACCTGCACGGGCTCGGCGAGGGCACGCTGGGCGATGACGAACTCTTCCTCCTCGGTGGGGTAGCCGATGAGCACCTTCATCATGAAGCGGTCCACCTGGGCCTCGGGGAGCTGGTAGGTGCCCTCGGTCTCGATCGGGTTCTGCGTGGCCATGACGAGAAAGGGGCGCGGCAGCACGTGCGTCTCGCCCGCGATGGTGACCTGCCGCTCCTGCATGACCTCCAGCAGCGCGCTCTGCACCTTGGCGGGCGCGCGGTTGATCTCGTCGGCCAGCAGCAGGTGGGTGAACACCGGCCCGAGCGTGGTGGCGAACTCGCCCGTGCGCTGGTGGTACATGCGCGTGCCGACGAGGTCGGCGGGCACGAGGTCGGGCGTGAACTGGATGCGCTTGAACGTGCCGCGCACGGTGCCCGCGAGCGTCTTCACGGTGAGGGTCTTGGCCAGGCCCGGCACGCCTTCGACCAGCAGGTGGCCCTGCGCGAGCATGGCGACCATCACGCGCTCCAGGAAGCGGTCCTGGCCGACCACCACGCGCTTGACTTCATAGAGAATCTGCTCCATCAGCGTGGCGGTGGCGGTGGCGGTGGCGGCGGCCGTCGGGGGCGGGGCGATGTCCATGGAGGCTCCTGGCGAAAGGTCAGAACGGCGGCGAGCCCGCGGCCTCGGCCGCGTTCTCGATGGGCACGGCGAATCCGATGCCGATGAAGGTGCGCGCGGGCGTGGGGTTGAGGATGGCGGTGACGATGCCCACGACCTCGCCGTCGAGCGTGACGAGGGGGCCGCCGGAATTGCCGGGGTTGGCGGCGGCGTCGAACTGGATGAGGTTGCGCATCTCCTGCTTGCCCTGGGGCGAATCGAATTCGCGCTGCAGGCCCGAGATGACGCCGGCCGAGACCGAGGGCCCGATGCCGAAGGGAAAGCCGATGGCGACCACGCCGTCGCCGGGTTTGAGGCCCTGCGTGGAGCGCAGCGGCGCGGCCTGCAGGTCGTCCGGCACGCGGTGCGCCTGCAGCACGGCGAGGTCGTTCGCGGGCTGGGCGCCGGTCAGGGAGGCGTCGCTTTCGGAGCCGTCGGCGAAGGTGACCTGGATGCGCGACGCGCCCCGCACCACGTGCAGGTTGGTGAGGATCACGCCCTTGTCCACGATCACGATGCCGGTGCCCACGCCGCGCTCTTCCTCCTGCACCTTGCCCTTGCCTTTCTTCGTGTGGGCGAAGCCGGTGACGCGCACCACCGACGGGGCCACGGCCTCGGCGGCGCGCGCGGCGGCCGAGGGCAGGGGCTGGGTCGAGAGGGTATGCAGAACGGCCGCGTCGATGTCCTGCTGGGTGATGCGCGGCGCCGGCGGCGGCATGCGCCAGGCCAGCCAGCCGAAACCGGCGGCGACGAGCACGGCCGCCAGCGCGCCGCCGAGCCTGCGCCGCGGGGGGCGCGCGGGCGACGGGGCGGCGGCGCCTGCAGGTCCGGCGGCGCCCGGGGCCGCGGCCGGGGGAACGGCCGGAGTCCCGGCCGGGGGCGGGCCCTCGGGCCCTGCCGGGAACGGGTGTGGCGCGGTGGCCGCGGCTGGCGCGCGGCGGGAGCTGCTGTAGCGGGCGGGCCTGGGCATGCGGTCACCTCGGGTCAGGGGGCCCGCGCGCGGTGTCGTGCGCCGGGCAGGCGGTTCCCGGCCACGGTAGCACGGAACCGCCCGCCGCGCATGTGTCCGCGTGTTTCCAAGGCGGGTTTCCGGGCAGCGGCCTGGCGGCCTGCGCGGGCCGCCGGAGCCGGCCGACGTGCGTGCCGCCCATGGTGCTGGCATGCTCGGGGGGATGGATGCCTGGATCGATACCCATTGCCACCTCGACGAGTTCGAAGCCCATGCGGGCCGGGACTACCTGGACAGGGTGCGCGCGGAAGCGGCGCGTGCCGGGGTCGCGCATTGCGTGCTGCCCGCGGTGGAGCGGTGCAACCTGGAGGCCGTCCGCACGCTGGCGCACCGCCACGGCGACAGCTATGCGCTGGGCATCCACCCGCTTTTCACCGGCCGGGCGGACGACGGCGATCTCGGCGTGCTGGCGCAGGCGCTGGAGCAGCATGCGGCGGACCCGCGCCTCGTGGCGGTGGGCGAGATCGGGCTCGACTTCTTCGTGAAGGACCTGGACCCGGCGCGGCAGGAGCATTTCTTCCGCGAGCAGCTGCGGCTCGCGCGGCGCAGCCGGCTGCCCGTGATCCTGCACACCCGGCGTTCGGTGGACAAGGTGCTCAAGGGCCTGCGCGACGTGGGGGCCGAGGGCGGCATCGCCCATGCGTTCAACGGCAGTCTGCAGCAGGCGCGCGGCTTCATCGACCTGGGCTTCAGGCTCGGCTTCGGCGGGGCGGTGACCTTCGACCGCGCCCTGCAGCTGCGCCGGCTGGCGGCCGAGCTGCCGCTGGAATCCATCGTGCTGGAAACCGACGCGCCGGACATCCCGCCGCACTGGCTCTACGTGACGGCGGCCGAGCGGGCGGCGGGTGCGGCGCCGGCGCGCAACATGCCGGGCGAGCTGCCGCGCATCGCGCAGGTGGTGGCGCAGCTGCGCGGCATGCCGGTGGAGGCGCTGGCCCGGGCCGCGCACGTGAATTCACTGGCGGCGCTGCCGCGCCTGGCGGTGCTGCTGCCGGCGCCTGCGCAGGCCCGCCGGGCGACTACCGAATAGCTACCATTGGCACGCATGCCCCGTTCGTCCCCTCCGACCCGTTTGCCCGACATCCCTCCCGCCGACCCGCAGCCCGCAGCAGCCCTGCGCCTGACGGGGCTGGCGCCGGTCGTCTCGGAGCGCACGGTGGTGCTGGTGCTGGGCAGCTTCCCGGGCGTGGCGTCGCTGCGCGCGGGGCAGTACTACGGCCATCCGCAGAACCATTTCTGGCCCATCCTGCAGGCGCTGTGGCCGCAGCACCCGCTGCCCGGCCGGGACCGCTACGCGGAGCGCTGCGCCTGGCTGCTGGACCGCGGGCTGGGGCTGTGGGATGTGTACGCGGCCTGCGAGCGCGAGGGCAGCCTGGACACCAGCATCCGCAACGCGGCGGTGAACGATTTCGCGGCGCTGCGGCCGCGCTGCCACCGCCTTTCGGCCATCGCCCACAATGGCGGGGAAAGCTTCAGGCACGCGCGTGCCGTGCGCGCCGCCCTGGGCCTGCCGGCCGGGCTGCAGGAAGGGCCGGTGCCGTCGCTGCGCCTGCCCTCCACCAGCCCCGCGAACGCGTCCTGGAGCTTCGAGCGCAAGCGTGCCGCCTGGGCCGAGGCGCTGGCCCCCTTTGGATTGATGGATTGAATGACCACCCGCAAGAAAGCCGCAGCCGCCGAGCTGCCCGAAGTCAGCGTTTCCGATGACGGCGACGTGCGCCACCTGCACCTGGGCACGCCCTGGATCCAGGGTTCCATGCGCATCGACGAGCCCTTCGACATCGAACTGGAGTACGTGCAGCGCATGATGGCCTGGCTGCTGTTCGTGGAGCCTGCCAGCGTGGGCAAGCGGCATGCGATGCAGCTGGGCCTGGGCGCGGGTGCGATCACCAAGTTCTGCCACAAGAAGCTGCGCATGTGCTGCACGGCGATCGAGCTCAACCCGCAGGTGCTGGCCGTCTGCCGCGCATGGTTCAAGCTGCCGCCCGACGGGCCGAAGCTGCGCGTGGTGCTGGCCGATGCCGCGCAGGAGATCCGCAAGCCCGAGTGGCACGGCACGGTCGATGCGCTGGCCGTGGACCTGTACGACCACGAGGCCGCGGCGCCGGTGCTCGACAGCGCGGAGTTCTACGCCGACTGCCGCGCGCTGCTCACCGAGGACGGCGCGATGACGGTGAACCTCTTCGGCCGCTCTTCCAGCTACGAGCGCAGCCTCGGGCGCATGGCCGAGGCCTTCGGCGCCGACGCGCTCTGGGCCTTCAAGCCCACGCGCGAGGGCAACACCGTGGTGCTGGCCCAGCGCACGCCGTCGCGGCCGCGCCGCGCCGACCTGCTGGCACGCGCCGATGCGGTGCAGGTGCGGTGGGACCTGCCTGCGGCGAAGTGGCCGCGCGTGTTCAAGCCGGTGGAGTGACGCGCGATGAGCCGCAGCCTGCTTCCCCCCCATGACGCCGCCGGGCCCGCGGCGCCGGCCGGATTCGCGGGCCCCCTCGACTGGCGGCGCATCGTCGAGTGGCTGCGCGCCGACGGCGTGATCTCGCAGGAGGAGGCCGCGCGCACCATCGCGCGCTGCTCGCAGGCCGAGAGCCGCCAGCATCCGCTGGTGCGGCTGGCCAGCGTGGCGATGGCGCGCGCGAGCGACGGCAGGCCGCTGGACCTGGAGAGCCTGACCGAATACCTGGCCGGCCGCAGCGGCCTGGCCTACCTGCGCATCGATCCGCTCAAGGTGGACGTGGGCCGCGTGGCCGACATGATGAGCGCGAGCTACGCCGAGCGGCACCGGGTGCTGCCCGTGCAGGTCACGCCGCGCGAGATCGTGGTGGCCACGGCCGAGCCGTTCGTCGATGACTGGGTGGCCGAGGTGGAGCGCCAGTCGCGCCGCGCCGTGCGCCGCGTGGTCGCCAACCCGCAGGACATCCACCGCTACACGGCGGAATTCTTCGCGCTGGCCAAGTCGGTGAAGGCGGCGCAGAAGGCCGGCGGCGCGAGCGCGGGCAGCAGCTTCGAGCAGCTGGTGGAACTGGGCCGCAGCAACAAGCAGCTGGACGCGAACGACCAGGGCGTGGTCAAGGTGGTGGACTGGCTCTGGCAGTACGCCTTCGACCAGCGCGCGAGCGACATCCACCTGGAGCCGCGGCGCGAGCAGGGCGTGATCCGCTTCCGCATCGACGGGGTGCTGCATCCGGTGTACCAGATGCCCATGGGTGTGCTGAACGCCATGGTGTCGCGCGTGAAGCTGCTGGGCCGCATGGACGTGGTCGAGAAGCGCCGCCCGCAGGACGGCCGCATCAAGACCCGCAACCCGCGCGGCGACGAGGTGGAAATGCGCCTCTCCACCCTGCCCACGGCCTTCGGCGAGAAGATGGTGATGCGCATCTTCGATCCGGACAACACCGTCAAGGACCTGGACGCGCTGGGCTTCTCGCCGCACGACGCGCAGCGCTGGGAGGCGCTGGTGCAGCGGCCCCACGGCATCATCCTGGTGACCGGGCCCACGGGCTCGGGCAAGACCACGACGCTCTACTCCACCCTCAAGCGCCTGGCCACCGAGGAGGTGAACGTGAGCACCGTGGAAGACCCGATCGAGATGATCGAGCCGAGCTTCAACCAGACGCAGGTGCAGCCGCAGCTCGACTTCAGCTTCGCGGAAGGCCTGCGCGCGCTCATGCGGCAGGACCCGGACATCCTGATGGTGGGCGAGATCCGCGACCTGGAGACGGCGGACATGGCCGTGCAGGCCGCGCTCACGGGCCACCTGGTGTTCTCCACGCTGCATACCAACGATGCCCCGTCGGCCATCAGCCGCCTGATGGAGCTGGGCGTGCCGCCCTACCTCATCAATGCCACGCTGCTGGGCGTGCTGGCGCAGCGGCTGGTGCGCACGCTCTGCAAGCAGTGCCGCCAGCGCGACGAGGCGGCGGGCATCGATCGGCTGGCGGAAGTGGTGCGACCCTGGAAGATCACGGGCGGCTACCACCCCTACCGGCCGGTGGGCTGCGTGGACTGCCGCATGACCGGCTTCCACGGCCGCATGGGGCTCTACGAGTTGCTCGCCGTGAGCGAGGCGCTGAAGGAGCGCATCACCCAGTCGCCCTCCATCGACGCGCTGCGGCGGCAGGCGCTGCAGGACGGCATGCGCCCCCTTCGGCTCGCCGGCGCACTGCGCGTGGCCGAGGGCGTGACCACGCTCGAAGAGGTCATCGCCGCGACGCCACCGCTGGAGTCACGTGACCGGGCCGCACCACCGGCTGTCACCTGAACTCCATTCCGCAAGCCGAAAATCTTGAAGTCCGTCCCGGTCTCCGGGACGGTGTTTTCGCTGGGCGCGTTGCGGTTTTCCCTAGGTGCCGGATAGGTGGTATCCACATCGATGTGGCAGGGGGGTGATTGCACAATCGCCCGTCAACTTCGTGTAAGGAGTCGTTTCGTGAAAATAAAGAGCCAGAAAGATTTCTTCTCAGGCCTCATGTTCATGGGTGTGGGGGTCGCTTTCGCGGTCGGCGCCACCAATTACAGCGTCGGCAACGGCGCGCGCATGGGTCCTGGGTATTTCCCGCTGATCCTGGGCATCCTGCTCGCCATCCTGGGGGCGGCCATCACCTTCTATGCCACCGTGGTGGAGAGCGCCGATGGCGACAAGATCGGCAAGTGGGCCTGGAAGCCGCTGTTCTTCATCCTCGCTTCCAACTTCGCTTTCGGCGTGCTGCTCGCCGGCCTGCCGAGCTTCGGCGTACCGGCCATGGGCCTGATCGTCGCCATCTACGCGCTCGTGTTCATCGCGAGCTTGGCGGGCGATACCTTCAACGCCAAGGAAGTGTTCATCCTCGCCACCATCCTCGCGGTGGGCAGCTACGTGGCTTTCGTGTGGGCGCTGAAACTGCAGTTCCCCGTGTGGCCCAGTTTCATTTCGGGTTGAGCGGGAGCATCGAAAACCATGGAATTGTTTGACAACCTGGCGACCGGCTTCGGCGTCGCCTTCACCTTCCAGAACCTCATCTACTGCCTGATCGGCTGTATTTTGGGGACGCTGATCGGCGTGCTGCCCGGCATCGGGCCCGTGGCGACCATCGCCATGCTGCTGCCCGCCACCTACGCGCTGCCGCCCGTGGCCGCGCTCATCATGCTGGCCGGCATCTACTACGGTGCGCAGTACGGTGGCTCGACCACCGCGATTCTCGTGAACCTGCCGGGCGAGTCATCCTCGGTGGTGACCGTGATCGACGGCTACCAGATGGCGCGCAAGGGCCGCGCGGGCCCGGCGCTCGCCGCCGCCGGCCTGGGCTCGTTCTTCGCGGGCTGCGTGGGAACGCTGATCCTGGCCGCCTTCGCCCCGCCGCTGACCGAAGTGGCCTTCAAGTTCGGCCCCGCCGAGTACTTCTCGCTGATGGTGCTGGGCCTGATCGGCGCCGTGGTGCTGGCCTCGGGCTCGCTGCTCAAGGCCGTGGCCATGATCGTGCTGGGCCTGCTGCTCGGCCTGGTGGGCACCGACGTGAACTCGGGCGTGGCCCGCTACAGCTTCGACATTCCCGAGCTGACCGACGGCATCAACTTCGTCGTGATCGCCATGGGCGTGTTCGGCTACGGTGAAATCATCGCCAACCTCTCCAAGCCCGAGGACGACCGCGAGGTGTTCACGGCCAAGGTGCAGGGCCTGTTCCCCACCAAGGAAGACTTCAAGCGCATGATTCCCGCCGTGCTGCGCGGCACCTCGCTCGGCGCGGCCCTGGGCATCCTGCCCGGCGGCGGTGCGCTGCTGGCGGCCTTCGCGGCCTACACGATCGAGAAGAAGACCAAGCTGAAGCCGGGCGAAGTGCCCTTCGGCAAGGGCAACATCCGCGGCGTGGCGGCCCCCGAGTCGGCCAACAACGCCGGTGCGCAGACCTCCTTCATCCCGCTGCTGACGCTGGGCATCCCGCCCAACGCCGTGATGGCGCTGATGGTGGGTGCCATGACCATCCACAACATCCAGCCGGGCCCGCAGGTGATGACCAGCAACCCCGAGCTGTTCTGGGGCCTGATCGCCTCGATGTGGATCGGCAACGCGATGCTGATCATCCTGAACCTGCCGCTGATCGGCATGTGGATCAAGCTGCTCACCGTGCCCTACCGCTGGCTGTTCCCCTCCATCGTGCTGTTCTGCGCGGTGGGCGTGTACGGCACGAACAACAACACGTTCGACGTGTGGCTGGTCGGCATCTTCGGCTTCATCGGCTATATCTTCCACAAGCTGGGCACCGAGCCGGCGCCCCTGCTGCTGGGCTTCATCCTGGGCCCGATGATGGAAGAGAACCTGCGCCGCGCGCTGCTGCTGTCCCGCGGCGACTGGAGCGTGTTCGTCACGCGCCCGATCTCCGCCGGCCTGCTCGCCGCCGCCGTGCTGCTGCTCGTCATCGTGCTGCTGCCGGCCGTGAGCAAGAAGCGCGAGGAAGCCTTCGTCGAGGACTGACCCGCCCAGGGCACATCCTCTTCCACGATTGGGAAAGACGGCACCTTCGGGTGCCGTTTTTTCTTGGGCGGGCGAGTCAGGGCATGGCGGCGGAATCGGGCAGGGGCGGGCAGCCGGTGCATTCGGGGGGGATGTTTTCGAAGACGACGTCGCGGCCAATGCGGACCTTGTTCATGGGCGGATAGAGGTACCAGTACAGCTGGCCGTTGATCCACAGGTCCACGACCGCGCTTTCTCCGAGGAGAGCCGGTGGTTCAATCCGGTACAGACGGATGACGTGCGGATGGCGCATGTCCCAATGTGCCATCCGCTGGAGCCAGGAGGCTTCGTAGTAATCGAGGCGATAGACGTGCCGGGGGCTGTAGTGGCTTCTTTGGTATTCAGGGGTGGCGAGACTGCGTATGGTGACCCCAAGCGCTGCCATGCCGAGGAGCAGGGCGGCTGCCTTGAATCGACGGGTGATGGTCATGGGAGCGGGATTGCTGGTACCACAGGGTGAGGCCCGTTGGATCTCCATGGCGTGCGTTGCCTTGGAGGGTGAATGCGATGGGGCAAGACCTCCCCGGGACGGTTCAGGGCATTACTGCTGAGTCGGGCAGCGGTGGGCAGCCGGCGCATTCCGATGGAACATTCTCGAAAACGACATCGCGGCCGACGCGGACCTTGTTCATGGGGTCTTCCGTGTACCAATAGAGCTCTCCATTCATCCAGAGATCGACCACCTTGCTTTCGCCGATCAAGGTGTCCGGCTGGACGCGGTACAGCCTCACGAATGCAGGCATCTTGAAATCGCGATGCAATAGTCCTTGCAGGAAAGAGGCTTCGTAGTATTCGATCCGATAGGCCTTGTAGGGGCTGACGGCGGTATGGAACAGGTGGGGGCGGGTGCCGTGCCACAGGCCAACAGCAATTGTGGCTATGAATAATATAGGGAATGAATTCCTGAGAATTCGCCTCTTTTTTTGATTTTTATTTACCATGAAAATTTTTGTGGAAAAGGTAATTTGATTCGGTGCACATCTGAAACAACCATGAAATCACCACCTCTGTTGTTTTTCTCTCTCCAACGACGGAAGTCTTGGTTTTGTACGAGATATTTATGGCTTTGCACTGATTCGGGTGAATCGTCCGCTACTACATCCTCAATCGGCACAGTCAGATGTGTAAGGATTCCGCATTCCATTCCATTGAACCCCCAGCAACCAAGAGGTTGGGAAATAAAAGACTTTCCATCGTTGAAATCATAAGAATCCCGTAAATAGAATCCTAATTCGTCGATCTCGACCATGGCTTTACCGCTGCCCAATGGAGTAACGATACCTGTAACAGCCACCTTTAACTGAGCCTCACCCATGGCACCATAGAAATCGTCCATGGGGTCACTCATACGGCCAAAGACTAAGTAGTTGACCTGACAAGTTTTGTCAAGGATTTTGGCAGGAAGAGTCAGATCACCAAATCGCCAGCATTGCTGCTGCCTGCCCTTGTTGTGCCGTTCTACTTGGTCTCTCAACTGTGCAATCCCTGCTGGACTTGCCCAATTCGTGCGCAGCCTATCCATGGCCGCCTGTACTCTTGCAAATCCCAGAGCCCATCCCATTGAGATGGTGGTCTCATCAAGCTGTGCTGACGGCAGTTGGCTTAGGCGTTGCCCTTCCACGCTGCCTTTGACCTCGGGCGTCATCTGGTAAGCCGCCCCATTGAACCACCGCTCCATCAACGCCGCAGCCACCGGCCACCCCAGCCGCGAACGCATCACGGACGGGATATCGCGCAACTGGAACAGCGGCGTTGCATATTTGGGCTTGTTGCTCCGCCCGAGAATGGCTTGCAGCGCCTCCTGCGGCGCTTTCATCAGATCGACCATCTTTCCTCCCTCTTCATCTCGCGCTGCACTGCGCAGCACGATGACCGGCGCGGATTATGCGAAGAGATTCGGCTCAAAACCCTCTCTGGCACGGTAGGGAACCTCTCACAACCCCTGATCCGAGCCCAGCATCAAGGCTATCCGCACACATTCACCTGCTTCGGGAGCGCGATAGCAACTGCCCTGGGG
>NZ_FNJL01000016.1 GCF_900104515.1 Paracidovorax cattleyae
ACGCTTATCGGCTGTATATTTTTAAGGAACCAGAAGATCAGATTTTCTCTTTTCTTCTCGACTCGCTGCAATCAGCGGAGCCTTGAATTCTAACAGGTTTTTTAAAGTCCTGTCAAACTCTGTGGTTATTTGCCTTTCAGCTTCCAACCACCCACCAACCTCAACCACCGCAATCTCTTGCAGCACCTCAGATCAGCGAAGCCTCGAATTCTACACCAGCTTTTATCACCAGCGCAACTCTCAGCAAAACTTTTCTCTTCCACCACCCTCGCCACCTACATCCACCGCAAACCCCTCAGGACTCACAGCAATCTTCAGTAGCGAAGCCCGCTAGTATAGCAACAATTTAGCGCCGTGCAGGCATTTTTGCCAACCCGCCCAAACAAACGGGCACGACGTCCCCCTGGCTGCGTATTCCACCTCTCTATATATGGCTCTCATCTCCCTCCTCGACGCACAGCTGGCCTTCGGGCATACCGCCCTGCTGGACCATGCCGACTTTTCCCTGGAGGCGGGCGAACGCGTGGGCTTGATCGGCCGCAACGGCGCAGGCAAGTCGTCCCTGCTCAAGATTCTCGGGGGGCTGGCACATACAGATGACGGGGCTCTGCATGTCCAACAGGGCCTGCGGATTGCCTATGTGGCGCAGGAGCCGCTGCTGGATGCAGGGCATACGGTGTTCGAGTCCACGGCCGCAGGGCTGGCGCACGTGGTCGCACTGCGGCGACGCTATGAGAGCGCCATGGGAGCCGACCTGGATACGCTGCAGACCGAGATCGAAGCCGTGGACGGCTGGAGCTGGGAGCGCAGGGTGGAGGAAACGATGCAGCGGTTGCACCTGGATCCGCAAGCCCGCGTGGGAGACCTGTCAGGCGGCTTGAAAAAGCGGGTCGCCCTCGCGCAAGCGCTCGTGACACGGCCCGACGTACTGCTTCTCGACGAACCGACCAACCACCTCGATGTGGATTCCATCGAATGGCTGGAAGAGCTGCTGCTGGCATTTCCGGGCAGCGTGGTCACGATCACGCACGATCGCGCATTCCTGGACCGCATTTCCACCCGCATCGTCGAACTCGACCGGGGACGCCTGCTGTCGTTCCCGGGCAATTTCGGACAGTACGTGCTGCAAAAGGCCGAGCAACTGGCGCAGGAAGCGGTGATCTCCGCCAAGGCCGACAAGTTGCTGGCCCAGGAAGAGATATGGATACGCAAGGGAGTGGAGGCCCGCCGCACCCGAAGCCAGAGCCGTATCAGCCGGCTGGAAGCCCTGAGAGCCAGCCGCACGGCGCGCCGGGATGCGCTGGGAAGCGTACGGATGGATATCGCTTCCGGTTCCGCATCCGGCTACCAGGGCAAGATCGTGGCCGAACTGGCGCATGTGACCAAGGCGTTCGGCGACAAAGCCATCGTGCAGGACTTTTCCGCCACGATCCTCCGCGGAGACAAGGTGGGGCTGCTCGGACCCAACGGCGCCGGCAAGACGACATTGCTGAAGCTGATCCTGGGCGAACTGGCGCCGGACACGGGCAGTGTCCGCCGGGGCGCCCATCTGGAAGTCGCGTATTTCGACCAGATGCGCCACGCGCTGGATCTCGATGCGACCCTGGAAGATTTCATCAGCCCGGGCAGTGAGTGGATCGAGATAGGAAAGCAGCGCAAGCACGTCAGGAGCTACCTGTCGGACTTCCTCTTCTCGCCCGCCCGTGCACAGTCTCCCGTGAGGTCGCTGTCCGGCGGGGAGCGCAACCGCCTGCTGCTGGCACGCCTTTTCGCGCGCCCGGCCAATGTCCTCGTGCTGGACGAGCCCACCAACGACCTGGACATCGACACGCTGGATCTGCTGGAAGAACTGCTGCAATCCTATGACGGCACGGTTTTCCTCGTCAGCCATGACCGGATGTTCCTGGACAACGTCGTCACCAGCACCATTGCCTATGAGGGCGATGCGCGTTGGCGTGAATACGAGGGAGGCGTGCAGGATTGGCTGGTGCAGTCGCGGCGCAGCCGGGCACTTGCCGGGGCCTCTGCCCGCCCTGCGGCCCAGGAACCTGTGGCCAAAGAAGCGACGGCGCAATCCGGCAAGCGGGCCGCGACTGTGAAAAAGAAGCTCAGCTACAAGGAGCAACGGGAACTGGAGCTGCTCCCGGAGCGCATCGCGGCCCTCGAGGCGGAGCAGAACGCGATCCGCGCGGAACTGGCGGACGGCAGTCTCTATGTCCGCGACGGTGCGCAGGCCGCGGCGCTGCACGCGCGGGAAGGAGAGATCGAGGACGACCTGATGGCGGCCCTGGAACGCTGGACGAAGCTGTCCGAGCAGTGAGTGCAGGCAGGCGCGGCGGAAAATGCATTCCGCCGCTGTCGCCGCGATGCCTCAGATGCGGTGGTGGAGGCGGTCCGTCGCCCCACGCAGGCGGGTGATCAGCGCGGGTGCGATCTGGGTGAGCGGCAGGATCTCGTCGGCGGCGCCGTGCGCGATCGCCTCGCGGGGCATGCCGAAGACAATGCAGCTGGCCTCGTCCTGCACGTAGTTGTAGCTGCCGGCATCCTTCATCTCGCGCATGGCGGCAGCGCCGTCGTTGCCCATGCCGGTGAGCATGACGCCGAAGGCATTCTTGCCCACCACGGCGGCCGCGGACTTGAAGAGGACCTCCACCGACGGCTTGTGGCGGTTCACCGGAGGGCCATCGTCCACCACGGCCACGTAGTTGGCGCCGCTGCGGGCGACATGGAACTGCTTGCCACCTGGAGCGATATAGGCATGGCCCGGCAGGATGCGCTCACCGTTCACCGCTTCCTTGACGGTGATCTGGCAAAGACCGTTGAGCCGGGCGGCGAAACTCGTCGTGAACCCGGGTGGCATGTGCTGCGTGATGACGATGGCGGGGGAGTCTGCCGGCATCTGCACGAGCACTTCACGAATGGCTTCCGTCCCGCCGGTGGACGCGCCGATGCAGATGAGCTTTTCGGTGGAAAGGCGTCCCAGCAGCGTGGCGGCCGGCGCAGGGGGCGCCGCCCCACCTGGCTGCACGGCTCTGTCGGCCGGGCGCAGCGCGGGCGCCCTGCGCACCTGGGCGACGGCAGCCACGCGGATCTTGTCCACGATCTGGGTGGCAAGTTCGTTGAGCCCGCTGGACAGGCCCACGCGCGGCTTGGCCACGAAATCGACCGCACCCAGTTCCAGGGCCTTCATGGTGACTTCCGCCCCGCGCTCCGTAAGGGTGGAGATCATGACGACGGGCATGGGACGCAGACGCATCAGCCGGCCCAGGAAGTCGATGCCGTCCATGCGCGGCATTTCGACGTCCAGCGTGATCACGTCGGGATTCATCTCGCGGATCATTTCCCGGGCGATGAGCGGATCGTTGGCCGTCCCGATGCACTCCATGTCGTGCTGCCGATTGATGATCTCCGACAGCAGACTGCGCACCAGCGCGGAATCATCCACCACGATCACCCGGATCTTCCTGCTCATTCCCTCTTGTCCTTCTCAATCAAAAAAGGTCCACCGACCCGCCGGCCGTGGCCTTGGCCACGGTGGCCGCATTGCCCTTGACGTCCTGCGCGACCAGGGCTTCCGGATGGGCATGGGCCAGCCGCTTGACCATGGCCTTGCCCGTCACGGGGAAAAATACCACTTTCCGCGGGTAGATATCGAGCACATCTTCCGAAACGATGGGAATTCGTTCGGTCTGCAGGTAATTCATCACGAAGGTGGTGTTCCGCTCACCCACGTTCATGGTGGTGAAGTTGTGCATGACCTGTCCGCCGCCGAAGACCTTGGCCTGCATGGTTTCCCTGCGCGCGCCCAGCTTCAGCATCTCGTTGATGAGCAGTTCCATGGCGTAGGACCCGTAGCGGCCGGAAACGTCGTTGGAGTCGCCGTCGGGCAGCATGAAGTGGTTCATCCCGCCGACGCGGCTGCGGCTGTCCCACAGGCAGGCGGCGATGCAGGATCCGAGCACCGTCATGATCACGAGGTTTTCGTCCGACACGAAATACTCTCCGGGGAGTACCTTGACCGCGTTGTGCTGGAAATGGTGGTCGAAGAAGAAGAAGGACGCTTCGCCGGGGCGGCGGGAGCGGGCCTTCAGCTCCTGCAAAGTCGATTGCTTGGCGGGCGCAGCTGCGGCCGAATAGATATCGGCGCTCAGGGGCGCGATGCGGGGGGCCCGGCGGCGGTCAGCCCCGTCAAGCGACGAGGGAGGGGAGGAAGCACCAGACGCGGGAAGGGAGCCAGGGCGGTTTGGGGTCATAGAGGGCTTCTTGCGGAATGCGGCCTTCATCGGCGCTCATAGACGGTCTTGCCGCGCAAATTGAACAGATCGCGGGATTCGCTGAAGTTTTCCGCGTGCCCGACGAACAGCATGCCTCCCGGCTTCAGCACGCGGTGGATCTTCTCCAGGACCCTGCGCTGCGTGGGTGCATCGAAATAGATCATGACATTGCGGCAGAAAACCACGTCGAAGGGCTCTCGGAATGGCCAGTCGTCGCGGATCAGATTGACGCTCATGAATTCGATGGCGCGCCGCAGTTCGGGCTTGACCCTCGCCAGGCCGGCGTTCGGGCCCTTGCCCCGCAAAAAGAACTTCTGGAGCCGTTCGGGGCTCAGGCCCTTCACGCTGTCCAGTCGGTACACACCCTCGGATGCGGTGGCCAGCACGCGCGAATCGATATCGCTCGCCGTGAGCTTGAAGGGGGCATTGGCCCCCAGCGATTCGATCGCAGTCATCACGATGGAGTAAGGCTCCTCTCCCGTGGATGCGGCGTTGCACCAGACGCTCCAGGGTCCGGAGGGGCGGCTGCGCAGCAGTCCCGTGAGGATCTCGAAGTGGTGCTGCTCGCGGAAGAATGCGGTGAGGTTGGTCGTCAGTGCGTTGACGAATTCCTGCCATTCCGGCCCGTCGTGATTCTCCAGCCAGCTCAGGTATTCGTGGAAGCTGGTATGCCCCGTGTCCCTCAGCCGCCGGGACAGGCGGCTGTAGACCATGGCGTGCTTGCCGTCGTGCAGGCTGATGCCGGCGCGCTGGTAGATGAGTGCCTGCACGCGAGAGAAATCCGCATTGGTCCAGACGAACTCCCGCCCCTGGGCCAGGGGTCCCGAGGACGGGGCGGCACCGGACTCCGCCGTATCGCGCGGAGGGACGGAAGAAGAAGAGGTCTGGCGCATGGTTGGATTCGTTTCAGTTCCGCATCTCTGGCAACCGGCCGATGCACCGGTGAAACGCCACTCTTGTTCCGCGCTGACTTGGGAGGGCCTGTCTGCCTCGCCCTCCCGTCAGATCAATCGTGCGTGGATATAAGGCCCATGTCCGGATTGGACATGAGCTTCTCGATGTCGAGAAGGATGAGCATGCGCTCGCCCACGGAGCCGAGCCCCACGATGCAGTTGCTGTCGATGGAGCTTTCGATTTCCGGGGCCAGCCGGATCTGGTCGGACGTGAGTTCCATGACATCGCTCACGGAATCGACCACGATGCCCACGACCCGGTTGCGCAGGTTCAGGATGATGACCACCGTGAAACTGTTGTATTCGGCCTTGGAGCAGTCGAACTTGAGCCGCATGTCCACGATGGGCACGATGGTGCCGCGCAGGTTCGTGACGCCCTTGATGAACTCGGGCGCGTTCGCGATACGGGTCGGCGGCTCGTAGCCCCGGATTTCCTGGACCTTGAGGATGTCGATACCGTACTCCTCCTGGTCGAGGCGGAACGTCAGGTATTCGCGGGCTCCTCCCACGGAAGCGCCAGCCGCTTCGCTCGTTTTTTCCATCACAGTCGCCATGAGTGGCTCTCCTTCAATCTGCCCAGCGGCGTATCAATGGCGGACCCGGCGGACCAGGGCCCCCGTGTCGAGGATCAGTGCCACGGTGCCGTCGCCCAGGATGGTGGCGCCCGACACGTTGGGCACTTTCCGGTAATTGGTCTCGAGGTTCTTCACCACGACCTGGTGCTGCCCCAGCAGCTCGTCCACCAGCAATGCAACGCGGCTGCCGTCCGCCTCGACGACCACCATGATGTTGCTGGACTTGCTCTGGTCGATGCGCGGCACCTGGAAGGTCCGCTCCAGGGCGATGACGGGCATGTACTCGTCACGCACCTTGACCAGCTGCGAGCCCTGGGCCACCGTGTTGACGTCGTCGGGGTTGACCTGGAAGGACTCCACGACGGACGACAGCGGCAGGATGTACACCTCTTCGCCGACACCGACCGACATGCCGTCCATGATGGCCAGCGTGAGGGGCAGCCGGACCGAGACGCGCATGCCGTAGCCTTCGGCGGAATCGATCTCCACGGAACCGTTGAGCGCAGCGATGTTCTTCTTGACGACGTCCATGCCCACGCCGCGGCCGGACACGTCGGTGACCTCGTCGGCGGTCGAGAAGCCGGGCGCGAAGATGAGGCCCCAGACGTCCGCATCGCTCATCTGGTCGGAAACATCCAGCCCGCGCTCGCGCGCCTTGCGCAGGATCTTCTCGCGCGACAGGCCGCGGCCGTCGTCACGCACTTCGATGACGATGGAGCCGCCCTGGTGCGATGCGGACAGCGTGATGGTGCCGTGCTCGGACTTGCCGGCAGCGAGGCGGTCCGCCGGCATTTCGATGCCGTGGTCGCAGCTGTTGCGCACCAGGTGGGTCAGCGGGTCGGTGATTTTCTCGACGAGGCTTTTGTCGAGCTCGGTCGCTTCGCCCAGGGTGACGAGATCGACCTTCTTGCCCAGCTTGTTGGCCAGATCGCGCAGCATGCGCGGAAAGCGGCTGAACACGATGGACATCGGAATCATGCGGATGGACATCACCGATTCCTGCAGATCCCGGGTGTTGCGGTCCAGGTCCGCCAGGCCCGCGAGCAGTTGCTGGTACACCGCGCCGTCGAGGCCGCGGCTGTTCTGCGCCAGCATGGCCTGCGTGATGACGAGTTCGCCCACCAGGTTGATCAGTTGGTCCACCTTGTTGACGGCCACCCGGATGGTGGTGGATTCCATCTGCGCCTGGCTGACGGCCTTGGTCTCCGAGGCGCGGCCGCCGGCGGCCACCTGCCTGGAAGCGGCACCTTCGGAGGCCCCGGCGGAGGCGCCCGCGGCAGCGGACTCGGAGCGCTCCCCAGGCATGCCGGGGGCACCCGGGAAGAAACCGTAGGAAGCCTCCAGTGCGCCGCCGGGGGCGGAAGGCGCAGCGGCCACGCCGGGAGCCTCTTCGGCAGGATCGGCTTCGGACGCACCGGCGGCGGTGATCCGCACCTGCTCCTTCGAGACATGGAATGCGAACAGATCCAGCAAGTCGTCGTCCGTGGAGGTGGTTTCGACCCCGAACACGCGCACGCCCGCCTGGTCGGAGGGCAGGTCGCGGATCGTGCCCAGGCCGACGATGTCGCGGAACAGATCCTTGACGGCGTCCGCCTGCTCGTTGCGCTCGACGGGGCCGATGCGGATTTCCAGCGAACGGGCCACGCCGGGGCCGGACGGTGCGGGCATCGACGAGGCAGCGGCAACGGGGGCGGGAGCTGGCGCGGCGGCCTGCACGGGCGCCGGTGCCGGCGCCGGGGGCGTGACGGGGCCCGCGGCAGGAACGACGCCCGCGGCAAGTTCGCTGATGCGGCGCACCAGGTCGCCGGTGGAGAGGGCTTCTCCCTGGCCTCCGGCCTGATGGCGGGCCAGCAGGCTGCGGTAGGCGTCAGCGGATTCGAGCAGAACGTCCACCATCTGGGGGATGGGCTGGAGCTCATGCCTGCGCAGGCGGTCCAGCAGCGACTCCATCTGGTGGGTGAGTTCCGCGACATCGGAGAAGCCGAATGTCGCGGCGCCCCCCTTGATGGAGTGCGCGCAGCGGAAAATGCCGTTGAGTTCTTCGTCGTTGGCCGCGCTCAGGTCCAGGTCCAGCAGCATGTGCTCCATCTGGTCCAGGTTCTCTCCAGCTTCCTCGAAAAAGATCTGATAGAACTGGCTGAGGTCGAAATCGCCGCCTGCGCCTTCTTGGTAAGTTTCGGCCATGAATGGCTCCCCTTGTGCTTGTGGATGACGCCGAGGCTCAGCGGATCACTTTCTGGATGACTTCGATCAGGCGGTTGGGGTCGAAGGGCTTCACGAGCCAGCCCGTGGCGCCGGCATTGCGGCCGGCCTGCTTCATCTGGTCGCTGGACTCGGTAGTGAGGATCAGGATGGGGATGGTCTTGAAGCGCGGATGCTCGCGCAGCTTGCGCGTGAGGCCGATGCCATCCAGGCGGGGCATGTTCTGGTCGGCGAGGACCAGCTGGATGTCATGGGTTTCCGCCTTTTCCAAGGCATCCTGGCCGTCGACGGCCTCCACCACGTGGTAGCCGGCACCCGTCAAAGTGAAGGACACCATCTTGCGCATGGAGGGCGAATCATCAACGGCGAGGATCGATTGCATTTAGGGCTCCAACTCACTTGAATATATAAGGTAACCAGACGGGGCAAGGTCAGAAGAGATCAATGGAACCAGCGTCCATCTCGCTTTGGGTGACCGGATTGGGGCGGTCTGGCGCCATCTCGGCGAACGGTGCGGCCTCCTCGCCCTCCTCGGAGCCCATGGCTTCGGAGGCAAGCCGGAACGCGCAGCCCTGCAGTACCTTCGTGGTGTGCCAGATCAGCTGGGAGGCCATGTCCTGGAACTGCAGCTCCGTGACGGCGCTCCTCAATGCGGTGCGCAATGACTGCAGTTCAGGGGAGCCCTGGATGAACTCATCCGAGAGAGCCTGGTTGGCCTCTCCGAAGCGCGCGAGCAGATTGTCGGTCGCATGGCTGAGCAGGCCTTCGAGGCGGTGCAGGTCGCGCATGACGACGAGCAGGGAATCCTGAAGTTCTGCGGCCACCATGACGGGGAGCTGAACTCCTGGCTCATCGGGGCCCGTTAGCGTAGATTGCATGGTTTCTCCATGGCAGCAGGCGGCTCAAGGCACGCTAAATCCATTCCGGCAAACACGCTGGTGGGCACACCACCGGCAACGACGCACCGCCCGGTCGGCAATGCGCTCCCGCAGGGCGCAAACGGCGCTCTGGCGCGCTGTTTGTTCCAATATGTATCCTATGATAGCGTTCATATGGCTTCAGGAGTAATGGTTAAACCCCTGCGCATCCTGCATCTCGAAGATTCCCCTGCGGACCATGCTTTGGCATGTATTACGTTGCGCCGCGCCAACGGGATGTATGAAATCCGCCACGCAGACACGATGGAGTCTTTCGTGGCGTGGCTGGACGCGGAGCGTTTCGATCTGGTCCTCGCCGACTACCGGCTTCCGGGTTTCACGGCGCTGGACGCGTGGCGCTGGGTGAGCGAACGCGGCGATGCCCCGCCCTTCGTGCTGCTGTCCGGCGCCATCGGCGAGGCGGCGGCCGTGGATGCGATCCGCCTGGGCATGGCGGACTATCTCCTGAAGGACGACATGGGCCGGCTGCCGCATGTGATCGGCCGCGCCATCGAAGTGCACGAGGCGCGCAGGGCGCGGGAGCAGGCGGTGCGCGACCTTGCGGCATCGGAAAGGCGGCTGGCGGAACTGACCGAGCACCTGCAGATTTCCATCGAGCGGGAGCGCGCGGCGATCGCCCGCGAGATCCATGACGATATCGGAGGCGCCCTGACGGCGGTGCGCTTCGACGTGGGCTGGATCGCCAGGCATTGCACGGAAGGCGCCGTGCGGGAACATGCCGGCAGCGCGACGGAGATGCTGCAGCATGCCATCGAGGCGAGCCAGCGCATCATGATGAATCTGCGCCCGCCCATCCTCGACCAGGGGCTGGTGGCCGCGGTGCAGTGGCTGGCCGAGAGCTTCGAGCGCCGCACGGGCATTCCCACCCGGCTGCATTCCAGCCGGGATACGATCGAGGTGCCCGGCGACGTGCAGTTGGTGGCCTACCGCACGGCGCAGGAAGCCTTGACCAACGTGTCGAAGTACGCACGGGCCCGGCAGGTCACCATCGACCTCTCGGACAGCGAGCGGGTGCTGACGCTGGAGGTGACGGACGATGGCTGCGGCATGGAACCCGCCATGCGGGACAAGCCGAAGTCGTTCGGGATCAAGGGCCTGCAGGAACGGGCAAGAACGGTCGGAGGGTGGCTGGACGTCAGCAGCCAGCCGGGACGCGGTACGTCGGTCATCGTGTCGATCCCGCTGGAGCCGCAGGACAGCCAGGGAGTAGCGGACCCAGGAGAAATGCCATGATCCATGTCGTGCTGTGCGACGACCATGCCGTGCTGCGGCGCGGCATCCGCGACACGCTCACTGAAGCGACGGACATCCAGGTGACCGGAGAGGCCGGCGGTTACTCGGAACTGCGCGAGATCCTGCGCACGGCGCCCTGCGACGTGCTGCTGCTGGATCTGAACATGCCGGGCCGCAGCGGGCTGGAGGTGCTGAGCAGCCTGAAGGAAACGGATTCGGCCATCAAGGTGCTCGTGGTGTCGATGTACCCCGAGGACCAGTACGCCCTGCGGTGCCTGCGGGCCGGTGCGCAGGGCTATGCCAACAAGGCCGGCGATCCCATGGAACTGATCGAGGCCGTCCGCACCGTGATGAAGGGCCGCAAGTACTTGACACCGGAAGTGGCGCAGATGCTTGCGGACAGCCTGGCACAGCCCGCCCCCGAACTGCCCCACGAGGCGTTGTCCGAACGCGAGCTCCAGACGCTGGTAAAGATCGCGTCCGGCAAGCGCCTTTCGGACATTGCGGAAGAGCTCATGCTGAGCCCGAAGACCGTGAGCGTGTACCGGTCGCGCGTGCTGGAAAAGCTCAAGCTCAGCAACAACGCCGAGCTGACGGTGTACGCCATCCGCAACCAGCTGGTGTGACGCAGCACGGCAGGGAGCACCCGGGTCACCGCTGCGACGCGAAGAGGTCGATGGATTGCTGCATGAGGGTGAGCACCGGCTGCTCGAGCATGGGCAGCGTGGCGGCGATGCCCAGCAGCCCTACCGTCAGGGTCACCGGAAACCCCACCGCGTAGATGTTCATCTGCGGTGCCACACGGGAGATCACGCCGAGTGCGAGGTTGACGAACATCAGCAGCGCGATCATGGGCAGTGCGATCCAGAGGGCGCTGGAGAACAGCGAGGCGCCGAGCTCGTGCAGGCGCATCTGGCCGATGGACTGCAGGAAATTGCCGTCCACGGGGAAGCTGTCGAAGCTCTTCACCACGGCCATGAGCACCATGAGATGGCCATTGATGACCACGAACAGCAGCATGGCCATGTGGCCGAAGAAGCGGCCCACCGCACTGACCTGCCCGCTGGAGGAAGGGTCGAAGAAGGACGCGAAGTTGAGCCCCATCTGCAGGCCGACGACCTCGCCCGCCAGCTCGACCGCGGTGAAGACCAGCCGCACCGCGAAGCCGACCGACATGCCGACTGCCACCTGCTGGGCGACCGCGCCCAGCGCTCCGCGGCCGTTGACGCTGATGACGGGCTGGTCGGGCATCGCGGCCTGCGCGCACACAGCCACCAGGAAGGCCAGGCCGACCTTGGCCCGGACGGGGATGTTGCGCATCGAGAACACCGGCGCGACCATGAAGACGGCCAGCACCCGCAGAAACGGCCACAGCACCGGCGAGAGCCAGGCCATGATCTGCGCCTCGGAGAAGGTGATCACGCCGCGCTCAGGTGACCACGGACGGAATGGATTCGATGGTGCGCCGGATGTAGTCCACAAGGGAGGTGATCATCCAGGGGCCCACCACCGCGAACACGACCATGGCGGCGATGAGCTTGGGCACGAAGGCGAGCGTGGCCTCCTGGATCTGGGTGACGGCCTGGAAGATGCTGACGAGCAGCCCGACCACCATGACCGCGCCGAGCACCGGCATGGACACCATGAGCAGCAGCGTGAGCGCGTCGCGCCCCATCGTCAGGACCATTTGGGAGGTCATGGGGAATTCCTTCTCGTTGGCGTCAGGTCACGAAGCTGGCGGCCAGGGAGCCGAGCAGCAGGTTCCAGCCGTCCGCCAGCACGAACAGCATCAGCTTGAACGGCAGCGCCACCAGCACCGGGGACAGCATCATCATGCCCAGCGACATGAGGATGCTGGAAACCACCATGTCGATGACCAGGAACGGAATGAAGATCATGAACCCGATCTGGAAGGCCGACTTGAGCTCGCTGGTGACGAACGCGGGCACCAGTACGCGCATGGGTGCGGTCTCCGCCGTGGCCCCGGACGGCAGCTTCGCGAGCCGGGCAAACAGGGCGAAATCCGACTGCCTTGTCTGCTTGAGCATGAAGGAACGCATGGGCGCCTCGGCGCGCTCGACGGCCTGCTCGAACGTGATCGTGCTGTTGCTGTAGGGCAGGTAGGCGTCCGCATAGACACGGTCGAAGGTGGGCCCCATGACGAAGAACGTCAGGAACAGCGACAGGCCGACGATGACCTGGTTCGGGGGCGCGGACTGCGTGCCGATCGCCTGGCGGATCAGGGACAGCACGATGACGATGCGGGTGAAGCCGGTCATCATGAGCAGCACGGCCGGCAGGAAGGACAGTGCCGTGAAGAACAGCAGCGTCTGGATGGGCACCGAATAGCTGGTCCCGCCCGCGCCGGCCCCGATGAGGACAGGGAGGCTGCCGCCGCCGGCAGCCTGCGCCCAGGCGGAAGGAGCCAGTGCCACACAGGCGAGCGCACCCGCCGCGGCCAGGCCGGCATGCCGCGGCCGGATGCCGCAGGAGCGCGCGGCCTCAGCCATGCGCAGCGGGCGCATCCTGGCGCCGGGTGGCCGCCACCATCTCGCCGGCGAAGGACGTGTGCGGTGGTGGAACATGGGCCAGGGGCGACGGCTCTGCAGCGGAAGGATGGATGACATGCAGGCACTGCACCTGCTGGGCCGTGACGCCCAGCACCAGCCAGACGCGCTGGTGCTCCGGGCCGACTTCCACCGTCACCACCCGCTGCTGGGGCCCCACCGGCACGGCGGAGAGCACCTTGGCCGCCGCGCCCGGACCGGAGCCCGCGGCGCCCGCCTGGCGTTGCTGCAGGCGGCGGATGAGCCAGGGCAGCAGCGCCACCGCGGCGATGAACAGGACGACGACGATCAGGGTCTGCGCCATGCCGGCGCCCGAGGCGTTATCCACGGCTCACGCGGCGCAGCCGCTCCGAAGGCGTGACCACGTCGGTCAGCCGGATGCCGAACTTGTCGTTGACCACCACGACCTCGCCCTGGGCGATCAGGTAGCCGTTGACCAGCACGTCCATGGGCTCGCCGGCCAGGGCGTCGAGTTCGACGACGGAGCCCTGCGCCAGTTGCAGGATGTACTTGATCGGCACCTTGGTGCGGCCCAGTTCCACCGACAGCTGGACGGGAATGTCCAGCACCATGTTGATGTCGTTGACCGGCGCCTCGTTGCTCGAGGAGAAGGGGCGCACGGCCTCGCCCGCGAGAGGGCCGCCCTGGTCCGTGGGCTGCGGCTCGTCGGAGCTCTTCTGCTCCTCCAGCGCCTCGGCCCAGCCGGCGAACGGGTCGTCCGCTGCGGCCTTGCCGTCGTTGTCGTTGCTGTTGTCGCCGTCAGTTGACATTTTTCTCTCCCAGCCAGTTCAGATCGGGGTTGCGCAGGCACTCCTCGATGCGGATGGCGTACTTGGAATTGTGCGTGCCGTACTGGCACTCGAAGATGGGCACGCCCCCGATCGACGCCTGGATGCGCGGCTCGCGGTCGAGTTCGATGAAATCGCCGGGCTTCATGGCGAGCAGTTGCTCGACGGTGGCATCCGCGCGGGCCAGTTCGGCCACGAGGGTGACCTCGGCCGCCTGGATCTCGCGCGTCAGCACGCGCACCCAGCGGCGATCCACTTCGATCGAATCGCCCTGCGTCGAGGAGTAGAGCACGTCGCGGATCGGCTCCAGCGTCGCATAGGGCATGCAGACGTGGATGGCCCCCGACAGGTCGCCGATCTCGAGCTGGAAGGCGGTGGACACCACGATCTCGCTCGGGGTCGCGATGTTGGCGAACTGCGGCTGCATCTCGGAGCGCTGGTATTCCAGCTCCAGCGGGTAGATGCCGTGCCAGGCCTTCTTGTATTCGGCGCAGATCACATCGACCAGGCGGTTGATGACGCGCTGCTCGGTGGGGGAGAAGTCGCGCCCCTCGATCCGGGTCTGGAATTTTCCGACGCCGCCGTAGAGCGTATCGATGATGCCGAACACGAGGGACGGCTCGCAGACGATCAGGCCGCTGCCGCGCAGGGGGCGGATGGCCACGATGTTGAAGTTCGTGGGCACCGCCAGCTCGCGCAGGAAGGCGCTGTAGCGCTGCACGGACACCGTGCCCACCGAAATCTCGGGGCTGCGCCGGATGAAGTTGAACAGGCCGATGCGGAAGTTGCGGGCGAACCGTTCGTTGACGATTTCCATGGTCGGCATGCGACCACGGACGATGCGCTCCTGGCTGGAGATGTCGTAGTTGCGGATGGCGCCAGTGTCCGCAGCCTCTTCGACGGACTTCTGGCTTTCACCCGTGACGCCTTCCAGCAGGGCATCGACTTCTTCCTGGGAAA
The DNA here is from genome assembly GCF_900104515.1 of Paracidovorax cattleyae. Classification (GTDB taxonomy): domain Bacteria; phylum Pseudomonadota; class Gammaproteobacteria; order Burkholderiales; family Burkholderiaceae_C; genus Paracidovorax; species Paracidovorax cattleyae. The sequence goes on from NZ_FNJL01000016.1 coordinate 14,491, forward strand.
GGAATGACTCGCTCATGGGAAATCTCCTGCCGGGTCACTGGATGATGAAACTGGAGAAAAGCACCTGCCGCACGGGGTTGTTGTCGGCCTTCGGGCGTGGAGCCTCCTCGCCGTCCTCTTCCTCGTCGCTGGCGGGCCGCTTGCGCGGCTTGGGCGCGGTATAGCCCAGGGGCTTGGACACCTCGCGGCGGATGTCCGTGGCCAGCTTTTCCTTGCCTTCGCGCCCGAGGAGTTCCTGGGCGGTGCGCTGCGACACCAGCATCAGGATCCCGCTGCGGATGCTGGGCAGGTACTGCTTGATCTGCTCGGACGTCTTGGCGTCCGCCAGTTCCAGCGTGATGCCGATCTGGGCGAAACGCTCCCCTCCGGGGTCGGCGAGGTTCACCACCATGTTCTCGATCGGCAGGAAGATGGGCGCCACCTTTTCCTTGTGTTCGGCCGGCGCAGCGGCCTTGGCGTGGCCTCCGCCGCCCTCCTCGTCCTCGTCGCCATGGCTGCGCTTGGAGAGGAAGAACCAGGCCGCGCCACCGCCGGCCAGCACCAGCACCGCGACGATGGCGATGATGAGGACCAGCTTCTTGCTTTTCGGCTTGGCGGCGGCTGCGGCAGGGGGGGAGGCAGACACGTTGGGTTTCCTTGCGCAACGGATTCGGTGGAGAGGGGCTGGCCGGGACCGGGCACCCTGGAAGGGCTCCGCGCCCGTCATCGAGCACGTACCTTCCGCTAGAGGCCATTATTGGGTACTGGCGCGGCGGATAATAGCCAGAATAGCGGCGGAAACGCCCTCTTTCCAGCTGTTGTGCAAGCCCCTCCGCGGCCCACCGCACGGACTCAGGCGAAGACGTCCAGTGCGCGGTCCGGACGGGCCGAGGGCCGGGGGATGTCTGCGGCCCCTTGCACGGTCCCTGCAGCCGCCTGCACGCGGCCGACGCGCGCGCCACCCTCGCCACGCCCGGATGGCCGCCCCGAGGCGTCGCCGCCAGCGCCCGCGCCGGACTGCCCGATGGACACGCCCGCGAGTTCCAGGCCTTCTCCGCGCAGCAGTTCGCGCAGCTGGGCGACGCTGGTGTCCAGCATGTCCCGGGTCTGTGACTGGTCGCTGCGGAATGCGACATGGGCCTCGTTGCCCGTCAGCGACACGGACACCTCGACCGGCTGGCCGTCCCGGTCGATCGTGAGTTCGGCATTCTGCGTCTTCTGGTGCACCCAGTAGGCCACCTGTTCGGCAATCTGGTCTTCCATGGGAATCTGCGAGGCGTCCGGTACACCGGCCGTCCCGTCCCCGGTAGCGCCCGCGGCGAAGGAACCTGGTGCCTGCGAGCCGTCCAGCGATGCCGGCACCACGGTCCGCTCCATGCCGGAAGCCGCCGTCGGGGCCACCTCCGCCCGCCCTCCCGCCTGCCGGGCCATATCCTGCAGAGCGCCGCCCGCAGCGGAAGCCGCGGCCATGGAGGCCTCCCCCCCGCGCGCGCCGGCCTGCAGACCTGCGGCGGAGCCCGCCTCGCGCCGGTCTGGTTGTGCTGTCGCCTCCGCCGATGTGGAGGACGCAGAGGCCATGGCCTGGGCCAGGGCATGCGCTCCGGGAAGATCGCCGCCCTTGCCACCCAGGACCGGGACGGACAGACCGCCACCGGCACCGGCCGTATCGGGAGTGGGGCCGGCACCTGCGCCCATGGCGGCATGCCCGGACCGCGCCATGCCGCCCCGGGACGCAGCGAAGGCCTTGCCGGCCGCGTTGGCGGCAGTCCCGGAGAGATCCCCGGCCCCGTCGATCAGCGCCGTCTGGCCCACCAGGCTGCTCGCATCCATCAGCCCTGCAGGGCGGAGCCCCTGCGCCAGGGAGCCTCCCGCCCCGCCGCCCAGGGAGCCCGCCGTGGCAGGCCAGGCCCCGGCCGTGCCGGCCGGCACCATGCCTTGCAGCGCCATGGACAGCGGATTCATCCCCGGTGCGCCCGTGATAGCGCCCGCCGCACCGCCGGACGGGAGCGTATCCGCAGCCAGCGCACTGCTGGCCAGCGCGGCCCCCAGGCCATTGTCCGTACCCGGCAGCGCGCCGGTATCGGTACCGTCCGGCCCCGCCCCGAGCGATGCCAGCAGCATCGAAAAACCGCCCTGGCCGCTGGCGGCGTCGGTGCCGGCATCCGCGGCGGTTGCGCTGCCGGCCTTGCTGGCGCCCCGGGCGCCCCTGGACTCGTGCGCTGCATGGGACGAAGACGGCGCGCGGGCCGTGCGGTTCTGGATGTCGTTGCTCATGTCGATGGCTCCTCTGGCCCGCCAGGGCCCTGCCCCGCACCCGGGGCCTTGCCGAACCGCAGCGCGGCGCGCTCGTCCGTCTGTTTCTGATCCCGCCGCGCCTCGGCCTGGGCGATGTCGTGGCGCCGGCGTTCCACGACCTTGCGCAGCGCCGCGACGCGCAGCTCGGCCTGCAGCAGGGCCTGGCCCGCGGCACGCACGCGCCCTTCCTGCTCGCCGATCACGCTGCTCTGAACTCCCATGGCATACCCGAGTCGGTCCATGAAATGGTAGTGGTGGAACATGACCTCCGGCTTGACCGTTGCGTCGGCGCGCATGCCCCAGCGTCCTTCCGTCTCGTGCGCGTAGCCCTGCAGCTGCTCCAGCTGGGCCTCGGAAGCGATCCGGGCGCGCTGGAGATCCTGCAGGGCCTGGCGCGCCGCGTCGCGCTGCCGCTCCGCCATCTCGACGGCGACCAGGAAGGCATTGAGGGAGGCCATGGCGGTACTGCTCCTTCGGTCAGGCCTGCAGGCCCAGCACGGCCGCCATGGCGTGCAGGCTGTCCTGCATGGGGGATGCCTCGAACATGTTCTGCTGCAGGAAGGCCGCCATCGCCGGCTGCAGGCGGATGGCCTCGTCCAGCGCAGGGTCGGAGCCGCTCATGTAGGCGCCGACCTGGATCAGGTCGCGGCTCTTCTGGTAGCGCGAGTACACGGCGCGGAACCGGCGCGCGAGGTCGAAATGCTCGCGCGAGGCCACGTTGTGCATGACCCGCGACGCGGACTGCTCGATGTCGATCGCCGGGAAGTGCCCGGTCTCCGCCAGTGCGCGGGACAGCACGATGTGGCCGTCGAGAATGGCCCGGGCCGAGTCTGCGATGGGATCCTGCTGGTCGTCGCCTTCGGACAGGACGGTATAGAAGGCGGTGATGGAGCCCACGCCGTGCAGGCCGTTGCCGCTGCGCTCGACGAGCGCCGGCAGCTTGGCGAAACAGCTCGGCGGATAGCCCTTGGTGGCTGGCGGCTCGCCGATGGCCAGGGCGATCTCGCGCTGGGCCATGGCATAGCGGGTGAGCGAATCCATGAGCAGCAGCACGTGCTTGCCCTTGTCCCGGAAGTGCTCGGCGATGGCCGTCGCATAGGCGGCGCCCTGCATGCGCAGCAGCGGCGGCGCATCGGCCGGCGCGGCGACCACCACGGCCCGCTCGCGGTCCTGCTCGCCCAGGATGTCCTCCACGAATTCCTTGACCTCGCGCCCGCGCTCGCCGATGAGCCCCACGACGATGACATCCGCCTGGGTGTATCGGGCCATCATGCCGAGCAGCACGCTCTTGCCGACGCCGGAGCCCGCGAACAGCCCCAGGCGCTGCCCCCGGCCCACGGAGAGCAGCGCATTGATCGCCCGCACGCCGGTGTCCAGCATCTCGCGCACGGGGTCGCGGTCCATGGCGTTGATCTGGCGCCGGTCCATGGGCTCGGAGGATACGTCCTGCACCGGCCCGCCATGGTCGAGCGGCAGGCCCTGCGAGTCCACGACGCGGCCCAGCAGGCCGTCGCCCATGGGCAGGCGCAGAATGCCCGCGGCCGTCGATGGACGCGAGGAATCGCCCAGGCGCGGCACGGGGACATAAGGCGCGGCAGGCACCACGCTCGCGCCGCTGGACAGGCCGTGGATGTCGCCCGCAGGCATGAGGAAGGCCCGGTCGCCCGAGAAGCCGACGACTTCCGCCAGCACGGCCTCGTGGCCCGGCATCTGTACCAGGCATTGCGATCCCACGGGGACGCGGATGCCCGCAGCCTCCAGGACGAGCCCGGTCAGGCGCGTCAGGGTTCCGCGGGTTTCCAGCGCCGAGCCCTCGGCCAGGCGCCCGCGCGCACCGGACAGGAACGCATCCCAGGGCGAATCCTGCAGTTGCGGATCCGGCACGGTGGCGCTGTCAGCCATGGCCCGGCTCCTCGATCTTCCAGGCCGACGACAGCCCCAGGGCCGCGATGGCGCGGCGCCAGCGCCTGTCGAGCGAGCCGTCCACCACCGTGCCCGCGGATTCGACCAGGCAGTCACCCTCGCCCACGGAGGCATCCGGCACCCACTGGATTTTCGCCCCGGCGTACTCCGTGGTGAGCGGCTGCTCCAGGAACGACCAGTCGGACGGATGGATGCGCACCGTGGCCTGGCGCCCCTCGGCCACCAGCATGCCCAGCGCCTCCCGCACCACGGGCAGCAGGGCCTGCGGCCCGCTGGACAGCTCCTGCCGGACGACCTGGCGGGCGATGTCGCAGGCCAGATCCAGGATCTCCTGCGCCATGCGCTGCTGCAGATCGTTCAGCCCGGCGTCGGCCGCGAGCACCAGACGCTCCAGGCGCGCGGCGGTCTCCCGGCCCTGTCCGCCGATGTAGTCGTCCATGCGTTGCTGCCACGCCAGGGCGGTTTCCTCCTCGCCCTGGGCCTTGCCCTGGGCGAAGGCCTCCTCACGCGCGGCCTCGACCGCAGCCAGGTGGGTGGCTTCGTCGATGCCCGGGGGCGGCAACTCGGCGGCCTCGGGCTGCACCTCGACCGGCGCAAGCAGGTCGGAGCCGTCCACGGCGCCGAAATGCCACTGCGTCACATCGGCGATCTCCTCGCTCGGGATGAAGCGCGTATAGGCGCCGCGGGGACTATACGAATGCGTCATCGCCACCGCCTCCGATCACGATCTGGCCCTCGTCGGAAAGCCGCCGCACGGTCTTGAGGATTTCCTTCTGCTGCGCCTCGACCTCCGACAGCCGCATGGGCCCGCGCGACTCCAGGTCTTCGCGCATGGCTTCCGCGGCCCGCGAGGACATGTTGGAGAGGAACTTCTCGCGCAGTTCCGGCTGGGCGCCCTTGAGCGCGACCACCAGGGTCTCCGAGGCCACTTCGCGCAGCACCGTCTGGATGGCACGGTCGTCCAGCTTGTTGACGTCGTCGAAGACGAACATCTTGTCCATGATCTTCTGGGCCAGGTCGGGATCGTAGCCGCGGATCGACTCCAGCACCACCGTGTCCATGTTGGAGCCCAGCAGGTTGATGATCTCGGCGGCCGCCTTGACGCCCCCCAGGGAGCTCTTGCGGATCTTGTCGCCACCGGCGAGCACCTTGAAGAGCACTTCGTTGAGGTCCTTGAGCGCCGTCGGCTGGATGCCCTCGAGGGTGGCCACGCGCAGCAGCACTTCGCCACGCTGTCGGTCCGACAGCTGCATCAGCACCGCCGCGGATTGCTCGGGATCCAGGTGCACGAGGATGGCCGCGACGATCTGCGGATGCTCGTTGCGCAGCAGTTCCGCCACGGAGAGCGGGTCCATCCACTTGAGGCTTTCAATGCCCGAGACGTCGCCGCCCTGCAAGATCCGGTCGATCAGCAGCGCGGCCTTGTCGTCGCCCAGTGCACGCTTGAGCACGGCGCGGACGTAATTGCTGGTGTCGGACACGAGCAGGCTCTGCGCGGCGGCGTCGTTGGAGAAGCGGTTGATGACGCCGTCCACCTTGTCCTTGGAGACGGAGCGCATGCGGGCGATGGTTTCGCCGAGCTTCTGCACCTCCTTGGGAGACAGGTGCTTGAACACCTCGGCAGCTTCCTCCTCGCCGAGGGACATCAGCAGGATCGCCGCGTCGTTCAGGCCTTGCTCATCCATGGAAGGTCACCGGTCTGTAGGGAAAGGGGTGGGTGGGAGTGCTCATCGGCGCCATCATCGACGGATGGCGGCCGCGTTTCAAGACTCGCCGTTTACCCACACCTTGAGAATGTTGGCGACAGCCATGGGATTTTCCTTGGCCAGGACACGCGCCTCCTCCAGGCGCATCTGCTCGGGGGTCTGGATCAGGTCTTCCGGCTTGGTGGGTGCGGCCAGGGCCGGGCGCTCGGGTTCGTCAGCCTCGATCGCATCCACCTGGCGGCCCGAGGCGGCCGCCGCCGCGGCGGGCGCCGGCGGCTGGTTCATGCCCTTGATCGCAGGCCGCACCAGCCCCAGCAGGATGAGCGCGGCGAAGAGCGACATGCCCACCGGCCAGCCCAGGCTCTTGGCCAGCTCGATCATTTCGGGCTGCTTCCAGAGCGGCAGCTCGACCGCCGGCGCGTTGTCCACCAGGAACTGGGTGTTCATGATGTTCACGGAATCGCCTCGATCCTTGTTGTACCCGATGGTTTCACGCACCAGGGCCGTCATCTGCTCGATCTGCTCGGGCGTGAAGGCCTTGGCCTGCGGCGCCTTGCCCGCCGCCTCGGCGATGGCCTGGTAGTTCACCACCACGGCGGCGCTGACGCGCTTGATCGCACCGCTGCCGGCACGGGTGACGCGCACCGTCTTGTCCACTTCGTAGTTGGTGATGGATTCACGCTTGGCACCGGCAGCCTGGCCCTGCTGGCCGTTGCCGGCCGTGGGAGCGGGGTTGGCGCCGTTGACGGGGGCGGTGGACGGCTGGGGCGGCTGGTTGCTGGCGGCGCCCGGCACGCCGGCCGGCGGCTGGTTGCCCTGGGTGCCGCCGGAGCTTTCCACCACCTGCTGGCTGCGCACGGCACTGCTGTCGGGCGTCTGGTTGGGACGGTGCTGCTCGGACGTCTGCTCCGATTGCGAGAAATCCACCTCGGCCGTCACCTGGGCCTTGACGTTGTTCTTGCCGACCACCGGCTCCAGGATGTCCAGGATGCGGCGGGTGTACTGCTGCTCGATCTGCTGCACGTAGGACAGCTGCTGGCCGTCGATGGCGCTGCCGGCGGCCGTGTCGGGGGACTGCGAGAGCAGCTTGCCGGTATCGTCGAGCACGCTGACGGCGGAAGGCGACATCTCGGGCACGCTGGACGCCACCAGGTGCACGATGCCGGCCAGTTGGGTGCGGTCGAGGAAGCGTCCGGGGTAGAGGCTCAGCAGCACGGAAGCGGAAGGCTTCTGCTGCTCGCGGAAAAATCCGTTCTGGTTGGGCAGCGCCAGGTGGACGCGGGCACTCTGCACGGACGACAGGGCCTGGATGGAGCGGGTCAGTTCGCCCTCGAGCCCGCGCTGGAAGTTCAGCCGCTCCTGGAACTGCGTCACACCGAAGCGGTTGGTCTCCATGAGCTCGAAGCCGGTCACCGAGCCCTTGGGCAGGCCCTGGGTGGCCAGGCGCAGGCGGACATCGTGCACGCGCTCGGCCGGCACCAGGATGGCGCCTCCGCCCTCCGAATACTTGTAGGGAACGTTCATGGTGGACAGCTGGGCCACGATGGCTCCGCCGTCCTTGTCGCTCAGGTTGGAAAACAGCACCTTGTAGTCCGGCTGGCGGTTGAGCACCACCGCGGCCACCACCGCAGCCACCAGCAGCGCGATGCCTGCGCCGAAGCGCAGCCGCTTGGAACGGTCCAGCGCGGAAAAGCGCTGGAGCACGGACGGCACGCTGGGGCTGGCAGGGGGAGCGACGGGGATTTCGGCGACTGCGGACATGGTGCTTTCCAAGGGGACCGCCACGGCACACGGGATCTGGCGTGCCGCGATTATTGGCTGCCCGCCTCCCCTCCGGCAGCCGGATAAGGCGCCCGTTTTCCCAGCTATTCGCCAGGATGCTGCCGGCTCCGGGCCCTACGATTGCACCATCCCGCAACCCCCTCCTCCGCCCGCCATGGACCTCCGCATCTCCAGCTCCACCGCTCCCCTGACGGGCGCCGGCCTGGCGCGCCGTGCCACGGCCGCGCCGGAAGCCTCCGGCCAGGAAGTCGGCTTCTCCACGGCGCTCAAGGGCGCGCTGCAGTCCGTCAGCGCCGCCCAGGACCGGGCCAGCGGGCTGCAGCAGGAAGTGCAGATGGAAAATCCGTCCGTGAGCCTGGAGGAAACCATGATCGCCATCCAGAAGGCCCAGGTGGGCTTCCAGGCGACACTGCACGTGCGCAACCGCATGGTCCAGGCCTACACGGACATCATGAACATGCAGGTCTGACCGCGGGCCCTGCGCCACAAGGCGCGGCGTGCCGGTCAGCGGGCCCTCGCGAAGGGCCCTTTCGCCGTCCCGCCCCCCACGCTCCCCACAAGAAAAATGCCCCGCTCCCTGCGAAGGAAGCGAGGCATTTGCGCATCCGGCACCGCCGGGGAGCACCGGGCGGTGCCGTGCGTGGCCCGCGGCATGGCGGGCGCACCCGTCAGTGCATGATCACCGGCTGGCGCTCGAACAGGTGCTCGAACTGGGCGAGCCAGGGCTCGGCCAGGCAGCGGATCTCGGCATCATTGCGCAGGATGCGCTGCATGATGCGCGTCTTCTCGCGGCGGTGCTCGGGCAGCAGCTGCTGGTCCTGGGACTTGAAGCGCAGCTGCTCGATCAGGACGGCACAGGCGCCTTCGCAGCGCACGACCTCGTCCCAGTCCTTGAGCTTGGCGGCTTCGAGCATCCGCGCGCTGCTGTCTTCGATGGCTTTGTAATAGTCAATGAGCATATGGGACATTTCTGGCGCTCCCTCAGGACGGCCGGTGCGCCTGCGCACCGATCTCGCTCCAGCCCTGGGCCACGGGAGCAATCAAAGTGACCACCTCTTCCACGAGCGCCGCATCGTTGCGCAGGTTGGCCATGGTCAGGCGGCCGACGCAGTAGTCATAGAGCGAGCGAAGGTTCGATGCGATCTCGCCGCCCTGGGCGGGATTGAGTCCGCCTTTCAGGCCCTCCTCCAGGATGCGCACGGCCCGGCCGATGTGGCGCCCCTTCTCTTCCACTTCGCCGCGCTGCATGCTGCCGCGGGCGGCGTTGAGCGACTGCATCAAACCGTCGAAAAGCATCTGGATCAGTTGGTGGGGCGATGCGCCATCCACGCTGGACTGGACACCGACCTGGCGATAGACCGAGGCTGCGCGGGAACTGACTGGCGTAAACATCGAGAACTCCTTCATGCTGCTTACCTTTCTTATCGGCAAACCACGGGAGAACTCAAGGCCATTTCACGCAGGAATCGGTGCAGGAACGCAGGCGCCACGGCGTCAGGCATTCCACTTTGCAATCTGCTGCTGCATGTAGGAACTGAGTGAGGAGATGCTGGCCATTTGCGTGTCGAGGGCCGTGTATTGAGCTCGCATGCGCTTTTCCAGCGTGTCGGCACGCTTGTTCACGGCAGCCTGATCGTCCGCGTTGCGCTTGGACTCCGCCGAGAGTGCGTCGGTCTTGTTGTTCATGAGCCCGTCGAACGACAGCATGGTGGAGGTCAGCGACTTGATGCGCACTCCGAGGCCCGTGCTGGTATCGCCGGAAGCAGGATCCGCGGCGAAGAAGGCCTTCAGGGTATCGGGCGTCTTGAGCGCGTTGTCGAGCTTGGTGCTGTCAGCGACAGTGAGGGAGCCGCCGCGCTGCATCTGGATGCCGAAATCCGACAGTGTCTGCAGCGCCGCCGTACCGCCAGTGGCGGTGGCCATGGCTGCACGCAGGGTGTTCTGCAGGCCGACGGTGGTGCCGTCGCCCTGCAACGCTCCAGCAGTCTTGGTATCGCTATCGTATTTGGTGACATCGCCCAGGAGGGTGTTCACGGCGTTGTAGGCGTCCACGAAATCCTGGATGTTCTTCTTCATGGTGGCCGTATCCGACTTCGCAGTCACATCCACGTCGTCCGTGGTGACCTTGGACGCCGTCAGCGTGAGGCCCGGGATCGTGTCCGCGAACACATTGGTCGTGGAACTGATGTCGATGCCGTTGATCTTGGCCTTGGCGTTCTGCGCGTACTGCACGGTGTTGGCCGCCATGCCCGTGTTCGGGGAGCCCTGCGGATCGAACGCCAGCTTGGACAGGCCGGGATTGGCGGAATCCTCCGAGACCTGCACCCGGAAGCCGGCCGTTTCCCCCGTGGCCTTGGAGCGCAGCATGAGCCGCTCGCCGGAGGCGTCGCGCAGCACCGTGGCCGTCATGCCGCCGTCGGCTTCGTTGATCTTGGTGGCGATGGAGGTCATCGTGTCCGTGGCGGACACGCTGATGTTGAAGGCCGCCGTGGAGCCGGCAGTGAATTCCGGAGGATTCTTGGAGGAATCCCAGGAGCCCAGCTGGAGGGTCATGTTGCCCGCGCCGACGGCGGCGTCCTTGGCGACCGAGCTGGACGCCACCGATTGCGCACGCGAGAGCTGCTGCACGCTCATGGAGAAGGACGTGGCGCTCGCGACGCCGGAGACCGCCACGGACACGGCATCGCTGTTGCTCGACGACACCGCCAAGCCGTTCCAGGCGCTGTCGCGCGTGAGCTTGGAGGCCGCGTCGGACAGGGTGGAGACCAGGGACTTGATCTTGGAATAGGTCGAGATCTTGGTCTGGATGGCGTCAGCGGTCACCTGCAGCTTGTCGAGGGGCTTCTTCTCCAGCGCGACGGTCTGGGAAATGATGCTTTCCACCTGCAGTCCGCTGCCGATCCCGATCGAGGTAATGGCCATGTCGATCTCCCGGGGCCTTCCGGCCCGTCTTCATTGATGAAACACGATTCTGGCAAAAACCTTCCACGCCAAAAGCGGGAAAAGCGGCCACAGGAACCACCCTGTTGCCGCTTTGGAAGGGGCCGGCCCCCTGCCGCCACCCCTTATAAGCCCCCTGTCAACGCAGCAGGGAGAGCACGCCCTGGGGCAGCTGGTTGGCCTGGGCCACCATGGCGGTACCGGCCTGCTGCAGGATCTGCGTGCGCGACAGGTTGGCCGTTTCCTTGGCGAAGTCGGCATCCACGATCCGGCCGCGGGAAGCGGACAGGTTCTCGCCCTGGATGTCGATGTTGCCGGAAGCGTTCTCGAAGCGGCTCTGCAGTGCGCCCAGGTCGGCGCGTGCGGAGTTCACCTGGTCGATGGCACTGTCGATCTTCTTCAGGGCCACCCAGGCGTCCTTCTGCGTGGACACGGTCAGGGTGTCGATGCCCTTCTGGTCCGTGCCGGTGGCGGCGGCCAGCGTCGGGGCGGCGAAGCCGTTGTTCGCCACGGAGAAGCCCGTGAACGTGATGGTTTCCGGCACCGGCGGCGTGGCGCTGTTGAGCTTCGACGATGCGAACTCCAGGTCGTACGAGCCGTCGTCCTTCTTGGTCAGGAAGGCCGTCACGCCGGTATCCGCCGACTTGTTGTTGATGGCGGAAACCACCTGGCCCAGGCGCTCCACGCCGGAACCCGCGGCCTTGATTTCGCCCAGGTCGATGGCGGAGGCGGAACCCACCTGGATGGTCATGGAGCCGGCAGCGATCTTGGTGCTGTAGCCGGTGATCGTGGTGTCGGCGGCGCTGATGGAGGTCACGCTGCCCGTCGAGTACTGGATATTGGACAGGCCCGAGGCGGAAGAGTTGGTCAGCGCGCCCACGGTGATGTTCTCGCCGGAGTTGGCGCCCACCTGGAACAGCGCGCCTGCGAAGCTGCCGTCGAGGATCTTCTGGCCGTTGAAGCTGGTCTGCTTGGCCACGCGGTCGATTTCGTTGGTCAGCTGCTTCACTTCCGACTGCAGGGCGTCGCGGTCCTTCTGGCTGTTGGTCGCGTTGCTGGACTGCACAGCCAGTTCGCGCATGCGCTGCAGCATGTCCCCCACCTTGCCCAGCGCGCCTTCGGCCGTTTGCGCCAGCGAGATGCCGTCGTTGGCATTGCGGCCGGCGACGGCCAAGCCCTTGATCTGGGTGTTCATGCGCTCGGCGATGGACAGGCCGGCGGCATCGTCCTTGGCGCTGTTCACACGCAGGCCGGAGGACAGGCGCTGCATGGACGTGGTGAGCGAGGATTGCGATGCGGTGAGGTTGCGCTGCGCATTGAGCGAAGCGATGTTCGTATTGATGGTGGTGGTCATTTGAAACGCTCCTTGGTTACTAAAGTCCGGCTAGGCCGCCGATCACAACGCCAGCCCCTGAGGCTGGCAGCCAAGACCGGGGCGGCAGTCACGTGAACCCATCCATCGCTTGCCGGTCAACAAATTCGCTGGTGTGAACCTGTTGCTTGGGTTATCGGGCGGAGTGCCGGGAAACTTGAGCGCTCCGAAGAAAAAAATTCTTACAAGCAGGCCGTCCCACCCCTCCGCATCCGCCTGTTGCTCGCATGCAACAGACGAACTGGCCTGTTTTCCTCCCTTTTTTCGCCCGTCCGGAAAAACCGGCGCCCCGCAGAATTCCTTCCAACGCTAGGGCTGCCCGCTGCAGGTGGTGCCTCCTTGGCCACGGCAGCAGTGCCCATCCCTTTTGCGAAGGAGTTCCGCAATGGCCTCGACCATCAACACCAACATCGCCTCACTCAATGCGCAGCGCAACCTGGGCATGTCCGCCTCCTCGCTGAGCACGTCCATGCAGCGCCTGTCGTCCGGCCTGCGTGTGAACAGCGCCAAGGACGATGCCGCCGGCCTGGCCATTGCCGAGCGCATGAACACCCAGGTGCGCGGCCTGGCTGTCGCATCGCGCAATGCCAACGACGGCATCTCGCTGGCGCAGACGGCCGAAGGCGCGCTGGGCAAGGTGGGCGACATGCTGCAGCGCATGCGCGAGCTCGCCGTGCAGGCCAGCAACGCCACCAACAGCAAGGCCGACCGGACCGCACTGCAGTCGGAAGTGAAGCAGCTGACCGACGAAATCGACCGCGTCTCCAAGCAGACGACGTTCAACGGCCAGAAGATCCTCGACGGCAGCTTCGCAGGCGCACTGTTCCAGGTGGGCGCCAACTCCGGCGACAACGTCACGCTGGGCTCGCTGGCCGACACCCGTGCAGCCGGGCTGGCCAACATCAGCTACTCCAGCACCTCCACGGCCATCTCGGTCGACGCTTCCGACACCACCATCAGCGGCTACAACACGGCCATCGCCGCCGGCACGCTGACCATCGCGGTGAACATGGGCAGCACGTCCACCACTATCGACCTGGGCGACATCAAGGCCGCGGGCTCCGGGGTGGAGCGCATGGGCCAGATCATGAGCGCCATCAACAACAAGTCGTCGGATACCGGCGTGACGGCCTTTCTGACCAAGAAGGACGACGGCACCTACGACCTGGAATTCGCGTCGGCCAAGCTCACCGATGCCACGCCGCCAGCCCCCGCCGCGGTGACGTTCTCGGGGTTCACCGTCGCCAACTCCGGATTCACGGCGCCCACCCTGACGGCCGCCACCGGCACGGACCAGAAGGGCATCGACACCGTCACCATTGCCACGCAGAAGGACGCGTGGGTGGCGTTGAAGAAGATCGACAGCGCCATCGACCAGGTGAACTCCGCACGCGCCGACCTGGGCGCACTGCAGAGCCGCTTCGAGAGCGCCATCGCCAACATCGACATCCAGGGAGAAAATATGGCGGCCGCCCGTGGCCGGATCATGGATGCCGACTTCGCCAAGGAAACGGCCAACCTGTCGCGCACGCAGATCCTGCAACAGGCCGGTACCGCCATGGTGGCCCAGGCCAACCAGTTGCCGCAGCAGGTGCTGAAGCTGCTGCAGGGCTGAAAAAGTCCTCCGCGGGCTAATACACTGCCGCTTGGGGCCGAAATATGGGTCTCAGCGGCAATTTTCTTTTTGGAGCACGCATGCCTTCGCCTTCCATCGAGCAGTTCATCGAAAGCTTTCTGACAGCCGTCGACTTCCAGGAGCCGGTGGAGGTCACCCCCGGTACCGAATTGCGTGCCCTGCCCGAGTGGGACTCCCTTGCCGCCCTGGGCGTCATCGTGATGTTCGACGTGGAGTACGGCAAGACGATCGTGGGGGACGACCTGAAGAACTGCACCACGATCACCGACCTCTACAACCTGCTGGGATAGCAATACCATGGGTCTGTCCACCCTGCACAACGTGCGTTTCGCAGGCATGACGAGTTGCGTGCCCAAGCGCGTGGTCTCCAACCTGGAGGATTGCCCGCCGAAAATGCGCTCCGAAAGGGAGCGCCTCGTGCGCAACATCGGCATCCGGCAGCGCCGCCTGTGCGCGTCATGGCAGTGCTTTTCCGACCTGGCGATGGACGCCACCGAAAAGCTCCTGGAGGAACTGCAGTGGGCCCGGGAGGAAGTGGATGCGCTCATCGTGGTCACGCAGTCGCCCGACTACCCGATTCCCTCGACCGCCATCATCCTGCAGGACCGCCTGGGGCTGCCGCACTCCACCATCGCATTCGACGTGAACCTGGGTTGCTCCGGCTACCCCTTCGGCCTGCACCTGCTGGGCAGCATGATTGCGTCGGGCGCGGTGAAGAAGGGCCTGCTGCTGGTGGGCGACCGTTCCGCGAGCGAGCGGGATCCCCTGTTTTCCGATGCGGGAACCGCCACGGCCCTCGAGTTCGACCCGGCAGCCCCGCCCATGTATTTCGACCTCAACAACGACGGCAGTGGCTACAAGGCCATCATCAAGCCGGTGGGCGGGCACCGGGAACCCTACGCCTTCCACCACAGCGTCCCGACACGCGACGAGGATGGCGAGCTGCAATGGCCGGACCGCCTGCTGCTCGACGGGCCGGCGGTGCTGAGCTTCTCCACCCAGCGGGTCCCGCCCGCCGTGGAACGCACGCTCCAATATGCGGGCGTATCGAAGGACGACGTGGACTACTTCGTCTTCCACCAGGCCAACCGGATGATCAACGAAACCATCCGCAAGAAGCTGGCGCTCGCTCCGGAGAAGGTGCCCTCGACGCTGGCTGACTACGGCAACACCAGCGGCGCGACCCTGCCCGTCACGATGACGGCGCGGCTCAACGAGGTGCTGGAGAACGGCTCGCACAAGCTGCTGTTGAGCGGATTCGGCATCGGCCTTTCCTGGGGCACATGCATTCTGGACATTTCGGGGGCCCGATTCCCGGCCATGCTGGAGTCCTGACCCATGGATGCCGCCCCGACGCCGTTCCATCTCACAGGCCAGCGCATCCTCGTGACGGGGGCAACGTCCGGCCTTGGCCATGCCATTGCCCTCGCATGCGCCCGCATGGGGGCCCAGGTGATCGGCGTGGGGCGGGACGAAGCCCGCCTCGCCCGCACGCTCGAGGCCCTGCAGGCCGCGGCCCCCGGTGCAAGCCACCTTGCAGTGCGGGCCGACCTGACCCAGGCTGGCGATCGCTCTGCCCTGGTGGAGCAGATCGGCCCGTCGCCACTGAGCGGCGTTGTCCACAGTGCAGGCATCTCGCGCCTGTCCCCCGTGCGGATGATCACCGAACAGCATCTGCGCGAAGTGCAGGCCATCAATGTCGATGCCCCCATGCTGCTGACACAGGCACTGCTCAAGCGCAACCTGGTTGCGCAGGGTGGCTCGCTGGTGTTCATCGCCTCGATCGCGGCGCACATCGGCGTGCCGGGCGTGGCAGCGTACTCGGGCACCAAGGCCGCGCTGATTGCGATGGTCCGCTGCCTCGCGATGGAAGTGGTCAAGCGGGGCGTCCGTGCGAACTGCCTTTCCCCCGCCCTGGTGGAGACACCGCTGCTCGACGCCACCGCCACGCTGGTGGGCTCGATGGAGCAGGAGCGCGGCAACTACCCGCTCGGCTTTGGCCGCCCCGACGACGTGGCGAACGCCGCTGTATTCCTGCTGTCCCAGGCCAGCCGATGGATCACGGGAACGACGCTCATCATGGACGGCGGGCTCACCATCAGCTGATCATCCCCCATGACTGCCCGTACCGAAGACACGATCGAACCGCGCCGGAACCTGCTCATCGTGGGGGCCGGCGGCTTCGGCCGCGAGGTGTTGACGTACATCGAGGATGACAATCCGCTGTTCCGCCCGAAGGGTTTCCTCGATTCACGGACTTCGGCACTGGACGGTCTGGAGCGCTCCGTCGGCATTGTGGGCGACCCCCTGACCTATGTTCCGGTCGATGGCGATGTTTTCATGGCGGCGCTGGGTGATCCCGCTGCACGGCACAAATACACCGAAGTCCTTCGTTCCGTGCACGATGTCGACTTTGCCACGGTAGTGCACCCACAGGCCCACGTGACCCGGCACGCCCGGCTGGGCCGCGGCTGCATCATCGGCCCCCGCGTGGGTATCTCCGTGGATGTGCAGGTGGGTGATTTCGTGTGCATCCAGGAATACACCGTTGTCGGTCACGACGTGCGCATAGGAGACTGGTGCCAGATCAACAGCCATTGCTCCATCGGCGGGGGAGCCAGGATCGGCAATTTCGTGTCGATCCACCCCAATTGCGTCATCACGAGCGGGACGGTGATCGGAGACAACGTCAAGGTCGGCGCCGGCAGCGTCGTGTACGGGCGCATCCCGCCCAACATCACCATCATGGGCAACCCGGCCCGGCGCTTTTCGTGGAACTGAAGGCGCGCCTGCACCGGTCCACAGCCCCCAAATGGCAGCGTACGCACCTCCCATGAATTCCAGGACAACGCCCTTCGCGCCAGGCGCCCTGGCCAGCCGCATCAACCTTGGCCGCATTCATCGCAAAGACGCGCTGGCCGCAATGCTGGAGCTCTACCGTCGCGATCCGCATTTCTGCATTCCCGGGCAGGCACGTGAAATCCTGGCACGCAAGGGCCGCCAGGCGCGCTTCATCCTTCTGGGGACCAAGACGTTCGCGGAGGTCTTCATCCGGGCGACGCGCGATGAAGGCTGGGCTCTTGCGGTGGTCGACGATTTCAAGTGCCGTGGCGGTGAAAAATACCATGGCGTGGACATCATCCCGACCCGGCAGTTTCTCGGGATGGTGAAGGGCGATCCGGACATCATCGCCATCAACTGCTGCCGCACGGATTATTCACGGCGCTTTTTCGATCGGCTGTGTTCGCGCGAAGGCATTGCCCACCTCAACCATGAGCAGGTCACCCGGCTGTTCGACATGAACGACCGCGTGGACTACCGCACGGCGGATTGGGCGCCCGTCATCAGCAGCCGGTTCGAGGAGTTCCAGTTGCTGGAGGGCCGGCTGGAGGATCCACATTCCGTAGATACGCTGCACAGCGTGCTGATGTTCCACCTGAGCTGCAATCCCGAGTGGTATCTCACTGTCGCGAGACCGTATTCCACCCTGTACTTCCGTTCCGGCCTGCTGGACTTTTCAGACAACGAAAGATTCGTGGACTGCGGCGCATCGATCGGCGAATCGACGACGGGGTTGCTGGGCATCACGGGGGATCGCATGGAGCACTCCTGGATGATCGAGCCCGACCGGTTCAACCTGGATGTGTTGCGCAAGCTGCAGAGCAGCTATGCGGGCACGGACCTGGAATCCAGGATATCCCTCCATCCATTCGCCGTGGGGGACTCCGATGCACAAGTGCCGTTCCACCACCTCGGGGGACACGGAAGCAGCATCGCCGTAAGCCCGGATGCCACGCTGGAAAGCGTGTCCGTGCGCCGCATCGACGACATCATCGACGCACCGCCCACCTTCATCAAGATGGACATCGAAGGCTTCGAGATCCCGGCGCTGCGCGGCGCGCGCGGCGCCATCCGGTCGGGCCTGCCCAAAATGGCGATTTCCGCCTATCACCGCGCGACGGATCTGCTGGAGATCCCGGCCCTGGTGGATGCGATATCCCCCGGCTACTCGATCGGCCTGCAGCACCACACCGAGGATCGCTGGGACACCTGTCTTTATTTTTACCGCTGAGCCATGGCCAAAGTCCGAGGCGGCCTCGACCGCGTTCTGCTGAAGTATCCCGACATCGACCTGTCCCGCATCCGCCTGATCGGATGGGGAGGCGGCCAGGCTTTCACGGACTACTACCCGTTGCTGGGCTTGCCTGTGGAGTACACGGTATGTCCCTTTGCGGCCAATCAGGGCAAACAGATCCATGGCGTCACCGTGAAGAGCCCCGAGGCGTTGATGCAGGAGCCCCACGATGACGTGCTGGTGGTGGTCTTCGCGGCGCATTCGGCGGAGATCATGAACCAGATCCGCAATTTCTGGGGAGACTACCGGTGCGTGCCGGCACTGACCCACAGCCCGCGCCACGGAGATATCGACCAGCTCCAGGCGTTCGCCCGGGTGTTCGAGGGCCTGTCCATCCAGCGTACGACGCCACACCGCACTCCTTCCCTCGGCATCTTCGTGCAGGGACCGGTCTTTTCCTATACGCCGATGGCGCTCGCCTGGCAGCGAATGGCCCATCCTGAGGCCTACGTGTGTCTGGTGACCTGGGAGCACCAGAGCGCGGCCAGCCTGGATGCCTGCCGCCCCTGGGTGGATGCCGTGCTGACCCTGCATCAGCCGGAGGCCATGGTGGACAGCCGCAACGCCATCATCCGCTCGGCCAAGGCAGGTGCCCTGCATCTGAGCGAGGTGGGAGTGCCCTATGCAGTGCGCATGCGCAGCGATACCGTCATCACGGGCTCGCTCTATCGCACCATAGAAGAGCTGTTCGACGACGGAAGCAGGAACGCCGGGAAATTCGGCTTCCTGGCGCACTCCTCCTGGAAACAGATTCCCTTCCATTTCTCGGAGAGATTTCTTGTCAGCCGCACCGAGGACATGTGCGCGCTGTGGTCGCTGCCGGAAGACATGCGGGGCCCCGACCAGATTCGGCACCGCACCGACGAGCACTATCAGCAGATCCAGAAGGCTGCCGTGGAATGCCTGCTGTGGCAGAGCCTGGCCCGTCAATGGAATGAGCCGGCCCGGGATCTTGCCGATGGCTACCGCTTCGCGGCCAACCACCTCGTGCCGATGGACGAATACGCCGACGTGCTGTCTTTCAAGAACATCCCGCTTTTCAACCTGACGCTGAACAAAGGCTTCGTGGGCACACCCGACTGGTGGAGAGAGGTTTATGCCGACCTGCCGTCAGCCATGCGCCAGGCCGATGCGGAAAGTGCGCAGGAGTTCACGATCGCGGAATTTTTCGCCGGACGCGTCGGCTGACGCATGCGGCAGGGCTGCGGGAACATCAATACAGCACGCCGCGCATTTCAGGAACCATGGGCCCCGGCGCCTCCCCGCGTTCCAGCTTGCGGACGAAATCAGGATTGGCCAGGATGGCCCGGCCCCAGGTGACCATGTCCAGAAGCCTTTCCGCGATTTCCAGCTCGGCGTCCTCGGTGGACAACGATGCGCCGCCCATGAGGAAGTGCGGCCACAGCGGCCGCACCCGCCGGATGATCCTGCCCGACGTTTCCGCATAGGGTGCGTCCGCGCAGCTGATGTCCAGTTGCCGCAGTCCCAGGCGATCCAGGCCCGGGATGAGGTATGCGAGCATCTCGTCCAGATCCGGCCAGTCGTAGAGCCCCCCCATCATGCGCGAGGGTGACAGCCGGACCATCAGGCGCCGGGGGCCGCAGATCGGCAGCAGGCGTTCCACGAGTTCCAGCACGATCCGGCAGCGGTTTTCGACCGAACCGCCATACGCGTCGGTGCGGTCGTTGATGCGCGCATCGAGGAACTGGTCGATCAGGTAGCCATGGCCCATGTGGATCTGTACCCCGTCGAACCCCACCGCCAGCGCCCGGCGCGCGGCGTCCTCGAACAGGCGGTAGAGGTCGGGCATCTCCGATGCCAGCAAGGCGCGGGGCTCGCCATACGGCTGGCCGTTCTGCCGGTTGATGCCCGCAGCGGCGCGGCCCGTGGAGCTGACGGGCGCCAGCCCGCCCGTGAAATCGGGATGGGAGATCCGGCCGCAGTGCCAGAGCTGGGCGACGATGCGCGTTCCCGCTGCCTGCACCTGCCGGATGGCGGGCACCCAGCTTTGCGCCTGCTCGTCGGTCTGCAAGTGCGGCACGTTCCGGTAGCCATCCGCCGAAGAATGGATCACGATCCCTTCGGTCAGGATGAGCGCCACGCCCGCCTCCGCGCGTCGGGCGTAGTAAGCGGCGATATCCGCCGTGCACCGGTGCCCGGCATCCGCGAAGCCGCGGGTCATGGCGGCCATGGCGACGCGGTTGCGCAAATGGCCGAAGGTTTCTTCGTGCGTGAAAGGGGCCAGCAGTTGCGAAGTCATGGGGCGAACATCGTGGTGAAGTAGGGTTGGGCGAGGTAGCTGGCCAGGCTGTCCTGCCAGCTGCGCTGGCGGTCCAGGCCGCGGGCCTGGAGCGCGGCATTGCGCATCACGACGGCGGCCGGCCGCATGGCTTTCTCCTTGCGGGCCATGGTTTCCGCAGCCACCCGGGCGATCTCGATCCGCCCGTCCAGGCCCAGCAACCGCACGATCTCCGATGCGAGCTCGAAGAAGGAAGCCTGGCCGTGGGAAGCCATGCAGAAGCGGCCGGTCTCGCCACGCGCCAGCAGCAGCAGGCCGTTGTAGGCCAGGTCGTCCGTGAGCGTGGGCTGCCAGACCCGGTCGCCGATTTCCATCCGGTCCGCCCCGGAGCACAACATGCCCGCGAGATGGGGAATCAGTTTGCCGACGAAGTTCTTGTCACGTGCCTGCTCGCCGAAAAATCCGCCCATGCGCACCACCAGCGCATCGGGCGCGTGCTGCAGCGCCATCTGCTCCGCCTCCAGTTTCAGCCGCCCATACACGCTCAGCGGCCGGGCGGGCGTGGTCTCGTCCACCGTCTCACTCCCGTCGTAGACCAGGAACGTCTGCGGGAAGAAGAAGCGGGCTTCGCATTCCCGGGCCAGCGCGGCCACATGGCGGGAGCCAAGGACCTGCACCTGCGCCGCCTCGTCGGGATGGTCCTCGCACCAATTGACGTCCGAACACACGGCGCAATGGATGACGATATCCGGCCTCCATGCACGCAGTGCTTCGGCCTGCTCCCGGTGGCGCACGTCGAATGCGCTCCGGTCCAGCGCCGCGACCACGGCAGTGGGGACGTGTGCGGCCAGGTGGCGGGCGAATGCGCTTCCCAGCATGCCCCCGGCACCCGTGATGAGCACGCGGGCACCCTGCAGGCCGGAGAGTTCATCAGGATCGCGCATGGGTATCTCTTTCGGTCGGAAGCGGAGCAAGAAACAGGTCGTCCGCGATTTCGGGAACGCAGCGCATGACCTCGTTCGGACGGTAAGGCAAGGCACCTGACAGCAGCCGGCCAGGAGCCTTCCAGAGCGCCCACCAGCGCTGCGCGAAGTCCAGCATCGACACGGGTTCGCCGGAACCCACGTTGCGCACCCAGGGAATGCCCGCCTCGATGTCCTGGCGCTCCACGGCATGCAGGAAGGCGCGGGCCACGGCCTCGACCGCCACATAGTCGCGCACCTGCGCGCCGGGAGTCATCGGGAAGTCGTGCCCACCCTGGGCCGCAAGCTGCAGCGCCGGCCAGAAGTTGCCGGCGTACTGGCCTTCACCGAAGACCGAGAAGATGCGCAGATAGCACAGCTCCATGGCGTGCTCGATCGCATGGGCGTGCGCCGCCTGGAAACCGGCGGCCTTGGAGGCCGCGTAGCCGTAGGTGGGGGCCAGGGGCGCACCGGGGGGAATGGCATCGTAGGCATCCGCGCTGCGCCCGTATTCCGCGAAGGTGCCCGCCGCCACCACGCGGCGCACTCCGGCCGCCCGGGCCGCGTCCAGCAACCGCACCAGCACGCTGACGTTCCAGTAGAACAGCTCCTGCCAGGACGCCTGCTGCGGCGGCACGCCGGGCGATGCCAGATGCAGCAGCACGTCCACCCCGGCCAGGTCGGCGGCCTCCAGACGGTCCATGGGATGGGTGTGCCAGCCGAGGCGGGGATGCCCGGCGAGCCGGGCGTCTTGCGGGTGGCGCAGCGCAGTGACGCGGTGCCCCGCGTCCAGCAAGGCGGCGAGCACGTGCCGGCCGATGAATCCGGTGCCTCCCGTCAGGAACACATGCTGCTCAGCCGCCATGGCGCAGCTCCCCGGGCATCGTGAAGGGGCTGGCGAACGCATCCAGGCCGGGGTGGCTACGGTCGCGCTTGGAAAGAATCGGGTCCTGGTCCGGCCAGGGAATGCCGGCCGAGTCCCAGCGGATTCCCGCGTCGTGCTGCGGCGCGTGGGCCGAGGTGACGTGATAGACGATGGTCGCGCCCTCGGTGAGCGCATAGCAGCCGTGTGCGAACCCTGGCGGGATATAGACCTGGTTGCCCCGCTCGGCGTCCAATTCGAAGAGGGCGGCTTGCCCGTGCGTGGGCGAGCCCTTGCGCAGATCGACCACGGCGTCGAACAGCCGGCCGTGGCTGCAGTGCACCAGCTTGGCATGTGCATGGGGAGGCAGCTGGAAATGCAGCCCCCGCAGCACGCCACGCCGCGAGACGCTGTAGAAGCTTTCCGCCCAGTCGCATTCAAGGCCCCGTGCGGCGAACGCGGCCCTGCTGAAGGTCTTCACGAAGCGGCCCCGCTCGTCCGGATGCACGGGCAGCAGGATCTCGTAGCAGCCCGGCAGGGTGCTCTCCTCGAAATGCATGGTGCGCCTGCTAGAAGTTGAGGCCGAGATAGGTTTCGACGCGATCCGCGGTGAAATCGATCATCGCCTCGGTCAGCCCTGGATAGATGCCCAGCCAGAACGTGCTCTCCATGACGGTGTCGGTATTTTTCAGGCTGCTGGCCGCGCGATAGTTCTGCCCCTGCATGGAGGGCTGCCGCGTCAGGTTGCCGGCGAACAGCAGGCGCGTGCCGATGCGGCTCTGTTCCAGGTATTCCAGCAGATCGACACGGCGGGTTCCGGCCGCTTCCCTCAGGGTCAAGGGAAAGCCGAACCAGGAGGGTTGCGAATTTTCTGTCGCCCGCGGCAGCACGAGGAATTCCTCGCAGGACTTCAACCGGGACAGCAGTTGCTCGAAATTGCGTTGCCGCGCCGCGATGAAGCCTGGCAGCCGGTCCATCTGCGCCAGCGCGCACGCGGCCTGCATGTCGGTGATCTTGAGGTTGTAGCCCACGTGCGAGTAGGTGTACTTGTGGTCGTAGCCGTGCGGCAGATCCCCCAGTTGCCAGCCATAGCGCTTTCCGCAGGTGTTGTCCTTGCCAGGGCCGCAATAGCAATCCCGGCCCCAGTCCCGGAACGAGGTGACGATGCGCGCCAGTTCATCGTCGTTGGTGAAGACCGCGCCGCCTTCCCCCATGGTGATATGGTGCGCGGGGTAGAAGCTCAGGGTGCCGATGTCGCCGAAGGTGCCCACCAGCCGGCCATCGTAGGTGGAGCCCAGCGCATCGCAGCAGTCCTCGACGAGCCAGAGCCCGTACTTGCGGCACAGCGCCTGCACCATTTCCAGGTTGAAGGGATTTCCCAATGTATGGGCCAGCATGATGGCCTTGGTGCGCGGTGATATGGCCGCTTCGATCAGGCTGGCGTCAATGTTGTAGGTGCCGAGTTCCACGTCCACGAAAACCGGCACCGCTCCATTCTGGAGAATGGGATTGACCGTGGTGGGAAAGCCTGCGGCCACGCCGATCACCTCGTCGCCGGGGCGGATGGCCCGCTCGCCCAGGGCCGGAGAAGTGAGTGCCGAGAAGGCCAGCAGGTTCGCCGACGAGCCGCTGTTCGTCGTGAGCGCATGGCGCACCCCGAGGTACTCGCGCAGGCGCTGTTCGAAGGCATCGTTGAAACGGCCCGTGGTCAGCCAGCCGTCGAGCGAGGCGGCCACCATGTTCTGCAGCTCGGGTTCCCCGATGACCTTGCCGGAGGGCGGGATGGCCGTCGCGCCCGGCAGGAACGGTTGGGAGCGATACGCCAGGGCAGCGTATTCCCCGACGAGTGCGGCGATCTGCTCGCGGATGTGGTGCAGCTTGTCCATGGAATTTCAGCGCCCGGCGGCGCAATACGAGTCGATCTGGTCTTCGGTGACCTGCCGCATGTCCAGGCCGCGCCCATGGGCGGCGTGCCAGTCCGTGATGCGCTCCAGCGCCTGGGAGAGCGTCCACCGGGAGCGCCATCCGAGCACGGCATGCGCCTTGCTGCTGTCGAGCCTGAGCATGCGGGCTTCGTGCAAGCCGCCAGTTGCCGCGGCAAAGCGGCAATCGACGGGCTGCGGCCATGCAGCAGCCAGTTGCCGGATGACGTCGCCTACGCTGCGGACATCCTCATCGGAAGGCCCGAAGTTCCACGCCCCGGATATCGCGCCGCCCTGCTCCACCATCTGCCGGGCCAGGCAAAGGTAGCCCGCCAGCGGCTCGAGAACGTGCTGCCACGGCCGCACCGCGGCAGGATGGCGCAACTCCAGCGCGGTGCCTTGCCCGGCCGCACGCAGGAAATCCGGAATCAGGCGGTCCGCGGACCAGTCGCCGCCCCCGATCACGTTCCCCGCGCGCGCAGTGGCGAGCGCCACGCCATGCCTTCCGTGCTGCTGGAGCGAAAAGAAGGAATTCCGGTAGCAGGCCGCCACCAGCTCCGCACAGGCCTTGCTGTTGCTGTACGGATCGAAGCCCCCCAGCGCGTCGTCCTCCCGGTAGCCCCAGAGCCACTCCCGGTTTTCGTAGCATTTGTCGCTCGTCACCACGACGACCGCGCGCACCGCGGGCGTGCGCCGTACGGCCTCCAGCAGATGGACGGTGCCCATGACATTCGTCGAATAGGTGGCCACCGGATCGGCATACGACTGGCGCACCAACGGCTGCGCAGCCAGGTGGAAAACGACCTCCGGTGCCGCCTCCTCCAGGGCGGCGGACAGCAGCGCCGCATCGCGCACGTCGCCGATGACCGAGCGCATGCCGTGGGCAGCCCGGGTGAGCGCGAACATCGAGGGCGTGGATTCGGGCCCCAGGGCATAGCCGGTCACTTCGGCGCCGAGCCGCTGCAGCCAGAGCGAAAGCCATGTCCCCTTGAACCCGGTATGGCCGGTGAGGAAGACCTTTTTCCCGGCCCAGAAGCCTTCTGCAGGCACCACTGCGGCATTCACCATGTCTTCCACGGCGCACGGCCGCCCTGCCAGAGCTGCTCCAGATAATTCTTGTCGCGCAGCGTGTCCATCGGTTGCCAGAACCCCTCGTGCCGATAGGCCCGCAGTTCACCGTTGCGGGCGAGTGCTTCGAGCGGAGGCCCTTCCCAGACCGTGTCGTCGGCTTCGATCAGATCGAACACGGCCGGAGAGAGAACGAAGAATCCGCCATTGACCATGCCGCCGCCGCCGTCGGGTTTTTCCCGGAAGGACAGCACGCGATCGTCTTCCAGGTCCAGCGCGCCGAAACGCCCCGGCTGGCGGGTGGATGTGAGCGTGGCCAGCCGCCCATGCGCTTTGTGGAACTGGATGAGCGCCGCGATGTCGATGTCGCCCACACCGTCGCCATACGTGAAGCAGAACGCCTCGTCGTTGCTGACATACCGTTGCACACGGCGCAACCGGCCGCCCGTCTGGGTCGCGTCGCCGGTATCCACCAGCGTCACCCGCCAGGGCTCCGCATAGCGTTCATGCACCTCCATGCGGTTGCTTGCCAGATCGAACGTGACGTCCGACATGTGAAGGAAGTAATTGGCGAAATACTCCTTGATGACATATCCCTTGTAGCCGCAACACACGACGAAATCGTGAATGCCATGGTGCGAGTACATCTTCATGATGTGCCACAGGATGGGCCGCCCGCCGATCTCCACCATGGGTTTGGGCTTTTGCTGGGTTTCCTCGCTCAGGCGCGAACCCAGGCCCCCGGCCAGGATGATGGCTTTCATGCCGCCCCGCTCCCGGAAGGGCCGGCCAGGGCCTGCCGCCCCCGGGACAATGCATGCACATAGGCATTCTGGAAATGGGCGACCCGGTCCTCGATGCCCTCGCCGACGACGGCCGGCCGCTGCGCCTGGTCCACGCCCGCCTGCACCCTGGCGCAGATGCCGCCGTCTTCCGCGAACACCTTGCGGGTGAACGCGTGGCCATCCTCATGGATGTGCTCCATCATCCTGGCGCCAGCGGGCGTGGAGTTCTGGAACTCCACGCCGATGGTCCTGGAATGGACGGTGGTCCGGCGTGCCTCGGTCGGCTCGAACGACTGGACGTGGAAGCTGTACCCCATGAACGACGTGACGGTCAGGTTGGGAAAGATGTGGTGGTGCGTGTAGTGCTCGAAGCGCCAGGGCCACTGTCCGATCTTGCGCTCCATGCGGGCGAACCGTGCGACCCATTCCGCATCGGCCGCGTGCTCCAGGTGGCTGTGCAGCCGGTCTTCGAGGAAGAAGCGCGGGGCCGCCTCGGCCCGGTCCATTCCATCGATCTGCATGAAGGTGCGCGAATGGACGGCAGGCACGTGGTAGCCCTCCAGGGCATTCTCGATCACGATCTTCCAGTTGGCCTCGACCGGCTCGCGGAATTCGTCCAGCACGCCCTGCATGCCCTGGCTTGCCCGCTCGAGGAAGCCATATTGCCCGCCCAGGTATTCCCGCAGGGAAGGGCCGGTCTCCGCAATGCGGACGAAAACGAACTGGCCCACGGCCTCGCAGCCGAACTCCTGCAGGCGGAAGCGGGACGGCTCGGCAACCACTTCCGGAAAGCACTGCTTCGCCGGAATGCCGACCGGCACCCCTTCCCGGTCGTACACCCACCCATGGTAGGGGCATCGCGCCGGGCCGCGGTGGGCACCGGATCCGCACAACTGGGCATGCCGGTGAGAGCAGACGTTGAGGAAGGCACGTGGCCGGCCCTGGCTGTCGCATTGCAGCAGCAGCGACACCCCTGCCACCTGCACCCCGCGGTGCACGAGGCCCTCGAGCTCCAGGCGCATGCAGACGAAGACCCAGCTCTCACGGAACAGGCCCTGCATCTCCGCAGCATGGTGCCCGGCATCGCGGTAGAAGTGGGGAGAAACGGCACTCATCGGCATGGTCGACTCTTCTCTGGAATGTTGCGAAGGCTGCTGGGGATTCCGGTCGGCGTAAGGCGGACCGGACGGAAACCCGGAACGCCGATTCTCGCGAAGGACGTTCCGCTCATGGCCTTCGCCTACCCCCGCATTGCCTGCTCCATCACACCGATGAGCCGCGACATCTGCGCACCGGGCATGTGCGGGAAGAAAGGCAATCCGATCAATGTGCCGGCAAGGGCTTCCGCCCGCGGCGCGGGCCGCACGATGCTCCGGGGGACCAGGGCCTCCATGCGGTGCATGAGGGGCTGGTACCAGCGCCGGGTGGCGATGCCCTGCCCGGCGCACAGGGCTTCGAGCCGGTCCCGGCAGGCGGCGTCCGGCATGCGCGCGCACAGCAGCGTCGGGGCGGCGATGCCGCCGGCCGGCCCGACCTGCTGCCAGGCGAGCCTTCCGCCCGCCGCGCGGGCCAGGGCCTCCTGCATGGCGCGATGCTGCGTGCGCCGCGTCCGGGCACCTTGCTCCCAGCAGGCGAGCGATGCCAGCGCCACCGCGGCGTGCAGTTCGCTCATCTTGGCATTCGTGCCGGCGGCGGCCAATGCGCCCACGGGCAGATGCGAGGCAGGGTCGAGATTGATGCCGAAGTTGGACAACTGGCGCACCCGCTCGGCCAGCCCGGGACGCGACGACACCACGAATCCCCCCTCTCCGGCCGGCAGCGACTTGGTGGCATGCAGGCTGAACACCAGGGTGCCGTGGGCATCCGCGAGCCACTGGCTGCCGAAACCGGCCGCCGCGTCAATCACCACCGGCAGGCCCGTGGTCTCTTCGAAGCGTCGCCAGGCGGCCATGTCATGCGGCATGCCGAGGGCTGCCACGGGCAGGACGGCATCCACGGCACCGGCGGCGTGGGCGGCGGCGGCGATCTCCGGCGTCAGCAGCCAGCTGCCATCCTCCACGTCGCAGAGCACCGGCACATGGCCGGCCCGCAGGACGGCCGTCGCCGTCGCGGCGAAGGTGAAGGTGGGCACCAGTACGCGGGCTCCCTCGCGCAATCCCAGCGATTGCAGCACCAGTTCCAGGCCGAGGGTGGCGCTGGCCACGGTCGCGACCTGGGCACGGGACACTCCGAAGCGCTCCGCGAAACGGGCCTCCAGCTCGCGCACGAGCGGGCCGCCGTTCGAGTAGTAGCGGGACGCATGCATGCGCTGCAGGTAAGGCAGCAACGCCTGCGGGTCCGGCACGTCCGGCACCAGCAGGGGGATGGGATCGGTGGAGCTGCCTGCGCTCATGCGGGGGCGGCGCCGCGCGCCGGCGTCCTGCCGCGGTCCCCGCGTTCCAGGCGCGCCATGGCGGGCTCCGGATCGGCGAACACATTCAGGAACTGGTCGCGGCCTTCCAGGAAATTCAGCCACATCAGCCGGAATGCCTTCTCCAGCTCGCGCGTGCGGCCCGTGTAGTCCATGAGCGCGCAGGCGGACAGGCGCTCGCGGGTCTCGTGCCGCAACCGCACCAGGGTGGCGGTGTCGGCCATGAGGGCCAGGGCACGTTCGACGTAGCCGTCCTCGTCCTGCGCGACCCACTCGCCGTAGCCCACGCCCTGCAGGGTGCGCGCGGAACTGGCGTCCACGCCGCGTTCCGCGTCCAGCGCCACCACGGGCAGCCCCATCCACAGGGCGTGCAGGGTGGTGGTGCCGCCCGAGATCGGCGAGGTGTCCAGCGCGACGTCGGCGATATGGCCCAGTTCCATGAACTGCGCGAGCGGCTGCTGGTGCATCACGAACACGCGGTCCTGCGGCAGGCCGGCCGCCTCCACCCGGGGCTGCATCGCCGCCTGCGCGGCCTCCGGCGTGCGCTCCTTGACCATGATGATGAGGCGCGCATCCGGCCTCGCTTCCAGGATGCGGGCCCACACGCGCAGCATGGCGTCCGTGATCTTGGCCGAATTGTTCAGCGATATGTACGTGGGCTGGGCACCGTCCGCGACGGGGGGCGTGGCGCACAGCGGCGCGTAGGTCGGCGGCGCATAGCTCGCCATGCAGGCCAGGTGGAAGAGGCGCTCGCTGTAGTAGCCCTCGTGCCCGGGGGGCGTGATGCCGGCATCGGTCAGCCGGTAGTCCATGGCCTTCATGCCCAGCGGCAGCATGAACCCCAGCCATGTCACCTGCACGGGCGCCGCACGGCGCGCGAACACGGACAGCCGGTGTCCCGCCGTGTGGCCGGAAAGGTCCACCAGCACGTCGATGGCGTGCGAGCGGATGAGGCCGTGCACCTGGTCGTCGCTCATCCCCTGGATCTCGTGCCAA
Organism: Paracidovorax cattleyae; assembly: GCF_900104515.1. Lineage (GTDB taxonomy): Bacteria > Pseudomonadota > Gammaproteobacteria > Burkholderiales > Burkholderiaceae_C > Paracidovorax > Paracidovorax cattleyae. The sequence goes on from NZ_FNJL01000016.1 coordinate 43,503, forward strand.
TGGGGCACGCAGGCCTGCATGGCGTCGGTGATGGCATCGCGCCGCCCGCCGGAATAGACGTGCACCTCGACCGCCGCGGGATCGTGGTGGCGCAGCACCGGCAGCATGAAGAAGGCGATCGAGTGCTCGCGGAAGTCGGCGGTCACGTAACCGATGCGCAGGCGCCGCCGCGGATCGCGGTCGATGCCCGTGAGTGGCGGCGCCTTGCGCGTGAGCGGATCGGCGAAGCGGCGGCCCCATTCCTGGTAGACCTGCAGCGTACGGACGGGATCGCGGTCGGCCTGGCTGTGCAGGAAGGCACGCATCACCCACATGGCGGAGCTGCCGCCGCGCTGGCAGACGTCGTCGATCATGCGCAGCGCCTCTTCGCGCCGCCCGATGTTGAAGAGCGCGAGCGACAGGCCGTGCTGCGCATCGGCCATCTGAGGCTGGAGTTCCAGGGCCGTTTCCAGCGCGGCAATCGCGTTGGCCCAGTTTTCCATCTTGAGGAAGGTGCGGCCCATCAGCAGCCAGGCATCGGGGCGGCGCGGATCGAGCGCCAGCGCCGAGGTGAAGTGCTTGATGGCGCCGGGCAGGTTGTCCGACGCCAGGCACTGCTCGCCGTTCACCAGCTCCAGCAGAAGCTGCGTCTCGTTGCCGAGCGTGATGTGTTTGCCGTCGATCGCTGCCATGGATTCCTGCCGGCTCGGTGCCGCTTGCATGCCGGCGCGCGAGCGGCGGCGGTTGGAAGAAGGGTGGCGGACGGTGCCCGAAGCTGCCGCAGGGTTCATTCTAGAGAGGCCGGCGACCAGGCAACGGGTGGAAAACGCGGGGTTTGCCCGCTTTCTCGCGCCAACACCGGCGCCGGGGCGCGGCCATGTGGCCCGGCGCGGCATGCACGCTACAGAACCGGGTTTTCCGGCCGATAAATACCTCGATACATTTACATTAGGCTGCTGACGCGCCCCCGGCCGGGAGCGCTCCACCACGCCGCCGCACTTCGCTCAAGCATGTTCGTCATCATCGGTTACATCGTCTGCCTGGGGTGCATCTTCGGGGTCTTCATCGCACACGGCGGCAATATCTCCGTGGTGCTGCATGCGCTGCCGTTCGAGATCGTCACCATCCTGGGCGGCGCCCTGGGCGCCTTCGTGGTGAACAACCAGCCCAAGGTGCTCAAGGCCACGCTCAAGGCCCTGCCGATGGCGTTCAAGGGCTCCAAGTACACCAAGGCGCGCTACATGGAACTGATGGCGATGCTCTACGAGATCCTGCAGAAAGCCCGCAAGGAAGGCCTGATGGCGATCGAGAAGGACGTGGAAGCGCCCCACGAGTCGGAAATCTTCAAGAAATACCCCACGGTCGGGCACGACCACCACGTGATCGAGTTCACCACCGACTACCTGCGCATGATGGTGTCGGGCAACCTGAACGCGCACGAGATCGAATCGCTGATGGACAGCGAGATCGAGACCCATCACCAGGAAGCCCATGCCCCCGTGGCGGCCCTGGCCCGGCTGGCCGGCGCCCTGCCCGCCTTCGGCATCGTGGCGGCCGTGCTCGGCGTGGTGAACACCATGGGCTCGGTGGGCCAGCCGCCCTCGGTGCTGGGCGGGATGATCGGTTCGGCCCTCGTGGGCACCTTCCTCGGCATTCTGCTCGCCTACGGCGTGGTGGAGCCGCTGGGCGGCCTCGTGGAGCAGAAGCTCGAGGACGCCGCCAAGGAACTCCAGTGCATCAAGACCACTCTGCTGGCCAGCATGCAGGGCTACAACCCCGCCACGGCCATCGAGTTCGGCCGCAAGGTGCTCTTCTCGGGCGACCGGCCCAGCTTCTCCGAGCTGGAAAGCCACGTGAAGGGCAAGAAGTAACCCGGACACCCGCCGAAAGGCGCACGCCATGGCCGACAAGAAGCTCCAGCCCATCATCATCAAGCGCATCAAGAAGGGCGGCCACGCCGCCCATGGAGGCGCCTGGAAGATCGCCTATGCCGACTTCGTGACGGCCATGATGGCGTTCTTCCTGCTCATGTGGCTGCTGGGCTCGACCGCCAAGGGCGAGCTGCAGGGCATAGCCGCGTATTTCGCCTCCCCGCTCAAGGTGGCGATGCAGGGGGGCGACGGCTCGGGCAACAGCTCCAGCATCATTCCCGGCGGGGGCAACGACCTGTCCAAGGTGCATGGCCAGGTCCGTCGCTCGGACTCCGACACCGCCACCAGCCGGCGGACCAACATCGAGAACGCGCGCGCCGAGCAGGCCCGGCAGGACCAGATGCGCATCAAGGCCCTGCAGGCCAAGATAGACGCGCTGATCTCGGAAAACCCGCGCCTGAAGGAGTTCAAGTCGCAGATCCGCATCGACGTGACGCCCGACGGCCTGCAGATCCAGATCGTGGACGACCAGAACCGGCCGATGTTCGACAGCGGCAGTGCGTTGGTAAAACCCTACATGCGCGACATCCTGCGGGAAATCGGCGCCGCGCTCGGCGGGGTGGAAAACCGCATCAGCCTGTCCGGCCACACCGATGCCGCGCCCTACGGCAACGGGGACCGGGGCTACAGCAACTGGGAGCTGTCGGCCGACCGTGCCAATGCCTCCCGCAGGGAGCTGGTGGCCGCGGGCATGCCCGATGCCAAGCTGGGCCGCGTGGTGGGGCTCGCGGCGAGCGACCTGCTGGAGCCCGAGAACCCGCGCGCGCCCGTGAACCGGCGCATCACCATCACGGTTCTGACCAAGGAAGCCGAGGAACGGCTGCTGGGCAAAAAGGCCCCGCAGATCCCCATATCGGAACTGGCGGCGGAAAAGCGTGAAAATCCTGCATCGACACAGCAGCCGTAACGTCTTGTCACCAAAGCGGCTGCCCCTGACAATAGCTCCTGCAATTTCCGACCGAAAGGGTCCCACGTGACCACTGCCCTTCGCTTTTTGATCGTTGACGACTTCTCCACCATGCGGCGCATCGTGCGCAATCTGCTCAAGGAAAGCGGGTTCACCGACGCCGACGAGGCCGAAGACGGCGTCGCGGCGCTGAACAAGCTGCGCAACAGCAAGTTCGATTTCGTGGTCACCGACATCAACATGCCTAACATGAACGGGTTCCAGTTGCTGGCCGAGATCAAGAAGGACGACAAGCTCAAGCACCTGCCCGTCCTCATGGTCACGGCCGAGGCGCGCAAGGAAGACATCGTCGCGGCCGCCCAGGGCGGCGCGGCTGGCTACATCGTGAAGCCTTTCACCAAGGCGACGCTGGAAGAGAAAGTCACGCTGATCCTCAAGAAGCTGGGACTCTGACCATGGACACGCCGGACCACAACGCCCCGGACTCTGCGGATGTCCACAACAAGATCGGCCAGCTCACCCGCCAGCTGCACGATGCGTTGCGGGAACTGGGCTATGCCGAGCAGTTGAAGGGCTCGATGGGCGAGTTGCCCGACGCCCAGAGCCGCCTCTCCTACATCGCCCGGCTCACCGGCGAGGCCGCGGAGAAGGTGCTCAACCGCGTCGAGCAGGCCAAGGCCCAGCACGATTTCATCGCCGAGGAGACGCGCCGTGTGGTGGCGTCCCTCGTGAAAGACCCGGTTGCCGCAGTGGCCAAGGGCGAGATCATGAACTTCCTGCACGACGTGGAACGCGTGACCAAGGAAGCCGACGTGCATCTCACCGAGATCATGATGGCGCAGGATTTCCACGACCTCACCGGACAGGTGATCGCGCGCGTGGTGAGCCTGGCCGGCACGATCGAGCAGCAGCTGGTGCAACTGCTCATCCAGACGGCGCCCCCGCAGGCCATGCCGGCGCCCGCGCCTGCCCCGGTCGCCGCCGCTCCCGAACCCCGCCGCGAACACCTCGCCGGCCCGGTGGTGGACCCGGAAAACACCCCGAACATCGTCACCAACCAGTCGGAAGTGGACGACCTGCTGGCCAGCCTGGGCTTCTGACCCGCCCGGCCGGCACCGCGGCAGCCCGGCGACAGGGGATGGCCGCCCTGCCCACGCCCCACCCGTCCCCTTGCACGGCCGGGCTGGCCGGCGGCCTTCCCGGCCTCCGGCCATCGTGCGCCGCCTCCGGCCCACCACCCAGGCCGGCATGGCCGAATAAGCGGCTCCCCGGCCGTCTATTCGCGCTTTAGATTCCGGCCCCCCTCACGACAATCGGCATGACCCCCTCCGTCATGCCACCATGGACTCCTCCAGCCAAGACAAACAGCTACCCGCGACCGAGCGCAAGCTCCAGCAAGCGCGCGAGGAAGGCCAGGCTGCGCGGTCCCGGGATCTTTCCCACCTCGCCGTCCTCGGCATGGGCGCGGTCAGCACCTATGCCCTGGCTCCCACGCTGATCGAGCACCTGCAGCGGGCCATCGCGCACCACCTCTCGTTCAACGCCGAGACGGTGCACTCCACCGGCTCCATGCTGCAGCGGCTGCAGGACATGGCCTTCGTCGGGGTGGCCGCGAGCTTTGCCTTCGCCCTGCTGACCGCCGTGGCCGCCGTGGCGAGCGCGATAGGCTCCGGCGGCTGGCTCTTCACCTTCAAGCCGGTGATGCCCAATTTCAGCCGGGTGAACCCCATTTCCGGCTTTTCGAACCTGTTCTCGAAGCAGCAGATGGTCACCGTGATCAAGATGGTGCTGATGACCGGCATCCTCACCGCCGTGGCCTGGAGCTTCATGAGCACCAGCATCGAGAAGATCGCGATGCTGGTGCTGCAGCCCTCTCCCGTGGCCCTGCGCTACGTGGCCGAGTGGATCACCGGCGGCATGGCGCTGCTGCTGCTGGTCGTGTTCCTCGCGGCCCTCATCGACGTTCCGCTCCAGGCCTTCTTCTTCAAGTCGCGGCAGAAGATGTCGCACGAGGAAGTGAAGCAGGAGCACAAGCAGTCCGAGGGCAGCCCCGAGGTCAAGGGCCGCCAGCGCCAGCGCGCACGAGAGATCGCCAACCGCGCCAGCCTGGGCAACGTGGCCAAGGCCGACTTCGTGGTGATGAACCCGACCCACTACGCCGTGGCGCTGCGCTACGACGAGGCCAGCATGGGCGCGCCGCAGGTGGTGTCCAAGGGAACCGACCTGCTGGCGTTCAAGATCCGCGAGCTGGCCAACCAGCATTCCGTGCCGGTGCTGCAGTCGCCCATGCTGGCCCGTGCGCTCTACGCCAATGCCGAGCTGGAACAGCCGATTCCCGCCCAGCTGTACGCGGCCGTGGCGCAGATCCTGGCCTACGTGTACCGGCTCAAGGCCGCCCTGCGCGGCGAAGGCCGCATGCCCGACGCCCAGCCCGACCCCTACGTGCCGCCGGAGCTCGATCCGCTCACGAAGGCCGCCCCGTCCGACGCTTCCACTGCAGGTGACGCGCCATGAAGACCCCCACGATCGCCTCCGCACGCCAGTGGGCCGGCACCAATGCCTCCGCGCTGCAGGGCCTGTCGGCCCCGCTGCTCGTGGTGGCCATCCTGGCCCTGATGGTGCTGCCCATCCCCGCCTGGCTGCTGGATACCTTCTTCACGCTCAACATCGCCGTGGCGCTGATGGTGATGATGGTGGCGGCCTACATGCTGCGGCCGCTGGATTTCGCGGCTTTCCCGTCCGTGCTGCTGCTCACCACCCTGATGCGGCTGTCGCTGAACGTGGCGTCCACCCGCGTGGTGCTGCTGGAAGGCCACACCGGCCCCGGCGCCGCCGGCGCGGTGATCGAGGCCTTCGGGCACTTCCTGATCGGCGGGAATTTCGCCGTCGGCCTGATCGTGTTCGCCATCCTGGTGGTGATCAACTTCGTGGTGGTGACCAAGGGCGCCGAGCGCATCGCGGAAGTCTCGGCACGCTTCACGCTGGACGCCATGCCCGGCAAGCAGATGGCGGTGGATGCCGACCTGAACGCCGGCCTGATCGACGAGAAGGAGGCCAAGCGCCGCCGCGCCGAAGTGCAGGAGGAAGCCAACTTCTTCGGCTCGATGGACGGTGCCTCGAAGTTCGTGCGTGGCGATGCCATCGCCGGCATTTTGATCCTGCTCATCAACATCGTGGGCGGCTTCGCCATCGGCATGCTGCAGCACGACCTGTCCGCCTCGCAGGCCGCCAACAGCTACATCCTGCTGGCCGTCGGCGATGCGCTGGTGGCGCAGATTCCCGGCCTGCTGATCTCGGTGGCCGCCGCCATGGTGGTCTCGCGCGTGGGCAAGGACCAGGACATGGGCCGCCAGATCGTGCAGCAGCTCTTCATGTCGCCGCGCGTGCTGGGCGTGGCCGCCGCGATCCTGATCATGCTCGGCCTGATCCCCGGCATGCCGCACGCCGTGTTCCTGGTGCTGGGCAGCGGCATCGGCTATGCCGCCTGGCTGCTGTACCAGCGCGCCAACGCCCCCAAGCCGGTGGAGGCGCCGCCCGCCCCCGCGGGCGACGGGGAAGCCAGCTGGGACGACCTGCAGTCGGTGGACCTGCTGGGCCTGGAGCTCGGCTACCGGCTGATCTCCCTGGTGGACAAGAGCCGCCAGGGCGACCTGCTGACCCGCATCAAGGGGGTGCGCCGCAAGTTCGCCCAGGAAGTGGGCTTCCTGCCCCCGGCAGTGCACGTGCGCGACAACCTCGAGCTCAAGCCCAGCGCCTACCGCATCACGCTGCGCGGCGTGGTGGTGGGCGAAGGCGAGGCCTTCCCGGGCATGTTCCTGGCGATCAACCCCGGCGGCATCAGCACGCCGCTCATCGGCACGCCCACCACCGATCCCGCTTTCGGCCTGCCGGCCCACTGGATCGACGACCACCAGAAGGAAGCCGCACAAATGGCGGGTTTTACGGTCGTTGATTCCGAAACCGTGATGGCCACCCATTTGTCACACTTGATGCAAGTCCAGGCCGCCAAGCTCCTGAGCCGCACGGAAACGCAGCAGCTCGTGGAACACGTCGGCAAATTGGCCCCCAAGCTCATCGAGGAAGTGGTCCCGAAAATGGTGTCGATCGCAACGTTCCAGAAGGTGCTCCAGCTGCTGCTGGAAGAGTCCGTGCACATCCGGGACATCCGCACCATCATCGAGACCCTCGCCGAGCATGCGGGCACGATCAACGATCCGGTGGAGCTGGCACGCCGCGTGCGCATCGCCCTCTCGCCGGCCATCGTGCAGCAGATCTACGGCCCGACCCGCGAGCTCAACGTCATCGCGATCGAGCCGGGCCTGGAGCGCCTGCTGGTGCAGGCCCTGGGCAACGCCTCCGGCCCCTCGCTCGACCCGGGCGTGGCCGACATCCTCACGCAGAAGGCCGCGGAAGTGGCCATGAGGCAGGAAGAAATGGGCATGCCCGCCTGCCTGCTCGTGCCCGACGCCATCCGCAACGCCGTCTCGCGCCTCGTGCGCCGCGTCGCCCCGCGCCTGCAGGTGCTCGCCCACAGCGAGATCCCTGAAACCCACACCATCCGCATCGGCCCGATCCTCAAAGGTGCAGCATGAACATCAAACGCTTTACCGCTCCCACCTCCCGTGAGGCCCTGGCCAAGGCGCGCATGGCCTTCGGAGACGGCACGCTGATCCTGTCGAACCGCCAGATCGCCGGCGGCGTCGAGGTGATGGCCACCGCGGAGGACACGCTGTCCTCGCTGGAGAGCACCGCCGCCGAGCCCGCGCCCGCCGCCTCCAGGCAGCAGGAACGCGCCCCGTCCGCCTCCCGGCTGCAGGAACGCGCCGCCGACATGGCCGCCAACCCGGCGCAGTCGAGCCGGCCGCTGCGCGCGGCGCAGCGGGCCGAGGCACCGCGCAACCCGGTGGCGCAGGATACGGAACAGCTGGCGATGAGCACCCTCTCCTTCCAGGACTATGTGCGCGAGCGCATGCTGCGCCGCCGCCACGAGGCCATGCACGGCGCGGCGCCAGCCCCCGTTGCCGCGCCGCAGCAGTTGCTGCAGCCCCAGCGCGCACCGCTGTCCCGCACCGAGGCCCCGCGCATGGCCGAGCGCGCCATGGCGCCCGCCAGCGCCCCCCTGCCGCGGCACAACCCGATGCACGCCATCCCCCTGGGCCTGCCGCCCGAGCAGCCCGTGCGCGAACGCCGCGTGCAGGCCCCCGTGCCCTCGCTGGCCCAGGAGTCCGGACAGCAGAACCTGATGAGCGAGCTGCAGTCCATGAAGGACCTCATCGAGGACCGCTTCAACACGCTGGCCTGGCTGGGCCAGGCACGGCAGAACCCGATTCAGTCCAACCTGATGCTCAAGCTCATCCGGGCGGGCTACTCGCCTTCGCTGGCGCGCGCCGTGCTGGAGCGGCTGCCGGAGGAACTGGGCGCCGCCCATGCCGTGCGCTGGCTGATGGAAGTGCTGGAGCGCAACCTCAAGACCGATGCGCACCAGCGCCCCCTGTACGAGGAAGGCGGCGTGTACGCGATGGTGGGAGCCACCGGCGTGGGCAAGACCACCACGACCGCCAAGCTCGCCGCCCTGTGCGCCCGCATCCACGGCCCGGCCAGCGTCGGCCTGATCACCCTGGACACCTACCGCGTGGGCGCCCACGAGCAGTTGCGCTCCTACGGCCGCATGCTCGGCGTGGTGGCGCACCTCGCCCACGACCGCGCCGCCCTGCAGGACCTGCTCGGTCTGCTGGCCGGCAAGAAGATGGTGCTGATCGACACCACCGGCATCGCCCCGCGTGACCCGCGCAAGCGCGACATGCTGGATGTGCTCGACCTGCCCGGCGTGAACCGCCTGCTGGTGCTCAACGCGGGCTGCCACGGCGACACGCTGGACGACGTGCTCACCGGTTTCCGGACCGGCGGCTCGCAGCAGGCCATCCTCTCCAAGGTGGACGAGGCCGTGAAGCTCGGCCCGGCAGTGGATGCGCTGATCCGCCACCAGATGGTGCTGCGCGGCGTGACCAACGGCCAGCGCGTGCCCGAGGACTGGGAAGCGGCCGATGCCCAGAAGCTGATCGCCACCTCCATGCGTTCGCCCGCGAAGTCGGCGTTCGACCCGAAAGCCTCGGACCTGAACTTCTTCTTCTCGCACTCTCCCGAACTCGCCACGGAAAGGGCCCTGGTCGATGCTTGACACTGCCTTCCACCAGGGCGCGAGCCTGCTGCGCCTGATGCCCGGGTCACCCCTGCGCCTGCTGGCCATCCTGGCGCAGCCGGATGCCGCCTACGGGCTCGAGACGTTCTTCCAGGTGTGCTCGGCACTGCAGCGCATGGGCTACCCCGTGGCGGTGCTCGACGGCACCGCGCGCGAGACCGATGCCTCCCCCGGCCTGGCCCATCTGCTGGCCGAGCCGTCCTGGCAGGACGGTGCACCGCTGGACACGGGCGCCGCCGCAGCGGCCTCGCTGGCCGTGCTGCCGGCCGCCTACGGACTGCGACGGCTGGCCCGCCAGAGCACCGATGCGGTCGCGGCCCAGCAGACCCTGCAGCCCTTCTTCCGCTCCTACGCGGTGCTGGCGATCTATGCCCCGGCAGAGGCGCTGGCGCCTCTGGTGCGCGACACGGCCGCGGTGCCGCTGCTGATCGCCGAGGGCGGCGACCATGCGATGCGCAGCTACCGCCAGCTCAAGCACATGGCGCTGCATGCCGGCGTACCCTGCACGGTGGCCTCGGTGCTGCCCACCGACCGGCCCGCCAGCCTGCACCGCGTCCATGCCACGCTCGCCACCCTGCAGCGCTGCGCCGAGCGGCACCTGGGCAGCGAACTGCGCACCACCACCCTGCGGGCCAACCATCCGCAGGATCTGCAGCGCCTGGCCTTGCAACTGCTGGAAAACGCGGGCACCATTGGTGCCGCGCCGGTCGCTGCCGTCCCGCCCTTCGGTACGCAGCGGCCTGCCCAGCCCTTCGCACGGAGCCACTGATCCGATGTACACCGCCAAAGGACAGCTCAACCGCGATGCACTGATCCGCCAGCACGCGCCGCTGGTCCGACGGATCGCGCACCACATGATCGCGAAGCTTCCGCCCAACGTGGAGCTGGACGATCTGATCCAGGTCGGCATGATCGGGCTCAACGAGGCGTTGTCGCGCTACGAGGTGACACAGGGCGTGCAGTTCGAGACCTTCGCCTCCCAGCGCATCCGCGGCGCCATGCTCGACGAGCTGCGTGAGGGCGACTGGATGTCGCGCAGTTCGCGCAAGAGCCAGAAGGAGATCGAGCATGCGGTGACCCGGCTGGAACAGAAGCTCGGCCGCAGCCCGCTGGAGTCCGAGATCGCCACCGAGCTCGAACTCAGCCTCTCCGAATACCAGTCCCTGCTGAGCAAGGTGCGTGGCACCCAGCTGGTCTATCTGGAAGACATGACGCGCGGCGACGACGACGATGACGGCTTCCTCGACCGCCACGTGGCCGACGGCGCGGCCGACCCCATGGCCATGCTGCGCGACCAGCGCCTGCGCGCCTCCCTGGTGACGGCGATCAAGGCCCTGCCGGAGCGGGAGCAGCAGATCATGGGCATGTACTACGAGCACGACATGAACCTGAAGGAGATCGCCGCCGTGCTGGGTGTGACCGAATCGCGCATCTGCCAGCTGCACAGCCAGTCGATCGCCCGGCTGCGGGCGAAGATGCGCAGCCATTGATGCTGCCGGATGAAAGAAGGGCCCCTCGGGGGCCCTTTTTTTGTGGCGCGGCCGTCTCCTGCCCGGCCAGGCGGCCGCCGTTCAGCCCTGTGACCGGTAGATCCGGGCGGCGCCGCCGTGCATGCCGTTGCCGGCAGGGCCGCGGCTGCCGTAGGTCGCGCCGTTCTGGTCCGGCGGCAGGAAGGTGGCCACCTGGCGGTTCGTGAGCGCAGCGAGCCGGGCCAGTTGCTCGCGCTGCAGGGACAGCTGGCTGCGCACGGCCTGGACACGGCGTGCCCAGTCGGCCGGCAGGGGCGGAGCGGAGGCAGGGCGGTTTTCCAGGGAGCGGGACAGGTCGAGCGCTGCCTGCTGCAGCAGCGGGGCACGGTGCTCCAGCGCGGGAGCATCCGCCTGCAGGAGCAGGGCCCCCACGTCGGCCAGGAGCGACTCGACGGTGCCGAGCAGGGCTTCGGGCGAGCGGGGGGAAGAAGGTGAAGCGGGAGAGTGGTGCATGGGTCGGTCCTGTGCCGACCGGCCCATGCAGGACGCGGACCGTGTGCGCTACGGCCGCGCCGGGACAAGGGCCGGGTCAGTGGCTCTTGGGAGAGTGGGCGATGATTTCCTGGGCGTTCGAGAGCAGCTTGTCGGCGATGGCATCGGCATCGACCGTGAAGGTGCCCTTCTCGATGGCCGCGCGCACGGCCTTGACCTTGTTGGCGTCGAAATCCGCGCTGCTGCGCAGCGACGGGTCCAGCGCCTTGGCGGCACTGGAGAACGTCACGGGCGTTCCGCCCGCGGCGGCGACCGTGGTTGCGGTCTTGGCGGCCTCTTCGGCGGCGGGCGCCGGGGCGGCCGCCTTGGCCTGTTGCTTGGCAGCCTGGACCTGCTGCGTCAGCGCATTCGGCAATTCCGGGTTTTGACTGATCTTCATCGCACTCTCCCACCCCGTTCGATGTGGGGCACAGTAGCAATGTTTTCGACCATCGGAGCGCGGACTTTAGGCTTTTATTCGGAAACTGATGTCACAAACCGACCTCGACCGTTCCATCGTTGGAAACAATGCCCGCGATGACCCGGCCATTGTCCATGCGGACACGCACAGTCTCTCCGATCGAGCCTGCCGTGACGGCCTGCCCCGCAGATGTTACCGAATAGCCGCGCCCCTGGGCAACGACCCGCACCGGGGCGCCGGCACGGAAGGCCATCGGCGCCTTCACCATGTGCTGGCGCAGTGCCTGCCCGGCCATGAGCGGGCGCGACGCCACCTGCCCGACCCAGTTTTCCGGGTTGGCCACGATGGCGGTCGTCTCGGCCGCCCAGTCCACTTCGGCCTGGGTGGCATCGGCCTCGGTCAGCACGGCACCGGAGGCCACGTTGCCGGTCAGCACCCAGGCAGGGCCGTAGGCCTTGACGGTGACGGGCAGGAAGACATTCCACGCCGTGGCCCCCTCGACGCAGCGCAGGCCCAGCCGCGTGCGGCCCCAGAGCCGGGAGCCGGCGGGAAGGTAGGGCTCCACCCGGGCGCAGGGCGCGAGGCGCAGCCGCGAATCGAGCTGGCCCACGCTCACTTCCATGCGCAGCGGCATGGAGGCGCCCGACACCTGGCTGCGCTGCAGGGCATCGTCGAGCCAGCGCTGGGTGATGGAGCCCAGGTCGGCCGTGGCGTCCGCGGCGGGTGCGCCCTGGGCCTGCACGGCCGCGGCGGCGCTCCAGGCCAGCAGCGCGGCGCCGGCCATGCGGGCCAGCACGCGGGTGCGGCGCGAGGCGGCGGGGCGGGAATTCGGCAGATGGGAATGGGGGGACATGGGGGCCTCCTGGCAGCCGGGCTGCGGCGATGGACGGGGCCGCCCGGACGGGGCAGTCCGGGGGCCATTGCACAACCTGGACTCTAGGGCGTGGAGCCGCCGGCGATGGACCGAACTGCGCGCCAATCCCCGCGTTCTTCGCGCTTTAGAAAAAAGGGTCCGTTTCCATAATCGGACCACGCCGAAAACCCGTGGCCCCGTGCCCCGCGACGGCTTCCGATTCCCTGTTTTCCGCAAGGTGCCCCATGCTCGACAAGTTGACCGAAAGGCTGGATTTCCACGGCAACGCGCTCATGCTGCGTGCCGAGAGACAGCGCGCGATCGCGAGCAACATCGCCAATGCCGACACCCCCGGGTACGTGGCGCGCGACTTCAATTTCGCCGATGCACTGCGCGACGCCACCGGCCAGGGAACGGGCGCCTCGTTCAACGCGGTGGAGCGCGCCCTCCAGCGCCAGCAGAGCGCGACCGATCCGCGCCACATCCCCCTGCCCGGCGCCACCACGGGCAGCGGCGCGCCCGGCTCCCTGGGCTACACGGTGCAGACCCAGCCGAGCCTGGACAACAACACGGTGGACCTGGACCGCGAGCGGGCCGCGTTCGCCGACAACGCCGTGCGCTACGAGGCCACGCTGCGCTTCATCAACGGCAACGCGCGCACCATGCTGAGCGCGATCCAGGGCCAGTGAGGGCACCCGCACGCCTTCGCCGCCCGCAACGCACCAGGAAAGCGACCCCCGCCATGTCCATGTTCTCGATCTTCGGCGTGTCCGGCAGCGCGATCAGCGCGCAGGCGCAGCGCCTCAACGTCGTGGCCAGCAACCTCGCCAACGTGGATGCCGTGGCCGGCCCCGACGGCCAGTCCTACAAGGCCCGGCAGGTGGTCTTCCAGACCGCGCCCATGGGCGACGAGAGCTCGGCCGGCGTGCGCGTGAGCTCCATCACCGAAAGCCAGGCGCCCGGCAAGCGCGTGCTCGATCCCACCCATCCGCAGGCCGACGCGGAAGGCTACGTCACGCACTCCAACGTGAATCCGGTGGAAGAGATGGTCAACATGATCTCGGCCTCGCGCTCCTACCAGAACAACGTCGAGGTTCTCAACACCACCAAGTCGCTGCTGCTCAAGACGCTGCAGATGGGCCAGTAACTCCTTCCCGAAGGACCGCACCATGATTCTCAATCCCATCGGCTCCACGGCCACCGTGAATACGAGCTCCAGCTCGAACTCCGCCACCGATCCGGCCGCCGCGCAGGACCGTTTCCTGAAGCTGCTGGTGGCGCAGCTCAACAACCAGGATCCGATGAATCCGCTGGACAACGCCCAGATGACTTCGCAGATGGCGCAGATCAACACGGTGACCGGCATCCAGCAGCTCAACCTGAGCATGCAGACCATGGCCGAACAGTTCACGACCATGCAGACCCTGCAGGGCACGATGATGATCGGCCGCAGCGTGCTGACCGAGGGCTCCAAGATGACCTTCAAGGACAGCACCGGCACGGGCTCCTTCGACCTCAAGAGCGCCGCCACCGACGTCAAGGTGGAAGTCGTCACGCCGGGTGGCCAGGTGGTCGATACGGTGGACGTGGGCGCGAGCGCGGCGGGCCGCCACGACTTCACATGGGACGGCAGCAAGTACAGCGGTACCCCCAGCGACCTGAGCTTCCGCGTGGTCGCGTCCACCAAGGACGGCGCCGTCGAGGCGACGCCGCTCATGCAGGCCAAGGTGGTGGGCACGGGCTCCAATGCCGGCGCCCTCACGCTGAACCTGGACACGGGCAGCACCGTGAACTACAGCAACATCCGCGCGGTGCTCTGACGGCCTCGCGCATTCCGCAAGACAACACCCCTTTTTCGTCCCCGAGGAGAGCACCATGAGCTTCCAGCAAGGCCTGTCCGGCCTCAACGCCGCCAGCAAGAACCTGGACGTGATCGGCCACAACGTGGCCAACTCCGGCACCGTCGGCTTCAAGGCGTCGCGCGCCGAATTCGCAGAGATGGTGGCCAATGCCATCGGCTCCGCGGGCGGCACCAATGCCGGCATCGGGGTGGAGCTGTCGGCGGTGTCGCAGCAGTTCAACCAGGGCAACGTTTCCGTCACCGGCAACAGCCTGGACGTGGCGATCAACGGCGACGGCTTCTTCACGCTGCAGCAGCCCGACGGCTCGCGCGCCTACACCCGTGCCGGCAACTTCAAGCTCGACAGCAACGGCCAGCTGGTGACCAACACCAAGGCGCAGGTCATGGGCTACGCGCTGGACCCGACCACGGGCAAGCGCACGGCGAGCAACGCCGCGCCGCTGTCCTTCCCCACATCCAAGCCGATTCCCGCCAAGCAGACCACGGCGATCACGGCGGAGTTCAACCTCGACGCCCGCGCGCCCGATGCCGCCGGCGACTCCACGGCCACGCCACCCGTGCCCGCCACGCCGCGTTCCACCTACGGCACGTCGATCAACGTGTACGACAGCCAGGGCGTGGCCAAGCCGGTGAGCCTATACTTCCAGAAGAACGGCGCCAACACCTGGGACGTGTACGACAAGCTCGACGACGCCACGGCCACGCCGCCGGTGGTGGCCACGCCGATCGGCCAGATCAAGTTCGACGACAGCGGCAAGATCATCTCGCCGACCGCCACCGCACCGGAAACCGGCTTCCAGATGCCGCTCACCGTAAAGCCCACCCCGCCCAACCCGAACGGTCTGGCCGACTACACGGTGAACATCAAGCTCGACGGCGTGTCGCAATACGGCAAGGCGTTCGCGGTGTCCAACCTGTCGCAGGACGGCTACACGGCCGGCGAACTCACGGGCATCAGCATCGAGAACAACGGCACGGTGATGACGCGCTACTCCAACGGCGTGACGCGCGCAGAAGGCCAGGTGGCTCTGGCCAGCTTCCGCAATACGCAGGGGCTGGCTTCGGTGGGCAGCAACAACTGGGTGGAGACGTTCGAGTCGGGCCAGCCGGTGCTGGGCACGCCCACCGAAGGCAAGTTCGGCGGGCTGCGCTCCGGCGCACTGGAGGATTCCAACGTGGACCTCACGGCCGAGCTGGTGGGCATGATGACCGCCCAGCGCGCCTACCAGGCCAACGCCCAGACCATCAAGACGCAGGACCAGGTGATGTCCACGCTGGTGAACCTGCGCTGACGGCCCGATCCGGCTGATCCGCCACTGAACTCCGAACCCCCACCTTCCTGCAGGCCGAGCGATGGACCACATCATCTACACCTCCATGACGGGCGCCAGTGCCGCCGCGCAACGGCAGGCGGTGCTGGCCAACAACCTCGCGAACGCCTCCACCAACGGCTTCCGCGCGGAGATGTCCACCTTCCGCTCGGTGCCCGTGCAGGGCGACGGCTCCAAGACCCGCGTGTTCGCGCTGGAGGCCACCTCCGGCCATGTGGAAACGCCCGGCCCCGTGCAGCGCACCGGCCGCAACCTGGATGCGATGGCGGTGGGCAACGCATGGTTCGCGGTGCAGGGATTGGACGGTACCGAGGCCTACACCCGCAACGGCAGCTTCGAAGTGAACGCGGAGGGCCAGCTGCGCACCTCCAACGGGCTTACCGTGCTGTCGGACGGCGGCGGCCCGATCGATGTGCCGCCCGGCGCCGACGTGACCCTGGGCTCGGACGGCACCCTGACCGCGCGCGTCGCGGGCCAGCAGGCCACGCCGATCGGAAGGCTGAAGCTCGCCACTCCGACGCCGGAAGACCCGCTCAAGCGGGGCGACGACGCCCTTTTCCGCCCTGCATCGGGCGACCCGATGCCCAATGACCCGAACGCGCGGCTTCTGTCCGGCGCTCTGGAAGGCTCCAACGTGAACGCCGTGGAAAGCATGGTCGGCATGATCGCCGCCTCCCGGCAGTTCGAGGCCCAGATGCGGTTGCTGCAGACGGCCGAGGCCAACGACAAGACGGCTGCCCAGCTGCTCAACCTGAACGGCTGAAGCCCGCGCCGACGCCACCCCGCACGCCAAGCCAAGACAAGCACGCATTCCCCGAGGAACCGCCATGATCAACTCGCTCTGGATCGCCAAGACCGGCATGTCCGCCCAGCAAACGCAGCTGGACGTGATCTCCCACAACCTCGCCAACGTCTCCACCACCGGCTACAAGCGCAACAACGCGGTGTTCGAGGACCTGATCTACCAGAACCTGCGCCAGGTGGGCGCGCAGACCACCGAGCAGAACCAGCTGCCGACCGGCCTGCACCTGGGCCTGGGTGTGCGCACGGTGGCCACCAGCCGCAACTTCACGCAGGGCAGCCTGGCGCAGTCCAACAACAACCTGGACGTGGCCATCAACGGCAACGGCTTTTTCCAGGTGACGATGCCGGACGGCACCACGGGCTACACGCGCGACGGGTCGTTCCAGCTCGACTCCCAGGGGCGCCTGGTCACGTCCAGCGGCCTGCCCGTGGCCAACGGCATCACCGTGCCGGCCAACGCCACGGGCATCAGCATCAGCACGGACGGCATCGTCTCGGCCACCGTGCCGGGCACGACCGCACCGCAGCAGATCGGCACCCTGGGCATGGCGAGCTTCATCAACTCGGCCGGCCTGGAGCCGATCGGGCAGAACCTGTTCAAGGAATCCGCAGCCTCGGGCCAGCCCCAGCAGGGCACGCCCGGCACCAACGGCCTGGGCATCATCCGCCAGGGCTTCCTCGAAACATCCAACGTGAACGTGGTGGAAGAGCTGGTGTCCATGATCCAGACCCAGCGCGCCTACGAAATGAATTCCAAGGCCATCCAGACATCCGACCAGATGCTGGCCAAGCTCGCGCAGCTGTGATGCGCGCCCTCCCCTTCCTGACGACCGCCGGGACACCGACCATGCCGCACACCGCTTCCTCCTCCTTCCTGCACGCCGCGCCGCTGCGCCTTGCCGCCGTAGCCGCCCTGCTGGCCGCCACGGGCTGCGCGTCCGTCAACCCGCCGCCGCCGATCGACATGCCGCCCACCCAGGCGCCGATCGCCGTGCAGGCGGTTCCCCGCGCGACCGGGCCGGCCACCGGCAGCCTCTTCCATACAGCCAGCTACCGGCCGGCGTTCGAGGACCGCCGCGCGCGGCTCGTGGGCGATATCGTCACCATCCAGATCGTGGAGACGATCTCCGCATCGCAGAAATCCAGCTCCAAGGTGGACCGCACGGCCGCCAACACGGCCGGCGTGACCGCGTTCCCCTTCATCGGCGCGAGCGACATCGGCAAGCTGAAGCTGGGCGGCAACAGCACCAACAACTTCGAGGGCAAGGGCGACCTGCAGAGCACCAACACCTTCACCGGCACCATCACCACCACGGTCGTGGACGTGCTGCCCAACGGCCACCTCGTGATCGCGGGCGAAAAGCAGATCGGCGTGGCCGAGAACGTGGACGTGCTGCGCTTCTCGGGCACCGTGGACCCGCGCTCGCTGCAGCCGGGCAGCGTGGTCAGCTCCACCCTGGTGGCGAATGCCCGCGTGCAGTCGCGCGGCAGAGGCTCTCCGGCCGAGGCGCAGGCCATGGGGTGGCTGGCGCGGGCGTTCAATTCGGTGGCGCCGTTCTGAGATTCCGAGGTGCGTAGTCCGGCCGCGTGCAAAGGCCAGGCTACCGCACGAACCTCAGCATGTCTGCGATCACCACATGGCGTATCGCACGCAGCAGGTGCAACTCGGCTGCCCGGGTTTCGGACGGGATCTGAACGATTGGCATGGCTCCATATTCTTCCGTCATGCGCTCGATCAGTCCGTCCGCGGCATCCGGCAATCGCGCGATCATCCTGGCGGTTTCCCGGACCGCCGTGCCTTTGCCGAGGCCCAGTTCCATCCCGGTGGCCACCAATTTTTCCTGCGTGACCTCGCAGAAATTCGCTGCGCCGGCCACCGGCATGGCCAGGGTTTCTTCGGGCCATACCCTCATGGACGGCTCGTCCGCCAAAGCCGGCGTGTGGTAGACCGCCGTGCAGAGCAGGTCGTAGAAGGGCGCCACGCGCATGCCTTCCGAATCGATGAGGAATGAGATGTTCTTCAGGTGGCAATCCGAGTTGCCGACCAGGGTATTGAACAGGATCCAGCGGAATATCTCCAGTCTCGCCACGGCCTTGTTCAAGCACAGCCCGATAAGCCGCAGCAACGCGGGAAAGGTTGCGCTCGCGTACTTGTTGTGCCCGCTTTCGTTCAATGCCTGGCTGCCATCCACTGCATGCACACGCAGCGGTCGGCCGTCCGCTCCGCGGATGCGATCGAAGCGCTCGATGATGTACACGGGCTCGGGAACATAGAGACGCCATACCGAGGGCACCTTCACGCCCAGCATGGCCGCCAGACGCATCGTGAAGGTTTCGTTCACCACTGAGCGTGGATACCCGACTGCCGTAGAGTCGGGCTTGAGGATGTGCGTAGAGGCGCTTCCCTTCAAAGGTTCGGCCAGCCCGCCCGTCGCGGGATCGAAGCAAACGACCATCTTGTGCTGCGCACCCGCCAGCGACATGCGCTTGGGGGCCTGCCGATGAAGGGAGGCCGCAGGCAGCTTGCGGATGCGCGCGGACAGAACCTCATAGCGGAGTTCCTGCGTACCCTGCACCGCGTCTTCAGCACCGTGGGGTTGCAGCACCAGAGCCCCGGCCGACTCGGCCCCGAGCCGCTCGAGCAGCCCGAAGGCGTCCTCTGCCGGAACACCTTCTTCCCTGCCGATCATGGTGCGCAGCGTCTCTTCCGGCAGGAGATTGTCGAAGAACCACTGCACCGGCCGGACCGTTGCGCCATCCAGTAGCGGCTCCCGGCCCAGCGGCAAAAAGGGAGACAGCGGATAGGGCTGGGGACGGGACAGCCAACTGGCTGCGTACTGGAAGCCCCAGAGGTTGTTCTGGTCGGTCAGGTCGCCCATCCATTCGCCGTTGATGAGCACGGCCAAGGTGCGTTGGCTCACTTGCGTTCTACCCTGGCAGACCTTACCGGCCCAATGGCACCCGGAGACAGCTCATGACTCTCAAAAAGAGCGCGCTTCGCTTTCAGCAATGCCGCCTTCTCCTGATCCCTCATCAGCCGCTCATGGACATCATCAGGCATCTCTAACGTGAACCTGACGCCTAATTCCTTCAAGACCTTCAGCGCGCGGCCCATCTGAACGGTTTCTTTCCCATGTTCCAGATCGCGCATATAGACATGGCTCACTCCCGCACTGCCAGCCAAGTCGTCCTGGCGGACGCCATGGGCTTTGCGTGCGGCACGGATGACTTGGCCAATGTCGCCAACATTGTTGATCAAATAGTTCTTCATGGAGCACTCCAATAGAAGTGATTGCTTAGATTTTATCTGCGCTGAGCGCAATTCAAGCTTGGAATAGAAATGCTCGCTGCGATTTGCATCATTCAATTCAACAAGCAATAAAAAATAAATGATCGTTTAGATTTCACGAGAAAATCTCACACTGCAAGGTGTTCTGCCCGCCTGGCATCCAGCCAAGAAAGCGGGTGATCCGGCGCCTTTTCCCTCCATCCCCCGGGGCCCTCCGATCCCACAATCGGTGCCATGAAGTCTCCTGCCCCCCCCTCCTTCCTCGCACGCGTGCACCGGGCCGCCCTGCGGCTGGGGCTCGCGCACGGCCTCGCCGCGATCGCCCTGCTGGGGGCGGTGGCGCCCGCGCACGCGCTGCGCATCAAGGAAGTGGCGGCCGTGCAGGGGGTGCGCAGCAACCAGTTGACGGGCTACGGCCTGGTCGTGGGCCTGGACGGCACGGGCGACCAGACGACGCAGATGCCCATCACCACACAGGCGCTGACCAACTACCTGCAGCAGATGGGCATCAGCCTGCCGCCCGGCACGGCAGCGCCGCAGCTCAAGAACGTGGCCACGGTGATCGTGACGGCGCAGTTGCCGGCGTTCGCCCAGCCCGGGCAGTTCATCGACGTGAACGTGTCCTCCATGGGCAATGCCAAGTCGCTCAAGGGCGGCACGCTGATCGCCACGCCGCTGCGCGGCGCCGACGGTGAGATCTATGCGCTGGCACAGGGCAACCTGGTGGTCGGTGGCGCAGGCGCCGCAGCCGGTGGCAGCAAGGTGCAGATCAACCACCTGAGCGCGGGCCGCATTCCGGAGGGCGCGCAGGTGGAGCGGTCTGTGCCCACGCCGCTGCACGACGGGGACACCATCAACCTGGGCCTCAATGCCTCGGATTTCCAGACCGCGCGCAAGGTGGCGCAGGCCATCAACGACAAGCTCGGCAAGGGGGCGTCCATCGCCACCGCGCTGGATGGACGCACGGTGCAGGTGCGCGCACCGCAGGATCCGGGCGGGCGGGTGAACTTCATCGCCGACCTGGAGGAACTGCCGGTGGCCGACGCCACGCCGTCCGCCAAGGTCGTCATCAACGCGCGCACCGGCTCGATCGTGCTCAACCAGGCCGTTACGCTGGGCCCCTGCGCGATCGCGCACGGCAACCTGTCGATCACGATCAGTTCCACGCCGGTGATCAGCCAGCCCAACCCGCTGTCGCAGGGCCAGACCGTGGTCGCGCAGAAGAGCGACATCGCGATCAAGCAGGAGCCTGGCAACATCATCCAGATGCCGCCGTCGCCGCAGCTCGCCGACGTGGTGCGCGCGCTCAACACGCTGGGCGCCACGCCGCAGGACCTGCTGGCCATCCTGCAGGCCATCAAGGCTGCGGGCGCGCTCAATGCCGAACTGGAGGTCATCTGATGGCCGCCCCGTCCGCCACCGCCTGACCGCCGGGAGACCGCCATGTCGCTCAGCCTGTCCTCCTCCGCCCCCGCCACGGCCTCGAATGCGCTGGCGGTGGATGCGCGCTCGCTGGATGCATTGAAGTTCCAGGCCGGGCAGAACGACCCGAAGGCCGCGAAGGAAGCGGCCAAGCAGTTCGAGTCGCTCTTCATGCGCGAGATGATCAAGAGCATGCGCGAAGCGACGATGAAGTCCGGCCTGATGGAAGGTGAGCAGGGCAACCTGGGCCAGGACATGCTGGACCAGCAGTTCTCGGTGCAGATGTCGGGCCTGCAGGGCGGGCTGTCGGAAGCCATCCAGCGCCAGCTCACGCGCCAGATCGGCGGCGGCCAGGAAGCCGCGCCCACGTTTTCCCCGCCGTCCACGCTGAGCCTGCAGCCACAGCAGTCCGCGCGCGCCGCCGCGGCGGCCAGCGCCTACGCACCGGCTCCCAAGGGCCGCGACGGCTTCGTGCAGCACCACCGCGACGCGGCCGAGCGCGTGTCGCAGGAAAGCGGCATCCCCGCGAGCTTCATGCTCGGCCAGGCCGGGCACGAGACCGGTTGGGGCCGCAGCGAGATCCGCAGCAAGGACGGCAGCAACTCCTTCAACCTGTTCGGCATCAAGGCCGGCAAGGGCTGGACGGGCAAGGTGGCGGAGGTGACCACCACCGAGTACATCGACGGCACGCCGCGCAAGGTGACGGCCAAGTTCCGCGCCTACGATTCCTACGAGGACTCCTTCAAGGACTACGCGCGCCTCATCAACGACAACCCGCGCTATGAAAAGGCCCGCAGCAAGACGCATTCGGCCGTGGCCTATGCGGCCGAGCTGCAGAAGGCGGGCTACGCCACGGACCCCGAATACGCGCACAAGCTGAGCCGGGCCATCCACAGCACGCTGCGGGTGGGGCCCTCGGCATGAAGGCGGGTGAACGCACATGAGTCTGCTCAACGTCGGCGCGCGCGCCCTCCTCGCCAACCAGGTGGCCCTGCAGACCACCGGGCACAACATTGCCAACGTCAATACCGCGGGCTACTCGCGGCAGACGCTGTCGCTGCAGACCGTGCAGGGCCAATTCACCGGTGGCGGCTACATCGGCCAGGGTGTGGACGTGCAGACCATCCTGCGCAACCAGAACGAATTGCTGACGCGGCAGGCCGCGGCGGCGGATTCCGCCCAGTCGGCCGACAAGACGCGCGCGGAGCGGCTGTCGCAACTGCAGGACGTGTTCAGCGGAGGCACCAGCGGGCTCGGCGCCGCGATCACCGACATGCTCAACTCCTTCAAGGACGTGGTGGCCTCGCCGACGGACATGACCGCGCGCACCGTCACCACCACCCGCATGGACGAGACTGCCGCGCGCATGCGCTCGGCGGCCGAGCGCGTGAACGAGATCCAGTACACGGTGAAGGAGCAGCTCACGGGCGACGTGAACGCGATCAACAGCCTGGCCAAGCAGATGGCGAGCGTGAACGAGCAGATCGCGCGCGTGAAGGGCAACGGGCAGACGCCCAACGACCTGCTGGACCAGCGCGACCAGATCATCCGCCAGATCAACCAGTACGTGCAGACCACCCAGGTGGCCGCTGACGACGGCACGGTGGGGCTGTTCGTGGCCGGCAGCCAGCCGCTCGTGCTGGGCACCACGGCCACGCCGCTGGATGTGCAGGAGTCGAGCCAGTTCCCGGGCAGCGGCCAGTTGAAGGTGTACTTCAGCCCGCCCGGCACCAAGCCCATCGAACTGGACGACAGCATGCTCGCGGGGGGGGAACTCTCGGGGCTGCTGCGCTTCCACAACACCGACCTCGCCGAGGGCCGCAACCTGCTGGGCCGCATGGCGCAGGCCATCGGCATGACGATGAATGCCCAGCACAAGCTCGGCATCACACTGGACGGCCAGCCCGGCAAGGACCTGTTCTCGGTACCCACCAGCATGCCCGGCTATACCAGCGGCTCGGCGGCGGGGAATGTGTCGTTCTCCGATGCCACCCAGTTCGCCGCCTCGGACTACGAAGTGCGCTTCACCACGCCGCCCGCGGGCCAGGTGGTGCGCCTGTCCGACGGCAAAGCCACGGCCTTCACCGACCTCACGAACCTCGCGGGGCAGCAGATCGACGGGCTCAACTTCAATATGACGGCCGCGGGCGCCGCCGGAGAGCGGGTGCTCTTCAAGCCCTTCAGCAGCACGGCGCTGAACATCCAGGCCAAGGTGCTGTCGCCGCGCGACCTCGCCGCCGCAAGCCCCGTCAACGCCTCCATGGGCACGACAAACAACGGCTCGCTGCAGCTGAGCTCCGTCCAGGCTGCCTCCAACCCCTACACGCTGCCACCGACCCCGGGGGGCGTGACCCTGACGTTCGACGCGGGCCCGCCGTCCACCTACGGGGTGACGGGATCGACCTCGCCGGCCTCGGGCACCACCGGGCTCGCCTACACGCCCGGCCAGCCCATCACCATCGACGGCTGGCAGATCACGCTGAAGGGCACGCCGGGCACGGGCGACACGGTGAAGGTGGGCAACTCGCTCGATCCGCAGTACGGCGATGCGTACAAGCGCAACGCGGGCAATGCCTCGGCGATGGACGCGCTGGCCGACGTGAAGATGTTCGACGACGCCACCCTGAGCGACGGCTATGCCGGCCTGATGGCCCAGGTGGGCACGCGCACGCAGAACGCCAAGTACGCCTCGGATGTCTCCGCCACCATTTCCACCAACCTCGAACGCGACCGCACCGCCGTCTCGGGCGTGAACCTGGACGAGGAAGCCGCCAAGCTGATCCAGTACCAGCAGGCGTACCAGGCCTCCGCCAAGGTGCTGCAGATCGCGCAGAACATTTTCGACAACCTGATCCAGACGATGGGCCGCTGACGCCGCCCGCGCCGCACCGGCCTTCCGGAGATCGCCATGAGCACCTTCTACCGCACCGCCTCCGCCAACCAGTACGACAACGCGCTGCGCAACCTGTCGCAGCGCCAGACCGCGCTGTCCAACCTGCAGGAGAACCTGACCTCGGGCAAGCGCGTGGTGCGTGCCAGCGACGACCCGGTCGCCGCGGCCCAGGCGGAGCGCGCCATCACGCGCCTCTCGCGCGTGCAGAGCGAGCAGCGCGCGCTGGAGAATGCGCGCAACACCGTCACGCAGGCCGAATCCACGCTTGGGCAGGCGGTGGACATCGTGCAGGAACTGCGCCAGCTCATCGTGAACGCAGGCGGCGGATCGCTCAAGCCGGAAGACCGCAAGACCATGATGAACCAGGTGCAGGGCCTGCGCGAGCAGCTCTCCGACCTGGTCAACCGCAAGGACACGAACGGGCTGCCGCTGCTGGGCGCGCTGGGCAGCGCACTCTCTCCGTTCCTGGGCCCGCAGACCGGCACCCCCGACTACAGCTTCACCGGCCAGCCGGGCCAGGCCTCCGGCTCGGCCACCTCGCTGCCCCTGTCGCTGGACGGCGAGTCGGCCTTCATGTTCCAGCCCAAGCGCGACGGCGTCTATACGGCCTCGGTGAGCGACATCCCTTCGGGCCGCCTGCTGGTGACGGACGGCGTGAAGCCGGTGAATACGTCCCAGGTCACGGGCGACGACTACCAGATCGTTTTCAGCGGCGTGGGCCCCGGCGCGACGGCAGGCACCACCACGGCCACCTACACCATCACCAACACGACCACGGGCGTGTCGTCCGCGCCGGTCACGGTGCCCGACTTCCCGTCCGACAAGCCCGTGTCGATCGCGGTGAGCGGCATTCCGGGCGTGAGCTTCAACATCACCGGCACGCCCACGAAGCAGTCCGACGGCACCTACAACTTCTCGCCGGCGAACGGCGATACCGTCACGCTCAAGCCCAGCGCCAGCATCTTCAGCACCATCGACCAGGCGGTCCGCGACATCGGCAGCGCCGGCAACAGCAATGCGGCCGCGCAGGCCGTGGGCCAGGCGCTGAACAATATCGACATCGGCATGGAGCGCATCCACAACATGCGCGGCTATGCCGGAGAACTGCTCAACCGCGCCGACCGCATCACGGGCGACCAGGACAAGCGCTCGGTGCAGCTCGAGGCGGACCGCTCGCGTGCCGAGGATCTCGATATGATCAAGGGCATCTCCGATTTCCAGAACAACCAGACCGGCTACCAGGCAGCGCTGCAGTCCTATGCCCAGGTGCAGAAGCTGTCGCTGTTCAACTACATCGGCTAAGCAGAAGCGAGACACGCGGGGCATCGGGCCCGGCCTCCTCCGCCGGCCCGCCCCCGCAAAGCCCAACATGGTCCAATCCGTCCTCGGCAGCCTGATCCTGGGCTACCGTCCCCTCTGGAACGCCGCGCGCCGGCTCACGGCCGTGCAACTGCACGTGCACAACGCCGGCGAAGCCATGGTCGATGCACCGCATCTGCTGCGCACGCTGCAGGAGCTCTGGAGCGCGAGCTCCCCTCCCCTGCTGCTGTCGCCGCAGAGCCCCCAGTTGCTCATCGACCTGCTCGCCCAGGCGCCGCGCGGATCGCCCTGGATCAGCGTGCCCGATGCATGGCTGGCCGATGCCGGCGTCCTCGAGCACGTGCGCACGGCGCACCAGCGCGGCCTGAAGCTGGTCTGGCGCGGGTCGCTGGACCGCTTGCCGCCGGGGGAGATCGCGGCCTGTTTCGACAACAGCCTGCTGTCGCTGTCCGCCAGCGACGCCATGGCGGCGCTGCGCGCGGCCGGTGGCCCGATCCGCGGCGCCCCCGCCCAGCCCAGCCCGGTGATCGCGGGCCAGATTTACGAGAACATCGCGAGCCGCCCGCTCATGGAGCACTGCCTGGACCGGCACGGCGCGCTCGCCATCGCCGGCTGGCCGTCGGAGGATGTGCTCTACAGCCTGCGCCACCAGCAACTGCAGCCCGCCCACGAGACCGTGCACAAGCTGATGCGCGCCATCGACGCGGAGCAGTCGCTGGAGGCCTTCGAGCAGATCCTCGGCGAAGACCCCCTGCTCGCCTACCGGTTCATGGTCTATACCAACTCCGCTGCGCTGGGGCTGCGCACGGGCGTGGATTCGCTGCGACGCGGACTGGTGATGATGGGCTACGGATCGCTGCAGCGCTGGCTGGGCGACCAGCTCCCGCATGCGAGCACCGATCCCAACCTGCAGCCCATCCGCGAGTCCATGGTGATCCGCGCGCACCTGACCGAGCGACTGCTCGACGCCGGGGTGGAGAACGACCTGCGGCGCGAGGTCTATCTCTGCGGGCTGCTGTCGCAGCTGGGAGAGCTGCTGTCCGAGCCGCTGGGCGCCGTCCTGCGGCGCCTTCCGCTGTCCGAGCGGATCTACGACGCGGCCGTGCTGCACCAGGGGCCCTATGCACCCAGCCTGGAGATGGCGTGCGCGCTCGAATCCGAGGATGCCGCCCCGATCCGCGAACTGTGCGAGACGCACGAGATGGACCTGGAGGAAATCAACCGGGGTTTGCTGCGGGTGATCTCGGACCTGGTGGTGGAACGGCCGGCTGGACGGTGAAACACCTCCTCCCTTCTCCGCTCTGCGGCAGCAGGGCTACGTTTGGCGACGCAGGAGTTCGCATGGGGGATTGATGGCCCGCGCGCTTCGTGAAAGATGGGTGCAATTGCATTTCTCTTCTTTCAAAACATGGAAAGTTCACGGACTTCTCGCGGATTGGCGGCGACGCTCCCATCCATGCCCCCCACGGCACGCGGCGGCACTGCACCCTTGGACAGAAAACGCTCCCGACAATTCCCGGCGCACGATGCAAGATGGGACGCGTTGCCAAGGCGTGCTGCCGATGGCCGAATCCCCTGCGTTGCCATGCCCGGGCGGTCACCTGTCATCCATGGAATCTGCGCATCGCAACCTCGGGCCGATGAACCCGCCTATGCGCCAGGAGCGTCCGGCTGGGCAGCGAAGCGCTCTGCGGCATTCGACCAGGCCAGCGCCCTGTCACGCGTCGATCCGGATCACCTGGGCGCCTGCGTGATCTACAGCCTGTTGTGGATGAACGATGTCAGCAGCGGACAGGGCAACGCCGCGTCCAGGATGGCCCGGCTGGACCGCTCGACGCAGGAAATCATCTCGCTGCACGAGCAATACGTGGAGAGGGTGGAGCACAGCGACCAGGACCCGCATCGCCGGAAAGAGCCGCTGCTGCAGACGGCACGGGCACAGGGAGTCGAGCCTGCCGGCAATACCATGGCGATCGATATCCTCGAGAACGAAGAAGCGGCCATGGCGGAAATCGCCGGCATCCTCAGCCAACGCGGCAGTTCGCATCTGCTGTGGCTGGGAAACCTGGGTTCCAACAATCATGCGATCGCCGCGCATGCGGCAGACGGCCGGTGCATTCTTTTCGACGCGAACCTGGGTGAATTCCGGCTCAGGCCTTCCGAAGTACCGATGGTCATGCGTGAGATCGTCGCCCGGAATTCGCTGGACTTCCCCATTCCCGAGATCCTGGTCATGCCGATGCGGACGCAGGCCTGCAACCTGGTCAAAGCCCCCGGGCCGCGCGCTGGAACACCTTCCAGAACCCCGGATCCTGCGTGGTCGTGAAATTGATGCGCATGAGCGTGCAGGGCCGGCGGGTGGCGTGGAACAGCGCGCCGGGCGCGATGAGGTAGCCCTCGTCGAGCATGCGCTGGGCGAGCATGTCGGTGTCCACCCCCGTCTCCACCCAGCCGAACATGCCCGCGGGCTCCGCCGCGAAGCGCTGCCCGGCCTCCAGCGCGATCTGCACGCTGCGTGCCCGCGCCTGGGCCAGGCGCAGGCGCATGCGCTCGGCGTGGCGGCGCAACTGGCCCTGCTCGATGCACTGCGCCAGGGCCTTCTCGAGGATGGATGGCGTGGTAAGCGTGGACAGCAGCTTGGTGTCCAGCAGCCGCTCGACCAGGCCATCGGGCGCGGCGAGGTAGCCCACCCGCCAGTTGGGCGCGAGGATCTTGGCGAAACCGTTCACGTAGATGGTGCGCCGCAGCCCGTCCAGGGCGGACAGGCGCGTGGCATGGTCGGGCGCGATGTGACCGTAGGTGTCGTCCTCGACGATGTGGAAGCCGTGCCGGTGGGACAGCTGCAGGATGCGGTGCGCATGCCCCGGCGACAGGCTGTAGCCGGTGGGGTTGTGCAGCACGCTCACGCTCACGAACAGCTTGGGCGCATGGGCCTCGCAGTAACGCGCCATCACGTCCAGGTCCGGCCCTTCGGGGCCGCGCGGCACGGGCAGCACGCGCATGCCCAGCGCATCGAGACGCGCGAACTCCACCGACCAGCCGGGCTCCTCCACCATGACCGGGTCGCCGGCCTTCAGCAGGGTGCGGCTCACGATGTCCAGGGCGTGCGTGGCGCCGATGGTGGTGATGATCTGCGCGGGTTCCGCCGGCACGCTGAGGTCGGCCAGCCGCCACGCGAGCGCCGCGCGCAGTCCCGCGTCGCCCCGGGGCTCGCCATAGGCCAGGGAGCCGTCCTGCAGCGCACGCCCCGCGGTGACGCGGCGCACGGCGGCGAACATGAAGCGCGCGTCTTCCAGCCAGCCCGGCGGAAACACGCCGGCGCCCGGCTGGGGCTTGGACGAGGCCTGGTGGAACATGCCGCGGATCAGGGTGGTGGCGTTGATGTGCGAGCCCGACATCGGCAGTGCGGCGGCGCCGAGGATCGAGGCTCCCGCGGCCGGTCCGCCCGGTGACCCCGGGGGTACGCCGGCAGGGGCGCCCGACACCGTGGGCGTGGCCCGCTGCCCCGCATCGCGCACGAAAAACCCGCGCTGGCGCCGCGCCTCCACGAGGCCCTGCGCCAGCAACTGGTCATAGGCGGCGACCACGGTATGGGTGCTCACGCTCTGCTGCCGCGCGCATTCGCGCACCGACGGCAGCCGCGCGCCGACGGGCAGCAGCCGGCTGCGGATGCGTTCCGCGAAGCGCTCGGCGAGCTGCTCGGTCAGGGTGCGTTCGGGCGTGCGGGTCAACATGGAAGGCTTTCTGGAAACTGTGTTGCTCAACGCACCGGTACAGTTCATGAGCTTGTGCAGCTGTCTGTATCGGTACTGTAGCGGAATCATGCCTACAGTGGTTCCCGTAACCGCAACGTGCCCCGCCCGCAACTCCGCCGCTCCCATGCCCCTGGTCGAATTCACCGCTCTCCTGGTCCTGGCGGCTGCCATGAGCTTCTCGCCCGGCCCGAACACCACGCTGTCCACCGCCATCGCGGCCAACCGCGGCCTGCGGCCGGCCATGCGCTTCGTGTGCGCGGTGCCGCTGGGCTGGTCGGCACTGCTGCTGGTGTGCGCCGGGGGCATCGGCAGCCTGGTGGCGGCCGCGCCGGCGCTGCGCACCGGCATCAAGGCGGTGGGCATCGCCTACCTGCTGTGGCTGGCCAGGAAGCTCTCGCGCAGCGGCCGGCTCGCCGATGCCGATGCGGCCCGCATGGACGTGGGCTTCTGGTCCGGCGCCGCACTGCAGCTCGTGAACATCAAGGCCTGGCTGCTGGCGCTCACCATCGTGGCGGGTTGGGTGGCCGGCCGGCCCGACAGCCTGCCGCGCCTGGCGGTGGTGGTGCCCGTCATGATCGTGTTCGCCTTCGCGAGCAATTTCCTCTACGCCGCCACCGGTGCGCTGCTGCGCCAGTGGCTGGCCCGCGGCGCACGCCTGCTCTGGTTCAACCGCGGCATGGCGGCGGTACTCGCGGCCACTGCCGCCTGGATGGTGACGGCATGAGCGCCGTGCCCGCAGCCGCTGCGCAGCGCCCCCCGGCGCCGCACTCCGCCGAAACGCGCGGCCTGCTCTGGGGCCTGCTGGGCGT
The DNA here is from genome assembly GCF_900104515.1 of Paracidovorax cattleyae. Taxonomy (GTDB): domain Bacteria; phylum Pseudomonadota; class Gammaproteobacteria; order Burkholderiales; family Burkholderiaceae_C; genus Paracidovorax; species Paracidovorax cattleyae. The sequence goes on from NZ_FNJL01000016.1 coordinate 73,277, forward strand.
GGCGATCTTCGCGTTCACGCTGCCCATGACGCGGCTGGCCGTGGGCACGGCCGAGGCGCCGCAGTTGCCGGGTGCGTTCGTGGCCATCGCCCGCGCCGCCATCGCGGGGCTGCTGTCGGCGGCCCTGCTGCTGGCGCAGCGCGCGCCGCTGCCAGCCCGCGAAGACTGGCTGCCGCTCGCCGCCACGTCGCTCGGCGTGGTGTTCGGCTTCCCGCTGCTGACCTCGCTGGCCATGCGCCATGTGGCGGCCGTGCATGCGAGCGTGGTCATCGGCCTGCTGCCGCTGGCCACCGCGCTGGTAGGGGCATTGCTGCACCGCCAGCGGCCCTCCGCGCGCTTCTGGCTCTGCGCGCTGGCGGGCACCGCGCTGGTGGTGGCCTTCGCCCTGCGGCGCCCGGAGGGCGGCGGGCTGACGCTGCATCCGGCCGATCTGCTGCTGCTCGCCGCCGTGCTCTGCGCGGCCGTGGGCTACGGTTTCGGCGGCCGCCTGTCGCAACGCATGCCGGCCGGCGCGGTGATCTGCTGGGCGCTGGTGATGGGGCTGCCCGTGGCGCTGCCGGCGGCCTGGATCGTCGCGCCCCCGCCGGATGCCGCGGCCTCCGTGGCCCCCGCGGCCTGGGCAGCCCTGGCGTACGTATCGGTGTTCTCCATGTGGCTGGGCTTTTTCGCCTGGTACCGCGGCCTGGCCCTGGGAGGCACCGTGCGGGTGAGCCAGGTGCAACTGGTGCAGCCGTTCCTGGGCATGTTGTTCGCCGTGCCGCTGCTCGGCGAGCGGCTGGACGCGGCCAGCCTGGGCTTCGGGCTCGCCGTGATGGCCACGGTCCTCATCGGCCGGCGCGCCCCCTCGGGGCAGCAGCGCGGCGGCCTGCCGGCGGCACGTGCCGCACCGGGGAGGCCGCCGCGCAGTTAAGCTCTTTTCCTGGCGGGGCCCACCCCTGCCCCGCCGACTGGCCGCACGACGGCTTTTTTTCGACAACGACGACACGAACGAGGCACGGCCCTTTCCTCCACGGGCTTGCCGCAGGAGATGCTTTCCATGACGACCTGGACCCTGGCCCAACGCGCCGCGAAGATGAACCCCTCGGTGATCCGCGAGATCCTGAAAGTGACCGAGAAGCCCGGCATCATCAGCCTCGCGGGCGGACTGCCCTCCCCCAAGACCTTCCCGGTCGATGACTTCGCGCAGGCCTGCGCGGCGGTGCTCGGCAACGACGGCGCCTCATCGCTGCAGTACGCCGCGAGCGAAGGCTACCTGCCCCTGCGCGAGGCCGTGGCCGACTTCCTGCCCTGGAACGTGTCGCCCGACCAGATCCTGATCACCACCGGCTCGCAGCAGGGCCTCGACCTGGTGGCCAAGGTGCTCATCGACGCGGGCAGCCGCGTACTGGTGGAAACCCCGACCTATCTCGGCGCCCTGCAGGCCTTCGCGCCCATGGAGCCCGAGGTGCACAGCGTGGCGAGCGACGACGAAGGCCCGCTGGTGGACGACCTGGCCGCCAAGGTGGGCGCGGGTGCGGACCGCGCGCGCTTCATGTACCTGCTGCCCAACTTCCAGAACCCCACGGGCCGCACGATGACCGAAGCACGCCGCCTGGCGCTGTCGGCCAAGGCCGCCGAGCTGGGCCTGCCGCTGGTGGAGGACAACCCCTACGGCGACCTCTGGTTCGACCAGCCGCCGCCGCTGCCGCTTACCGCCCGCAACCCGGAAGGCTGCATCTACCTGGGCTCGTTCTCCAAGGTGCTGGCCCCCGGCCTGCGCCTGGGCTTCCTGGTGGCGCCGCGCGCCCTCTACCCCAAGCTGCTGCAGGCCAAGCAGGCAGCCGACCTGCACACGCCCGGCTTCAACCAGCGCATGGTGGCCGAGGTGATGAAGGGCGGTTTCCTGGACCGCCACGTGCCCACCATCCGCGCGCTCTACAAGCAGCAGCGCGACGCGATGCTCTCGGCCATGGAGCGCGAGATGCAGGGCCTCGGCGTGACCTGGAACCGCCCCGACGGCGGCATGTTCCTCTGGGCGCGCCTGCCGGAAGGCATGAGCGCGCTGGACCTGCTGCCCGAAGCCGTGGAGCGCAACGTGGCCTTCGTGCCCGGCGCGGCCTTCTATGCGGACAATGCCGACGCGCGCACGCTGCGCCTGTCCTTCGTCACCGCGAGCGCGCAGCAGATCCAGGAAGGCATCACCGCGCTGGCCGCCGCCATCCGCGCGCGCCTGCCGCAGACTGCAGAGGCCTGACGCGATGCTGAGACTCTGGGGACGCGTGTCGTCCATCAACGTGCGCAAGGTCCTCTGGGCCGCGCAGGAGCTGGGGCTGGAACTGCAGCGCACCGACGCGGGCGGCCAGTTCGGGCTCGTGCGCGAGCCGCAGTTCCTGTCGCTCAACCCCAACGGACTGGTGCCGCTCATCGAGGACGAGGGCGTCTCGCTCTGGGAGTCGAACACCATCGTGCGCTACCTCTGCGCGCGCTATGCGCCGGGCGATCTCTACCCCGAGGACCTGCCCACGCGCTTCCTGGCCGAACAGTGGATGGACTGGCAGCAGACCACCTTCAACCCGGCCGGCCGCGACGCATTCCTGCAGTGGATCCGCACGCCCGCGGCGCAGCGCGACCCGGTGGCGATCGCCCGCTCCGTGGCCGCCACCGAGCCGCTGATGGAACTGCTCGACGCGCACCTGGCGCGGCATGCCTACCTGGCGGGTGACCGTTTCACGATGGCCGACATCCCCGTGGGCTGCGAAATCCACCGCTGGTGGGGTCTGCCGCAGGAGCGGCCCGCCCGTCCACACCTGGAACGCTGGTTCAACGCGCTGCGCGCGCGCAGCGGCAGCCTGGGCGTGCTGGACCAGCCGCTCGCCTGATACCGCCCGCGGCGGCTGCTTTCACCCGATGCGACGGTGGTCAGGATGGCCGCCGGGGGAGGGCTGCGCCCGCACGGGTCAGGATGCCGCCCGGCGGCCCTGCCGTTTTTTCCTTGTCCGTCGTTTTTCCACAGGAGTTCACCATGCGCCAGCGTCCCTTCAAGCAAGTCGATGTGTTCACCGGCCGCCCGTACCTCGGCAACCCCCTGGCCGTGGTGCTCGACGGCGAGGGCCTGTCCACCGAGGAGATGCAGCATTTCACGAACTGGACCAACCTGTCCGAAGCCACGTTCCTGCTGCCCCCGACGGACGAGGGACGTGCGGCCGGGGCGGATTACCGCGTGCGCATCTTCTGCCCCGGCCGCGAGCTGCCGTTCGCGGGCCATCCCACGCTCGGCAACTGCCACGCCTGGCTGGAGGCCGGCGGCCGGCCTCGCGCCCCGGGACGCGTGGTGCAGGAATGCGGCGTGGGCCTGGTCACGCTGCGGCAGGACGGCAGCCGGCTGGCCTTCGCGGCCCCGCCGCTCAAGAAGAGCGGCCCGCTGCCGGAGGCAGACGTGGAACTCATCGCGCGCGGCCTGGGGCTGGCGCGCACCGACATCGTGGGCCATGCCTGGTGCGACAACGGCCCGAACTGGCGCGGCGTGATGCTCTCCTCGGCCGAGGCCGTGCTCGCGCTGCGGCCCGACGGGGCCGTGCTGAGCGCGCTCGACGTCGGCGTGGTCGGCCCCCGCGGCAAGGTGGGCGTGATCGGCAGCCACCCCGGCGGGGAGGTGGACGCGCCGGATTTCGAGGTGCGCGCCTTCTTCCCCGGCAACAACGGCCTGGCCGAGGACCCGGTGACCGGCAGCCTGAACGCCGCCCTGGCGCAATGGCTGATCGGCGCCCACCTGGCCCCGCCCCGCTACATCGCCAGCCAGGGCACCGCCCTGGGCCGCGCAGGCCGCGTGCATGTCGAACAGGATGGCGAGAACATCTGGGTGGGGGGCGGCTCCATCACCTGCGTGGACGGACAGGTGCTGCTGTGAGCCCGGCCCCCACGGACCCGGCTTCCGCCGTGGAGTGGCGCATCACCCTGGAATCGCTGGCGATGGCCCACCCCGATGCCGCGGCGCTGCAAAGCGCCTGCGCCACGGCGGGCGTCCACGGGCTGCTGCGCGGACCGGCTGACCGATCCTCCACCCCGCGCCTCGCGGCCACCTTCGCCACGCCGCTCGATACCGTCACCTGCACGTCCCACTCCCAGGAGAGCCGCCCATGACGTCCGCCTTCGCATTCACCCCGCAGGAACTCCTGCTCTTCGCCTTCGCGGCGCTGGTGCTCGTGCTCACGCCCGGCCCGAACATGGTCTATTGCGTCTCGCGCAGCCTGACGCAGGGGCCGCGCGCCGGGCTGCTCTCGCTCGCGGGCGTGGTCGCAGGCTTCGGCGTGCACCTGCTGGCCACCGCGCTGGGGCTGTCGGCGCTGCTGGTGGCCGTGCCGCTCGCCTTCGACGTGCTGCGCATCGCGGGCGCCGCCTACCTGCTGTGGATGGCGTGGCAGGCCGTGAAGCCCGGGGGCAGCGCACCGTTCGAGGCGCGCGACCTGCCGCACGACGGGCCGCGCAAGCTGGTCCTCATGGGCTTTCTCACGAGCGCACTGAACCCCAAGGTGGCCATGTTCTACGTCTCCTTCTTCCCGCAGTTCCTGCACCCGGAACGCGGCCAGTGGCTCGCGCAGACCTTCACCCTGGGCGCGCTGCAGATCGGCATCAGCGCGCTGGTCAATGCCCTGCTGGTGCTGTTCGCCGCGCGCGTGGCCCGCTTCCTGCACCGCAGCGCCGCCTGGGTGCGCGCGCAGCGCTACCTGATGGGCACCGTGCTCGGCGTGCTCGCCCTCAAGATCCTCTTCACCGAAAGAAAGGCCACGCCATGAACGCCGCGCTACCCGAATCCGCGCTCGATGCACCCGCCAGGCCCCACGCCGCGCTGCCCAGCCTGTCGGACATCGAGGCCGCGGCGGACGTGGTCTATGCCGACTTCGCCCCCACCCCGCAGTACCGCTGGGCACTGCTCGGCGAGCGCCTGGGCGCCGAATGCTGGGTCAAGCACGAGAACCACACCCCCGTGGGTGCGTTCAAGATCCGCGGCGGCCTCACGTATTTCGACCAGCTCGCCCGGCGCGGGGAGATGCCCCGCGAGGTGATCAGCGCCACCCGCGGCAACCACGGCCAGAGCCTGGGCTGGGCCGCGCGCCGCCACGGCGTGGCCTGCACCATCGTCGTGCCGCACGGCAACTCGGTGGAGAAGAACGCCGCCATGCGCGCCTTGGGCGTGTCGCTCATCGAGCACGGGCAGGACTTCCAGGAAGCGCGCGAGCACGCCATGCAGCTGGCGGACGAGCGCGGCGCGCACATGGTGCCGAGCTTCCATGCCGACCTGCTGCGCGGCGTGGCGACCTACTGGTGGGAATTCCTGCGCGCCGTGCCGCACATGGACGTGGCCTACGTGCCGATCGGCCAGGGCTCCGGCGCCTGCTCGGCACTCGCCGCCAAGCGGGCGCTGGGGCACGGCGTGCGCATCGTGGGCGTGGTGAGCGCCCACGCCACCACCTATGCGGAATCGATCGCGGCCGGCCACGTGGTGGAAGCGCCCGTCTCCACGCAGCTGGCCGACGGCATGGCCTGTCGCGTGGCGGACCCGGAGGCGCTGGCCATCCTCGCGCCCGGGCTGGACCACGTGGTGCGCGTGACCGACGACGAGGTGGCCGCCGCCATGCGCGCGCTGTTCGCCGACACGCACAACGTGGCCGAGGGCGCGGGCGCCGCCGCCCTGGCCGCCGCGCTGCAGGAGCAGGACCGGATCGCGGGCCAGGTGGTCGGGCTGCCGCTCACGGGCGGCAACGTGGACGCGCAGGCGTTCGCAGGCGTGCTGGCCGCCGCCGGCCACTGACGAGGGCGCCCGCCGGCGGCGAGGGCCGGAGACACGGAGTGCGGCGCGTCCGCGACACCCCGTCGCTGCCGCGACACGGCGCGGCCGGCCGCTCTGCCACATTGCCGTGCATGGGAACCCTCTACCTCGTACGCCATGCGCAGGCCTCGTTCGGCGCCCAGGACTACGACCAGCTCAGCCCCCGCGGCCACGAGCAGGCGGTGCGGCTGGGCACCTACTGGCGCGAGCGCGGCATGCGCTTCGATGCCGCCTATACCGGCACGCTGCGACGGCACGCGCAGACGCTGGCGGGCATCGCCGAAGGATTGCAGGCGGCGCCCGAGCCGCTGCAGACGCTGCCCACGCTCAATGAATACGACAGTGCCGCCCTGATCGGCGCCATCCACCCGCAGCCGCTGCCGCCAGCAGACACGCCCGAGCTCTACCGCCAGCACTTCCGCCTGCTGTGCGATGCGCTGGCGCAATGGATGGGCGGCACCATCAGCCCGGCAAACATGCCGAGCTGGACCGGATTCTCGGACGGGGTGCGCGCGGTGCTGGACCATGTGCGGCGCCACCATGCGGGCCAGAACGTGCTGCTGGTCTCCAGCGGCGGCCCGATCTCCACCGCCGTGGGCGCGGTGCTCTCCACCCCGCCGGAAGTGACCATCGCCCTCAACATGCGCATCCGCAACACTGCAGTGACCGAATTCAGCATCGCTCCCAAGCGGCTGATGCTGCAGACCTTCAACGCCCTGCCGCACCTCGACACGCCCGAGCACGCGGGCTGGGCCACCCACGCCTGAGACCTGTCCCGGGTCTTCCGTCAGCCGAACCGCAGCGCCGCCACGCCCGCCAGGATCACCGCCGTGCCCATGGCACGCTGCAGGCCGAAGGGCTCGCGCAGCCACAGGGTGCCCATGACGGCGGCGAAGAACACCGCGGTTTCACGCAGCGCGGCCACCGCCGCCACCGGCGCGCGCGTCATGGCCCAGAGCGCGATACCGTAGCTGCCCAGCGACGCGGCCGTGCCCAGCGCCGCGATGCGCCAGCGGCCCGCCATGTAGCGCAGGGCGGCCCGGCGCTCGCCCTCGCCCTTTCGCTGGTGGAGCACCAGCAGGAGGTACGGCAGCCCATCGAACAGGAACAGGGCCGCCACATAGCCCACCGCGTTCCCGGAGGCGCGCACGCCCAGCCCGTCGATGACGGTGTAGAGCGCGATGATGGCGGCATTCGCCAGGGCGAAGCGCAACGCCTTGCCGCGGTGGCCGCCGCCCTGCAGGCTGGCGGGGGACAGGCCGAGCAGCAGCACGCCCGAGCAGATGCCCGCCACGCCCCACCAGGCCCGGCCCGAGAGCGCCTCGCCGATGAACGGCTGGCTGCAGAGGGCCACCAGCAGAGGCGCGCAGCCGCGCATGACCGGATAGGTCAACCCCAGGTCACCATGCCGGTAGGCGCCGGCCAGGGCCGCGTAGTAACCGATATGCACCACCGTGGAGGCCGCGATGTACGGCCAGGCCGCCGCTGCCGGCAGGCCCGCGATGGCCAGCAGCGGCAGCGCCGCCACGCAACCCAGGCTGTGGATGAGGGCCGTGTCCAGGGCCTTGTCCGCCGCCGACTTGATGAGCGCGTTCCAGCCCGCGTGCAGCAGCGCGCCGCACAGCACGGCCAGGACGACACCGCCCTCCAGGCTCATGGGGCCGCTGCTGCGGCGGCGGTACCGCGCACCGGCCTGCGCGCCCCGGCCCGGGCGGGAGCGCCTGCGGCCGCGCCCCCAGGCGCCCGACGGCTGGCCTCCAGCGTGCGGGCCCGGCTGTTCATCACGTGCTGGAACATGGCCTGGCCCGCCGCCTCCGGATCGCCCGAGGCGATCGCCCGGACGATCTGCCTGTGTTCGCGCGCATACACGGCCATGGATTCGTCATTCAGGTTGCGGCGGCGGTAGAGCGACAGCTCCTTGACCAGCTTGCGATAGGTAGCCACCAGCTTGGCATTGCCCGCCAGCTCCAGCAGCCGGTCGTGGAAGGCGAGGTTGGTGCGGTGGAAGTCAGCCGCCGCGCCGGCGCGCGCGGCGCGGTCCATCGCATCGGCCATCTGCCGCAGCTCCCGCACCTGCGCCGGGGTGGCGGTTTCGGCCAGCTTGCGGCCGACGCAGAAGTCCATCACGGCGCGCACCTCGAAGATCTCCAGCGCCTCATCGACAGATACGTCGCGCACGAACACGCCACGGTTCTTCTCGGTGCGCACCAGCCCGGCCTCCTCCAGCATGCGGAAGGCCTCGCGCACCGGCCCGCGCGAGACGCCGAGCCGGTCGGCCAGCGTGGCCTCGGTGAGCTTGGCGCCCGGTGCCAGCACGCCATCGAGGATGAGGCGCTCGATCTCGGTCTGCACCAGGTCCGCCAGCGAGTGGCTTTGCAACTGCGCGATGCCCGGCAGCGGCGAGATTCTTCGGTCGGTCATGGCAACGATGCTATGCCGAAACACCGCAGATTGTCTGCAATCTGCAAAAAACAATCTTCCATCCAACCTGTTTCCGTGACATGCGACTGTCACGTCGGGTATGCACAGTGCGGACTTTCCCCAAGGAGTTCTCCATGCGTCCGCTCAAGCTTCTCACGGCCCTCGCCATCGGCCTCGCCATCGCCACGGGCGCGCTGGCGCAGAAGACCCAGCTCACCGTTTACACCGCGCTGGAAACCGACCAGATCAAGGCCTACCAGACCGCCTTCAACAAGGTGGAGCCCGACATCGAGATCAAGTGGGTGCGCGACTCCACGGGCGTCATCACCGCCAGGCTGCTGGCCGAGAAAGCCAACCCGCAGGCCGATGCCGTGTGGGGCGTGGCCGCCTCCAGCATGGCGCTGTTCGCAAGCCAGGGCATGCTGCAGCCCTACGCGCCGCTGAACCTGGACGCCGTCATGCCGCAGTACCGCGACGCGAAGAACCCGCCGGCCTGGGTGGGGATGGACGTGTTCGGCGCCGTGGTGTGCTTCAACACCGCCGAGGCGAAAAAGAAGAACATTCCCGTGCCCGCCACCTGGAAGGACCTGCTCAAGCCCGAATTCAAGGGACAGGTGGTGATGCCCAACCCCGCATCCTCGGGCACCGGCTACTTCGACGTGGCCGCATGGCTGCAGCTCTGGGGCGACGATGCCGGCCAGGGTGGCGGCTGGAAGTACATGGACGCGCTGCACCAGAACATCGCCCAGTACACCCACTCCGGCTCGAAGCCCTGCAACATGGCCGCCGCCGGCGAATACGTGGCAGGCATTTCGTTCGAGTACCGCGGCTATGCCAACAAAGCCAAGGGCGCGCCGATCGAGCTGGTGTTCCCCAGGGAAGGCCTGGGCTGGGACCTGGAAGCCTTCGGCATCTACCAGGGCACGCCCAGGATGGCGGCGGCCAGGAAGCTGGCCGACTGGGCCACGTCCAAGGACGCGATGATGCTCTACGGCAGGAACTTCGCCGTCACCGCGCAGCCAGGCGTGGCGCCGAAGCTACCGGGCATACCCGCCGACTACGAGTCGCGCCTCGTCAAGATGGACTTCCAGAAGTCCGCCCTGAACCGCGAGCGCATCCTGGCCGAGTGGACGAAGCGCTACGACGCGAAAAGCGAGGCAAAGAAGTGATGAATGCGCCGGCGGCGCGTGCCTTCGGCGTGGAACGCAGCGCCGGCGCTGCTCCGGGTGCTGCCGCCGCGGCGGCGCAGGCCCCGGCGGGCCACCTCCGCCTGGAAGGCGTGCACAAACGCTTCGGCACCTTCACCGCGCTGGAGCATATCGACCTGTCCGTCGCCCGGGGCGAGTTCGTGTGCTTCCTCGGCCCCTCGGGCTGCGGCAAGACCACGCTGCTGCGCATCATCGCCGGGCTGGAGGCACAGACGCGCGGCCGGCTCTGGCAGGCCGGGCACGAGATCTCCCACCTGCCGCCTGCACAGCGCGACTACGGCATCGTGTTCCAGTCGTATGCGCTCTTTCCCAACCTGCGCGTGGCCGACAACGTGGCCTACGGCCTGGCCAATCGCCGGCAGCCACGTGCGGCCGTGCGGGCGCGCGTCGAGGAACTGCTGCAGCTCGTCGGCCTGCCCGGCAGCGGCGGCAAATATCCCGCACAGATGTCCGGCGGCCAGCAGCAGCGCGTGGCGCTGGCGCGGGCCCTGGCCACCTCGCCCGGCCTGCTGCTGCTCGACGAGCCGCTCTCCGCGCTCGACGCCATCGTGCGCGTGCACCTGCGCAAGGAACTGCGCGCCCTGCAGCGCCGCCTGGGCGTGACCACCATCATGGTCACCCACGACCAGGAAGAGGCCCTGACCCTGGCCGACCGCATCGTGGTGATGAACCATGGCGTGATCGAGCAGGTGGGCACGCCGCTGCAAATCTACCGCGAGCCCGCGTCGCCCTTCGTGGCCGACTTCGTGGGCAAGGCCAACCGCCTGCACGCGGTGGCCGAAGGCGACCGCTGGTTCCGCTGCGGCGGCCTGCGCCTGCGCTGCGCCGAAGGCCGCGGCGCCGAGGCGCTGCCTGCCGGCAGCGAAGCCCTGCTCTACCTGCGCCCCGAAGACCGCATCATCGAGCGCCTGTCATCCGGCGTGCCCGGCCAGCCCGGCCTGTGTGCGGGCACCGTGCGGCGGCTGGAGTTCCTGGGCGGCACCTGCCTGGCGGAGCTGGACGTGGAAGGGCTGCCCGGCCAGCCCCTGCTGCTGCAGTTCTCGCTGAACCAGATGGACGAATTCGGCGTGCAGGAAGGCCGCCGCCTGGAGTTCGCCCTGCGCGAGGATCGCCTGCGCGCCTTTGCGCAGCCCGGCGGACGGAGCTGACGCCATGGCCACCCTGCCCGCCGCCCATCCTGGCTCCCCGGCGGCGCCGCGCCCGCGCACGGCCTGGAGCGACCGGCTCGCACAGGCCGCGCTGCTGGCCCTGGTCGCGCTGCTCTGCGTGGGGCTGCTCGCCCCCCTGGCCGCCAGCCTGGGGCAGGCCTTCGCGCCTGCCGCGGACGGTGGCGGCGGCAGCGCATTCGCCGACTACCTGCGCTCGCCCGCGCTGCTGCAGAGCCTCGCCAACAGCCTGCAGGTCTCGCTGCTGACCACCGCCATCGTCATTCCGCCGGCCTTCGCCTTCGCCTATGCGCTGACGCGCAGCTGCATGCCGCTCAAGCGCCTGCTGCGCGGCATCGCGCTGCTACCGCTGCTGGCGCCCTCGCTGCTGTCGGCCATCGCGCTCATCTACTGGTTCGGCAACCAGGGAGTGGCGCGCGGGCTGTGGCAGGCCCTGGGCTTCGACGGCATCTACGGCGCACCGGGCATCGTGCTGGCCGAGTGCTTCGCCACCTTTCCGCATGCGCTCATGATCCTCGCCACCGCGCTGGCGCTGGCCGATGCGCGGCTCTACGAAGCGGCCGACGCCATGGGCACGCGCCCGCTGCGGCGCTTTCTCACCATCACCCTGCCCGGCGCGAGGTACGGCCTCGTTTCCGCCGCACTGGTCACGTTCACGCTCGCCATCACCGACTTCGGCATTCCGAAGGTGGTGGGCGGCAACTTCAACGTGCTGGCCACCGACGTGTTCAAGCTGGTCATCGGCCAGCAGGACTTCCGGCGCGGCGCGGTGGCGTCCCTGCTGCTGCTGGCGCCGGCCGTGCTCACCTTCTGCATCGACCACCTGGTGCGGCGCCGGCATACCGCCGCGCTGGGCGCGCGCGCCGTGGTGCTGGCGCCCCGGCCCGCGCCCGCCTTCGACGCGGCCATGGCCGCATTCTGCGGGCTCGTCGCCGTGCTGATGCTGGCGATGTTCGGCATGGCATCGTTCGCCTCGCTCGCCACGCTCTGGCCCTACAACCTCGCGCCCGGGCTGGACCACTACGTGTCGGGCCTGGTCGATGCCGAGATGGGCGACGCGCTGCTCAACAGCCTGGTGCTCGCGGCCGGCACGGCCGCCTGCGGTACGGCAGCGGCGTTCGCAGGCGCCTACCTGCAGGAGAAGATGCGGGGCATGCCCGCGCTGCGCACGCTGCTGCGCCTGATCGCCATGCTGCCCATGGCCGTTCCGGGCCTGGTACTGGGCCTGGGCTACATCTTCTTCTTCAATGCACCGGGCAATCCGCTGCACGGGCTCTACCAGACCATGGCGCTGCTGGTGCTGTGCACGGTGGTGCATTTCTACACCACCGGCCATCTCACTCTGGTGACCGCGCTGCGCGCCATCGACGGCGAATTCGAGGCCGTGTCCGCCTCGCTCAAGGTGCCTTTCTACAAGACGCTCTGGCGCGTCACGCTGCCGATCTGCCTGCCCGCGCTGCTGGACGTCGCGCGCTACTTCTTCGTGAACGCGATGACGACCGTGTCGGCCGTGGTGTTCCTGTATGCACCGCAGACGCGGCCCGCCTCGGTCGGCATCCTCAACCTCGACGATGCGGGCGACACCGCCGGCGCGGCCGCCATGGCGGTGCTGGTCTCGGCCGTTTCCATCGGCACGAGCCTGCTCTTCCTGCTGGCGGGCTGCCTGGCCGAACGCCGCACCCAGCGCTGGCGGGCGCGCTGATGCGGCACCACGGATTTCAACCCACACCCTGCATGCAAGCACAGCACGCTTCACCGCATTACGACCTGATCGTCGTCGGCGCCGGCATCGTCGGCCTGGCGCACGCCTACACTGCCGCCTGCCGCGGCCTGTCGGTGTGCGTGGTCGACAAGGATGCCGCCTGCGTCGGCGCCTCCATCCGCAACTTCGGCTTCGTCACCGTCACCGGCCAGGGCGCGGGCGACACCTGGCGACGGGCACGGCGCGCGCGCGAGGTGTGGGAAGACATCGCCCCGCAGGCCGGCATCGACATCGTCCACCAGGGCCTGTGGCTCACGGCCCAACGGTCGCAGGCGCTGCGCGTGCTCGAGCAGTTCATGGCGACGGAAATGGCCGAAGGCTGCGAGCTGCTGGCGCCACCGGAGGCCGCGCGGCGCGCCCCGGCGCTGCGGCTCGACGGCCCGCGCGGACCGGCCCAGGCCGTGCTGTACAGCCCGCACGAGGCGCGCATCGAATCGCGCACCGCCATCGGCCTGCTCGCCCGCTGGCTGGAAGAGGCGCACGGCGTCGCCTTCCGCTTCGGCGAACAGGTGCTGGAAGTGGCCGCGCCCCGCGTGCGCACCGCGCGCGCCACGCTGCACGCCGAGCGGGTGGCCATCTGCACCAACACCGAACTGGGCGGCCTGCTGGCCGGCCGCATCGCGCCCCACGGCCTGCGGCTGTGCCAGCTCCACATGCTGCGCGTGCAGCCTCCGGAGGGCTTCCAGCTGCCCGGCTCGGTCATGGGCGACCTGAGCCTCGTGCGCTACCACGGCTACAGTCGCCTGCCCGCCGCCCGGGTCCTGCGCGCGCAGCTCGACGTGGAGGAAGGCGAATCGCTGGCCCACGGCATCCACCTGATCGTGGTGCAGAGCGCCGACGGATCGCTGGTGGTGGGCGACTCCCACCACTACGGCCCCGTGCTGGAGCCCTTCGCCGACACCCGCGTGGACGATCTCATCCTGCGCCACCTGCGCGAAACCCTGCACCTGCCCGACTGCCGCGTGACCCACCGCTGGCTCGGCACCTACCCCTCCTCGCCCGCCACCGACTGCCTGATCGATGCGCCCGACGACGCCACGCGCCTCGTCCTCGTCACCAGCGGCACCGGCGCCAGCACCGCCTTCGGCATCGCCGAGGATGTTTTCGCCGCCTGGTGAACCGGGCCATCCACTCCATGAACGCAAGCCCCCCTCCGCTCCGCCTGCAGGCCGCCGTCTTCGACTGGGCCGGCACCATCGTCGATTTCGGCTCCCGCGCGCCCATGGGCGCCTTCGTGCGGCTCTTCGCGCAGTTCGGCGTGGAGATCACCACCGCCGACGCCCGCGGCCCCATGGGCATGGCCAAATGGAACCACATCCAGGCCCTGGGCCGCCTGCCCCATGTGGCCGCGCAGTGGCAGGCGCGGCACGGCCGGCCCTTCGGCGATGCCGACGTGGACCACCTGCACGAGGTCTTCACGCCCATGAACGCCGCCGTCATCCCCGAACACGCCGACTTCATTCCCGGCGCCCTCGGCCTGGTGGCCGCGCTGCGCGCGCGCGGGGTCAAGATCGGCTCCACCACCGGCTACAACCGCCCCATCATGGAGGTGCTCGCGCCCCTCGCCCGCGGCGCCGGCTACGCGCCCGACAACCTGGTCTGCGCGGGCGACCTGGCGGCCGGGCGGCCCTCGCCGCTCATGATGTACCGCTGCTTCACGGACCTGGGCGTGTGGCCCCCCGCCACCGTGGTGAAGGTGGACGACACCGGCGTGGGCGTGCAGGAAGGCACCGCCGCCGGCACCTGGGCCGTGGGCCTGGCCATCAGCGGCAACGCGGCCGGCCTGTCGCTGCAGGAATGGAATGCGCTGGACGCCGCGGCGCAGCAGCAGGTGCGCGGCCAGGCCACCACCGAACTCCGGGCCGCGGGCGCGCACTACGTGATCGACACCGTGGCGGACCTGCTGCCCGTGCTGGACGACATCGATGCCCGGCTGGCGCGGGGCGAAACGCCGCCCACCGCCTGATCCGGGGCCGTGCCCCAGGGTCTGTTAACGCTATGCAAGGGGATCGCGTTGCTTCGCGAAGGGGCTGGGTGCAAGGCGCCTGGGCGTAGCAAGGCCGGGGCCTTGCAAGCACGGGCAACGCTGCAAGCGGCCCCTTCGCGGAGCAACCCGAAGGGAAGCTCATCACAGCCCGCCCCCCGGCGTTGCGCTCCTTGTACGTGTGGACACACGCACGGCGTCGCGCGCCTTGATGGGCGGGCTGTGATGAGCTTCGCGACCCCTTGCATAGCGTTAACAGGCCCTAGGGCCCTTCCACCAGCGTGCCGTCCGGCAGGTCGGCGATCTCGCCGAGCAGCGCCGCCAGCTGCGCAGCCGCGGCCTCGACCACGGCACGCCCCTTTTCCGCGGTGGCGCCGGCCGCATCGCCCACCGCGCCCGCCGGGTGGTAGTCCTGGATGGCCCATCCCATCCTGGCGCTGCGGCCGTTGCCCAGTATGGGATAGCGCTCCGCGCGGTCCTGCGAGGTCGAGCGGAACCGCCCGGCATGCGCCATGCGCACGGTCTGCGGCGCGAGGTGCAGCATCATCGACGTCTCCACCTGCCCGCCGTGGATGCCGAAGCGGTGCTCCTCGGCGCTGAACAGGCCCTGCACCGCATCCGGCAGCGGCAGGCTGAACCAGCTCGCGCTGTACACCAGCAGGCCGTGCCGCTGCCGCAGCTCGCGCGCCACGATGTCCATCACGCTCACCTGCCCGCCGTGGCCGTTGAAGAGCAGCAGCTTCCGGATGCCTGCGCGGGCCACGCAGGCGCCCAGCTCGCTCCAGAGCGCGATCACCGTGGCCGGCGACAGCGTGAGCGTGCCCGGAAAGGCCGTGTGCTCGGTGCTCAGGCCCACGTCCTGCGGCGGCAGGAAGAGCACGGGCAGGTCCGCCGGCAGCAACGGCAGCGCGGCATCGATCACCCCCCGCAGGAGCGCGGCGTCCACGGCGAGCGGCAGGTGCGGACCGTGCTGCTCGATGGCAGCCACCGGCAGCACGGCCACGGTGCACCCGGCCAGGCCCGAGGCCCGGGCCTCGGAGAAATCGCGGGTGGAGAGTTCGGCCCAATAGCGGGAGGGATAAGCCATGGCCGCCATCGTAGGGCATGGGCCCAGCCCATCAGTGGTAACGATAGGCGCGCCGTTACGCATAGACATCACCTTCCCATATCATTTTGCATTGAATAAAAACAATAAGTAACAACCCCCGGAGTGATAGCGTCCTATACGTTCCGTAGAAAGTTGCCACAGGGAGGAAAGTCGTGAATTTATTGAAGAACATCCGTTTGGGAGCCATGCTGGGCACGGGCTTCGCCATCGTGATCGCCATAGGCTTCCTGGTCGCCGCGTACGGCCGGTTCCAGCTCGACCGCACGGGCACCAATCTCCAGGCGCTGTCGCGCGAACGGCTGGACATCCTCCTGCAGCTGCAGCAGGTCAAGGACAACACCAACGTCGTCGCCCTCGCGGTGCGCAACCTCGCCATGCTGGAAAACGACGCCTCCATGGCCGAAGAGAAGAAGCGGCTCGACAACGTGATCGCCCAGACCTCGGAACTCATGGGCAAGATGCAGCAGCGCGTGCGCTCGCCCCAGGGCAAGGTCCTCATGGAACGCATCTCCGATGCCCGCCCGCAGTTCCTCGGCACCGTCGAGAAGGCGGCGAAGCTCGGCCTCGCCAACGACATGGTCAACGCGCGCACCGTGCTGCTCGGCGAGATGCGCACCGCGCAGCACGCCTACTTCCAGGCCGTGGAGGACATGATCGCCTACCAGCGCAAGATGACCATCGACATGGCGGAGTCCTCCAGCAGCACCGCCAGCGCCGCGGGCAACACCATGATCGTGCTGGCCGTGCTGTCTGCAGCACTCGGCGCGCTCGTCGCCTGGTCGATCACGCGCCGCGTGAAGGGCCAGCTCGGCGGCGAACCCGCCTACGCCGCCCAGATCGCCCAGGAAGTCGCCCGCGGCAACCTCGCCGTCCACGTCGACCTGCGCCCCGGCGACTCTTCCTCCGTCCTCGCCGCCATGGGCGCCATGCGCTCCAACCTCGCCCAGGTCGTCTCCGAAGTCCGCCACAGCAGCGAATCCATCGCCACGGGCGCCTCCCAGATCGCCACCGGCAACGCCGACCTCAGCCAGCGCACCGAGGAGCAGGCCTCCAACCTCCAGCAGACCGCCGCCTCCATGGAGCAGATGAACTCCACCGTCAAGCAGAACGCCGACACCGTCCGCACCGCCTCCCAGCTCGCCTCCTCCGCTTCCGCCACCGCCGCCCGTGGCGGCGAGGTCGTGGGCAACGTCGTGCGCACCATGGAGGACATCACCGCCTCCTCCCGCAAGATCGGCGACATCATCGGCGTCATCGACTCCATCGCCTTCCAGACCAACATCCTCGCCCTCAACGCCGCCGTCGAGGCCGCCCGCGCCGGCGAGCAGGGCCGCGGCTTCGCCGTCGTCGCCTCCGAAGTCCGCACCCTCGCGCAGCGCTCTGCCCAGGCCGCCAAGGAGATCAAGGCCCTCATCGGCGAGAGCGTCTCCAAGGTCGAGACCGGCTCCCAGCTCGTGGGCGAGGCCGGCTCCACCATGGGAGAGATCGTCGAGCAGGCCCGCCGCGTCGCCGACCTCATCGCCGAAATCGGTGCGGCCACCCACGAGCAGGAGCAGGGCATCTCCCAGGTCAGCGACGCCGTCAACCAGCTCGACCAGGTCACCCAGCAGAACGCCGCCCTCGTCGAGGAATCCGCCGCCGCCGCCGACAGCCTCAACTCCCAGGCCTCCCGCCTCGTCGAGCTCGTCAGCGTCTTCCAGGTCGATGCCGACGCATCCCAGGCCGTCATCGCCCAGGCTCAGTCCCGCAGCCGCGACACCGCACGCGCCGCATCCGCCGCCCTGCAGCACGCCAGGACGCCCGCCGCCGGACCGCGCGCAATGCCCAGCCTCACTGCCGCTCCGAAGATGCCCGCATCGGTGCAGGCATCGGCCGCCGTTCGGCCAGCCCTGGCCCCGGCGCAGCAGCCGGCCGCACCTGCGCCCGCCCGGGCCGCCAGCCCGAACAACGACGACTGGGAAACCTTCTGACACCGGGCGGCCCGCGGCGCCGAGCCCTGCGGGGGCCTACCTCCGCAGCGCCCTCGCCTGCCGCCTGCGCCAGGCGGCATCCACCGCCAGCATGCACAGCAGCGACAGCCCCAGCAGGGGCAGCAGCACGCCGGCCACGGCCATCATCCCGGCCACCACCCAGAGGGCGCGCGGCTGCGCCGGCAGCGGCGGCACGCCCAGCCCCCCGGCCGGGCGGCGCTTCCACCACGCCACCGCGCCCGCGACGCACAGCAGCACGATGCCGGCGCAGGCCACGGCCAGCACGATCTGGTTGGCCGCGCCGTACTGCTGGCCCAGGTGGACATTGATGCCCCACTCCAGTCCCCGCGCCACCGGCCCGTAGTCGGCATAGCCCATGTCGAGCAGCGGCCGGCCGCTGTACTGGTCCAGGTGCACCACCCGCTGCCGGCCGAGATCGGCCGGATAGGCCGAGGCGGTATAGACGCCGCCCGCTCCCTGCGGCGCAGCCACGCCGAAACCCGGCGCCAGGCCCAGCCGCGTGAACACCGCCATCGCGGCGTCCAGGCCGACCGGCGGCATGGGCTGCGGCCCGGCGGCCTGGGCTGCCGCCTCTCCGCCGTGATCTGCGTGCTCCCCGGCCCCGTCCTGGCCCCCATGGCCTTCATGGCCTGGATGCCCTCCATGGCCTCCGCGCCCGCCGGCCACCATCGCGGCCGGCACGGCCGAGGCCACGGGCACGCGTGCCTGCTGCAGGCTCCACGGCACGGACAGCGTGTCCGCCACGGGCACGGCCGACATCGGCACCTGCACGCGCACGCCGGCCGGATAGCCCCAGTGGCTGCCGTTGGCCCAGGCATTCACCTGCGCCCCCCAGAACACCGACCAGGGCATGCCCGTCAGCGCCAGGAACGCGAGGATCGCGCCCACGCCCAGGCCCAGCACCGCATGCAGGTCGCGCCAGAACACCCGCTCGGCCGGGCGCCCGCGCACCGTCACCACCCCACCCCGGCGGCCGCGCGGCCACCACAGGTACAACCCCGTCGCCACCAGCACCACGGCCCAGCCCGCCGCCATCTCGATCACGCCGCGCGCCACCGGGCCGATCACCTTCAGGCTGTGCAGCCGCCGGATCTGCCACGACAGCGTGCCCCGCTCCGGCAACTGCCCCAGCACCCGTGCCGAGCCCGGATCCACGTACACCGCCACGCGGCGCCCGTCCGCGGTGGCGATGCCCACGTTCGCGCTGTCCCCCGGCCCCGCGGCCGGCGTGTAGCGGAACCACTGCCCCGGCTGCACCGCCACCGCAGCGGCCACCAGCGCGCTGGGCGGCCGCGCCGCGCCCGGTGGCACGGGTTGCGCCACGCGCAGCAGATCGCGGTGATACCAGCCATCGATCTCGCCCTGGAACAGGAACGCCCCGCCAGTCACCGCCAGCCAGGCCAGGAAGGGCAGCACCAGCAGCCCGGCATAGAAATGCCAGCGCCACACCGCGCGGTACAGGCTCCCGGCGGTGATCGTGGCCGCGGTCTTGGTGGTCGATGCCATGGTCAGAACCTCCATCCCAGGCTGACCGCGACGCTGCGGCCGTCGCCCGGCGAATAGCCCGAAGAACCGCTGTCGTACCACGCATAGACATAGCGCCGGTTCGTCGCGTTGCGCACCTGCACGCCGACGTCCACGGTGGGCGTGAGCTGCCAGCTGGCGCCCAGGTCCAGCAGCGCATAGCGCCCCGTGCGGCCCTGGGTGTTGGTGCGGTCCAGGTCATAGTCGCCCTGCGCCGTCACCATGGCCGACAGGCGCAGCACCTCCGTTGCGCGCACCTGCAGGCCTGCGCTCGCCAGGTAGTGCGGCACGTTCTCCACCTCCCGCCCGGCGGTGTCCGGCGCCGACGGGTCGGGCACGGTGATGCGCGCCACCTGGTGCGAATAGGCGACCCAGCCCGTCCAGCGCGCGTCCAGGCGGGCATTGAGCTGCGCGTCCCAGCCCTTGCGCCGCGTGCGCCCCACGTTGCCCAGCCCGCCGGGATCGGGCAGCCCGTCCACACCCAGCACGCGCGCCACCTCGCCCGAGGCGCGCTGCTGCCACGCCGCCACCCGCGCCTCCCAGCCCGGCGCAGGCTGCCAGCGCACGCCCGTCTCCCAGCCGTCGTTGATCGACGGGCCCAGGTCGCGTGCCTGCGTGCGGTAGGCATCGATGCCCGAGCCCACCTGGAAGGTGCGGCCCGCATTCGCATACAGCGTCACGCCCTCGCGCGCCGTCCAGGCGACGCTCAGCTTGGGCTGCCGGATGGTGCCGTAGTCGTGCATGCCGTAGCGCTGCCCCGTCAGCCGGTCGGTGAAATCCCCGCCCAGCCGGTCCACGCGCAGCGCCGGCACGATGCGCAGCGACGCCACCGGCTGCACCACCGCCTGCACATACGCCCCCTGCGTATGCACGTCGAAATCCCAGTCCCGGAACTGCGAAGTCCGCACGCGATCGGCCGTGCGCCAACGCTGCGCGCCGTTGTCCTGCCACTGCGCATCCACTCCGCCTTCCAGCGTGAACGCATGCGCCCACGCCACCGCAGGCCGCCACGTCAGCACACCCGACAGCCCGCGCTGGTCCTCATCGTTGTCGCGCTCCTGCTGCATGCCCGACGGCGAGAACCGCACCCAGCGCTGGTTCTCGTAATGGCTGGCGTACGCGCGCGCCGTCCACGACAGGCGCTCGGCCAGCCGGGCCTCCCAGTGCAGCCCCAGCTGCCCCGTCTCGCGCGTGCTGCGGTCCGAGGCCGACCACGGCGGCGACCAGCGCGGCTGCGCCGCCGCCTGCTCGCGCGTCAGGTAGCCGGATTCATCCGCCGCATTGCGGAAAGTGCGCGCCGTGAGGCCTGCGCGCCAGCCACCGCCCGGATCGGTGTAGAACCACTTGCCCGACAGCGCGTGCTGCGTGCCCTCCGCATGGTCACGCCAGCCGTCGCCCGTGCGCCAGAACACGCCGTAGTTCTGGCTCCACGGCCCCGACTCGATGCCCTTGACCACCTGCAGGTCGCGCGTGCCGAAGCTGCCCGCCGTCAGCGTCGCGCGGCCCTCGTTGCCGCCCGTGCGCGTCAGCACGTTCACGTTGCCCGCGATGTTGTTGAGCCCGTAGCGCGGGTCATTCGTGCCGCGCACCACTTCCACCGCCTCGATGTCGAGCGGGAACACCGCATCCAGGAACGGCATGCCGCCCGCGTTGTCGTTCGACGGGATGCCGTCGATCAGCAGCTTGACCGCATTCACCCGGCCCTCGCCATTGAAGCCGCGGAACGAGAAACGCCCCGCGTCCACCCCCTGCCGGAACGGCGTGACCTGCACCCCGGGCGCGCGGCCCAGCAGCTCCCAGGTGTGGTCCACGCGGGCGTCCTGCAGCACCTCGCCGCCCACGATGTCCACCGACGTGGAGACGCTGCGCGCCGGTAGCGCGCCGCCGGGGCCCTCGCGCACCTCCACCGTGCCGAGCGTGAGCGCGGGGCCGGCTTCCGCCGGTACGGAGTTTGCCGCCGTGCCATGGCCGCCGACGGCCCCGGGCACTTCCTGCCCCCAGGCCGCCAGCGCGGGAAGGGCCGCCAGCGCGACCGCGGGCCAAGGAAGCCGGAACGCGGGAGAAGACGAAGAAGGAACAGAAAAAGAAAAAGACAAACGGAAGCGACGACGAAGCCGGTCCATATCCACCTCGCGCAAGCGGTGCCCACCCGGCCCACGCGAGCGCGGACCGGACGGAAAAAAACGGGGAGACGAAGGAGAAGGAAGACCTCTGCCGCGGAGGCGGCCCCAGGGGACCTGGAAGCGCGGCAGCCCTGCCGGAAGAAGGCAGGCCGGTCAGGCCCGCGCGGGCGGCCCGCGCGCCGGCAGCGGCGCACCCACCAGCGCCGCGAGGCGCGCGGCCGCCACCGGCTGCAATGCATGCGCCAGCGGCTGCCCCATCGGCACCGCCAGCACCACCGGCACGGGCGGCGGGGCACCCGGCGCGAGGCACAGCGCGCAATCCAGGCCATGCTGGCCCATCTCGCGCAGGCCGCTGCCGTCGTCCCGCATGACCACCAGCTTGGCGGCGCCGGCCGCATTGCAGACCACCTGCAGGCTCTGCGGATGCAGCAGCGGCGACGCCGCGGCCATGCCGAAGGCGAGCATCCACCACGCCAGGACCAGCGGGGCCAGGCGGCGGAGGCGGGGCAGGAAGGGAGTCACCAGGACGACAAGAGATGGTTCGGATGCAGAGACGGCAAGGCGGGCGTCCTGCATTACCGGAGCATTATGCGGCGGCAGTGCAAACTCCCTCTTTCGGAAGTCCACCCGCCAGGCAAGCCCGCGATGAACCCGGAACGCTCGGCGCAGGTCTTTGGAACGCAAGCGCTCCCGCCGCCGGAGCCGGCGCTACCATCGCCGGATGACCCACGACGAAGCCCTCGCCTCCACCACCCGCGACCTGTTCCGCGAAGACGCCTACCTGCGCGAATGCCGCGCCACCGTCGCCGCCGTGCTGCCCGACGGCGGCATCGTGCTCGACCGCACGGTGTTCTATCCCCTGGGCGGCGGGCAGGCGGGCGATGCCGGGGTGCTGGTGCGGGCCGACGGGCGCGAGGTGCCGATCGCCGATACGCGCAAGGCCAAGGACGCCGAAGGCAAGCCCACGGCCGCCATCGTGCATGTGCCGGCGCCCGGCGCCGAGCCACCCTCCGTGGGCGAGGAAGTCACCGCCCGCATCGACTGGGAGCGCCGCCACCGGCTGATGCGCTTCCACACCACCACCCACCTGCTGTGCCACCTGGTGGCCCAGCCCGTCAACGGCTGCTCGGTCACGCCCGACACCGCGCGGCTGGATTTCCACATGGACGGCCCGCTGGATGCCGCCGCCCTGAACGCCGACATCGCCCGGCTCGTGGCCGAGGCGCACCCCGTCACCATCGGCGCCATCAGCGACGCCGAACTGGACGCCCAGCCCGACCTCGTCAAGAGCATGAGCGTGCAGCCGCCGCGCGGCAGCGGCCAGGTACGCACCGTGCGCGTGGGCACGCCGGGGCAGCCGCTCATCGACCTGCAGCCCTGCGGCGGCACCCACGTCGGCAGCACCACCGAGATCGGCGCGGTGGTCGTCACCAGGATCGAGAAAAAAGGCGCCATGGCCCGCCGCGTGGTGCTGGGCTTCGCGGCCTGAGCGCGCGTCCAGGAACCAACGCCGCCCGCGCCGCTCCCACACCGCGCCATGTCCGTCCGCCTCCTGCAGCGCCTGCTGCCGCCCCTCGCCCTCCTGGCTGCCTTCACCCTGGCGGCCCCGGCCTCCGCCCAGTTGCTGTCCCAGCCCGCCGGCGGCGCCTCCGCCGGCACGGCGGCCGGCAGCAGCACCGTCACCACCCCGCACGTGCGCGCCGAACTGGTGGCCCACGCTCCCGACGGCGTGGGGCCGGGCAAGCCGCTCTGGCTGGGCCTGTCGATCACCCACCAGCCCGAGTGGCACACCTACTGGAAGAACCCGGGCGACTCCGGCCTGCCCACGCAGATCGCATGGCGCCAGCTGCCGACGGGCATCGACGCGGGCGAGATCGCCTGGCCCGTACCGCGCAAGATCCCCATTGGCACCCTGGCCAACTACGGCTACGAGGGCACGGTCCTGCTGCCCGTGCCCATGACCGTCTCGGGCGCGTTCTCGCCGGGCCCGCTGGCGCGCAATGCCACCTTCACCCTGCATGCCTCATGGCTGGTCTGCCGCAAGGAGTGCATTCCCGAAGAGGGCACCTTCACCCTGCAGGTGCCCATCGCCAGCACCACCGCCATGCAGGCGCAGGATTTCGAGACGGCGCGCCAGGCCCATCCGCAGCCGCTGCCCGCGCCGCCCGCCGCGGCCGCCGGCGGTACCCGCAGCCATGCGCGCGTGGAACGTGGCATGCTGGTACTCACCGTGGCCGGCCTGCCCGAGGCGGTGCGCGGCAAGCCGATGGACTTCTTCCCGGAAACGCCCGGCGTCATCGAAACCGCCGACGACGGCACCCAGGACTGGCAGGGCGACGTCTGGACCGCGCGCGTGGCGCTATCGGCCCAGCGCAGCGAGGGCCCCATGCCGCTGCCCATCGTGCTCGCCCAGGGCGGCCGGGGCTGGCGCGCCGAACTGCCCGTGGAAGGCGGCTGGCCCCGGCCCGCCTCCATGGCCACCGTCTCGCCCGCCCTGGAGGCCGCCCTGCGCGCGAATGCGCAACAGGCATCGGCACCGGCTCCGGCGGCACCCGCCACCCCGGCCCCGGCCGGCGTGCTGGCGGCCGCGTTGCTGGGCGCCATGCTCGGCGGGCTGGTGCTCAACCTCATGCCCTGCGTGTTCCCGGTGCTCGCCATCAAGGTGGCCGGCTTCGCGCGCCACGGGCAGGACCGGCGCGCCCACCGGCTGGGCGGCATCGCCTACACGGCCGGCGTGGTGCTGTCCTTCCTCGCCCTGGGCGGCGCCATGCTGGCGCTGCGCGCGGCCGGCGAGGCCGTGGGCTGGGGCTTCCAGCTGCAGTCGCCCGCCGTGGTGGCTGTGCTGGCCGCGCTGTTCACGCTGATCGGCCTCAACCTCTCGGGCGTGTTCGAGTTCGGCCGCATGCTGCCCTCCTCCTTCGCCGGCCTGCAGGCGCGCCACCCCGTGGCCGACGCCTTCCTGACCGGCGTGCTGGCCGTGGCCGTGGCCTCGCCCTGCACCGCGCCCTTCATGGGCGCCTCGGTCGGCCTCACGGCCACGCTGCCGGCCGCGCAGGCACTGGCGGTGTTCGCGGCGCTCGGCATCGGCCTCGCCCTGCCCTACCTCGCCGCCAGCTGGGTGCCCGCCGTCGCCCGCGCCCTGCCCCGCCCCGGTGCCTGGATGGACACGCTGCGCCGCTTCCTCGCCTTCCCCATGTTCGCCACCGTCGTCTGGCTGGTCTGGGTGCTCGGCCAGCAAAGCGGCATCGACGGCGCGGCCGCCCTGCTTGCCCTGCTCGTCGCGCTCGGCATGGTCGTGTGGGCCTGCACGCTCGCGGGCCGCGCGCGCCTGGCGCTGGCGCCGCTCTCGCTGGCAGTCTTCGCAGCCCTGGCCGTGGCGGCGGTTCCCAAAATCACCGAAGCCGTCCCGCCCGTGGCCTCGGCCGCCTCCGCAACCCAGGGCACGCCCGGTGCCGCCGCATCGGCCTGGCAACCCTGGCGCCCGGGCCTCGCGGACGAACTGCTCGCCCAGGGGCGCCCCGTGTTCGTGGACTACACCGCCGCCTGGTGCGTCACCTGCCAGTTCAACAAGAAGACCACCCTCGCCAGCGACGCCGTGCTGCGCGAATTCGCGGGCCGCAACGTGGCCCTGCTGCGCGCCGACTGGACGCGCCGCGACCCCGCCATCACCGCCGCGCTGGCGCAACTGGGGCGCAGCGGCGTGCCGGTCTATGTGCTGCAGGCGCCCGGCCGGCCGCCGGTGGTGTTCTCGGAGATCCTGGGGGAGAGGGAATTGCGCACGGCGCTGGCGGCTCTGTAGCCCGGCCCGGAATGCATGCCGCGCTACCGCCGCGAGCGCGGCGCCGGCTGTATCTCCCGCACCAGGCGCATCCCCACCAGCGTGTATCGCGTCTCCGGGGTGTTCCAGTTGCGGTAGGTGCAGCGCGCATACAGCGGCCAGGTGTGCCAGGAGCCCCCGCGCCGCACGCGCACCGTGCCCGTGGCGGGGCCCTGCGGGTCGTCGTGCACCGACCGCGCATAGGCGTCGTCCGCATGCCAGTCAGACACCCATTCCCAGGCGTTTCCATTCATGTCGTGCAGCCCGAAAGCATTGGGCGGGTAGCTCGCCACGGGTGCAGTGAATGCGTGCCCGTCGTGGCCCGGCACAGCCTGCGCCTGCCAGCGCGGCCAGTATGGGGCGGCATCCTGGTCGAACGTGTTGGCATGGCGCGCGAGCGCCGCCGGGTCGTCCCCATGGCCGTAACGCGTGTGCCTGCCAGCGCGGCAGGCATATTCCCATTCCGCTTCGGTCGGAAGCCGGTAACGGTGGCCCTCGGTGGCGCTGAGCCACGCGGCCAGTGCGTGCGCATCGTGCCAGGTCACGTTGACCACCGGATGGTCGTCGCCCTGCGCAAAGCCCGGCTCGCGCCAGGAATACCGCGGACTGCGCCCCTCGAATGCATCGCCCCGCACCGTCGTGGCCGGATCGTAGGCGGGGTTGTAGCCATAGCCGCCCGTACCATCGGCCTCGGACTCGGCGCGGTAGCCTGACGCCTGCACGAACCGCCGGAACTGCCCCACCGTGACCTCCGTCTGCCCCAGGTAGAACGCGCGGGTGATGCGCACGGCGTGCACTGGTGCCTCGTCATCCAGGGCCGCCAGGCGGCTGGCCTCCATGCCAGGGTAATCGCGGGCCAGGCGCTCCACGGGCTCGTCGCTGCCCATGCGGAAGCTCCCGGCGGGCACGCGCACGAACCGCATGCCCAGTGAATTGGTCCAGACCGGCACGGCAGCCCCTGCCGGCGTGGCAGCCTTGCCGGCCACCGCCTCCACGGCCGGCCAGGAGAGGCACAGCACCGCCATGGCCACGCGGGGCAGGCAAGGGAACGGAAGAGAAACCATGGCGGCGCTCCTGCCGGCATCGCGGCGATGCAGCCATCGTGCCACGCCCATTCCCCCCGGTGCGTGCCGGATGCGGAGATTCCACATCCGCGGGACGCCACCCCGACGGCCCGCGACGAAGGCACCGTGCTAGCGCGCCCCCTCCGCACCCACATCCGCATCCGCATCCGAACGCACCATGCAGGCATCCACCCACTGCACCACCTGCTGCACCGTGGGCGTCTCCACCCCCATCAGCAGCCGGTAGATGAGGGGCGCCACCACCGTGTCCAGCACGCAGTCCACCGACGGCGTCGCATGGCCCCGGGACCGTGCGCGCTCCACCATCACCGTGATCTGCCCGGCCGTGATGTGCATGCACTGGCAGGGCGCCGAGCCATCGCCGTAGCCGCTGGCGGTGAGCACGTCCTTCAGCATCTGCCGCCCCGGGCCGGACGACATCTCCTCCAGGAACTGCTCGCCCCAGGCCAGTAGGTCGCCGCGCACGCTGCCGGTGTCGGACGGCTCGGCCTCGTCGCGCATGCGCTCGATCGACACGTCCGCCAGCAGTTCCACCAGGTCGCCCCATCGGCGATAGATGGTGGACGGCGTGACGCCGGCCTGCGCCGCGATCTGCGGGATGGTGAGCGCATCGCGGCCGTGCAGCGCCGTCAGGTCGCGCACGGCCTGGTGCACGGCGGCCTGCACGCGGGCGCTGCGCCCGCCGGGGCGCAATCGGGTGGTGGCTCCAGACGTCATGGGGCGATTCTAGGAGAGGCAGGCCAGCTGGTCCCGCCGTAAAGCAAAGAATTTGCTTTAGTGAGAGAATCCACTAACGCAATTTTTTAGCGTTAAAGCCATGCCCATCGCCCTGTCTCCTGCCCCCTCGTCCCTGCCCCTGGCCTGGCCTGCGCGCCGGCTCGGGCCCGATGCCGCGCTGTGGCTCGCGGTGTCCGTGCTGATGATGTTCCTCGCCGCATCCAGCGCGCCATCGCCGCTCTACGCGATCTATCGCGAAATGTGGGGTTTCTCGGCCTTCAGCCTCACGGTGATCTTCTCGAGCTACGCATTCGCGCTGCTCGCCGCGCTGCTGTGCTTCGGCGCGCTGTCGGACCACGTGGGCCGGCGCAACGTGGTCATCGCGGCGCTGGCGCTGGAATCCGTCTCGGTGCTGGCCTTCTGGCAGGCCGAATCCGTGGCCTGGCTGGTCGCGGCCCGCGTGCTGCAGGGCGTGGCCACGGGCATGGCCACCAGCGCGCTCAGCGCCCTGCTGGTGGACCTGCATCCCGTGCGCGGCCCGCTGATGAACAGCGTGGCGCCCATGATCGGCATGGCCATCGGCGCGCTCGGCACCAGCGTGCTGGTGCAGTACCTGCCCTCGCCCACGCACCTCGTGTTCGAGCTGTTGCTGGTGGTGATCGCGCTGCAGTGCGCCGCCGCCTTCTGGCTGCCCGAGACGGTGGGGCGCCGCCCCGGCGCCTGGCGCTCCCTGGTGCCGCGCATGCACGTGCCGCACGCCGCGCGGGCGCCGCTGCTGCGCATCCTGCCGCTCAGCACGGCCGGCTGGGCGCTCGGGGGCTTCTACCTCTCGCTCGGCCCCTCGCTGGGCAAGCTCATCACGCACAGCACCTCGCCCCTCGTGGGCGGCCTGCTGATCGCCGCGCTCGTACTGCCCGGCGCCCTGGCCATCGGCGCCGTGCGGCAACGCCCGCCGCGCGGCGTGCTGCAGGGCAGCGCCGCAGCGCTGGCACTGGGCCTGGCCATCACCCTGGCGGGCGTGGCCTGGCACAGCCCGGCGGCGTTTTTCGGAGGCACGCTGGTGGCGGGCCTGGGCTTCGGCGCCGGCTTCAATGCCTCCGTGCGCTGCCTCGTGCCCATGGCCTCCGCGCAGGACCGCGCCGGCCTGATGGCCAGCTTCTTCGTGCTGAGCTACCTCGCCTTCAGCCTGCCCGCCATCGCCGCCGGCCTGCTCACGGGCCTGTACGGGCTGCATGCCACCGCGCTCGGCTACGGCGCATTGCTGATCGCCCTGGCCGCCGTATCGGCCTTCAGCGCCCGGGCCGTGGCCGACCGCTGATCCCGCCGGAGGGCAGAGCGCGTCACCGCATCCGCTGCGCCCGGTGCCACACCGGCACCCACCACAGCGCCTGCACCAGCGCGTACCCCATCACCGCGAAAGCCAGCGCCAGCAGGGGAAGGCCCACGGCCAGCGGCGCGCCCAATGCGTGCATCCACGTGGCCATGGCCTCCACACCGCCCGTGGCGGACCACCCCTCCCAGGCCGGCAGCCGCTGCTCGCCCGGCAGCACCCAGGCGCCCACCTGGAAGGCCAGGGCATAGAGCGGCAGCGTGGTCAGCGGATTGGTGTAGAGCGTGGCTGCGGCACCGGCCACCGCATTGCCGCGCAATGCGGCACATGCGGCGATCGCGGCCGGAATCTGCAGCGGCCCGGGGATCAGCCCGCAGAACAGTCCCGCCGCCGCGCCGCGCGCCAGCGCCTCGCGACGCAGGCACAGCAGCTGGCGCCGCTCCAGCCAGGGGCGCAGCCGCGCGAGAAAGGGCCGCTCCATCAGCGCGCGGGCGGCCGGCTCCTGGCGTCGCAACCAACGGCGCACGCCGGTCATCGCCCGGGCCAGCGGCTGTGCAAGCCATCCAGCCAACGCCCCGGCGGCATTCACAGCGCCACCGCCACCGCGGTGGCCGCGCCCCAGGCCCCGGTCAGGGCCGCCAGCAGGCGCACGTCGCGGCGTTCGTTGCCGCCGCGCCAGCTCAGGAACGTGGTCAGCGCGAACGCGGCCAGCAGGGTGGCCATCACGCCCTCGATCATCGTCAGATCCATGGTGTCGGTTTTTCCCGTTCAGGCCGGGCTCAGGCGCCCGTGCCGGGCAGCGCAGGGGGCGTGCCGCCGCCACCACCATCGCCGTCCTTGCCGCGCGACGTCCAGAGCGACGCCACGATCGAGCCCGCGATCAGCGCACCCGTCACCAGCAGCGCATAGCCGATCGGGATCTTGTAGAGGTCGATCAGCAGCATCTTCGCGCCGATGAACACCAGCACCATCGCCAGGCCATAGGCCAGCAGGTGGAAGCGGTCCGCCAGGTCGGCCAGCAGGAAATACAGCGCGCGCAGGCCGAGGATCGCGAAGATGTTGGCCGTGAGCACGATGAACGGGTCGCTCGTGATCGCGAAGATCGCCGGGATGCTGTCCACTGCGAAGATCACGTCCGTCACGCCGATCATGATCAGCACCACGAACAGCGGGGTGAACAGCTTCACGCCACCCACCACCGTGGTCATCTTCTCGCCGTCGAACGTGCCCGACATGCGGATGCGCTTGCGCAAAAACTTCAGCACCGGGTTGGTGGAGATGTCCGGCTCCTGCCCCGCGGCGATCCACATCTTCACGCCCGTGATGACCAGGAACGCGCCGAACACGTACAGCAGCCAGTGGAACGTGGCCAGCAGCCAGGCGCCCGCCAGGATCAGCACCGTGCGCAGCACGATCGCGCCGATGATGCCGATGATGAGTGCGCGCTTCTGGTACTCCGCCGGCACCGCGAAGTAGCTGAAGATCATCAGGAAGACGAAGATGTTGTCCACCGACAGGCTCTTCTCCACCAGGTAGCCGGTGATGAACTGCATCGACACCGTGTTGGCCACCTCCCGGCCCTGCGCGCCGTCCAGGTACCACCAGAGGATGGCGACGAACACGAACGCGAGCGAGAACCACAGCAGGCTCCAGCTCAGCGCCTCCTTCATGGTCACCTTGTGCGCGCCCTGGCGCTCCATGACCAGCAGATCGATGGCGATCGCCACGACCACGAACAGGCCGAAGCCGGCCCACATCCAGGGGGTTCCGATGGTTTCCACCATGGCTTTAGCCCTCCCGGCGCACGCGGCGCATTGCGGTGGTGGTCGATGGAACAACGACAAAAGCGCCGGGCCCGGCTGGCTCGGCGCCCGGCGGTGCGGCATGCGGCACCAGAAGAAGTCGGGTGGTGGTCATGATGGAGGGCAATCGAAGTGGGGAAGACAAAGAGGGAATGCGAACCCGCACTGTCGGGCCTGCGGGCCCGGAAAAGAAGATAGCCCCGCCGTAAGATCACTTCGGTTTTTACGAACTGTTTCGCTTCCTTGTCCTACAAAAAATGAGCCAGAGCTTCAACTACCGGCACCTGTACTACTTCTGGGTGGTCGCCAAGGAAGGCGGCGTGGCCCGCGCCGCAGAGCGGCTCGACATGGCCGTGCAGACCATCAGCGCCCAGGTGCGCTCGCTGGAGAAAGACCTGGGCACCGCCCTGCTGCGCTCCGAAGGCCGCAACCTGGTGCTCACCGACGCGGGCGTGGCCGCCATGCACGAGGCCGACCAGATCTTCGCGCTGGGCGAGCAGTTGCAGCACCGCGTGGCCGAAGCCGCCACCGGCCGCGTGCTGCGACTGAACCTGGGCATCTCCGACGGCATCGCCAAGGTGGCCGTGCACCGCCTGCTCACCCCCGTGCTGGACGCGCCCCACCTGCGCCTGCTGTGCCACGAGGGCGAATTCCAGCCCCTGTTGGGCGAACTCGCCCTGCACAAGCTCGACGCCGTGCTCGCCGACCGCCCCACCCCGCCCAACCCGGCCCTGAAGACCACCAGCCAGCTGCTGGGCACCAGCCCCATCGCCTGGTATGCGCCGCCCCAGTGGGCCGAGGCAGCGGCCCGGAATTTCCCCCAGAGCCTCGCCGTCGTGCCCGTGCTGCTACCGACCGGCCACGCCGCCGCGCGGGCGCGCATCGACCACTGGCTGGAGCGGGAACGCATCCGGCCGCGGATTGCGGGTGAATTCGAGGACAGCGCACTGCTCGCCACCTTTGCCAGCACCGGGATGGGCGTGATGCCCGCGCCGGAATCGATGGGCGAGCACCTGGCGCGCACGCACGGGCTGGTGGCGGTGGGGACGACGGCGGACGTGCAGGAGCAGTTTCACCTGATCTTCAGTGCGAGGAAGGTGATGCATCCGCTG
Organism: Paracidovorax cattleyae; assembly: GCF_900104515.1. Lineage (GTDB taxonomy): Bacteria > Pseudomonadota > Gammaproteobacteria > Burkholderiales > Burkholderiaceae_C > Paracidovorax > Paracidovorax cattleyae. Next base: position 104,233 of record NZ_FNJL01000016.1, read on the forward strand.
GTGGTGCGGTTGGTGGAGGGGGGATTGGATTGACTGAGCGCTCAGCAAAGGCGGCAGAAGGCGGATCTGAGACGTTTGTGCGTCAAGCCTTGAGCGACTCGTCCTCCTAAGACTTGGCACAGGGCGCCAGTTATTAGACGGACAGCTCCGCCTCGCAGGCCATCGCAGTTGCACGCCGACAAGGGCTACGACTACGCGCGTTGCCGCGCCTATCTGAAGAAGCAGGGCATCACCAGCCGGATTGCCAGAAGAGGCATGGAGAGCAGCGAGCGACTGGGTCGACATCGCTGGGAGGTGGAGAGAACGCATGGATGGTCTGCAGGCTTTGGCAAGCTGCGTATCCGCGTCGAGCGGCGGCTGGACATCCACGAAGCGCTGTTGAAACTGGCTGCGGCGAACATCTGGGCGCGCTTCGTGGATCGATGGTGTTGGCCGCTCTAAATATGTGAGCGGCCTGGAAAGGTGTGCCTTAGATCGCACCTAGCGTCAGGAGGTGGACGCGGCCCAGTGCGTCGGCGCCGGGCCTTCGCGGTGCGGCTGAGCGCTTCCAAGACCCTGGGAATGGATGAAAAATTCTCAGCGCTGAGTCCGCGATCAGGGGGAAGCCTAGAACATCAGCAGATCTTTGATAGAGTAGTGCGAAATGGTGATCACGTTCGACAAACCGCCTTTGGTCGAAGTCGCGTTAGGGAGGGTGTTCCTACAGCGACAAGACCTCTTGGTCCCCCACTTCGGTTCCTTCTGGGAGCAAGTGAGAGGTGCGTTTCCAAAGGTCGCACATGCGGCGCCTATCGCGCAGGCAACGGATGCCGTAGTCGTGGCTGACGAGGGTTACTGGCTTCCTCGCATCTGGTTGAGCACTTTAGATGATGTCTTTCTAATCCAACTTCAGCAGGATAGATTTCACGTTAACTGGCGCAAGACCTCCGCTAATCCTGAATATGTGCGATTTCCGGCGGTCCTAGAAAAACATCACGAGTTGTGGGCGAAGTTCGATGCGTTCGTGACCCAGGTTACCGGTGCACCACTGCAGCCAGTAATGAACGAGATGGTGTACACCAACCACATCGGCGAAGAAGGAGCTGACCTCTTTGGCCTATCGCAAGGTGCATTAAGAGATTGTGTCTGGAGTGGCGGCACCAGATTTTTACCCCAGCCTAAAGCAATTGCTCACAGCTATTCATTTGACATCCCTAACGGCATAGGGGAACTCACTGCTGCAATCACGTCTGGCAAGCGGACTGCTGACGGCGCCGCGGTTCTGAAGGTAGACATGCAGGTCCGCGGTCGAGTTTCAGACGAGGCTAATCAAGATTTTGACACCTGGGCCGTTGCCGCTAGAAACTTTTTGGTGGCCTCGTTCAAGGACATGACGACAAAAAAAATGCACGAGAAGTGGGAGCTTCGAAATGTTAAGTAACTTCTTACCCTCGCCCTCTATTGAGATTCGCACCTCGCCCATGCTGCGTCGAAAGGCGGTTGATGTGGTGCAGAGTGCACTATTCGACCCATTTGAAGCCGGACTCAAGTTTTCGGCTCCATCTGCGATTAGCGAGGCTGAATTAGCCGCTGGGCAACGGGTTCAAAAGTTGCAAAGGGTTATCCGCGACGTCAACGCAGCCTTCTATGAGGACTTCGGTAGATCTATTGATGCCGAATCAGCAAAAGGCTTCGAAAAGCTCGTGAAACGGTTCGAAGCTAAGGGTGTCCAGTCGGTCAGCGCCGCCTCGTCTGGTCGGATTGTCGCGACTTGGCGGACGGATGAGGGGGCGCTGACGCTTGAATTCCTTAACGCGTTCAAATTCAAGTTCGCTATCACTTGTATTAATGATGGACAAACTATCCGCCGCTGGGGAACGGATCATCTGCTGAACTTCCTTACAGCGGAGCCGCTTGCTACCCGCTTCTTGAAGGCTTGCTGATAACCAATCGGCTGTGCTTCAAGACAAAAACTGTGTTGCCCGGCTCTGCCGGAAGTCAAGTCTGGATCAGGAGACCAAAGCTCCGACCCCGGCGTCATTCGAGTTTCGGCTCGATAACCAAGGGGATTGGCTAGATGCGTATCTCTCCGTGGATGGGCTTGAAATACTGCCCGGCTCCGTCGGCACCATTCCAGAACGATTGGCGGTCTTGCGTAGCTACCACCGTGAGAATCCCTTAAAGGTGAATATGATTAGGCCGAGTTCCACAATGGCCTATGCTGTTCTAACAGTCGGGGCGATCAGAGCTGCAGACCTGCAGACGGTCGGAACAACGTTGGACTGCCACCAGCATCCTCGCGCGAATGGAGATCCACACTGTGGTGTGCAACCGTCTCCCGGCGTTGATCACTGGATCAACGGTGCTGACGATCCAGCACATTTAGCCGTAACTCAGTATTTGTGGCTCAATGTGTGCCACCACGAGCAGGCAATGCCCGTTCAACGGGGTTGATGGTTTGATTGTCGCTGGGCGACCCTGTTCAAGAGCCTTGCTCCTCTGCCCAGTCGCGATGGCTGAGGGCGCGCCACAGATCCGGCGCATCGGCAACGATCCCCGGCACCGACGCGAAGTCCGATGATCCTGGCTCCCAGTGACGGTGCTTTGCCTGGCGGCCATTCTCATAAACCAGCTCAACGGGCAGCGTTTCAGGAATCCAGGCACCGAGTAGTCCCGCATGCTCTTCGAGATCCATCCACACATGGGTTTCATTCGGCGGTGCCAGACGCGCCCGCGCATCGAAAACCGGCAGCGCCTGGCGGCACTTTTCGCACCAGCCTGCCGCGCCCACCATTACGATCAGCTTCGCACCGGGCAGGGCCAGCCGCTCGGCGATGCGCGCCGCGTCATCCCAGGGATCCAGCCGCATGGGGAATGCTCCTTCGTCGTTCGCTGCTCCGCATCGTCCACTTCATCCGAATGCGGAAGCCATCCATTGCCACTGGCGTGGCGCGGGATCCCGTGGCGAGAACGGTTGCACACCATTCACGGCATGGCCCATGTGCCTCGCTGCAATCCATCGCAGGGCTTGCGGTCCGCTCCGCAGGACGTCTTTCACGTGCTCGCCTTCCAGCGGCTTGCCCATGAGGTGCGGTACATGGGCAGGCAAGCGAATGCCTGCCGCAGCGACCCGCGCTCCATCGGGCTCAGGCAGGCCGGCGTCCCTGGCATCCACCGCGGGGGCGCTGCCATCGTCCTTCTTCGGCGGATGCACCCATCCCTGGCCCTGCAGGTCCACACCGGACAGCATGCTCCATACCCAGCCGGCGAAGCGCGCCATCGCCGGATCGGCCATCCGCGGCTCCACCCAGGGCAGATAGCAGGCATCCACATGGTGGAGCACGAACCACAATCCCAGCCGGGACGGCAGCAATTCCAACAGCCGGGCCACGCCGGGGTGCCCCAGCGGAGCGGACATGGCCAACTCTTTCACCCAGCGCGTGAGCCGATGCTCGGCACGGTGGCGGTACCAGCCCGACAGCGTGGGAAGGGACTGCGCCAGCGTATGGCAGGCCAGCCACAGGACTTCCACGCCCCGCATGCGGCCATCCGGATGCGGCAGCGCTCCTTCTGCGGTAGCGGTGGCGGACGCACCCAAGAGCCCGACCGCAGCCTCCGCACGCACCGCCACCTCGGAATCCTGCAGCATCGCCGGCAATCGCCCGGCATCCCACACCGCAGCGAACCGGCAGGCCGCGGCGCGCAAGTGGGCATCCGGCGCAGACAATGCGGTGGTTAGCAACCCTGCGAAGTGCCGCCCCTCCGCATCTCCTACGCCGCGCCCGCGCAACGCCAGGACGCGCCAGCATGCGACCTGCAGCGGCACGGGTACGCCATCGCCGTGGCCAAGCCAATGCCGCAACCACACCAGCGCAGGCGCGGGGTCCTCGTGCCATGCCAGGGCCGACACCAGACCTCGCAACGTGCGCTCGGGCCGCGTACTCGCGATGGCCCACATGCCCGCCAGCCGATCCCCAGGCGGCTGGGACTCGAGCGCGAGCAGCGTGGTGACGAATACCTCAGGCGCGCCATTCCAGCGCTTCACTTCGTTGAGCGCTGCGGCCCAACCGGCATCGCCAGCCACTCGCAATCCGTCCAGGTGGGCATCCAGCAGCCGGCCGTACTCCAGGATCTGCGGCAGGCCCACCAGCGGTGCGCCTGGGGACGCATCGTGCTGCTGCCAGTAGAACGCCGCATCGCCCGCATGCCGGGCAACCAGCGCGGGAATCACGGGCGCTGGCGCAGGCCGCACCACGGGATCCATCACAGAATCCGCTGCCATTCGCGCCCGTCGTACACCGTGGCTCCGTACATGCCTGCCAGCAGCATCACGCCATCGCCCACCGACAGGTTGCCCGAGCAGGAGGTCACCTCAGGTGGAACGTCTGCCTCCTTGAGCTTGCCGTTCTCGATCACCCACAAGCCGTAGTCCGACGTGCACCACACCTTCCCGTCGTACCAGACCATGTCCTTGAAGGGCAGGGTCATTTCGTCGCGGTGGATGATTTCCCATGCCCCCTCCCTACCTCGCATTACGGAGCCGCTCTGCATGCCGATATAAACGTGACCATCGCCTGCGCAGCAGACGGTATAAAAATACATGTTGGTCGGAACTACGCACTGATACCAGCGCTGTCCGTCATAACGCCACACGTCACCTTTGCCGCCAACGCAGTAGATATCAGAAGCGCTAAAACCGTCGATAGCATTAAATCCGCCATCGGTACTCCTTCCTACCTTGGGTGGAAGCGGCAATGTACTGCGATCTCCAACAATTGACTGCCACTTATTTGGGCCGATTCTCTTTGCGGCAGTTCGCCAAGGACCAGCTGCATAGATAGAGCCTTCAATTTTCACCAAATTAAAACAGGAAAACACCGCTTCTTTAGGAATAGCTTCTTCCATTCCATCATCGCCGCCTCCCAAGACGGCAACTGCATTTGGGCCACCAACAAGTACCGCTTGATTTTTTGGTATTTCGCTGACGCCGAGCCGTGGGCTACTGAAGCCTTCATAGTCCGTCCAACTCAAGCGCTCTCCCTCCTCGTCGTACGGGAAGTAGCTCAGGAGGCGTCTGTCACCTGATGCTGCATCTTCTATATTTTGGAGCAGGAGAAATGAGAAAGTCTTGGCATCACGGACTACGCAGTCGTAGATGAAGAATCCTTCAAATGCGTTCGAGCGCTCTTCATTTGTAAGGGAAAAGATGGACATGTTATTTAGACTTCTTCGTGTTTCCGGGCTGGGGTTTGGGTTTGCCGCCACCTCCCTTTGGTCCCGGCGACTTTCCTGATGCGCTTTTTGCGGGGCAATTTAGCTTGTCATAGAATGCATGCAATTGGGATTGAATGCAGCGTATGTCGCAGCCAGACTCTGGAAAAGCTTCCACCACTGACCTGGCTCCAGCGTTAATTGCATCCTCTTTGGTAATTGGCTTGCCATCTGGAAAACCTAGTCTTTTCAATTCGCCCTCTAAGCGGTCGTGAGCAGTACCGTGAGAACCATGACTGTTGTTTACCCCTTCAACGCAAATCGTTGGCGCGGCGTCATGGTTATACCCGGGGCAGCAGTCAAACATCGCTTCTGGCAGCGCATGGTGCCCAGTCTGTCCCGGGCAGCAACCCTTCCCGTCCCTGCCAGCAAGCGGATTCTTCGTTTCCTTGTAAGGCACCATGGCACATCGACGCGCCCTGATGCACGGATTGAGCTTTGCGGCCGCCGTCATCATGTCGGTGACCATCTTCTGCTTGTTGTAGCTGCCGTCCGGATTCTTGTACTTGTCCAGCTGCCCCTGGATGTCGCAGATCTGCGCCTTGGCATCCTTGATCTTGGCCGCCGCCTGCTCGACTTCGCGCTTCAGCTCCGGAAACTCTTTCGCAGCGTCAACGGCGTCGTCAGCACCCATAAGAAACATGACGGCGTTGACGGGAACGCCTACCTCCGGCCCGAAAGCGAATGAGCCAACACGCACCGCAACCTGCTTGGCGGCCATCTTTTCCAGTTTGTGCTTGACGGCGGTTTCGAGCTTTTCCTTGGCCTTGGCCTCCACGGCCTCCAGGGCCTTCATCCCCAACTCATCCGCCATCTGCGCAGGGATGTTCTCCAACTCCTTGAACATCTCGTCCGGGCTGCTGGGCTTGATCATCAGGAATTCGCAATGGTCGTTGATCCATTGGGCATCCGGATTGGCGGCCTTGCCGCTGTGGGTGGGCAGCTTCAGCTTGCCCAGCGGGCCGGGGGCCGACTTCTGCCGGCTTTGCTTTTCCGTCGGGGTCTCTTCCGCGCATTTCTTCTCGATCGCGCCAACGTCCTTGGCGCAATTGCCCTTGGCGGCGGCCGTATCGATGTAGACGTGCCGGCGCGTGTTCGGCGCGCCTTTCTGGCTGGCGGCGGGACGGCTGCTGCGGCTGGAACCGCCACTTCTGCCGCCCGGTTTGGTGCGAGGAGCCATGCGAGTGCGTCAGGTCTTGTGGTTGTGGGTCGTGGGATCGGTGTGGCGGCACACGTTCAGGCCTTCGACCTTCACGTCGGGCGACCAGTCCACGAAGTAGCAGCGCCCCTGGATGACCTCGGTCACCACGCCCTTGCGGAATTTCGTGGTGGCGGGCTCGTCGCCCGTGCTGGTCGCGAGATACGACACATCCTTCTTGCAGATGGGCGTGCCGCACACGAACACCGTGGTGCTGCCGTTGGCCAGGTCGCGCGCAAACGCCGTGTTCGGGTATGGCAGCGGAATGCCGATCTTCGGCGGCTTGGGCGGGCTGTGGCAAACATCCGGGAAGCACGCAGCGGCCTTGCCATCGGCAGCCTGCGAGCAGAACTCGTCGTCGTTCGCGTACACGTGGGTTTCCATGCGGGCTCCTCGGGATCAGTAATGCGCGGGTGGCTGGTAGCGCACGACGACGGCCGCCCGCAGCCCCTCGTCGTTGGCCAGGTGCAGCGCACCGCAATGGCCGGGGCCGTCCGCGCGCGGCAGGAGGTGGTGCAGCCACGCCAGCATGAGCGGGCCGGTGGCTGCGCCCACTTCGCCCGTGCAATCGGCCGTGGTGAGCACCATGGGCGACGTTCCGCCATCGACTGCCACGCGCGTGAATGCGTTGGTGGCATCGCCAGCGAAGAAGCCCTCGCCGTTCTGGTCGCTGAGCCGGAACGCCAGGTCGTTGCAGTCGATGCCCGCCTGTGCGAAGGCCGTGCGCAGGGCCTGCGTCAGCCCGCGCGAGCGGCTGGGCACGCTGCCGTCGGGCCGGCCTTCTTCCATGCCCTGGCCCCAGCCCGCAATGTGCAGGCCCGGCGTCTCGGGTGGGGCCAGTTCCAGCAGGACAGCGGCGGCGGCCTCCCCGGGAATGAAACCATCCCGGTTGCCGGGCACCAGCAAGCGGTCCTGGGAGAGGTAATGGTTGATGACCTCGGAGTGGAGGTAGCTGTCGAAGCCCATCACCATCACATGCCGCGCCGCGCCTTCGCGCAGCAGTTTGTCGGCATGGGCCAGGCAGCCGGCAAGGCCCGCCCGGCCGGTCGCCGTACCGCTGGAGGCGGAATGCAGCGGGCGCCCCAGCGCGGGCCGGCTCAGCGCCACGGCCTGCACGGTCTGCCGGTCCTCTGCCGCCGGGCGCTCGGGTTCCGCGCAGAGCAGGAGCAAGGGCATGGGTTCGTCCGGCAACGGGCCGGCATGCGCCAGGCAGTCCTCCATGGCATGGCGCATCCATTCGGCCAGCCGCGGCGCGCCCCATAGGCGCGGCTCGGGCAGGCGGGCCACGCGCACGAGATCACCGCTGCGCGTGCGGAAGTCGCTTTCCTGGAAATGGTCCATGCCGGCGCGCAGTGCGCAACTGGCCGCCGCTGCGGTGTAGCCCACGGCGCAGCAGATGCCGGCGGAGACGACACGCAGCCCGTGCCCGTCCTGAGGGGAGGATGTGGGCCGCGTCATGCGCTCGCTCCCACGGCGGGGCCGCAGCCGGCGCAATGCGCATCCTCCAGCCCCAGGGAGCGTGCTCGCCACCAGGCCTCATCGACAGGGCCGATGGCAATGGTGTCGAACTCCTGGATACGGCGCCGGATGGGCACGCTGGCCCGCCACACGGCCGTCATGCGGCGCGCCTCGGTCTCGAAAAACAGCGTATCGACCAGCGCGCGCGGCTGCTCGATGCCGTAGTCCTTGCGCAGCACGCGGATCTGCAACTGGTCCAGCGGCGGCAGGGTGAAGCGCACATGCGGCTGCCCCTCCAGCATGTGGGTGAGCGCCACCTCTTCGCCTCCCACCGGGTAGGGTATGCGCTGGTCCTCGGGCGCACTCTGGTGGAACAGGTCGTTGAAGTCCTCGGGCAGGAAGGGGAACACGTCCCGCCGCCACGCCTCGTCATAGGTACCGGCATGGCGCTGGCGAGAAGGATGGTGCACCGGCAGCGCACTCAGCGCGCAGGCAGGCGCGGTGTCTTCCGGGCTGCGCACGGGGCACTCCAGCGATTCCAGGCAGGGCATCGGCTGGTCCTTGGCCTGGCCGATGGAGCGGGGCCCGGCCCATCCCAGGCCCACGGGGTTGTCGTCGCACACGTCTGCGTCGTCCTCTCCATTCGCGAGGGTGCGCGTGCCGCCGAACGCCATGCCGAAGTGCAGCGGCATGGACGTGAAGGGCTCGGGAGCGGACGCCTCGTAGGTCAGGAGGAAGCGCTGCCAGCGGCGGCGTCCCCAGACCTTGAGGCGCTTGGACATGCCCGCCACGCGCGCCTCGACCATCAAGGCGGCCACGGCCTTGCCGTCGGGTGCATGGGCATGGGCGTCGAACAGCACGTCGCAGGACGGCTTGAAGCGCACGGCATCGGAGGGATAGCGCACAGCGGACAGGCCTGGCTCGCCGTAGTGTTCATCCGACCATGCAATGGGCGGAGGCTCCACGGGACGTGGGCGCTGCCCGGCCTGCGGCAGGCTCCACGCACCCTTCGTAACGATGACCAGATGCTCCCGTCCGGACACATCGACGGACGGAAATACCTCGGAGCGCAGCCATCGGCTGCTCGCGACCACTTGCATGGGCTGCGCTCAGTTGATCTGCACCGAGCCGCCGCGGATGCGCTGGCCCGCGCTCGCGTGACTGGTCACATAGGCACCCCGGATATGGACGTGCCCGTCGGCGGTCAGGAGGATGGCGGCATCGCCGCAGCGCAGTTCCAGTTCGGTTTCCGCTTCGATGCGTACCCGCTGCCCGTCGCGGCTCACTTCCACGGCGTTCGGAGCGGAGGTTTGCGTAGGCACTGCCTCGGGCATCAGGATTCCGAGAATGATCGGCCGGTCAGCGCGGGCTCCCTCGAAACCGATGGCGACCGAACGGCCAATCTCGCCGGCCTGCAGCGTCACCATGCTGCGTGCGGGCAGGCCCGCCAATCCGAGCGCGGGGATATCGACGCATGGGCTCTGGCCGCCGTCGCCCACGCTCGCCAGCGTGCCGAGGGCAATTCCGTCGGCGCGCGGATATGCGCCTTCGCCAGGCACGGCCTGCTGGGGCTTGTGCAGCAGCGCCGTGAATGCAGATGGCGCAGCCTCGGCGCCAACGGCCGGCGCTGTGGCGCCAGGGATGGGGGTGTGATCAGTTTTCAAGGATCTTCGCCCCCTTCATGGTGATGTTCCCGTCGGCCTTCAGGACCTGTTCGCCGGTCATGCCAACCACGAGGTCATGGCCGTTGAGCGTGATGGTGCCGTCCTGCCGCATCACGAGCTTGGACTGCCCCACGTTCAGCGTGATGGATTCCGGGTCCATCGTGATGCTGGAGCCGCCACCGCCCTTCGCGCCGCCACTGCCGCCGGATGGGGCGACGATGTTCTGCTTCACACCGGGCGCGCCCGATCCTCCGGCGGAACCACCGCCACCGCCCACGGTCAGCGTGTACTTGTCGCCCACGCTGGTGCTCTTGCTGCTGCCCACCGTGGTGCTTTGCGTGCTGCCCACGAGCGTGGCCATGACGGCGCCTACGTTGAGGTTGTAGGCCACGCCGACGTTCTCCATTCGCCCCACGCCCACGTTCTGCATGTAGGCGATGCCGATGGTCTCCGTCTTCATCTTGCCGACCTTGATGGACCAGTTGTTGCCGATCTTGTCCTTCTCGTTGCGGCCGATGGTCTTGCTGCGGTTGTTGCCGATCGAGACCGTCTCGTCGATGCCGACATCTTCCTTTCGGTTGTCGCCGATCCAGATCGTCTCGTCGTGGTCCACCCGCTCCGTGCGGTTGTTGTGCACCGTGATCTTCTCGTCACGGTCCACCGTCTCCGTGCGGTCCCGGTGGATGGTGTTCGTCTCGTCCCGGTCGATGGTCTTGCGCCGGTCGTTGCCCACCCACTTGTCCTCGTCGTTCTCGACCTCGGTGAGCTGGTCCTTCTGCGCATGCAGCCATAGCTGCTCCGCGCCCTTCTTGTCCTCGAAGCGGATCGCG
>NZ_FNJL01000056.1 GCF_900104515.1 Paracidovorax cattleyae
CGAGACCATTGCCTCGAAGCAACCCGCATCCAGCCAGCGACGGCTCTGCTGGTAGACCGCCTCCCAAGGCGGCAAATCGTTGGGCAGCATCCGCCAGGGCGCTCCCGCGCGCACCAGCCAGCGCAGGGCATTGAAGACCTCTCGCAGATCGTGTCCACGCTGAGGTGCGTGCGGGTCCATCAGGGTCAGGTATGGCGCAGCGAAGCTCCATTCTTCGTCGCTGACGTCTGTCGGGTAGGGCTTGCGGGGCATTTGCAAACTCTACCTCCCGCATCGCACTCATGAAGCAAAGTTCATAACACGCTCTAGACCTCATAGGCGCCTGACAGCGGCTTGTATTGGAACTGCCATTCTTCGTCCGCAGCGAGGACTCCCTGGCAGAAAATCGCGATAAAAAGCAGAGGCAATAGCCTCCCGAAGGGTCGGATCATCCATGTACCTCGATATGCAGATGGTCGTCGTGCCCCGCGATAGGGTGGACCCGGGGGATGCGGCCGTCGTTGAAGAATACTGCCCGGACCATTCCGGTGGACTGGAAGCATGCCACGAGCCTGGCGGTGGCTTGCCGGTCACAGTCGGGGCTGCCGTGCTTTACCGGGAGCTGCCGGCCATCTTTCCTGAGAGGACGGATGTCGACCTGCAGCCCGTTGCGATGGCTGTGGTGCGGGCTGAACGTTGCACCGCCAGCCAGGCTGATGTTTCCGACGCCGAAGCGGCGGTGGTCCATCAACGCCCACTTGCGCCCCGCGGCCAGCAGGAAATTCAGAAGGTGGGGGTGGCAATACTGGCCGCCTCTCACCGCATCAACTCGGCCAACCCGGAACCTCCACGAACACGCACCCCAACAGGTACATCAAGCCGCGGCGGCCGGTACGCCGAGGCTGAATCAACGCAGTCGCGGTCCTGCCCGCGCCCGCCACCGCAGGGATTCAGGCGGCGATGCGGGGAGGACGGTACACGTCAGCGGCGGTGGCGCAGGCGCTCCAGCAGTTCGAACAGCGCCATGCCGGCCAGCATGGCCGCCACGAAGACCACCGCTCCGCGCAGGCCCATGCCCACCCCCACCAGGGCCGGGCCCGGGCAGAAGCCCGCAAGGCCCCATCCCGCACCGAACAGCAGCGCGCCACCAATCAGCCGCGCATCCAGCCCCCGCGCCGCGGGCCACTGCAGCGGGGCCCCGCCCACCAGCGCGCGGCCCCGCCGCCGCGCAATGGCGAACGCCACCAGGCCGACGGCGACGGCACCCGCCATCACGAGGGCCAGCGAGGGGTTCCACAGGCCCGCCACGTCCAGGAAGCCCAGCACGCGCGCCGGATCGGACATGCCCGAGGCGATCAGCCCCAGGCCGAAAACCAGGCCCACAGCCAGGGCCGCCAGGATATTCGCCATCATTCGCTCCTTGATCGGTGATTGCCGTTGTGCATTCCATTGCGCCGAGGGCATCAGGCGACCCACGCCGCCCCATGCCGCAGCACATACACCGTCGCCATGCCGGCGGCCATGAACACCAGGGTGGCCGCGAGCGAACGGCCCGACAGCCGCGAGAGCCCGCAGACCCCGTGGCCGCTGGTGCACCCCGCGCCGTAGCGCGTGCCCAACCCCACGAGCAGCCCTGCCACCACGAGAGTGCCGGTGCCCGCGTCGATGCGCGGTGCCGGCAGCGGGGCGAAGAGCGCATGGAGCCAGGGCGAGGCCACCAGGCCCGCCACGAAGGCCGCGCGCCAGGCCACGTCGCCGCGCACCGGACGCAGCAGCCCGCCCAGAACGCCGCTGATGCCGGCGATGCGGCCGGACACCAGCATGAAGGCGCCGGCCGCCAGGCCGATGAGCGCGCCGCCGGCCAGGGCCGCGCCGGGCGTGAAGGAAGACCAGTCGATGGCAGCCATGGGACTCACTCCTTGGGGCAGTAGAGGCGGTAGAGCACCGCGAGCACTTCGAGCAGCGCGGGATCGGCCACCCTGTAATGGATGTTCTTGCCCTCGCGCCGCGTGGCCACCACGCCCTGCCGGCGCAGCACGCCGAGTTGCTGCGACAGCGTGGGCTGGCGGATGTCCAGGCAGGCCTCCAGTCCGCTCACGCACATTTCCCCCTGGGAGAGCTGGCAGAGCAGCAGGAGCCGGTCTTCGTTGGCGAGCAGCTTGAGCCGGGCGACGGCCTGCACGGCGGCCTGCCGCAGCACCTGGGGATCGAGTGGAGGCTTCGCAGCGGAAGACGCGGGCAGCAGGGAATGGCTTTTGCGCGGCATTGACATCAATATATCAAAAAACATAATATTTAAAAACATATCGAAGGACGGAGCCGCCATGACATCCTTACCGCTGCCCACTTCCACCGGAGCCACCGCCACGGTGCAACCGTTCCACGACAGCGGGACCGGAACCGTGTCCTACGTGGTCTGGGACCATGCCACGCGCCAGGCCGCGGTGATCGACCCGGTGCTGGACTACGACCCCGATGCCGGCCGCACGCACGACGCTTCTGCCCGGCTGCTGCTGGACTACCTGCAGGCCGAGCGCCTGCGCGTGGAATGGATCCTGGAAACGCATGCCCATGCGGACCACCTCTCCGCCGCCCGCCACATCCAGGCGGCCACGGGCGGCAAGGTGGCCATCGGGGCGGCCATCCGCACGGTGCAGCGCACCTTCGGCCCGCTGTTCGGCATGGAGCCCACACAGGACGACGGTTTCGACCACCTGTTCGAAGACGGCGAGGCGTTCCGCATCGGCGCCACCGGGGCGCAGGCGATCGGTGTGCCGGGCCATACGCCGGCGGACATGGCCTACCGCATCGACGGGGCGGTGTTCGTGGGCGACACGCTGTTCCTGCCCGACGTGGGCACGGCCCGGGCGGACTTTCCCGGAGGTGATGCGGCGGCGCTCTACCGCTCCATCCAGCGGCTGCTGGCGCTGCCGGGGGATACGCGCATGTTCGTGTGCCACGACTATCCGCCCGAAGGCCGGGCCCCGCGTTGCGAAACCACGGTGGACGAACAGCGCCGCAGCAATATCCACGTCGGCGGACAGGCCGGCGAGCGCGCCTTCGTGGCGCTGCGCCAGGCGCGCGACGCCACGCTGGCCGTGCCGCGCCTGCTGCTGCCGTCGATCCAGGTGAACGTCCGCGGCGGGCGGCTGCCGGAGCCGGGTCCGGAAGGCATCGCATACCTGCGCATACCGCTGAACGTGTTCGGCCGCGCGGACGCCCTGCCTGCCACGGCTGCCGCCCCCTAGGCGCTCCGCCGCCTGCCCGGGAGTGCCGCGCCACGGCATGGCAGCTCTCCTACCCGCGTTCAGGCAGGGTGCCCACCGCCTGCACGCCCGACCTGGGCGAAGCTGCGGGTATCGCGGCCCGGCTTGCCAGCCGGGCCCCTTCCACCCAGGAGACCGCCATGCGCACACCCCACATCGACGACGAACCCGGCATCGACCCCAGCGACGACCCCACGGCGGAGCTGCCCGAGGGCGATGACCTCAACGACCACCTGAACGCGGAGCGCGATGTCTCCGACGGCATCGACGAAATCTCGGCCCAGCCCTTCGACGATCCGCGCGAGGGCGGACCGCTCAATTTCGACGATGGCACCACCATGGGCTATCCGCGCGGCAAGACCGGCCGCGAGGGCGGCACCTGGGAGGCCGAAGGCGGTGACAGCGGCGACCTGGAACCGCCCGCGGAAGTGCTGTCCGACCGCAACGGGCCCAGCGATCCGGACGCCCGCCGCGGCTGATCCGCTCAGGCAGCGTTGCCTGCGCAGGGATGCCCGTCGCCGGCCGGCTGGCTCTCTGCGCGGATGACGACGCGGCTGCGCCCAGCGTGCGTGCACCCTGCATTACGAGCAGGAACTCCTCCCCGCCGATCCGGGCGACCATGTCGTCGCGGTCGGCGGTTTCCGCGAGGCACGCCGCAAAGTCCCTGAGGACCAGGTCGCTGCCCGCATGCCCGAAGTGGTCGTTCACCGCCTTGAAGTGGTCGATATCGATGACCACGACGGCCATGGCCTGCGCCTTGTTGGGCCCGAGCTTCTGGTGCAGGAAGTCCATGGCGTAGCGGCGGTTGCCCAGGCCGGTCAACTCGTCGCTGAGGGCCGACTTCCATGGCCTTGTCGCGCTTGCGCATGAACTCCTCCCAGGGGAGGAAGTCGTCCTCGCCCACCCCCAGGGCGCAACGGAATGCCGCATTGGCATAGCGCAGGCAGTCGTCGCCGTCGAACAGGGCGTACCCCTGGTGCGAGGCTTCGGAGAGCGCCAGCCACTGCCGCATCAGGACATCGCCGGTGCCTGCGCAGGCCCCGGCGGCCCCCGGGGGGGTGCGGGACCTCAGGCGTATTTGCCTGTCAACCCGCCGTCCACCACCAGTTCCGTGCCGGTGACGTAGGCGGCAGCGTCGGAGGCGAGGAAGGCGCAGGCATGAGCCACTTCCCAGGCCGTGCCCATGCGGCCCATCGGCACCTGCCGCGCACGGGCGGCGCGGGCCTCGTCCAGGTTTCCATCAGAGAACATCTTCGCCACCGTGGTGGCGATGCGCGGCGTGTCGATCAGGCCGGGCACCACGGTGTTGGCACGGATGCCGTGGGGCGCGTACTGCTGCGCCACCATGCGCGTGAACTGGGCCACCGCGGCCTTGGTGACGCTGTAGGCCAGGTGCGGGTAGCCCACGTAGCGCATGCCGGCCACGGACGAGATCGCGATGACCGATCCGCGCCCGCGCGCCACCATGTCCGGCAGCACCTGCCGGCTGCACAGCAGCAGGCTGCGCACGTTCACGGCGTGGATGCGGTCCAGGTCGTCGGCGCTCGTGTCCATGGGGCCGCCGGTTTTGCCGATGCCCACGTTGTGGTGCAGCACGTCGATGGCGCCGAAACGCGCCCGGGCCTCGTCGAACAGGCGCTGCACGTCGGCCTCCCCGGCCACGTCCCCCACGAAGGTGGCCGCCGTTCCACCTTCGGCGTGGATGAGCGCGGCCGTTTCTTCGGCCGATGCGGCATCGCGGTCGGCCACGCAGACGGACGCCCCCAGCCGCGCATAGGTCACGCAGGCGGCACGGCCGATGCTCCAGCCGGGGCCAGCCGAGCCCCCGCCGGCGACGAAGACCACGCGGCCGGACAGGTCCAGCGGCAGCGCGGGCGGGCGGCTGGCGCCCGTGCCGGCGTCGCCCCCGCTCATGCCGGCTCTCCGCCGGTCGCAGGCCTGCCGCCCTCGCCGACATAGGGAATGGCGTGCTCCACGGTGTCCCAGATGAAGCGGCCCGACGGGCTCTGCTGCTCCTCCACGATGTGGGCCACGAGGCCCGCGGCGCGCGAGATCACGGCGAAGCCGCGCATCACGGCCGTGGGCACGCCGATCTCGCCCAGCAGCGCGGCCACCGCCCCCGTGGCATTGATGGTGACGGGCCGGCCGGCGACGTCGTCCACGGCTTTGGAGAGTGTTTCCAGCGCCCGGATGTGGCGGCCGGCCAGGTCGGGCTCGGCGCGGGCCAGTTCCAGCAGCTTGTAGGCGCGCGGATCGACGGGTTTGTGCAGGTGGTGGCCGAAGCCGGGCACGGCGCTTTTCTTCGCCCGGCACTCCCGCGCGATGGCCAGCGCCTCGGCATCGGGATCCGGGGCGGCCATGATGCGGTCCAGCAGGCGCGAGCAGTTCTCCATGGTGCCCACGAAGGAGCTGCCCACGGCCAGCAGGCCGGCGCTGACGGCGCCCTGCAGGTTTTCCGGCGCGCTCATGTAGATCAGCCGCGTGGCGATGGCGCTGGGCGTGAGGCCGTGCTCCATCAGGACGATGAGCACCACGTCGGTGATGCGCAGGTCCACCGGGCGCGGCGTGCGGCCCAGGATCTGCATCAGCATCACCTCGGTGAAGGTCTTGCGGCCCATCAGGTCCTCGACCAGGTCGGCGTCGCGGTAGTGCAGGCTGGTGAGGGTGTGCGTGCACAGGCGGGTGACGGGGGCGTCGTTGCGGACGGATGTCATGAGAGGGTCTCCGGAAGTCAGGGGGTGGCCAGGGCCTGTTCGCGCACGGCGTTCTTCAGCACCTTGCCGACGGGCGAGCGCGGCAGGCTGTCGAGGAAGCGGATGCGCTTGGGCGTCTGCACGGAGCCGAGGCGTTCGCGCACGAAGGCCTGCAATTCGGCTTCGGTCGCGGCCTGGCCCGCGCGCAGCTGCACGGCCGCCTGCACGGCCTCGCCCCACTTGTCGTCGGGGATGCCGAACACGGCGCACTCGTGCACCGCCGGGTGCTGCCCCAGGGCGTTTTCCACGTCCACCGGATAGACGTTGAAACCGCCGGTGATGACCATGTCCTTGAGCCGGTCCTTGAGGTAGAGGTAGCCCCGCTCGTCGAGCAGGCCGCGGTCGCCGGTGTGCAGCCAGCCGTCCACCAGGGTTTCGGCGGTCTTTTCGGGCAGGCGCCAGTAGCCGGTCATGAGCAGGTCGCCGCGCGCCACCACCTCGCCCACTTCTCCCGTGGGCAGCAGGCTGCCATCCGGCGCCATGATGGCCACGTCGCTGAACCAGGTGGTGCGGCCCACGGCGGCCCAGTTGCGCTCGTCCTCGAAGTCCTCCGGACGCATGACGGTGAGGATCTGCGGCGCTTCGGTCTGCCCGTAGGTGGTGCCCAGGACCGGACCGAAGAATGCGCGCACCTCGCGGATCTTCTCGGGCGGCATGGGGGCGCCGCCGTAGATCAGCCGGCGCAGGCGGGGAAAGTCCGCGCGGCTCGCACCCGGCAGCGCCATCAGCATGTACACCAGCGTGGGCGGCATGAAGCACACGGTGCCGCCGCGCTCGCGGAAGGCGGCGCGCACGGCCTCGGCCCCCGCGCCCTGCAGCACCACGTGGCAGCCGCCCTGCGCCAGAATGGGCAGGAGATAGGTGGAAGTGCCGTGCGTGATCGGTGCGGCGACGATGTAGCGCTCGTCTTCGCCAAAGCCCCAGGCGTGGATCTGGTTGGCGATGTTGGCCATCCACGCGCGGTAGGGCTGCATCACGCCCTTGGGCGCGCCGGTGGTGCCGCCCGTGAACTTGATGGCCTGCGTGGCGGTGTCCGGCAGGTCGAACACCGGGCGCGGCGCTCCGGCATGCCGCTGCACCAGCGAGGCCACGCCGGGCACGGCCTCGCCGTGCGGCCCGTGGGCATGGATGCGGGCGCCCGGCACGCCTTCCAGCAGCGGTGCGCAGTCGGCATCCAGCACCAGGATGCTGGGCGTGGTGGCGTCGGTGATGCGGCGGATCTCCGGCGCGGTGCTCTTGGGGTTCAGCGGCACCCACACCTTGCCGCAGGCCAGCACCGCCAGCAGCGCGGCGATGTGGTCGGCGCTGTTGTGCGCGCAGATGCCGACGCGGCTCTGCGGCGCCGGATCGCGCGCCACCAGCGCCGCCGCCAGAGCGGCCACGCGAGCGGCGAGCACGTCGTAGCGGATGGCGCCTTCCGGCGCTTCGATGGCGATGCGGTCGGGCCAGCGCGTGGCGGCGCGCCAGAAGAAATCGATCGGGAACATGGGCTCGGGAACTCCTGCAAAAAAGGGATCGGGTCAGCGGACCGGAAACGGGCCGCGGCTCACTCGGCCTTCGCGCCGGACGCCTTCACCACCTCGCGCCAGCGCTGGATCTCCGCGGTGGCGAAGCTGCGCATCTGTGCCGGCGTGCCGGGTTCCGGCGTGGCGGCGAGGTCCTGCAGGCGCTGGCGCACGTCGGGCATGCCCAGCACCTTGACCAGCTCGGCATTCACGCGCTCGATCACGGGCTTCGGCGTGCCCGCGGGCGCGGCCAGCCCGAACCACGACTGCACGTCGAAGCCCGGGAAGCCCGACTCGGCCACCGTGGGCACGTCGGGCAGCAGCGGCGAGCGCTGCGCGCTGGTAATGGCGATGGCCCGCAGCCGGCCCGCCTGCACATGCGGCAGGGCCGAGGGCGTGTTGTCGAACATCGACTGCACCTGGCCGCCCAGCAGATCGGTCATGGCCGGCGCGCTGCCCTTGTAGGGCACATGCAGCATGTTCAGCTTCGTCTGCATCTTGAACATCTCGCCCGACAGGTGGATGGACGAGCCGCTGCCCGACGAGGCGAAGGTGATGCCGTCCTTCGACTCCTTCGCGAAGCGGATGTAGTCGGCCACGCTCCTGATCGGCAACTGGTTGTTCACCACCAGGATGTTGGGGATCTTGGCGATCAGGCCGATGGGCTCGAAATCCTTCTGCGGGTCGTAGCCCAGCCGGCCGTACAGCGAGGCATTGATGGTGTTGGCGATGGTGAAGACGTAGAGCGTGTAGCCATCCGGCGGAGACTTCGCCACCACCTCGGCGCCCACGTTGCTGTTGGCTCCCGCCCGGTTGTCCACCATCATGGGTTGCCCCAGGCGCTCGCCCAGCTTCACGCCCACGATGCGCGCGATGACGTCGGTCGCGCCGCCCGCCGCATAGCCGACGACGAGCCGGATCGGCCGCGCCGGCCATGTTCCGGAAGAGGATGTCTCCGCCTGCGCGGCGGGCACATGCAGTCCCATGGCGGCCGCGCAGGCGACGGCGCACAGGGCGGCACCGAGGGCCGCGATGCGGCGGCGCGCGGGAAGGTGCGGAAGGGGGCGGGCGCAGGCGCCGGCGGGAAGGGGTGCAGCGGTCATGGTCTTGTCTCCTGGGTGGGCACGGGGCAATCGCGGTCCGCGTCGCGCGGCCTGGGGCACACTGCGCACGGACTTCATCGACACCTGGATTCTTCGCAATGCCCCCACGCACCACGAATCGAAACGTCCGACAACCGGACGATTCACTCCGCCAGGAACCGGATGCGGAAACAGACGACCCAGGCAGCCGCACGCTGCGGCGCGGCCTGCAGGTGCTCGATGCGGTGCTGGCCGGCGGCCCGGAAGGGGTGCGCGTGGTGGACCTGTGCCGCGGCGTGGCACTGGAGCGGGCCACGGTGTACCGGTTGCTGTCCACGCTGCTCGAGGCCGGCCATGTCGCGCGGCAGGGGCGCTTCCGCTACGTGCCCGGGCCGCGCATGGCGGCGCTCGCACCGGCCGGCGCGCTGCCCAACCGCGCGGTGCACCTGCAGCCGCTGCTCGCGCGCATCAGTGCCGCCTGTGGCGACGCGGCCTTCGCCATCGTGCGGGAAGGGCCGCTGTCGCACTGCATCGCGCGGCAGGTGGGCACGCACCCGGTACAGATCCTGGTGATCGAGGTGGGCACGCGCCAGCCGCTGGGCGTGGGGGCGGCGGGGCTGGCCCTTCTCGCCGCCCTGCCGGATGCGGAAGTGGAAACCATCATCGCGGCCAACGCCCCGCGCCTGGCCGCCTACGGCGGCATGACGCCGGAGCGCATGCGCCTGCTGGTGCGCGCCACACGCGAGCGCGGCTGGTCCGTCATCGGCAACCACGCCACCCGCGGCGTGCTGGCCGTGGGCATGGCGGTGCGGGACGCGCGCGGCCGGCCGGTGGCGGCCGTCAGCGTGGCCACCACGCTGGCGCGCATGCCGCGCGAGCGCCAGCAACTGGTCGCGCGCACGATCCGCGATGCATTGAAGGAGCTGCCTCCGGGATCCATGTGAACCTTTCCACGGAGCGGATGGCACGGCCCAGCGAAGCGGCTCCGGCCGCTCGCTCAGTGCACCACCATCCGCGTGAACGGCCACACATACGCCTGCATCGTCACGTACAGCCCCACCAGGCAGGCCAGCGCGATGGAGTGGAAGAACACGTAGCGCAGGATCTCGCCCTCGCGGTCGAACCAGCGCGTGGCGGTGGAGGCCACGACGATCGACTGCGCGTCGATCATCTTGCCCATCACCCCGCCCGAACTGTTGGCCGCGCCCATCAGGTTGGGCGACAGTCCCAGTTGCTCGGCCGCCACCTTCTGCATGCCCCCGAACAGCACGTTGGAGGCCGTGTCCGAACCCGTGAGCGCCACGCCCAGCCAGCCCATCAGCGTGCCGAAGAACGGGTACAGCACGCCCGTGTTGGCGAACGCCAGGCCCAGCGTGGTGTCCGTGCCCGAATAGCGGGTGAGCGTGCCCAGCGCCAGCATCAGCACGATGGTGAGCAGCGAGAACTTCACCAGCCAGATCGTCTTGAAGAAGGTGCGCACGATGGCCACCGGGTTGACCCTCATGAACAGCGCGCTGACGATGGCCGACAGCAGGATCGCCGTGCCGGTGGCCGACAGCAGGTTGAGCGTATAGACCGCGCCCTCCTTGGTGGGCACGGGCACCACGGGCGGGACCTTCTCGATCAGGTTGTGCAGCCCCGCCATGGGGAACGACGGCGCGAACAGGCCGTTGAGCCAGGCCTTGACGGGCGGCAGCCCCCAGATGAACACGAACACCGACAGGATGGCCCAGGGCATCCAGGCGGCCACCAGTTCGGCGCGGGTGTGGCGCGCCACGGGCTGCGGCGGCTTCGCCTCGGCCGCGCTCACGTCGTTGCCGCGCAGCGAGGGCGAGGTCCATACCGACTTCGGCTTCCAGACGCGCAGGAAGGCGATCAGGCAGACCATGGAGACGATGGCCGCGATGATGTCCACCAGCTCCGGACCGATGAAGTTGGACACGAGGAACTGCGGCACCGCGAACGACACGCCCGTGACCAGGATGGCGGGCCAGATCTCCACCATGCCCTTGCGCCCGGCGAAGGCCCATATCAGCCAGAACGGCACCAGCAGCGAGAAGAACGGCAGCTGCCGGCCCACCATGGCCGTCACCGCCATCACGTCGTAGCCGTGCACCTTGGCCAGCGTGAGGATGGGCGTGCCCAGCGCGCCGAAGGCCACCGGCGCCGTGTTGGCGATGAGCGAGAGCCCCGAGGCCGCGAGCGGCGAGAAGCCCAGCCCGATGAGGATGGCGGCCGTCACCGCGACCGGTGTCCCGAAGCCC
The DNA here is from genome assembly GCF_900104515.1 of Paracidovorax cattleyae. Taxonomy (GTDB): domain Bacteria; phylum Pseudomonadota; class Gammaproteobacteria; order Burkholderiales; family Burkholderiaceae_C; genus Paracidovorax; species Paracidovorax cattleyae. Next base: position 10,850 of record NZ_FNJL01000056.1, read on the forward strand.
GCCGCCCCTTCGAAGAACGCACCGAAGCAGAACGCGATCAGCAGCAGCTGGATGCGCCGGTCCTCCGTGATGCCCGAGAGCGAGTCCTGCAGCACCTTGAAGCTGCCGTTCTGCTCCGTGAGCTGGTGCAGGAAGATGATGTTGAGCACGATCCAGCCGATCGGCAGCAGGCCCGTGAAGCCCCCCAGCAGCGCGGCCCGGCCAGCCATGTCCGCCGGCATGCCGTAGGCGAAGACGGCCACGAGCAGGGCCGCGATGAGCCCCATGCCCGCGGCGATGTGCGCCTTGATGTGGAAGAAGCCGAGGGCCGCGAGCATGACCACCACCGGAACCGCCGCGAGGGCGGTGGAGAGGACCATGCTGCCGAACGGGTCGTAGATTTGCTGCCAGGCCATGCGCTTGTCTCCGTTGGATGAACGATGTTTGTTTCTCTCGGGCGCCGCGGAAAACATGATCACCGCAATAGCCGGATTCGCAAAGCGCGACAGCAGCGCGGCTACCATGGCCGCATCCGGACTCACTTCCAGTTGGCCGCCAGGGTCGTCTCCAGCTGGCTCTGGTAGTTCGCCAGCAGTTGCGTCTGCCCCGCCGCAGGCGGTGAGAACGACG
>NZ_FNJL01000046.1 GCF_900104515.1 Paracidovorax cattleyae
GTTGTACAGGCGCTTCAAGACCAGGATGCGCACCATCACCTCGACGGGATAGGCCGGCCGACCACCCTTGCGGCCATCGCCGCGCTCGATGAGTGCATCCACCAGCCGCGCCAGCTCGGCGAAGTCGATGTGCCGCGCGATTACCTGCAACGGATCGCCCACTTCATCTCTCTTATGCTGGCGCGACGCCTCGGCAAACAGATCGAACTTCAAGGCGCTGCGAGGAGAGATCATGGTGAGGAGGACGGCTCAGGTCTTGTCGGTGAACAAGGGAGTGGCCGGGTTTTGAGAGGTTCCCAGTGCAGTCCCGTCTCGGCATCGAGTTGCTGGCCCTGGAAGCGGATGGGCTGGCCGACGCCGTGCGGGTCGTATTCCTCGCGCACGGCGCCCCAGGCGTGGTAGGTCGCGGCCCAGGTGACCAGGCCCGCCTGCGGACCGTTGGCGTCCACCAGGGCGATGGGCGTGCCCAGGTGGTCGCACAGGAAATGGCGGATGCGTGTCGAATGGGCTTGCGTGGCGGCGTGCTGTTGCCGGCGCACGGACTGCACCCCCGCAGCCAGTAATGCTCCGGCCTCATCGGGCAGGCCTGCTTGCAGGCGTGCCAGCAGTGCATCACCCTGGGGGCCGGTAGCGTCTTGCAGGGCACGCTCGAGCAATTCACGCTGCGTGCGCGGCAAGCCCGCGAACAGGGCGGTGGCGGGGGATTCACCGCCATTCGGACCATCATTGGCGATGCTTCCACGATCTTCTTCCATCACCAGCAGGGCCTGCATGGCCGTAGGGATGGCTTGCTCACGCTCCAGGCAGGAGCCGGGATCGTAGAGCACGTGCTGCAGCCCTTGCGGGCCTTCGGTGTGCACGAGGCGGTCGCCGTCCCAGCCGGCGTAGGTGGTGGTCGCGGAATCCGATGCGGTTCCCTGTTCGCTGCCATCGCTGTGGGTGTTGCCGAAGACGATCTTGGCCAGCCGCCGCCCGAAAGGGTCGTAGCGGTAGCAGGCCACCCTTCGCCATCCGGCCGCCCCGGCTTCGCGCTGCCAGACCTCGCGCAGCCGGTGCAGCGCGTCGTAGCGCAGCCGCTGCGCCCGGCCGTCGGCGTGCAGCGCCTGCACCCGGTTGCCGAAGGCGTCGTAGCGGTAGCGGATCAGGATGCCCTTGCCGTCGCTGCCATTGCTGCCATTGCTGCCGGCTCCATCGGCATCCGGCTCGGGCGTGTTCCACCCGATGCGGTTGCCCGGCCAGCGCTTGACCGGGCCTGCGCCCTCGCCGGGACCGTCGCCCGCGCGCAGCAGGTCGAAGTCCGCATCGTGCAGGTTCTCGCGCACCTGCCGCGCCCAGTCCTGGCGCTCGGCGCTGGAGGACCCGGCCGCGCGCGCATCCAGGGGCGCGGGCAGGCGGTTGCCCGCTGCGTCCAGCGTCCAGTGCGCCTGTACCTCCGGCGAGCCCGGGCCCGCGCGGTGCAGCCCGCTCAGGCGCTGCCAGGCGTCGTAGCCGTAGCGCGTGGCCTCGCCCGGTGTCTGCACGCCCACCAGTTGGCCCAGCGGGTCGTACCAGTAGCGGCGCTGGGCGAGTGTGGAGAGGGGACCCAGCGCCGGGGCGATGCGGCCCGCGGCGGACGAGGGGTCGGTATCGGAGTCGTTGGCGTCACCGGTCGCCGGCATGGCCGCAGCATGGCGCAGGCCGCGCCAGTCCTGGTGCAGCATCCGGCCCATCGGGTCGAATTGCCGCGCATGCACGATGGTGTTCAGGTCGCTGTTGCCTTGGCCTTCGAGCAGGTGCAGCGTGCGTCCCACCTCGCGGTGCAGCACGTCGCGCTCCCAGTCCACCAGCGGCTGGCCGTCCAGCAGCAGCCCGTGCACGTGGCCCGAGCCGTAGGCCAGCCACTGCAGCGTGCCCAGGCCCTGCGCCTGCGTGGTCGTGCGCTGGCCCAGGGGACCCAGGGTGTGGGTGATCGCGTGCTCGAACTCCACGGGCGGCTCGCCCCCCGTATGGGATGCCTGCGGCTGCGTGGCCTGCCGGTACAGCGTCTGCGTCTCTCCGCAGACGCGCCCGAAGGCATCGCGCGCGAGGGCCACGCGGGCCTCGGGCTGCAGACGCTGCGCCTGCAGCGCGGCCGCCAGCGATGCCTGGGCGGGATCGCCCGGGCGGTCCAGCAGGGACAACAGGGCCTGCGTATTCAGCGCCAGCCAGCGTTCGGCGAGGGGGATGGGTCGATCCGTGGCAGCGCCTGGGAGCGCAGAGCCGGCGGGCAAGGCTGTCGGAAGAGCCATGGGGTCGATCCCGTGCGGCAGTTCTGCCTCCCAGGTCCGCGTCTGCTGCAATGCTCCGGCCGGAGTGTGCTCGAAGCGCTGGATCTGCAGCACAGCGTGCGATTCAGCCGTGGGGTTGTCGGGGGCCTCGACTGCGGCATCGAGCCCAACGCCAACACCAGCCCCGGCCAATGCCGGTGCCGGCAGCCGCACAGCCACGCGCGCCACCAGACGCCCACCCAGGTCATAGTGCAGCCGCGTGCGCACCACCGCCCCCAACTCCGGCCGCGCCGCCGCGCCCGGGTGATGGCCTTCCCCGTGTCCATCGCCCGTGTGCGTGAGCTGGCCGGCAGCGTCATAGCCGTACACCTGGCTGCGCCCGTCGAAGCCCACTTCCTGCACCAGCCGGTCGGCCGAATCGTGCACGAAGCGGGTCACGTCGCCGTTCTCGTTGACGAGTTCCTGCAGCCGCCCGGCCACGTCGTAGCGCAACTGCACGCCCCGGCCTGCCTGCACCTGCTCCACCACCCGGCCCCAGAGGTCGTGCCGGTAGGCGACCGTCGTGCTGGTGCCTGCGGGCTCGCCCGTGCCTTCCAGCACGTCGTGCGTGCCGTGGGTAACTGCTGCCATCCGTCCGGTTTCGTTCCAGCGGTAGCGCACCGCCGTGTTGCCCGGCTGCTGCACGCCCACCAGCCGCAGCGCGCCATGTTCCAGCACGTGATGCAGCTGGGTGCGCTGGCCCAGCGCATCCATTGCCTCCACCACCTCGCCCCAGGCGCCGTGGCGCCAGGACTGGCTGCGGCCGGAGCAGTCCGTGTGCCGCGCGAGCTGGCCGCAGGCGTTGTAGGCGTAGAGGCTGCGCCCGCCCTGGGCGTCGATCATCGCCACGGGCTGGTCGCACCAGGCGAGCGCGTGGGGCGGGAATGTCGTCGCGCCGGTCTCAGCATCCTGTTGGGGTTGTGCGTATTCGAAGCGCGTGGTGAGGGCCTGCAGCGTTGCCGCCTCGTCCGTTCCTCCTTCCGGCAGTATCGCGACCTCCACCAGACGGCCCCAGTCGTCGTAGCGGTAGTGCGTGCGCAGGCCTGCCGCGTCCTGGCTCGCCAGCAGCAGGCCGTCCTGAGCGCTGCCCGCTGCGCCCCAGCGCTGCTGGGTGCTGCGGCCATCCGGGCCCTGCACGCCCAGCAGCCGGCCTGCGCCGTCATAGCGCCACCACGTGGTGCGGCCCAGCGCATCGGTGGCCGAGAGCCGCCGCCCGGCGCTGTCGTGGCGGTAGCTGTGTTCGGCCCCGTCCGGGGCCACGAGACGCACCAGGCGCTTGAGGCCGCCTTCGCCCTCGAAGTGGTAGGTCGTGGTGCGGCCCAGGCTGTCGCGCACTACCGTGCTGCTGGGCACCGAGGCGGCAGGTCCATCACCGGCGGTTATCGGAGAGTGGCCGTAGTCGAAGAAGTACGACAGCCCTTCCTCGTTGTGCTGCTCGGCCACGCGTGCGCCCGGGCGCGCAGGCAATCCCTTGCGCCGGCCTTGCGCGGTCTGGTCCTCGTACACGTAGCGGTGCCGCGGGCCCTGGCGCACCTGGTGTTCCGTCATGCGGTGCCATGCGTCGTAGCCGAAGCGGCGCAATACCGTGCCGTCCTGGCCCAGGACTTCGGCGAGGTTGCCCGCGCCGTCGTAGCGGTAGCGCACCAGCGGTTGCGGGCGCCGGGCCGTGTCGGGTATCAGGCCGGGGTCGAGCGGGTTGAACGTGCAGTCCACGGCCACGAGCCGCACGCCGTCGTCGGGTCGCAGCAAGAGGTGGGCCGTGGAATGGTGGGAATCCCCGTTAGGCGCATTCGGTTTGGCCGATGGGGATTCCGATGCATCGGAGGCGATGCGTTCGTAGCGCAGCGCGTAGCGGCGTCCACTACCGTCGGTGATGCCCACGACGCGGCCCTGCTGCAGGCCTTCGTCGCCCCATTCGTAGCACTGGCTGCGGCCGAAGCGGTCGATCACTGCATGCAGGACATGATCCGGGGCACTGCCTGCCGGGGTACCGGGCGCTGCCGTCCGTGCGGGCAGGAACACCCAGGCTGTGGCCGCTGCCCCCGCACCGGCAGAGCCCGGCGCGGCGATCACGCAGTCGGGGTTTGCGCGCAGCACCGCCGAAACATGCGACCACCGGGGCTGCTGCGCCCAGGGCAGCAGTTCGGTCGGGATGGCTGGGGCGGTGGAGGTGTCCGCAACAACCATCCCGCCGCCACGCATCAACCACAGATTCTCGCTGCTGCCGTAGAGGGCCTGACCCGGCTCAAGGGCTTCATCGAACGTGATCGCCCGCCCTGTCGCATCGAAGAGCACCGCGCGCTCTTCCTGCAGCACCACCCGCAGTTCCAGCGGCAGCTTCCAGCCGTACCCCAGCAGCCCGCACGCCGTGCCGTGCTCTGCATTCACATAGCTGCTGTACACCCGTTGCCACGCCAGCGGCAGCGGCCCCGGCAGCGCGAAGTCCAGTTCATCGGCCCCTGTCAGCACCTTTGCGCCCAGCGACGGGTTCACCGGGTTGCCCACCGCCATGCCTCCGGGGCACTCCGAGCACGCCACGCCGCCTGCCGAGCCGATCAGCACCGTCGCCGAGCCCTGGACGATCGGGCCGCCTTTTTTCGTCAGGTCGCCCTGGCGGGCGGCGGGTTTGCCGCTCATGTTTGTACCCCTCGTCAGTTATGTTTATAGAGCGCAATCTCACGTATTGCGGCTGAGTCCATATCAAACGGCCGGGATCATAAATTTCTATAATTGAGCGAAAAGTTGCGCCGGGTAACTTTTGTTCCCGAAGGTTGATGGGTTGCGTCTGCGCCAGACACGCATGAGGCGCTGATCGGGCGGCTCCCCACCGCTCCCGGATAATGCGCAGCGATTCCACCTCCTTCGCGGAGCCCCACGGCCATGCTGCGCTTCTTCCTCATCTTCCTCACCCTCCAGCTCACCCTGTTCGGCATCAACATGCTCAACTGGGTGCAGGAGCACCTGGTGCTGCCGTGGACGGCGCTGCTCGCGCGCATCTGCGCGACGATGGTGATGTGGTTCGACAGCTCGGCCGCGGCAGCGGGCAAGGTGCTCTGGAACCACAACACGGGCTTCGGCGTTTCGATCGAGGCCGGCTGCAACGGCATCGAGGCCTGCATCGTGCTGTTCGCGGCGGTGATGGCCTTCCCATCCACCTGGCGGCACAAGCTGGTCGGGCTGGCCGCGGGCTTCGTGGCGGTGCAGGCCCTGAACATCGTGCGGGTGATCAGCCTGTTCTACCTGGGGCAGTGGAGCACGGCGGTGTTCAATTTCGCGCACGAATACCTCTGGCAGGCCCTGATCATGATGGACGTGCTCATCGTCTGGCTGCTGTGGGTGCGCGCGGGCAGCAAGCCGTCCGACGGCTCCCCGCCCGGCCCGGGCGCGCCGCCGGCCACGCCCCCGGCTGCGGCCCTGGCCTGATGCAGCGCGACCGCGATGCGCCGCGCCGCCAGCCTGAAGGCCTTCGTCATCGGCCTCTTCATCGGGGTCGTCGTGCTCACGCTCGCATGGACGCGGGTGTCGCCCTGGACGTCCTACCCCGCCGGCATGGTGGCCGGCGTGGCGCTGGAGCGCACGGCCCCCGGCTGGGTGCGCGAGGCGCGCCTCGCCCCGGGGCGGCTGGAGGTGGACACCTCGGTGGCCATCGCCACGTCCCAGACGGGCAACCAGCCGGTGGAGATCAGCCTGGAATCCGATCCGGGCCGCTACGCCTACGGGCTGCCGATCTTCCTGGCGCTGCTGCTGGCCGCGCGCGGGCCCGGGCGCACGGTGCGCGCGCTGGCCGGCTACGCGCTGCTGCTGCCGCTGCAGGCCTTCAGCCTGTGCATGCAACTGCTGATGCAGCTACTGCTGACGGCGCAGTTCGACGTGCGCGCTTTGCGCGTGGCGCAGTGGCAGATGGAGGCCCTGGTCTATGGCTACCAGCTGGGCTCGCTGGTGGTACCCACGCTGGCGCCGATCCTGGTCTGGCTCTGGCTGGACCGGGCGTTCGTGAATGAAGTGGTGATCGGCGCGTGGAAGCGTTCGCTGTCCGGCCGGGCCACGGTCCCAGCCCCGGCGCCTGCCGAGGTCCCCATGGCGCCGGACGCCGCGGAGGGTCTTGCTGGCACGGGCACCGCGGTGGCCGCTCCTGCGGCGTCTGACCCGGACGCAGATACTCCCGTGGGCGTTGTTCCGGTGCCGCCGGAGCGCTCCGTCGGCGGTGTTCCGGTGTCGTCCAGCGCCTCGGCGGGCCTGCCCCCGCGCCGGCCCCTGCGCTGACCTCCCGGCCCGGCAGTGTGGCGGCCAAGTCACACCGGGGCCGGCCGACACGGCCGTGCCGCCGGGCGCTGCCAGAATGCCGGCCCATGCGTAGCTTTCTGCCCTTGACCTTTTCCGCGCCGGCCCGTTTCCGCGTTTCCGTCCTGACTGCCGCCCTGCTGGCAGTGCCCGCCGCCAGGGCCTGGGCAGCGCCTGAAGAGGCTCCTCCCGCGGCCGCCGCGGCGGACGGCGATGCCGCGCCCGAGCCGCGCGTCGCCCTGCATGCCCAGACCACCTATGTCTGGCAGCGCAAGCCTGCCTTCGACGCGGCCTATACCGGCCCGAACAGCCTCGTGCCCACGCGCGAGCGCTCGTATTCCTTCACCGCCACGGCCGATCTGGCGGTACGGCCCTGGGAGGGAGGGCAGCTGCATTTCAATCCGGAGGCCGCGCAGGGCGTGCCGCTGTCGCACCTCACGGGCGCGGGCGGGCTCTCGAACGGCGAACTGGCGCGCTCTTCCGGGGCGCAGCTCAAGGCCTACCGCGCGCGGCTCTTCCTGCTGCAGCGCTGGAACGCGGGCGGCGAGACCGAGAAGATCGATGCGGATTTCAACGAAATGGGCGGCACGGCCACCGCGCGCCGCTGGACGCTGGTACTGGGCAACGTTTCTCTGCTGGACTATTTCGATCCGAACCCCTACGCCAAGGATCCGCGCGAGCAGTTCTTCAACTGGTCGTACCTGGCGCCGGGGCCGTGGGATTACGCTGCCGATGCGCGTGGCTATACCTGGGCCGGCATCCTCGAATACCGCACGCCGCAGTGGGCCGTGCGCGGCGGCCGGGGGCTGCAGCCGCGCGAATCCAACGGGCCGAAGCTCGACCGCGCCTGGCTGCGCCACTACGGCGACCAGATCGAGGCCGAGTCGAACCTGCCCGTGGCCCTGCCGGCGGGCCCGCTGCGCGGGCGCGTGCTGTGGTTCCGCAACCGGGCGGTGATGGGTGCCTTCGACGATGCGGTGGCGCTGGGGCAGGCCACCGGCACCGTGCCGGACGTGGGGGCCGTGCGCCGGCTGCAGACCAAGACCGGCTGGGCCGTGACGCTGGAGGCGCCGCTGGGCGAGGACGCCGGCGTGTTCGTGCGCGCGGGCCGCAGCAGCGGCCGACAGGAAACGTTCGCGTTCACCGAGATCGACCGGCAACTGTCGGTGGGCGGCCAGTGGTCCGGCGCGGCCTGGGGTCGGCCTGCGGACCGCATGGGCGCGGCCCTGGCGATGAACGGGCTGTCGGACAGCCACCGCGACTACCTCGCGGCCGGCGGGCAGGGCGCCTTCCTGGGCGACGGTGCGCTGAACTATGGCAAGGAACGGGTCTGGGAGGTGTATTACCGCGTGGTCATGCCGCCGGTACAGACGGCCGCCGGTGCGCTGCAGTCGGCAGTGTCGCTGGGCGCCCAGCGCATCCAGAACCCGGGCTACAACCGCGACCGCGGGCCGGTGGATATTTTCTCGGTGCGGCTGCACGCGGAGTTCTGAACCGCCGCCGCTGCTACGCCCCCTTGGTGGGAGGCGGGCCGGCACTATGCCGCCAGCGGCTCTTCCTGCATCGCCTCGATCTGCTCGCGCAGCATGTCCACCTGGCCGCGCCAGTAGTCGCTGCTGCCGAACCAGGGGAAGTTGATCGGGAAGATCGGGTCGCTCCAGCGCCGTGCGAGCCAGGCGCTGTAGTGGATGAGGCGCAGCGTGCGCAGCGGCTCGATCAGCGCGAGCTCGCGGCGGTCGAAATCGCGGAACTGCTCGTAGCCGTCCAGCAGGGCCGACAGCTGCTGCGTGCGCTGCCGCCGGTCGCCCGACAGCAGCATCCACAGGTCCTGCACGGCCGGCCCCGTGCGGGCATCGTCCAGGTCCACGAAGTGCGGCCCGCCGCCGGGCAGGTCGGCGGGCGTCCAGAGCACGTTGCCCGGGTGGCAGTCGCCGTGCAGGCGCAGCCCCGGGCCGTGGGCCGCGGCGCCCTGCGCCATCTTCTCCTCGATCACCCGGATGGCATCGCCGCAGGCGGCGGCCCAGGCGGACTGCTGGTCCAGCGGGATGGCCTGCGCCTGCAGCAGGGCGTCGCGCGGCTCGATGGCGAAGCTGCGCACGTCCAGCGCCGGTCGGTGCGTGAACGGCCGCGCCGCGCCCACGGTGTGGATGCGCGCGAGGAAGCGGCCGATCCATTCCAGCGTGTCGAAATCCTCCAGGTCGGGCGTGCGGCCGCCGCGCCAGGGACTCACGGAGAACGCGAAGCCCGCGTGCGTGTGCAGCGTGCGGCCTTCCACCACGAGCGGCGCGACCGCGGGCACCTCGGCGGCGACGAGTTCGGCGGAGAAGGCGTGTTCTTCCTGGATCTGCGCCTCGCTCCAGCGGCCCGGACGGTAGAACTTGGCGACCACGCGCGTGCCGTCCTCCAGGTGCACTTGATAGACCCGGTTCTCGTAGGAGCCCAGGGCCATGAGGCGGCCGTCGCCGTACAGGCCGATGGACGCGAGCGCATCCAGCACGAGGTCGGGCGTGAGAAGGGCGTAGGGGTGGAGGTCGTCGCCCTCAGGCGCTGGTGGAAGGTGCATGGCCGGCATTGTCGCCGGCAGGCTGCTGCGGCTTCACGAGGATGACCGTACAGGGCGCATCCCGCACCACCCGCAGCGGGATGGTGTCGATGAAGCGCTGCAGCGGCACGCCGTGCGTGGCCGCGCCGACGATCATCACGCCCACCCGGTTGCCCGCGGCGTAGCGCACCAGGGTCTGCGCCACGTCGCCGGACTCCAGCACGTGGAAGCTCGCGCCGTGGCCGCGCAGGTCCAGCCCCGCGGCCCATTGGCGCAGCCGCACGAGGTGGCGACGGTGCAGCGTGGTCTCGCTGCGCGCGTGGTCTGTCGCGCTGCTGGCCGAAGGGGACACCACCGTCACGCAGGCCAGGCGTGCGCCGGGCCGGATGCCCAGCGACCGCGCCGCCGCCTCGCGCAGCGATTGCAGCGTCGCGTCGGCGGCATCCTCGCCGGGCAGCGCGACCATCAGGATGGGGGCGGCCTCGATCAGCCGCGCCGGCAGGGGGCTGGGCTGGTAGTGCATGCCGGCGGCGCGCAGCCAGCGGCGCAGGTGGGCGCGCAGGCCCGGTCCGCGCAGCCGGTGCGCGCGCTCGGTGAGCGGCACCTGCTCCGGGTTCGCGAGATCGAACGCGAGCTGCGCGGCGGAAGGGTAGCGCTGCGCGGCCTCGGGCTCCAGGCAGCGCAGGATCACTTCCTGCAGCCAGGGCGGGGTGTCTGCCCGGTGCTGGCGGGGCGGGCGCGGCGTCATCCACAGCCGCTGGCGCAGGCCGCCCCGGGTGGCGGGTGCGCCGAAAGGCAGCTCGCCGGTGGCGAGCTCGTAGAGCATCACGCCGATGGCGAAGACATCGCTGCGCAGGTCGCCGCGCACGCCCACCACCTGCTCGGGCGCGATCCACGCGGGCGAGCCGACGGCCTCGCGCATTTCCTCGGCGAGCAGGTCGGGGTAATGCGCGTGGAACGAGAGCCCGAAGTCCAGCAGCACCGCGCCGCCGTCCGGCCGCAGCAGCACGTTGGCAGGCTTGAGGTCCAGGTGGCAGACGTTCTGCTGGTGCAGGCTGTGCGCCGCGAGGGCCATGGCCGCGCCCAGCCGTGCGATCCCGGCGGCGTCGGGCCGGATGCCCGCGTCCAGCCGGTGCTGCAGCGTATCGCCCTGCACGCATTCCATCACCAGGTAGGGCAGGTGCGCGAGATCGCCCGCGGCCAAGAAGCGCGGCGCGTGCGGGCCCTGCAGCGCGGGCAGGATCTGCAGCTCCACCTCGAAACCCACGATGTTCTCGGCGCCGTCGCCCACCGTCATGCGGGGCACCTTCATCACCAGCGGAAAACCCGGGTCCTGCGCGGCATCGGCGCAGGCCACGCGGTAGATGTGCGCCATGCCGCCAGCGTGCAGGCACTCGTGCACCACGAATCCGTCCACCGCCGTGCCGGGAGCGAGCAGCTTCATGGATGCATCGGCCGGGTCAGCGGCCTTCCTCGAGCCGGTCAGCGAAGAAGGCGGGCAGCCCTGCGGCGCGCACGGCCGCCGCCGCCGCCGCATGGTCGTAGGGCACGCGGTGGAAGGTGATCGTGGCCGCGCCGTCGTCGAACAGCGCATACATGGCGCGCACGTCGCGGTCGCGCGGCTGGCCCACCGAGCCGGCCACCGCCAGCCACTGGCGGTGCGCCGGCACGGGCACGGCCACGCCGGGCTGCGGCACGAAGCGCATGAGCTTGGCCGTGGGCGTGAGGAAGTAGAGCGCCTGCTCGTGCACGTGGCCGCAGAACACGTAGCGGATCGCCGGGTCGATGGCGCTCGCGGCAGCCATGCTGCGCTCCGCCGCGCCCGCGTCGTGCACGTAGTGCCAGTGCGCGGGATCGTCCACGCTGGCATGCACCAGCAGCGCCGCCGCTCCCAGCCGGCGGGTGAGCGGCAGGCCCGCGAGAAATTCGCAATGGCGGGGCGAGAGCTGCGCATGCGTCCACTGCGCACTTTGCTCGCCCAGCAGGGGTGAATCCACGGGCGGATCCAGCGCGGCGGCGTCGTGGTTGCCCAGCACGCAGGGAGCGCCCTGCGCGGCCAGTTCCATCACGGTATCGACCACGGCCACCGGATCGCCGCCGTAGCCCACCAGGTCGCCCAGCAGGGCGAACTGCTCCGCGCCCTGGGCGCGCGCATGCGCGAGGCAGGCCGTGAGTGCCTGGCGGTTGGCGTGGATGTCGGACAGCAGGGCGATCTTCATGGCGTCACGCGCGCGAAGGCGTTCACGGATCGGAGAGTGGCAGGGGCGGCGGAGGAGGAAGAGCCGGCCGACATGATGGCGCGGAAACGCCCGGTTCTGCGGGCGAGTGCCGCAAAAAAAAGCGGCTGCCGGAGCCCTGCCTGCTCCGTGTCGGCCGAATGTGAGCGCCGGAATGCCAGAGACGCTATTTCTGTTTGGGGAAAACAGCTATTTTGGCGTCGGCAGGCCGTGGCGCCAGCCGATGGACCGCTCACCGCCCGTGGACGCGACTCATGTCGTGGTACGCCATGGCATAGGCCGCCCGGCCCTCGATTTCATGGGCGGTAGGATGGCCCGCGCGGTACACCTCGATGTCCTGCCGGATGCTGCTCAGTTGCTGCCCGTATTGTTCCGGGGTCAAAAAAACTGGTTGCCACCAGCTGAAGGGCGATCGTTGCCAACAGCTGGCGCAGCCGGGTGCGCAGCGGAGAGTTCTCGTCGAGCGTGCTCGCAGTCTCCCGCAGCAGTGCGTGCGCGCCCTCCCTGGCGTTGGAGACGGTGGCGCGGTCGGCCTGCCAGTTTTCCTGGCCCGTGGCGCCCCGCGGGATGCAGGGCGTTCCATCGGGACGGCGCGCAAAAAAAGCCGCCCGCGTTCCCGGGTGGCATCCAGCCTGGGAGCGCGGGGCGGCGGCCGGCGATCGCGGGGATCAGGCCAGCGTGATCGTCACGTCGATGTTGCCGCGGGTGGCGTTGGAATAGGGGCAGACCTGGTGGGCGGCATCCACCAGTTCCTGCGCCTTGGCCTTGTCCACTCCGGGCAGGGACACCTTCAGGCGGGCGGCGATGCCGTAGGCGTTGGGGATCTGGCCCAGGTCCACTTCGGCGTCGATCGACACGTCCTGCGGAATGGTGACGCCGACCTTGCCGGCCACGGCCTTCATGGCGCCCAGGAAGCAGGCGGAGTAGCCGGCGGCGAAGAGCTGCTCGGGGTTGGTGCCCGTGCCGCTGGTGCCGGGGGAGGACAGCGTCACGTCCAGGCGGCCGTCATCGCTGCGCGAGGCGCCGTCGCGGCCGCCGGTGGTGTGGGCGCGGGCGGTGTAGAGAACTTTGTCGAGTGTGGTCATGTGGACTCCTTCGGTGGGGTAAACAGGGAAAGGGCGGTGAAAGACACAGGCCGGGGCCTGCGTGGGAAACCGGTCAGCGCGGACGGCGTGCGATCCGATCCCGCAGCCCGGTGAGCTGGGCGGTGAGCGTCTCCAGTTCGGGGATGGTGCACTGGCTGCGCTCGAGTACGCAATGGGGGATCGGCTCGGCCTTGCCGCGCAGCGCGCGGCCCTCGTCGGTCAGGGCGATGCGTACGCGGCGCTCGTCCTCGGTGTCGCGCTGCCGTGCCACGAGGCCCGAGGTCTCCAGCCGCTTGAGCAGCGGGGTCAGCGTGCCCGAGTCCAGGCACAGGCGCTCGCCCAGCTCGGACACCGTGATGCCGTCCCGCTCCCACAGGGCGAGCATGGCGATGTACTGCGGATAGGTGAGCCCCACGGCATCGAGCAGTGGCTTGTAGAGCTTGGTCATCGCCAGCGACGCCGAATACAGCGCGAAGCAGACCTGGCTGTCCAGCCGCTGGAGGGCGGGGAGCTCGGGCGCTGCCGGGATGGTGGTGGAAGGCATGGGTGGTATTGTTGCTGTTAATAAAATTGTGTGCAATTTAATTGCTTGAAAACCATTCTCTGCGGATGGAAATTGGACGCCGCTGGGACGGTCAATAGGCCGAGGAAGGCGCGGGCCCCTGCGGCAGGGCGGAGGCCGCCCCGCTGCGGAACCGTGCGGCCGCCGCATCGGCGCCCTGGCGCAGCAGCAGCATGTCGATGGCCACGGCCACGAAGAGGGCGCCGAGCTCCAGGCACTCGCGGGCCCGGGCCTCGTCGGCCATCAGGATGCCGGGGGCCTTGCCGCAGGCGCGGATGCGCCGGATCGCCCCGTCGATGGCCGAGCGCACTTCGGGGTGCTGGGGCCGGCCCGCGTGCCCCATGCTGGCCGAGAGGTCCGCGGGGCCGATGAAGATGCCGTCCACGCCCTCCACCGCGGCAATGTCCTCGATGCGTTCCAGCGCCTCTGCCGTCTCCACCTGCACCAGCAGGCACAGCTCGCTCTCGGCCTGCGCGAGGTAGCCGGTGTCCCGGCCGAAGCGCGTGGCCCGCACCGAGCCGCCCATGCCGCGGATGCCGCGCGGTGCGTAGCGCATGGCCTCCACCGCGGCGCGGGCCTCGTCGGCGTTCTGCACGAAGGGCAGCAGCAGGCTTTGCGCCCCGATGTCCAGATAGCGCTTGATGAGCACGGGGTCGTTCCATGCGGGCCGCACCACCGCGGTCGTGTGCCCCTCCCGCTCGGCGGCCACGGCCTGCAGCTGCTGCAGCATGTGGGGCACGTCGCTGGGCGAATGCTCGGTGTCCAGCAGCATCCAGTCGAAGCCCGCACCCGCGAGCAGTTCGCTCGCGTAGGGCGAGGCCAGTGTGGACCAGAGTCCGATCTGCGGCTGGCCGGCGGCGAGCGCGCGCTTGAAGCGGTTGGGCTGGGGCATGGGACGGAAAAGGTCTCGCGGAGAAGGGGGCCTGGAAACGGCCTGGCGGGATCAGCCGAAATGGCACGCGACGGTGCCGAATTCGCCGTAGTCCGCCACGATGGTATCGCCCCGCGCCACGTCGATCGGCCGGATGAACGAGCCCGCGAGCACCACCTCGCCGGCCTGTAGCCCGATGCCGTGGCGGTGCAGCCGGTTGGCGAGCCAGGCCACGCCGTTGGCCGGGTGGTTCAGCACGCCGGCCGCGAGCCCGGTCTCCTCCACGTCGCCGTTGCGCGTGACGATGGCGCCGATGCGGCGCAGGTCGGCGTCGAGCTGCGCGGGCCGGAAAGGCCGGCCGCCGAGCACCAGCGCGGCGTTGGCTGCGTTGTCGGAGATGGTGTCGATGACGGTGCGCGTGCGGCCCGTCTGCGGGTCCGCGCGCTGGATGCGCGCGTCCAGGATTTCCAGTGCGGGCGTCACGTAGGCGGTGGCGTCGAGCACGTCGTAGAGCGTGCAGTGCGGGCCTGCCAAAGGCCGGGCGAGCACGAAGGCGAGTTCGGCCTCGATGCGCAGCTGCAAAAAGCGGTCGGCCGGCAGGCTCGCGCCATCGCGAAACAGCATGTCATCCAGCAGCGTGCCGAAGTCCGGCTCCGCGATGTTCACCGCGCGCTGCATCGCCTTGGAGGTCAGGCCGATCTTGTGGCCGATGACGCGCCGTCCCTGGGCCTGCTTGCGCTGCATCCAGGCGGCCTGGATCGCGTAGGCATCGTCGATGCCCATGCCCGGGTACCGCTGCGAGAACTGCGCGCAGGGAACGCGCGTGCGCTCGGCCTCGTCGAGCTGCCGCGCCGCATCGGCGAGCTGCTCGGCCGAGAGGGTGAGTGCGGGAGGAGAGGATGCTGCGGGCGCGGTGCTCATGCCTCGGCCTCCACCGCGTTGCGCAGCACGCCCACGCCGTCCACTTCCACCTCGACCACGTCGCCGGGCTGCAGGAAGCGCGGGGGATCGAAGCGGATGCCCGCGCCCGTGGGCGTGCCGGTCACGATCACGTCGCCGGGCTCCAGGGTGGTGAAGGTGGAGAGATAGTGGATGAGCTGCGCGAAATCGAACATCAGGTGCTCGGTCGTGTCGTCCTGCCGCGCCTCGCCGTTCACGCGCGTGCGCACGCGCAGCCGGCCGTAGCCCTGCGGGAATTCGTCGGCGGTGGCGATCCACGGGCCCATCGCGCCGGAGGCATGGAAGTTCTTGCCCTGGGTGACGTTGAACTTGGCGTGGTGCACCCAGTCGCGCACCGTGCCCTCGTTCACGCAGGTGAGCCCGGCGATGTGGGCCAGCGCGTTCTCGCGCGCGATGCGGCGTCCGCCGCGGCCGATCACGAGGCCGATCTCGCCTTCGTAGTCGAGCTGCCGCGATTCGTGCGGCTGCAGCAGCGGCCGGCCGTGGCCGACGAACGAGTCCGGCACGCGCAGGAAGATGCTCGGGTAGCGGGGCAGGTCGCTGCCGTCGCGGTACTCGGCATTGCGGCGGGCGTAATTCACGCCGATGCAGAAAATCTTGCGCGGCGCGGGAACCGGGGGCAGCAGCGAGACGCTGCCCAGCGCGTGGACGGGGGCGGCGCCGGCGAGTGCCTCGCGCGCCTGCGCCATCGCCGCCTCGCCGCCTTCCAGCAGCGCGAGCACGCTGCCGAACGCCGGCAGGCGCCGGCCCAGGTCCACGATGCCGTCCGCCGTGGCTGCGCCCCAGCGTGCCTGGCCGCCTGTGAGAAAGGAAAGAAGCTTCATGGCGTGTCGAATCCGAAGAGCCGCGCCGGGTTGGCGACGAGGATGCGCTCGCGCGTGGCGGCGTCGGGCGCGAAGCGGTAGAGCAGTTCGAGCAGTTCGCCCTCGTTGGGCGGCTGCTTGACGGACACGGGATGCGGCCAGTCGCTGCCCCAGATGCAGCGGTCCGGCGCTGCCGCGATCAGCCGCTGTGCGAGCGGCACCACGTCGTTCCAGGGCGGGCCCTCGTGCGAGAGTTTCTCGGAGAGCGACAGCATCACCCAGCAGTTGCCGCGCGCGAGCAGCTCCCGCATGCAGGCGAGGTTCGGGTCCGCCTCGCCCAGCGCCGGGTCCGCGCGGCCCATGTGGTCCATGACCACGGGCACGTCCCGCAGCGCGTCGAAGGCTTGCATCTGTCCGGCGATACCGGAGGGCTCGGGCTGCACCTTCACGTACCAGCCCAGTTCGCGCACGCGCGCCAGCGCACGGTCCATCTGGTCGGCCGTGAACTGGATGCCGAGGCCGCCGCGCGTGAAGCGCGCGCCGCGCACACCTGCATCGTGGAGCGTCTGCAGGTAGGCGTCGTCGCGCTCCAGCAGCACGGCGGCGTTGGCGCAGCCCATGTAGCGGCGCGGGCCGCCCGCGTTGAGCGCGGCGAGCGCGTCCAGGACCACCGCATGGTCGGCGCCGTAGGTGGTGGCCTGCACGATCACGCCGCGCGCGATGCCGAGCGTGGCGTGCAGCCGCTGTGCGGCCTGCCACGTGGCCGTGGGCATTTCATAGGCCGCGCCGGCGCGCACGGGGTAGCGTTCGCGCGGGCCGAAGACGTGGAACTGGCTGTCGCAGGCGAGGGGCGGCGGCAGCGGCACGGGCGCGCGGGGATGGGGGTCGAAGGGAAGGTAGTCGGGCATCGGTCGTTCAGTCGGTGGAGCGTGGATCAGGGGTGGACGTCTTCAGGAGATGTAGGCCGTGAAGCTGCACTCGATGAGCTTGCCCATGTCGAGGTCGGGCGCGTGGATCGCGTGGCGCGCCGGCCGCGAGGCCGGATCGGGGAACATCTCCAGCCAGGGTCCGTTCAGTGCGGGCCGCTGGCTGCGGTCCTTCATCCAGACCGTGACCTTCACGACGTCGGCCATGCTGCCGCCCGCGGCCTCGACGATGCGGCGCAGGTTGTCCAGCATGAAGCGGCATTGCGCCTCGATCGTGGGCGCGACCGCGCCGGTAGCCGGGTCGGTGCCGAGCACGCTGCCGCTCTCCACGAGCGGCCCGATGCGGCAGGCCGCGGGAATGGGGTTCTTGTGGCCGAAGCCTTCCACGTAGATGCTCGTGCGCGCCGCGGGCGCCTGCGCGCGCGTCATTCCGCCGTGATGCCGGCCTGCCGGATGATCGGTGTCCATCGCTGGTCTTCCTGGGTGAGGTACTGGGTGAATTGCCGGGGCGTGCTGCCGCGGGCCTCGGAGCCGAGCACGCGGAATTTCTCCTGCACGGCGGGCTCGGCGAGCACCGCGCGCAGGGCTTCGGAGAGCCGGTCCACCACCTCCTGGGGCGTGCCGCGCGGCGCGAGCACGCCGGTGAAGGTCTCGGCGCTGAAGTCGGCGAAACCCGATTCGCGCAGGGTGGGCACGTCGGGCAGTTGCGGCAGCCGCTCGCGCGAGGTGACGGCCAGCGCCCGCGTGCGGCCCGCCTGGATGAAGGGTTGCGCCACCGAGATCTGGTCGAAGTTGAACTGCACCTGCCCACCGAGCAGGTCGGTGGTGGCCGGCGCGTTGCCCTTGTAGTGCACGGTGAGCCACTTCGCGCCGCTCTCGCGCTGCAGGTATTCGCTCACGAGGTGGTTGGTGGTGCCCGCGCCCGGCGAGGCCATGGTGATGTTCTGCCCGCCCGGGCGCGCCGCGGCCAGCAGCTCGCGCAGCGTGCGGTAGGGCGTGGACGGGTGCACCTGCAGCACCAGCGGCGTGAAGGAGACCGAACTCACCGGCACGAAATCCTTCTTCCAGTCGTAGGCGTTGCGGCGGAAGATGAGCGGCGAGAACAGGATCGGACCGTTCGCGCCCACGAAGAAGGTATAGCCGTCGGGCGCGGCCTTGGCGACGGCCTCGCCGGCGATGAGGCCGCCCGCGCCGGGCCGGTTGTCCACGATGAACGGCTGGCCCAGCCGTGCCTGCAGTTGCTCGCTGACGATGCGCGCCGCGCCATCCACGTTGCCGCCGGGCGGATAGGGCAGCACGAGTTTCACGGGCTTGTCGGGCCAGTGGCCGGGCTGCGCCACCGCGGGGCCCGCCAGCAGCGCGGCGTTGGCGGCGAGGCCGGCCGCGCCGCGCAGAATGAGGCGTCTGTGCATGGGGGTTTGTCTCCTGTCTCGTTGTGGGCGGCCGGTGCCCCCCGGGGTCTTCGCAGCCGTTGGATCCATCCTAGGAAGCGCTGCCCGCCGCGGCAATGCGCCCGCGTCGCAAGAGTCCGCGATGTGGAACAAACCGGCGTTTCGGCCGTGCCGCAGGCGGCTACCCTTTCCACAATGCCGGCAGGCCCTGGCCGCGGACGCCTTGCGCGGGCCGGGCTTTTCCCATCTGCCACCCTTACCTGCCTTATCGTCATGACCGATACCCTCGATGCCGCCGAACTCGGCCCCGAAGCCACCTATCGCCTGCTGAGCGGCATCGTCGTGCCGCGCCCGATTGCATGGATCAGCACGCTGTCGGAGGCCGGCGTGGTCAATCTCGCGCCGTTCTCGTGCTTCACCTTCGTCTCGAACAAGCCGCCGCTGCTGGGCGTGAACATCGGCCGCAAGGCCGGGCGGCGCAAGGACACGGCCACGCACATCCTGGCGCGCCGCGAGTACGTGGTGAACATCGGCCACGGCGGGCAGCTGCAGCAGATCCACGAGAGCAGCGCCGAGCACCCACCCGAGGTCAGCGAAGCCGAACTGCTGGGTCTGGCCACGGCGCCGGGCGAGGCGGTGGCGGTGCCGCGCATCGCCGATGCCGGCGTGGCCATGGAATGCCGGCTGTCGCAGGTGATCCCGTTCGGCGACACGGGCGCGGAGTTCTTCGTGGGCGAGGTGCTGCGCTTTCACGTGCGCGAGGGGTTGCTGCGCGACGGCAAGATCGACACGCTCGCGCTCGATCCCGTCTGCCGCATCGGCGGGCCGAACTACGCCACGCTCGGCCGCGTGGTCACGCTGCGCACCATGCCGCAGACCGCCAAGACCGTGACCACGGCGCCGTGAGCCTGGTGGCGCGCATGTCCGGTACTGCTTCCTCCACCGACGGCCCGCGTGACGGCGCGCAGAGCGTGCGCCGCGCCGTCGCGGTGCTGCGCATCGTCGCGGGCGGGCAGGAGGGCGGCGTGCGCCTGATCGACGTCTCGCTGGCCACGGGCCTCAACCGGCCCACGGCGCATCGCCTGCTGCGCGCGCTGGTGGAAGAGGGCGCGGTGGAGCAGGACGCGGCCACGCGGCGCTACCGCATCGGCCGGGAGGTCTCGCTCATGGGCCTCGCGCGGCCCGCGGGCTTTCCGCTGCGCGCGATCGCCGCGCCGCACCTGCGGCACCTGGGCGAGACGCTGGGCGAGACGGCCTTCCTCACCATCCGCCAGGGCGACGACTCGGTGTGCCTGGACCGCGCCATCGGCAGCTACCCGGTGAAGGTGCTGTCCATCGACGTGGGCGCGCGGCGGCTGCTGGGCGTGGGCGTGAGCGGCGTGGTGCTGCTGGCCGCGCTGGACACGGCCGAGGCCGCGGACATCCTCGCGCGCAATGCCGCCCGCCTGCGGGCCCTGCGGCTCGACGCCGCGGGCGTGCTGGAGCGCTGCGCGCAGGCGCGCGGCCTGGGCCACGCCTACGCGCCCGTGGGCGTGGTGCGCGGCACCCGTGCGGCGGCCGTGCCGGTGCGCACGCCCGTTGGCCGCACGGTGGCGGCCATCGCCGTCACGGCGATCTCGTCGCGCCTGACCGAGGGGCGCCTGCCGCAGGTGGTGCAGGCCATGCAGGCGCAGGCCGACGCCATCGGCCGCGAGGCGCAGGCGCGTGGCCTCGGTGGCGGCCCTCAGTAGCTGTACACGCCCCGGCCCGTCTTGCGGCCCAGGTGCCCCGCGGCCACCATCTCCTTGAGCAGCGGGCAGGGGCGGTACTTGCTGTCGCCGAACTCCAGCAGATAGACGTTCATCACCGCCAGGCACACGTCCAGGCCGATCATGTCGGCCAGCGCCAGCGGGCCGATGGGCTGGTTGCAGCCCAGCTTCATGCCGGCATCGATGTCCTCGGGCGTGGCCAGGCCCTCGGCGAGCACGAAGAAGGCTTCGTTGATCATCGGCACCAGGATGCGGTTCACCACGAAGCCCGGTGCGTTCTTCGCCGTGATCGGGCTCTTGCCCAGGCGCTCGGCCAGTGCCTTCACGGCATCGTGCGTGGCGTCGCTGGTCTGCAGGCCGCGGATGATCTCCACCAGCGCCATCATCGGCACCGGGTTGAAGAAGTGCATGCCGATGAAGCGGTCGGGCCGCGAGGTGGCGGCGGCCAGCTGCGTGATCGAGATCGACGAGGTGTTGGAGGCGACGATCACGCCGGGCGCGGCGATCGCGTCCACCTGCCGGAGGATCTTCACCTTCAGTTCGTGGTTCTCGGTGGCGGCCTCGATGATGAGCTGGGCGGACTTCAGGTCGTCGTAGTTCGTCGAGGTCCTGATGCGCGCGAGCGCCGCATCCTTGTCGGCCGCGGTGATCTTTTCCTTCTTGATGAGCCGGTCCAGGCTGCCGGACACGGTGGCCAGGCCCTTCTGCACGGCTGCGTCGGAAATGTCCACCATCACCGCGTCGATGCCGGCGACCGCGCACGCCTGCGCGATGCCGTTGCCCATGGTGCCCGCGCCGATGATGCCGACGGTATTGATCGTCATTGGGAATCCTCCTGAAGAACGAGTGGAAAAGACAAACGAAAGAAACGAAAGGCGGAACCCGCTACTTCGCGAAGCGGCGGCGCGTGAGCGCGAGCGCGTTCCAGAACGAGGCCAGCGCGGTGAAGCCCACCACCAGCCCGTGGCGCAGCGGGTGCGCGGGCCACTGGTCCATGAAGAGCGGCCGCACCAATTCGACCACGTTGGTGAGTGGCAGCCAGTCCGACGCGCGACGCACCATCTCCGGCAACTGCTCGCGCGGGAAGAACACGCCCGAGAGAAACATCATCGGCGTGAGCACCAGCGTGAAGTAGTAGGTGAAGAAGTCGTAGCCCTTGGCCAGCGCGTTGAAGATGAGGGCAATGCTGGAGAACATCACGCCCGCCAGCAGCAAGACGGGCCAGGCGAGCAGCAGCTTGGGGCTGTGGCTGATGCCGAGCGCCAGCATCACTCCCATGATCGCCGTCACGGTGAAGAACGCCTTGAACGCGGCCCAGAGCATCTCGGCCAGCACCACGTCGTCCAGGCCGACGGGAGCGTTCATGATGCCGTCCCAGGTCTTCTGCACGTGCATGCGCGAGAACGCGGAGTAGAGCGCCTCGAAGCTGGCCGCGTTCATCGCGCTCATGCAGATGGAGCCGCTGGCCAGGAACAGGATGTAGGGCACCGCGCGTTCGCCGACATGCACCTGGCCCACGAGCGCGCCCATGCCGTAGCCGAAGGCCACCAGCCACATCAGCGGCTCGGCGATGTTGCCCAGCAGGCTCGGCACCGCGAGCTTGCGCCACACGAGCAGGTTGCGCAGGAACACGGGCCACCAGCGCGCGGTGGGTGCGGGCGGCCGCCAGTGGCTGGGGGCGGCAGGTGTCGGAGAGTCCATCGGGATCGGTCCTGGATGCAAAAAAGGGGAAAGAAAGAGGCGCTCGCCGTCTCACTCGCGGATCTGGCGGCCCGTGAGCTTGAGGAACAGGTCCTCCAGGTTGGCGGGGCGGTGCAGGCGGCGCAGCTGCGGGTGTGCGTCGAGCGCGGCGAGCAGCGGGCGCGCATCCTGCGTGTAGAAGAACACCGTCTCGCCGCTCACCTCCACGCGCACCGCCAGCGCGCGCAGCGCGGCGTCGCCGGCCAGCGCCAGCGCGCCCTGGCCGTACACCTCGACCACGTCGCTCTCCAGGTGCTTGGCGATCAGCTCGCGCGGCCGGCCCTCGGCGATCTTGCGGCCATGGTCCAGCACCAGCAGGCGCGTGCACAGGCGCTCGGCCTCGTCCATGAAGTGCGTGGTGAGCAGGATCGACTTGCCCTGCTGCTGCAGCAACTGCTGCAGGCGCTCCCACATCAGGTGGCGGGCCTGCGGGTCCAGGCCCGTGGTGGGCTCGTCGAGCAGCAGCAGCGCGGGGTCGTTCACCAGCGCCCGCGCGAGCGAGAGGCGCCGCTTCATGCCGCCCGACAGCTCCCCCGGCTTCGCATCGGCCTTGTGGGAGAGCGCGGCGAACTCCAGCAGCCGCGGCACGCGCTCGTCCATCACCCGCCCGCGCAGCCCGAAATAGCGGCCGAACACGTGCAGGTTCTCCGCGCAGGTGAAGTCCGGGTCGAGCGTGTCGAACTGCGTTACCACGCCCAGCTGCGCCTTGATGGCGCGCGCGTCCTGCGGCATCGACAGCGGTGCGCCACCGCCCGGCGGGTGGAAGCGCACGCTGCCCTCGTCGGGCGCCGTGAGGCCCAGGCACATGCGCAGCGTGGTGGTCTTGCCCGCTCCGTTGGGTCCGATCACGCCCAGGCATTCGCCGGGCGCGATGGACAGCGACAGGTCGTCCACGACGGCGGTGCCGCCATAGCGCTTGCGCAGGTGGGCGATCTCGAAAAGCGGGGAGGGAGTGGCCATGGCGTCTATTATTGGCCGCCCTTTTCGCGCTCCGCTCATCCCCTTTCCATTCCTTCCTTTCGAAGATCACATGCCCATCACCCTCGGCACCCCCCTCTCGCCTTCCGCCACCAAAGTCATGCTGCTCGGCTCCGGCGAGCTGGGCAAGGAAGTGCTCATCGCCCTGCAGCGCCTGGGCGTGGAAACCATCGCCGTGGACCGCTACGACAACGCGCCCGGCCAGCAGGTGGCGCACCATGCGCGCACCATCGCCATGAGCGATCCTGCGCAGCTCAAAGGCCTCATCGAGGCCGAGCGCCCGCACCTCGTCGTGCCCGAGATCGAGGCCATCGCCACGTCCATGCTCGAAGAGCTGGAGGCCGCCGGCACCGTGCGCGTGATCCCCACGGCCCGCGCCGCGCGCCTCACCATGGACCGCGAGGGCATCCGCCGCCTGGCCGCCGAGACGCTGGGCCTGCCCACCAGCCCCTACCGTTTCTGCGATTCGGCCGAGGAACTGCAGGCCGCCATCGACGGCACCGACGGCCAGCCCGCCATCGGCTTCCCCTGCGTGGTCAAGCCGGTGATGAGCAGTTCCGGCAAGGGCCAGAGCAAGCTCGACGGCCCGGCCGACGTGCAGAAGGCCTGGGACTACGCCATGGCCGGCGGCCGCGTGAGCCACGGCCGCGTCATCGTCGAGGGCTTCATCGACTTCGACTACGAGATCACCCAGCTCACCGTGCGCGCGCTCGGCGAGAACGGGCAGGTGGAGACGCACTTCTGCGAGCCCATCGGCCACGTGCAGGTGAGCGGCGACTACGTGGAGAGCTGGCAGCCCCAGCCCATGCGCACCGCCGCGCTGGAGCGCGCCCGCGCCATCGCCCGGGCCGTGACCGACAACCTCGGCGGGCAGGGCCTCTTCGGGGTGGAGCTGTTCGTGAAGGGCGACGAGGTGTGGTTCAGCGAAGTGAGCCCGCGCCCGCACGACACGGGCCTGGTCACGCTGGCCACGCAGGTGCAGAGCGAGTTCGAGCTGCACGCGCGCGCCATCCTCGGCCTGCCCGTGGACACCACGCTGCGCAGCCCGGGTGCGAGCGCCGTGATCTACGGCGGCATGGAAGCCCAGGGCATCGCC
The DNA here is from genome assembly GCF_900104515.1 of Paracidovorax cattleyae. GTDB lineage: Bacteria > Pseudomonadota > Gammaproteobacteria > Burkholderiales > Burkholderiaceae_C > Paracidovorax > Paracidovorax cattleyae. The sequence goes on from NZ_FNJL01000046.1 coordinate 23,506, forward strand.
TTCGACGGCGTGGACGAGGCGCTGAGCGTGCCCGGCACCGACCTGCGCCTCTTCGGCAAGCCCGAGAGCTTCGCGAAGCGCCGCATGGGCGTGGCCGTGGCGTTCGCGGGCAGCGTGGAGGTGGCGCGCGAGCGGGCCAAGCTCGCGGCCAGCAAGGTGCGGCCGCGCAAGGCGTGAGCCATGCGGGCGGGACCGCATTGCTGTGGCTCCGTTCTTGTCGTGCATGGCGATGTAAGCGCGCAATGGTGGCAACATCTGATCGCCGATGCCTATGGGCAACGTGTCCAGGCTGAAACAGCCGCCCAAGGACAGCGACTTCAACCCATGCACCTTGCCCATGGCACGGGGGCGATCTCTGAAGCTTCCCCTTGTTGTCCCGTTGGATTTCCCGCAGGAGCTCCATGTCCGAGAAGCTCGAAGGCAGCCCCCGCAGCCGCTTGAATCGTACGGACGGCGAGCGCAGGCTCTGCATCTCGCCGCGGCGTGGTGGGACGGGGGCCTTCGCCAGCGCGGGCCATGGCGGATGAGCGCGACGGTCCTGCCTACGCTTTCTTTCTCGTCTGCGCGGATTGCAGCGCAGCGACCGGAAGACTGCGCTGCAGTCACCCATCGATGTCTTCTTTGAGCCGTGATGTCAAGGGGCTGACGGATGGCGATGCGGCCTTTGCCCGGAATGCAGAAGTGACCGGAATGGCGAGAACGCCGCATGCGATAGCGAACGGGGAGGCGTTGAAGGAGCGTGTGCGAGATGCTTCGCTTCTGGGGCATCTGGTTCGTGGTACTGCCCTACGTCAGCAATGGATGGTTCCATGCTGCGGTTGTCACCAGCTTCTGCCGTAGGTCATCACTCATGAAATCCTCTCCTCTTGAGCGATCCCACCGCACCCAGTCCGTTGAGCGGCCGCTCAGGGAGACGGATACGTCCCGCTCGGGTAGGCCGTCTGGGTCAGCGTCCCATGCCGCGGGAAGATGGTCTGAATTGTCTGCGCGCTCGAATGCAGGGCCGTCGCAAGAGGCAAACTCCCCTCCCCGTCGAACACTGGACTGGGAGCCGCGCAGCCACGCGTTGGATCGAACGCGAATGTCCGAAGTGGCTGCGCGTGTTGTCGCAGAAGCCGAGTCCAGCCACTGGATGTCTCCTTCGATGCGGGAGGATATTACAGGGGGCATTTCCGTCAGAAGACCTTGGATACCTTCGAACAAGGCCGAACGCCATGAAATGCTCAAGAAATTTCTTCATGAGTGGAATGGACCGGACTCCGCGAAATCCAGGATTCTTGAAGCCCACGCTACGGATGATTTCGTGCTGTACCTGAACCATGAAAACCTGAAAAACCTCCCCGATGGGTTGTACCTCTTGACGCACATGGGCTACCTCAATATCGAGAAAAATTCAGCGCTCCAGCAGTTGCCGGACGACTTGGCATTCGCGCCGAATCTGGCGCGCCTGAATGCCAACGGTTGCGATTTGCATGCGTTGCCGTCGAATCTGTCCGAGGCGCGTAATTTGGTGATCCTGGAAGCTGCCGATAACAGAAATCTCACGTCGTTGCCCGAGTCCATGGATCGTCTGGACGCATTGCAAACAGTGGATTTAAAGAACTGCGATCTGTCCAGGTTGCCGGAAGGCGGTTTGGGGCCCGCTCTCAGGGAGCTGAACCTGTGTGGGAATCGGCGGCTGAGCCATCTTCCAACCGAAATCGGCAGCAGCAAACAACTCGAGTTGTTACTTGTCCGCGATTGTTCCCTTCGGCAGATTCCATCGCAACTCGGCAAACTGCCGAGGCTCAGGTCCCTTGACGTCTCCGGCAATACGCAAATCGAGACACTGCCACCGGGAATCAACCTCAAGAAAGTCTTTATAGGCACACGTGATACCCGGATCCGTTTGATGGATGTGGTGCTGAATCAGCCTATCGATTCCCAGGTCCGCAAAGAGAATGGGAAGAAACTGAAGGCGCTGCAGAAGAAATGGCAAAGTCTTGGGAAGGAGATTGCCGAAGGGGGTGCAGGCGTCGAGGCGCGTGTGGACGCTGCTCGCCGGGAAGTGGAGCGTCAGCGCAGCGGGCTGTCCAGTACGGTTCAATCCACATCCACGGCAGGAATGAACTGGAAAACTGCTGCGGACCAGGTGAAGGGGTGGGCAGAGCAGGGCCATCCAGTGGACACGGAACACCTCAAGAAGCTCAATGCATTGCTTGGAAGAGGTTTGCACCCTTTCAACGACCCCCAGGCCTTTGACAAATATGCCGCGCAGTTCGGAGAATTCCGCAAGCAATCCACTGGATTTCCCATGGGGGAATCTTGGTATGCAGTCGTTGATGAGCGAGAGGTCGGCGCAGAAATGGCGCATTTCGACGAGTGGTTCGAGGCCCGGTCTGAAGAAGTTGCTCAAGGCACGCTTAATCCTGTCGAACTGGCCGCAGCGACGGCGCAGCGGCTGGTCAGTATCCATCCCTTCGCCGATGCCAACGGACGCACCGCAAGGTTGGCGGGCGACTGGGTGTTGGCGTCACATGGCTTGCCTCCCGCAGCGTTTGAGAACATACCCAAAGCTGTTTATTCAAGCGGCCGGAATCGGGAAGGGCCTGAAGACGCACTGGTCCAGATGACCCAGGCAATCGCCAAGACCATCGAGATTTACGAGCGCTACCTTCATTCATAGTCGAGCGCCGACGCTGGGGCTTCCTCCTGGACGGGAACCTCTCAAAACCCGGCCACTCCCTTGTTCACCGACAAGACCTGAGCCGTCCTCCTCACCATGATCTCTCCTCGCAGCGCCTTGAAGTTCGATCTGTTTGCCGAGGCGTCGCGCCAGCATAAGAGAGATGAAGTGGGCGATCCGTTGCAGGTAATCGCGCGGCACATCGACTTCGCCGAGCTGGCGCGGCTGGTGGATGCACTCATCGAGCGCGGCGATGGCCGCAAGGGTGGTCGGCCGGCCTATCCCGTCGAGGTGATGGTGCGCATCCTGGTCTTGAAGCGCCTGTACAACCTGTCGGACGAGCAGATGGAATACCAGTTGCTGGACAGGGCGAGCTATCA
>NZ_FNJL01000020.1:0-83507 GCF_900104515.1 Paracidovorax cattleyae
ACCGGGCCTGCAAGGCCCTTCATGCACGAGGCGCAGACCGCCCAGGGCCTCATCAAGCATTCAAAACGGCTGGCGCCCACTCGTGCCTATTCGGATTCATCAAACATGGGGTTGTGAGAGGCTCCCAAGGGGCTGCTGCAGGCCGGCAGCGTGGAAGGCCTGACGGGCGAGCGCCTGAGCGACGATCTGCTTACCGCCGTGATCTGGAGCTGGTTCGCGGCCACGGAAAGCCATAGCCGGCTGAGCCAGCCGGCATGGTGGAGAACCCGGGGCTGAGCTACGGGCTCTTCCACGCGGTGGCGCAGCCGGTGTACAGCTGGGGCGTGGGATGGAGGCGGACCAGGAACTGGTGGACGTCCATTTCGCCCGCGTGGAACCGGGGGCGCCCTCTTGCCCCTCCTCTCGGCGATAATCCTCCCGTGAAGCGCGCCAGACCGCCGCTGGTGCACGTGCCGAAAGGCCGCACTGGAGGAACGTCCGGACTGCACAGGACGGCGTAGCAGCTAACGGCTGTCCACCGCGAGGTGAGGATCAGAGCAACAGAGACGAGTCCGGAAGGAGTGCCGCAAGGCAGACCAGCCGGGGTGAAACGGGCAATCTCTACGCGCAGCAATACCAAGTAGGCCAGCGTTGACGTGGTTCCGCGGAGCTGGCGGGTAGGTAGCATCGAGCCGGGTGGGCGACCCCCGGCCCAGAGTAATGGCGGTCACATGCGGGCAACCGCATGCACAGAATCCGGCTTATCGGCGCGCTTCACACTTTTGTTTTTCCGTGCGCCTGCGTCCTGCAGGCGCCGCCGCATCCCTGGCGGCACCCGCATCTTTCACCGCACTTCATTTCAAGGCCGCGCGCAGTGCGGCGCATGGCCGGCGCGCAGTTCCGCGGCGCGCTGTTCCGTGCCGGGGTGGGTGGCGAGCAGGCCCATCCACACGCTGTCGCCGCTTCCCTTGCGCGGGGGCGCTTCGGGCGTCTCGCGCGCAGCCGGGTTGCTGCCCGGGGCTTCGGGAGGCTTCGCGGCCGTGCCGCCTTCGCCGCGCTGGCCCGCGGCTCCATCCGCATCGTCTTGTTCCTCGCGGCCATCCTTCGTGCGATCGCCTGCGGGCGCCTTGCCGCGGGGCGGCGCCTCCCGCTGCTCCTGCGCGATGGCCAGCAGCAGGTCGGCCATGGGCGCGGTGGGCAGGCGCGCATGGCCCATGAGCGCGAGGGCGTAGCAGTCGGCCTCGCGCTCGTGGGCGCGGCTGTAGGCCAGGCCGGTGACGAGGGCGCCGCCGGTGGACAGCAGGCTGGAGACATCCCCCAGCGCCAGGCCCAGGCCGATGTTGAGCACGCCCTGCTCGACCACGGTGCGCGTGGTGTGGCGGTACACGACGTGGCCGATCTCGTGCGCGAGCACGCCGGCCACGGCATCGTCGCCCAGGCCCTGGCGGGACGCGGTTTCCGCAAGGCCGTCGGTGATGACGACGGTGCCGCCCGGCAGGGCGAAGGCGTTGGCGCCCATGCCGCGCCGGAACTCCAGGCGCAGCGCGGGTGCGTAGCCCGCATAGCGCTGCGGCGCCGATGGCATGCCCTGCACGAGCGTGTCGAAGCGGGCGCGCAGCTGCTGCTGGCGCTCGGGCGCGAGGCGCGAGGGGCGCAGCAGGTCGCCGTCCATGCGCTCCAGCGTTTCCCGCGCGAGGGAGGTCTCCCATCCCGGGGGCACGGCCCGGGTGAGCTGGGTGGCCAGCCAGGGCGTGCCATAGCGGTAGAAGAGCGCCAGCACCAGCACGGAGGCGAGCAGCACGGCCGCCAGCATGCCCCGGCGGGTCTGCATGCGCTGGGCGATGCCGGCGCGGTGGCCGGCCGCCTGCAGCGCGGCGTGCCAGCGCGCAATGCCATCGCCCGCGATTTCCAGGCTGCCGCGCTCGCCCAGGTCCACCGCCAGCCGCGGGGGAGGGCGGCGCGGGTTCCAGGCCTCGGGCCAGTCCACCGCATCGTGCGCGAAGTGCTCGGGGTTACCGCCCCCGGCGCCCACGGGGTGCAGCATGAGTTCCGGGCCGCGCAGGCCGGGGGCGATGGCCGCGAGCACGGCGCGGCCCTGGCTGCTGCGCCCGTCGAACCAGCGCGCGGGCACGGGCTGCGGGGCCGTGCCGGAGGGCGTTCCGGCCCCCGGGGCGGCATGCCCGGAATCTGCCCGCGGAGGCGGCGGTGCGGCGGAGGTCATGGCGGGTGGGCGCCGTTCAGCCGATCAGGTCCAGGCCCGCGGCGTCGGCCAGGGCGTCGCCCACGCCGCTCTGCTGTTGCCGCTGCAGCTGCCCTGCCAACTGGTCCACGCCGCCCTTGACGTGCAGCGTCACGGATTCGAGCTTCATGCGGTATTCGTTCACGCGGGCGAACGGGCGGTAGAAGCCCAGCGTGAGCAGGGTGAGCAACAGGTTGCGGATGCGCAGGCCGACGAAGCGGCGCGCGCGCAGGTGGCATTTGAAGCGCGCCACGTGGCTCACGCCGATCTGGTTCCAGGTGATCTGGAACAGGCGTGCCTCGCGGTAGGCGCGCGCCGGCGCCGAGACCAGCAGCGCCAGGAAGCCGAAGAACACGATGCCCACGATGAAGAGCATGGCCAGCCAGATCCCCATGTGCTGCATCTTGCCGGACAGCAGCGCCAGCGACCCGCCGAAGGCGGCGCCCACGATGGCGCTCATCCCCGCCACGGTGAGCAGGAACACGCCCACGGTGGCCAGCCACACCTTCACGAAATCCATGTACACCGGCTTCCAGCGGCCGGGCTCGGTGCCCAGGCGCGAATGGAGCACCAGGATGCTGCGGTAGTTGTATTCGAGCCGGATGGCGCACAGCACGGTGAGCACGAGCGTCAGTGCGAGCAGCCCCCACATCGCGCCGGTGACCTGCGGGAGCCTGCGGCCCGAGGCGCCGGCCACGGGTTCCGGCGCCAGCGCCTGCAGCCCGTAGAACGCGGCCAGCCACAGGGCGGCGATGGCGAACACGGGCCAGCTCGCCGCATAGACCTGCCGCCAGCCAGCGGTGAACTGCAGCCGCAGCCCGCGCCAGCGCGTGTTGCCGAGGCGAAAGCGCATGGCGCTGCCCCAGATGAGCGGCGCGAGCGCCGCGCCCGCGAGGATGAAGAGGCCCACGGCGGTGTCCTGCCCGGTGCGCACGGCGATCTGGTAAGCGGCGGTGAGCACCAGCAGCACGACGAAGCCGAACACCATGCGGCGCTGCTGCGCGGTGAATTCGAGCGGGCTGCCGGCCACCAGCGTGTGGCCGTAGAAGTACTGCACGGTGCGGCGGCGCGCCCAGGGGGTATAGAGGCCCAGCGTCAGGATGCCCAGCAGCACGTTGACGATCCAGACGCGGAAGTATTCGCCGCCGCTGCCGGTGAACTCCAGCGGATGCGGCTCGATGCCGTGCGACGTGAACGATGACGCCATGCGTGCCACGTGGGGCTCGACGCGCTGATCCATGGATATGCCTCCCTCGAAGAGCCCGGCAGTTTATCGCGGCGGCGCGAGGATCAGAAGCGCTCCCAGGGCAGCAGGTAGCGCCACTGGCCTTCGGGCACCCTGGCGAGCGAGACGCGGCCGATGCGCAGCCGCTTGAGCGCCGTCACCTGCAGGCCCACGGCCTCGCACATCGCGGGGATCTGCCCGGGGCGGATGCCCTTGAGCGCGAAGCGCAGCCGCGTCTCGCTCTGCCAGCTCACCCTGGCGGGCGGCAGGGGCCGGCCGTTGAACTCCAGGCCCCGACAGAGGCGCTCGAGCCCGCCTTCGGCAATACGCCCTTCCACGGAGGCGATGCATTCCTGCTCGAGCAGCTCGATGTCTTCGGCCAGGCGGCGCGCCATGCGGCGGTCCTGCGTATAGACCACGAGCCCGCTGGCCGCGTCGGCCAGCGGCGTGAAGCACTCCTGCTGCCGGAAATGCCGCTGCAGCACCCGCACGGGCGGGCTGTCGCCCACGTACCGGTGGCCGGGCTCCAGCAGCGTGCCGGCGTCGGGTGCCCCGCCGCTGCGCGCCTGGCGCGGATCGCCGGCGGGGCCCTGGCCGATGCCGGCTTCCCAGCCGGCGGGCTTGTGCAGCAGGAGGGTGACGGGCGGCGCTTCCTCGGCCTTCGCGTTCTGCGCCACCACGACGTCCTGGTCCGGGCGGACACGGGCTCCCGGCGCCTCGGTCATCCGGCCGTCCACCTGCACCCAGCCGCCTTCGATGAGCCACTCGGCTTCGCGGCGGGAGCAGCCGCGCATCTCGGCGACGCGCTTCGACAGGCGGATGTGTCCGGCTTCGCCGGCGCCGGTGTCATTGTGGGAAAGATCATGCATGGCCGGCCTCCAGCGCGCGCAGGCGCTCCACATGGGCGAGCAGGGAGCGCTGCGCCACGGGCCACAGCCGCTCGGGCACGTCGGCATAGGCGTGGCGCACCCAGTCGTCCATGCTGCCGTCCGGCAGGGCCTGCATGGCCGCGAGCACTTTGGCCTCGCGTGCGAGCCGGTGCGCCTTCAGCCGGGCGATGGCCTCGCGCGCACCGGCGATCGCATGGCCGTGGGCCGGCAGGATGAATTCCACGCCGTGGCGTTCGCACAGCGCGTCCAGACGGTCGAGCGAGGCGAGGTAGTCGTCCATGTTGCCGTCCGGCGGATCGATCGCGGTGGTGCTGCCGTTGAGGATGTGGTCGCCGCTGAATAGCAGGCCGTCCTCGTGCAGCAGCAGGCACAGGTGGTTCGCGGCGTGGCCCGGGGTGTGGACCACTTCGAGGGTGTGGGTGACGTCGCCTTCCAGCTGCCGGCCGCTCAAGGTGATCCGCTCCCCATCGGCCAATGCCCGGTCGGGCGTGAACCGGCTGGCCGCGCGCGCCGTGGGGGCGGAGGGCAGGCCCAGCACGGGCGGGCGCGGGCGGCCGGCCGCGGCCACGCGTGCGGCCAGCGGCGCGGCGCCCGGTGCGTGGTCGGCATGGGAGTGCGTGCACACGATGGCGCGGATGTCGCCGCCCGCCGCATGCCAGAGCCGTTCGAGATGCGCCTCGTCGGCCGGGCCGGGGTCGATGGCGATGTAGCCGGTGGACGGATCGCCCACCAGGTAGCTGTTGGTGCCCGGGCCGGTCATGGCGCCGGGGTTGGCCGCGGTGAGCCGCTGCAGGTTGCGCAGCAGCGGCACGGACCGCTCGGGCTGCCAGTCGAGCGGGTGCACGATCTGCCCGTCGGGGCAGACCAGGGCCAGCTCGCCATAGGGTGCTTCGTGCTCCATGTAGCGTGCCTCGCGGCCTGCGAGCAGGCCGGCGCGCGGGCAACTGGTCCACAGCGGCTGTTCGTGGGCCACGGCGGCGAGCACCGCATCGGCGCCGGCGAATTCCGCCAGGCGCTCCAGCGTGCGGATGGTCGGGAAGATCATGAAGAACTGGCCTGCCGCATGCCGGTCCAGCGCGTCCCGCGGGCGCACCCACACGGGCTCGAACTGCTCGGTCTCGTCGGCCACGGGCTCCTGCCCCTGCGGCATGCGCGCGACCAGGAACGGCACGTCGAAGCGCCTGGGCAGGTCGCGGTCGGCCGTCCAGTGCGCGAGCAGGAAGACCGCATCGGCGGCCAGGCGCAGGCCGCGCGCGGCGCACTGCGCGATGAAGGGCGCGCCGCGGTCGAGCGCGGCGATGTCTTCTTCGGTAGCGAAGTGGCCGTCCGGGCGCCGCGCGAGCAGCACGCCCAGTTCCTCGAAGCTTTCGCGGATGGCGGCGACGGCCTGGGTGACGCGGTCCTGCGTCTGCGCCGGGCGCCGGTCGGCCTGCGAATGGGTGGCGGGCTCGGCGTCCTGCGGGTCGATCGCGCCGCCGGGAAAGACGTAGGCCCCCGGCGCGAAGCTGGCCTGCGGCGAGCGCCGCGTCATGAGCACTTCGAGGCCGCCGCCGGGCGCGTCGCGCAGCAGCAGCACGGTGGCGGCCGCGCGCGTGGCGGCAGGCTCGCGGTGGGGATGGAGTTGTTGGGAAAGGCGGGGCATCCGGGGATTATCGGCAGCGTCCCCTGCCCGCCGGCAGAGGGGGCTTCCCGCCCGTGCCCTGGCGGGCCCCGGTTCAGGCCGCGGCCACCGCCGGCTCCGACTGGCGGTGGCCCGCCGCGGTCTTGTAGGTGCGCACCCAGTCGGCCAGCAGCGCGGGATCGAGCACGTCGCCGATGCGCTCGAAACCATCGGGCGCGCGCTCTTCCACCATGTCGAGGATGGCGTCCAGGCCTTCCGCGCGGTTGAGCTCCACGATGCGCGCGGTCATGGGCCGGCGCCCGTCCTCGTAGGCGTCGAGGGCGGCCGGCAGGTCGTGCGGGCGGGCAGCCAGCGCATCGGCGATGGCGCGCGCGTCCAGCAACGCCTGGGTCGCGCCGTTGGAGCCGATGGGGTACATGGGGTGGGCCGCGTCGCCCAGCAGCGTCACGCCGCGGCCCTGGCGCCAGCGCGGCAGCGGGTCGCGGTCCACCATGGGCCATTCGAGGATCTGCGTGGCCTGCGCGATCAGGCCCGGCACGTCCACGAAGCCGAAGCGCCAGGTGCCGAAGGTGGGCAGCAGGTCGTCCACCGAGCCCGGCCGGCTCCAGTCCTCGCGGCCCGGGGCCGTGAGGCCGCCGCCGAAGCCATCCTCGCGCAGCCGGCGGTCGGCCACCCAGTTGACCAGCTGCAGGCCGTCCTCGCGCGGCGGGGCGATGGGGTAGACGACGAATTTCGCGCGGCGGTGGCCGGCCTGCACCATGGTGCGGCCGTCCATGAACGGGCGGGCCCAGGTGGTGCCGCGCCACATCATCATGCCGTTCCAGCGGGGCGCGCCTTCATCGGGATGGAACTGGCGCCGCAGCGCCGAATGGATGCCGTCCGCCCCGACCAGCAGGTCGCAGCGCAGCGTGGCGGTGTCGCCGGCAGCGAGCTCGGCGTGTGCCAGCACATGGCCGTCAGCCTCCTCCGTACAGCCGGTAACGCGGGTGCCGGCGCGCACCCGGTCTTCGCCCAGGCGCTGCAGGCAGGTGTTCCACAGCAGCATCTGCAGCTCGCCGCGGTGCACGCTGTACTGCGGATGGCTGTAGCCCGCCTCGGTGCCGCGCAGGTCTTCGTAGATCGGCTGGCCGTGCCGGTTGGCGAACACCAGGGCGCGCGTGCGCACGGCCATGGCGTCCAGCGCGGGCAGCAGGCCCAGGCTGTCCAGCACCTCCACCGCATGCGGCAGCAGGTTGATGCCCACGCCCAGCGGCTGGGGCCGCGCCGCGGCTTCGCACACCGTGACGCGGTGCCCCTGGGCACGGAGGGCGAGCGCGGCGGCGAGGCCGCCGATGCCGCCGCCGGCGATCACGATGTCCAGCGGTCGCGGCGTGGCCTGGGAGGGGGCGGGGGAGGGCGAAGTCATGGCGGTGCGTTCTCCGGGTAATGCCGCTTGACGCGGGTCAAAGCGGCCGCCTATTGTTGCGTCATGCAACAAAACCGGCGCTCCGAAGAAACCCGCGGTCCCGGCGCACGCCCCACCGCGGCCGCCCGCGCGCCCGATGCACCCGAAGGCTCGCTGCAGCCGCTTCCGGGGCTGCGCTACGGCGTGCTGGACCAGCTCATGGGCTATGCGCTGCGCCGGGCGCAGAACGCGCTCTACCTCGATTTCCAGCGCGCCGTGGGCGACGACGTCAGCCCGCAGCGGTTCGCCGCCCTGGTGCTGGTGGTGGGCAATCCGGGCCTGCGCCAGGGGCTGCTGGCCGAGGCGATGGGCCTGCACCGCAGCGGCGGCATGCGCCTGGTGGACTGGCTGCACGCCCAGGACTGGGTGCGCCGCGAGGCCGATCCGCAGGACCGGCGCTCCTGGCTGCTCCATCCCACGCCGCAGGGCCGTGCCGCGTTGGAGGCGCTGTCGGCCCGCGTGCGCGCGCACGACGACGCGCTGGTCGCATCCCTGGGGTCCGGCGGCAAGGCCCTGCACCCGCTGCTGGAGCGGCTGGCCCGCGTCGCCCCCGGCCCCGAGTGAAGATAGGCCCCCGCCGGTACGGGCGACGCAGTCCGGCACGATCCGAACCATTCCAAGGAGACACCCACCATGACCTTTTCCTTTCCGCGGGGCTCCGCCCCCCATCCCGCGCCGCAGGGCATGCGCCGGCGCGACGCCGGCCTGGCCCTGGCCGCGCTGTGTTTCGGCGGCGCCGGGCCCGCGGCGGCACAGCAAAGCGTGCAGCGCATCCTGGTGGGGTTTCCCGCGGGAGGCTCGGTGGATGTGGTGGCGCGCCGCCTGGCCGAGAGCTGGCGCGCGCGCAGCGGCATGACCACGCTGGTCGAGTCCCGCGCCGGCGCGGGCGGGCGCATCGCGCTCGCGGCGCTGAAGGACGCGCCGCCCGACGGGCTCACCGTGGTGCTCAGCCCTTCGTCCATGCTCACCATCTATCCGCACGTGTACAAGCGGCTGCAGTACAGGCCCGCCACGGATTTCATTGCCGTGGCGCCGGTGGCGCTGTCCACCTGCGGCTTCATGGTGGGCCCGAAGGTGCCCGATTCGGTGAAGACGCTCGGGCAGTTCGCGGAGTGGGCCAGGGGCCGGCCCCAGCCCGAGGGCTATGCGTCCCCCGCTGCGGGCGCCATGCCGCACTTCCTGGGCAACCAGTTCGCGCGCGCCGCGGGCATCTCCCTCACGCACGTGCCCTACCGCGGCGCGGCGCCCGGCCTGCAGGACCTCATGGGCGGGCAGGTGGCCTCGGGCTGCTTCAGCGTGGGCGACTGCCTTCCGCACGTGCCCACGGGCCGCGTGCGCGTGCTCGCGGTGAGCGACAGGGAGCGATCGCGCTTCCTGCCCGACGTGCCCACCTTTGCCGAGCAGGGCTTCGCGGGCATCCAGGGCGTGGAGAGCTATGGGCTCTACCTGCCCGCCCGCGCCCCCGCTGCGGTGGCCGAGCGCTGGGCCGAGGCTGCCCGCCAGGCCGTGCGCGAGCCCGCGGTCGTGGAGGCGCTGGCCAAGCTGGGTTTCGAGCCCGCGTCGGGATCGCCCGAGGAATACGCCCGCCAGCTCGCCCAGGAGCGCGACCGCTGGGCGCCGGTGGTCGCCGCCTCGGGTTTCTCGTCGGAGGAGTAGCGGCGGGGCCCGTTCCGGGCCCTTTCGCCGCGGAACCCGCCGAAAATCACGTATCTCTTTCGCGATGGTCTCCATGCCATCTCCCGCCGCCGAAGGCGTCCATCCGTCCGCCGTGTCCCTGCCGGAGGCCCTGCGCTTCTGGCTGAAGCCCGGCTTCATCGGTTTCGGCGGGCCGGCCGGGCAGATCGCGCCCATGCACGACGAACTGGTGGACCGGCGCCGCTGGATCTCCGAAAAGCGCTTCCTGCATGCGCTGAACTGCTGCATGCTGCTGCCCGGGCCCGGGGCGCAGCAGCTCGCCACCTACCTCGGCTGGCTGCTGCACCGCACGTGGGGCGGCATCCTGGCGGGCGTGCTCTTCGTGCTGCCCTCGCTGTTCATCCTGGTGGCCCTGGCCTGGCTGTACATGGCGCACGGCGATGCGCCCGCGGTGGCGGGTGTCTTCCACGGCATCCAGCCGGCCGTGACGGGCATCGTGGCGCAGGCGGCCCTGCGGATCGGGGGCGGTCGCTGCGCAGCGGCTGGCTGTGGTCCATCGCCATCGCGGCGTTCGTCGCGCTCTTCGCCTTCGATGTGCCGTTCCCCGCCATCGTGGCGGCCGCGGCGGCGGCGGGCTGCGCCCGGAGGCGTTCGGTGCCGCGGCGGCCACCGCCGCCCCCTCGGGAATGCCCAGTGCGCGGTGCTGCCTTATGTGTACCAGGGCGCGGTCGAGCACTTCCAGTGGATCACCCCGGCGCAGATGATGGACGGCCTGGCGCTGGGCGAAACCACGCCGGGGCCGCTCATCATGGTGGTGACGTTCTTCACCTTCCTGCCGTCCTTCGTCTTCATGCTGCCGTGCGGGCCGTTCATCGGGTCCACGCGCGGCAACCTCCGGCTCGCGGCGCCGCTGGCGGGCATCGCGGCGGCCGTGGTCGGGGTAATCGCGAACCTGGCGGTGATCTTCGCCCTGCACGTGTTCTGGCCGCAGGGCCTGCACGCGGGCCCCGATATGCGCATGCTGCTCATCGGGGCGGCATCGGCCGTGGCGCTGATGCGCTGGCGCGTGGGCGTCATCCCCGTCATCCTCGCCGCGGGGCTCGCCGGACTCGCGATGGGGCTGTGAGCCACGGACAGGGCCCCGGCGCAAGAGACCGTCAGGCCGGGTTCCTCGCGGGAATCTCCAGCCCGCGCGCCACCGCGGGCCGGGCCGCGAAGGCATCCAGCACCCGGCGCACGTGGGTGAACCGGTCGAACTCCACCAGTTCGCCCGCCTCGTAGAAGCCCACGAGGTTGCGCACCCACGGGAACACCGCGATGTCGGCGATGGTGTAGTCCTCGCCCGCCATCCAGGCACGGCCGTCGGCCAGGTGCCGGTCCAGCACGCCCAGCAGGCGGCGGCTCTCGGCCACGTAGCGGTCGCGCGGGCGCTTGTCCTCGTAGTCCTTGCCGGCGAATTTGTGGAAGAAGCCGAGCTGGCCGAACATCGGCCCGACCCCGCCCATCTGCCACATCAGCCACTGCAGCGCGGCATAGCGCTGCGCGCCCGCGGGGGCCAGGAAACGGCCCGTCTTGTCGGCCAGATAGACCAGGATGGCGCCGGACTCGAACAGCGCCAGGGGCTGGCCGCCCGGGCCGTCGGGGTCCAGGATGGCCGGGATCTTGTTGTTGGGATTGAGCGAGAGGAATTCGGGCGAGGTCTGGTCGTCCTGGTCGAAGCGCACGAGGTGCGCCTCGTAGGGCAGGCCGGTTTCCTCCAGCAGGATGGACGCCTTCACGCCGTTGGGCGTGGGCAGCGAATAGAGCTGCAGCCGGTCGGGATGGCGGGCGGGCCATTTGCGGGTGATGGGGAAGGCGGCGAGCACGTTGTCGGTCATCGGAACTCCTCGGGGGCGTAAGGGATGGATGCCGCCATCATCGCGCGCCCGGCCGGCCCCTGCCGGCGAGGGGCCATGCTATGCCCGCCGGGCAACGATAATCCTGCGGATGCAGATCCGCTTCACCAAAATGCAGGGTGCCGGCAACGATTTCGTCGTGCTCGACGAAACGCAGGGGCGCCTGGGCCTCACGCCCGCGCAGTACCGCTTCCTCGCCGACCGCCACTTCGGCGTGGGGGCCGACCAGATCCTCACCGTGCGCCCGTCGCCGGCCGACGGCATCGATTTCGAATACGTCATCCACAACGCCGACGGCGGCGAGGTCGAGCAGTGCGGCAATGGTGCGCGCTGCTTCGCCCGCTATGTGCGCGACAAGGGCCTCACCGACCGGGACACCATCCGCGTGCAGACCCTGTCCGGCGTGATCGCCCCGCGCCTGACGCCGGACGGCCGCGTCACCGTGGACATGGGCCGCCCGCGCTTCGCTCCCGCCGAGGTGCCTTTCGACGCCTCCGGCCTCGCCCCCGCGGCCCGTGGGGCGGGGCAGACCTGGCCGCTGGCCCTCGGCGCTGGCGCCGATGCGCAGGTGGTCGATGTGGCGGTGGTCTCCATGGGCAACCCGCATGCCGTCCAGCTGGTCGATGACGTGGACGCGGCGCCGGTGGCGCGCACCGGTCCGCTCATCGAGAGCCACGCGCGCTTTCCGCAGCGCGTGAACGCGGGCTACCTGCAGATCGAGGACCGGGCCCGCGTGCGCCTGCGCGTGTACGAACGCGGCGCCGGCGAAACCCTGGCCTGCGGCACGGGCGCCTGCGCCGCCGTGGCCGCGGGCATCCGCCTGGGCCTGCTGGACGCGCGCGTCGATGTCCGCACGCGCGGCGGCCTGCTCACCATCGCCTGGAGCGGCGACCCGTCCGAGTCCGTCTTCATGACCGGCCCGGCGACCACCGTCTTCGAAGGCCAGATCGACATTCCCGACGCACCATGACCCATCCGCATACCCCCGCCCAGGCCGTGCCTCCCATCACGGAAGAAGACATCGCCGAATTCCTCGCCAACACCCCGGGCTTCTTCGAGCGCCATGCCGAACTGCTGACCGGCGTGGTCCTCACCAGCCCCCACGGGCAGCGCGCCGTCAGCCTGCAGGAGCGGCAGGCCGAGATGCTGCGCGAGAAGATCAAGGGCCTGGAGCAGCGCATCATGGAAATGGTGCGCCACAGCCACGAGAACACCGCCATCGCGCAGAAGATCCACCAGTGGACGCGCGAGCTGGCGCAGGCCGGCGACCCGGCGCTGCTGCCGGGCGTGGTGGAGCAGGGCATCCGCCGGCTGTTCGACGTGCCGCAGGCGGCGTTGCGCCTCTGGGACGTGGCCGGCCCGTACGCAGGCGCCGCCTTCGCGCAGGGCGCGAGCGCCGATGCGCGCTCGTTCGCCACCTCGCTCACGCAGCCGTTCTGCGGGCCCAACCTCGGCTTCGAGCCCGCGGGCTGGCTGCCCGAACCGGCCACGGTGCAGTCGATCGCCCTGCTGCCGTTGCGCCAGGGGGCGCTCGATGGCGATGCGCCGGCCTTTGGCCTGCTGGTGCTGGGTTCGCCCGATGCGCAGCGCTTCGGGGCCGACCTGGGCACCGACTTCCTCGTGCGCATGGCCGAACTGGCCAGCTCGGCGCTCTCGCGTCTGCGCTGATCCGGCCATGGCGGATGCCGTGCAGCCGGTCGCGCCCACCGATCCCGACGTGCTGCGCTACCTGGAGCACGTGCGCGTGGAAAAGCGCCTGGCGCAGCGCACCGTCACGCTCTATACGCTCGATCTGGCCAGGCTGGCCGCCAGCGCGCGCGACGCGGGCGTGCCGCTGCTGCGACTGCAGACCGCGCACATCCGCCGCTTCGTCGCGCAGATGCACGCGGGCGGGCGCGGCGGGCGGGGCATCGCGCTGATCCTGTCGGGCTGGCGCGGCTTCTTCACCTGGGCGGCGCGGCAGGGCCTCGTGCCCCACAACCCCGTGCAGGGCGTGCGCGCCCCGCGCGCGCCCAAGCCGCTGCCCAAGGCGCTGGGCGTGGACGATGCGGTGCAGCTGGCGGAGTTCGAGGGCTCCTCGGGCAGCGACCCGTGGCTGGAGGCCCGCGATGCGGCGATGGTCGAACTGCTCTACGGCTGCGGCCTGCGCGTGGGGGAACTGGCGGGCCTGGACGCCGTGCCCGGGCCCGATACGCAGCGCCAGGGCCGGGGCTGGATCGATCTCGATGCCGCCGAGGCGCACGTCTTCGGCAAGGGGTCGAAGCGGCGCAGCGTGCCGGTCGGATCGGCCGCGCTGGCGGCCCTGCGCACCTGGCTGGAGGTGCGGCTGCAGCCCTTCGGCGGCGCGGCGTCCGGCCGGGCGGATGCCGCGCTCTTCCTGGGGCGCCGCGGGGCGCGGCTCACGGGGCAGTCCATCTGGTCGCGCCTGCGGCAGCGCAGCCAGCTCGCGGGTCTCTCCACCCCCGTGCATCCGCACATGCTGCGGCACTCCTTCGCCAGCCACCTGCTGCAGTCCAGCGGCGACCTGCGGGCGGTGCAGGAGCTCCTGGGCCACGCCAACATCACCACCACCCAGGTCTATACGCGCCTGGATTTCCAGCACCTCGCCAAGGTGTACGACGCCGCCCATCCGCGGGCGCGCCGCAAGCCCGGCGGCTGACGGCGGGGGCTTTCGTGGCGCAGGTTTTCCGCGCTGCAGAATATCGTCCCATGCCCCGCCACCTCGCCACGCCACTACGATCCCCTTTTGATCCGCGCCGCCGGCGCCTGTTCGCCCAGGCGGCCGGACTGTCGTCCCTGCTGGCGGCGCCGCTCCTGCTGGAAGGCTGTGGCGGAGGGGCCCGCGCTGGCGCGGCCGGCCCGGAGCCGTCTTTCACGCGGGCCCGGCCCCTGCGGGCCAGCTGGGTCTCCACGGTCCTGAACCTGGACTGGCCTTCCGCGGAGTCCGTCCGGATCACCGACGATGCGCAGCGCGCCGCCGTGCAGCAGGCGGAGCTGCTGCGCATCCTCGACGAGGCGGTGGCCACCGGCCTCACCGCGGTGATCTTCCAGGCCAAGCCGTGCGCGGATGCGTTTTACGCATCCGACCTCCTGCCCTGGTCGCCCTACCTGACCGGCACGCTGGGCCGGCATCCCGGCTTCGACCCGCTGGCCTTCGCCGTGGAGCAGGCGCATGCGCGGGGGCTGGAGTTGCACGCCTGGCTCAATCCGTACCGCGTGTCGATGGACGTGGGCGCGGACACCGTGCGCATGCTGGGCAGCACGCCCGCCGACGGCCCGCCCAGCATCTACCGCACCCGGCCCGGCTGGATCCGCACGGCCGCACGGCGCTTCGTGCTCGACCCGGGGCTGCCCGAGGTGCGGGCGTGGCTGGGCAGCGTGGTGGCCGAGATCACGTCGCGCTATGCCGTCGATGCCATCCACTTCGACGACTATTTCTATTACGAGACCGCCGATTCGCCCCTGGACGACACGCAGACCTTCGCCACCTACGGCGGTGGGTTCGCGGACAAGGGCGACTGGCGCCGCGACAGCACCCGGCTGCTGGTGCAGGGGTTGTCGGAGCAGTTGCGCGCCACCAGCCCCGGGGTGCGCTTCGCGGTCAGCCCCGCGGGCGTCTGGCGCAACCGGGCCGACGATCCGCGCGGCTCGGACACGCAGGCCGGCGCTCCCAGCTACGACGCGGCCTTCGCCGATACGCGCCAGTGGGTGCTCGATGGCCTGGTGGACGACATCGTGCCCCAGGTGTACTGGCCTTTCGCGCGGCAGGCGGTGGGCTACGGCACCATCGCGCGCTGGTGGGCGGACGTCGCGCTGGCCTCGCCCGGCGTGCAGGTCCACATCGGCATGGCGCTCTACAAGGCGGGGCGGCCCACGGCCCAGGAGCCCGACTGGGGCGTGGAGGGCGGCGTGCCGGAAATCCGCCGCCAGATCGACCTCAACGAATCCACGCCCGGCATCCACGGCAGCGTGCTGTTCCGCCACGCCTTCCTGCGGGACCCCGCGGCCGCGGCCGTCGCGGCCTGGCTGCGGCAGCGGTGGGTGCCCGCGCCCTGAGGCAGCCTCCCTGTTGGCTCACCCGTGCTGCAGCAGCGCCCGGGGGGCGGAAGCCGGCGGCAGCGCCGCGCCGGCCAGGGCGAGCCGTTCGACCGGCAGCCGGAAGCTGGCCACGGTGCCGACCAGCTCCCGCGCGCGCTGGCTCAGGGCCGCGGCGGCGGCGGCCATCTCCTCGACCAGCGCCGCGTTGTGCTGGGTGGAGCGGTCCATGTCGTTCACCGCGTCGTTGATCTGGTCCACGCCCTGGCTCTGCTCCTGGCTGGCGGCGGTGATTTCCCCCACCAACTGCGACAGCCCCTGGATCGACTGCACCACGCTTGCCATGGTCTGGCCGGCGCGGCCCACCAGCTCGGTGCCCGCGGCCACGCGGTCCATGCTGGTGCCGACCAGGCCCTTGATCTCGCCGGCCGCCTGGCCCGCGCGCTGGGCGAGACGGCGCACTTCCCCCGCCACCACGGCGAAGCCCCGGCCCTGCTCGCCCGCGCGGGCCGCTTCCACCGCGGCGTTGAGCGCGAGCAGGTTGGTCTGGAAGGCGATGCTGTCGATGATGCCGGTGATGTCCGCGATGCGCCGGCTGCTGTCCTGGATCTGCTGCATGGTGCCCACCACTTCGGTCACCACCGCGCCGCCCTGGGCAGCGACGCGCGACGCGGCCTGCGCCACGCGGTCGGCCTCCAGCGCATTGCCCGCGTTCTGCCGCACGGTGCCGTTCAGTTGCTCCATGGAGGCCGCCGTCTGCTGCAGCGCACCCGCCTGGCCTTCGGTGCGCGCCGAGAGGTCGCTGTTGCCCTGGGCGATCTGCAGCGCGGCGGAGGAAACGCTCTCGGCGCTCTCGTGGATGGCCGCCACCATGGCGGCGAGCTGGTCGCGCATGCTCCGCAGCTGGGCCATCAGGCTCGCCGTATCGCCCTGGCGCGCGGGAATCTCGATGGTGAGGTCGCCCTGAGCCACGCTGCGCGCCACGGCCGCGGCCGCGCCGGGTTCTGCGCCCAGCTCCCGCAGGATGCCGCGCACCACCAGTGCGCCGAAGCCGATGGCGAACACCATGCCCGCCAGCACCGCCGCGATGACGCCCGAGCGGGTGCCGGCGTACTGGATCTCGGCCGCCTCGTAAGTGCTGCGCGCCGTGTCCAGCTGCACCTGCGTGAGGGCCGCGAGCACCGCCTGCAGCGGGTCGAGCGCCGGATACATCTCGCGGGCGGCGAATGCCGTCAGGCCGGGGATGTCACCGGCGCGCAGCAGCGCCTCCAGGGCCTGCACGGCGGCGTCGGCGCGCGCCTGCAGCGGCCCGAATTCCGAGAGCAGCCGGCGCTCCTCGACATGCATGCCGGTCGCCAGGTAGGCGGCCCACTGCTCCCGCACCTCCTTGCGCGCCGCTTCGACCGACTCCAGGCCCTGCTGCGGCGTCAGCGCACCGTCGCGCACCTTGTGGGCGGTGTCCACGATGTTCACCGCGTAGGCGTCGGCCACCCGCTTGATCTGCTGCAGCGGCACGACCCGGTCGTGGTAGACGGAAACCAGGCCGGCATTGGAGTGGCCCATGCCCATCAGGCCGGCGGCGCCGACCCCCGCGGCCAGCAGGCAGAGGGTGGCCAGGAGCCAGCCGAGACGCGTCGAGACCTTGAGCCGGTGTAGGTAGTGCATGGGATTTCCCTCGGTAGTGGATGTGGATCTTTTCTTGGCGGGCCTTTTCGGGGCCTGCAGGCACGGATCCTAGGAAAGCCCGGCACCGGCTTTCTCAACAATCCTCAAATCTTCTTCATCGCACAATTTCTTGCGCATGGAAGCCACGTTCTTCGTGGATTTCATGTAAGCGAATGGTCGGCGGATGGCCCGAAACCGCGGAAAATGCGCACCTCACGACAACCACGGATGCGCCCCGGTGCGCATGTTGCATGACTGAATCAAAGAAGACCGCGCCGTCCCGGGCAGGCTTGCGGTGGTGGCTGGGCGTCGGCCTGGCGGTCATGCTGTTGTCCTGCTTCGGCGTGGCGGGTAGCCAATGGGCCGCAGCGAAGCTGAAGGAAAGACAGGTCGTTCCCTCCCCGGATGCCAGGTCGGGTCGTGCGTTCGGCCATGTGGATTCGTTGCAACGTGTTTCTGATGGATCGCTGCGCATCCAGGGGTGGGCGATCAGCCCGGACGGCATCCGGAACCTGGAGGTCCATGTCAATGGGCAGCCCCTGGTGATCCCCTACGGACTGCTCCGCCTGGATGTCTACCGGGCCCATCCGGGCATGCGCGGCGCCCCGACGGCCGGTTTCGACGGCAAGCTTCCCATGGGCGACATCGATCGGCAGACGGACCTGGAAGTCGTGGTCGTCGATCGGAAGGGCGGGAAGACGACGCTGCTGAGGCAATCGTTTTTCCCCCAGGCCTATAACACCCGCTGGGGTGATTTCAGGCCCGGGCGGAGCGTGGATGCCGACGACGTGTTCTTTTTTCCCATGGCCACGAGCCATGTGGAGGGAGGGGGTGCCGACGGCATCCGTGAAACCTACGCTCCCTATGAGAGCCGCACCGTCAAGGCCGGGATCCGCGTCCAGATCCTCTACATGCGCACCACCACCGGCGCACCGGGGGACTATGCGTTCGACCCGGATTTCGTCCCGGACAAGAAATGCGGCAAGCGGCTCATCGCGGAAGACGGCCTCCACGGCGTGATGCGGTACGCCATCGAGAAGAAGATGCCCGTCCTGTTCACGCTCAACGGCGGGATCTGGGCCGATGCCCCGTGCGACGCGCCCCAGTGGGACATCAACGATGTGCTGGAGCAGGACGAGACGCTCTGCCAGTGGAACGACAGGAATGGGGTGATGCCCGACTCGGCGATCGAGGGGCAGCCCGGCTCGTTCGAGTCTCCGGAGCTGGGGCGTGCCCTGAGCCTGAATGTGTTCGCAGAGCGGGCCCGCTTCTACAAGAAGCGCAACCTGCAGCAGGCCGCCGCATTGATCCAGCGCTTTGCCATCGAGCACCCTGACCTGTTCATCGGCATCAGCCTGGACCCGGACGTGTACATCAACCCCTTCTTCGAGGGGCGGCAGTGGTACGACTACAACCCGCAGACCTTGCGCCAGTTCCGCGACTGGCTGCGCGGCAGCGGGCCCTACGCGAACGAAGGCGGGCCCGGCGTGCCGGACCTCCGGGCCTACCGGCGGCCCCAGCCGTTGACCCTGGCGGATATCGACAGGATGAGGGGCCGGCACCACGCCAGCTGGGAAGAGGTCGATCCTCCGCGCCGGTTCCCGAAAGCGCCGCACCCGTTCTGGCAGGAGCCCTGGACGCAGGCCTGGGAGCAATTCCGCCGCCATCTCGTGAAGCTGCATTACGACGAGCTGTCGCAGTGGGTGGCGCAGACCGGCGTGCCGGCCAGCCGCATCTATTCCGCGCAGGGCTTCATGCCCCCGGGCCTGATGGAACCCTTTGCCGTGCGCCTCGACAGCCCGGCCAAAAGCTACGATTCCGGGGGTATCTCGATCGAGGGCTCGGCGCCGGTGCAGGGGCGCCTGGGCGCGATCATCTATGGCGACAGCGCCACCAATTCGATCCCCATGGAAGGCAAGGGCTCGCTGTTCGACGAATTCCGCCGCTACAGCCCGGAATGGGCCGCGGTGGAATACAACACGGCCGACCTGACCGCACCCCGGCGCATGGCGAACTATGACCGGGCCTATCGTTCGCTGAGGGAGATTTCCAACTATGGGGCGCGCCTCGTCTCTCCCATGGCCTGGAACGGCAGCCCGGGCGAAGCGGCGAATACGAAAGGCTATGTCAGCTACACGTCATTGCGCCGTACGCCGCTCGAAGAGGCCATCCAGCATTTCATGATGTCCCGGTATGACCTTCCCCGCGGCGCACGCCTCTGGACCTTCGGAGCGGGAAGGCACCATGACACGGATGGGTGGCAGGCCGACGCAGGAACACCGGTGGCCGCCACCCCGGACGGGCTGCGCCTGGTCCTGGACGGCGCAGGCCGTGCCGGCGCCTTATCGCCCGCCGAACTGGCCATGCGCCCGGGCGCGTTCGACGCACTGGTCGTGCAGGCCGACGGCGGCGGCGAAGACCTGAGGCTGGCGGTGGACGTGCAGACCGCAGGAGGCGCCTGGCAGCCGCTGGTGGCCGAGACCCCCGTTCGGCAGTGGGAGCACCGGAGCGCGGGATGGCGCATACCGCTGCCGGCGGCTTCCGCGCAGGATTCCGAGTCGTTCGACCGTCTGCGGCTGGTCTGGCGGGGCCCGCCTGGCGCCACCATGGATCTGGCCCTCGTGGCGCTCTACCCGGCGCCGCGTGCGGCCGCGGTGGAACCTGGCGCCCGCTGAGCCGTCGCGGCGCCGGCCCGGGCGCCCCGCGGCTCCCGGACAATACGGCCCATGAAAACCATCCGCCTGCGTCCTGGCAAGGAGCGTTCCCTCCTGCGCCGCCATCCCTGGATCTTCGAGTCCGCCATCGCCAAGGGCGGTGGCGACAGCGGCGAAACCGTGCGGGTGGAATCGGCGGAAGGCCGCTTCCTGGCCTGGGCCGCCTTCAGTCCCGCGTCGCGCATCCGCGCCCGTGCCTGGAGCTTCGACGAGGCGCAGCGCATCGATCCCGCGTTCTTCGCCGCGGCCGTGGACCGTGCGGTCCGGGCGCGTGAACGCTTCGCCATCGAGAGCGACGGCGTGCGCCTGGTACATGGAGAGTCCGACGGCCTGCCCGGCCTGATCGTGGACCGCTACGGCGATACGCTGGTGGCGCAGTTCACCAGCGCCGGCACCGAGCGCTGTAAAGCCGTGATCGCCGATGCCCTGCTGAAGGCCACCGGCCTGCAGAAGCTCTACGAGCGCTCCGACGCCAGCGTGCGCCAGCTGGAGGGCCTGGAGCCCGCGACGGGATGGCTGCGCGGCGAAGGCCCCACGGAGCTGTCCATCCGGGAGCATGGCTGGCGCCTGACGCTCGACATCGCCGAAGGCCACAAGACCGGCTTCTACCTCGACCAGCGCGACAGCCGCCACCGGTTTTCCGAGGCCGTGCGGCGGCTCGGCGCGCGCCAGGTGCTCAACTGCTACTGCTACACCGGCGGCTTCACCGTGGCGGCGCTCGCGGGCGGGGCCGCGCAGGTCACCTCCATCGATTCGTCGGGACCGGCGCTGGAGCGCGCGCGCTCGCATGCGGCCCTCAACGGCTTCGATGCCGGGCGCACGGAATTCCTCGACGCCGACGTGAACGCCTCCCTGCGGCGGTTCCTGCAGGAGGGGCGGCGCTTCGATGCCATCGTGCTCGATCCGCCGAAGTTCGCCCCCACGGCGGCGCATGCCGAGCGTGCCGCGCGGGCCTACAAGGACATCAACCGCCTGGGCCTGCAGTTGCTGGCGCCCGGAGGGCTGCTCTACACCTTCTCCTGCTCTGGCGGCATCAGTGCCGACCTGTTCCACAAGATCGTGGCGTCGGCCGGTGCCGATGCGGGGGTGGACGGCTACATCCTGGAGCGCCTGGGCGGCGCTCCCGACCACCCCATGACCCTGGAATTCCCCGAGGGGGAGTACCTCAAGGGGCTGGCGGTGATGCGCAAGGGAGCGTGAAAGGCGCCTGCGGCTCGCTGTCGGCGCCGGCCATCTCGACGCGGCCGCGGCCGCTGCGCTTGGCGGCGTAGCAGGCGGCGTCCGCGTCGGCCATGAGATTTTCCAGCGGCTCGTGCGTGTGGCCGAACAGCCGCACGCCGATGCTCGCGCCGATCCGGAACGAGCGTTCCGATGCGTGGAAAGGCTCGCTGCGCAGGACATCCACGATCTGCAGTGCGATGCCCCGCGCCCCATGCCGGGTGCAGTGCCGCAGGAGGACCACGAATTCGTCGCCGCCCAGCCGCACGAGCACGTCGTCCCCGCGCACGCAGCGGCGCAGCCGGACCGCCACCTGGCAGAGCACGTGGTCGCCGGCCGCATGGCCGGCTTCGTCGTTCACGGCCTTGAATCCGTCCAGGTCGATGAACAGCAGCGCATGCGAGCCGGGCTGGGCCGAGAGCTCCTGGACCTTCGCGCCGAGGCTGCGGCGGTTGGGCAGGCCGGTCAGCACATCGTGGCGCGTTTCCGTGCGCAGCTGCTCGGCCAGCACGCGCAGCTGCTCCTCGCTCTCGCGTGCACGCAGTTCGGCCGCGCGCAGCTCGCTTTCGTTGCGCTTCACTTCGGAGATGTCCGTGTGCAGGGCGTAGCTCTGCCCGCCGGCGCTGCGGTTCATGGTGACGCGCATCCAGCGGCCGCCCGGCAGGGGCACTTCGAAGGGGGCCCCCGCGAAGAAGGCCGCATCGTGCAGTGCCGCGGCCACGTCCTGGGCGCGCCGCAGCCGCTCCTGGGCATCGGGCGACGCATCCCAGAGCTGCCGGACGATCTGCACGTAGGTTCGCTGCGCCAGCGCTTCCCTGGAGGGCAGCCCGTGCATCATCACGAACAGGTCGTTGGCGTACAGGATGCGCCCTTCGTCGTCCAGCACGGCCGCGGCTTCGCCCAGGTCCTCCAGCATCTGACGGGTGCCGGAAGCCGGCAGCGCCGCCTGTCTCTCCGCGGCCGGCGCGTCCGGGCCGTCGTCCACGTGCGCCACGTGCTGCCAGACGCGGATGCGATGGCCCCCCTGCAGCGGCACCGCGGCCACGCGCAGCCAGCGCCCGAGGTGCTGGAAGACATAGGGCCGCGTCTGCAGGCGGTTGCGCACCAGGCCGTCGGCGATGAAGCGGCCGATGTGCGGCAGGTCGTCGGGCGGCAGGCGGCCCAGGTAGAAGCGCCGCAGGTTGTCGGCGTAGGGCTCGCCGGCATGGATGTGGCCCTCGTGTTCCGGGAAGAAGCGGAGGAACGATGGATTCCACAGCACGGTACGTTCCTGGGCGTCGAACACGCACATGGCGATGCCCAGCGAATCCAGGAGCGTGGCGGTCAGGTCGAAATCCATGGCCTGGAAAGTGGCTGGGGAACGGCTCGGAGGGCTGTCGGAATCTGGAAATCAATGTAGCGCATTTCCTGCCGCGCCAACCGGGGAAAAGACAGGCTTTGGCGCGTGAAATCCGGGGGTGTTGACAGCCTCGCTAAACTTTTGGGAAGGGGTGCCACGCCGGCACCCTCCACCTTCCGAAAGCGTTCGCCGATCATGTCCCTCATTCCGACCACCATCCTCACGGGCTTCCTGGGCTCGGGCAAGACCACTCTCCTCAAGCGCGTGCTGACCGAATCGCACGGCCAGAAGATCGCCGTCATCGAGAACGAGTTCGGCGAGGAGAACATCGACAACGACATCCTGGTGACGGATTCCAAGGAACAGATCGTGCAGATGAGCAACGGCTGCATCTGCTGCACGATCCGCGAGGACCTGCGCGAGACGCTCCAACTGCTGGCCGCCAAGCGCCGCAAGGGGCTCCTGGAGTTCGACCGCATCGTGATCGAGACCACCGGCCTGGCCGATCCCGGCCCGGTGGCCCAGACCTTCTTCATGGACGAGGAGATCGCCGAGACCTACCTCATCGACTCCATCATCACCCTGGTGGATGCCAAGCACGCCGCCCAGCAGCTCAACGACCGGCAGGAGGCGCGCCGCCAGGTGGGCTTCGCGGACCAGATATTCCTGTCCAAGACCGACCTGGTGTCCCGGGAGGAAACCGACGCGCTGATCCACCGCCTCAAGCACATGAACCCGCGCGCCCCGATCAAAGCGGTGCATTTCGGCGAAGTGCCCGTCTCGGAGGTGCTGGACCTGCGCGGCTTCAACCTCAACGCCAAGCTCGACATCGACCCCGATTTCCTGAAGGACGAGGACGACCACGGACATGGCCATGACCACGGGCACGACCACCACGACCATGACCACGAGCATGGCGAGCACTGCAGCCATCCCTCGCACCAGCACGGGGGCCACGGCCACCACCACCACCATGACGACGACGTGAAAAGCTTCGTCTACCGCGCCGACCGTCCCTTCGATCCGGCCAAACTGGAGGATTTCCTGGGTGCCATCGTCAACATCTACGGCCCCCGCATGCTGCGCTACAAGGGCGTGCTGCACATGAAGGGCACCGAGCGCAAGGTCATCTTCCAGGGCGTGCACCAGCTCATGGGCAGCGACCTGGGGCCGCAATGGGCCGGGGACGAGAAGCGCCAGAGCAAGATGGTGTTCATCGGCATCGACCTGCCCCAGGACATCTTCCAGCAGGGCCTGGCGCAGTGCCTGGCCTGAGCCGTACCGGGCCGGGCACCGCGGCCGGTTTGTAGGATAACCACTACTTCGCGGGGGATGGCCGCGCAGTCCGTGGATCGGCCGATACAATCGCGCCCCGGCAAAAACGGGAGGACAACCGCCGCTGCATCGACCGCTTTTGGCAGGGCGGGCGGCACGGGCGGGACCGGGTTTGCCTCGCCGCCGTCCCATTCCGGTGGAAATCGCCGTACGTAGGAGGCGGCATCCTTCCCGTTTGGAGCAATTGACCGTACCATCCACGGCACCGTCGCCGGCCACCCCGCCGGCGCAGCCAGCCTAATACACATCATGCCTACGACCCTGCAAGCGCAATCGCCCGTCGCGGCCGCCAAGAAAGACCCGAAGCTGGCCAACAACTGGAAGACCAAGCCGGCCGAGGAGCTCTCCGACGCCGAGGTGCTTTCCATGCCCGACAGCGAATACATGAACGAGAAGCAGCTGGCCTTCTTCCGGCACAAGCTCGTGCAGCTCAAGCAGGACATGCACAACAACGCGGGCGAGACCACCGAGCACCTGCGCGAGGACACCGTGGTGGTGCCCGACCCGGCCGACCGCGCCACCATCGAGGAAGAGCACGCCCTGGAACTGCGCACCCGCGACCGCGAACGCAAGCTCCTCAAGAAGATCGAGCAGTCCATCGCGCGCATCGATGCGGGCGACTACGGCTACTGCGACGAGACCGGCGAGCCCATCGGCGTCGGCCGCCTCCTGGCGCGCCCCACCGCCACCCTGTCCCTCGAGGCGCAGCAGCGCCGGGAGCTCAAGCAGAAGATGTTCGGGGATTGACGGCGCTGCGCCTGCCTCGCAGCCTCCGCGACCGGCCCGCCCCGCCGTTTTCCGTACCCGTCCGCCCGACCCCCGTGCCGAGGCGCGTGCCCTCCAGCCACGACGATCCATGAGCAAGGAAGATTCCTCCCGCGGCCTGCTGTCCAAGGTGGTGCGCTTCGTGCGCAATCCCACCGTCAACTGGAATGAGCTCGACTCCATCGACGAGGAGCGCGAGAGCCAGTACAGCAAGCAGATGCTCAAGGAGATGATCGAGCGCAAGCGCCGCAACGACTTCGTGCGGCGCCGAGAATTCGACCAGCTGCGCAAGCTGCGCCAGCGCGAGGCGCTCCACGGCCAGCGGTCGGACGACCAGACCGCCCGGCCTTCGTTCTTCCATACCAGCATGACCTCGCCGGACGACCGGGCCGTCACGCTCAAGAAGATCGACGAGATCGAAGCGCAGATGTCCCAGCAGTGGTGGAAGAGCAAGCAGCCCGCGGCCGCTACGGCCCCGGCCGGCCTGGCGTCCACCGAGCCGGCGTCCTTCGGCGCCTCCGATTCGACCATCGCGGCGCATGCCCGCGCCTTCGCGCCCACCGCCCCGGCCAGCCTGCCGGCAGGGTTGTCGGAGCCCGGCGTGCAGTCCCTGTTCTCCGGTGAAAGCCTGCCGCCCGCGACGGACTTCATGGCTGCCACGGTGCCCCAGGCCTTTCCCGGGACGCTCTCCGCCGAGGGCTCGCGCCCGCTGGCGCCCCCGCTGCTCACCGAGCGGGCCGACCCACCGTCGCACCCCGTGCGCGTCTACGTGGCGCCCGAGCCGCCCCCCTTCGTGCACGAGCCCGACCTGGAAGAGGCCGCGATCCGCTTCGCGAACGGCGACTATGCCGGCGCGGAGGCCGGCCTGCTGGAGGCGCTCGCGCAGCACGAGGGCGACGAAGACCCCGCGCGGCAGGCCGAATTCTGGATGGCGCTCTTCGATTTCTACCGCGCCACGGGCGACCACGGGCGTTTCGAGTCGCTCGCCATCGATTTCGCCGCCCGGTTCGGCCGCTCTGCGCCGCTGTGGTTCTCCATGCCCGAACTGCTGGGGCTGCAGTCCCCCTCGGCGGCGGCCGCGGCCGAATCCGCCGGCGGCGGGCAGCGCGAATTCCTCTGGAACGCGCCTTCGGTGCTCACGGCGCAGTCCGTGGCCGCGCTGCAGGCTTCCGTGGCCCGTGCGTCCGCTCCGCCCTGGACCTTCTCCTGGTCGCGCCTGATGACGATCGAGGACGGCGCCGTCCCGGGCCTGGCGCAGCAGTTCGGGCAGTGGGCGGACCGCTCCGACGGCATCGTCTTCAAGGGCGTGGACGCCCTGGCGAGCCTGCTGGAGGCCCGCACGCCCTCCGGCGACAGGAGCGTTCCGCCGGACTGGTGGCGCCTGCGCATGGCGGCATTGCGGCTGATGGGCCGGCCCGACGAGTTCGAGCTGGTCGCGCTGGACTACTGCGTCACCTACGAGGTCTCCCCCCCGTCCTGGATGCCCCCGAAATGCAGCTATTCCGACGACGGAGGCGGTGCCGGCGGCCCCCCGGGCGCGGCCACCGTGTCCTTCGACGCCGATGCCTTCTCCTCGGGCTTCGGCGAGCCGGCCTCCCAGCCGGGCGGCCTGGAGGCCTCGGCGCCGGCCGCCGTGCTGTCCGGGCACATCGAGGGCGACGCGACGGCCGTTCTCGAGCCCATGGAGGCACACCTGCATGCCGGCGTGCCCTTCGCCATCCGCTGCGACCGGCTCGCGCGGGTGGATTTCGCCGCCGCGGGCTCCGTATTGAACTGGACCGCCGCCCAGCAGGCGCTGGGACATGTGGTGCATTTCACCCACGTGCCGCGGCTGGTGGCGGTGTTCTTCAACGTCATCGGCATCCACGAGCACGCGCGCATCGTTCCGCGGCAGAACTGAGTCCGTCCCCCGCGGGGCGGCGCGCAGGCCGGCCGGCGGGCTGTTGCAATCCGGGCGTCCATCCCCAATTCCGGACGCTATGGAACAGTTTCACGGCACCACCATCCTCAGCGTCCGCCGCCAGGCCGCGGACGGCACCATCCAGGTCGCCATCGGCGGCGACGGGCAGGTCACGCTCGGCAACATTGTCGTCAAGGGGTCGGCGCGCAAGGTGCGCAAGCTGCACCACGGCAAGGTGCTCGCGGGCTTCGCGGGCGCCACGGCCGATGCCTTCACCCTCTTCGAGCGCTTCGAGGCCAAGCTGGAGAAGCACCAGGGCCACCTGACGCGCGCCGCCATCGAGCTCACCAAGGACTGGCGCACCGACCGCGTGCTGCGCCGCCTGGAGGCCATGCTGGCCGTGGCGGATGCCAGCGCCTCGCTCATCATCACCGGCAACGGCGATGTGCTGGAGCCGGAGCAGGGCATCGTGGCCATCGGATCGGGCGGCGCGTATGCGCATTCGGCTGCCAAGGCACTGCTGAACCACACCGAGTTGTCCGCCGAGGAGATCGTGCGCAAGTCGCTCGCCATCGCGGGCGAGCTGTGCATCTACACGAACATGCACCACACCGTCGAGACGCTCTGACGCCCCCGCGCCCTTCGCCCTTTTGCCTGCCGGTTCCCGGCCCGTCCTTTCCCGAGTGTCCACCATGTCTTCCATGACCCCCCAGGAAATCGTCTCCGAGCTCGACCGCCACATCGTGGGCCAGTCGGGTGCCAAGCGCGCTGTCGCCATCGCGCTGCGCAACCGCTGGCGCCGCCAGCAGGTCGATCCCGGACTGCGCCAGGAGATCACCCCCAAGAACATCCTGATGATCGGCCCCACCGGCGTCGGCAAGACCGAGATCGCCCGCCGCCTCGCCCGGCTGGCGGACGCCCCGTTCATCAAGGTGGAGGCCACCAAGTTCACCGAGGTGGGCTATGTCGGCAAGGACGTGGATTCCATCGTGCGCGACCTCGTCGAGGTGGCCGTCAAGCAGACCCGCGAAGCCGACGTGAAGAAGGTGCGTGCCCGCGCCGAGGACGCCGCCGAGGACCGCATCCTCGACGTGCTCATCCCCACGGCGCGCACGACGGGGGATCAGCCCGCGGACAGCACCGCGCGCCAGGTGTTCCGCAAGAAGCTGCGCGAGGGCCGGCTGGACGACAAGGAGATCGAGATCGACCTGGCCGATGCCCGGCCCCAGCTCGAGATCATGGGCCCCCAGGGCATGGAGGAAATGGCCGAACAGCTGCGCGGCATGTTCAGCCAGATGGGCCAGGAGCGCCGCAAGACGCGCAAGCTCCGGATCGCCGAGGCGCTGAAGCTGCTCACCGACGAGGAGGCGGGCAGGCTGGTCAACGAAGAGGAGGTCAGGACGCGCGCCCTGCAGAATGCCGAGCAGAACGGCATCGTGTTCATCGACGAGATCGACAAGGTCGCCACGCGCCAGGAAGCGGGCGGTTCCGACGTCTCCCGCCAGGGCGTGCAGCGCGACCTGCTGCCGCTGGTGGAGGGCACCACGGTGAGCACCAAATACGGCATGGTGAAGACCGACCACATCCTTTTCATCGCTTCGGGCGCCTTTCACCTCGCCAAGCCCAGCGACCTGATCCCCGAGCTGCAGGGGCGCTTCCCCATCCGCGTCGAACTGGAGTCGCTCTCGGTGGGGGATTTCGAGGCCATACTGACCCAGACGCATGCCTCCCTGGTGAAGCAGTACCAGGCGCTGCTGGCGACCGAAGGCGTCACGCTGGAGTTCGCCCCCGAGGGCATCACCCGCCTGGCCCGCATCGCCTTCGAGGTGAACGAGCGCACCGAGAACATCGGCGCGCGCCGGCTGTCCACGGTGATGGAGCGGCTGCTGGACGAGGTGAGCTTCGACGCCGCGAAACTCTCCGGCCAGACCGTGCGCGTCGATGCCGCCTACGTGGACGGACGCCTCGCGAGCCTGAGCCAGAACGAAGATCTTTCGCGCTACATCCTGTAAGAAGCGATCTTTTCCTACAGACTTGCGGAGTTTTTCGCGGGTCTTTTCACGCCATCGAGCCGCCGCCCGGACGCCAGCCGCCGGGCGGCGGTTTTGCCTGGGCCGCGGCGAGGGCTGGGCGGCCGGGCAGGGCGCCGGAGTCCTGTTCCCATTCCACGTTGGCGCCAGACCCTAAGGTATCACTTCCACAGCATTTGCTAAGTGCTTATCCGGGAAGGGAAATCATCCCCGATATACGTTTGCAATCAGCGCTAAGTCGTTGATTTCATTGCAAAACTTTGTTGCACCCGATCTTGCGATCGGGCCTTTTCCTGCTACAGTGCAAAAAAGTGCAATTAAGTGGTGAAAAGTGCCCTCCAACCCCGTTCTCGGCGGGAAGTGGCGGCGACAACCTGTCGGGGTCTAACGGTGTTTCAAGGGGCGTCATCGCTGAGTCTGGATGCGAAGGGTAGGCTTTCCGTGCCCACCCGGCATCGTGACGTCCTGAGCGCGACGGCCGGCGGACAGCTCACCATCACCAAGCACCCCCACGGCTGCCTCATGGTCTTCCCCCGTCCCGAATGGGAGAAATTCCGCGAGCGCATCGCCGAGCTGCCGATGTCGGCCCAGTGGTGGAAGCGCATCTTCCTGGGCAACGCCCAGGACGTGGAAATGGACGGCACGGGCCGTGTGCTCGTGGCGCCCGAACTGCGGCAGGCCGCGGGCATCACCAAGGACACCATGCTGCTGGGCATGGGCCACCACTTCGAGCTCTGGGACAAGGCCACCTACGAGGCCCAGGAAGCCCAGGCCATGCAGGGCGAGATGCCCGAAGCCTTCAAGGACTTTTCTTTCTGAAGGCCATGGCGGACACCACGACACTGCTGCATACCACCGTCCTGCTGGACGAGGCGGTCGATGCCCTGCTGGGGGGCGCCGGCCCCTCGCCCGCCGGCGTCTGGATCGACGCGACCTTCGGCCGGGGAGGGCATTCGCGCAGGATATTGGAGAGGCTGGGGCCGCAGGGCCGCCTCGTGGCTTTCGACAAAGACCCCGAGGCGATCCAGGAAGCAGCGCGCATCACCGATGCGCGCTTTTCCATTCGGCACGAGGGTTTTCGCCATCTGGCCGACCTGCCCGAGCGCAGCGCGGCCGGCATCCTCATGGATCTGGGCGTGAGTTCGCCGCAGATCGACAGCCCCGCGCGCGGTTTCAGTTTCCGGTTCGACGGCCCCCTGGACATGCGCATGGACACCACGCGCGGCGAGAGCGTGGCCGACTGGCTGGCGACGGCCGACATGGGGCAGATTGCGGAGGTGATTCGTGAATACGGTGAAGAACGGTTTGCTGGCCCCATTGCAAAGGCGATTGTTGCTCGGCGCGCGGAGCGCGGCCCGCTGCGCACCACCTCCGAGCTGGCCCAGCTCGTGGCTGGCGCGGTCAAGACCCGCGAGGCCGGCCAGAACCCCGCGACCCGGACCTTTCAGGCTCTTCGGATTTTCATCAACGCAGAGCTTGAGGAGCTGCAGGCCGCGCTAGAGGCCAGCCTGCGCGTGCTCGCACCGGGCGGCAGGCTCGCGGTGATCAGCTTCCATTCGCTCGAAGACCGCATCGTCAAGCAGTTCATCGCGCAGCACTCCAGGGAGGTGTACGACCGCCGCGCGCCGTTCGCCACGCCGCAGCCGATGCGGCTGAAGGCGCTGGACCGCATCAAGCCGGATGCCGCCGAGGTGGAGTCCAACCCCCGCGCGCGCAGCGCCGTGATGCGCGTGGCCGAGCGCACGGAGGTGCCGGCATGACGCGCCTGAGCCTGGTGTTGCTGGTGGGCGTGCTGGCCAGCGCGCTCTACCTCGTGCGCACGCAGTACGAGTCGCGCCTGCTGTTCACCGAACTGGACCGCGCCGTCAGCGAATCCCGCCGCCTGGAGACGGAGCACCAGCGGCTGCAGGTCGAAAAGCGCGCCCAGGCCACGCCGCTGCGGGTGGAGAAGCTCGCGCGCGACCGGCTGCAGATGCGCACCGCCACGCCGGCGATCACCCAGTACGTGACGGACGACGGCACGCCCGTGCCGACCCCCACCGCACCGGCGGCGGGCGCCTCCGCCGCCACGGCGCCTGCGGGAGCTCGCCGATGAGCCGCAGCGTCCTCTACACCTCCAGCCCGCTGCTCGCGAGCAAGACGCCCGTCTGGCGCAGCAAGTTCATCGTCGCCATGGTGGCGCTGGGCTTCCTGGCGCTGGCCGGGCGCGCGGCGTACGTGCAGGTGTTCGGCAACGACTTCTTCCAGCGCCAGGGCGAAGTGCGCTTCGCACGCACGCTGGAACTGCCCGCCAACCGGGGCCGCATCCTGGACCGCAACGGACTGATCCTGGCCTCCAGCGTGCCGGCCGCCAGCATCTGGGCCATTCCCGAAGACGTGGAGCAGGACAACCCCGAGGTGCAGGCCAAGCTGCGCCAGCTGGCCAAACTGCTGGACATGCCGCTGTCTGCCCTGCAGGCCAGGCTGGCGGACGAGGACAAGACCTTCGTCTGGATCAAGCGCCAGCTCGACTGGGACGTGGGCGTGCAGATCGCCGCCCTGGACATCAAGGGCATCTACCAGCGCAAGGAATACAAGCGCCAGTACCCCGAGGGCGAATCGGCCGCGCACGTGGTGGGCTTCACCAACGTGGAAGACCATGGCCAGGAAGGCGTGGAACTGGCGTTCGACAAGGACCTGGCCGGCAAGCCCGGCTCGCGCCGCGTCATCAAGGACCGCCTGGGCCGCGTCGTGGAAGGCGTGGGTGCCGAGGTGCCGCCCGTCGATGGCAAGGACATGCAACTGTCGATCGACAGCAAGGTGCAGTTCTTCGCCTATCAGAAGCTGCGCGACCAGGTGGCGCTGCACAAGGCCAAGGCGGGCAGCGTGGTGGTGATCGACGCGCACACCGGCGAGCTGCTGGCGCTGGCCAACTACCCGAGCTACGTGCCCGACAAGCGCCAGAACCTGACCGGCGAGCAGCTGCGCAACCGCGCCATCACCGACGTGTTCGAGCCCGGCTCGACCATGAAGCCGTTCACCATCGGCCTCGCGCTCGAGACCGGCCGCGTGCGGCCCGACACCATCGTCGACACCAATCCCGGGCGCGTCACGATCACCGGCTCGACGATCTCGGACACCCACAACTACGGCGTGCTGACCGTGGAAGGCGTGATCCAGAAGTCCAGCAACGTGGGCACGACCAAGATCGCCATGCAGATGCCGGCCAGGGAGATGTGGGAAACCTTTTCCGCCGCGGGATTCGGCCAGAAGCCGCAGATCCATTTCCCCGGCGTGGTGAGCGGCCGGCTGCGCCCCTACAAGACCTGGCGCCCGGTGGAGCAGGCCACCATGTCGTACGGCTACGGCCTCTCGGCCAGCCTGCTGCAGATGGCGCGCTCCTATACGGTGTTCGCCAACGGCGGCAAGATCATTCCCGCCACCATGCTCAAGACGAGCGAGCCCGCCGTGGGCGTGCCGGTGTTCTCCGAGCGCACCGCCTCGCAGATCCGCAAGATGCTGCAGATGGCGGCAGGCCCGGGGGGCACGGGCCAGCAGGCCCAGACCGTAGGCTATTCCGTGGGCGGCAAGTCCGGCACGGCGCGCAAGCAGGTGGGCAAAAGCTATGCCTCCGGCAAGTACCGCGCCTGGTTCACCGGCATGGCACCCATCGACAAGCCGCGCATCATCGTCGCCGTGATGATCGACGAGCCCAGCGCCGGCTCGTTCTACGGCGGCGCCGTGGCCGCGCCGGTGTTCAGCGAGGTGGTGCAGCAGACGCTGCGCATGATGGGCGTGGCGCCTGATATGGCCGTCAAGCCCCGGATCGTCTCCAATGGCGTGGAGGAGTCGCTATGACCGAGCCCGTGTCCCCCCCGGTGCACCCCGCGCCCCCGCTGCTCGGCTCCGTGCCGGAGGCGCTGGAGTGGCTGCGCGCCCATGCCCCGCACGGCGCGCTGCGCACGGACAGCCGCCAGGTCGAGCCCGGCGACATCTTCATCGCCTGGCCCGGCGCGGCGACCGACGGACGCATGCACGTGGGCGAGGCGCTCGCGCGCGGCGCGGCGGCCTGCCTGGTGGAGCGCGAGGGCGTGGAGGCTTTCCGCTTCGGCGCCGAAGGCGTGGCGGCGCTGCGCGACCTCAAGGCCGCCACCGGCCTGCTGGCCGCCGACTGGTTCGGCATGCCCACGCACCGCCTGGACGTGGTGGCGGTGACCGGAACGAACGGCAAGACCAGCACCACCTGGTGGCTCGCCCACGCGCTCAACCTGCTCGCGGGCAGCGGTCTGGCCCCCCGTGGCGGCTGCGGCCTGATCGGCACCCTGGGCGTGGGCGTGCCGCCCTCGCTGGAGGGCACGGGCCTGACCACGCCCGATCCCGTGCGGCTGCAGCAGGCCTTCGCCGGCTTCGTGGCCAACGGGCTGGGCGCCTGCGCCATCGAGGCCTCGTCCATCGGGCTCGCGGAGCACCGCCTGGCGGGCATGCGCCTGCGCTTGGCCGTCTTCACCAATTTCACGCAGGACCACCTGGACTACCACGCAGGCATGGCGGCCTACTGGCAGGCCAAGAGCGCGCTCTTCGACTGGCCCGGACTGCAGGCCGCGGTCGTGAACATCGACGACCCCCGCGGCGGCGAACTGGCGGGCACGCTCGCGCAGCGCCCGATCGACCTGTGGACCACCTCGCTCACCGGCCCGGCCCGGCTGCAGGCCCGCGACATCACGTGGGGCGAGGGCGGCCTGCGCTTCACGGTGGCCGAAGGGGTGCAGGCCCACGTGCTGCAGACGCGCGTGATCGGCCACTACAACATCCACAACCTGCTCGCCGTGGTCGCTTCCCTGCGCGCGCTGGGCATTCCACTGGAACACGCCCTGTGGGCCTGCGCGCAGCTCGCGCCCGTGCCCGGCCGCATGGAACTCATCCACGAACCGGACCAGCCGCTGGTGGCCGTGGACTATGCCCACACGCCCGATGCGCTCGAGCAGGCCCTGCAGGCGCTGCGGCCCGTGGCGGAGCAGCGCGGCGGGCGGCTGTGGTGCGTCTTCGGCTGCGGCGGCAACCGCGACCGGGCCAAGCGGCCGCTCATGGGCCGCATCGCGCAGCAGCGCGCCGACGCGGTGATCGTGACCAGCGACAACCCGCGCAACGAGGCGCCGGGCGCCATCCTGCACGAGATCCTGCTGGGCACGGTGGCGGGCACCACGGTGCAGGCCGAGCCCGAACGCGATGCGGCCATCGCTCGCGCCGTCGCCGAAGCGGACGTGCGCGACGTGGTGCTCATCGCCGGCAAGGGCCACGAGGACTACCAGGAGACAGCGGGCGTGCGCCGGCCCTTCTCGGATGCCGCCCATGCCCGCGCTGCGCTGGCGCAGCGCGGGTCGGCGGCCGGCAGCGATACGGGAGGCGCGGCATGACCGGCACTCCCATGCTCACGCTGCAGCAGGCGCACGCGCTCGTGCAGGCCCGCATTCCGCAGGCACGCCTGGTGGGCGGGCCCGACACGCCGATCGTGCGCGTGCACACCGACACGCGCACGCTGCAGCCGGGCGACCTGTTCGTGGCGCTGCGGGGCGAGCGCTTCGACGCCAATGAATTCCTCGCGCAGGCGCGTGCGGGCGGCGCGGCGGCGGCCCTGGCCCATCCGGGTCGGCTGGAGACCGCCGGCCTGCCCGGCATCGAGGTGCCGGACACCCTGGCCGCCCTGGGCGCGCTGGCGGCGGGCTGGCGTGCGCGCCTCGACCTGCCCCTGATCGGCGTCACCGGAAGCAATGGCAAGACCACCGTCACGCAGATGACTGCGGCGGTGCTGCGCGCCTGGAAGGGCGGCGCCGCATTTGCAACGCAAGGCAACTTCAACAACGACATCGGCGTGCCGCTCATGCTGCTGCGCCTGCGCGCCGGGCACGAGGCCGCGGTGATCGAGCTCGGCATGAACCACCCGGGCGAGATCGCGGTGCTTGCCGGCATCGCGCAGCCCACGGTCGCGCTGGTCAACAACGCCCAGCGCGAGCACCTCGAATTCATGCACACGGTGCAGGCGGTGGCGGAGGAGAACGGCTCGGTGATCTCCGCGCTCCAGGCCGGCGGCGTGGCGGTATTCCCGGGGGACGATGCCTACGCGCCCCTCTGGCGCGGCCTGGCCGGCGCGCGCCGCTGCCTCGCGTTCGGCATGGAGCCCGGCTCCACGGCGGACGTGCGCTGCACCCGTGCGCAGTGGGATTCCGGCGCCTGGAACATACACATCGACACGCCGCAGGGCGGATTCGATGGCACCGTGCGCATCGCAGGGCGCCACAACGTGGCCAACGCACTGGCCGCCACGGCCTGCGCGCTGGCCGCCGGAGCTCCGCTCGACGCCATCGCGCGCGGCCTCGCGGCCTTCGAGCCGGTGAAGGGCCGTTCGCGCGCCTTCACGGCCGCGGTGCCGCAGCCGGGCGGCGGCACCCGCCGGATCACGGCCGTGGACGACACCTACAACGCCAACCCCGATTCCATGCATGCGGCCATCGACGTGCTGGGCGAACTGCCCGGCCCGCGGTTGCTGGTGATGGGCGACATGGGCGAGGTCGGCGACCAGGGGCCGCAGTTCCATGCGGAAGCGGGATCGCATGCGCGCGACCGCGGCATCGAGCGGCTGTTCGCGCTGGGAGCGCTCGGCATTCACGCCGTGCAGGCCTTCGGGCCGCAGGCACGGCATTTCGACGACATGGCATCGCTGCTCGCGGCGGTGCGGGACGCCGCGCCCTCGACGGGCAGCGTGCTGGTGAAGGGATCGCGGTTCATGAAGATGGAACAGGTGGTGCAGGCGCTGGAGGCGCCGGATGCGGTGTCGCAGATCCACCCCGGAGGCAGCGGCCATGGCGCTGCAGCATGTGCACGTACCACCGCGCAAGGGGGTGTCGCATGCTCCTGATGCTGTCCCAGTGGCTGCAGGGCCTGTCGCCCGAATTCGGTTTCTTCCGGGTCTTCCAGTACCTCACCTTCCGCGCGGTGATGGCGGCCATGACGGCGCTGCTCATCGGGCTCCTGGCGGGGCCGAAGGTGATCCGCATGCTCACCGCGCTCAAGATCGGCCAGCCGATCCGCGGCTACGCGATGGAATCGCACCTGTCCAAGAGCGGCACGCCCACCATGGGCGGCGTGCTCATCCTGGGAGCCATCGCCATCTCCACTTTGCTGTGGTTCGATCTGTCCAACCGCTTCGTCTGGGTGGTGCTGGCCGTCACCCTGGGCTTCGGCGCCATCGGCTGGGTGGACGACTGGCGCAAGGTCGTGCGCAAGGACCCGGAGGGCATGCGCTCGCGCGAGAAGTATTTCTG
Source organism: Paracidovorax cattleyae (assembly GCF_900104515.1). GTDB lineage: Bacteria > Pseudomonadota > Gammaproteobacteria > Burkholderiales > Burkholderiaceae_C > Paracidovorax > Paracidovorax cattleyae. The sequence continues at coordinate 35,228 of NZ_FNJL01000020.1, forward strand.
GCAGTCCGTCATCGGCATCGTGGCCGCGCTCTACCTGGTGTTCTGCATTTCCGAGAACTCCAATGCGCGCGTGTTCGAACTCTTCATCACCTGGATCCAGTCGGGCTTCTCGATGGACCTGCCGCCCCAGGCGGGCCTGCTCGTGCCGTTCTTCAAGGAAGTGAGCTACCCGCTGGGCGTGCTGGGCTTCGTGATCCTGACCTACCTCGTCATCGTGGGCTCCAGCAACGCGGTCAACCTGACCGACGGGCTGGACGGCCTGGCCATCATGCCGGTGGTCATGGTGGGCGCCTCCCTGGGGGTGTTCGCCTACGTCACGGGCAGCGCGGTGTATTCCAAGTACCTGCTCTTTCCCAACATCGCCGGTGCGGGCGAACTGCTGATCTTCTGCTCGGCCATGGCCGGCGCGGGGCTGGCCTTCCTCTGGTTCAACACCCATCCGGCGCAGGTCTTCATGGGCGACGTGGGCGCGCTCGCGCTGGGCGGCGCCCTGGGCACCATCGCCGTGATCGTGCGCCAGGAAATCGTGCTCGCCATCATGGGCGGTATCTTCGTGGTCGAGGCCCTCTCGGTGATGCTGCAGGTCACCTGGTTCAAGTACACGAAGCGGCGCCATGGCGAGGGCCGGCGCCTGCTCAAGATGGCGCCGCTGCACCACCACTTCGAGAAGAGCGGCTGGAAGGAGACGCAGGTCGTCGTGCGCTTCTGGATCATCACCATGCTGCTGTGCCTGATCGGCCTCACCACGCTCAAGCTGCGATGAATCCGACCGATCGCGACCTCCATCCCGCCGCCGGCGCCCCCCTGGGCGCCGAAGCCGCGCCATGGCCCCGTCCCGCCGCCGTGGCGGAGGAGGCGCCTGCGCCAGCCGAAAGCCTGGCAGCCGACGGCCCTGCAGCCGGGAACGCGGCAGCTGAAAGCCCGGCCGGGGACTGCGCGCCAGCGCACGCCACCGAAGCCGCCGGCACCGCCGACGCGCCGTTGGCCGTGGAGGCCGGAGGCGGCCCGGAGCCGGTGGCAGAGACCGCTGCGCAACCGGCGGCGCTGGCGGACGGATTCGACATGACCGCGCCGCGCGTTTCCGCCGCGCAGGCGGCCGCGGAGTTCGTGGCCCGCATCTTCGCGGATGTCCAGCCCGAGGCATCCCCTGCAGCCGATGCCGCCGACGTGGGCGAGGCGCCCGGGGATGACGCTGCCGGGGCGACGGACGCTCCCGCGGACGGTGTCGAGCCCGCCGAACCCCTCGGCCGTCCGGCGGACACGCTGCGCCCGCTGGCGGGCCGCCGCATCCTCATCCTGGGCCTGGGCGCCTCGGGGCTGGCCATGGCACGCTGGTGCGTGCGCTGCGGCGCCGAGGACGTGACCGTGGCCGATACCCGCGAGGCTCCGCCGCAGTTGGCGGTGCTGCGATCCGAGCTGCCCGATGTGCGCTTCGTCGCGGGCGCGTTCGACGCGGCGCTGGTGCAGGGCCACGGCCTGCATGCCGTCTATCGGTCGCCGGGCCTGGCGCCCGATACCGTGGCCCCGGTGTTCGTCGCGGCCAGCGCCGACGGCATCGCCACCGGAGGCGAGCTCGGCCTTTTCGCCATGGCGCTGGCTGCGCTCAAGGCCTCCCATGGCTACGCGCCCGCGGTGCTGGCCATCACCGGCACCAACGGCAAGACCACGGTGACCTCGCTCACCGGCCTGCTCGTCGAATGCGCGGGCCTTTCGGTGGCCGTGGCCGGCAACATCGGCCCGACGCTGCTCGACACCCTGGGTCGCCACCTGGATGCCGACACCCTGCCCCAGGCCTGGGTGCTGGAGCTGTCCAGCTTCCAGCTCGATGGCGCAGCCGGTTTCGAGCCCACCGCGGCGACCGTGCTCAACGTGACCCAGGACCACCTCGACTGGCACGGAGACATGCAAGCCTATGCGCGCGCCAAGGCCCGGATCTTCGGCGAATCCGGCCTCATGGTGCTGAACCGCGAGGACGCCGCCGTGATGGGCATGCTGCCGCCGCCCGTGCGCGTGAAGCTGCAGAAGCCGCAGTTGCGCGCCCATGTGACCTTCGGGGCGGACATGCCCCAGCGGCCGGGCGATTTCGGCATCGAGACCGTCAACGGCATGGCCTGGCTGGTCCGCGCGCAGGAGTCCGACGAGACGGCCAGGCGCACGCGCAGCCACGCCGAGGAAGATCTGCATATCCAGCGGCTCATGCCGGCCGACGCGCTGCGCATCCGCGGCCGCCACAATGCCGTGAACGCGCTGGCCGCGCTGGCGCTTGCGCATGCGGCCGGCTGCGCGTTCGCGCCCATGCTCTATGCCCTGCGCGAATACCGCGGCGAGCCGCACCGCGTGGAGCCCGTGGGCCGGGTGAACGACGTGGAGTACTTCGACGACAGCAAGGGCACCAACGTGGGCGCCACGGTGGCCGCGCTGGGCGGCCTGGGTGCCGACCGCCGCGTCGTGGTGATCCTGGGCGGCGACGGCAAGGGCCAGGACTTCTCTCCGCTGGCCATGCCGGTGTCGCGCTACGTGCGCGCCGCGGTGCTCATCGGTCGCGACGGTCCGCAGATCCGCGCCGCCCTGCGGGATGCGGGCGTGCCGCTGGTCGATGCGCCCACGCTGCCGGAGGCCGTGCGCCTGGCCGCGCAGCGGGCCCATGCGGGCGATGCGGTGCTGATGTCGCCCGCCTGTGCGAGCTTCGACATGTTCCGCAACTACGAACACCGCGCCGACGTGTTCCGCGAGGCCGTGCAGGCGCTCGCGGACGAGGCCGGGCAGGCGCTGGAAGGGGGGCTGGCATGAGCGCGGGCGCTGCTGCAACCTCCCCGCAGGGCCTGCGCCAGCGGATGGCCGGCTGGTTTGGCCGCGGCGCCGCGCCCGCGGCCGACGTGCTGCCCGTGCGCGTCGGCGGCACCGAGTACCGCCAGACCACGACCACCCCGGCGCGCGTGCTCGGGTTCGACCAGGCCCTGCTCTGGGTGGTGGTCGCGCTGCTGGCCTGGGGGCTGGTCATGGTCTATTCGGCCTCCATCGCCATGCCCGACAACCCGCGCTTCGGCAAGATCGCGCCCACCCATTTCCTCATGCGCCACATCTTCGCGCTGGGGATGGGTTTCGTGGCGGCGCTGCTCGCCTTCCAGGTGCCCATGTCCGTATGGGAGCGCGTCGCGCCCTGGCTGTTCGTGCTCTCCATCGTCCTGCTGATGGCGGTGCTGGTGCCGCACGTGGGCACGGTGGTCAACGGCGCGCGGCGCTGGCTGTCATTGGGCATCATGAACTTCCAGCCCTCGGAGCTCGCGAAGTTCGCGGTGCTGATCTACGCGGCCGACTACATGGTGCGCAAGATGGAAGTGAAGGAGCGCTTCTTCCGCGCCGTGCTGCCCATGGGCGTGGCGGTGGCGGTCGTGGGCGTGCTGCTGCTGGCCGAGCCCGACATGGGCGCCTTCATGGTGATCGCCATCATCGCCATGGGTATCCTGTTCCTGGGCGGCGTCAACGCCCGCATGTTCTTCCTCATCGCCGCCGTGCTGGTGCTGGCCTTCGCCATCATGGTCATGGGCAGCCCCTGGCGGCGCGAGCGGATCTTCGCCTACCTCGACCCCTTCAGCGAAGCGCACGCGCTCGGCAAGGGCTACCAGCTGTCGCACTCGCTCATCGCCATCGGCCGCGGCGAGATCTTCGGCGTCGGGCTGGGCGGCAGCGTGGAAAAGCTGCACTGGCTGCCCGAGGCCCACACCGACTTCCTGCTCGCCGTGATCGGCGAGGAATTCGGCCTCGTCGGCGTGCTGGTCGTGATCGCGCTGTTCTTCTGGATGACGCGCCGCATCATGCACATCGGCCGCCAGGCCATCGCGCTCGACCGTGTCTTCGCCGGTCTCGTCGCGCAGGGCGTGGCGATCTGGATGGGCTTCCAGGCCTTCATCAACATGGGCGTGAACCTCGGCGCCCTGCCCACCAAGGGCCTGACCCTGCCGCTCATGAGCTTCGGCGGCTCGGCCATCCTCATGAACCTCGTCGCGATCGCGGTGGTGCTGCGGGTGGACTATGAAAACAAGCATCTCATGCGCGGAGGCCGCGTATGAGCACCGCTCCCAGGACCGCCCTCGTCATGGCCGGCGGCACCGGCGGCCACATCTTCCCCGGCCTGGCCGTGGCGGAAGAACTGCGCGCGCGCGGCTGGACCGTGCACTGGCTGGGCACGCCCGGCAGCATGGAGTCGCGCATCGTGCCCCCGCAGGGCTTCGCCTTCGAGCCGATCGACTTCTCCGGCGTGCGCGGCAAGGGACTGGCCACGCTGGCGCTGCTGCCCCTGCGCCTGCTGCGCGCGTTCTGGCAGGCACTCGCCGTGGTGCGGCGCGTCCGGCCCGACGTGGTCGTGGGGCTGGGCGGCTACGTCACCTTCCCGGGCGGCATGATGGCGGTGCTCTGCGGCAAGCCGCTCGTGGTGCATGAACAGAACTCGGTGGCCGGCCTGGTCAACAAGGTGCTGGCCGGCGTGGCCGACCGGGTCTTCACCGCCTTCCCCGACGCGCTGCGCAAGGGCGCCTGGGTGGGCAACCCGCTGCGCACCGCCTTCACGCGGCAGGCCGAGCCGCAGGCGCGCTTCGCGGTCCGCAGCGGCCCGCTGCGCCTGCTGGTGGTGGGCGGCAGCCTGGGCGCGAAGGCGCTCAACGACATCGTGCCCCAGGCCCTGGCCCTCATTCCCCCGGAACGGCGCCCGGTGGTCACCCACCAGAGCGGCGCCGCCCAGATCGATGCGCTGCGCGCGAACTACGCCGCCGCGGGCGTCGAGGCCGCGCTCACCCCCTTCATCGACGACACCGCCACCGCGTTCGCCGAGGCCGACCTCGTCGTCTGCCGCGCGGGCGCGAGCACGGTGACCGAGATCGCCGCCGTGGGCGCGGCGGCCGTCTTCGTGCCCTTCCCGCACGCGGTGGACGACCACCAGACGGCCAACGCCCGCTTCCTCGCCGACGCCGGCGGCGGCTGGCTCGTGCAGCAGCGCGACCTCTCCGCCGAGGCGCTGGCGCAATTGCTACAAAATACGGAGCGCGAAGTGCTGTTGGAGCGCGCGCTGAAAGCCAAGACGATGCAGAAGATCCACGCCACCCGCGAGGTGGCGAACGCGTGCGAGGAGTTGACCGCATGAAGCACGCCATCCGCCACATCCATTTCGTGGGGCTCGGGGGCGCCGGCATGTGCGGCATCGCCGAAGTGCTGTTCAACCTGGGCTACGAGATCTCGGGCTCGGACCTGGCCGACAGCGCCACGCTGCGCCGCCTGGCCGCGCTGGGCATCGCCACCCACGTGGGCCATGCGGCAGCGCACATCGAGGGTGCCGACGCGGTGGTCACCTCCACTGCCGTGCAGTCCGACAACCCCGAAGTGCTCGCGGCGCGCGAGCGCAAGATCCCGGTGGTGCCGCGCGCCCTGATGCTGGCGGAGCTGATGCGCCTCAAGCGCGGCATCGCGATCGCCGGCACGCACGGCAAGACCACCACCACCAGCCTCGTGACCAGCGTGCTCGCGGAAGCGGGGCTGGACCCCACCTTCGTGATCGGCGGACGCCTCAACAGCGCGGGCGCCAACGCCAAGCTGGGGCAGGGCGAGTACATCGTGGTGGAGGCCGACGAATCCGATGCGTCCTTCCTCAACCTGCTGCCCGTGATGGCGGTGGTGACGAACATCGACGCCGACCACATGGAAACCTATGGCCACGACTTCGGCCGCCTGAAGTCGGCCTTCGTGGATTTCCTGCACCGCATGCCGTTCTACGGCACGGCCATCCTCTGCACCGACAACCCGGCGATCCGCGAGATCCTGCCCGATGTGACCTGCCCCGTCACGAGCTACGGCTTCTCCGAGGATGCGCAGGTGCGCGCGGTGGACGTGCGGGCCGACGCGGGCCGCATGCACTTTCGGGTGCAGCGCCGCAACGGCGTCACGCTGCCCGACCTGGACGTGGTGCTGAACCTCGCGGGCGAGCACAACGTGCTCAACGCGCTGTCGGCGATTGCCGTGGCGGTGGAACTGAACATTCCCGACGATGCGCTGCTGCGCGCGCTCGCGCAGTTCAAGGGCGTGGGCCGGCGCTTCCAGCGCTACGGCGAGCTGCCCGCGCAGGGCGGCGGCACCTTCACCCTGATCGAGGACTACGGACACCATCCGGTGGAGATGACGGCCACGCTCGCCGCGGCGCGCGGTGCCTTCCCGGGCCGCCGCCTGGTGCTGGCGTTCCAGCCGCACCGCTACAGCCGCACGCGCGACTGCTTCGAGGACTTCGTGAAGGTGATGGGCAGCGCCGACGCGGTGCTGCTCACCGAGGTCTATGCGGCCGGCGAGGCGCCGATCGTGGCGGCCGACGGCCGCTCGCTCGCCCGTGCGGTGCGCGTGGCGGGGCAGGTGGAGCCCGTCTTCGTGGACGACATCGGCGAGTTGCCGCGGCGCATCGCGGACAACGCGCGCGGTGGCGACGTGGTGCTGTGCATGGGAGCCGGCTCGATCGGCGCCGTGCCCGCGAAGGTGGTGGAGATGCTGCGGGCCGAGGCGCCGGCGGTGCAGGAAGGACGGTGATGGCTGTGGGCCTGAAAGATTCCGAAATCGACGTGCGTGCCCTGGGCAAGGTCGCGGTCCTGATGGGCGGCGACTCCGCCGAGCGGGAGGTCTCGCTCATGTCCGGCGGCGGCGTGCTGCAGGCGCTGCGCGCGCGCGGCGTGGACGCGCACGCCTTCGATCCGTCGCAGTCCGACCTCTCCGAACTCAAGAGCCATGGCTATGCGCGCTGCTTCATCGCGCTGCACGGCCGGCACGGCGAGGACGGCACCGTGCAGGGCGCGCTGGAGTTGCTGGGCATTCCCTACACCGGCCCGGGCGTGATGGCGTCGTCCATCGCCATGGACAAGATCATGACCAAGCGCATCTGGCGCTTCGAGGGCCTGCCCACGCCGGACTGGTGGCTGGTGTCGAGCGCTGCCGAGACCGCACGGGCCCTGGATGAACTGGGCTCGCCCATGATCGTCAAGCCCTCGCGCGAGGGCTCGACCATCGGGCTGACCAAGGTCACCTCGCCCGGCCAGTGCGAGCAGGCCTACCGCCTGGCCTCGCGCTACGACCCCGAGGTGCTGTGCGAGCAGTTCATCGACGGCGAGGAAACGACCTGCCCCGTGCTGGGGCAGGGCGCGGGCGCCCATGCGCTGCCGGTGATCCGCATCGTGGCGCCCGAGGGCAACTACGACTACCAGAACAAGTATTTCACCGACGTCACGCAGTACCACTGCCCCAGCGGCCTGCCCGCGCAGGAGGAGCGCGAGATCCAGCGCCTGGTGGTGGAGGCATTCCGCACGCTGCAGTGCCGCGGCTGGGCCCGCGCCGACATCATGATCCGCGCGAGCGACCGCAAGCCCTTCCTGCTGGAGATCAACACCTCTCCCGGCATGACCGGCCATTCGCTGGTGCCCATGTCGGCGCGCGCCATGGGCGTGAGCTACGAGGAACTGTGCCTGCGCATCCTGGCGGGGGCGTCGCTCGACGCCCGCCAGGGCCAGGTGGACGCCGCAGGGCATCCGGGAGCCGCATGACCACGAACACGCTGCCCGCACCGCTGGACGTGAAGCTCATGAACTGGACCGCGACGGTCCTGTTCGTGGGCTGCGCCGCGGCCGTGCTGGTGGCGGCCGGTTCGTGGGCGCGGCACCACCCGATGTTCGCGATCGGGCGCATCGTGGTGCAGGGCGAACTGGTGCACAACAACGCGGTGACGCTGCGCGCCAACGTCGGCCCGCACCTGGTGGGCAACTTCTTCACCATGGACCTGGCCGCCGTGCGCGAAGCCTTCGAGCAGGTGCCGTGGGTGCGCCGCGCGCTGGTGCGGCGCGAGTTCCCCAACGGCCTGCGCGTGGAGCTGCAGGAACACGACGCCTTCGCTTACTGGGGGCCGGAAGAAGGGGCGACCCTGCTCAGCACCCGCGGCGAGGTTTTCGAGGCCGGCGCCGACGACCTGGAAGACGACGAACTGCCCCGCCTGCAGGGCCCGCAGGGCCAGTCGGAAGCGGTGATGCGCATGTACCAGCGGCTTGCCCCGGTGGTGGAGCCCCTGGGCGCGCACCTCGCGACGCTGGAGCTGTCCACGCGCGGCAGCTGGCGCGCATCCCTGTCGGGTGGCGCGGCGCTGGAGCTGGGCGGCGGCACGCCGGAAGACGTCGAGGCACGCACGAAGCGCTTCGTGCGCACCGTGGCGCGCGTGGCGGCCCAGTACGGACGCCGGCCCGACGCGCTGGAATCCGCCGACCTGCGCCATCCCGACGGCTACGCCCTGCGGCTGCGCGGGGTGACCACCGTCGAGGGCGACGGACCGCGCGTTGTGCGGCCCGCCGTGCGCCGTACACCTCCAAGGAATCGCTGACCCAAGTCAGGACACACAAAGATATGGCACGAGAATACAAAGATGTGGTGGTGGGGCTGGACATCGGGACGGCCAAGGTGATGGCCGTCGTGGCCGAAGTGCTCCCGGGCGGTGACCTGAAGCTGGCCGGCCTGGGCGTGGCCCCGAGCAACGGGCTCAAGCGCGGCGTGGTGGTCAACATCGACGCCACGGTGCAGAGCATCCAGCAGGCGCTGAAGGAGGCCGAGCTGATGGCCGACTGCAAGATCCAGCGCGTCTATACCGGTATCACCGGCAGCCACATCCGCGGCCTGAATTCCAGCGGCATGGTGGCCGTCAAGGACAAGGAGGTCACCCCCGCCGACGTGGCGCGCGTGGTCGAGACCGCCAAGGCCATCAACATCTCCTCCGACCAGCGCCTTCTGCTCGTGGAGCCGCAGGAGTTCGTGATCGACGGGCAGGACGTGCGCGAGCCCATCGGCATGAGCGGCATCCGCCTGGAGGCGAAGATCCACATCGTGACCGGCGCCCAGAGCGCGGCCGAGAACATCATCAAGTGCGTGCGCCGCTGCGGCCTGGAAGTGGAGCAGCTCATGCTGAACCCGCTCGCCTCCAGCCAGGCGGTGCTGACCGACGACGAGCGCGAGCTCGGCGTGGCGGTGGTGGACGTGGGCGCGGGCACGACCGACGTGGCGATCTTCACGGGCGGGGCCATCCGCCACACGGCGGTGATCCCGATCGCCGGCGACCTCATCACCAGCGACATCGCCATGGCGCTGCGCACGCCCACCAAGGACGCCGAGGACATCAAGGTCGAGAGCGGTTACGCCAAGCAGCTGCTGGCCGACCCCGAGGCGCAGGTGGAAGTGCCGGGCCTGGGCGACCGCAGCCCGCGCATGCTGTCCAAGCAGGCGCTCGCCGGCGTGATCGAGCCGCGGGTGGAGGAGATCTTCTCGCTCGTGCAGCAGGTGATCCGCGAGTCGGGCTACGAGGAGGTGCTCTCCTCGGGCATCGTGCTCACGGGCGGCAGCGCCATCATGCCGGGCATGGTGGAACTGGGCGAGGACATCTTCCTCAAGCCCGTGCGCCGCGGCATTCCGAAGTATTCCAGCGCGTTGTCCGACATGGTGGCCCAGCCGCGTGCTGCTACTGTCATGGGTTTGCTCGAAGAGGCCCGGCAGGCACGGCTGCGCGGCTTCAAGGTGGCCCAGAAGAGCGGCTCGGTGAAGACGGCTTTCGGACGGTTCAAGGACTTCATCATCGGGAACTTCTGACATGCGAACCCCTCTGCAACGGCTTGTCCGCGGAAGTCCCACGGCCAGTGGCCTCCACCGATGGCGGGGCACGGGCCCTCCCCGCGGCGTGCACCGGCATACCCATCGCACCGTTTTCTTCTTCGTATTACCCACCGGCCGCAACGGCCAACCGCAAATCTCTCGTGAAAGACCAGGACTAGGAGCACCAGCATGACCATCGAAATGATCGAAGCCGAAGAATTCAACCAGGGCACGCAGATCAAGGTGATCGGTGTCGGCGGCGGCGGCGGCAATGCCGTCGAGCACATGATCTCGCGCCAGGTGCAGGGCGTGGAGTTCGTGTGCGCCAACACCGATGCGCAGGCGCTCACCCGCAGCAGCGCGCACCGCGTCATCCAGCTGGGCCACAGCGGCCTGGGTGCCGGCAGCAAGCCCGAGAAGGCCCGCGAGGCCGCCGAGGCCGCGCAGGAGGACATCCGCCAGGCCATCCAGGGCGCGCACATGCTCTTCATCACCGCCGGCATGGGCGGCGGCACCGGCACCGGTGCCGCACCCGTGATCGCACGCGTGGCCAAGGAGATGGGCATCCTCACCGTAGGCGTGGTCACCAAGCCCTTCGACTGGGAAGGCGGCCGCCGCATGCAGAACGCCGACAACGGCCTGGCCGAACTGGAAGCCAACGTCGATTCGCTGATCGTCGTGCTCAACGAGAAGCTGCTGGAAGTGCTGGGCGACGACATCACCCAGGACGAGGCCTTCGCACATGCCAACGACGTGCTGAAGAACGCCGTGGGCGGCATCGCCGAGATCATCAACGAGTACGGCCACGTCAACGTCGACTTCGAAGACGTGCGCACCGTGATGGGCGAACCCGGCAAGGCCATGATGGGCACGGCCACCGCCAGCGGCCCCGACCGCGCCCGCATCGCCGCCGAGCAGGCCGTGGCCTGCCCGCTGCTGGAAGGCATCGACCTTTCCGGCGCCAAGGGCGTGCTGGTGCTGGTCACGGCCGCCAAGGGCAGCCTCAAGCTGTCCGAGTCGCGCCTGGCGATGAGCACGATCAACGCCTATGCGTCGCCCGATGCCCACGTCATCTACGGCGCGGCCTACGACGACAGCCTGGGCGACGACATCCGCGTCACCGTCGTGGCGACCGGCCTGTCACGCGCCAACGCGCGCCGCCAGCCGATCTCCGTGGTGCAGGGCGGCCTGCGCACCGGCACCGACAACATCGCCTACCAGATGCCCATCGCGGGCGCTGCCGTGGGCGTGGCCGGCGGCCTGGCAGGCGGTGCGGCATCGCAGACCGACTACGGCAACATGTCGGTGCCCAGCGTCTGGCGCACCAACCGCACGCAGGCCGCGGCCCGCGTCGACGCGCTGTCCTCGGGCGGCATGGACGACCTGGAAATCCCGGCCTTCCTCCGTAAACAGGCAGACTGACCCCTTGAGTCGCCGTCTTCCGGAGGCCATTGGCCGCCCCGCTTCCGCAAGGAGGCGGGGCGGCTTTTTGTTTCCGTTGTGACGCATGGGCTATGGATGGCATAGCCATCTGTGCGGGCAGGGACGGGTGCCGCCACCTAAAATTGCGGGATGCTCCAGCAACGCACGATCAAGACCCTCACCCGCGCCGTCGGCGTGGGCCTGCACAGTGGCCAGCGGGTCGAGCTCACGTTGCGTCCCGCCGCGCCGGACACGGGCATCGTGTTCCGCCGCATCGACCTCCCCGAACCCGTGGACATCCCGATCCGCGCCGAGTCGGTGGTGGATACGCGCATGGCCTCCACCATCGGCATGGGCGGTGCCAAGGTGCATACGGTCGAGCACCTCATGTCCGCCTGCGCGGGCCTGGGGCTGGACAATCTCTACATCGACATCACCGCCGAAGAGGTGCCCATCCTCGACGGATCCTCGGCCTCCTTCGTGTTCCTGCTGCAGAGCGCCGGCGTGGTGCTGCAGAACGCACCGAAGAAGTTCATCCGCGTCACGCGGCCCGTGGAAGTGCGCGAGGGCGATGGCCAGCAGCTCAAGTGGGCGCGGCTGGAGCCCTACCATGGCTACAAGCTGCGCTTCGAGATCGATTTCGCCCACCCGGCCGTGGATTCCACCGGCCAGAGCGTGGAGTTCGACCTCGGCTCGGGCAACTACACGCGCGATATCGCGCGTGCCCGCACCTTCGGCTTCACGAAGGACGTGGAGATGATGCGCGCGAGCGGCCTCGCGCTGGGCGGCGGGCTCGACAATGCCATCGTCATGGACGACTACAAGGTGCTCAATGCGGACGGCCTGCGCTACGACGACGAGTTCGTGAAGCACAAGATCCTCGACGCCATCGGCGACCTCTACATCGTCGGCCGGCCGCTGCTGGCGGCCTACAGCGCCTTCCGCTCGGGGCACGCGATGAACAACCGGCTGCTGCACGAACTGCTGGCGAACGAGGATGCCTGGGAGATCGCCACGTTCGAGAGCGAGCGGCAGGCGCCCACCGGTTTCGCCGCACCCGTGCATGCCTGGTGAGCCCGCGCCGCCATGCTGCTGTTCCGAGGTCTTTTCTTCTTCCTGCTGCTGCTGGCGGTGGTGTCGTTCGTGTTCTACGCGGCCACCGGGCAGCCGCGCTTCAAGCGCTTCGGCATCGTGATCGTCAAGTGGACGGTGCTCTCGGCATTCGCCTTCTTCGCGGTGCTGGCGCTCGAGCGCTTCCTCTGATGTCCGCCGGCGCGCCCCGCCCCCGGGGTGACACGGCCGGGCATCGCTCCTATACTCGCGCCTGCTCCGGGGTGCACGTAGAGACTCGCAATGTTTCTGGGCGTGCTGAGACGGCGGACCTGACCGCCGGAACCGCGAACTTGATCTGGTTAGTACCAGCGTAAGAAGAGCTGCAGCCGGGACTCCCGCACCTGCAAGCGGATGCCTTGAAGCATCCGCCTGGCCGCCGCGCGCCGTCGCCCCGTCCCATGGGGCAGGGCCGCGCAGCGGGCGCCTCCACCCGGAGGCCGGTACGGCGCACCTGGCCCCATGCGGAGCACATTTCCATCCACCCGAGGAGATTGCCCGCATGAACGCCCCCGACAAGTTCGCCCAGCTGCTCGCGCTGACCCGCGAACCCTTCCCCGCCTCCACCAAAAGCTACCTCATCGGCAGCCGCCCCGATGTGCGCGTGCCCGTGCGCGATATCGCGCTGACCAACGGCGAGCAGGTCAGCGTCTATGACACGTCCGGCCCCTACACCGATCCCACGGCCGACATCGACGTGCGCCGGGGCCTTGCCCGCGTGCGCGGTGCCTGGATCGAGGGCCGGGGCGACACCGAACGCTACGAAGGGCGCCAGCGGGTGGCGCTGGACGACGGCAGCAAGTCCGAGGACGCCGCCCGCCTGGCCGTGCTCCGCGCCGAGGCCGCAGCCCTGCAGCGCACGCCCCTGCGCGCCCGGAGCGGCGCCAATGTCACGCAGATGCACTACGCCAGGAAGGGCATCGTCACGCCCGAGATGGAATACGTGGCCCTGCGCGAGAACGGCCGCCGCGAGTGGATGGCGCAGTACCAGCAGGATGCCGCACGCGAGCACCGCCTGGCCGGCAACCCGATGGGCGCGAGCATCCCGAAGATCATCACGCCCGAATTCGTGCGCGACGAAGTGGCGCGCGGCCGGGCCATCATCCCGGCCAACATCAACCACCCCGAGGTCGAGCCCATGGCCATCGGGCGCAACTTCAAGGTCAAGATCAACGCCAACATCGGCAACTCGGCCGTCACCTCCAGCATCGAGGAAGAGGTCGAAAAGCTGGTCTGGGCCATTCGCTGGGGTGCGGACAACGTGATGGACCTCTCCACCGGCAGGAACATCCACACCACGCGCGACTGGATCGTGCGCAACAGCCCCGTGCCCATCGGCACCGTGCCGATCTACCAGGCACTGGAGAAGGTGGGTGGCATTGCCGAGGACCTGACCTGGGAGATCTTCCGCGACACGCTCATCGAGCAGGCGGAGCAGGGCGTGGACTATTTCACCATCCATGCGGGGGTGCGGCTGGCCTTCATCCACCTCACGGCGCAGCGGCGCACGGGTATCGTCTCGCGCGGCGGCTCCATCATGGCCAAGTGGTGCATGGCGCACCACCGCGAGAGCTTCCTGTACGAGCACTTCGAGGACATCTGCGACATCATGAAGCAGTACGACGTGTCCTTCAGCCTGGGCGACGGCCTGCGGCCCGGCTGCGCGTCCGATGCCAACGACGAGGCGCAGTTCGCCGAGCTGCGCACGCTGGGCGAGCTCACGCAGACTGCCTGGAAGCACGACGTGCAGACCATGATCGAGGGCCCCGGCCACGTGCCCATGCACATGATCCAGGCCAACATGACCGAGCAGCTCAAGACCTGCCACGAAGCGCCGTTCTACACCCTGGGGCCGCTCACCATCGATATCGCCCCCGGCTACGACCACATCGCCAGCGCCATCGGCGCAGCCATGATCGGCTGGATGGGCACGGCCATGCTCTGCTACGTGACGCCCAAGGAGCACCTGGGGCTGCCCGACCGCGACGACGTCAAGCAGGGGATCATCGCGTACAAGATCGCGGCCCATGCGGCCGACGTGGCCAAGGGCCATCCGGGTGCCCGAGCGCGCGACGACGCGCTCAGCCAGGCGCGCTTCGACTTCCGCTGGCAGGACCAGTTCAACCTGGGCCTCGACCCGGAGACGGCGCAGCAGTACCACGACGAGACCCTGCCCAAGGACTCGGCCAAGGTGGCGCACTTCTGCTCGATGTGCGGGCCGAAGTTCTGCTCGATGAAGATCACGCAGGAAGTGCGAGATTTCGCGGCCCGGGGCATGCAGGAAAAGGCCCAGGAGTTCCGCGGCACGGGCGGGGAGCTGTACGTGCCGATCCAGGCGGTGTGATGCCGCCCGTCCGGGCCGGGCGGGGCGGTTCAGCCCGCGCTGGCCAGCAGGCGCTGCGGGCGCGCAGGCAGCAGCGCGCTGCGTGCCGGCGGCCCGGCCGGGGCCGGCTCCTGCGCGGGCAGCACGAACTGGCTCACGAGCTGGGCCAGGTCGTGGGTCTGCAAGCGCAGGCTTTCGGTGGCGGCAGCCGATTCCTCCACCAGGGCGGCGTTCTGCCGCGTCATCTCGTCGAGCCGCGCCATGGCCACGTGGATGGCGGCGATGTCCTCGTTCTGCGACTGCGCATGGCTGCGGATCTCGCCCATCGTGCGGGCCGTGTCCTCCACGGTCGAGACCACGCGGTGCATGGTCTGGCCGGCCTGCCGGGCCAGGCCGGCGCCGTCCTGCACCTGTTGCACCGTCGCCTGGATGAGGCCTTTGATTTCGCGCGCGGCTTCGGCCGAACGGTTGGCCAGGCTGCGCACCTCGGCCGCCACCACCGCGAAGCCGCGGCCCTGCTCGCCGGCATGCGCCGATTCCACCGCCGCGTTCAGCGCCAGGATGTTGGTCTGGAAGGCGATGGAATCGATCACGCCGGTGATGTCGGCGATGCGGCGCGAACTGGCGGCGATCTGTTCCATGGTCTGCTCCACCTGGCCCACCACGCCGCTGCCTTCGCGCGCGACCTGGGCCGCCCCGGTCGCCAGGGATTCGGTTCGCTGCGCCGAATCGGCGGCGCCGGCCACCCGGAGGGTGACGTGCTCCAGCGCCGCGGCGGTCTCCTGCAGCCGGGTGGCGGTTTCCTCCGTGCGGCTGGACAGCTCGGCGTTGCCGCCGGCGATCTCCGACGAGGCCGAGCGGATCGCCTGTCCCAGGGACTGCATCCGGCGCACGAGGCCGCGCAGCGCCGTCTGCATCACGGCCAGCGATTCGAGCATGTGGCCCGCCTCGTCCCGGCCGTGCCCCTGGATCTCCTGGCGCAGGTCCAGTCCCGCCACGCGGTCCGCCGTCGCGCCTGCCTGGGCGATCGGGCAGGTGATGCTGCGCACCAGCCACAGGGCCAGCAGCATGCCGGCCGCCAGCGACAGCACGCCGAACGCCAGCAGCGACCAGCGGCCGGCCGCACCCAGCCCGGACACCTCGGCCGCTCCGGCGTCGATGGCCTGGCGCTGCGACTGCGACAGGCCGTCCAGCGATGCGAGCAGGCGCGTGGCCGCGGGCACGAAGCGGTCTCCGTACACCTGGCGGATGCGCTCCGTGAGGCCGGAGTCCCGTGCGGCGATCAGTGCGGCGCAGGCCTGGCTGAAATCCCTGCCCGCCGAGCGCACCGCCACGATCCGTCCCGCGTCCTCGGTGCCCTGCAGGCGTTCGGCGAGTTGGGCCAGGAGGCTGTCGTACTGCCGCTGGGTGCGCGCGATGTCGGCACCCAGGATGTCGCCTACCTCGGGCTCGGAGCTGAGGGCCACGGCCTTGTAGCGCTCCGCATTGATGGCCTGCAGGCGGTGCGCGTCGGCGACCAGGCGTTCGGTGGCGACCCGGCGGTCCACCATGGCGCTGGCCGATGCGCCGATGCGTTGCAGCGCGACAACGCCGATGGCCGAACCGATGCCGTTGAGCGCCAGTACGGCGAGAAAGGCACCGAGCAGCCGCCGCCCGAGCGCGCCGCGGCGGACGTGCCGACCCGGCAATCTGGAGGGCGGCAGGGAAGGCGGGGCGCCTTCTAAAGAATGGGATGAGAGAGTCACTCAGGAGACCTGGCTGGGCAGGGAAATGGCGGGGCACGCCCGGATTCGGATACTTTGCACCAAGAATGTGACAATTTGTTTATCCTGGTTGCGCGTGGGTCACGTGGCGTGTGACCGCGCCAGTCGTGCTTACCCTGCCGGTATCACTGCCGGACCGACCTATAGTGGGCGCCCCGGCGGCCCACGAGGCGGCAATGCGGGTGGGCGCAGTTATTGCATGGGCCCTTTGTAACGTTTTGTAGAGGATGTCATGAATACTTTGGGACGCCTGTCGATCCGCACGCGCCTTTACTTCGGCACGATCTTTTCCCTGGTGCTGCTTGTCGTGATCGGAGGGCTGGGATATCTCGCCCTCGACCGCACGCGCGACACGCTGCAGGTGCTTTTTTCCCAGCGGGTGCAGACGCTGACCGACATGGCCGACCTGCGCACGACGCTGGGCACACTGCGCCGCACCGAAAAGGACATCATCCTCAACTTCAACAACTCTGTCGAAGTGGCCTCGCAGAGAGAGGCCTGGGGCAAGACCCTGGCCGCGCTGCGCAAGAGCCTCACGGCCGTGCGGCAGGTGCAGGCAGGCGACGCGGCCTTCGTGGCCTCCATCGACAAGGCGCAGGCCGAGATCCAGCAGTACGAGGCCGGCATCTCCCCGATCTTCGAGCAGATCGAGCGCGCCCAGCTCGACGGGGCCGGTGGCGCCGCCTATGCCGACCGCCTCAAGGGCCACATGGAGGCGACCGACCAGATCCTCGCGAGCCTGGCGCAGAGCGCCCGCCAGAGCATGGAGGAGGCGCGGCAGGGCGTGGAGGAGCGCACCGCCACCATGTCCGCGGTGATCGGCGGCGGGCTGGTGCTGGCGCTGGCGGTGCTGATCCCGCTCACCTTCTTCAGCGTGCGCTCCATCACCGCTTCCCTGGCGCAGGCCCGGGCCCTTGCCGAACGCATCGCCGGCGGGGACCTGTCGCATGAAGTCCGGCCCGCCCAGATGGACGAGGTCGGCCAGCTCGTCGTGGCCATGGGGCGCATGCAGGATGCGCTGCGCGGCCTGGTGCGCCAGGTGCAGGAGGCCTCGGGCAACATCTCGACGGCCAGCACCGAGATCGCCTCGGGCAACCACGACCTGAGCCAGCGCACCGAGCAGACCGCCGCCAACCTGGAGGAAACGGCCTCGTCCATGGAAATGCTCGCCGGCACGGTGCAGCAGAGCACCCAGTCCGCGCGCCAGGCCAGCGACTTCGCGTCCACCGCGGCCCAGGTGGCGGCCAGGGGTGGCAGCGTCGTCTCGCAGGTCGTGGACACCATGGGCCAGATCACCGACAGCTCGCGCAAGATTGCCGACATCACCGGCGTGATCGATTCCATCGCCTTCCAGACCAACATCCTGGCGCTCAATGCCGCTGTCGAGGCCGCGCGAGCGGGCGAGCAGGGCCGCGGCTTCGCGGTGGTCGCGGCCGAGGTGCGCACGCTGGCGCAGCGATCGGCTTCGGCGGCCAAGGAGATCAAGGAGCTCATCGGCTCCTCGGTGGAGCGCGTGGAGAGCGGCTCGCGGCTCGTGAGCCAGGCCGGCACGACGATGACCGAGATCGTGGACAGCGTGCGCCGCGTCTCCGAAATGATCTCCGAGATCACCGCCTCGTCGGCCGAGCAGAGCGACAACATCGGCCAGATCAGCCAGTCCGTGAGCCAGCTCGACCAGATGACCCAGCAGAACGCCGCCCTGGTCGAGCAGTCCACGGCCGCCTCGGAGTCGCTGCGCGAGCAGGCGGTGCAACTGCTCGGGGCCGTGCGCCGCTTCCGCCTCGACGACGGCGGCACGGTGGTGGAGACCGCCCTGCAGGCACCGACGCCGCCCGGCAGCACGCCCCTGGTGCCCCGGTCCCGGGCCGCCGCCCTGCCCGAACCCGTGCGCGGACCGGTGGTCGGCTTCGTGCGCCACGAGCCCGCCGCCTGACCGGGCCGGCCCGACCGGACCGGGGTTGCGGTTTTCCCCGGCCGGGGTGGGCCGTGCATGGTGGTAGGCTGCGGTTTTTGCCCCGCAGCAACGAGCCATGATCCGTACAGACTCCTCCTGCGCCGATGCACCCGGCTCCGGCGCGCTGAACCACTTCCGCTCCGCCGGCCTGGTCCTGTTCCTGGGCCTGTCCTCCCTGGGCGCGCAGGCGCAGCCCTACGACGGCATCCCGGGCCGCGAGTACGAGCACGGACCCGGACACCGCAGGGGCGGCCCGGGCCACGGGCACCATGCCGGTCCGCGCCATGCACCGCCGCCTCCGCCGCACCGGCAGCATGCCGGCCCGCGCCACCATCCCGGCCCCTCGCCGCATGCCCGCGCCCATGGCCGCCGTGGTGCCGGCCCGCACCACGACTGGTACCGCGGCGGCCGCGTGCCGCCCATGTACCGCTCCCACCACTACGTGGTGCAGGACTGGCGCGGCCACCATCTGGCGGCGCCGCCCTACGGCTACCACTGGGTGCAGAACGGTCCCGACTACCTGCTGATCTCGGTCGGCTCCGGCGTCATCGCGCAGATCGTCTTCCGCTAGCCGGAGGGCATCAGAGCGTCCGTCCGCCCCGGTACATGGCGTGCTGGCGGCGGTTGAGCGTCGTGGCTTCCGCCAGCCGGCCCATCGCCGCGCCGGCATGGGCGTGGGTGATGGCCAGGCCCAGCGCGTCGGCGGCGTCGCTGCCCGGTACCCCGGGCAGCTGCAGCAGCCGGCGCACCATCTCCTGCACCTGGGACTTGGCCGCGCGGCCGTGGCCCACGACGGCTTTCTTCATCTGCAGCGCGGTGTATTCCGCCACCGGCAGCTGGCTGGCCACCAGGGCGGTGACGCAGGCGCCCCGCGCCTGGCCGAGCAGCAGGGTGGACTGGGGGTTCACGTTCACGAAGACGATCTCGACCGTGGCCACGTCGGGCTGGTAGCGGGCGGCCACTTCGGTGATGCCGTCGAACAGGATCTTCAGGCGGCCCGGCAGGTCGCCCAGGGCCGCGCCCGTGGTGCGGATCGTGCCGCTGGCCACGTAGCTCAGGTGGTGCCCGTCCACGTCCACCACGCCGAAGCCGGTGGTCTGCAGGCCGGGGTCGATGCCCAGGATTCTCATGGGGGTGCCGCTCACAGCCCGAAGTACCAGCGGGCCGAATGGAAGAACACCGGGCCCGCGAAGCACAGCGCGTCCACGCGGTCCAGCAGGCCGCCCGCCCCGGTGGTGGACTGGCCCTGCAGGCCCCAGCTGGTCACGCCGCGGTCGCGCTTGAGGGCCTTCATCACGAGGTGGCCGAGCGTGCCGGCCAGGCACGCCAGCAGCGCCATGCCCAGCGCCTGCCCCGCCTTGAAGGGGGTGATGAACGACAGCGCCACGCCCGCCAGGCCGCCCACCGCGACGCCGACGCTCCAGCTCAGCCACTGGAAGCTCTGGCTCACCAGCGGTGCCACGGGGCGGTGCGGGAAGCGCCGGCCCAGCAGGTGCTGCGCGATGACGCTGGTCTGCACCACGGCCACGAGGAAGAAGACCAGGAAGGCGCCTCGCCCTTCGTAGTTGGGAAAATCGAGCAGCAGCAGAGCGGGCACGTGGCTCATGCCGTACACGCAGACCATGATGCCCCACTGCAGCTTGGCGTTGCGCTCCAGGAAGCGTTCCGGGTCGTTGGCCAGCGCGCTCGCCACCGGCAGCGCGAGGAAGACATACACCGGGATGAACACCGTCAGCAGGTCGAACTTGCGCATCCCCACGATGGCGAACTGCAGCGGCAGCACGACGAAGAACGCCAGCGCGAGGCTGCGGTGGTCTCCCCGCCGCGTGGGCGAGAGCGTGATGAACTCGCGCAATGCCAGGAAGGCGACGATGGCGAAAAGCACCGTGGCCACGGCATCGCCCAGGGCCCAGCCCACCCAGAACACGATCGCCATGATCCACGACGTCTTCAGCAGGCTCCAGAAGCGGCGCCATTCCTGCTGGTGCGCCTCGTGCGCGGCCTGGTCTTCCGGGCCGGGCCCGCGCGCCTCGCGCAGGGTCTGGAAGAAGGCGTAGAGGGTGACCAGCGACAGCAGGCCGAACATGGCCACGAACAGCGCGCCGATCTGCTGCGTGGTGGTGAGGTGGCGAAGCGCGTCCAGCATGGCTCACACCTCCCGCAGGGCGATTACCGCGCGCCTGGCGCGGTCGAGGAAGGCGCGCCGCTCTTCGCGCGCGCCCAGTTCGATGGGCGCGCCGAAGGTCACCGAGCACAGGATGGGCACGGGCACGACCTCGCCCTTGGGCATCACCCGCTGGACGTTGTGGATCCATGCCGGCACGAGCACCACCTGGGGGAACATCTGCGCGAGCCGGTAGAGCCCGGACTTGAAGGGCTGGGGCTCGTCCCCCTGGCCGCGCGTGCCCTCGGGAAAGATCACGATGGAATCCCCGCTCTCCAGGGCGCGCACCAGTGGCGCGAGCGGGTCGTCCCCGGGCAGCGCGGCGCGCAGGGCCTCCGGGTCCGGCCGCGCGGGCTGCGCCGGATCGGCGGGTGGCGCGGCCGGTTCGGCCAGCGCGGGCGCGGGCTGCGCCAGAAATCCCTCGAGCGTGCCCTGGGCGGGCAGCGGGCCGCGCGCGGGAGGCTCCGGCTGCGTGGGCAGGACGGACTGGGTGGGCTCGGTGATGGCCTGCAGTGGCGCTCCGCCCGGCGTGTCCGCGGCGGGCTGGGGCGGTGCCTCCGGCGCCGGGCGCTGCGCGGGGGTGCCGGAGACCCGGTCCACGTACACCGCGTTGAAGACGGCGGTGGTCAGCCATTGCCGGAAAGGGGTCTTGGTCCAGTAGTCCTTCGCCGCGATGGGCCGGGTGATGCTGCGCAGTTCCTGGGGCAGGGCGGCCCAGATCATGACCAGGTCGGCATGGCTCTGGTGGTTGGCGAAATAGATGCGCTGCTCGGCCTTGGGCGGGCAGCCGTACCACCGGGCCTGCGAACCGGTGAGCAGGCGCACCAGCCCGAGCAGGAAAAGGCTCATCAACTTGGACAGCATGGCCCGGATCATACGGGGCGGCCCTCTGCCGCAGCCCGCTGCGGATAGCGCGCGACCCTTTGGGCAATCCCGCAGGCCGGGAAGGGCCATGAATTGCGGAAAGGAACTAAATCGTTCCACTCTTCGGAATCCGGAAAGTTCGCCTCCTATTCGGCGAATATGGCTTCTAGACTCTGCCCATGCGAACCAAAAAATGATTTTGGTATCGTATTTCTCAAATTCATCAAAGAGGGAACCTTGCACATGTCTTCCAACCTCCTGCTGTCACGCCGCCACGCTCTTGCGCTGGGCCTGGGAAGCGCGGCCCTGCCCTGGGCCGCCCACGCCCAGGGTCCGCAGGGCGCGGGCGGCGGCGACTTTCCCTCGCGGCCGATCCGGCTGGTGGTGCCCTTCGCGCCGGCGGGATCGACGGACATCCTCGCCCGGCTGCTCTCCAGACAGCTCTTTCCCCACAGCGGCCAGCCCATCGTGGTGGATAACGTCGCCGGCGCGGGCGGCAACCTGGGGGCCGCCGTGGTGGCACGTGCGCCGGCCGACGGCTACACCCTCGAGATCGGTGCGATGTCCACCCATGCGATGAATGGCAGCCTCTACCGGCAACTGCCGTTCGATCCCATGAACGATTTCGACACCGTCGCCATGCTGGCCTACGCGATCAACGTGATCGCGGTGTCCGCCAGCATGCCGGTGCACACCTTCCCCGAACTGCTCGCCTACATCCGCGCCAACCCCGGCAAGATCAACTATGCCTCCGGGGGCATCGGCACGCACAACCACCTCACCCTGGCCCTGCTGGCCAAGACCGCCGGACTGGACATCGTGCATGTGCCCTACAAGGGCGGCGGCCCCGCCGTGGCGGCCCTGGTGCAGGGCGAGTGCCAGATGTTCGCGGGCGGCGCGTCGCTGCTGCTGCCCCATGCGCAGGCCGGGAAGATCCGCCTCATCGCGGTGACCGAGAAGAACCGCACCGACCTGCTGCCCGGCGTTCCGAGTGTGTCGGAGACGCTCAAGGGCTTCGAGGTGACCAACTGGTACGGCGTGTTCGCGCCGCGCGGCCTCGAGCCGGCGCGCCGCGCGCAGCTCAACGAAGAGATCAACCGCGTCACCGCGCTGCCCGAGATCGCCGAGCGATTCCGGGGCCTGGGCATGGTGCGCTCGCCCCTGTCGCCGCTGCAGTTGCGCGCCGTGCTCCAGGCGGACTACGACCTGTGGTCCCGCACCATCCAATCCCTACGCATCGCACCCGAATGACCCCCTCCGCTCCCGCCCCCCTGCCGCCCGAAGCGGCTGCCGTCCTGCACAGCGTCGACTGGAGCGCGCTGGAATGGGTGCCCGTGCGCCGCGGCATCGAACGCAAGGCGTTCGGCAGCGGCAACGTGACCCTGGCGCTGCACCGCCTGATGCCCGGGCACGAGCCCCGGCCGCATGCGCACCCGAACGAACAGGTGATGTACATCCTGGCGGGGCAGATGGACGTGCACGTGGACGGGCAAGTGGTCCGGCTGGGGCCCGGCGGGCTGCTGCTCATCCCGCCCCACGCGCTGCACTACGGCGTGGTCGTGGGCGACGAGCCCGTGCTCAACCTGGATGTCTTCACCCCCGCGCGGCCGGAATACCTCGCATGACCGGCATCGCCCACTCCCCGCCTTTCGGTCCGTCTCCGGCGGCACGGCTGCGCAGCCGCATCCTGGCACGCGACCGCCTGATGGCGACCTTCGTCAAGACGACCTCCCACCAGACGGTGGAGGTGCTCGCCGCCACGGGGCTCGACACGCTCGTGCTCGATGCCGAGCACGCGCCGTTCGGTCCGGAAAGCCTGGACCGCAGCCTGCTCGCCGCCCATGCCTGCGCGCTGCCGGTGCTGGTGCGCGTGCCCTACCCGCGTGCCTCGGCCATCCAGCAGGCGCTGGACCTCGGAGCGGGCGGGGTGATGGTGCCGCACGTGGACGATGCCCGCATCGCCGAGGAGGTGGTGCGCGCCGCGCGCTACGGGCAGGGCGGTGCCCGGGGGTTCAGCAATTCCTCGCGCGCCGGTGGCTACGGCACCCGCGGCATGGCCGAGCACTTGCGCGCCAGCGACGCGCACACCTCGGTCATCGTGCAGATCGAAAGCGCCCGCGCCGTGGCCGAGGCGGCCGCCATCGCCGCCGTGCCGGGCGTGGATTGCCTGTTCGTCGGCCCGGCCGACCTGGCCGTGTCGCTGGGTGCCCAGGGGCTGGACGATCCACGGGTGGCCGCCGCGGTCGCGGCCGTGAGCGCCGCCGGGCTGGCCCAGGGCTGCGCGGTCGGCTGCTTCGTGCCCGACGTGCGCGCCATCCCTTCGCTGGCCGCGCAGGGCATGTCGTTTTTCGTGGTGGGTTCCGACCAGGCCCTGCTGTGCCGTGCGGCGCGGCAGGTGCTGGCGGAAGCGATCGAATCCGAAGCGGCCTGAAGGCCGTACCCGGAAAGCCCCGACCATGAACCACCAGAACCGGATCCTCGCGCTGCGCAGAAGCCTCGGCTTGGCGCGCACGGGCCTGCCGCGGTCTGCTTCCGTTTTCCCAGCGCGCGTGACGGGGGGCCCGCGTGCGATCGTGTTCCCCGAATGACCCCCGCATTCGCTGGCCTTCCATTTCCACAGAGAGAACAACCCATGAGTACCGAAGTCCGCTCCGTGCAACGTGCGCTGCTGATCCTGCGCGTCATGAACGAGCGCTCCACCTGGAGCCTGCAGGAACTGCACCAGCGCACGGGCCTCGCCAAATCCACGCTGCACCGCCTGCTGGGCACGCTGGAGCACGAGAAATACGTGCGCAGCGATCCCCACGCCTACGGGCAGTACCAGCTGACGCTGGCCGTGAGCAACCTCAGCAGCGGGGTGAACGAGAAGCTGCGCCTGGCCGAGCTCGCCGCGCCGCTGATGATCACGGCCACGCGGCAGATCAAGTGGCCGCTGTCGCTCGCCGTGATCGACGGGCACCAGATGCGCGTGGTCTTCTGCACCATGCCCTACAGCCCCTATGCCATCCGCCCGTCGAGCCTGGGCCGCCGCTACGACCTGATCCCGTCGGCGCTGGGCCGCGCCTACCTGGCCTACTGCACCCGCGCCGAGCGCCGCATCCTCGTGGAGGCCGCCAACACCCATGGCGAGCCGCACCAGAAGATCACCGACATGTGGGCACTGCGCCGGATCGTGCGGGAAACGCGCCAGCAGGGCTACGCCATCCGCTACGCCCGCAACAACTCCGAGAGCACGGCCTTCGCGGTGCCGGTGTTCGGCGGCGGCGTGCTGCGCGGCGCGCTGGTGTATTCCACCTTCGCGAGCCAGATGGACGACCGCATGCTCAAGCGATTCCTCTCCCTCGTGCAGTCCACCGCTTCGCGCATCGGCGAGGAAGCCGCGCAGTCGTCACAGCTGCCCGGCATGCCGCTGCCGCCGCAGACGGCCGGCATCCTGGCATCGGCGCAGCCGGCGGCGTATGCCGGTGCCGTGTCGAACGCGCACCCCGTCGCGGCCTGACGTTCGTCAGGGCAGTTCCGCGCTGGGCATCCTGCCCTGGATCACGCGCGTGCGGCCCGACAGGTAGGCAGAGCCCGGGTTCTTCTCGAAGCGCCTGGGCGCCGGCAGCATGACGGCGAGGCGCGCTGCTTCCGCGGCGCTCAGCTGCGACGCGCTCTTGCGGAAATAGTGCTGCGCCGCCGCCTCGGCGCCGAACACGCCGCCGCCCCATTCCACGCTGTTGAGGTAGATCTCCAGGATGCGCTGCTTGGACAGCAGTTGCTCCAGCGCCAGCGTCAGCACGAACTCCTGCCCCTTGCGCAGCAGGTTGCGCTCGCCGGAGAGCAGCAGGTTCTTGGCGAGCTGCTGCGTGATGGTGGAGCCGCCGCGGATGCGGGCCGGCCGCACCGTCCGCCCCGGCTGCGCATCCTGCAGGCGCGCGGCCTGGGCCTCGGCGCGGGCATTGCGCTCCCAGGCCTTCTCGATCGCATTCCAGTCCACGCCGTCGTGGCTGGCGAAGCCGTCGTCCTCCGACGCGATCACCGCACGCTTGAGCGTGTCCGCGATGCGGCCGTAGGGCACCCACTCCTGGCGCCAGCGCAGCCCGTTGCCGCCGGCCACCTGGGCCCAGGCCTCGGAGCGCTGGAAGCTGGTGGACTGCGGATCGATGGCCGCCATCGCGGCGATGCGCAGTACGAAGAACAGCTGCAGCGCCACGCCGGCCAGCAGCACGCAGCCGATCCAGCGCAGCAGGCCCTTCATAGCTGCGCGCGCAGTTCCTGCAGCACCTGCGCGGCCGGGGGGCGCACGCCGCGCCACACCGCGAATGCCTCGGCAGCCTGCTCCACCAGCATGCCCAGCCCGTCTCGCGGCACCGCGCCATGGGCGAGCGACCAGTCCATGAAACCCTGCGCGGCGGGGCCGTACATCATGTCGTAGGCCAGCGTGCCTTCGCGCAGCACCGTGTCCGGCACGGGCACCTCGCCGCCGGCCAGGCTGCTGGCCGTCGCGTTGATGACCACGTCGTAGCCGGCACCGGGCTGGCCGATCGGCAGCGCCTGGAGCGCCACCTGCCGGCCGGCCGCGAGATCCGCGTGCGCCTGCACCAGGGCCTGCGCTCGCGCCTCGGTGCGGTTCACCACGGCGATCCGCCGGGGGGCCTGCTCCAGCAGCGGGGCGAGCACGCCCGCGGCCGCGCCACCGGCGCCCACGAGCAGCACGTTGCGGCCCGCGAGCGCCACGCCCGCATTGCCCACGATGTCCGCCACCAGGCCCAGGCCATCGGTGTTCTCGGCATGCACCGTGCCGTCGGCCCGGAAGCTCAGGGTGTTGGCCGCCCCCGCGCGCCGCACGCGGTCGCTGGCGTGGGTCGCGATCCGGGCCGCGTCGTGCTTGAACGGCACCGTCACGTTGCAGCCCGCCCCGCCGGCCGCCGCGAAATCGGCGAGCGCCTGGGCGAAGCCATCGAGCGGCACCAGCCGCCGCGCGTAGGCGATCCGCTGGCCGGTGAGTTCGGCGAAGCGCGCATGGATCCACGGCGAGCGGCTGTGCTCCACGGGGTGGCCCATCACGCAGTACACGTCCGGGTCGGGTCTCGTCGTCATTGGGGCAGGAAGGGCAGGTCGTCGGGAAGGGGCTGGCCGGTGTGCGTCAGCGCACGCTGGTTTCCAGGGTCTGCTCGCGCGTGAACTTGAAGCGCGACACCACGGCGATCTGGTCGGCCTTGGCGCGCATCGCGGGGCTGAAGTTGCCGAAGGGGCCGGATGCGCGCACGATGGCCTGAGCGCGCTGGTCCAGCAGGCGGTTGCCGGAGCCCTGGACGATCTCGGTGTCGAGCACCTGGCCGTCGTGGTTCACGGTCACGATCATGGTCAGTTCGCCGTAGAGCTTCCTGCCGGCCTGCTCGGGGAAGCTTTCCGTGCCCTTGTCCTCGATCTTGCGGCGCAGCCCGTCGTAATAGACCGCATAGACCTCCTCGCGCGTGGCGGGGCTGATGTAGCGCTTCTTCGGGCGGGAGTTCTCCTCGTTGATGCGCTTTTCGATCTCGGCGAGCAGCTTCAGCAACTGGCGGCGCCGCTCTTCCTGCTGCACGCGGTCGGTGTTCGGGCTCTGGTCCCGCGGGTCGGGCGGGGGCATGGTCGCCAGCTGCTTGCGCAACTGCGCCAGCATCTGGGCCTGTTGCTCCTGCATGGCGTCGAGCTTGCGTTGCGCCTCCTCGAAGTCCTCGCCCACCTGGGTGATGGCGGAGTAGGGCAGGGGGCTGGTCGCGCGGCCCTTGTCCGCGTCGCCGCCGCCCGCCAGCGAGGACTGCGCGATGGCCTGGGCCTTCTCGGGCCGCTCGTTGGACCTGGCGTTCACCAGGACCACCTCCAGCGGCGTGTCCTGGAAGACGCGGTTGAAGCCTTCCGGGTCGATGAAGCGCGCCGACAGCAGCACGGCGTGCACCGCCACCGAGAAGGCGAGCGCGATCTGCAGCGTGCTGAAGCGTTGGAGGAGGGCGGGGACTTTCACGGCGGCCGATTATGCGGGCTGGGGCGGCGTGGCCGGCGGCTTTCAGGACGCCGCTGCCGGTGTGTCGGCTCGCTCGGCCTCGTTGACATCCACCGCGATGGCGATCGGGCCGGCCACGGCCTCCTCGTCCTCGCTCTCGGGCTCGCCGGTGATGGCATCGTCCCCGGGGTCTGCCGGATCGTCCAGGCGCTCGACCACGGTGCCGCTGACGTCCAGCGTGATGTCGTCGATCTCGCCCAGCTTCACGCGCACCCGCGCGCCGCGCGGCAGCGCCTGGGCGCCCAGCACGGGCAGCACCAGCGGCAGTTCGTCTGCGCGCACCAGGTAGCTGCCACCGCCGCCGTCCTTGATCACGCCGGCATCGAGTTCGGTGATGCCGTTCTGCCGCAGGTACTGCAGCGTCCAGAAGCGCTCCATGCCGGCCTGGTAGCCGTTGTAGGCACCGTAGGCCGCGTCGAAGCTGCTGATGATGGAGAACAGGTCCGCATCCTTGGGCTTGAACGGCGCCGCCAGCGCGGCGGTCTTGCCGTGGCGCACGCAGGCGATGATCTGCCACTGGTTCACCAGATCGACGTAGCGGCGCAGCGGCGACGTCGCCCAGGCGTAGCTCTTCACGCCGATGCCCGCGTGGGGCAGGGCCTTGGTGCCCATGCGCACCTTCATGCCCGGCGCGAGGCTCGCCTGGCTGCGGTAGATGCCGGGCACGCCGTGCTCGGCCAGCAGGCCGCCCCAGGTGCTGTTGGCCACGATGGCGGCCTCCGCCACGATCAGGTCCAGCGGCGCGCCCCGGCGGCGCGTGGTGATCGACACGGTCTCGGCGCCGGTCGGCTCGCTGCCCTCGGGCACCCCCGCCAGGCGGAAGTTGTAGTCGGGCCGGTTGAAGGTCTCGGGCTTGCCGCGCACCACCTCGCGCTGCGCCTTGAGCTTGCGCGCCAGGCGGTGGAGGAACGACAGCTCGGCCCGGCGCTCCTGCAGCGCGGCGGGCGTGCCCTCCACTTCCACGGACGGGTCCTGCAGCCATTCCTCGGTGACGATGTGGTCGAGCCGGTCGTGGCGCAGGTTCACGGCCACCGGCACCCGCTCGAGCTTCGTCTCCGTGCCCGTGATCTCCAGCGTGGTCTCGTCGATGGACACGTAGAGCGAGACGGCCGGGTTCGCGCGGCCTTCATCCAGCGTATAGATCTGCACCACCTCGTCCGGCAGCATGGTGATCTTGTAGCCCGGCATGTAGACGGTGGACAGCCGCTGCCGGCCGAGCTGGTCGAGCGGGGAGCCCGGCACGATCGCCAGCCCGGGCGCGGCGATGTGGATGCCCAGCACCACGGTGCCGGTGTCCAGGCCCTGCACCGAGAGCGCGTCGTCGATCTCGGTGGTCTGCGAGTCGTCGATCGAATAGGCCTGCACGGGCGCCAGCGGCAGGTCGGCCGGCGGCTGGGGTGCCGTGAGCGACGGAAAGCCCGTGCCCTTGGGGAAGTTGTCGAACAGGAAACGCTTCCAGTGGAACTGGTAGGGCGAATCGATGGCGCCGGCCTGTTGCAGCAGGTCGAGCGGCGCCTTGTGCGTGGCGCGGCTGGCTTCCACCACCGCCTTGTACTCGGGCGCGTTCTTGTCGGGCCGGAACAGGATCCTGTAGAGCTGCTCGCGGATCGGCTGCGGGCATTCGCCGCGGCCCAGCTGCTCCGCCCAGGCGGCGATCTGCTCCTGCAGCAACCGCTTTTTCTCGATGCCGGCCAGCGCCTGCTGCAGGATCTCGGCCGGTGCCTTCTTGAACCGGCCCTTGCCGGCGCGGCGGAAGTAGTGCGGCGCCTCGTAGAGCGCGAACAGCGCGCCCGCCTGCTGGGCCAGCGTGGCGTTCTCGGAGAAATAATCGCGGGCGAGGTCGGCGAAGCCGAATTCCTCTTCCGGCGCGAACTCCCAGGCCAGGGGCAGCTCGATGGTCGCGGCCAGGGCCTGGCCCTCGCGCAGCAGGTCGGCCGGGGCCGGCTTCTCGAATTTCAGCAGGATGTGGGCGGCCTTCACCTTGACCCGCTTGCCCGATTCGAGCTCGATCTGGGCCGAACTTTCCGCTTCGGACAGGATGCGGCCGGCCAGGAACTTGCCGGCTTCTTCAAACAATGCGTGCATGGAGGGATTGTCCCATGGGCCGCGCACCCGGCCGGCCCGGCGCGGCAGGAGCCTCCGCGCGCCCTATGATCTGGCGCTCACCGGCGCATGGCGCCCCGGGCGTCCTCCGCTGCCGGCGCCCGCCTGGCCCCTTTTCGCCACCGACCCCGCCCGCTTCCGCGTCCCGCCCATCCGATGACCGCGCCCGCGCAACCCCCCTGGCTTTCGCCCCTGCCCGCCTGCACCGCCGGCGTGGCCATCGCGCTGCCCTTCCTGTACGGGCACACGACCCCGCCGCTGTCCAATTTCTGGCCCCTGGCCGTTTCCGGCCTGTGCGCTTTCGCGGTGGCGGCCGCCCTGGTCGCCGCCTGGGCGCGCCAGCCGGCCGGCGCAGCGGGCGACCGCCTGCACCAGGGGGCGGCAAAGGCGGTGGCGGCCGGCATGCTGCTGGCGGGCCTGGTGGGCGCCGCCATCGGCCTGGCCCAGTTCTTCTGGGGCGATCCCGGCTGGGCGCCCTGGATCTATCCCTCCACGCACGGCGTCGCCATGGGCAACCTGCGCCAGCGCAACCAGCAGGCCACGCTGCTGTGCATGGGCGCCTGGGCGCTCGCCTGGTGGGTGGCGCGCACGCAGGGCGGCGAAAGCCGGCGCCTGCGGCCCGCCTCCGTGGCGCTGGCGCTGCTCGCCTTCTGGGCGCTCGCGCTGCTCGCGGCCGGCGCCGCGGCCACGGCATCGCGCACCGGGGCGCTGGAATGGGGCTGCATGCTGGTCCTGCTGCTGCTCTGGCGCCGCTCCCTGGGCGCACCGGCCCTGGCCCTGGGCATGGCGGGCATCGCGCTCTACGCCCTGTTCTCCGGGCTGCTGCCCATCCTGCTGGAGCGCTGGACGGGTTTCACCATGGACGGCCTGTTCGCACGCCTGTCGGCGCCCGAGCATGCCTGCGACAACCGCCACGTGCTCTGGTCCAACGTGCTGCACCTGATCGCCCAGCGGCCCTGGACGGGCTGGGGATGGGGCGAACTTTCCTACGCCCACTACATCACCCAGTACCCCGGCAAGCGCTTCTGCCTGCTGGTGGACAACGCCCACGACCTGCCACTGCACCTGGCCGTGGAACTGGGCCTGCCTTTCGCTCTTGCGGTCTGCTGCCTGGCGCTCTGGCTGGTATGGCGCGCGCGCCCCTGGCGGGAAACCGACCCCGCCCGGCAGCTCGCCTGGGGGCTGCTGGCCATCGTCGGCGTGCACAGCCTGCTGGAATTCCCGCTCTGGTACGGGCCGTTCCAGCTGGTGGCCGTCTGCGCGCTCGCGCTACTGTGTCCCCGCTGCTGGCGGACGCCGGCGCGCGGTGCCCTGCGCGTCCCGCTGCTGTGCGCCGCCGGGCTGGCGGCGGGCCTCTGGCTGGCCGGCATCGCGCTGCTGGTGCGCGACTACCACCGCGTCTCGCAGCTCTACCTGACCGTGGACCAGCGCGATCCCGCCTTCCGGGACGACACCGCGCGGCGCGTCGCCGACTCCACCGTCTTCTTCCGCGACACCCTGGATTTCGCCCTGCTCACCACCCTGCAGCCCACGCGTTACAACGCTGCACGCGTGCACGCCCTCGCCAGCCGGCTGCTGCACTATTCGCCCGAGCCCCGCGTCATCGAGGCGCTCATCGACAGCGCCACCCGGCTCGGCCTGGAGGGCGAGGCCGACTTCCATACCCGGCGCTACCGCGATGTGTATCCGCAGGAATACGCCAACTGGCTGGCCAAACGGCCGGCGCCGGCTGCCGCCGTCGCCGCCGGCGACGAGCCCTTCCGGACCACGTCCGGGCCTTCTCGGACCGCGACCGAGCCGCCCCCTGCGCTAGGGCCTGTTCACAGGCCCTAGTCCACCAGGCCGCAGAACGCCACCACTTCGCCGAGGTGGTCCGGGAACGTGCTCAGCGCGTGGTCGCCCCCTTCGAGCAGCCGCACCTGCGCGCCGGCGTGGCGGGCCGCCATTTCCCGCCAGTCCAGGAGCTCGTCGCCCTTGGCGATGATGGCCAGCTTCGGGCCGGCCGGGGGAAGGCCCCGCACGTCCAGCGCCCGGAGTTCGGCGATGTATTCCGGGCGGAAATAGAAGTGCTCTGCGGGGTCGTGCCACGCCGTCTGCTCGCCGATGTAGCGCTCCAGGTCCCGGGCCGGGTCCACCGCCGGGTTCAGCACCACGCTCGTGCAGCCCGGTTTCTGCTGGGCCACCCAGCTCGCGTAGAACCCGCCCAGCGAGGAGCCCACAACGGCCATGCGCTGTGCCGGCCAGTCCGCGATGCCCTGAGCGACCAGCGCCATCGCCTCCCGGGGCGACGGGGGCAGTTGCGGGCACCAGAAGCGCGCGTCCGGCCGGTGCGCTGCCATCCATTGCGCCATCTGCTGCGCCTTGGCCGAACGGGGTGACGAGCGGAAGCCGTGCAGGTAGAGCAGGTGGGTGGTGGCGTGCGGCATGGGAAGGCGGATGGGAAAGTGCGCGGGGACGGGAGGGCCCTGGGGCGTACCGGGCATTGTGCCGCCGGCCGGCCCCGGCGGGGCTGCCACCGATAATGGCGCCCCATGTCCGCCGTTTTCGACAAGCCTTCCCTGCCGCAGCGCATCCTGCCCCTGTTCCGGGGCTTCGACTGGCCGCTCATCGCGGTGCTGCTGCTGCTGTCGTCGATCGGGTTGTTGGCCATGTATTCCTCGGGCTACGACCACGGCACCCGCTTCTACGACCACGGCCGCAACATGATCCTGGCGGCGGGCATTCTCTTCGCCGTCGCGCAGATTCCCCCGCAGCGGCTCATGACCCTCGCCGTCCCGCTCTACGCGGCGGGCGTCGCCCTGCTGGTGGCGGTGGCGATGTTCGGCATCATCAAGAAGGGCGCCCAGCGCTGGATCAACGTGGGCATCGTGATCCAGCCGAGCGAGATCCTCAAGATCGCCATGCCGCTGATGCTGGCCTGGTGGTTCCAGAAGCGCGAGGGGCAGCTGCGCCCGCTGGATTTCGCGGTGGCCGGCGTGCTGCTCGCCGTGCCCGTGGGCCTCATCATGAAGCAGCCCGACCTGGGCACCTCGCTGCTGGTGCTGGCCGCCGGGCTGTCGGTCATCTTCTTCGCGGGACTGCCCTGGAAGCTGGTGCTGCCCCCGGTGATCCTGGGCGGCATCGGCATCGCCCTCATCGTGTGGTTCGAGCCGCAGCTCTGCGCGGACGGCATGCGTTGGCCGGTACTGCACGACTACCAGCAGCAGCGCATCTGCACCCTGCTCGATCCCACGCGCGATCCGCTGGGCAAGGGCTTCCACATCATCCAGGGCATGATCGCCATCGGCTCGGGCGGTGTCTGGGGCAAGGGCTTCATGGCCGGCACGCAGACCCACCTGGAATTCATTCCCGAACGCACCACCGACTTCATCTTCGCGGCCTATTCCGAGGAGTTCGGCCTGGTGGGCAACCTGTTCCTGATCGTCTGCCTGCTGCTGCTCGTCTGGCGCGGGCTGGCCATCGCGCTGGGCGCGACCACGCTCTTCGCGCGGCTGATGGCCGGCGCCGTGTCGATGATCTTCTTCACCTACGCCTTCGTGAACATGGGCATGGTGAGCGGCATCCTGCCCGTGGTGGGCGTGCCGCTGCCCTTCGTGAGCTACGGCGGCACCGCCATGGTCACGCTGGGGCTGGCACTGGGCGTGCTTATGTCCATCGCCCGCGCGCAGCGGCAGCCGCTGGCCCCGGCCTGAGGCTGGCGGCCCGCCGCCCTCAGTCCGCGCGCAGGCAGGCCTCCACGGCGCGGCCCGCCTGCAGGATGCGGGCATCCGCGCCGTGCAGCCCTGTCACCGACAGTCCCACCGGCAGTTCGCCCGGGGCCTCGCAGGGCAGCGACAGCGCGCAGCCGTCCAGGAAGTTGACCACCGACGTATTGCGCAGCACCAGGGCGTTGGTGGCGAAGAAGCGGGCGTCGTCCTGCTCCAGCGGTTCGCGCAGCGGCGCGCGCACCGCCACCGTGGGCATCAGCCAGGCGTCCAGGTGGCCCAGGCGCTCTTGCGCAGCGGCCTGCAGCCGGGCGCGGGCGTCCTGCACATCGATGTAGTCCGCGGCCAGGATGGCTTCCCCCCGGCGGGTGCGCTGCGCCACGCGCGGGTCGTAGCGGGCCGACACGGAGGCGTCCACGAGGCGCGTGCGGTGCACCTGCCAGGCCTCCGCCGCGATGAGCCCGCCCGCCGCGTTGATGCGCGGCAGCGCGTGCAGCTCAGGAAAGGCCACCCGTTCGATGCGGGCCCCCGCCGCGGAAAGCCGGCGCAGAGCGCTCTCGAACGCGGCGGCCACCTCGGGCTCCAGGCCGTCCATCACGAGATCCTGCACCACCCCCATCCGCATCCCGGCCAGCGGCCAGGCGCCGGCAGGGGCAGCGTCGCCTCCCTCCCCGGACAGCACCGCGTCCAGGATCGCGCAGCAATCCACGCTGCGCGCCAGCGGACCGATGGAGTCGAGGCTGCGCGAGAGCGGGTAGGCCCCCGCGAGCGGCACCCGGTGCGCCGTCGGCTTGAAGCCCGTGAGCCCGCAGAACGCCGACGGAATGCGGATGGAGCCGCCCGTGTCCGTGCCCAGCGCGGCGGCGGCCAGGTCCAGTGCCACGGTGGCCGCCGCTCCGGAACTGGAACCGCCCGTGACCCGGCCGGCGTCCTGAGGATGCGCCGGCGTGCCATGGTGGGGGTTGAGTCCCAGGCCGGAAAAGGCGAACTCGCTCATGTTGGTGCGGCCCAGCAGGATGGCCCCTGCGGCGCGCAGCCGGGCCACGGCGATCGCGTCATGCGCGGCAGGGGCGGCGTCCGCCAGCACGGCAGAGCCGGCACGCGTCACCTGCCCGCGCACGTCGAACAGGTCCTTGACCGATACCGGCAGGCCGGCGAGCGGGGACGGCATGTGGCCCGCGGCCCGGGCCAGGTCGCTCGCCCGGGCCGCCAGCCGTGCAGCCAGCGCGTCCACCTCGCCGACATAGGCGGCGCCTCCGCCGGCACGGTGCGCCGCGATGCGCTCCAGCGCCGCTTCCACCAGGGCCTCGCTCGTCGTGGCGCCCTCGGCCAGGGAGCGGGCGAGTTCGCGGATCGTGGGAAGGGTGGGGCGGTCGGACATGGGCGGCGGTCTCCTGGGCTGGGCCGGTGGGATGAAGCGGGAATCGGGGACAAGACGGACCGTGCATTCTTGCAGGCCGGTGCCGCACCCTGGACAGGCTCCGAGAGGCCACGACGGCATGCGGGGTGTGGAGCTGCCGCGGACGGGTGGCGGCGGGCCCTTCTAGAATCCCCGCATGATCTCCCGCGAACCGACCATCGAACGCCTGTCCGTTGCCCGCCAGCTGCTGCTGGAACCCTTCGGGCTGGACGAAACCCACCTGGCGCGCGCGCTGTCGGACATCCGGGCCCACCGGGTGGACGACGCCGACCTCTACTTCCAGTACACCCGCAGCGAGGGCTGGAGCCTGGAGGAGGGTATCGTCAAGACCGGCTCCTTCAGCATCGACCAGGGCGTGGGCGTGCGGGCCGTAAGCGGCGAGAAGACGGCGTTCGCCTATTCGGACGACATCTCCGAGGCCTCGCTGCGCGACGCGGCGCACACGGTCCGCTCCATCGCCGCGGCGGCGCAGCAGGGCCGCGCGAAGGTCGCCACCCGCAAGGTCGCGGCCAGCCGCTCCCTCTATCCCGACCTGGACCCGATCGCCACACTTGACAGCACGGCCAAGGTGGCTCTGCTCGAAAAGGTGGAGCAGCGCGCCCGCGCCAAGGACACGCGCGTGGCGCAGGTCATGGCCGGCCTGGCGAGTGAGTACGACGTGGTGCTGGTGGCGCGCGCCGACGGCACGCTCGCGGCCGACGTGCGCCCGCTGGTGCGGCTGTCCCTGACGGTGATCGCCGAGCAGGGCGGCCGCCGCGAGATGGGCTCCGCCGGCGGCGGCGGCCGCTTCGGCCTGGCCTACTTCGACGACGAGCAGATCGGCCGCTACGTGGACGAGGCCGTGAACGCAGCCCTGGTCAACCTGGAGGCTCGCCCGGCGCCCGCCGGCGAGATGACCGTGGTGCTCGGTCCCGGCTGGCCCGGCATCCTGCTGCACGAGGCCATCGGCCACGGCCTGGAGGGTGACTTCAACCGCAAGGGCTCCAGCGCGTTCAGCGGGCGCATCGGCCAGCGCGTGGCCGCCAAGGGCGTGACGGTGCTCGACGACGGCACCATCGCCGACCGCCGCGGTTCGCTCAACGTGGACGACGAAGGCCATGCCAGCCAGCGCAACGTGCTCATCGAGGACGGCATCCTCAAGGGCTACATCCAGGATTCGCTCAACGCCCGCCTGATGGGGGTGACCCCGACGGGCAACGGCCGCCGTGAAAGCTACGCCCACATCCCCATGCCCCGCATGACCAACACCTACATGCTGGGCGGCGACAAGGACCCGGCCGAGATCGTGGCCAGCATCCAGCGCGGCCTCTACGCCACCAACTTCGGCGGCGGCCAGGTGGACATCACGAGCGGCAAGTTCGTGTTCTCCGCCAGCGAGGCCTACTGGGTGGAAAACGGCAAGATCGTCTACCCCGTCAAGGGCGCCACCATCGTCGGCAGCGGCCCGGAATCCCTCAAGCGCGTGAGCTTGATCGGCAACGACATGGCGCTCGACAGCGGCGTGGGCACCTGCGGCAAGGAAGGCCAGAGCGTGCCGGTGGGCGTGGGCCAGCCCACGCTGCGCATCGACGGCCTGACCGTCGGCGGAACGGCCTGAGGCTCGGGCCCTTCCCGGTGCGCACGGCGCGTGCCGGAAACGAACCAGCCCGGCTTGGCGCGGGCCTGGTCGTAGGTCTACTTGCCGGTGCGCGCCACGATGATGTTCACCAGCGCTTCCTTGTCCGCCGCGTTCAGCACCCGCTTGCCGCGCTGCATCACGCCGGCCAGCCAGTCATTCGCATCCATGTCGGCGGTCTGCGGGGCCTGTGCCGCGCTGCGAAACAGCTTTTCGAGCTCGGCCTGCAGGCTGCCACGAAACCACCGACGGCGATGGCCGGCAGTGTCGTCACCCCGGCCCAGACACCCGCGCCCACGCCGAAGCCGCTGAAAGGATTGCGATCGCCCAGGGGGTCGATCGCCGAGGCGCCGATGGCCGTGCCCAGCACGGACAGCACGAGATAGACGATCAGCGAAAGGACGAGGCCGGCGAAGACTGCGCCCCAGGAGACGGTGGGTGCCCAGGGGCGCTCCTCGTGGATGACGAAGGCGGTATGGACGGACATGGCAGCTCCTCAAGCAGGTATGCCCGGTGCCGGGCACCGCGGCGATGGCGACTCGGCGGCCACGCTGTCACCGTGTCGCACCGTGATCCGCGGCTTCGGCACCGGATGCTGTCGAGCTCAGGAAGGGCCTGTAAGCATTCGCGTCTCCCGATACACTGTGCAACGGCAGGACGGCGCCGTATGGAAGAGCCGGGCTCCCGCGCGCCCTGGCGCCGCGAGGCGTAGTGCCGTTCCGTTTTCCAGCACGCCCGGGCGCCACAGTCTTGCTACATTGGGTCCATGTCCCAAGGCTTCTGCCACTTGCGCCCTGCGCACTCCCTTGGCCCCCGCGCATGCGGCGGGGAGGGCGCGGTCGTGGCCGATGCCGGCCCGGCCACGCAACGCTGACGCATCGCCCTGGTGCCGCATGGCGACGCATCCCGCCCCGCTTCCCAGCAGCCTGCAGACCTTCGGCGACATCAGCCGCTGGCTGCGCGAGAGCGTGGCGGACGAGGACTCCCTGCAGTTCCGGGAGGCCGTAACGGCGCTGTCGACGCGGGTCGAGGCGGCGGTGCAGATCCGCCGCGCCCGGCAGGTCGATCCGCAGGCCGTGCTCGAGTGCGCCGGCCAGTTGCTGAACGAGGCGCGCGCGCACCAGCTGTTCCTCTCCGGCCTCGGGTCCGCATGGCATGCCCTGTACGAATTCGGTGCCTACGAAAGCGCGCTGCGCCAGCTGATCCGCAGCACCGCGGCCTGGCAGGAGGCGCTGCAGCGGCGCAGCCGCAACGAGGCGCAGCGCTTCCATGCGTTCGAAGGGGATGCCTGGAGGGCCCTGGGCGAGGCCGTGCTCGCCATCGACCTGTACCAGCAGGGCGGCGTGGGCCCGAGCGAGATCCAGGACATGCTCGCCAGCAGCCCCATGTCCCCGCCCGCGCACGGCTGGTGGTCGCGCCTCGCGATCTGGCTGGGCCGCCGGCGCGGCGCGGCGCGCTGAGCGGCACCGCGCGGCCGCCACCCGTGCATGTCGCCGATGCGCAACGCGCCGCGACGCCCTGCCGCGCCGGGGAAAAGAGTGCTACATTGGCTCCCATGCTTATTCGCAGCGCGTTTTACTTTTGGTCCTTTTGGTTCTCTGTCCCTGGCGGATGAGAGGTTAGCGCGCAGCCACCCCTGAAAGCACCTACCCCCCGAAGACCGCCGAAGCTGAAAAGCCCGGCGGTTTTTTGTTTTCCAGCCCCCCTCTTCGAACCACCTCACGAGGAAGCAGCCATGACGGCCCCTGTCCACTCCGCACCCTCCTCCAGCGATGCCTGGTACCGCCACGTCGAGAAAACCAGCGAGACCGACGACGAACGTATCAAGGACATCACCGTGCTGCCCCCTCCCGAACACCTGATCCGCTTCTTCCCCATCCGGGGTACCGCGATCGAGACGCTTATCTCGCGCACGCGGCACCGCATCCAGGACATCATGGCCCGCCGCGACGACCGGCTGCTGGTGGTGATCGGCCCCTGCTCCATCCACGATCCCGCGGCCGCCCTGGAATACGCACGCCGGCTGCAGTCGGTGCGGACGCAGTACGCCGACACCCTCGAGATCGTGATGCGGGTCTATTTCGAGAAGCCGCGCACCACGGTGGGCTGGAAGGGGCTGATCAACGACCCGTACCTGGACGAGAGCTACCGCATCGACGAGGGCCTGCGCATCGCGCGCCAGCTGCTCATCGACATCAACCGCATGGGTGTGCCGGCCGGCAGCGAGTTCCTGGACGTGATCTCCCCGCAATACATCGGCGACCTCATCAGCTGGGGCGCCATCGGCGCGCGCACCACCGAGAGCCAGGTGCACCGCGAGTTGGCCTCGGGCCTGTCGGCGCCCATCGGCTTCAAGAACGGCACGGACGGCAACATCCGCATCGCCACCGACGCCATCCAGTCAGCGAGCCGGGGCCATCACTTCCTCTCCGTGCACAAGAACGGGCAGGTCGCCATCGTCAACACGCACGGCAACCGCGACTGCCACGTCATCCTGCGCGGCGGCAAGGCCCCCAACTACGATGCGGACAGCGTGGCCGCAGCCTGCAGGGACCTCGAGGCCGCCAAGCTGCCGCCGACCCTCATGGTGGACTGCAGCCATGCCAACAGCAGCAAGCAGCACGAGCGCCAGCGCGACGTCGCGCGCGACATCGCCGGGCAGATCGCCGGCGGCTCCTGCAGCATCTTCGGCGTGATGGTCGAGAGCCATCTCGTGGCCGGCGCGCAGAAGTTCACGCCGGGCAAGGACGATGCCTGCGCGCTGGAATACGGCAAGAGCATCACCGATGCCTGCCTCGGATGGGAAGACTCCCTGGGCACGCTGCAGGAGCTGTCGGACGCCGTGCAGGCGCGCCGCGCGGCCTTCGCCATGGCGGCCTGACCCGCTTCCTGCCGGTCCGCGCGACCCCCGGGTTTACCGGGAGGGCGCGGCGGTTGCACAGGCG
Source organism: Paracidovorax cattleyae (assembly GCF_900104515.1). Lineage (GTDB taxonomy): Bacteria > Pseudomonadota > Gammaproteobacteria > Burkholderiales > Burkholderiaceae_C > Paracidovorax > Paracidovorax cattleyae. The sequence continues at coordinate 74,288 of NZ_FNJL01000020.1, forward strand.
CGAGGCCGGCGTGTAAGCTTTTCGCCATCCCTCCATTCACCGGCACAAAGGCTTTTCCCATGCGCAGCGAAGTCACCGTCCTCCTCGGGCCCGGCCAGGAATTCCGCTTCGACCTCGAAGGCGAGGCGCCCATGGCCCACGAGATCGCGCGCCGCTGGCTCGACGAGGAGTTCATCCGCCTGGAATGCGAGCCGCTGCGCGCCAGCGGCAAGGTGCTGACGGCCGACAAGGTGCTGGTCGTCGCCCAGGCCGCAGGCCCGGCGCTGCTGGCACAGGAGTGGGGCCTCCGGTTCGCCGCGGCGGCGTCCGCGGCGCTGGCCCGGCCGGTGGTGCGCGTCGATCTGCCGGCGATGGCGATCAGCTACTGACCGGCGCGCTCCGCCAGGGCGCCCAGCAGCCGGGCGTGGATGCCGCCGAAGCTGCCATTGCTCATGCAGACCACATGGTCGCCCGGCCGCGCCGCCGCGGCGATCCGTTCCACCAGGGTGGCGATATCGCCCGCCGTGCAGGCCCTGCTCCCCAGCGGGGCAAGGGCCTCGGCCGCATCCCAGTCCAGTCCCGCCGTATGGCAGAAGGCGAGGTCCGCGGCTTCCAGCGCCCAGGGCAGCTGCGACTTCATCGTGCCGAGCTTCATCGTGTTGCTGCGGGGCTCGAAGGCCGCAAGGATGCGTGCATCCGGCCCGACACGGCGGCGCAGCCCGTCCAGCGTGGTGCGCAGCGCCGTGGGATGGTGGGCGAAATCGTCATATACCGCGACGCCGCCGGCCGTGCCGCGCAGTTCCATGCGCCGCTTGACGTTGCGGAATCGGCCCAGCGCCGCCGCAGCCTCGGCGGGCGCCACGCCCACATGGTCCGCGGCCGCGATCGCCGCCAGCGCGTTGAGCTGGTTGTGCACGCCGCTCAGCGCCCACTCCACGCGGCCGACGGCCTGGCCGCCGCGCAGCACGTCGAAGGCCTGTGGTTCGCCGCGCGCCATGAAATCGCTCACCGCCGCGCCGAAGCTGGCCACGCCGCTCCAGCAGCCCTGGTGCAGCACCCGCGCCAGGCTTTCCTCCAGCCCGTTGAACACCACCCGGCCCGAGGGCGGCACCGTGCGCACGAGGTGGTGGAACTGCCGCTCGATCGCGGCCAGGTCGTCGAAGATGTCGGCGTGGTCGAACTCGAGGTTGTTCAGCACCGCGGTGCGCGGACGGTAGTGGACGAACTTGCTGCGCTTGTCGAAGAAGGCCGTGTCGTACTCGTCGGCCTCGATCACGAAGAGCGGTGCGCCGCCGGCCGGGCCGTCCTGCGCCACCGGCCGCTGCGCCGCGCCCAGCCGGGCGGAGACACCGAAATCCAGGGGAACGCCCCCGACCAGGAAGCCGGGCTGCAGGCCCGCGCATTCGAGGACCCAGGCCAGCATGGAGGTGGTCGTGGTCTTGCCGTGCGTGCCCGCCACCGCCAGCACGTGGCGCCCCTGCAGCACGTGCTCGGCCAGCCACTGCGGGCCGCTCGTATAGGGGGCGCCCGCGTCCAGGATGGCTTCCATCAGCGGGAACTTGGGGCTGCCGTCGGGAAGCCGCGCGCGGCTCACGACGTTGCCCACCACGAACATGTCCGGTACCAGGTCCAGCTGTTCGGCGCCATAACCCTCGATCAGTTCGATGCCCAGCGCGCGCAGCTGGTCGCTCATCGGCGGATACACCCCGGCATCGCAGCCCGTGACCTTGTGGCCCGCCTCCCGCGCCAGCGCGGCCAGGCCTCCCATGAACGTTCCGCAAATGCCCAGAATGTGAATATGCATGGGCGGCGATTCTAAGGTTCGGCCACCATGCTCCGGCAGGCGGGTCATCGATGCTATATATTCAATAGCGTTTGACGGGCACTGAGAGGGCTCCGTGTCAATACCCCGCGCCAGGCGGGCGCATTGCGTCCCCCGTCGCCCCACCATCGGGCCACAATGCGGGTATTCCCTCCCGACCGAGATGCCGCCATGTCCAACGCCCTCGCCACCGAGATCGCCAATGCCGCAGCCCGTTTCGTCGTCGAGGAGGGGCTCGAATGGGGCCCGGCCAAGCGCCGGGCCGTCCGGCAGCTGGGCCTGCCCGCCCGCACCGCGCTGCCCGACAACGACCTCGTGGAAGACGCCGTGCGCGAGTACATCGGCCTCTTTTGCGCGGACACCCAGCCGGCCGAGCTGCGTGCGCTGCGCGAGCTGGCCCTGGTCTGGATGGAGCGCATGGCGGAATTCCGCCCGCACCTGGGCGGGGCGGTCTGGTACGGCACGGCCACCCGGCTGTCGGACATCTACCTGCAGCTCTTCTGCGACGACTGCAAGTCCGCGGAGATCGCCCTGATCGACCACCACGTGGATTACGAACCCCGCACGGTCACGGGCTTCCATGGCGAGTCGGTGGAGGCGCTCAGCCTCTCCAGCCTGGCCCCCGGCCTGGGCGAGACCGTCGGCGTGCACCTGCTTGTCTATGATCTGGACGACCTGCGCGGCGCATTGCGCCCCGATGCGCGCGGGCGCGTGCCCCGGGGCGATGCCCGGGCCGTGCGCAGGCTGCTGGACAACGAGGACACTTCCGAATGACCGATCCCATCCCGGCGGCCCCGGCCGTTGCTTCCGATGCCGCCCCGGCAAGCCGGCCGCGGCGCCATGCCCTGTATGCCGCCGCTGCGGCCGTGGCCGCAGCGGGCGGCGCCGGCCTGGCATGGTGGCGCTTGCAGCCGCACGCCACGGTGTCGGGGGCCGAGGCCGCCCTCTGGGGCATGCGCTTCGACGCACCGCAGTCCGGAGGCGCGGCGCTGGACATGCAGGCTTTCCGCGGCCGGCCGCTCGTGGTGAATTTCTGGGCAACCTGGTGCCCGCCGTGCGTGGAGGAGCTGCCCATGCTCAACACCTTCTACCGCGCGCAGCGCGACAAGGGATGGCAGGTGGTCGGGCTCGCGATCGACCAGCCGTCGGCGGTGCGCCAGTTCCTGGCCCGGGTGCCACTCGACTTTCCCGTCGGCCTCGCGGGCCTGCAGGGCACCGACCTCGGCCGCAGCCTCGGCAACCTGGCTGGCGGGCTTCCGTTCACCGTCCTGTTGGGAGCAGATGGCACCATCATGCACCGTAAAATGGGACAGATCACGGCCGATGACCTCCGCCAGTGGGCTACGCTGGGGTGATTTCAGTGCAACCCATTCGTAGATGATGGAATTTGCGCTCGGATAGGGGTCGAAACGGTCAAATTGGGGTAAATTCGCGCCCTATTTCGTTTTAGGCGTTGGAGTCCCCATGGATTTGCGAAAACTCAAGACCTTGATTGACCTCGTGTCCGAGTCGAACGTTTCGGAGCTCGAGATTACCGAGGCGGAAGGCAAGGTCCGCATCGTCAAGAGCGGCGGCGCTGTCGTCCAGCAATTCGTGGCAGCCCCGGCTCCGGCCCCCGTCGCGGCTCCCGCTGCCGCACCGGCGCCCGTCGCCGAGCTGCCCGCGCCCGCCGGCCACATCGTCAAGTCGCCCATGGTGGGCACGTTCTACCGCGCCTCCAGCCCTGGTGCCAAGGCATTCGTCGAGGTGGGCAGCCAGGTCAAGGAAGGCGACACCATCTGCATCATCGAGGCGATGAAGATCCTCAACGAGATCGAGGCCGACAAGTCCGGCACGGTCACGCGCATCCTCGGCGAGAACGGCCAGGCAGTGGAATACGGGCAACCGCTGTTCGTCATCGAGTAAGCCTCGCTGCTTGCCGCAGACGCAGAACTGCAGCGAACCAGGAAATTCATGTTCAAAAAGATCCTTGTCGCCAATCGCGGCGTGCTTGCCGCAGGCAAGGCGAAGCAAAGCGCCCAGGCACGCGCCAGCGTGCGGCGATGAGCCGCGAGAAAGCCTATGTTCAAAAAGATCCTTGTCGCCAATCGCGGCGTTCTTGCCACAGGCAAGGCGAAGCAAAGCGCCCAGGCACGCGCCAGCGTGCGGCGATGAGCCGCGAGAAAGCCTATGTTCAAAAAGATCCTTGTCGCCAATCGCGGCGAAATCGCCCTGCGCATCCAGCGCGCCTGCCATGAGCTGGGCGTGAAGGCCGTCATGGTGTATTCCGAGGCCGACCGCGACGCGAAGTACGTCAAGCTGGCCGAGGAGGCCGTGTGCATCGGCCCCGCGCCCTCGCCGCTGTCCTATCTCAACATGCCGGCGATCATCTCGGCCGCCGAGGTGACCGACGCCGAGGCGATCCACCCCGGCTATGGCTTCCTGTCCGAGAACGCCGACTTCGCCGAGCGCGTGGAAAAGAGCGGCTTCCAGTTCATCGGCCCCACGCCCGAGTCCATCCGCACGATGGGCGACAAGGTGTCGGCCAAGCAGGCCATGATCCGCGCGGGCGTGCCCTGCGTGCCGGGGTCGGACGGCGAGCTGCCCGACGATCCGGTGCAGATCCGCCGCATCGCCCGCACGGTCGGCTACCCCGTCATCATCAAGGCGGCGGGCGGCGGCGGCGGGCGCGGCATGCGCGTGGTGCACACCGAGGCCGCGCTGGTGAACGCCGTGCAGATGACCAAGGCCGAGGCGCAGGCCGCGTTCGGCAACCCGGCCGTGTACATGGAGAAGTTCCTCCAGAACCCGCGCCACATCGAAATCCAGATCCTGGCGGACAAGTTCCGCAACGCGGTCTATCTGGGCGAGCGCGACTGTTCCATGCAGCGCCGCCACCAGAAGGTGATCGAGGAAGCGCCGGCGCCCGGCATCCCGCGCAAGCTGATCGAGAAGATCGGCGAGCGCTGCGTGGCAGCGTGCAAGAAGATCGGCTACCGCGGCGCGGGCACGTTCGAGTTCCTCTACGAGAACGGCGAGTTCTACTTCATCGAGATGAACACGCGCGTGCAGGTGGAGCATCCGGTGACGGAGTGGATCACGGGCGTGGACATCGTGAAGACGCAGATCATGGTCGCCGCGGGCGAGAAGCTGCCCTTCACCCAGCGCCAGATCGAAATCCGAGGCCACGCCATCGAATGCCGCGTGAACGCCGAGGACGCCTACAAGTTCACCCCGTCGCCCGGCCGCATCACCATGTGGCACGCGCCGGGCGGCCCGGGGGTGCGCGTGGATTCGCACGCCTACACCAACTACTACGTGCCGCCCAACTACGACTCCATGATCGGCAAGATCATCGTGCACGGCGACACGCGAGAGCAGGCCCTGGCCCGCATGCGCACGGCCCTGTCCGAGACCGTGATCGAGGGCATCCACACCAACATCCCGCTGCACCGCGAGCTGATGGTGGATGCCAAGTTCGTCGCCGGGGGCACGAACATCCATTACCTGGAAGAGTGGCTGGGGGCGCACAAGCGCTGACCGGCACCGGCCCGCCGCCGGTCACTCGCATGCTGGCTGCCCGGAAACGGGGGGCCAGCATCGTCGTTTCTGCAGGAGATTGATGTCCATGTATGAGCTGAGCCTGTTGTGCCCCGAAGGGCGGATCGAAGCCGTGGGCGAAGCCCTCGAAGCCCTGGATGCCCTGAGCGTGTCGGTCGAGGATGCCGATGCGCAGACCGAGGCGGAGCAGGCCCTCTTCGGAGAGCCCGGGATGCCGCCGCCGCGCGACGGCTGGCAGCGCAGCCGGGTGGTGGCGCTGTTTCCCACGCAGGAGGCGGCCGGGGAGGCGCGCGCGCTGCTGGAGGTGCAGGACTTCTTCGGCGGCTGCCGCGTCCTGGGCCTGGCCGAGGTGCCCGACCAGGACTGGGTGCGCCTGACCCAGTCGCAGTTCGCCCCGGTGGAGATCACGCCCGAATTCTGGATCGTGCCCACCTGGCACGAGCTGCCCGAGCAGGCGACGCGCCACATCCGCCTGGACCCGGGCCTCGCATTCGGCACCGGCACGCATCCGACCACGCGCATGTGCCTGCGCTGGATCGCCCGGCACGGCGGCGGCTTCGGCCGGGTGCTGGACTATGGCTGCGGCTCGGGCATCCTCGCGATCGGGGCCGCCAAGTTCGGCGCCGCCGACATCGACGCCGTGGACATCGATCCCGCCGCCGTGGAATCGACGCGGCTCAATGCCGAGGCCAACGGCGTGGCCCTGAAGTCCGGCCTGCCCGAGGCCGCGCAGGGCCGCTACGGCACGGTGCTGGCGAACATCCTCGCGACGCCGCTCAAGGTGCTGGCGCCGCTGCTGTGCGCCCATGTCGATGCGGGAGGGCACCTGGTGCTCGCGGGCATCCTGGAGCGCCAGGCCGAGGAACTGCGCGAGGCCTATGCCCCCTGGCTTCCTTTGCAGGTGAGCGATGCCGAGGACGGCTGGATCCTGATGACCGCCGCGCGCTGAGGCGACGGCGCCGGCAGGGCGGCGCAGGGCGCCCCCTACAATTCCGAGTCGATGAGCCAGATCACCCGCTGCCCCGCCTGTGGCACGACCTTCAAGGTCGTCGCGGACCAGTTGCGCATTTCCGAAGGCTGGGTCCGGTGCGGGCAGTGCAAGGAGGTGTTCGACGCTTCCGCGAATCTCCTGTCCGGGCCGGCGCGGCCCGCGGAACTGTTGCCGCCCATGGCGTTGCCGGGAAGTGCGCCCGTCCCCGTTCCGGCACCTCCTGCTGCCCGGGCCGCCGCGCCGGCCCCCGCTGCGGTGCCCGGCCCGGCCGCGGCGGTGGCGCAAGACCCGGCCCCTGTCTCTTTCCCGGCGGGGCCGGATGCCATGCCGGGGGGGGCACCGGCCGCCGTGCCGGCTTTCCTGTCGGCGCGAGGCGCCTCTGCGGGTGCCCAGGGCGAGGATCCCGGCTGGAGCCTCGAGCCGCTGTCGCCCATGGCGTGGCGCGTGCGCGCGCCTGCCGCGCCGCCACGGCCGGACCCCGGGCCCGCCCAGGCGCCAGCGCCGGCATCAGCACCGGCTGGGCCGCACGCCGCTGCCGAGGAGGCTGCCAGCGAGCCCGGCCCTGCCGGCGCCACCCCGCCCAGGCCCCCGGCCGCCTCGCCCGCGCCGCAGGAGCCCGACTCGGGCGGCTACGAACTGCCTTTTGCCGAACTGCGCGATTCCGGATGGCCCGACGATGACGGGCAGGACGCCGAGGGCGCCCTGTCGCCGCAGGGCGGCATGCCCCTGCCCGGGCGCATGGAGGCCGCCTCCGTGCCCGCTCCTGCGGTGCAGGAAGAGGAGGAGTCGCTGGACGATGCGGCGGAGCAGGCCGTCGCCCGGGAGCTGGCACACGAGGGCATCGATACGGACACCGACCCGGTGGATATCGCCACCCAGGCGATGCCGCTGCCCGAGCCTGCCATGCCGGCCGTGGCGCCGCCGTCCCCGCCCTCGGTATGGCGCTCCGCGCGTGCGCCGGCGCCCAGCCGGGGCGCCGAGGGCGGCGACGATGACGATCCGGACGAGGACGGGACGCAGGCCTCCGGCGAGCCGGGCTTCATGCGGGCGGCGCGGCGCAGGGCGTGGTGGCGCAGGCCCGCGGTGCGCATCGCGCTGGGCCTGGCCGGCGTGCTGCTGCTGGGGGCGCTGCTGCTGCAGGTCGGCCTGCAGGAGCGGGACCGGCTGGCTGCGCAGCATCCCGCGCTGCGGCCGCTGCTGCAGGTGCTGTGCGCTCCGCTGCAGTGCCGCATCGCTCCGCCCCGGCGCATCGCCGACGTGGTCATCGACAGCTCCTCCTTCAACAAGGCGCGCGGGGACGGCTACCTGCTCGCGCTCACCATCCGCAGCCGCGCGGATTACCCCGTGGCCATGCCCGCGCTGGAGCTGACCCTCACCGATGCGCAGGAGCAGCCCGTCCTGCGGCGCGTGCTGCTGCCGCAGGACCTCTCGGCCCCCGCGGAACTGCCCGCCCACGGCGAGTGGGGCGGCGCATGGCCGGTGAACGTGGGGGCGGCCGGCAACGCGCGCGTGGCGGGTTACCGGCTGCTGGCCTTCTACCCCTGAAGCCGGGCCCTGCCGTCCGCCTGCATGGTCCGCACCGTATTCGCGCCTCCTTCCATTTCTTTTTACCTTCCATCCCTATCGACAGGATTCCTATGGCTGCCCTGATTTGCGGTTCCCTGGCCTTTGACACCATCATGACCTTCGAGGGGCGCTTCGCCGAGCAGATCCTGCCCGACCAACTGCACATCCTCAACGTGTCGTTCCTCGTGCCGTCGCTGCGGCGGGACTTCGGCGGCTGCGCGGGCAACATCGCCTACAGCCTCCAGCTGCTGGGCGGCCATCCCGTGCCCATGGCGATGCTGGGCAGCGACGGCGGCGACTACCTGCAGCGCCTGCAGGACCTCGGCATCGATACGCGCCACGTGGGCCGGATGGACGAGACCTATACCGCGCAGGCGCTCATCATGACCGACCGCGACAACAACCAGATCACGGCCTTCCATCCAGGCGCGATGATGCTCGCGCACCGGTCGCGCATCACCGCGGAACCCGACCTGCGCCTGGGCATCATCGCCCCGGACGGCCGCGATGCCATGATCGAGCACGCGGCGCAGTTCGAGGCCGCGGGCATCCCGTTCGTCTTCGACCCAGGCCAGGGCCTGCCGATGTTCGGCGGCGAGGAGCTCGCGCGCTTCATCGGCCAGGCCAGCTGGGTGACCGTGAACGACTACGAAGGCCGCATGCTGTGCGAGCGCACGGGCTGGAGCCTCGCGGAGATCTCGCGCAAAGTGCGCGGCCTGGTGGTCACTCTCGGCGCGGACGGCTGCGACGTCTGGGAAGACGGTGTGGCCACGCGCGTGCCGCCCGTGCAGCCGGCCAGCGTGGTGGACCCCACGGGCTGCGGCGATGCATGGCGTGGCGCGCTGCTCTTCGGTCTGGAGCAGGGCTGGCCGCTCGCACGCTGCGCGGCGCTGGGCAACCGCCTGGGGGCGCTCAAGATCGCGCAGCGCGGGCCGCAGAACTATCAGCTCGATTTCGCGCCCGCCTGAGGCCGCGCAGGCATAAAAAAACCCGGTGCATGCACCGGGTGGGGCCAGCCCCGTGGACGGGGCGGCGGGCCGCTGTGGTCGCTCAGGGCTTGGTGCCCGTCGGGAAAGGCCATGCGGCCTGCGGGTTCAGCGTGGTCTGTGCTGCGGGCGCAGGCGCAGGGGCAGAGGCCTTGGAGGCCGCCTTTTTCGGAGCAGCCTTCTTCGGTGCGGCGGACTTGGTGGTGCCGCTGGCCTTCTTGGCAGGCGCTGCTGCGGCCTTCTTCGCCGGAGTGGCTGCCTTCTTGGCGGGAGCTGCAGCCTTCTTTGCCGGTGCAGCGGCCTTCTTCGCCGGAGCGGCTGCCTTCTTGGCGGGGG
>NZ_FNJL01000020.1:83602-104039 GCF_900104515.1 Paracidovorax cattleyae
TGCCTTCTTGGCGGGGGCTGCGGCCTTCTTCGCCGGTGCAGCTGCCTTCTTGGCGGGGGCTGCAGCCTTCTTCGCCGGAGCGGCCTTCTTCGTCGTGGCGGCGGCCTTCTTCACGGTCGTCGCTGCCTTGGTGGAAGCCGCCTTCTTCGCGGTGGGTGCTGCCTTCTTGGCGGCGGTCGTCTTCTTCGCAGTTGCCATCATTTTCTCCTTGGGTCGATTTGCAAAGAGCGCTCCATGCCTGCATTGGACAGGGAGCGATCCATGGCGATGGGCGCTCTCGGGCACCCACCGCCATGAACGCGGGAACGCCCCGCACGGCAGGGCCATTGCGGGCTGCCGGTGCGGGGCGTGGAATGAAAATACATGGCCTGGAATGACGGGATCGACTAATCCCAGGACAGTGCGCCGCCGGACTGGTACTCGATGACGCGCGTCTCGAAGAAGTTGCGTTCCTTCTTCAGATCGATCATCTCGCTCATCCAGGGGAAGGGGTTCTCTTCGTTGGGGAAGAGCGCCTCCAGGCCGATCTGCGTGGCGCGCCGGTTGGCGATGTAGCGCAGGTAGCCCTTGAACATGGAGGCGTTCATGCCCAGCACGCCGCGCGGCATGGTGTCCTCCGCGTACTGGTACTCCAGCTCGACGGCCTTCATGAAGAGGCCCTTGATCTCTTCCTTGAACTCCGCGGTCCAGAGGTGCGGGTTCTCGAGCTTGAGCTGGTTGATCAGGTCGATGCCGAAGTTGCAGTGCATCGACTCGTCGCGCAGGATGTACTGGTACTGCTCGGCGGCGCCGGTCATCTTGTTCTGGCGGCCCAGCGCGAGGATTTGCGTGAAGCCGACGTAGAAGAACAGGCCTTCCATCAGGCAGGCGAACACGATGAGCGACTTCAGCAGGGTCTGGTCGGTCTCGGGCGTGCCGGTCTTGAAGTCGGGGTCCATGATCGCCTCGATGAAGGGGATCAGGAACTCGTCCTTGTTGCGGATCGAATCGACCTCGTTGTAGGCGTTGAAGATCTCGCTTTCGTCGAGGCCGAGCGACTCGACGATGTATTGGTAGGCGTGCGTGTGAATCGCTTCCTCGAAGGCCTGGCGCAGCAGGAACTGGCGGCACTCGGGTGCGGTGATGTGGCGGTACGTGCCCAGCACGATGTTGTTGGCGGCCAGCGAATCGGCGGTCACGAAGAAGCCGAGGTTGCGCTTGACGATGCGGCGCTCGTCCTCGGTCAGGCCGTTCGGGTCCTTCCACAGCGCGATGTCGCGGGTCATGTTGACCTCCTGCGGCATCCAGTGGTTCGCGCAGGTGGCCAGGTACTTTTCCCAGGCCCACTTGTACTTGAAGGGGACGAGCTGGTTGACGTCGGTCTGGCCGTTGATGATGCGCTTGTCGGCGGCATTCACGCGGCGGTGCTGGGCCGGCGCGGAGGTGGCCGCGGACTGCGGCACGGGGCTCTGGAAAGATGCGGAGGGCAGCACGTCCTGACGGTGGCCTTGCAGACCGCCGTCCAGAGGTTTCTGCGATGAGGGCTTGACTTCTTCGTCCCAGTTCAGCATAGGTCTTCCAATGGTCGGATTATGAAAGCAGCGCTGCAAAAATAAAAGCGCCGCAGCGTGGCGCAGCGATGTTTTTGTTGCTTCAGAGCACATGCGAGGAAGGTCCCGCGCGGGGACCTTCCTCGCAGCGCATCCGCATCACTGGCAGGCTTCGCAGGTGGGGTCGTCGATGGCGCAGAACTTCACGTCGGTCGCGGGCAGCGCGGCGGCCTGCGATTGCGCCGCCGCGGCGGCCGCATCGAGCGCGCTCGGGCGCGCCGCGACGTTGCCGGCGGCCTGCATCGCGCCGTCGTCGCCCGACGAAACCGCGTTGAGCTGGCGCGTGTTCACGGTGCTCATCTCGACGTGCGTGGCGCTCTGCGTGCGCAGGTAGTACGTGGTCTTGAGGCCGCGCACCCAGGCGAGCTTGTAGGTCTCGTCGAGCTTCTTGCCCGATGCGCCGGCCATGTAGATGTTCAGGCTCTGCGCCTGGTCGATCCACTTCTGGCGGCGCGACGCGGCTTCCACCAGCCAGGTGGGCGCCACTTCGAACGCGGTGGAGTAGAGCGCCTTGACGTCCTGCGGCACGCGGTCGATCGGGTGCAGCGAACCCTTGAAGTGCTTGAGGTCCATGACCATCACGTCGTCCCACAGGCCCAGGCGCTTGAGGTCGCGCACGAGGTAGCCGTTGATGACCGTGAACTCGCCCGACAGGTTCGACTTGACCGACAGGTTGCCGAAGGACGGCTCGATGGAGGCGTCCACGCCGACGATGTTGGAGATCGTGGCCGTGGGCGCGATGGCCACGCAGTTGGAATTGCGCATGCCGTCGCGCGCGATCTTCTGGCGCAGCGCGTCCCAGTCGAGCGTGGCGGCGCGGTCCACTTCCACGTAGCCGCCACGGGCCTTCTCGAGCAGGTCGAGCGTGTCGATCGGCAGGATGCCGCGGTCCCACAGCGAGCCGGGGTAGCTGGAGTACTTGCCGCGCTCCTGGGCGAGTTCGGTGGACGCCCAGTAGGCGTAGTAGCAGATCGCTTCCATCGAGCGGTCGGCGAATTCCACCGCGGCCTGCGAGGCGTAGGGGATGCGCAGTTCGTACAGGCTGTCCTGGAAGGCCATCAGGCCCAGGCCCACCGGGCGGTGGCGCATGTTGGAGTTGCGCGCCTTCTCGACCGCGTAGTAGTTGATGTCGATCACGTTGTCGAGCATGCGCATGGCCGTGGAGATGGTCTTGCGCAGCTTGGCGTGGTCGAGCTCCTTGCCGTTCGGGCCGTCCTTCAGGTGGCGCACCAGGTTCACCGAGCCGAGGTTGCACACGGCGGTTTCGGCATCGCTGGTGTTGAGCGTGATCTCGGTGCACAGGTTGGACGAATGCACCACGCCGGCATGCTGCTGGGGCGAGCGCACGTTGCAGGCGTCCTTGAAGGTGATCCAGGGGTGGCCGGTCTCGAACAGCATCGTGAGGATCTTGCGCCACAGGTCGGTGGCCTGCAGGGTGCGCGAGGGCTTGATCTCGCCGCGCGCGGCCTTCTCTTCGTAGGCGACGTAGGCACGCTCGAAGTCGGCGCCGAACAGGTCGTGCAGGTCGGGCACGGAGGAGGGCGAGAACAGCGTCCAGGTGCCCCTTTCCATCACGCGGCGCATGAACAGATCGGGAATCCAGTTGGCCGTGTTCATGTCGTGCGTACGGCGGCGGTCGTCGCCGGTGTTCTTGCGCAGTTCCAGGAACTCCTCGATGTCGAGGTGCCAGGTTTCCAGGTAGGTGCAGACGGCGCCCTTGCGCTTGCCGCCCTGGTTCACGGCCACGGCCGTGTCGTTCACCACCTTGAGGAACGGCACCACGCCCTGGGATTCGCCGTTCGTGCCCTTGATGTGGGAGCCGAGCGCGCGCACGCGCGTCCAGTCGTTGCCCAGGCCGCCCGCGAACTTGGAGAGCAGGGCGTTTTCCTTGATGGACTCGTAGATGCCGTCGAGGTCGTCGGGCACCGTGGTCAGGTAGCACGAGGACAGCTGCGAGCGCAGTGTGCCGCTGTTGAAGAGCGTGGGCGTGCTCGACATGAAGTCGAACGACGACAGCACTTCGTAGAACTCGATGGCGCGGGCCTCGCGGTCGGACTCGTTCAGCGCCAGGCCCATGGCCACACGCATGAAGAAGCACTGCGGCAGTTCGATGCGGGTCTTGCGCACATGCAGGAAGTAGCGGTCGTACAGGGTCTGCAGGCCCAGGTAGTCGAATTGCTGGTCGCGGCCGGCATCGAGCGCGGCGCCCAGGCGCACCAGGTCGTACTGGAGCAGGCGGGGGTCGAGCAGTTCGTTGTCCACGCCCTTCTGGATGAACTGCGGGAAGTAGGCGGCATAGGCCGGGCCCATGTCGGCAGGCACCACGTCCCGGCCCAGCACCTCGCGCACGATGGTATGCAGCAGCAGGCGGGCGGTGGCATAGGTGTAGTCGGGGTCCTTCTCGATCAGCGTGCGCGCGGCCAGGATGGAGGCCTTGTAAACCTCGTCCATCGGGACGCCGTCGTACAGGTTGCGCAGCGTCTCGGCCACGATGGGCGCGGCATGCACGTCCTGGCCCAGGTTGGCGCAGGCGGAATCGATCAGACCGCGCAGGCGGGCTTCGTCGAGCGGCACGCGCTGGCCGTTGTCGATCACGTGCAGCACCGGAGTGGAGGGCGCGGGCTGGCGGTCGTGCTGCTGGTGTGCGCGCTCCTGGGTGCGGCGCTCGCGGTAGAGCACGTAGGCGCGGGCGACTTCATGGTGGCCGCCGCGCATGAGGCTCAGCTCCACGTTGTCCTGCACGTCCTCGATGTGAAACGTGCCGCCTCCCGGGCGCGAGCGCATGAGCGCGCGCACCACGGACTGGGTCAGGGTGTCCACGGTTTCGCGCACGCTGGCCGAGGCCGCGCCCTGGGTGCCGTGCACCGCGAGGAAGGCCTTCATCATGGCCACGGCGATCTTCTGCGGCTCGAACGGCACGACCGCGCCGTTGCGGCGGATGATCTGGTAGTGCGAGAGCGGGTGGCCGCCGGCCGCGGGCTCGGTGCCCTGCGCCGTGGGCGTCTGGTCGGGTGCGGTCGTGGCGGATGAAGGGCTCAGCGCAGGCTGCATACAGGAAACCTCGGTGGATGGGGTGGCAGAAAAAGGACGGGGGTGTAGGCGCACACCGCCAGTTGATTGCGTAATGCGAAACGCTATAGGTAGTGGTCACATGACTACCTGGGCACTACATGTAGTGTATCTCTTGAAATTCGATGCGTGTAGCCGCGTGGTGTTTCCACGCGTCGGCACGCGGGTGGGGGAGCGGTCCCGCAAGCCGCGCCGGACGGGGTTTCCGGGTTGCGGCGCCAGGCCTGGCGCGCGTTGCGGGACCGGTGCGCGGCGCGGGCCGGCTCCAGCGCTGGATGGGCGCAAGGGGAGCGAGTGTCGCGATTTGCCCTCGTCCGCGCCAGCGCTTCGGGAAAACCCTTGCTCGCCGGTCAGGAGGGCTTGACTTGCGGCGGGAAGGCGATGCGCGGGCTGACGAGCCGGGACTGCAATTCCTGCCAGTCGAACCCCGGGCCGGGGTCCCGCTTGCGTCCGGGCGCGATGTGCTCGTGGCCCGCGACGTGGGCCACGGGGTAGCGCTGCGCGATGTCCCGGCACAGCGTGGCAAGCACGCGGTACTGGGCGGGCTCGAAGGCGTCCCCTTCCAGGCCTTCGAGCTCGATGCCGATCGAGTCGTCATTGCAGTTGTCCCGGCCCCGGTAGGCGGACGGGCCCGCATGCCAGGCGCGGTCGCCGCAGTCCACGAACTGCCACAGCTGCCCACCGCGCTCGATGAAGAAGTGGGCCGATACCTGCAGGCCGCGGATGCCGGCGTAGTAGGGATGCGCGTCCCAGTCCAGCGCGTTGGTGAAGAGGCGCTGGACTTCGCCCGTGCCGTATTCGCCCGGGGGCAGGCTGATGGAATGCACCACGATCAGATCGATGGCGGCCCGGGCGGGGCGGGGCCCGAAGTTCGGCGAGGGCAGGGCCGTGGCGGGCAGGTACCAGCCGCCGTTCCAGCGCGGGCCGGCCCCGTCCGGGCCGCCGGGCCCCTGGGCACCGTTCATCGGGTCAGGAGGCTGCATGGTCGTCGGGCACGTCGTCGTCCTGCGGCGTGGCGATGGCCAGGCGGTCGATGCGGTAGCGGATCTGCCGCAGGCTGATGCCCAGGCGGGCGGCGGTGGCCGTGCGGTTGAAGCCGTGCTCGCGCAGGGCGCGCACCAGGATCTCGCGCTCCTGCTGGTCGAGCCAGCCCTGCAGGTCGCTGGGCAGCGGCACGTGGGCTGCGGGAAGCGGATCCGCGGTGCCGGCCGGCGCACCGGACGCCGGGGCCGCGGGCCGCGGCGCATGCGGCGTGACGCCAGCGGCATCCGCGGGGCATTCGATGTGCAGCTCGCCGCCGTCGCTCAGTGCCACGGCACGGTGCAGCAGGTTCTCCAGTTCGCGCACGTTGCCCGTGAGCGCGTGCCGGGCGATGTCCGCCAGGGCCTCGCCGGTCAGCGGGGGCGCGGGCAATCCGGTTTCGGCGGCGATGCGGTCGAGCAGGGCGGCGCACAGGGCGGGAAGATCCTCGCGGCGTTCACGCAGCGGCGGGATCACGACCTCGATCACGTTGAGGCGGTAGTACAGGTCCTGCCGGAAGCGCCCCGCCTGCACGTCGGCGGCGAGATCGCGGTGGGTGGCGCTGACGATCCGCACATCCACGGTGTCTTCCTGGGTGGACCCGAGCGGGCGCACGCTGCGCTCCTGGATGGCGCGCAGCAGCTTGGCCTGCATGGACAGGGGCAGGTCGCCGATCTCGTCGAGGAACAGCGTGCCCCCGCGGGCGGCCTGGAAGTAGCCGTCGCGGTCCTGGCTGGCGCCGGTGTAGGAGCCCTTGCGCGCGCCGAAGAACTCCGCCTCCAGCAGGTTCTCGGGGATGGCACCGCAGTTCACGGCCACCAGCGGGCCGTCGGCGCGCTGGCTGCAGCCATGCAGGGCGCGGGCGACGAGCTCCTTGCCGGTGCCCGATTCGCCGCGGATCAGCACCGGGGCCATGCTGCGCGCGACCTTGGCGATGCGCTGCTTGACGTTGCGCATGGCCTCCGAGTCGCCCACGAGCGGATCGAGCCCGGAGAGGTTGCCGGCCGCCGCCGGCGGGCCGGGCCGCGCGGAGCGGGGCGGCGGCACGCCGCCCGTGCCCTGCACGGCCGAGGCGACCACGGAGCGGAACTGCTTGAGGTCCACCGGCTTGGTGAGGTAGTCGAACGCCCCGGAGCGCAGTGCCTCGACGGCGTTCTCCGCGGAGCCGTAGGCGGTCATCACCACGCAGCGCTCGCGCCGCTTCTGCTGGCGGATCTCCTGCAGCAGCTCCATGCCGAAGCCGTCCGGCAGGCGCATGTCGGTGATGACGGCGTCGAAGCGCCGGGCCTGGAGCTGCCGGCGCGCCTCCTCGATGGTCGCCGCCGTTTCCACGCGGTAGCCCTCGCGCAGCAGCGTGAGTTCGTAGAGCGTGCGCAGGTCGGGCTCGTCATCGACGACCAGGATGGTGGCGGCGGGGGCATTCATGGCGGGTCGGGCAGGCAGTGTCAGACGACGATTGTGTCAAACAGCGTGGACGACGGCCCGCCCGGCCTGGCGGCGCGGCGGAAGGCCACCGTGAACGCGTTGCCGCCGATGGCCCCGCGCCCCAGCACCCGCGTGAGCCGCTGGTAGCCGACGAAGGCGCCATGGCGCTGGCAGAGTTCGCGGCAGATATAGAGGCCCAGGCCGCTGGAGCGGCTCTCGGACGAGAAGAACGGCTCGAACAGGTGGCGCTCCACGGTCTTGTCCAGCGGCGCGCCGTCGCTCCAGACCTGCAGGTGCGCCTGGCCGCCGGCATTGGTATAGGTGGAGATGCACAGCGAATCCGGCTCGGCGCCCATGTAGCGCAGGGCGTTGTCGAGCAGGTTCACGAGCACGCGCCGCAGGTGTTCGGCGTCGAACTCCACCTGCGTGCCCGCCGCATGCAGCGACAGCTGGGCGCGGCGGCTGTGCGGGCTGTGCGACTGCCAGTCCCGGCAGACCTGGGCGACCGAATCGTCCAGCGGCAGCGTGCCGGCGGGGGCATGGTCGATCTGGTGCTGCACGCGCGCGATGTCCAGCACCTCTTCCGCGATGCGGGCGAGCCGGTCGGCATTCTGCTGCACCATGTGGGCGAGCCGCCGGTGTGCCGGGTTGGACAGGTCTTCCTCCAGCAGCGCGTTGGCCTGCACGATGGCAGCCAGCGGATTGCGGATCTCGTGGGCCACGGCGGCGGACATGCGGCCCATGGCGGCCAGCTTCTCGGTGCGCAGGCGCGCCTCCATCTCCCGCAGGTCGTGCAGGAACATGACGCACATCTGCGACCCGCCGGTGTCGAGGGCGATCAGGGGCGAGGCGGTGAGCCAGGTCCGCACGTGCAGCGCGAGCGGGCTCTGGCCCGGCTGCAGGATGTCCACATCGGCGCCCTGCGGCTGCGCCAGCCGGAAGGTCTGCCGGGCCATGTCGAGCAGGGGGGCCCACGATGGCGAGCGCGTGAGCGGGAACGGCGGGGCGGGCTGGGGCGATTCGCCCAGCAGCAGCAGGGCGGCCGGGTTGGCGAGGCGGACGGTGTCAAGGCCGTCCACCACGATCACGCCGTCGGAGAGGTGGTCGATCACGAGCGCGCTCACCTGCTCCTGCAGTTTCGCGGCGAGCTGGCCCTCCAGCGCCAGCTGCTGCTCGCGGTGCAGGCGCGTGGCCAACTGGTGCACGAGGTAGGCCACGATGAAGTAGCCGGTGCCCGTCAGCGCCGCCTGGAAATAGCGCTGCGTCGATTCGGCCGTGCCCGCGCCGCCCAGCCACCAGGTCCAGGCCAGCAGCAGCAGGGTGGCGGCCGCGGTCGTTCCCAGCGCCAGGGTGAGGGTGCCCAGCACGCCCGCCATGAGGATGGGCAGGCCGAACAGGGGCGTGTAGTTCATCGCGCCCGACTGCAGCATCTGCAGGCTGGCGATCAGCGCCAGGTCCACCCCGATGGTGGGCAGCCAGCGGATGCCGGCCTGCGGCGGGGGCGGCTTCTCGCCCGAGATGGCCAGTACCATGACCGCCGCGAGCAGGTAGAGGGTGCACAGGCCCGTCAGGGCCGTGCCGGAACCCTGGTTGAAGGCGAAACCCAGGGCCTGCAGCAGCAGCAGGGCCACCGCCACCACCACGCGGCCGGCGAGGAAGCTGGTCCACAGGCGCGCGAACGGCGGATCCGCCACAGGCACCTGCAGGGTGGAGTGGGACCACTGGGACATGCCGCGGCCCTAGCGGGGACCCAGGCGCTGGTGCTCCGGGCCGCAGTAGGTGTGCCCACCGTGCGCGAGCGCCTGCGAGGCCGGCACGTGCACGCCGCAGTGGGCGCAGGGCACCATGTCCTGCGGCTTCGCCAGGCGGGCGCGGGCTTCGGTGCCGGCCACCTGGCCGCGCCGAGCGCCGCCGCGCCACAGCCACCAGGCCACGGCCAGCACGAGCAGCAGCACGAGGTATTTCACAGCGGGCGCCCCAGCACCACTTCGAGCACGAAGCGCGACCCCACGTAGGCCAGCAGCAGCAGGCCGGCCCCGGCGTAGAGCACGCGCACGGCGATGCGGCCGCGCCAGCCGAACCGGGAGCGCCCGATGAGCAGCACGGCGAACGTGAGCCACGACAGGACGGAGAACACGGCCTTGTGGTCCCAGTTCCAGGCGCGGCCGTAGAGCGTCTCGCCGAACAGCAGGCCCGCCGCGAGCGTGGCGGTGAGCAGCACGAAACCGGCCACGACGAAGCGGAAGGTGAGCCGCTCCAGCGTGAGCAGCGGCACCCCGCTGTGCGGGTCCGCCGCCTGCCGGATGCGGCGTTCGGCCCGGGTCATGAGCCAGGCGTGCACCACGGCCGCCGCGAAGAGCCCGTAGGAGGCGATGCCCAGCGCCAGGTGCAGGGGCAGCCAGGCCGAGGCGTTGACGTGCAGAGGCTGGCCCGGGAACACCATGGCCAGCAGCACCGCCGCCGCGCCCAGGGCGGCGAGCATCCAGCGCGTGCGCATCTGCGGGAAGACCTGGTGTTCGATCGCATAGACGGTGAGCACCAGCCAGGCCGTCATCGAGAGCGCGGGCGCGAAGCCGAAGCGGGGCGTGTCGCCCAGCAGGCTCCAGGCCAGCACCGCGGCATGCAGTACCCAGGCCACCCACAGCGCGGTGCGGCCGCGTTCCGCGCCGATGCGGGCGGCCGCCAGGGCCGGTACCGCGTAGGCCAGCGCCGCGCCCAGGGAGAGCAGCCAGTGGGCGGGGAAGACGCTGGGTAAAATCATGGGCCCACAGTTTAGCCCGCCGCTGCCCAGGCGGCCCGGCCCGGATGCAGCGTCCGGCCCGCCCAACCGGAATACGTCCCATGGCATCCGCCCTCACCGAAAAACTCTCCCGGCTCGTCAAGGAGATGCGCGGCCAGGCCCGCATCACCGAATCCAACGTGCAGGACATGCTGCGCGAGGTGCGCATGGCGCTGCTGGAGGCCGACGTGGCCCTGCCGGTGGTGCGCGACTTCATCGCGCGCGTGAAGGAAAAGGCCCTGGGCCAGGAGGTGCTGGGCTCGCTCAAGCCGGGGCAGACGCTGGTCTCCATCGTGAACCGCGAGCTGGCTGCGACCATGGGCGAGGGCGTGTCGGACATCAACCTCGCCGCCCAGCCGCCGGCAGTGATCCTGATGGCCGGCCTGCAGGGCGCCGGCAAGACCACCACCACGGCCAAGCTGGCCAAGCACCTGATCGAGAAGCGCAAGAAGAAGGTGCTCACCGTCTCGGGCGACGTGTACCGTCCCGCCGCCATCGAGCAGTTGAAGACGGTGACGAAGCAGGCGGGCGCCGAGTGGTTCCCCAGCACGCCCGACCAGAAGCCCCTGGACATCGCACGCGCCGCGATCGACCACGCCCGCCGCCACTATTTCGATGTGCTGCTGGTCGATACGGCCGGCCGCCTAGCGATCGACGAGGCGCTCATGAACGAGATCAAGGAGCTGCACGCGGCCCTGAACCCGGTCGAGACCCTGTTCGTGGTCGATGCCATGCAGGGCCAGGACGCGATCAACACGGCGAGGGCCTTCAAGGAGGCACTGCCGCTCACCGGCATCGTGCTGACCAAGCTCGACGGCGACTCCCGCGGCGGCGCGGCCCTGTCGGTGCGGCAGGTGACGGGCGCGCCCATCAAGTTCGCGGGCGTGTCCGAGAAGATCGACGGCCTGGAGGTGTTCGACGCCGAGCGCCATGCCGGCCGCATCCTGGGCATGGGCGACATCGTGGCCCTGGTGGAGCAGGTGAGCGCGGGCGTCGATCTGGAAGCCGCGCAGAAGCTGGCCGCCAAGGTCAAGAGCGGCGACGGCTTCGACCTGAACGACTTCCTCGGCCAGCTCCAGCAGATGAAGCAGATGGGCGGCATCTCCAGCCTCATGGACAAGCTGCCCTCCGAGCTGATGGCCAAGGCCGGCCAGGTGGACATGAACAAGGCCGAGAAGGACATCCGCCGCAAGGAAGGCATCATCCAGAGCATGACGCCCCAGGAGCGCCGCAAGCCCGAGATCATCAAGGCCACGCGCAAGAAGCGCATCGCGGCCGGCGCGGGCGTGCAGGTGCAGGAGGTGAACCGCCTCCTCAACGAGTTCGACCAGATGCAGGGCATGATGAAGAAGATGAAGGGCGGCGGCCTCATGAAGATGATGAAGAAGATGGGCGGCATGAAGGGCTTCGGCGGGGGCGGCATGCCCAAACTGCCGTTCTGATCCTTCCCCGGTCGCCTTTCCCCTCACCCCTCGATCCAGGCCCTGCCACCGCAGGGCCTTTTCTTTTCTTTGGCCGCTGCCCGCCGTCCGGCCATGAAAAAAGCCGGCCCAGGGGGCCGGCTTGAAAGTGCGCGCAGAGCGCGCACGAGGGGCAATCGGTGCCTCAGGCCGCCTTGAGCAGCGGCGCGGGCTGGCGGACGGGGCCGCCGTTCTTGAGCTGGGTGGCGTGCATCCAGGCACGGCGCAGCACGGGCGGAGACCAGGCCTCCTCGGGGATCAACAGCAGGCGCTGGGCCCGCAGGGTGCGGCCGAGGGCGATCTGGCTGGACAGCACGACCAGGGGAATGGACAACACCAGCGGCAGGCCCACGGGCATCAGCCAGACCAGCGCGGTGGGATCGATCAGCGCCACGCCCACGCCCAGCAGGGCGATCACGAGGCTCATCGGGGCCAGCTGGCGCAGGGCATCCTTCCAGGGCACGGCGTTGGCTTCGCGGGGAGGCGACTTCCAGTCGAGCTTCAGGCCGGTCAGGGCAACGATCACGAAGAGCGAGTGGCCGAGCATGCGGATGGGAGCCTGCAGGATGGCCATGGCGCTTTCCAGCGCGGCGCTCTTGAACAGGCTGCCGGTGCCGCCGTACTGCTTCTGCTCACCCTTCATGAGGATGGCGGCCACGCCCAGCGCGCGCGGCAGGAACAGCATGCACAGCGTCCATGCCCACAGGGCCATCAGCTCGCCGGGCAGCACGTTCCAGTCGGCCACGAGGCGGGCGCCGGACAGCCACAGCACGGTGCCGAAGGTGATGAAAGCCAGCCACAGGGGGGCCGAGAGGTAGGCCATGGCGCCGGTGACGAACATGGCGCGGTGCACGGGGTGGATGCCGGGCTCGGCCATCAGGCGGGCATTCTGCAGGTTGCCCTGGCACCAGCGGCGGTCGCGCTGCAGTTCGGACAGCAGGTCCGGCGGCTGTTGCTCATAGCTGCCCACCAGATCGGACACCAGCCACACGTGGTAGCCGGCGCGGCGCATCAGCGCGGCCTCGACGAAGTCGTGGCTCATGATGCCGCCGCTCATGCCGCCGGTACCCTTGATGGGGGCCAGGGCGCAGTGGTCCATGAAAGGCTTGACGCGGATGATGGCGTTGTGGCCCCAGTAGTGGGATTCGCCGAGCTGCCAGAACTGCATGCCCAGCGTGAACAGGCGGCCGGTGACGCGCGAGGCGAATTGCTGGGCGCGGGCGTGCAGCGTGACGTGGCCGATGGCCTGTGTGGCGGTCTGGATGATGCCGGCGCGCGGATGGGCTTCCATCAGCTTGGCCATGGAGACGATGCAGTCGCCGCTCATCACGCTGTCGGCGTCCAGGACCACCATGTACTTGTAGTCCTTGCCCCAGCGGCGGCAGAAGTCGGCCACGTTGCCGGCCTTGCGGTGGGTGCGGCGGGTGCGCAGGCGGTAGTACACCTCGACCTGCGGCTGGTTGGCGTTGGCGGCCAGCACGGCGCGCAGTTCTTCCCAGGCGGCGCGCTCGGCGGCGGCGATCGCCGGGTCATAGCTGTCGGAGAGCACGAAGACGTCGAAGGTCTTTGCATGGCCCGTGGCGGCCACCGATTCGCAGGTGGCGCGCAGGCCGGCGAACACCGTCGCCACGTCCTCGTTGCAGATGGGCATGATGATCGCGGTGCGGGCGTCGGGGCTCAGCACGTCGTTGCGGACGCTTTTCGCCGACAGGGCGTGGCGGTCGCCGCGCAGCATCACCCAGAAGCCCATCATGGCCGTGAGGAAGCCGGTCACCACCCAGGTCGAGAGCAGGGCGAAGAGGCCGAGCTGGCCGTATTCGAGCCAGGCGCTGTCATAGCTGGGCTGCACGCCGGCGAAAAGCGTCGTGGCCAGGGCGCTGGTGGCGAGGGCCAGCAGCAGGAAGATGTTGCGGCGCTGGCGGGCGGCGCGCTCCCAGGTCTCCTGCGGCGCGGCGGGTGCCGTGGCGGCGGAGGCCTTGCGGCTATTGAGGCGCATCAGTACGGCGGTGACGATGCTGTTCCAGAACCCGCGCCAGGGCAGCGGCGCCATGGAGCCGCGGTGTACGGGCGGTGCGGTGAGCGAATTGGGATGGCGGTCTTCGCGCAGGGTGCTGCGCGCGGTTTCCACCGGGCGGGGGTAGCGTGCGCCACGGCGCGCCACCACGGCGGGAGCGGGCGTGCCCGCGGTGTTGCGGGGGGCGGCTTCCGATCGGGAGGATAGGGATTCCATGGTTGTGCTCACTCGGTTGTGGTATTCCAGGACGGCAGGTGCGTAACCCTCTCGCGAACACGTTTCCGCCGATGTCGGCGCAGCGCGGGAGGGAAAGTAGGCCTGTGGCATGCGAGCAATAGGGCAAACCCTGTGCCAGCCTGGAAAAATCCTTGTGAATCAAGGACTTATGAGCACGAAAGCGTGTAAGTAGTTGTGCGGAGGGCTGAAAGAACCCCAAAACCGGGGTTTTTGTCGCAAACCAGCGACCGGGGAGGGCGTCGAAAAGAAGAAATCGTTTGAAATCAACGACTTATTCTTGTCGCTCTTCGGCGACATCGTCGGGCGGACCCCCATCGCTCTTGAACTGGCCCGGCGTCAGCGCGTGCTTTTGCAGAAGGCGGTAGAACTCGGTCCGGTTGCGTTGTGCCAGCCGCGCGGCGTCGGCGACGTTGCCGTCTGTCATTTTCAGCAGGTCCACCAGGTACTCGCGCTCGAAGCGCTGGCGCGCCTCGGTGAAGCTCAGTACCTGTGCGGTGGGCGTGCGCAGCGCGCGCTGCACGAGGCCCAGCGGCACCAGGGGCGTGGTGGAGAGTGCGCAGGCCTGCTCCACCACGTTGTAGAGCTGGCGCACGTTGCCGGGCCACGGCGCCGCCGTGAGCGCCTTGAGCGCTTCCGGCGAAAAGCCCGACAGGCGCTTGTCGTACTTGCGTGCCAGCTGGTCGAGGAAATGGTTGGCCAGCAGCGGGATGTCCTCGCGGCGGTCGGCCAGCGTGGGCAGCGTCAGCGTGACCACGTTGAGGCGGTAGTAGAGGTCTTCGCGGAACTGGCCGGTGGCCATGGCGGCCTCCAGGTCACGGTGCGTGGCGGAGACGATGCGCACGTTCACCGGCGTGGCCTGGCTCGCGCCGACCGGGCGCACGGCGCGCTCCTGCAACACGCGCAGCAGCTTGACCTGCAGCGCGGGCGGCATGTCGCCGATTTCGTCGAGCAGCAGCGTGCCGCCGTCGGCCGCCTGGAACAGGCCCTTGTGGTTGCTGTGCGCATCGGTGAAGGCGCCCTTCATGTGGCCGAACAGCTCGGACTCCAGCAGGGCCTCTGGGATGGCGCCGCAATTGACGGCCACGAAGGGCCGCGCCGCGCGCGGGCTGGCCCGGTGGATGGCACGCGCCAGCAACTCCTTGCCGGTGCCGCTGTCGCCCAGCAGCAGCACGCTGGCGTCCGACTGGGCGACCATGCGGGCCTCTGCCAGCAGGTCGGCCATGCGGTTGGAGCGGCTCACGATCTCGGCACGCCAGGTGCTGTCGGCCTGGGGCGTCTGCGTGGCGGGCGCGCTCAGTGCCAGGGCCTGCGCGATCTTGTCGAGCAGGTCCTTGGCGTCGTAGGGCTTGGTGAGGTAGGTGAACACGCCGCGCGCCGTGGCCTCGACCGCGTCGGGGATGGTGCCGTGCGCGGTGAGCAGGATCACGGGCAGCGAGGGGTGGCGCGAGCGCACCTCGTCGAACAGGGCCAGGCCGTCGCGGCCGGGCAGGCGCACGTCGCTCAGCACGAGCTGCGGGCGGCTGGTCTCCAACTGGGCGAGCGCGGCTTCGGCGGATGGCACGGCCGTGATTTCATAGCCGGCCGCGTTCAGGCGCAGCGACAGCAGCCGCAGCATGTCGGCATCGTCGTCCACCACGAGGATGCGTGGACGGGGCGCGGAGGTTTTCGTCGGGGGCGTGGCGGGCATGCTCGGGGCCGGTTCAGCGGGGGGATTCGGACGGTGCGGGGTGGGCGGCCCTGCCGTTGCCGGGGGCTCCGGGGCGGGCGTTGAGGCTGCGCTCGATGGCGCGCATCGCCTCCAGGCGCTCGTTCAGCTGGTCGATGCGGCGCTGCCCGTCCTTGAGCTGCTGCGACTGGCGGTCCAGCTGGTCTTCCAGGCGGCGCTGCTGAAGCAGGCGGTTCTCGAGCAGCCGCGCCAGCGGCTGCAGCGACGTCGCGGCAGGCCGGTTGTCGGACAGCAGTTTCTGCACCAGGCCCAGCGAGCGCGCGGTATCTGCCGGCTGCCGCGTCTGCAGCAGCACCAGGGCCAGCTGGAACGACTTTTCCGGCGGGTTGCCGGCGTTGGCCTGGGCCTCCGACAGGCGGGCGATCTCGGCCATGAGTTCGGGGGGCGGAAGGTTCCGGACACGGTCGGCGTACAGCAGCATCTGGCGCGGCAGCGAGGCGGGCGTGCGGGCGGACTCTGGGGTGGCCGCCGACGCGAAGCCATCCATCGGCGGCATGGCGGCTGCGTCGGCCTCGGCCTTGTCCGCCTCTTCCGCGGCGGCAGGGGCCGGCTTCGGCACGGGGGCGGGCAGGGCGGGCGCCGCCTCGGGCGCTGCGGTGGGTTCGGGCGGGGCGGCGCAGCCGGCCAGCAGCGCGAGGGCCGCCGCGAGTGCCAGGCGTGCCACGGCAGTGGGGCGCGCAAGGCCGGAGCGGGTGCGGGCGCCGGGACGCGGCAGCGAAAGATCAGGAGGCATGGGGCAGCTCGATGCGGAAGGGTGTACGTTCGCCGGCCTCTACGAGGCTCACGCGCCCGCCATGGGCGGCGACGTACTCCTGGACGATGGACAGGCCGATGCCGGTGCCGCGTGCGGCGTCTTCCGGCTGCCGCACCCCCCGGTAGAAGGGCTCGAAGATGCGGGCCCGGTCATTTTCATGCACGCCGGGGCCTTCGTCGGCCACATCGATGCGGATACGGTCTTCGAAACGTATGAGTTGAATCAGAATCCTGCCGCCCTGGGGCGAGAAGCGGATCGCGTTGGAGAGCAGGTTGCCCACGGCCGAGGCGATCTTCTCGGCATCCACCGGCAGTGTCACCGGCCTGCCCTCGACCACCACGTCGAGTTTGCGGGCCTGCCACTGCAGACGCTGGGTCTCGACCTGGGCCTCGATCAGCGCCAGCAGGTCGGTGGGCGCGCGGTGCAGTTGGCGGGCCTCGAAGGCCGCGGCGTTGAAGCGCAGCAGGGCCTCGATCTCGCCCTGCAGCACCAGGGTGTTCTGGTGCAGGATGTCCACCACCTCGCGCTGGCCCGCGCCCAGCTCGCCGGTCACGCCGTCCTGCAGCAGGGCGACGCCCTCTCGCATGGAGGCCAGGGGGGTCTTGAGTTCGTGCGAGATGTGCCGCAGGAACCGGGCCTTGTCGGCGTCCAGCTCCAGCAGCCGCACGCGCAGCCATTCGAGCTGCTGGCCCACGCGGCGGATGTCCACCGGACCGGGAATCTCCACCGGCTGGGCAAGTTCGTTTTCCCCCAGCAGGCGGATGGCGTGCTCCAGGCGCTTGAAGGGCCGGGCCAGCCAGATGCCCAGGGCCAGCGCGAGCACCAGGGCCAGCACGATCACGCCGACCACCTGGTGGGTCACCTCGCGGCGGCTGGCTTCGATCTTTTCCTGCAGTTCGGTGCTGCGGCGGGTGTTGATGTCCTGCACCGACTGGGCAATGGCGCCGTTCACGCCGTCGAGCTCCAGGAAGAGCCCGGCCACGGCGCGTTCGTTGTCCAGCGAGAGGGCCGGCGGGCCGTCGAGCAGCGCGGTGACCTGGGCGAGGTGGGCGCGCCACTGCGCCCCGAGTTCCGGCGGCAGGCCCTTGGTTTCCAGGCGCTGCAGGATCTCGTGGGCCTCGCGCGAGAGGTCGTCGAAACGGCGGCGCAGCGAGCGGTCGGCCAGCACCAGCGATTGCCGGGCGGCGCGCTCCAGCGTCTGGCCGCGGGCGTTCAGGCTCTGGGCCGCGGCATTGAGCTGGATGGCCTCGGCCGCGCCGTTGCGGCTCTGGACCATGAGTTGCTCCAGCGTGAAGATGGCGCGCAGCGAACTGGCGCCCTGCAACCCGGCGATGAGCAGGAAGGCCAGCAGCAGCATCTGCTGGAACGACAGTCCCCCGAGGGCGGCGACGCCCTGCTGGCGGCGAAAGAGGCGCGCGGCGAAGCCCATGCGGCCCTCTGCCTCAGTGCGCGGCCAGCGCGCCGTGGTCCGCCGTGACCACCTCGCCGCGCAGCGTGTAGGCCTTGGCCTCGGTGATGGTGACATCGACCATCTGCCCGACGAGCCGCGGATGGCCCGCGAAGTTGACCACGCGGTTGCATTCGGTGCGGCCCATGAGTTCGCTGCCGTCGCGCCTGGACGCGCCTTCCACCAGGATGCGCTGCACGGTGCCCACGCGGCTTTCGCTGATCGACTTGATGTTGGCGTTGATGACGGCCTGCAGCTCCTGCAGGCGGCGCAGCTTGACCTCGTGCGGCGTGTCGTCGTGCAGGCTGGCGGCGGGCGTGCCGGGGCGCGGGCTGAAGATGAAGCTGAAGCTGTTGTCGAAGTGGATGTCGTCGATGAGCTTCATCATCCTGCCGAAGTCGTCCTCGGTCTCGCCGGGGAAGCCGACGATGAAATCGCTGCTCATGGCCAGGTCGGGCCGGATGGCGCGCAGCTTGCGGATGGTGCTCTTGTATTCCATGGCCGTGTAGCCGCGCTTCATGGCCATCAGGATGCGGTCGGAGCCGTGCTGCACGGGCAGGTGCAGGTGGCTGACCAGCTTGGGGATGCGCGCGTAGGCGTCGATCAGGCGCTGCGTGAATTCATTGGGGTGGCTGGTGGTGAAGCGGATGCGCTCGATGCCCGGGATGTCCGCCACGTATTCCAGCAGCAGGGCGAAATCGGCCACCTCGGCCGTGCCGCCCATGCTGCCCAGGTAGGCGTTCACGTTCTGGCCGAGCAGGGTCACTTCCTTCACGCCCTGGTCGGCCAGGCCCGCCACTTCGACCAGCACGTCGTCGAAGGGGCGGCTGACTTCCTCGCCGCGCGTGTAGGGCACTACGCAGTAGCTGCAGTACTTGCTGCAGCCTTCCATGATGGAGACGAAGGCGCTCGCGCCCTCGACGCGCGCCGGGGGCAGGTGGTCGAACTTCTCGATCTCGGGAAAGCTGATGTCCACCTGCGGGCGGGCCAGGGCCTCGCGCTGCGCCAGCAGCTCCGGCAGGCGATGCAGGGTCTGGGGGCCGAAGACCACATCGACGTAGGGCGCGCGCTTGATGATCTCGTCGCCCTCCTGGCTGGCCACGCAGCCGCCCACGCCGATCTTCACGCCGCGGGCCTTCAGGTGCTTGAAGCGGCCCAGGTCGCTGAAGACCTTCTCCTGCGCCTTCTCGCGCACGGAGCAGGTGTTGAACAGAATCAGGTCGGCCTCTTCGGCGTTCTGCGTGGGTTCGTAGCCCTGGGCGGCATGCAGCACGTCCACCATCTTGTCCGAGTCGTACTCGTTCATCTGGCAGCCGAAGGTTTTGACGAAGACTTTTTTGGCCATGGCGGAATTCCGGAAAGAGGGAGTGGCAGTGCCGTGCCGGCCGGGTGCGGGCCGCGCCGGGAACTGCCAGAAGAAATCAGGGGGAGGCGTGGGGAGGAGCGGTGGCGGGCGCTGCGGGCGGCCCGCGCCCATCCTCAACTGCCGGAGCCGAACAGCGAATCGAGGAAGGAGCCGCCGCCGCTGCCCTTGCGGGGCACCGCGGCCTCCGCCTTGGTGAGGATCCACACGGTGTGCAGCAGGCCGGTGGCGGGCTCGATCGTGTAGTTGACGGTGAACGACTGGCCGATCACCGAGTGGGCCATCACCAGCGTGTTCTGCGGGCTGAAGATGCGCAGGCCGGGCGCCGTGCGGACGGTGCTGCCATTGAGCTGCGCCTCGGCCGTGCTGAGGATCACCAGGGTGCCGCGCTGGGCGGCTTCCGGGAAGTTGCGCACGTTGCCCATGCCGGGCTGCACTTCCTGCGCGGCGCCCGGGGCAGGCAGGAAGGCGGGGGCGACCGCGCCGAGCGCCAGCAGCAGGGCGGCTGCGCGGGGCCTGGAGCGGAAAGGAAGGCGGGTCGTGGGGGGCTTGCAGCGGGTCATGGTGTTCATCCAGGGGCTGAAGCGTGGAATTCTACGGCCCGGCCTGCTGGAGACGCCTGCCGGCCTGGCCCGCAGCTGCAGGAAGTTGTTGTGCGCTCTGAAAAAAGCGCTATACTTGAGGGCTCAGGCGCTTTAGCTCAGTCGGTTAGAGCGATGGAATCATAATCCACAGGTCCGCGGTTCGAATCCGTGAAGCGCCACCAAAACAGCCGAAACCCGCATCAGCCTAGCTGGTGCGGGTTTTTTACTTCTGAGGCCGGTGATCCAGGCAATGGGTCAACGCAAGCCCATGAAAACCGCTGTTCCGCATCTGCACCGCAACCGCCATGGCACGTTTACTTCTGCATCACTGACGCCGGGAAAACGATCAAGCGATCCCTGAGAACGAAGAATGTTGAGCTTGCTAGGATGAGGGCTGTTTGCCTTAACTGGGAATGGGACTCCATGAATCGCAGGACTGAGCCGAGCATCGCCGACATTCAACAAGCACTCAGCAAGGGTCGCATCCGCGAGTGCAATGTTGAGCTGCCCAATGGTGTCAAGTTGAAGAACATCAACATCAACATCAACAACAACAACAACAACAACAACAACAACAACAACAACGCACGGCGGGCGAAGGAATTGCTCGCGAACATCGGCCTGATCACGCAGTCCATCTGAGACGGAGCACGAGCGTGCGATGTGTGCCCACCGCGAGCGGCTCGCCTCGTGGCGTCAACAGATCAACGAGGTCAAGCAACAGAACGAGCGAGCGTGGCAGACGACGCAAGCTGCTGCCACTGTCGCCCCGCTTGCCCGGAAACAGCGGCCCGCATCGAGAGCGGAATCACCCTCGTAGGCACCCGTTCGCCTCCTCGCCCCGTCCAGCAAGCCAGGGCCGGGTCTTCGCCCCTAGAGCGTGTTATGAACTTTGCTTCCTGAGCGCGGAGCCGAGGGTAGAGTTTGCAGATGCCCCGCAAGCCCTACCCGACAGATGTCAGCGGCGAAG
>NZ_FNJL01000045.1 GCF_900104515.1 Paracidovorax cattleyae
GGTGACCGGGGCAACTGGCTTGACGGACTCACTTCGGGCCTGCCGCGCTGGCATGGAGCGCACGACGCCTTGCGCACGCAGCGTCCTGCGGATGGTTGCCGTGCAGACATGCACCCCGCCAAGATGACCGAGCTCGGCAGCGAGTTCATCGAGCGTCGCATGCGGCATCCGGGAAACGATCTCGCGTAAAAGCAGGATGTGTTGCGGCGTCAACGCCCCAGGTCTGCCGCCTCGGTTAACTACCTTCTCGCCATCGCCAGACCTGTACTCCGTCATTGCCATCTCCTGCATCTAGGGCAGATCACTCGCAATGTTCAGGCCAGTTGATTTCGTCTACACCCTCTTAGAACCCATTCTCTTCAAGAGCTGGGAGAAAATCCGATGCACTTCCGATGGGCAGCCATTCCTGCCCTTCTGCACGATAGAATAATCTGCCTGCCTCGTACTTTGCAATAACTCCGCTTTTATATTTTCTAACAACCGTGCCATCGGGTGCTGATGATATTTCTACTGGTGCGTCGAAAAAGTAACTGGCGCCCACTTCCAGAAACTTAAAAATTCTATCGACTTGCTGTGTCGTCGGCCGGAACTGTGAATTTCCCAATTGAAACTCCGACCCGGCGTCAAAGTGCTGAATCATAAAACGGTCCAGCGAACCAGAGAACTTGGCCATTCTTACATCGTGCCAGTTGCCTTGATTGCCGTCAGCATACAGCATGACGGTTTCGCCTTCATATTCAACTAAATCCACATCCGATGTATTTATCCCCTCTCTGGGTGCGGGTTCCAACAGAGGCAGTTGCCGTGAAATACCTGTTCCATCAGATGATTCAGCGGAAGAAATCAAGGTAAAATTCACCAAATCGGTTGTGCGCGCAACATAAGTTTTGAATACTGTTGGAGAACCAATTGCTCGCAGATACAAGACATAGAAAATACCGTTCGAGTATTTTATCGTTGGCGCTGCGGCATACCGTTCTGGGTGAAGTGTGCCACCAGTTGGAGAGAATTTTTTTCTCACCAATTGGTCGGTGGTGGAAAAGCGAATGGTAAATCCGATAGATGGGCCGATTGTTTCGTATGCCATCACAGCCTTGCTTTTTGCAAACGCCACGGATGTGTTGAATATCCTGATATGTGGTGGAGCGGAAAAGACTTCAGCAGGCGTTGTCCACTGTTTTAAGTCTTCCGTTGTTGTCATATAAACCGCTGTACCTCCGCCAATAGGGCCAGGTTGATGAAGAGTTCCAAAGACATAAAGCCTGCCATTGTTAACCGTGGCACTTATATACTCATAGTCAAACGGGAGTCTGGCAATTTCTGTCTTTGGTTGGCTCTCATAAATGACCAGCTCTGGCTTCTTGGACTCGGTCCGAATAGCATAGTAGAGCTTTCCTCCTAGTACGAACGGAGATGCCTCAATTCGGAACTTTGTCCCATCGAATAAAATTCCGTCTACGCGCTCGATTTCAGGAAATTTGCGTGTGGCTTTCTGAGATGCTTTTTGGGCCGCGTCTTGGACTGCGCATCCGTGGATTAAGGAAATAAAACAAGCGATCAAAAGGATATTCAGAACTCTTTTCACATCATTTCCAAATTCGCGAACGCTAGAAATTTATAACAGCTGAAATACTATAGCAGGGCTTCCAAAGACCGTACCAGGCCTGCCAGCCTTCTGGGGTTCACTTCAAAGGTGTGTCTATGCCCCAGGATTTGCTCGCGATGGCGCGAGGTGATGACCATGCCGCGGCCGGTGGCGGCTCCGACCTTTTCGAGATGGCCTGCTTCAAGCCCCAGCCCAAGAAACCCGCAGAGCGTACCTGGGGCGAGGCGGCGACCGATACCGTGGTGCAGCTGGCCGAGGGCGTGAACAACAACGCCGGGGCTGTGCCCCACCTGTTCGCGCCCCATTCTGGTGTCGCGGCGTTCTTCCGGGACAACGCGGACCACTGGCGCGGGAAGCAGAGCGAGGCCATGCGTCGCAAGGTCGCCGACGCGGACGCCCAGATCGCGCAGGCGAACCAGGATTTCATCGTGGACCAGGCGTGGCCGCAGCGAAAGCCTACGGCACGCCTGCCGAAGACATGCTCCCCTACTCTCTGCCCGATCAGCCCGCACGGCGCCCGGGCCCGGCGGCTGACACTGCCGACACGGCCGCGGCGGTCACGCGGCTGGCGGAGCTGGAAGTCATCGTCGGAAGCGTGGGCCTGAGCGCCGAGCAGAAGGCCGAGCGTGCGGTGCTGGCGGAGCGCGTGGAGCGTGCCGCTGCGCGCGAGGAGGAGCTGGAGGCCATCGGCGAGACGCCGGAGGAAGCAGCCGGCGCCGCAGCCCGAAGCCACGCCTGCGGGTGCAGCAGCCCAGTCCGAAGAAGCCGGCGCTTTGGGATCGCCCCAGGGCGGCAACCTGCTGAAGGAACTGCGGGCTGTCGCACAGCGCTCGAGCGGCGACACGCGGCGCAACGCAGTGGAGCTGCTGGCCCGGCTGGAGGGCGGCGGCATGCCGGCCCATGTGCAGCACTTCGTGGAGCGCGAAGCCGCCGAGCTGGTGGCCACCGCGCGGGCCGCGTCCGCCGGGCCGGCCGAGGCCGATGGTGCTGCGCCTGGCGCTGCCGAGGCGCCGGCCACCCCGGATCGGCTCACGCCGCAGGAGCGGCAGGAATTCGAGCGCGCCTACCGCCGCCCGGTGGATGATCCGCTGGGTGAGCTGCAGGGCCGCGTGCGCGCCGAGTCGGGCTACACCTGGGGCGTCGCAGTGCCACTGCTGCCGGCGATGCCCATGGGTGATGCGACCTGCCATCACGCTGGACATTGTCTCGCTTGGGTGGCACCGACCCCGCTGACCCAATGCCCGGTGAAGTCACGGCAGGGTTCCACCCTCCGGAAACTGCAGAACCCTGATGCCACCATAGCCATGTTCCATCGCCAAGTCAGCATCCATTCAGGTACCCGGTTTCCCAATAGCCACATCACCTCCCGGACCTGCGCCATGAACCTCCACCACCTCCGCATCGGCCTCAAGCTGGCCATTGCCTTCGCCCTCACGACCGCGTTGACTCTGGCCATGGGCCTGGCCGCGTGGATGCAGATGCGCACCATCCAGGCCGGCGCCGAAGACCTCGCCACCAACTGGCTGCCGAGCGTGCAGGCGATCGGCAATGCCCGTACCGCGGCCAACCGCGTGCGCCGCACCGAGAGCGAACTGTTCCTGGCGGAGCCGAACGAGACCACGGCGAAGCGCCGGGAGGAACTGGCGCACCGCATGGCCCAGTTCGCGGAGTCCGAGCAGGTCTATGTCCCCCTCGTCACGCCGGGCGAGGAGCAGCGCCTGTTCGGCGAGTACCGCGCGGCGCGCGATGCCTATGCGAAGGCGCAGGCCCGGCTGCTCGCGCTGCCGCCCGATGCGCGGGCCGAGGCGACCCGGATGTTCTTCGGGGAGTCGGAGCAGGCTTTCGATGCCATGGCCGGCGCCCTGGGAACGCTCGCCGATTTCAACCGCAAGTCCGCGGATATCGCCGAGCAGAACGTGCGCACCGTCTATGGCCGCGCGGTGTGGACGCTGGCGGGCCTCGTGGCGGCGGCCGTGGCCATCGCGGTGGCCCTGGCCTGGTGGATCACGCGCCTGATCACCCGTCCCATCCGGGAGGCCGTGGTGATCGCACAGGGCGTGGCCTCCGGCGACCTGACCATGTCCATCGCGCCCCGGGGCCGCGACGAGGCCGCGCAGCTTATGCAGGCCCTGGCCGGTATGCGCAACAGCCTGTCGCAGGTGGTCGGCGGGGTGCGCGCCAACGCGGAAAGCGTGGCCACGGCCAGCGCCGAGATCGAGCAGGGCAACCTCGACCTGTCCTCTCGTACGGAGGAGCAGGCCTCGGCCCTGGAGCAGACCGCGGCATCGATGGAACAGCTCGGCTCCACCGTGCGCCAGAACTCCGACAATGCCCGGCAGGCCAGCGCGCTGGCGCAGGATGCCGCGTCGGCCGCGGCGCGCAGCGGCGAGGCGGTGGACACGATGGTGGGCACCATGCGCTCCATCGACGAGGCCTCGCGGCGCATCGCCGACATCATCGGTTTGATCGACGGCATCGCGTTCCAGACCAACATCCTCGCGCTGAACGCGGCGGTGGAAGCTGCGCGCGCCGGCGAGCAGGGGCGCGGGTTCGCCGTGGTGGCCGGCGAGGTGCGCAGCCTGGCCCAGCGCAGCGCCTCGGCTGCCAAGGACATCAAGGAACTGATCGCCACCAGCACCCACCGGGTGCAGGACGGATCGCAGCAGGCGGAGCAGGCGGGCTCCGCCGTGCAGGCCGCGATGGAGCTCATCCAGAAGGTGGCAGCCATCGTCTCGGAGATCAGCATCGCCACGCGCGAGCAGAGCGACGGGGTGTCGCAGGTCGGCGAAGCCGTCACGCAGATGGACCAGGCCACGCAGCAGAATGCCGCGCTGGTCGAGGAAAGTGCGGCGGCAGCGTCCAGCCTCAAGGCACAGGCCGAGCAACTGGTGGGCGCGGTCTCGGTATTCCGCCTGCCTGGCAGTTCCGGGTCTTTGCGGCACCTGCCGGCCTGACGCCTTTTCCCTCTCCCTCTCTCCGGCCGGGCCAAGGGAGGGCGCCTCAGCTTGCGGTTGAGGCGTTCTTCCGACACCGCAGCACCTGCGCCACGGTCGAGCGCTTCCTGTCCGCCGGCCCGATCGGTGCATCGGGCACCCGGGCCATCGGCGACTACACGGCCACGTCGGGCAACCGGGCTGCCGCGTCGCAATATGGCGGTGCGGGCGGCACCGGGCAGTTCCTGTCGGTGGGTTCCGGCACCATTTCGGTCGCGCTGACGGGCAACCGGCAGTACGTGAAACTGCTTTGACGCGCCGCCCTTGTGTTGCTGAATGTTTCCTTGCAGGATGCCTTCGCGCCCATCTCGGCGTGAGAGGAAACACAACATGAAGAAATCCCTGTTCCTGATCGCGGCGTTGTCGCTGTGCTCCTTCGCCATCGCCAAAGGTGGCGGGGGCCACGGTGGCGGCCATTCCGGCAGCCATCACAGCGCCGGTTCCAGCGGCAGCCACGGCTCCAGCCACCCGGTGAGCGGCTACACCCGCAAGGACGGCACCCATGTGGCGCCGAGCCACGCCACCAATCCGAACGGTACCAGGCTGGACAACTGGAGCACGAAGGGCAATGTGAACCCACACACCGGCAAAGAAGGGACGAAAGAGCCATGAAGCGCCGCTCTGCATTGATGGCTGCGCTCCTGGGTGCCGTGGCTGGTGAGGCGGCTGCGCGAGGCCGGCGAGGCGGCGGAGGTTCGTCACGCGGCGGTGGACAGGGCCGTACCCGTGGCCGGGCTTCTTTCACGGGCGGCGCGGGGGGGCGGAGGAAGCCGGGGTGGCTGCGGTTCGCGTGGCGGGCCTGGCTACCGGAAGTCCGACGGGAAATGCGCCAGCCATCAGGACGGATGTTTCCCTTCCTGCCTAAAAGCAAAGCCCTCGAAAGAGGGCTTTTTAATTTCCGCTGATTTCCAGCACCGGCTTGCAATCGATGCGTGTCTTCACCGAGTTCGCCAGGAAGCACGACGCGTGGGCCTGGTGGTGCAGGGCGTACAGTTGCTCCGCGGTGGGCGCGTGCATCGCGTCGAAGCGTGTCACCGGCCGCAACTGCACATGGGTCACGGCGATCTGGCCGGCCTCGTTTTTCGCCATGGTGCCGGTGGCCGCGTCGGTGTAGCTGTCGAGGCGGTAGCCCGCGCGGCTGGCGAAGTCCATGAACCACAGCATGTGGCAGCTGGAGAGCGAGGCGATGTAGGCCTCTTCGGGATCGACCGCGGCCGCGTCGGAATAGGGCAGGGGCACCACGTGGGGCGAAGACGAGGCCGCCACGGTGGTTCCCCCATCGAACTGCCACGTGTGGGCGCGGTGGTAGCGCCTGTCCAGGAAATCGTCCGTGCCGCGCTGCCAGGCGACGGTGGCGGTGTGTGCTGCCATGGGCTTTTCTTTCTCTCTCCGCGGGGTTGCGATGGTCCGCCAGTGTAGGGTCGGACCATCGCTGCAGGGGCCCGGGGCAGGCTTCAGAACAGTTTGACCAGCGCCGGCACGCTGAGCACCGCGGTGTAGTAGCCCATGAACTGCACGCCGGTGTTGAACCCGAAATGGCGCGACAGCAGCCCCCCCATCAGGCCCATGGTCAGGATCACGAGCAGGCCCAGTCTGGCCGGTGGCGGCATCGACGGTGAAGCGCGGCGGTGCGTTGAACAGCGGCGCGGCCGGGCCGGCGGCCACGGGGCCGAGCGGCAGGCCGAAGGCGATCTGCGGGATCAGCGCCGCGGCGATGTAGGTGGCCTCGGTCACGCCGTTGCGCGCGCTCAGCACCGTGGTCAGGCGGTGGTAGGCGTGCTTGATGCGCGAGCCCACCAGTTCGCCCAGCACCACGGTCATGGCCACGGGGCTGAAGACGAAGGTGGCGCTGGAGATGGTGGCGGTGAGCAGCGTCCAGCGGGTCTGCACGCGGTCCATTACCCGCAGCGGGTTGGGGAAGTAGCCCGACCAGCCTTTCACGTCCGGCGCGAGGTTGAACTGGCGCACCGGCTCGCGCAGCATGCGCTGGCGGCCGGCCGGCGCGATCACCGTGAACAGGTCGGCGATCAGCGGCCCGATGGCGATGCCCAGGAAGTAGCTGATGCTGAGCTTGACCTGGTATTTCGCCGTGAGGGCCTGCAGCGCGATGATGACCACCCCGAAGGGCACCAGCAGTGCCACCGAGGCCCAGCGTCCGGCCGAGAAATAGGCGATGAGCAGTGCGGCGGCCAGGAAGATCCAGGGTGCCGTCTTGGTGATGGCGGCGCCGAACGGCGCCAGCATGACGGCGAACAGCACGGCCAGCGGCACGGCCACGAAGGCCGCCACGATGGCGCCCGAGACCATCTTGCGCAGGGCGATGTGCGGCACGCCCAGCAGCAGCACCAGCAGCGTGAGCGGCGCGAGCGTGGTGGTCTCGTCGGTGCCCGAGACCAGTCCGATGGCGGCGAACACCACGGCGCCGACCAGCCCCATGGCGGCCGCGACGGCGACGGCGACGGCGATGTCGTTGAGGAGTTGCGGATCCATGCCGTGCGCTCCCCGTCTTCAGCGCGGCGCGCGGCCTGGGGCCGCGCGCCGCGTGTCCTGCGTGGCCTGTGCGTTCTGCTCGAACAGGTCGTAGAGCTTCAATTCCTTGAGCTCCTGCACCACCACGGGCCGCAGGTCGGCCAGGTTGGACAGGATGCGCAGGCGCACCGTGCCGCCGGTGATCTCCTCCACCAGCGGGGCCACGGCCTCGGCCATGGTGTTGACGGTGTTGGCGCCCATGGCGTCGCGCACGTCCACGACCAGGTGCAGGACGATCATCGCGCCGCGCGGTGAATCGGGGGTCACCCGGCCGGCCCGCCGGTGCCATTGCAGGCGTGGTCCATGAGGGCATCGACGCCCAGGTGCGCCCGCTCCTTGAGCGCCACCCGCCGGTTGCCGGCCGCCGCGGTGCAGACCGGGCCCAGGTCCTTGGCGACGGCCGCTCCGCGCCGGGTGATGCCGCCGTAGGGCGTGGTCCACTTCCATTTCGTGGCCCCGGTCTTGCCATCGACGGCGATCACCTTGCCCAGCGCCGGCTCGGGGTAGAGCACGCCATCGACGACGACCGTGGTGCTCTGGTTGGTGCCGGTGGTGAGGCCGCGTTCGATGCGGTTCAGCCAGGCGCCGCCCAGGCTGCCCACCGACTTCCTGTCGATCCTGGCCAGCTCCGAATAGTTCTGGTTGCCGGGATTGCCTCCGACCTTGGGGAAGTCCTTGTCACCGGGCGTGCAGCACTTCCTTCAGGTCCGCGGCCGCGGAGTTCGGTGTCAGTGGCGGGGCCGGCGGCCCGGAGCCGTTGTCGCCTCAGTGCGCAGGACCATGGTCCCGACGCGCCCAGGACCATCGAGGACACGATGAAATTCTTGAAGCAGGCGCGCCAGCGCGGCTACAGCATGATCTCCGACATGTTCCCGCCCGGGATGTCCGCCATGGCCGCGCCCATCCGCGATGCCTCCGGCGTGGCCATCGGCGTGGTGACGGTGGCGGGGCCGCTGGTCCGGTTGACGCCGGAGCGCATGGAACAGGTGAGCCCGCATCTCCTGCAGACTGCGGAGCTGGTCGCCAGTGCGAGCAGTGCGTTGCAGCTGTTCCGCAAGGCCGCCTGAACGCTCAGCAACGTGCCCTGGCCTGGCGGCCGCGGGGGCGCGGCGCGTGCCGATCGCCGGCGGCCGTCTCCTGTCTGCCGCAGGCGTCGCCAGGGTCTTCCGGGCGAGGCGAACGCCGCGGGCCCTGGGCCCCGCGCGGGCGGGGCGCGGGCGCCGCGAGTGCGGCCATCTGTTTGCGCTGGGCGATGGCGGCGGCGCGCTGGTCTTCCCACCGCATGCCTGCCGGGACGGTCTCGGTGCGGTCCACCCAGGCTCCGTGCTCATGGCAGTGCCGGGGCGTCCAGAACCTCCCGCCGGCCCGGGCGCGGCAGAGATAGACGGTGGCGGTCCCCCGTGCAGGCCCGGAAGCGATGACCTGCGGGGCGGTGTCCACCACGCGGCCGCCTTCGCAGGCCTGCTCGCCGTAGGCGTTGCCGCATCGATAGACCGGCTGGGCGCCGCCCGGCGCGGCCAGGCAGGCCAGCGCGGCGGCGAGGATGGCGTGGTGCATGGCGCGCGCCGCGCGGGCCGGCGGCGCTGGTCGAAACGGTGGCATGGTCCCTCCCTGGACGGGGCCCGGCGCGCGGGCCTCTTCGAATGGCGGGACGATGATAGGCCGGGGCGGCGGCAGCACCGTTTCAGTCTGTGAGGCCGTCCGGGCGGGTTTCTTTCCGGTCCGGCTCCGCTGCCTCGCCGTGCGAGGGCGGGTGGGGCTTCTTATCGATGCTGCGGCGGTCGTCGGTTTCCACGAAGGTGGGGCTGGGGCGGTCCGGATCCTTGCGGGGCCTGCCGTCGGGGGAGTCGGGCTGGGTCACCATGGTGTGCCTCCCGGGGTCAGCTGCGGGCTTCGCGTTCCGTGCCGGCGCCCCGCTGGAGCGTCTTCAGGATCTGTTCGTTGAATTGCGGGATGTCGTCGGGCTTGCGGCTGCTGATCCACCGGCCTTCGACCTGGACGGGCCGGTCCACCCATTGGGCGCCCGCATTGCGCAGGTCGGTGGCCAGGCTGGGCCAGCTGGTCAGGGTCTTGCCCTTGACGAGCCCCGCGTCGATCAGCAGCCACGCGCCGTGGCAGATCACGGCCACCGGCTTGCCCGCGCGGTCGATCGCCTGCACGAAGGCCCGGGCCTGTTCATTGGTGCGCAGCTCGTCCGCGTTCACCACGCCGCCGGGCAGCACGACCGCGTCGAACGCATCGGGCGATGCCTGGTCCAGCGTCTGGTCGACATCGAAACGGTCGGCCTTGTCCACGTGGTTGAAGCCCTGGACCTGGCCCGGCTTCGGGGCCACGATCAGCGCCTCGTACCCGGCGCCCTTCAGGGCGTCGCGGGGGCCGGCCAGCTCGGCCTGCTCGAAGCCGTCGGTGACGAGCAGGGCGATGCGGCGGCCCCGGGTGGATGCGGAAGCGGAAGGTCCGTTGGAGGGAGATGCCATGGGAAAGCTCCTGGAAAGGTGAAAGCTTCCAATCTAGGCACCGGGCGCAGGCTCGCCTGTCGGCCGATGGCGACGATGCCCGTGGGCATGGGCGGGCGGGCCGTTGCGGCTAGCGATTGCGGCAGGCGGCGCGGACGAGCTTGTCGGCAGGGTCGCCCGGGACGCCCGCAAAGGTCACCGGCGCCTCATGCTCGCGGAAGTCGAGCCGGGCGGTGACGGGGCCACGCCACAGCGGCTCCTGGTAATACTGCAGCGAGAGGTACCAGCCCTTGCGGCGCACGCAATCGAACACGGCCATGCCCTGGTAGGACCGGTAGGGCACGTTGCGGTAGTTCATGCGCATGGCGCTGCGCGATACGCGCAGATCCACCGCGACCTGGTCCTGCCAGGGCTGCGCGGTCGGATTGATCTGCACCAGATCGCCATCGGGCACCTCGGGAAAGCCGTGGATGGTGAGCCACTCCTCGTTGCGGCGGGCGCCCCCGGCCAGCTGTGCGGCGCTCGCCGCCGGGGACGGCTGAGCAGGCGCGGGCTGCACGAATCCCGCGCTGGCGGGCAGCGCGGCGGTCAACAGGGCCATGCACAGGGGTGGGAGCAAGGAGCCTCCGGAATGGGTGCCGGTGGAAAGGATGGGGCAGCCCATCTTAAGGCATGGATGGGCCACATGCCGCACAGCGGAATGGCTCCGGATGTGATCCCGTCGCCGCGTCAGGGTATTCCTTTGCGGCCCGGCTGTGCCCCCCTCCCTAGAATCGGGTACACAGCCATAACGAAAAGTTCTGGGGCCATTCCTGGCTCCAGGTGCGCAAGGAGCCTGCCGTGTCCGATACCCCGTCCGAATCCCCCTCGCCCCGCAGCCCGCAGCGGGTCGTCAAGAAGTATCCGAACCGCCGGCTCTACGACACCTCCACCTCCACCTACATCACGCTGGCGGAGGTCAAGCAGCTCGTCATCGACGGCGAGGAAGTGGCCGTGCGCGACGCCAAGACCGGCGAGGACCTGACGCGCAGCATCCTGCTGCAGATCATCCTGGAAGAGGAGGCCGGCGGCGCACCCATGTTCACCGAGACCGTGCTGGCCAACATCATCCGCTTCTATGGCCACGCCATGCAGGGCTTCATGGGCGCCTACCTGGAGAAGAACGTGCAGATGTTCTCGGACTTCCAGGCACGCATGGCGGAGCAGTCGAAGGGCTTCACGCCCGAGATGTGGACGCAGTTCATGAACCCGCAATCGCCGCTCTACCAGGGCATGGTGGGCCAGTACCGCGACCAGTCGCAGGCCATGTTCACGCAGATGCAGGAGCAGATGCAGAAGCAGACCGAGCAGATGCTGAGCGCCTTCGGCCTCAAGCGCTGAAGGCCCGGACGGGGCCGGCTGGCGGCGCTCCAGTGCCAGCTCGATCAGGCGCGACACCAGTTCGGCGTAGCCCATGCCTGCTGCGCGCCAGAGCTCCGGGTACATGGATGTCCGGGTGAAGCCTGGCATGGTGTTCACCTCGTTCAGGAAGAGCTCGCCGGTGCGGTCGGGGTAGAAGAAATCGACGCGTGCCAGGCCCGCGCAATCCAGTGCGGAAAATGCCTGCAGGGCCAGGGCACGGCTGGCAATGGCGGGGGGCAGTTGGGCAGGCCTGGGGATCGTCGTTGCCGAGAATGCCGACCTCGATCTCACGGGGCTTGCCGGGCGTCGCGGCTTCCACGATCACGCGGCGATCCAGTTCGAACGCAAGCGCTGGACAACTGCAAGGTCGCAGGCACTCGTGACTGCAAGGTGGAATTCACCTACCAGAACCAGTGTGTCGCGCTGGTGGCCCTGAGAGATGGCAGCGGCGGAGTTTTTCAGACCACTGCAACCGCCGGAAGCCGTGAGCCTGGGCAAAGTCCGGTGTGCGAAGCCGGGGAAGGGCGAATGCAGAGTGGGCTTTCCGAGTGTTCTGATCCGGTCTTCAGGAGTTTCCGAGCGCGGCATGTTCCATCTGGCATAGCCGATAGCCGGGCCGCTGGCAGTCACGTACGTTCCATCCTGGGTGGCGGAAGGGGTTTTCGCAAGGAATCAAGGAGGTGGCGGTTACGCTCCAGCCCTCTGTCGCGTTGCATTTTGTCGATTCGGCTGCACCGGCCGAATGCACACGATGTCCCTGTCTCCGTTCACCCGTTTGGTCCCCGCCAGCTACGCGCTCGTCATCGATGACCACCCTCTCGTCGCCCAGGGCCTGGCCGACTTCATCGGACTGCATCCCGGGATCACCAGTGCCCGCCATGCCTTCGATGCTGTGGAGGCGCTGCGTGTCGTCGCATCGCACGGGTCGCCCATCCTGGCGCTGGTGGACTTCTGGCTCGCTGACGGCCCCGCCACCCCGCTCGTCGACAAGCTGCTTGCGATGTCACCCCGAAGCCGTGTCCTGGTCGTCAGCGAGGACGACCACCCGGCGATCGCCCTGAAGGCCCGTGCGAGCGGCGCGCACGGCTTTATCCACAAGCGGGAGCCACCCGAGACCTTCCACGCTGCCGTGACGGCGTTGCTCCGCGGCGATGTCTGGTTCGACTCCTGCACGACGACGCTGGATGCCGGCCCGTTCAATGGACCGGCCGGACCCCTCGACATACAGCTGGCGCCGGCGGACCTGGGGCTCACGCCGCGGCAGGGCGACATCCTGATGCGCGTGCTCGACGGCATGCCGAACAAGCCCATTGCGAACGCCCTGCATCTTTCGGAGCACACCGTGAAGGAGCACCTCACGGCCATCCTGCAGAAGCTGGGGGCCCGCAACCGGGTGGAACTCATCGCCAAGCTGCGGGGCGTCCGCGTCGGCGAGGACTGATTTCGCTGGCCCCAGTGCCGACGAGGTTGGCGTTGCCATGCTTGTCCAGGCTGCCGGCGCTGCCGATGTCGTCACGCTCCAGTGCCGTGGTGGCGGGCAGTACGATGTCGGAGTGCCGGGCCTGGACGGTCCACGGGAATGAAATCGTCCACCGCATCGAGCAGCGCGGCCAGTGTCATCGCCATCCAGAAGGGCTGCTCGCCGTGGCGCGCGCGCTGCAGCGCGTAGACCACGTTGACCATGGTGCGGCTATGCCGGCAAGGCGGCCCTGGACGACCACCGGGCGGTACACGCCCCAATGGGTGGAGGTGAAGCGCATGCGGTCAGGCTGCGACGGCATCGGCGCCCTGGCTGGCGTTGGCAGAAGCGACGTGGGACAGATCCGGGCGGATCGCGGCCTGCGCGCGCACCAGCGGCAGCAGGTCGCGGCCGTAGGCGATGGCATCGGCCAGCGGGTCGAAACCGCGGATCAGGAAGGTGCTGATGCCCAGGTCACGGTAGTCCAGCAGCGCGTCGGCCACCTGTTCCGGCGTGCCGACCAAAGCGGTCGAGTTGCCTTGTGCTCCCAGCAATGCCGAGATGCCGGTCCACAGGCGCTTGTCCAGGCGCGGGCCCTGCGCGGCGGCAGCCAGCAGGCGTTGCGAGCCGACATTGGCGGGCACCGGCCTGTGCAGCCTGCCCTGGCGCGTGGCCAGTTCGCGGGCCTGCTCCAGGATGCTGTCGGCCCGGGCCCAGGCGGCAGCCTCGGTGCCGGCCAGGATGGGGCGCAGCGACAGGCTGAAGCGCACCGTGCGGCCGTGGCGGGCTGCGGCTTCGCGTACGCGCCGCACGGTCTCCCGCACCTGCTCGTGGGTCTCGCCCCACAGCGCATACACGTCGGCGTGCTTGCCTGCCACCTGGATGGCGGCGTCCGATGCGCCGCCGAAGTACACCGGGATATGGGGACGCTGCGGCGAGCGCACGTGCGAGAAGGCCTGTGCATGGCGGTAGAAGCGGCCTTCGTGGTCGAACGGCTGGTCGCTGGTCCACACCTTGCGCACGACATCCAGGTATTCGTCGGTGCGGGCGTAGCGTTCGTCCTTGTCGATAAAGCTGCCGTCCTGCTGCATCTCGAACTCGTTGCCGCCGGTAATGATGTGCACCGCCGAGCGGCCGCCGGTGATCTGGTCCAGCGTGGCCAGCTGGCGCGCAGCCAGCGTCGGTTGGGTGAAGCCCGGCCGGTGCGCCACCATGAAACCCAGTGTCTTCGTCACCGACGCAGCGTGCTGCGCCACCAGGATGCTCTCCGGCGAGGTGGAATGGAAAGCCACCAGGGCGCGATCGAAACCGCCTTCCTCGTGGGCGCGGGCGGTGCGCTC
The DNA here is from genome assembly GCF_900104515.1 of Paracidovorax cattleyae. GTDB lineage: Bacteria > Pseudomonadota > Gammaproteobacteria > Burkholderiales > Burkholderiaceae_C > Paracidovorax > Paracidovorax cattleyae. Next base: position 13,785 of record NZ_FNJL01000045.1, read on the forward strand.
GACGTGCGCCAGGTCGAGTCCGGAGCGGGGCGCGTCGATGATTTCCGAACTGTGCTGGGTGCCGATGTAGCCGATGAATTCGAGGGACATGTCGCGGATCTCCTGGGTAGGGTGGGGGTCGGGGTCCTGGGGGATGAAGGCGTCAGGCATGGGACGGAGCCTCGGCGGTGCCGTGCGCTGTGGCCGCGTGCCCGACGCCCAGCCAGCCCAGCAGGCGCACGCGCAGGGCGTTGAAGCCCGGGTCCTCCACCGAGCGCGGATGCGCCAGCCCGACGCGCAGTTCGTGCCGGATGACGCCCTCGTCCATCACCAGCACGCGGTCGGCCAGGAGCAGGGCTTCTTCCACGTCGTGCGTCACCAGCAGGATGGCGCGGCGGTGGCGCTGCCACAATTCCTTGACCAGGTCCTGGGCCTTGGCGCGGGTCAGGGCGTCCAGCGCGCCGAAGGGTTCATCGAGCAGCATGAGGTCGGGCTCGCGCACCAGGGCGCGGGCCAGGGAGGCACGTTGCGCCTCGCCGCCGGACAGCACCTTGGGCCAGGCCTGCGCGCGGTGCGCGAGGCCCACCTCCTCCAGCGCGGCGTACGCGCGCACCCGGTCGGGCGGACCGGGCAGGGCCAGGGCGACGTTGCGCCACACGCGCTTCCAGGGCATGAGCCGCGGCGACTGGAAAGCCACGGCGCGGCGCACGGGCACTTCGACGCTGCCTTCGATGTCGTGGTCCAGGTCGGAGAGGATGCGCAGCAGGGTGCTCTTGCCGCAACCGGAGCGGCCGATGAGCGCCACGAACTCGCCGGGCTTCACGTCCAGGTCCAGCTCGCGGATGACGGCACGCTCGCCGAATCGCCGGGTGAGGCCGCGCACCCTGACGGCCAGCGGGGAAGCGTGGTCCGCCATGGCGTCAGGCTCCATCGAACGCGGGGCGCCAGGCCAGCAACACCCGCTCGAGCAGGCGCACCACCAGGTCCACCGCCAGGCCCAGCAGGGCGTACACCGCCAGGCACACCACGATGACGTCCGTCTGGAACATCTCCCGGGCGGTGCCCATGAGGTAGCCGACGCCCGCAGTGGCATTGATCTGCTCGCCGAACACCAGCGCCAGCCAGGACACCGCGAGCGCGTAGCGCAGGCCCACCAAAGCGTTGGGCAGCGCACCCGGCAGCACCACGTGGACCACCATGCCCGGGCGTGACAGGCCCAGCGTGCGGCCGGCCTCGACCAGCGCCTGGTCCACGTTGCGGATGCCGGCATAGACGTTCAGGTACAGCGGGAAGGCGGTGGCCAGGGCGATCAGTGCCACCTTCGGCTCCTCGCCGATGCCGAACCAGATGATGAGCAGCGGGATCAGCGCCACATTGGGCACGGTGCGCAGCATCTGCATCACCGAGTCGATCAGATCTTCGCCCAGGCGCGTGAGGCCGGACAGCACGGCCAGCCCGGTGCCGATGGTGCCGCCGATGGCCAGCCCCAGCAGGGCGCGCTGCAGCGAGATGGCGATGGCGTCCGGCAGCTCGCCGGAGGCCCACAGGGCGGCGGCCGACGACACCACCGTCTGCGGCCCTGCCAGCACCTCGGCCGGCAGCAGGCCGCTGGCCGAGAGCGCGTACCACCAAGCTACCAGCAGCAGCGGCCCGAAGGAGCGACGCACGATGCGCGGCACGCCGCGCCGGCGGGTGGACGCGGGCAGGATGCGCTGCAGTTCGATGGTGCCCCGGGGCACCAGCGCGGCGGCGGGGGCCGGCCGTGCTTCCCGGACGGGCGCCGCGTGCGGCAGGGCGGCATCGATGGTGTTCATGACACGGCCGCCATGGGCAGGTCGCGGTACACGTACTGGTCGAAGTCGATTCCGCCCTTGAGCACGCCGGCCTCGACCCACACCGCGTGGGTGCGCTGCAGGCGGGCCACGAAAGTGCTGTCCAGGGGCACGCGGCGGTAGGCCGCGTTTTCTTCGTACAGCGAGGCGACGACCGCTCTGTCCTGCTTGCTGAAGGCCGAGTACCAGTCGATGTAGGCATCCGGGTTGGCGCGTGCCCACGCGTAGCCCTGGTCGGTGAGCTGCGCGAAATGTGCGATGGCTGCGCGCTTGGCCGGATCGGCGACTGCGCTGCGCGTGGCGCTCAGCACCGACTGGCCGCTGTTGATTCCCACGCCGTCGTGCAGCACCCGCGCGCCCAGCGCACCGATGGTGCGTGCGCGGAAGATGCCCCAGATGGCCCAGGCGTCGATGCTGCCGCTGCCGAAGGCGGCGCTGGCGTCGTTCGGGTTGAGGAAGGCCAGCTTCACCTCGTCCGGCGCAATGCCGGCCTGCTTGAGGATGCCGACCGTGGTGAAGTGCGCCACGCTGCCGCGCGTGGTCGGCGAGACGGTCTTGCCGCGCAGTTCGGCCACCGACTGGATGGGGCTGTCCTTGCGCACCAGCAGCGAGGTGCCCTTGCCGCCGTTGGTCCAGCTGGCCACTGCCAGGATGCGCGAGCCCCCGGCGATGGCGCTGACGGTGGGCGAGTCGTTGGCGCTGCCGATATCGGCGGCATTCGCTTTCAGCGCCTCGTGCAGGTTGACCGCCGCCGCGTACGTGGACCAGTCGATCCGGTAGGGCACGTCGTCCAGCAGGCCCGCTGCCTGGAGCAGGCCGCGCGATGCGCCGGTCTGGTCGCCCACGCGCAGGGTCACGCGGCGCAGGTCGGGGGCGGGCTGGGCGAGGGCCGGCAGCGGCGACACGGCGCCAGCCGCGCCCCACTGCAGGAGGGTGCGGCGCGACAGGCCGCCGGGGAGGCAGGGTGCGGTCATGGAAGGATCCTGAACAGGCGTTGAAGGAAGCGTACGAAAGGTCAGATGCGGGCGAGGTGGTCCTTCACCTCGACCTTCTGCGGCAGGATCTTTCGCTCGGACAGCCAGTCGGCGGCCTGCTGGAACTTCTGCAGGAAGGCGGTGTCGTTCACGCCGTGCACGTCCCAGCGGCGCTTGTAGCCGGCCTGCCGGTCGCGCACCGCGTCGCTGTATTCGGCCTCCTTCTGGGCCAGGGTCTCGGCCTCCAGCGGATGCGCGCTGGCCCACCGGGCTTCCTGGGCGTAGGCGGCGTTGACGGCCCGCACGATGTCGGCGTTGTCTTCGGAGAACCTGCGCGAGGTGACGTAGGAGTTGAAATCGATCAGGAAGTCGAGGTCGCGGCCCTCGAAGAAGATGTCGTGGGCCTTGTATTCGGAGCGCGCGATATCCACCGCCGGGCTCCACATCGACCAGGCGTCGATCTTTCCCTGCGAGAAGGCCGGGCCGGCATCCTGCGGGTTGAGGTACACGAAGCGCACCTTGCTGCGGTCGATACCGTGTTTTTCCAGCGCCGCGACCAGCAGGAATTCGCCCAGGCCGGAGCGGTTGACCGCCACCGACCTGCCCACCAGGTCGCTCACCTTGTCGATGCCCGAGCCGTCCTTCGCGATGATGGCCGTGCTGCGCGGTTCCACCACGGCGAATTGGGTGAAGACCAGCGGCGAGCCGGCGATCATGGCGGCCAGCGCGGGCGTGGTGCTGCCACCGAAGCCGAAGTCGGCGCTGCCGCCGGTGACCGCCTGCAGCGAGGGCGCGTGGTTGGGAAAGGGCCCGATCCACTCGACCTGGATGCCATCCCTGGCGAGCTGCCGCTCGAAGTCGCCGCGCACCTTGGCGAGCAGGGGCAGGCCGCCGCGGCCCCAGCCCAGGCGCACCGTGTCGGTACGGCGGCCGGCCTTGCGGGCCGTGCTGCCTTGCGCCACAACGGGCAGGACGGCGGCGGCGCTGGCGCCCAGCAGGGCGGTCTGCAGCAGGCTGCGGCGGGAGGGCGTGTCGAAGGCGTCGAGGGACATGGGGTCAGGAAGTTGCAGGGTCGAAAGGCGGGGATGCCGGCAGTCAGGCGCCGGCCAGTGCGCAGGTGCCCACGCCGAGCTCGGCCAGCAGGCGTTCGCGCAGCGCCACCGCGTCGGGATGCGCGTGGTGGGTTCTGGCCTGGGCGGACACGGGATACTCGCCGGCGATGGCGCCTTCGCGCATCACCAGCACCCGGTCGGCCAGGGCCACGGCTTCGTCCACGTCATGCGTCACCAGCAGCACGCCGGGCCGGTGGCGCGCCACCAACTGCTTGACCAGGCCGTGCATGCGGATGCGGGTGAGCGCGTCGAGCGCGGCGAAGGGCTCGTCGAGCAGCAGCAGGCGCGGCTCGCGCACGAGCGCCCTTGCCAGCGCCACGCGCTGGGCCTGGCCTCCGGAGAGGTTGCGCGGCCAGTCGTCCATGCGGTCGCCCAGGCCCACCTCGGCGAGCGCGGCCTGCGCCAGCGCGCGGCCGGTGCGCCCGTCCAGCCCCAGCGACACATTGCGCCACAGGCTGTCCCAGGGCAGCAGGCGGTGTTCCTGGAAAACCACCGCGGGCTGCCGCGGGCCATCGATGCGCCCGCCATCCACGGCGTCCAGGCCGGCCAGGGCGCGCAGCAGCGTGGTCTTGCCGCATCCGCTCTCGCCCAGCAGGGCCACGAATTCGCCGCGCCGGATACGCAGGTCCAGGCGGTCGATCACGGTGCGCTCTCCGTAGCGCCGGACGAGGGCGTGCACCGCCACGGCGATGCCGTCGCTGCGGTCGATGGCAGCGCTCATCGGCGGCCTCCGGTGGCGTAGTTGGCGTGCCAGGACAGCAGGCGACGCTCCAGCCAGCGCGCGATGGCGTCCGACAGCACGCCGATGGCTGCATAGATGGCGATGGTGAGCACGATGACGTCCGTGCGCAGGAACTCGCGTGCGTCCATCGCCAGGAAGCCGATGCCAGAACTGGTGGCGATGGTCTCGGCCACCACCAGGGCCAGCCAGGCCACCGCCAGCGCATAGCGTACGCCGGCCAGGATGGAGGGGAGGGCGCCGGGCAGCACGATGCGGCGGATCAGCCGGGCGTTGTCCAGCCCGGTGACCCTGCCCAGTTCCAGCAGTTTCGGGTCCACTTGCCGGATGCCCAGCACGGTGTTGATGTAGATCGGGAACATCACGCCCAGCGAGACCAGGAAGATCTTGCCGCCCTCGTCCACGCCGAACCAGACGATGACCAGCGGCAGCACCGCCAGGAAGGGCACGGCACGCACCATCTGGATGCTGCGGTCCAGCAGGGCCTCGGCCAGGCGCGAGAAGCCGACGGCCGTGCCGAGCATGAAGCCGATGCTGCCGCCGATGGCGAAGCCGGCCGCCGCGCGCAGCAGGCTGGTGCCGAGGTCGCTGATCAGGCGGCCGTCCTGGACGAGCTGCCATGCGGTGGTGGCGACCTTGCTCGGCGCGGGCAGCACCTGGGGCGAGAGTTCGCCGCCGCGTGCCAGGACCTCCCACACCATCACGAGAAGGGCCGGAACCAGCCACGAAATGGCCAGCAGGGTCCTGGGGCCCAGCCGGCGTACCGTGCGCGGGCGTGCCAGGGCGGAAGAAGCGGAAGGGACGGCTGGCGCGGCGACGGCGGCGGCGCCGGGCAACAGCGGCGCACGGGTGAGCGTTGGGATGGAGGACATGGTCTTCGCCGTTGGAAACGAATCCGCAGGTTATGGCGTAATCATCCTTATATGAAATAATAAAATCGAGAAAACATAGAAAAATTACATGTTTCGATGGGCATTTCGCTACCGCCTCCCGTCACCGAAACCCGATGAAAAACGGCCGCAACCCAAGGGTTCGGCCGTTGATTGCGGGCGCCGGCGCGCCTGGCCCGCCCGTCAGATCACGGTGAAGTGGTGCGTGCCGTCGCGCTGCAGTTGCTCCACCAGGCCGAATTCCCAGTCCAGGTACGCCTGCATGGCCTCCCGCGGTGCGTCCGTGCCTTCGTAGGGGCGGCGGTAGCGGTCGGTGCGCGGGTTGGCCAGGCGGGCATCGCCGGTTTCCAGCGGCAGGCCGGCGGCGGCCCAGGCGGCGTTGCCACCGTCCAGCACCAGCACTTCGGCATCGCTGCCCGCGGCCTTCAGGGCGGCCTGCAGGTCCTGCACGGCGAAGCGCGCCAGCAGGCTGCTGCCGCAGGTGGCGACGTAGCGCCGGGCGGCCGGCACGGCCCGCAGCGCATCGGCGGCCTGGGCGCGGATGGCGAACCAGGCGCCGGGCACATGGCCCTTCACGTGATTGGCGCTGGAAGTGAAGTCCAGCACCTGCAACGCGGACGGGTCGTCGCGTGCGGACTCCAGCCAGCCGGCCAGCGTCTGCGCGTCGACCGTGCGTGCGGGAGGTGTCGCCGGCAGCGGCTTTTTCCAGGCGCCCGTGTCGCTGCGCGCCGCGGCCTCGACGCCTTCCAGCAGGTGCACATCCCAGCCCATCTGCGCCAGCCAGGAAGCGGTCATGGGCGCGCGCACGCCGTCGCTGTCGTCCAGCACGATGTGCGCGCCGCGCACCGAGGCGTGGTGGTCGGTCTCCTGCACCAACTGGCCGCCGGGCGCGCTGGCGAAGCCGGGCAGGTGGCCGGCCTCGTATTCTTCGGGCGTGCGGACATCCAGGCGATACACCGTACGGCCGGCTCGCGCCAGGTCCGCCAGTCCGGCCAGGGAGGTGCGGCGCACTCCGGCCGCGCGGGCCACGGCCTGGGCGCGGTCGCGGGCGGTGGCCAGGGTCGCGGCCGATACTGCCGGCGCGGCACGCGTGGCGCCATGTTCCAGCACCTGGCCGGCGAGCAGCCAGCCGATGGTGCCGTTGCGCAGGGCCGCCACGGGGTTGGGGAGGATGCCGGCATTCACGAGCGACTGCGTACCGATGATGCTGCGCGTTCGGCCGGCGCAATTGACGATGACCTGCGTGGCCGGGTTCCGCACCAGCTCGGCGATGCGCAGCACCAGTTCGGCGCCGGGCACGCTGGTGGCGCCGGGAATGCTCATGGTGCGGTATTCGTCGAAACGGCGCGCGTCCACCACGACGACGTCGGCCGGGCCGTCGATCAGCGCCTGCACCTGCTCGGCGGACAGCGAGGGCGTGCCGCGGTGGTGTTCCACCCATTCGCCGAAGGACTTGCTGGGCACGTTGACGTCGCGGAAGACTTCGCCGCCGGCGGCCTTCCAGCCGTCCAGCCCGCCCGCCAGGGCATGCACGCGGGTATAGCCCAGGGCGGCGAGGCGCTGCGCGGCCAGGGGCACGAGATCCTGGCCGGCGTGGACGCCGAACAGCACGATGGGCGTGTCACGGCGCGGGATGCGGTCCCATGCCTCGATCTCCAGCCGGGACAGCGGCAGGTTGGCCGCCCACAGCGGATGTTCCTGGGCATACGGGTCTTCCTCGCGCAGGTCGATCAATGCGATCTCGCTGCGTTCGAGCAGCGCCTGGCGCACGGCGGCGGGTTGCTGCACCGGGATGGACGCCGGGTGGGCGGCGGCCGGCTGGTCGGGGGTGGCGGTATCGGTCATGTGGAAGACTTCGGCGAGTGGCTGGGGATATGATGGATAGGAATTATTTGTTCATTCTTATATACGTTATTCGCATGAGAATAGAAGACATCGAGGCTTTCGTCGCGGTGGTGCGCAGCCAGTCGCTCAGCCGGGCCGCGCAGGAACTGGGCGTGCCGCAGCCGATCCTGACGCGGCGGGTGCAGGGATTCGAGAGCGACCTGGGCGCGGCGCTGTTCGACCGGCAGACGAAGCCCTTGCGCCCGACCGTGCTGGGCCAGCGCCTGTACGAGCCCTGCAGGGCCGTGCTGCAGTCGGTCGATACGGTCCGCGAACTGGCGGCGGCGGATTTGCCTCCCTCGGGCGGGCTGCGCCTGGGTCTCACGCAGGGACTGGGCGAACTGAGCCTGCTGCCCCTGCTGGCCGACCTGCGCCGCCAGTGGCCTGACCTGGCACCACAGGTCAGCACCGGCTGGAGCGCCCAACTGGCCGAGCGCATCGGATCGGACGAACTGGACGCGGCCGTGGTGTTCCAGGGGAGCGGCAAGCTGCTGCCGCGCAATGTCGAGGGCAGGATGCTGCAGCGCACCCGTCTGGTAGTCCTGGGCGCGCGGGGCATCTGGAAGAAGCGCAGCTACCGGCTGGCCGAATGCGGCGATGCCGGCTGGGTGCTGAACCCGGACGGCTGCGGCTTTCGCGCCGGCCTGCAGCGCGCACTGATCGAAAAAGGCCTGCCGCTGCGCGTGCGCCTGGACACCTACACCCGCGACCTGCAATTGCGCAGCGTCGAGCAGGGCGTGGGACTGGGCCTCCTGCCGCTGCCCCTGTTCGAGCGCAGCGGCTTCACCGACCGGCTGGATGTCGTCACGGTGTCGGACTTCAAACCCGAGGTCGAACTGTGGCTGATGCATGGCAAGGCGCCGGGACGCTTGCAGGCCCCGGTGGATGACTTTGCCGCCAGCATCGTGCGTCAGCTGGGCCGCGGGTCGGCGGCAGCATCGGCGGCCTGATCCTGTCAGATCGCCGGCTCGGGTGCGGTCGCCGGGGTGTGCTCGGCCGAAGCCGGGGGAACGGTGGCGGAGCCCAGGGGCGGGGCGCCCGCCAGCAGCGCGCGGCCGGCGGCCACCAGGAGCGCGTCGTCCTGCGGCGCATGCACCGGGCCGCAAAGCGCGTTGCGGTAGTGCCGCTCCAGCGGGTTCTGGCGCGACAGGCCGTGGTTGCCGGCCAGCTTCAGGGCGCGCTCGATGGCCGCGACCGCATTGTGCGTGACGGTCCACTTGACCAGGCCGCTGTCGGTGCCCGGGGGCGGCGCGCCGTCGTCCGTGGTTTCCGTCAACTGGCTGAGCACCAGCTGGTTGGCGTGCAGCAGGCCGGCCACCTCGCCCAGTGTTTCCTGCACCCTGGGCAGGGTGGACAGCGGTGCGCCCAGGCTGCCCGGGGCGCGTCTGCGCACGAAGTCGAGGATCCAGTCGCGGCCGGCCTGGGCCACCGCGTCGTACAGGGTGCCCAGCAGCACGGCCATCCAGGCGTGCTGGTCGGCCACAGCGTCGCGCTCGGCGGGTGACAGCGCATCGGCCGCCCAGGCGGAGGGCGGCCGCACGTCCACCGCATGGTCGGCGGGCAACTCCACTTGCTCGAAAACCACCTCATGGCTGCCCGATGCGCGCAGGCCGAGGTGGTCCCAGCTCTCGATCACCCGGATGCCCGGCGCGTCGCGCGGCACCAGGAAGGCACCCACGCGCGGGGCCGATCCATCCGGCTCCTCCGTGCGTGCCCACACCAGCAGCCAGCGCAGTGCCGGGATGCCGGTGCAATACAGCTTGTGGCCGTCCAGGCGCCAGTGGCCCTGGGCGGTGCGGCGCGCCACGGTGCCGGGCAGGCCGCCGCGCGTCGGGCTGCCCAGGTCCGGCTCCACCCGCAAGGCATTGATGAGTGCGCCACGCTCGGCGCCGTCGCGGCTGACCCGTTCGCGCAGGTGGCGCGGCCAGTGGCTGCCGGGATGGTTGGCCTGGCGCACCTGCAGATAGGTCATGGCCACCACCAGGGCGGTGGCCGGGTCGGCATAGGCGATCGCCTGGATGACCTGTCGCGCCGTGGCGAGCGATGCGGCGCTGCCGCCATAGGCCCGCGGCGCGGCGATGCCGATCAGCCCGTGCGATTGCAGCAGCGCGAAGTTCTCGTGCGGAAAGCTGCCGTCGCGGTCGTGCTCGGCGGCGCGGGCGGCCAGTTGGGGACGCAGCCGCGCCAGCAGGGACAGGAGGGCCGGGGTGGAAAGGTTGGGGGCGGTAGTGGTCGTCATGGTGCGGAGGCCGTGGAGGAGGCGTGCCACCAGCGTAGGCAGCCCGCGGGGTGGGCCCAAGTACCGATTCCGGATAAGCAAGCGCATTTTTATTATTTTCATTTCGCATGTTGATTTCTTAACATCATGCTTGAAATGCAAGTAGAGAAACCCGTCCGACCACTCAACGCGAACCAGCAGGGAGCAGCGCATGTCCATTGAATTCATCGGCATGATCCAGAGCCAGAAGACCTCGGAGATCCACCTGCCGCAAGGCCCGGCCGTCGATCCGGGCTACGTACGCCGTTTCGCGAAGGCCCACGAGGATGCCGGCTTCGATCGCATCCTGGTGCCGCATCACTCCACCGGTCCCGACGCGGCGCTGACCGTCTCGCATGCCGCTGCCGCCACCGAGCGCATCGGCTTCATGCTGGCGCACCGCCCCGGCTTCGTGGCGCCCACGCTGGCGGCGCGGCAGTTCGCCTCGCTGGACCACTACAGCGGTGGCCGCCTGGCCGTGCACTACATCTCCGGCGGCTCCGATTCGGAGCAGCGCCGCGACGGCGACTGGCTCGACCACGACCAGCGCTACGCCCGTACCGACGAATACCTGGGCATCCTGCGCCGCATCTGGAGCAGCGAGCAGCCCTTCGATCACCGGGGCGACCACTACCGCTTCGAGGCCGGCTTCTCGGAGGTCAAGCCACTGCAGCGCGACGCCGCCGGTCGTCCGCACGTGCCCGTGTACTTCGGCGGCGCCTCGGATGCAGCCATCCCGGTCGCAGGCCGCCATGCCGACGTGTACGCCCTCTGGGGCGAATCGCTCGACCAGGTGCGCGAGCTGACGTCGAGGGTGCGCGCCGAGGCCGCACGGCACGGCCGCAGCGTGCGTTTCTCGGTGTCCTTTCGCCCCATCCTGGCCGATACCGAGGACGCTGCCTGGCAGCGCGCCGAACACATCCTGGAGGAGACCCGCCGCCTGCGCGTGGTGCAAGGCTTCTCCCAGGGCGGGCCGCAGCAGAGCGTGGGCGCGCACCGCCTGCTCGCCGCGGCCGAGAAGGGCACGCGGGTGGACAAGCGCCTGTGGACCGCCATCGCCCGGGAGACCGGCGGGCGCTCCAACACCACCGCGCTGGTCGGCACGCCGCATCAGGTGGCGGAGGCGTTGCTGGACTATTACGACCTGGGCGTGACCACCTTCCTCATCCGGGGTTTCGACCCGCTGGAGGATGCCACCGACTATGGCCGCGAACTGTTGCCGCTGACACGGGCCCTCGTGGCGCGACGGGATGCCGAAAGCGCCGCGCAGCGCAAGGCCGCCTGAGTCCCCTCGCGGGCCTTCCGTTTCCCCGGCAACACACACCTGAACCCACACCCCATACCCGGCATCCCGGGGAGGAAGCTCTCACATGTCCGATTCCAGTCCTTCGATCTTCCCGTCCGAGGCCTCGCGCCGGCAACTGTTGCGTGCCGGCGGGGCCGCCGCCCTGGCCGCCTCCGCCGGCCTGGTTGCAACCCGGGTGAGCGCCCAGCCGCGGAAAATCACCTTCGCCTGGAACGCCACGGCCTTCTGCCTGTCGCCGGTGGTGGTGGCGCAGGAGCTGGGCTATTTCGAGAAGAACGGCCTGCAGGTCGATCTGGTCAATTACACCGGCTCCACCGACCAGCTGCTGGAGTCCCTGGCCACCGGCAAGGCGGACGCGGCGGTGGGCATGATCCACCGCTGGCTCAAGCCGCTGGAGTCGGGTTTCGACGTGAAGATCATCGGCAGTTCGCACGGTGGCTGCGTGCGGCTGGTGGGCGTGAAGGATGCGGGCGTGACGTCGCTGCAGTCGCTCAAGGGCAAGGTGATCGGCGTGTCCGACATCGCCAGCCCCGGCAAGAACTTCTTTTCCATTCTGCTCAAGAAGAACGGCATCGACGCGGAGCGCGACGTCACCTGGCGGCAGTACCCGGCCGACCTGCTGGACATCGCGGTGGACAAGGGCGAGATCCAGGCCATTGCCGACGGCGATCCCAACATCTACCTGATCGAGAAGCGCAAGCCCGCCCGCTACCAGCAGATCGCCAGCAACCTGTCGGGCGAATACAAGGACAAGGTCTGCTGCATTGTCGGCGCGCGTGGCGAATTCGTGCGCAACGACAGGAAGAGCGCTGCCGCACTGGTGCGCTCCATCCTGCAGGCCTCCGACTACGTCGCCGACAACCCCAACGAGTCGGCCCGGCTGTTTGCCAGGTATTCGCCCAAGGTCTCGGTGGAGGACCTGCGCGCGCTGCTCGGCACGCTCACCCACGGCCACCATCCCACCGGCACGAAATTGCTGGACGAAGTGGAGTTCTACGCGCGCGACTTCCAGGGTGTCGGCGTGCTGAAGTCCGGCACCAACCCGGCCCGCTTTGCCCGCCACGTCACCGCCGACGTGCTGGCCTGAAACGGAGCCCGCCATGAGCACCCCTTTCGACCACACCCTGGTACGGCAGGCGCCGGGCCAGGCTCCGGCGGCGTCCGCGCGCCCGCGCGGCGCGGCCGTGCCCGCCGGCCTCGGGCCGGTGCAGGCAGCGGGCTTCTGGAACACCGGCCTGCTCGGCGCCTGCGCATGGCTGGCGCTGGGCCTGCTGACTTGCGCGTGGCCCAACAAGGAGATCGGCTTCAACGAGTGGGCCTTTACCACCGAGTTCGGCATCGCGGCCGGCGCCGCCGGATTGCTGCTGCTGGCCATCGTCCTGCCGGGCGCCCGGACCGGGCGCCTGGGCGCGCGGCTGCGGCCGGCGGGGCCGTGGCTGGTGGCTGCGCCGCTGCTGCTGGCGGTGTGGGAGGTGTCCACGGCCAAGCTCGGCCTGCTGCCGCCGCCCTTCTTCGCGCCGCCGCAAAGCCTGGTCGAGGTGTATGCCGAGGACTGGGGCCGCCTGGGTCTGTCCACCGCCCACTCGGCGCGCCTGCTCGCCACCGGATTCGTGTGGGGCGCACTGGCGGGCTTCGCCACCGGCGTGTGGATCGGCTGGTCGCGCGTGGCCGGCTACTGGGTGCATCCCGTGCTGCGCTTCCTGGGGCCGGTGCCGGCCTCGGCGCTGCTGCCGCTCGCCTTTTTCTTCGCGCCGTCCAGCTATGCGGCCGCGGTCTTCCTGATCGCGCTGGCCACCTTCTTCCCGCTGGCGGTGCTCACCTGGTCGGGCGTGGCGTCGGTCAACAAGGCCTACTACGACGTGGCGCGCACCGTGGGCGCGTCGGAGTGGTTCCTGGTGCTGCGGGTGGCGATCCCGGCAGCGCTGCCGCAGGTCTTCGTCGGTCTCTTCATGGGGCTGGGTGCCTCGTTCTCCACCCTGGTCACCGCCGAAATGATGGGCGTCAAGGCCGGGCTGGGCTGGTATCTCCAGTGGGCCCAGGGCTGGGCCGCCTACGCCAACATGTATGCCGCCCTGCTGGTGATGGCGGTGCTGTGCTCCGGCCTGATCACGCTGCTCTTCACCGTGCGCGACCGGGTCCTGACCTGGCAGAAAGGGACCGTCAAATGGTGATGCATACCGCCGATACCGCGGAGGCGCAGCAGTCGGCAGGGCAGGGCGCGCGCATCGGCGTGCGCAATGTCAGCCACTGGTTCAAAGTGCCCTCGGGCGTGCTGCAGGTGCTCGACAATGTCGATCTGCAAATGCGGCCGGGCGAGTTCGTCGCGTTGCTGGGCCCCAGCGGGTGCGGCAAGTCCACCTTGCTGCGGCTGGTGGCCGGGCTCGAGCCCGCCACGGCGGGCGACATCACCCAGGATGGCGAGGCCATCACCCGCCCGGACCCGTCGCGCATCGTGGTCTTCCAGGACCCCACGCTCTACCCCTGGCGCACGGTCCGGGACAACGTGGCCCTGGGCCCGCAGGCGCGCGGCCTGCTCAAGAAACAGAAGAGCCGGGTGGACGCCGCCCTGGCCCTGGTCGGCCTGGCCGAATTCGCCCAGTCCTTCCCGCACCAGTTGTCCGGCGGCATGGCACAGCGCGTGGCACTGGCGCGCGCGCTGGTCAACGACCCGCAACTGCTGGTGCTGGACGAGCCGCTGGGCAAGCTCGACTCGCTGACCCGCCTGCAGATGCAGAGCGAGCTGGTGTCGCTGTGGCAGCGCCAGGGTTTTTCGGCCCTGCTGGTCACGCACGACGTGGAAGAGGCGCTGTTCCTGGCGCAGCGCGTCATCGTGTTCAGCGACCGCCCGGCGCGCGTCCGTGCCGAGCTGAAGGTCGACCTGCCGTATCCACGCCATCGTGGCGACCCGGCGCTGACCGCGTTGCGGCACGAGGCCCTGCGCCACCTGGGCCTCGATGCCAGCTGGTGAAGAGGCTGCTGCCACCTGCGCGAAGGACGGTGGCTGAGCATGGGCAATCTCCCCGCATCCGAATGGCTCAACGCCCTGCTGTCGCTGCTGCAGTCCGCGCAACTGGGGCTGCTGGCGGCGCTGCACCGCATCGGACTGGCCGGCGACAGCCACGGCCAGCCCGCCTGGCCATGGGCGCAGCGGCTGTCGGGCGAGAACCTGCTGATCGACATCGGGCAGGCGCGGAACACCGCCGTGTCGCTGCTGCTCGCAGCGCTGGCCGTGGCCTTGCTGCCGGTGGCGCTGGCCTTGCTGTGGCGCCGCCGCCGGTGCGCCGCTGCGGTGGCGGGCGGCATGGCGGCCGCCGCACTGGTGTTCGCGCCGTGGCCGGACGCCCATGTGCTGCTGGTGCCCGCCCACCCGACCAGCTTCCATCGTTCGCCCACCGGCTTCACCGCACAGTCGGTGGCGCAGGGCGCCCGTATCTATGAGCAGCGATGCACGGCCTGCCACGGTACGGACGGGCGCGGCCAGGGCCCTCTGGCGCATGAGCAGCCGGTGTGGCCGCCCGACCTCGCCGGCCCGCTGCTGTGGCGCCGTGCCGACGGCGACGTCTTCTGGCGCATCCGCCAGGGGCTGCGTGACCGCCATGGCATGCCCACCATGGCCGGCTTCGGCGACCGCCTGTCCGATGCGGACACCTGGTCCGTGATCGACTACCTGAAAGCCCAGGCAGCCGGCCAGGGCCTGCGCCGCAGCGGCGCCTGGGAACGCCCGGTCGCCGTTCCCGACTTCATGGTGCACTGTGCGGGCCGGCCGCCGCGCCTGCTGTCCGAATGGCGTGCCCGCCACCAGCGCCTGCGCCTGGTGGCCGAGGGGGCCGGCCCCACACCATTGGAAGACCCACGCCTGGTGACCGTGCTGCTGCGCCGCGCCTGCAGCGCCGCGCCGGCCGCGATGGACTGCTCCGCCGACGCGCCCGAGGCGTGGCACGCGCTGGCCCTGGTGGCGGGAGCGACGGCGGGCGAATTCGCCGGCATGCAACTGCTCGCCGATCGCGACGGCTGGCTGCGTGCCCGCAGCGCACCGGGCCGCGACGCCTGGAGCGAAGACGACCTGCTGTGCCGCTCGGGGGTCAAGGTGGCGGTGGCCCGCACAGCGCCGGCGGACGGCCTGGATACGCTGCTGGCGCGCATGGACGCCGAGCCCGTACGCTTCGTCAAGGGCGGTTTCGTGCATTGAGACCGCGAGGCGCCGCCGTGCCGCACCACCTTGCACTGAACCTGCCGGCCATCCGCCGGCCACACGACCAAAGGACACTGCCATGGCCGAGACCTTGAACCCCATCCAGCCCATCGCGGACGGCGCGCGCAGCATCGCGCCGCTGAGGGACTTCGTCGTGTCTTTCGGCCGTCTGCTCGACGGCACGCCCGACGAGCCCCGCCTGCTCGCCGAGGGCGGCGCATTGCTGGGGCGGCTGTTAGCGCGCGACGACTGGCTGCCCGACGCCTTCGCCCAGCCGCACCCGGAGCGCTACCAGCAGTTCCTGCTGCACGCCGACTCGACGGAGCGCTTCTCGGTGGTGAGCTTCGTCTGGGGGCCGGGGCAGTCCACGCCCATCCACGACCACACGGTGTGGGGGCTGGTCGGCGTGCTGCGCGGCGCGGAGGAGAGCCAGCGCTTCGTGCAGCGGGACGGCCGCTGGACCGCGGACGGCGAGGCCGCGCGCCTGCTGCCGGGCGATGTCGAGCCCTTGTCGCCTACCGTGGGCGACGTGCACCGGGTGCGCAACCTGTTCGACGACCGGATCTCGGTCAGCATCCACGTGTACGGCGCCAATATCGGGGCGGTGCGCCGCCACACCTATCCGGCCGAGGGCGGCCGCAAGCTTTTCGTCTCGGGGTACTCGAACGCCTTGCTGCCCAACCTGTGGGATCGCTCGGCGGAAATGCGTGGCACCTGAAGCCGGGTCCATCGGATTCGCCTTCAGGCGTTCCCGGCAGCCTCGGCTTGTGGGAGAAGCCGTACTGCGTTTTTACCGCACGGGCTTCAGCTTTTCCCGTCGCTTGTGTGCGGCATCCACGCCCTTTTGAACTCTCCTTGAACGAGTTTCCGCCCTTGCGGTTTCGTCGGTGCGACGGACCAGAAAACTTCGCTTGCGGGGCCTTTGGTTCCGAGCTGCTCGGTGATCTCGGCCGGCACAGGAATGGCACAGTAGTCCATCCTCTCGGCCCAAATTCTCCAGCACCCCGTCAAATGAGAATTTCTGCCCTGCGTGTGGAGTGGCTGTCATGGGCGTGAACCTTCTCTCGGAATCCGTTCAAAGTCTGAGACTGCACGATAGCGCCCTGACGGCTGCCGCGCACTTTGCGCGAAAGGCGGGCGCCCTCCGGCCGGAACTGGGACCATTGCGGATGAGCGACGTTTTCTTCCCCACGAAAACCCCCAAGGTCGGGTTCGTGGGCTTCGGAAACCCAAAAGCAATGACATATATACAAAATTGCACCCTGTAGAGCGGCCAACACCACCGATCCACGAAGCGCGCACAGATGATCGCTGCAGCCAGTTTCAACAGCGCTTCGTGGATGTCCAGCCGCCTCTCGAAGCGGATGCGCAGCTTGCCAAAGCCTGCAAACCATCCATGCGTTCTCTCCACCACCCAGCGATGCCGACCCAGCCGCTCGCTGCTCTCGATGCCTCTTTTTGGCAATGCGGCTGGCGATGCCACGCTTCTTCAGATAGGCACGGCAGCGCGCGTAGTCGTAGCCCTTGTCGGCATGCAGCTTCGATGGCCTGCGACGCGGCTTGCCCTGCAGTGCCCTGACGGCTGGCAGAGCATCGAGGCACCTCTCGAACATCATCGAATCGTGCCGGTTCGCACCGCTGACCGGCACCACCAGCGCAATGCCCCGCGCGTCTGCGACGATGTGCCGCTTGGAGCCGAGTTTGCCTCTGTCCGTACGATGCGAGCGGCTGGCGGGTAACAAAAAAACACAATGTTTCTGGCGGGTAATCGCTTTGGGCGCCCAGTCTCAGAGGGCTCGGCTCGTACCATCGCGCCCTAGCACAGCAATAAACCGCCGATAGCGTGCGGACCAAGGAAAGAAGGGGAAATCCGCATGGCGGAAGGGAGAAGTGCGCCTCAGGCCCACGGCGGGCCGGGGTGGCAGGCGCTGCAGTCGCTGTGCCTCATCGCCAGGCTGCACCAGGTCGCGGGCGATCCGGCGGCGCTGGCGCACCAGTTGGGGCTGTCGCCGAGCGAGCCGGTCGGCGTGTCGGATCTGTTGCGCGCCGCGCAAGGCCTGGGGCTCAAGGCCCGCAAGGTGTCGTGCGGGGTGGAGCGGCTGGCGCTGACGCCATTGCCCGCGCTGGCCTTGGTGCGTGAGCGCACCGCGGAGGGCGAGGGCAGCGGTGTAGCCAGCCACGGCGTGCG
>NZ_FNJL01000087.1 GCF_900104515.1 Paracidovorax cattleyae
GGCATTCCCGGCGTGATCTACGGCGCCGGCCCGCGCACCGTGCTCGAATCGCACGCCAAGCGCGCGGACGAACGCGTGGAGCTCGAAGACCTGCGCCGCGCCACCAAGGTGATTGCGCGGGCGCTGCACGATCTGCTGGGTTGAGGGGGGGGGGACCACCTGCCGGTCAGGGCATGACGGCAGAGTCGGGCAAGCGGGGGCAGTCGGTACATTCGGGAGGTACGTTCTCGAACACAACGTCCCGGCCGACCTGCACCGCATTCACTGGCGGATTTAACCACCAGTAAATTTCGCCATTCAGCCAGAGATCAACCACCTGGCTTTTCCCTAAAAGAGTTTCAGGTTGAATGCGATAGAGGCGGATGACATGGGGATACTTCATATTCCAGTGCATCAACCGCTGCAGCCATGACGCTTCGTAGTAGTCGAGGCGGTAGACATGCCGGGGGCTGTAGTGGCTGCGGTCGTACGTGGGGAGCGCGGAGTATCCCAACCCAACGAGCAGCGACAATCCAGCGGCGATCCATATTGTTCGCTTCTTTTGGCGCGCATAGCCCAACCACCGGCTCACCACTCCAACCTCACTGGGAAAGGCAATCGCACCCTGTGAACGTTGGACAGCACCATGAAGTCGCCGCCCTTCTGATTTTTCTCGCTCCACCTGCGGAAATCGAAGTTTTGTACAACGTATTTGTAGCCCTGTACAACCGAAGGGTCCTCGTCCACCACGACCTCCGAAATAGGCACATCCATGCTGGTACGGATACCGCACTGCATGCCATCGAAGCCCCAGCATCCCAAAGGCTGCGAAATGAACGAGTTGCCGTCGTTGAAATCGTAGGAATCCCGCAGATAGAACCCCAGTTCGTCGATCTCCACTTTGGCGCTTCCCGGACCTCGGGGAGTGACCGTGCCAGACACAGCAACCTTGATCTGGGCCTCACCCATCGCACCGTAGAAATCGTCCAAAGGGTCGCTCCATCGTCCGAACACCGAAAAGTTGACTTGACAGGTATCGTCCAATACTTTTGCCGGGAGCGACAAATCCCCAAAGCGCCAGCATTGCGCTCGATCCTGATTGCCTATGCGGCGCTTCAGCATCAGCAATCCTGCCGGACTTGCCCAGTTCTTTTGCAACTGGTCCAGCGCCGCCCGCACTCTGGCAAAACCAATCGCCCATTGCATGGTGACGATGGTGTCATCAAGATAGGCCGAAGGAAGCTGGCTCAGGCGGTAAGGCGACTCGCTGAACTTCATTTCCCTGGGCATCCGGAACGGCGCTCCATTGAACCACCGCTCCATCAACGCACTGGCCACAGGCCAGCCCAGTCGCGAGCGCATCACACCCGGAATATCACGCAGTTGAAAAAGCCGCGTCGCGTGCTTCGGCGCAAGTTTGTGCGCCAGTGCAGCGCGTAGCGCCTCTTGGGGCACCTTTACTATGCCACTCATGTCCACCCACCCGTTTCGAATGATTATTCAGCCAACAGGCGCGAATGATAGAGATGAACAGCAACAGCAGAGCAGCGGCAGCTCAGTGAAAAGTTACCGGTTGCAATCCAAAGTAGATCGCGGGTAGCAGTGCATTGATGCGCTGCAGGCGCCGTGCATCCTGAACGCGCTCTACCGGCAGAACACCGCCTACCGGCAGGTCACGTCGAAGGTCGAGGGCATCAAGCACCCCTACCTGAACGTGGGCCGCA
>NZ_FNJL01000015.1 GCF_900104515.1 Paracidovorax cattleyae
ACCCTCGTGCCTGGATCTCGCGCAGCAGCACGGTAGCCGGGATCCAGCGCGGATGGGCCTGCGCGACGCGTTCGCGCAGATAGGACTGGTAGGCGTCGAGCTTGCAGGCCCTCGGCTCGCGCGGGCAGTAGCGCTGCGCATCTTGATCGCGCAGGTACCTGCGCACGGTGTTGCGCGAGCAGTCCAACTGCTTCGCGATCGCTCTGACACTCTCGCCCCTGCGGGCCATCACTCGTATCTCCACTGCCTGCTCCTGAGTCAACATCAGCAGCCTTCAAAAGGCCGCCATCGTGTCCCAGGTGGGTCACTTTTACTTCGGCGCAGTGGGTCAGTTTTACTTCGGCGCTAACACGCTGCGTTCACTGCCGCATAGGCAGCTCAGAAAATGGTCAGTAGGCCCCCAGCGGCAACAGCTCTGTTCACTGCCGCACAGGCAGCTCAGAAATCTCTGGTTGGCGCGCACCACGCGGCTCTTTCTGTTCACTGCCGCATAGGCAGCTCAGAAAAAGGAGCCGGGCGAGCTGCGCGGTTAAAGGCGCATTCGCTGCCGCATACGAGGCTCAGGAAAGCCGTGAGCCTCTTAGCTGTCGCCAAGCGGAAGGCGCACGTGGCACATACCGGGGGCGCCCTTCAGGGCCTGGTGTTGGGGCAGCCCGGTATCGGTGCCCCTTCCGTACATTCCGATGGGATGTTTTTGAAGACGACATCCCTGCCCACATAGACCTTGTTGGCCTGTATGGGTGCATCGAGTTGCCATTCGATATCGCCGTTCATCCAAAGATCGACCACTTCACTTCGGCCCAGCAAGGTCTTGGGCTCGATGCGATAGAGCTGCACTACATACGGCATCTTGAAGCGCGGATGGGTGACACGCTGCAGGAACGACGCCTTGTGGAATTCCAAGCGGTATACCCGGTGCGGGCTGTTCTCGGCATCGACGCCGGTGGGCGTCGCCAGAGCCCATCCTGCCAAGCAGCGCATTCAGGCCCAGGCACTAGGCAATACAAGGCACGTTCTTGAGGTGCGAAAGCTTCATCACCACTTTACGTAATGTGATGCCATCGGACGATGGTCACGGCCTCGTGTTGGGACAACCCGGTACCTGACCTGCTATTGGGCACTCTGACGGGATGTTTTCGAATATGACGTCCCTTCCCACATAAACCTTGTTGAATTGCACCGGCGGATCTAGATGCCAACTGATTTCACTGCCGGCCCAAAGATCAACCACTTTGCTTTCTCCCAGAAGTTCTTTGGGGTCAACCCGGTGCAGACGAACGATGGACGGGGCCCTTTGGCTGTAATGCACGATGCGCTGCCACAAAGAGGCATCGTAGATTTCCAGTCGGTACACGTAGTGGGGGCTATTGTAACTATTGAAGAGCGTCGGTGTGGACGCATACCAGCCCAGCACCAAACAGGCATTCATCACCAGACACCAGACGATGCATGGCACGTTCTTGAGATCGGACAGCTTCATCACCACTCCAGCTTGATCGAGAAAGGAAGGCGCACACGATGCACGTCGGAGACGATCACGAAATCTCCGCCCCGGCCATAAAGAGAACGCCATTGTCTGAAATGTCTGTTCTGCACCAGATAGCTCTGACGATCTGCCTCGGAGGAGTCGGTATAGGTCCACTGCTCAGTGAGGGGGACATCCAAAGTTGACCGAGGGCTGCGGGCTACGCCCTGATGACTCCAGAAGCCCAGAGGCTGCGATATGAAGGAATCGTCGTTGAAATCATAGGAGTCCTTCAAGTAGAAAGCCAACTCGTCGACTGCGATGGCCATCTTGCTGGGTTCCTTGGACGTCACCAAGCCCGACACCGCGATCTTGAGCGTTGACTCGCCCATGGCGCCATAGAAGTCGTCCATCGGGTCACCGAATCGGCCCACCTCCAGGAAATTCACTTGACAAGTGCTATCCAAGACTTTGGCGGGTTGATTCAAATTGCCGAAACGCCAGCTCTGTGAAGCAAGGCTGCCCATTTGTTCTTCGATACGTCTCTTGAGCTGCGCTATTCCGGCAGGGCTGTTCCATTGTGCCTGCAAGCTCGCCATAGCAGCCCGCACCCGGGCAAAGCCCAATGCCCATTCCATATGGACCGTGTCTTCGTCGAGTTGCCAGTCAGGCAGCTGGCCTAGACGGTTTGGCGGCAGACTGCGCTTTATCGGAAGCGTGATCTCAAACCCTACTCCCCTGAACCACCGCTCCATCAACGCCGCCGCCACCGGCCACCCCAAGCGCGAGCGCATCACCCCTGGAATGTCATCCAGCCGAAATCGCCGGACCTTCGGCGGCAGCTTCTCTTCCAAACGCGCACGCAGGCGCTCCGTATCGACACGGACGATGTCGTTCATGCGGCCCCTTCCCTCTCTATTTTTCTTCCGGGCCGGATTCTGGCGGCAAACATCTCCAGCGCCATACGCTGTCTCTACCGTATGGTTACGAGGTGCAACTGTCGAGCTGATAACCGGTGCTGCGAAAGCCTTGGTCGCCGATGGCACATGGTCAGGGGCTCAACCCCTGCCGCGCCCGTACCTTACCCATGCGCCCGCACCAGGCACTCCGCAAACGCCTGTGCCGCCCTCGACGGCGCAGGCGACCTGCGCACCAGCCCCACGAACCGGCACTCGTACCGCAGCAACTCCGGTCGCACCGCCTGCATGCGCCCTCGCCGCTCGAAATCCTGCGCGTAGTGGTCGGGCAAGAAGCCCAGGTACCGCCCCGACAGGATGAGCGTGGCGATCGATTCCTGGTCGAAGCCCGTGGCCGCGCGTGCGAAGCGGGCGCGGTGGCTCAGTTCCATGTTGGGCGAGTGGTAGCCCAGGCCGGCGAAGGGATGGTCCCGCACGGCATCCCAGTCCAGGCCGGTGTGGTCGGCACCGAAGAGCGGGTGGCCCGCGCCGCAGTAGAGCAGCATGGTCTCGCCGAACAGGTCCGTGTAGACCAGGCTCTGCGAGCTGCGGTGCGCGGGGATGATGCCGACCTGGTAGCTGCCGTCGATCACGCCGCGCTCGATGGCGTTGATCGGGCCCACGTGCAGCTGCAGTTCCACTTCGGGCGCCTGCCGGCCGAAGGCCGCGATGGCCTCGGCGATGCGCGCCGCCGGGTTGCTGGCGGTCTTGTCGAACACCGCCACGGCCAGCTGGCCACCCATGCGCGCGTGGATGTCGTCGATGCCGTCGCGGAAGCTGCGCACCGAGGCCAGCAGGCGCAGTGTTTCCTCATACACGCGCTGGCCCTCGGGTGTGAGCGCGAAGCCCGCCCGGCCGCGGCGGCAGAGCGTGAGGCCCAGGCGCGTTTCCAGGTCCTTCATGTGGCGGCTCACAGTGCTGGTGCCGATGTTGAGCTCCAGCTCGGCCGCTGCCATACCGCCGCATTCCGCCACGCTCTTGAACACCTGCAGCAGGCGCAGGTCCATGTCGCTGAGCTGGCCCAGCACGGCGCGCTCGCGGGTGGCGGGCACGGGGCCCGGCAGCGGGGAGGGCGAGGCGGGTGCGGGGGGTGAAGCAGGGGTCGTCATGGCTGGCGTGGAAGCTTGCATGAAATGGCAAGTGAACATGGATATTTGCTCATTCAAGAAATTATCCATCCCCGGAAGAATCGATACACGAATGCAGGCGCCGCAGGCTACGAGAACGCTGCCGCCGTGGCCTGCCTGCGTGTTTCTTCCGCCACCCGTTTCCAAAGGACCGACCATGGGCTTTTCCGTCATCGAACCCGCGCCCGGCGCGGATGCCGCCGCCCCCCGCATGGACGCCGCCTGGCTCGAAGCGCACTGGATGCCCTTCACGGGCAACCGCAACTTCAAGGCCCGCCCGCGCATGATCGTGGGTGCCCAGGGCGCCTACTACACCGATGCCGAAGGCCGCAAGATCTTCGACGGGCTCTCGGGCCTGTGGTGCTCCGGCCTGGGCCATGGCCGCAAGGAGATCGCCGAGGCGATCGGCCGCGCCGCCGCCACGCTGGACTATTCGCCGGCGTTCCAGTTCGGCCATCCCGCCTCGTTCGCGCTGGCGAACAAGCTCAAGGAGCTGACGCCCGAGGGGCTCGACTACGTGTTCTTCACCGGCTCGGGTTCCGAATCCGCCGACACGTCCCTGAAGATGGCGCGCGCCTACTGGCGCACCAAGGGCCAGGCGAGCAAGACGCGCCTGATCGGCCGCGAGAAGGGCTACCACGGCGTGAACTTCGGCGGCATCTCGGTGGGCGGCATCGTGGGCAACCGCAAGACCTTCGGCCAGGGCGTGGAGGCGGACCACATTCCGCACACGCAGCCGCCCGCAGGCACCTTCCAGCGCGGCATGGCCGAGGACGGCGGCCGCGCGCTGGCCGACAGGCTGCTGGACGTGATCGCCCTGCACGACGCCTCCAACATCGCCGCGGTGATCGTGGAGCCGTTCTCGGGCTCGGCCGGCGTGGTCATCCCGCCGAAGGGCTACCTGGAGCGCATCCGCGAGATCTGCACGCAGAACAACATCCTGCTGATCTTCGACGAGGTCATCACGGGCTTCGGCCGCTGCGGTGCCTGGACGGGCGCCGAGGCCTTCGGCGTGACGCCGGACATCCTGAACTTCGCCAAGCAGGTGACGAACGGCGCGCAGCCGCTCGGCGGCGTGATGGCCACCAAGGATATCTACGACACCTTCATCGCGCAGGGCGGCCCCGAGTACATGCTCGAGTTCCCGCACGGCTACACCTACTCCGCCCACCCCGTGGCGTGCGCTGCGGGCAACGCGGTGCTCGACATCCTGCAGAAGGAAGACATGCCCGGCCGCGCGCGCGCGCTGGCGCCGTTCTTCGAGAACGCGGTGCACGGCCTCAAGGGCACGAAGCACGTGGCCGACATCCGCAACTACGGCCTGGCCGCGGGCATCACCATCGCGGCCCTGCCGGGGGAGCCCGCGAAGCGCCCCTACGAGATCGCCATGAAGTGCTGGGACAAGGGCTTCTACGTGCGCTACGGCGGCGACACCATCCAGCTCGCCCCGCCCTTCATCAGCACCGAGGCGGAAATCGACCGCCTGGTCAGCGCCCTGGGCGACGCCCTGGACGAGGTGGCCTGACGCCCATGCACATCGCCATCCTGACCTTCGATGCCTTCAACGACCTGGATTCACTGGTCGCGTTCGGCATGCTCAACCGCATCGCACTGCAGGGCGACACGGATTGGCAGGTGCGCATCGCCAGTCCCGCGCAGCGGGTCACGTCCATGAACGGGCTGACGATCGATGCGCACGAAGGCCTGGACGCGCTGGCAGGGGCCGACGCGGTGCTGGTGGGCAGCGGCATGAAGACGCGCGATGTCGCCGCCGACCCGGCCATCATGGAGCAGCTGCGCGTGCTGGATCCTGCCCGCCAGTTGCTGGCCGCGCAGTGCTCGGGCACTTTCCTGCTGAGCCGCCTGGGGCTGCTCGGCGGCGTTCCGGCCTGCACCGACCTCACCAGCCGGCCCTGGGTGGAAGCCTCGGGCGTGCAGGTGGTGCAGCAGCCGTTCGTGGCGCGCGGCAATGTCGCCACGGCGGGCGGCTGCCTCGCCTCGCAGTACCTGGTCGCCTGGCTGCTGTGCCGCCTGAAGGGGCTGGACGCCGCACGCGAGGTGCTGCACTACTTCGCCCCCGTGGGCGAAAAGCAGGAGTACGTGGAGCGCGCACTGGGCCATGTGATCCCCCATCTGGTACCCCAGGCCGCCATGGCCTGACCCCCGCTTTTTCCATCGACAAGAACGCCATGCAACACGACAAATCCGTGACCTCCACCGTCGGCCACCTGATCGACGGCCAGATCGTCGCCGACACCGCCCGCACCCAGCCGGTGTTCGACCCCGCCACCGGCCAGTCCACCACCAGCGTGGCGCTGGCCGACCAGGCCACCGTCGAGGCGGCCATCGCCTCGGCCGAGAAGGCCTTCCCCGCCTGGCGCAATACGCCGCCGCTCAAGCGCGCGCGCGTGATGGCCAGGCTCAAGGAGCTGCTCGAGGAGAACGCCGACAAAATCGCCGCCCTCATCACCGCCGAACACGGCAAGGTGCTCGGCGACGCGCATGGCGAGCTGCAGCGCGGCATCGAGAACGTGGAATACGCGAGCTATGCGCCCGAACTGCTCAAGGGCGAGCACAGCCGCAACGTGGGCCCGAACATCGATTCGTGGTCCGAATTCCAGGCGCTGGGCGTCACCGCCGGCATCACGCCCTTCAACTTTCCGGCCATGGTGCCGCTGTGGATGTGGCCCATGGCCGTGGCCTGCGGCAACACCTTCGTGCTCAAGCCCTCCGAGCGCGATCCCAGCAGCGCACTGGTCATCGCCCAGCTGGCGCTGGAAGCAGGCCTGCCGCCCGGCGTGCTGAACGTGGTGAACGGCGACAAGACGGCGGTGGACACGCTGCTGCGCGATCCGCGCGTGAAGGCCGTGAGCTTCGTCGGCTCCACGCCGATCGCCGAATACATCTACGCGGAAGGCTGCAAACATGGCAAGCGCGTGCAGGCCCTGGGCGGCGCGAAGAACCACGCGGTGCTGATGCCCGACGCCGACATCGGCAACGCCGTGAGCGCGCTGATGGGCGCCGCCTATGGCAGCTGCGGCGAGCGCTGCATGGCCATCCCGCTGGTGATGGCCGTGGGCGACGAGACGGCCGATGCCGTGATCGCCGGCCTGAAGGCCGAGATCGCGAAGATGAAGGTCGGCCCCGGCACCGACAACGGCAACGACATGGGCCCGCTGGTGACGAAGCAGCACTTCGAGAAGGTGAAGGCCTACGTGGACAGCGGCGTCGCCGAAGGCGCGATGCTGGTGGTGGATGGCCGCACGGTGAAGGTGGCAGGCCATGAGGAAGGCTACTTCCTGGGCGCCTGCCTGTTCGACCATGTGAAGCCCGGCATGAAGATCTACCAGGAAGAGATCTTCGGCCCCGTGCTCGGCGTGGTGCGCGTGAAGAACCTGCAGGAAGCGATGCAGCTCATCGACGACCACGAGTACGGCAACGGCACCTGCATCTTCACGCGCGACGGCGAGGCGGCCCGCTACTTCACGGACCACATTCAGGTGGGCATGGTGGGCGTGAACGTGCCCCTGCCCGTGCCGGTGGCCTACCACTCGTTCGGAGGCTGGAAGCGCAGCCTGTTCGGCGACCTGCACGCCTACGGCCCGGATGCCGTGCGCTTCTACACCAAGCGCAAGACCATCACCCAGCGCTGGCCCTCGGCCGGCGTGCGCGAAGGCGCGGTGTTCAGCTTCCCGAGCAGCCGCTGAAAGCACGGCGGCCCGTGGCGCCCGAGGCAGCCACGGGCGCCACGCACCGGGATGCGGATCAGCGCGGGAGCACCGTCACCGCATTGCGGGCCTGGTCGGTGCTGAACATCACGCGCAGGTTCTGCGCCGGCACGCCGCGCGCCACCAGTTCCTTGCGCACGGCCAGCGCGCGGGCCAGGGCGATCTGGCGCGCGTTCTTGGTGACCTTCCGGTCGGCGTAGCCCTTGATCTCCCAGCGCTGGCCAGCGGCGGCCTTGTCTGCGGTCAGGGCATCGAGCAGCCCCGCGGTATCGGCAGGCAGTTCGGTCTCCAGGCCGGAGAACTCCGCGACCGTGCCGTCATCGGGAATGCGCACCGGGGCGGGCGCGGGGGCCGGAGCGGGAGCCGGCTCGGGTGCGGGGGCAGCAGCCGGCGGCGGGGCCTCGGCGGGGGTGCCGGGCGCCTGGCCGGACGCACCGGCGGCGCATCCGCCGAGCACGGCGGCGCAGCAGAGAAGGCTCAAGAGGGCACTGTAGGAACGCATGGAACGCATCGTTTCACCTGTTTTCATGGCTGGATGGGAAAGGGGCACGGCACACCGGCGCCAGGCACTCCCTCCCGGAGCAGCCGGCGCCACGGGATGCCGTGGCAGGCGGATTGTCACTCCATTGCGGGGCAATGCGGCCACCGACCCGCCCGGAAAGCCCGGGAAGGCGGCAGGAAGACAACACTGCAGCTTTCCGGAAAACTGCCGATAACGGAAGGATCCACTGTCGAGCCATCCTTAAACGCGTCCTCCACTGCGGGCCTGCCGGGACTTCGTCCCGCCTCCGATGCCTTCTTTTCCGAACCCGCCAGCGCCCTCGTCCGCACGCACCATCCACTGGCTGGTGCGGATGGACCACCGCAACCGCACCTTCTTCTACGCGCTATTGTTCCTCGCCCCGGATCGCGCAGTGCGGCGCACAGGGCCTGCCGCCGTCGCTGCTGATGATCGACATCGACCACTTCAAGCGCGTCAACGACACCCACGGCCCCGAGGCACTGTCCACCACCCTGTCGTGTGGTGTCTCGGCCTTCCCGCAGCACGCGCACGCGCCCCATGCGCTCACGGCCTGCGCGGACGAAGCGCTGTATGCCGCCAAGGTGCAGGGTCGCAACCGCGTGGCCGTGCACGGCACGGCCGGCGGGAGGCCGGTGCCCGCCTGAGGGGGCTATTCCTTCTTGCGCAGGTGGACCGACCGGGGGCCGCGCAGCGTCTCGGCGTCCAGGATCAGGCGGCCCTGGATGCGGCCCTTCATGCGCTGGACGCTGCTGGCGGCGTCGAGCATGTGCCGCGCCATCAATTCGCGCACCAGGGCGGCATCGCGCGCCCGTGCCGCCTGCACGATCTCGCGGTGGAATCGCGCATTGGTCTCGCCGAAGCGGCGGTGCTCCGACTTCGGGGTCCGGTTGCCGTACACGATGAGCTGGCGCAGCATCTCGTTGATCAGCTCGCAGGTGAAGCGCAGGAAAGGGTTCGGGTTCGCCGCGGCCAGGATGTCGTGGAAGTTCACGTCCTCTCGGCGCTGGGAGATCAGGTCTTCGCTGCTCGAATGGGGATCGCAGCAGGCGATGCTGTGCTCCAGCGCCTCGAAGTCGGCCTCCGTCAGGTGCGGCACGGCACCGGCGGCCAGTTCGGGCTCCAGGAACTGGCGCACGGCGTAGATGTTGTCGATGGTGACGTCCTGGAAGAACAGGTAGTTCTGCAGGAACTGCAGCGTGCGGTCCAGCGACACCTCGGCGATGGTGCCCCCGCCCGACGGGCCGGTGGAGATGGTCACCAGGCCCTGCACCTCCAGCGACTTGAGCGCCTCGCGGATGGTGCCCTTGCTCACCTCGAACTGCGCCTGCAGCTCGCTCTCGCGCGGCAGGCGGTCGCCGGGGCTCAGGTTCTTCTCGGTGATGAGCCGCTTGATCTCCTGTGCGACGAGGTCTGAGCGCTTGAGGGGCTTGATCGGCTTGCCGGCGGGCGGTTTCGTGGCCATGGTGCGTTGCGGATTGAAGACGGGTGGAGCGCGGCCTGGTGCAACGGCACCGGGCCGTCGGCTCTGTGGTGCAGTGTATGCACCACGGACGTGCAGCGGTGGGGCGGGCAGGGTTTACGTGCACGGTATTTGTTCTATTTATCACTATAAATAGGAAAGACACGTGGCACGCCGCGTGCTTTGCAAAAAAGCCTTGCCCCGGCCCGCAGGCGGCCGGATCCATCCCCACAGGAGCTTACCCCCATGCAACGTCGTCACCTCTTGCAACTCTTCGCGCTGGGAGCGCTGCCCGCATCGCTCGGCCTCGCACGCAGCGCATGGGCACAGTCCGCGGGCGCGATCCAGTTCGGTTGCCCCGTGCCCATGTCGGGAGCCTTCGCCGCGAACGGCAAGTTCGCCGACCTGGGCATGAAGCTGGCCATCGAGCAGTACGGAAAGGCTTTGGGCCGCCCCCTGGCCTACACCGTGCTCGACACCGAAGGCAAGCCCGCCACCGCAGTGCGCAAGGTGCAGGAGGCATCCCAGCAGCAGGGCGCTCGCTTCTTCGCGGGCGGCATCCTGTCGTCCGAATCGCTGGCCATGGGCAAGGAGGCCGAGAAGGCCGGCGGCATCTTCATCACCACCGCCGGTGCCGACGAGATCACCGGCAAGGACTGCAACAGCGCCACGTTCCGCTGGTCGGTTCCCACCTTCGGCGCCATCGAGCAGACCGTGCGCCCGCTGGCCGAGGCGCTGCCGAAGGCCAAGCGCTGGTACACCATCACGCCGCAGTACGTGTTCGGCGACGGTTTGCTCTCGGCCGCCAGGAACGTCTTCAAGGAAAAGGGCCTGGAACACGTGGGCAACAGCTACCACTCGCTCACCGAGAAGGAATTCAGCGGCTATCTCACCAACGCGATGGCCGCCAGGCCCGACGTGCTGCTGCTGCTGAACTTCGGCTCGCAGTCGTCGGACGCGCTGCGCCAGGCCGTGAGCTTCGGCATGCACAAGAACATGACCATCCTGATCGCCTGGGCTTCGGGGCTGGAGCAGTTCGAATCGCTGGGAGCGGACCTGTGCGACGGCATCTATTTCGGCGCGCAGTACTGGCACACCGTGAACGCCCCGCTGAACCTGGACCTGGTCAAGCGCAGCCAGGACAAGTTCAAGTCCAATCCCAACTACAGCCTGGCAGGCTCGTACATCTGCACCAAGCTGCTGATCGACGGGATCATCAAGGCCGGCACGGTGGACCCGAAGGCCGTGGTCGCGGCGATGGAGGGGATGAAGTACGCGGGCCTCACGGGCGAGGAAGAAATCCGTCGCGGCGACCACCAGGTGCTCAAGAACTACTACCTGCTCAAGGGCAAACCCAAGGCGAAGATGGCCAACAAGGACGACTACGTGGACGTGGTGAGCTCCGGCAAGTCGTTCCTGCCGCTGGACCAGACCGGCTGCAAGCTCGGCTGACGTCGGCTCGCCTCGAGCCCCCTCCCGCCCCGCACCACCGTGCCGGGGCTTTTTCATCCTGCGTCCTGCCCCCACTCCATGAGCATCTACCTGCTACAGGTCATCAACGGGATCGGCATCGGCATGCTGTATTTCCTGCTGGCGGTCGGCCTGTCCATCGTGTTCGGCCTGCTGCGCTTCGTGAACTTCGCGCACGGCGCGTTCTACCTGCTGGGCGCGTATTTGTGCTACCAGATGACGCGCTGGGGCCTGAGTTTCTGGCTCGCGCTGGCGGTGGTGCCGGTGGTGGTGGGCGCCCTGGGCTGGCTCACCGAAAAGCTCGTGCTGCGCCACGTGTACGCCAAGCCGCACGAGTTCCACATCCTCGTCACCGTGGGCCTGGCCCTCGCCGTGCAGGAACTGGTGATTCTGCAGTGGGGACCGCTGGGCGACAGCGTGGCCGTGCCCGACCTGCTGCAGGGCGTGGTCATGTGGGGCAGCTTCGTCTATCCCAAGTACCGGCTCTTCGTGATCGGCTTCACTGCCGTGCTGGCCGTGGGCCTGTGGTGGGTGCTCGAAGGCACGCGCCTGGGCAGCGCGGTGCGCGCGGGCAGCGAATCGACCGAGATGGTGTCGCTGCTGGGCATCAACGTGTTCCGCATCTTCAGCCTGGTGTTCGCGCTGGGAGCGGCCACCGCCGCCATCGCGGGCGTGCTGGCGGCGCCCATCCGCGGCGCCGAGCCCTTCATGGGCATCGAGGCGCTGGGCGTGGCCTTCGTGGTCGTGGTGGTGGGCGGCATGGGCAGCTTTGGCGGCGCGCTGGTGGGCGGCCTGCTGATCGGCATCGTGCAGAGCGTGATGAGCACCATCTGGCCCGAGGGCGCGCGCCTGATGATCTACGTCGCCATGGCCGCCGTGCTGCTGCTGCGCCCGCATGGCCTGCTGGGCCGCAAAGGATGAACACCGCCATGACGATCTTGCGCAAACATTCCCACCTGCTGCTGGCGCTGGCCTTCGTGCTGGCGATGCCGCTCGCCATGCAGTCCGGCTCCCTCGCCAGCGAGGTGCTGATCTACGGCCTCGCCGCCATGGGCTGCAATCTGCTGCTGGGGCACACGGGGCTGCTGTCGTTCGGGCAGGGCATCTTCTTCGGCCTGGGCAGCTACACCATTGCCCTCACGCTCACGCGCTGGCCCCTGCCCATGCCGCTGGCCCTGGCGCTCGC
Source organism: Paracidovorax cattleyae (assembly GCF_900104515.1). Lineage (GTDB taxonomy): Bacteria > Pseudomonadota > Gammaproteobacteria > Burkholderiales > Burkholderiaceae_C > Paracidovorax > Paracidovorax cattleyae. The sequence continues at coordinate 11,915 of NZ_FNJL01000015.1, forward strand.
CGTGGTGGCGGGCGCGGTGGGCGCCGCGCTGGTGGGCTGGGTCGCCATCCGGCAGCGCGGCACCTACTTCGTGATGCTGACGCTCGCCTTCGCGCAGATGTTCTACTTTCTCGCCTACTCGATGCCCGGCCTCACGGGAGGCGACAACGGCCTGATGGACATTCCGCGCCCGTCCCTCGCCGTGGGCAAGTTCACGCTGTGGCCACTCACCTCGCCCTGGCAGTACTACGGCTTCGTCGCCGTGGTGTTCCTGGTGGCTTTCTGGCTGCTGCAGAAGGTGTCGGCCTCGGTGTTCGGCCGCACCCTGCTGGCCGTTCGCGACAACGAGGAGCGCGCGGGCGCCATCGGCTACGACCTGAAGCTGCTGAAGCTGCAGGCGTTCGTGATCTCGGGCGCCGTCACGGGCCTGGCCGGCGCGCTGCACGCCATGATGACCGGCATCGCCCCGCTGGCGAATGCCGAATACCACACGAGCGAGATGATCCTCGTGATGACCGTGATCGGCGGCACCGGCAACCTGCTGGCCTCGCTGCTCGGCTCGGCCTTCTACCTGATCGTGGGCGACTGGCTTTCCACCCTGTGGCCGCGCTGGCTGCTGCTGCTGGGCGTGGTGCTGATGGTGATCAGCTTAGGGATGCAACGCGGCCTCTGGGGCCTGTTTGAATCGGCCTGGGACCGCCTGCGCGGCGCGAAGCACCCCGGGGACGCCACCCCTGCCGGCACGAGAGACAAAGCATGAGCACGGCCCCCATCCTGCTGGAAGCCATCGGCGTCGAGAAACGCTACGACAAGTTCGCCGCACTCTCGGGCGTCGACCTGAAAGTGCGCGCGAACACCGTGCATTCGGTGATCGGCCCCAACGGCGCGGGCAAGACCACGCTGTTCCACATGCTCACCGGCACCAAGGCGGTGAGCGGCGGACGCATCGTGTTCGACGGCCACGACGTGACGCGCGAGCCCGACCACCGCCGCGTGCAGCGCGGCATGGCCCGCTCGTTCCAGGTGACGAGCCTGTTCCTCACGCTGCCGGTGCGCGAGAACCTGCGGCTCGCTGCGCAGGGCACGTCGCCCGCGCAGGCCCTCAACTGCTGGAGCGCGCCCGTCGGCCCCCGATCCCGCGCCGACGTGGTGGCCCGCGTGCTGGCGCGGCTGGGCCTGGAGCGGCATGCCGACACGCCCGTGGGCAACCTCTCGCACGGCCAGCAGCGCCGGCTGGAAGTGGGCATGGCGCTGGCCGCGGGCCCGAAGGCCATCTTCCTGGACGAGCCCACCTCGGGCATGGGCATCGACGACCTGGACGATATGAAGCGGCTGATCCAGGGCCTGAAGGACGAGCACACGGTCGTGCTCATCGAGCACAACATGAACATCGTGATGGACATCTCCGACACCGTCACCGTCATGCAGCAGGGCCGCGTGCTGGCCGAGGGCCATCCGCACGCGATCCGCAGCGACGAACGCGTGCGCAGCGCCTACCTGGGCAACATGATCACCGGAGGCAAGGCATGACGAGCATCCTGCAGATCGAGGGGCTGCACGCCCACTACGGCAAGAGCCACGTGCTGCAGGGTATCGACCTGCATGTGGACGACGGCGAGCTGGTCACGCTGCTCGGGCGCAACGGCGCCGGCAAGACCACCACGCTCAAAAGCATCTGCGGCGTGGTGACACCCAGCCAGGGGCGCGTGCGCTTCCAGGGTGGGGAGGTGCAGGGCCTGCCCCCGCACCGCATCGCGCAGCGCGGCATCTGCCTGGTGCCCGAGCACCGCGGCATCTTCCGGCTGCTCACGGTGGAAGAGAACCTGCTGCTCGGCCAGCGCAGGCAGTCGCCCTGGCAACTGGCCGACATCTACCGCATCTTCCCGCGCCTGAAGGAGCGCCGCACCAACGGGGGCGGGCAGCTCTCGGGCGGCGAGCAGCAGATGTTGGCCATCGGCCGCGCGCTGATGAACGCGCCGCGCCTGCTCATGCTGGACGAGCCCGTGGAGGGCCTCGCGCCCGTGATCGTCGAGGAGATCGTGTCCCAGCTGCAGGCGATCAAGGCCGCGGGCGTGGCCATCCTGCTCGTGGAGCAGAACCTCGAAGTCTGCACCCAGCTGGCCGACCGCCACTACATCATCGAACAGGGCGCCGTCGTGCACGAGGCCCGCAACGACGCCTTCCTGGCCGACGAGGCGACGAAAGACCGCTACCTGGGCGTCGGCCTCGCATAACCCCCGAACCCCATTCAGGATCACCGACCGTGGACATGAAGACATCTCCCCCCGCGCTGCAGGCCCGCGTGAACGGCGCGCGGCTGTGGCAATCGCTGATGGACCTGGCGCGCATCGGCGCCACGCCGAAGGGCGGCGTGTGCCGGCTGGCGCTCACCGCGCTGGACGGCGAGGGCCGCGATCTGTTTGTGCGCTGGGCGCGCGAGGCAGGCTGCAGCGTGCGCATCGACGCCATCGGCAACATCTTCGCGCGCCGCGCCGGTCGCAACGACGCCCTGCCGCCCGTGATGACCGGCAGCCACATCGACACCCAGCCCACCGGTGGCAAGTTCGACGGCAACTACGGCGTGCTGGCCGGCCTGGAGGTGGTGCGCAGCCTGAACGACGCGGGCATCGAGACCGAAGCGCCGATCGAAGTGGCAGTGTGGACCAACGAGGAAGGCTCGCGCTTCGTGCCCGTGATGATGGGCTCGGGCGTGTTCGCCGGCGCCTTCACGCTGGAGCATGCGCTGGCCCAGCGCGATGGCCAGGGCACCCGCGTGGCCGAAGCGCTCGCCGCCATCGGCTATGCCGGTGAGGCCACCCCCACGCCCGCGGTGGGGGCGTATTTCGAGGCGCACATCGAGCAGGGGCCGGTGCTGGAGGCCAACGGCTGCGTGATCGGCGTGGTGCAGGGCGCCCTCGGGCAGCGCTGGTACGACGTAACCGTGCAGGGCATGGAAGCCCACGCGGGCCCCACGCCCATGGACCTGCGCCGCGACGCGCTGCTGGCGGCGAGCAGCCTGGTGGAAGCGGTGAACCGCATCGCACTGGCGCACGCGCCGCACGCCCGCGGCACGGTGGGCGTGCTGGAGGTGTTCCCCAGTTCGCGCAACGTGATCCCCGGCAGCGTGCGCATGACGGTGGACCTGCGCGCCGCCGACGACGCGGTGCTGCTGCAGATGGATGCCGCCCTGCGCGCGGCCTGCGAACGCATCGAGGCCACACGCCGCACGCCGATGGCGGTGGAGCAGGTGGTGTACTTCCCGCCGCAGCCCTTCACCCCGGAGCTGGTCGAAGGCGTGCGCGCAGACGCGGCCGCGCTGGGCTACAGCGCCATGGACGTGGTGAGCGGCGCCGGGCACGACGCCGTCTACCTGGCGCGCCTTGCGCCCACCGCCATGGTCTTCGTGCCGTGCGCGGACGGCATCAGCCACAACGAGATCGAGGACGCCGAGCCCGAGCACCTGGAAGCCGGCTGCAACGTACTGCTGCACGCCATGCTGCGCAGCGCGGGGGTGGCGGCATGACGATGAAGTTCCTGATCGCGCGGCTCAACCACGAGACCAACACCTTCTCCCCGGTGCCCACTCCGCTGGAGGCCTTCTCCCCGAGCTACGGGCAGCAGGCGCTGCAGGACAACCTGGGCATGCGCACCGCCATGGCGGCCTTCATCGACCTGGCCCGGAGCCTGAATGCCGAGATGGTGACGCCCGTCTCTGCCATGGCCAACCCCAGCGGCCCGGTGCATGCCGCCGCCTACGATGAGCTCACCCGCCGCATCGTGGAGGCCGCGCCCGGATGCGACGCCATCCTGCTGGACCTGCACGGCGCCATGGTGGCCGAGAACAGCCCCGACGGCGAAGGCGACCTGCTGGAGCGCGTGCGCGCGGCCGCCCCCGGCGTGCCGGTGGCCGTCGCGCTGGACCTGCACGGCAACATCACGCCCAAGATGGTCGCCCACGCCGACGTGATGGTGGGCTTCAAGACCTATCCGCACGTGGACATGTACGAGACCGGCGAGCATGCGGGCCGGCTGCTGCTGGCCATGCTCCAGGGCCGGGCACGCTACACCGTGCGCTGGCATCCATTGCCCATGATGGGCCACACGCTGCGCAGCACCACGCTGCAGGGCGCGATGCTGCGCGCGGTGGACGCAGCGCGCGCAGCCGAGGCCGAAGGCATCCCCGCCGCCACGGTGTTCGCGGGCTTCTCGCTCGCCGACATCGAAGCGCCCTGCATGAGCGTGGTCGTCACCGCCGATGCCGATGATCCCGCGCCGGCCCAGGCCGCCGCGGACCGGATCGCCGCCACGATCTGGGAGGAGCGCGCGGAATTCATCTACGACAGCGAGCCGCTGGACGCCTCGCTGCGGCGCGCCCGGGCCCTGGCCGAGGGCGCGGACCGCCCCGTGCTGCTGCTGGACCACAGCGACAACTGCATGTCCGGCGGCACCTGCGACTCCATGGACGTGCTGCAGGCCGCATTGGCCGAGGGACTGGAAGACATCGCCGTGGGCCCTTTGTGCGACCCCGAAGCGGTGGCCGAACTGGCCGCGGCCGGCGTGGGCGCGCGCATTGCCGTCCGCCTGGGCAACAAGGTACCGCTCACCCAGCTCGCTGTCGCCAAGGAGCCGGTAGTCGTCGAGGGCACGGTGGCGGCCATCAGCGACGGCGAATACACCGTCACCGGCCCCATCTACACCGGCCAGCGCTGCGCCATGGGACGCACCGTGCTGTTCGACACGGGCAGGGCGTGCATCGTGTTGACCGAGCGCACGCACGAACCGTGGGACCTGGGTGTCTTCTCCTGCGTGGGCGTGGACCCGTCCGCCCACCGCTTCGTGCTGCTCAAGTCGCGCATGTATTGCCGCCCGGTGTTCGTGCCGCTCTCGCACGCGCTGGTCGAGTGCGACAGCCCCACGGGGGTGACGAGTTCCAACTACGCACTCTTCCCGTTCAGGAACGTGCGGCGGCCGGTGTTTCCGCTCGATCCGGCCTGAGAACGCGACAGCGGCGCAGGCAGGCCTTCCCCTGGTCCGCAGGGGACCTGCAGCAGGGCCCGCAGGCTACTGCACGAGCTGCCAGAAAGTCACCTGCGCGAACTTGGCATCGCTGGCCCAGGGGTCCCATATGGTCTTGTCGCCCTTGCCGCGGGCACCGGGCCAGCCACCGAGGGACGTGGACATGGCCGGAGGATAGCTGCCGCGGGTCCGCAATGTTTCCGTCTTGCCGCCCCGGGTGTACGAATACCCGCCAGCCGCCTTGTCGGGTCCGGGATAGACCACGATGACGTGTCCATGTCCCGATTCCTTCTTGCCGCCGACGATGAGTGCACCGCCGCGCGCCAGCTCGCCCACCTGCGACGCAGGAACGGAGCGCCAGTGGCGCTGGCCCTGCACGTGGTCCATGAGCGCGTTGGCGTTCATCCACGGCTGGTCAGGCAGGTACTGCTGGATCACGTACCAGACCGAATGGCTTCTTCGCGGGGGAGGCACGGTAGAAGCGGGCTTCGCCGTCCCACCGCAGGGTGGGCAAGCGGTAGTCGCCGCCCTGCGCAGGCGAGCGCACCTGCAGCTGGATTTCCTGGGGAATGCCGTCGCGCCAGCGGCCCGGGCGCATCTCGAGGTCTTCGGGCGGGTCCACGGGAAAGAGGTGTGGCAACCGGGCCAGGCAACGGCCCGCCTCGTCCACCAGCAGCGGCAGGGGAAAGCGCTCCCATGGGGCATCGGCCGGCAGATTGCGGTAGTAGGCGTCGGTGAACACCGCCACCAGGCGGACCTTGGCAGGCGCCCGGGCCGGTGCCTTGCCCGCCGGGCGTTCGGCGAGGGCACACACGCGCGTCGCGTCGCGGTAGGGCGCCCACGCTGCAGGGAGCGCCAGGTCGGTGCCAGGCGGCTGGCAGTGGGCGGGGTCGATGGCCGGAGGCACCTTGGTCCCGGCCTGGACCGCAGTGGACAGCGCAGCGGCCACCAGCCAGCCGGACCATGAAAGAACTGCGTTCATGGGAGCATCAAAAAAGGAATGTTTCGGGCGCTTGCAGAGGCCTGAGCCTCCGGAGCGCATTTGGCTGCAGGCGCGAAGTTTCGCTGCGGATTGCGGCAAATCGCTGCAAAACCCGTCAGTTGGAAAACACTTGATTCAAAAATAACAGGGACGGCACAAAAAAAGGTCGGGTGGCGCGGCAGAACCGTTGCGTCCCACCCATACCCGTCGGTCCGGCGCTGCGTTGCCAGGTCATGGGTGCTTCACCCTGGTTAAGCAGAATTCCTTACCAGGGTTTCTACGGCAGGCTGACTACAATCTCACACCCTAAAACGCCGGCCCGTCATGGAGCACCCGCTCCCTGGCGAGGTCCGGCAGCCCTTCACAGAGCTGGAGACCCCTTGATGTCCGATACCCCCCCGGTCAACGCCACGCCTGACAAACGCGCCCTGCTGCGCCAAGCGGCCCTCGAATACCACGAGTTTCCGAAGCCGGGAAAGATCGCCATCGCCGCCACCAAGCAGATGGTCAACCAGCACGACCTGGCGCTGGCCTACTCGCCAGGCGTGGCCGCACCCTGCGAAGAGATCGTCAAGGACCCCGCCGCCGCCTTCCGCTACACCGCGCGCGGCAACCTGGTGGGCGTGATCTCCAACGGCACGGCCGTCCTCGGCCTGGGCGACATCGGCGCGCTGGCCTCCAAGCCTGTCATGGAGGGCAAGGGCGTCCTCTTCAAGAAGTTCGCCGGCGTCGATGTGTTCGACATCGAGATCAACGAGAAGGACCCGGCAAAGCTCGTCGAGGTCATCGCCGCGCTGGAGCCCACCTTCGGCGCCATCAACCTCGAGGACATCAAGGCCCCCGACTGCTTCTACGTGGAGCGCGAGCTGCGCAAGCGCCTGAACATCCCCGTCTTCCACGACGACCAGCACGGCACCGCCATCACGGTGGCCGCGGCCATGCTCAACGCCCTGAAGGTGGTGGGCAAGGACATCGGCGAAGTGCGCCTGGTCACCTCGGGCGCGGGCGCCGCGGCGCTCGCCTGCCTGAACCTGCTGCTGAAGGTGGGCCTCAAGCGCGAGAACGTGTTCGTCACCGACCTGGCCGGCGTGGTCCATGAAGGCCGCACCGAGCTGATGGACGAGGACAAGATCCAGTTCGCCCAGAAGACCGACGCCCGCACCCTGGCCGAAGTCATCGAAGGCGCGGACGTGTTCCTGGGCCTGTCGGCCGGCGGCGTGCTCAAGCCCGCGATGGTGGCCAGGATGGCCGCGCGCCCGGTCATCTTCGCGCTGGCCAACCCCAATCCGGAAATCACGCCCGAGGACGCCCATGCGGTGCGCGGCGACGTGGTCATGGCCACGGGCCGCACGGACTACCCGAACCAGGTCAACAACGTCCTGTGCTTCCCGTACATCTTCCGCGGCGCGCTCGACTGCGGCGCGACCACGATCACGCTGGAGATGGAGATCGCCGCGGTGCACGCCATCGCCGAGCTGGCCCAGGCCGAGCAGAGCGAGGTGGTGGCGGCAGCGTACGTGGGCGAGCCCCTGGCCTTCGGCCCCGAATACCTGATCCCCAAGCCGTTCGACCCGCGCCTGATGATCAAGATCGCGCCGGCCGTCGCCCAGGCCGCGGCGGACAGCGGCGTGGCCCAGCAGCCCATCGCCGACATGGACGCCTACCGCGACCACCTGCAGACTTTCGTCTATGCCTCCGGCACGATGATGAAGCCGATCGTCAATGCCGCGAAGATGGCCGCCAAGAAGCGCGTGGCCTATGCCGAGGGCGAGGAAGAGCGCGTGCTGCGCGCGGCGCAGATCGTGGTGGACGAGAAGATCGCCCGCCCCACCCTGATCGGCCGCCCGGCCATCATCGCCCAGCGCGTCGAGAAGTTCGGCCTGCGCCTGAGGGAAGGCGTGGACTACGACGTGGTGAACGTCGAGAACGACCACCGCTACCGCGACTTCTGGCAGACCTACCACCGCATGACGGAGCGCAAGGGCATCACCGTGCCCATCGCCAAGATCGAGATGCGCCGCCGCCTGGCGCTGATCGCCTCCATGCTGCTGCACAAGGGCGAGGTGGACGGCATGATCTGCGGCACCTGGGGCCATACCGCACACCACCTGAACTACATCGACCAGGTGATCGGCAAGCGCGCCGGCGTGAACACCTACGCCTGCATGAACGGCCTGCTGCTGCCCGACCGCCAGGTCTTCCTGGTGGACACGCATGTCAACTACGACCCCACGGCCGAACAGCTCGCCGAGATCACCGTGATGGCGGCCGAGGAAATGATGCGTTTCGGCATCAAGCCCAAGGCCGCGCTGCTGTCGCACTCCAACTTCGGCTCCAGCAGCCAGCCCAGCGCGGTGAAGATGCGCCAGACGCTGGATCTGCTGCGCGTGCAGGCTCCCTGGCTGGAAGTGGACGGCGAGATGCACGGCGACGTGGCACTGGACGCCGCCCTGCGCACCCAGGTGATGCCGCACAGCACGCTGGCCGGCAGCGCCAACCTGCTGGTCCTGCCCAACATCGACGCCGCCAACATTTCCTACAACCTGCTCAAGACGGCGGCCGGCGGCGGCATCGCCATCGGCCCGGTGCTGCTCGGCGCGGCCGAGCCGGTGCATGTCCTCACGGCCAGCGCGACCGTGCGCCGTATCGTCAATATGACAGCCCTGACGGTGGCCGACGCCAATGCCGCACGCTGAACCGCCCGGCCATAGCGAGCGCTAACTTAAAAGCGCCATGTCCCCCTCCGGCGCCTGCCCATTTTTTGGGCAGGCGCTTGCTTTTTGGGGGTCTTTACGTCACACTACTGGCTCGAAATTTCGGGTAAACCCGCAGTTTCTGAAAGGTGTAGTTGATGCTGAAGGCCATCGCCATCCGGGCGTACACGGCAGGTATTGCATACGCTCTGGGTGCCGCGTTCGTTCTGGCCCCTCTCACGGGGGAAGCCCGGAATGCTCCGTCCCCGGGCGGAACCGACACCATCGCATTGGCCGAACTTCCCCCGCAAGGACGCGCCACCTTCAGTCTCATCCGCGAAGGCGGCCCCTTCCCCCACGACAAGGACGGCAGCGTCTTTGGCAACCGGGAACGCCTGTTGCCCCCGCACAAGCGGGGCTACTACCGGGAATACACCGTCAGGACGCCGGGAGCGAGCAACCGTGGTGCACGGCGGATCGTATGCGGCGGCACTCCGCGCACGCCGGACGCCTGCTATTACACCAGCGACCACTACGCGAGCTTTCGGAAGATCGTGGAATGACTTGGCCTCCGAGCCCAGCGGGCAGGAGCCGATGCACTGAACGATCGCAGGCCTGCCGACTCTTTTCCCGAGAAACCGTGCCATCCGGGCGGTTTCCGGCGATATTCCTCATTGGTGACTACATAAAGAAAGAGCAGCGGAGATGGAAATGCCACTTCGTAACGACCAGGAAAACCCACTGCGCGGCGTGCGCCCGAACATCGTGCAGTCGATCCGGGCCTTCCGCGTGCAGGATCTGCAGGCCTCCGCCCAGGCGCTGGGCCAGCACTTCCTCTATGCGAACCTCGCGCACGCGCAGACCAAGCAGGACGTCCTGGAACTCATCGCCAGCCAGTTCATGTTCCCCGCGCATTTCGGCAAGAACTTCGATGCGCTGTACGACTGCATGACCGACCCCTTGCATAAATCGGGCCCGCAGCCCGGCTTCATCGTGGTGCTGGAGCAGATACCCACGACCGTGAAGTTCGACAAGGAAGCGCGCGAGCAGCTCCTGGACATCTTCCGTGAAGCGGCGGACTATTGGGGCGACCGCAAGATAGCCTTCCGATGCTTCTATTCTTTTCTGTAGCCCGTTCTGCATCCACCAGCCAAGCAGAACGGGCGAACGAGGCTAAAGAGGCCGCCGCGGAGCCCATCCAGATCGCTCTCGCCCCAGGCGCCGAGAAAATGCCCACCGACAAGCTCGTGGACGTTTCCCCGCTCGCGCTGCGCATGAGCAGCCCGTTCAATGCGGGGTACTGGCTCGCTGCTGCCTGACATTCGGCTCTACCCCCTGAGGCGCTAACGCACCTTCCCCCTTCTCTCTACGCGCTTCGCGCTACGGGAAGGGGGACGACACCAGCGCGGCGGGGCGGCCCTTGCGCGGTGTCTCTGGCCTGGGCCGCGCCGGTTTCCAAGCGCAGTGACAACACCTTGCGGCGGGGTAACTAGAACAGGACTTCAAGCGCAGGCCTGCGCCAGGGCCACGTAGTCGGCCACGGGGACTTCCTCGGCGCGGCGCTGGGTGTCGAAGGTGCCGGTGAACTGGCGGGCTTCGAGCCAGCGGCCGAGGGTGTGGCGCAGCAGCTTGCGGCGCTGGCTGAAGGCCACCTGCACGAGTTCCTCGAGCAACTGGGGCACGACCGGCGCGGGGGTAGCATGGGGCACCATGCGCACGACGGCGCTGTCCACGCGCGGGGGCGGGTCGAAGCTCTCCGGCGGCACGAAGAGCACGTCTTCCATGGCGTAGCGCCATTGCAGCATCACCGAAAGGCGGCCATAGTCGCTGGTGGACGGTTGCGCCACCATGCGGTCGATGACCTCCTTCTGCAGCATGAAGTGCTGGTCTTCGACGACGCCCACGTGCTCTAGCAGGTGGAAGAGGATGGGGGTGGAGATGTTGTAGGGCAGGTTGCCCACGATCCGGATGCGGGGCGTGCCCAGGTGCGTGGCCACGGCGGAAAAATCCACCTTGAGCACGTCGGACTCGATCACGTCGAGCTGGCCATGGCCGCGCAGGCGCTGCGCAAGGTCCCGGTCCAGCTCCACCACCGTCAGGCGGCCGAGCCGCTCGACCAGCGGCTGCGTGAGCGCGGCGAGGCCCGGGCCGATCTCCACCATCGGCTGGCCGGGCGCCGGCGCGATGGCGCGGACGATGGCGTCGATGATGGCATGGTCGGCCAGGAAGTGCTGGCCGAAGCGCTTACGCGGGATGTGCTTCATTGCGGCGCGTCGCGGTATTCCACGTAGGCGCGGGCACGGGCTTCCTGGGCCCAGTTGGTGAAGGCTTCCTCGAGTTTCTTCTCGCGCACGGCATCGCGCACCACGTCGCGCTGCTCGCGCTGGGTGAGCTTGGCCTCGCGCCGCTCCAGCAGCTGGATCAAGTGCACGCCGAAGCGCGACACGACGGGCTGGCTGATCTCGTCCGGCTTGAGCCCTTCCACCGCCTCCTCGAACTCCGGCACGTAGCGGCCGGGGCCGGCCCAGCCGAGGTCGCCGCCCTGCTTGGCGCTGCCGTCCTGGGAGTGCTCGCGCGCGAGCGTGGCGAAATCGGCCTGGCCCGACAGGATGCGGCGGCGGTACTCGGCCAGCCGCTCCGCGGCCGCGGCCTCGGTCAGCTGCGGTCCGGTGCGCAGCAGGATGTGGCGGACATGGGTCTGCAGGGCCGTGGAGGGAATGCCCGCGCGCGAGCGTTCGACCACCCGCAGCACGTGGAAACCGGCGGGCGAGCGCACCGGACCGGCGATGCCGCCGACGGGCACCTGCTGGACGGTCCGCAGGAAGAGGTCCGGGTAGCGGTCGGCCGGGCGCAGGCCCAGTTCGCCGCCGAGGGAGGCCTCGGGGGCGTCGGAGAGTTCACGCGCCACCTTGGCGAAGTCCTCGCCGGCCCGCACGCGGTCGGCGGCCTGCTGCGCGCGCTGGCGGCGCTGCTCCACCACGTCCGGGGTGGCGTTCTCGGGCACGGAGACGAGGATGTGTGCGAGGTTCAGTTCGATCTTGGACGGATCGGACATCGCGGACTGCTGCTGGTCGCGCATGTACTGGTCCACGTCGAGGTCGCTCACGCGCACGCGCGATTCGACATCGCGCTCGCGCAGCCGCTGGATCAGCAGCTGGTTGCGCAACTCGCTGCGGAAGCGCTCCGGGCTGATGCCGTCGGCCGCGAGGCGGCGGTGCATTTCGGAGATGCTCACGCTGTTCTGGCGGGCCACGGACTGCTCGGCCTGGGAGACGGCGTAGTCGTCCACCTTGATGCCGCCCTCGGCGGCCATCTGCACCTGGATCTTCTCGTTGATCAGGCGCTCGAGCACTTCGCGGGCGATCACCTGCCGCGGCGGCCGCTCTCCGCCCTGGGCGGCCAGCTGGTGCTCCACGCGCGCCAGGCGGGCCTGCACCTCGTTGTTGGTGATCGGTTCGGTGTTCACGACGGCGACGATGTAGTCGGCCTGCCGGGCCGCTTCGGCGCCACGCGCGGAGGGGCCGGGGTCCGGCAGCGTGATCTGGGGGGCGGCGCGCAGCGATGGCGAGGCCGCCGGTGCCGACAGCCCCGTGCCGCCGGGCACGCGCAGTCCCTGCGCCCCCGCGGGCGCGACGGAAACGATGGCGGAGGCGAAGCCCGCGAGGCCCAGGATGAATGCTCGGTGGTTCATGGAAAAGCGTCGGATGCGGATCGGGGCGATGGGTCTTGGACGGTGGCCGTCAGTCGTAGTTCGTGAAACGGCTCGGCGCGGGCACCGGCTCGCGCAGGTACTGGTAGCGCGGGATGTTCTGCTTGAGCGTCTGGATCGGATCGGATCCCAGCGAGAGCCGGGAGAAGCCCACGAACTCGATCTGGAAGAGCAGCCGGGTGGTGGCCGTAGTCACGCTGCTCTGCAGGCGCTCGAGCACCACGCGCCCGATCCAGCAGCAGCTGTCGTATTCGAAGCCGATCACCGTGTCCACGAGCTTGCGGTCCTGCAGGCTGTAGTTCAGGCGGCCGACGGAATACCAGCGCCCCCCGCCCTGCCCGCGGCCCGGGCCGAGGTTCTGTCCCTTGTCGCCCCAGAGGTCGTTGATGGGCCACTGCCAGCCCACGTCGATCTGCTCGCTGGTGCCCCGCTGGAAGCGGTAGGCCGCGTTGATGACGCGGTAGTCGCTGGGGTTGTAGCGCGCGCCGACGGTGGACCGGATGGAGCGGCCGGTCTTGGGGTTGTACTGCACGGTGGAGTCGAAGCCCCACTGGCGCGTCCAGTTGATGCCGGCACCCAACAGCACGTCCGACAGCCGCTCGCTCACGGGCGCCTCGCCCGGCATGACCACGTTCTGGTCGCTGAAGCGCAGGCGCTGGGCGATGCCGAAGCGGGCCGCCTCGCCGCCGTCGTCGGGGTCCAGCAGGCGGGTGGTGACGCCCAGCGTGAGCAGGTTGTTGTCGGCGATGCGGTCGTTGCCGCTGTAGCCGTTCTCGGTGTAGATGGTCGCGAAGTTGAAGTCGTTCGCCGCCGTGTCGTACACCGGGATCATGCTCTGGTCGCGGTACGGCGTGTAGGTGTAGAAGGCCCGCGGCTCCAGGGTCTGCACGAAGTTGCGGCCGAAGTAGCGCGCGTCGCGCTCGAACACGAGGCCGCTGTCCAGGCTGAAGGTGGGCAGAGCGCGCGATGCCGTGCGCCGCCCGGTCGCCGTGAGGGCACTGTCGAAGTCGTACTGCGTGGCGTGGAACTGCACGCGCGGCGTGACGAACCCGCCCGGCGCCAGGAACGGCCGGCTGAACTGCGCCATGGTATAGCTGCGGCGGGCATTGGGCTGGCCGGTGAGCGCACGGTCCGCGCGGAAGTCGGTGTAGTCGGCCTCGACGCTGGCGTCGAAGCCGCCGGGCAGCGACGACGGCGTGTAGCCCCAATGGATCTGGGGCATGCGGTCGTAGGGCGGCACGATGGGCGCGTTCACGTCCTGCAGTACCTGCCACTTGAGGGTGCGCAGGCTCAGCGACATGTCATAGCCGCCCCAGGACAGGGACGCATCCGCCGGCAGCAGACGCTGCGTGAGCTGGCTGATGCCGCCGTTGGTCCGGGTGCTGAAGTCGCGCCAGTAGTTGTCGTCGCTCACGCGCGTCGCATCCACGTTCAGGCCGATGCCGCCGATGCCGGTGTCGAAGGTGCCGCGGTGCTTCAGGCCCAGCGCCCAGCGGTCGCGGTTGCGCAGCCGGTCAGAGGGCATGTAGTCGCCCCGTATCTCGCCGTTGTAGGTCGGTTCCAGGTAGCGGAATTCGCCGCTGGTGCTGACGCCACGCTTGGACATGACCGTGGGCGTGATGGTGGCATCCCGGTTGGGCGCGATGTTCCAGTAGTAGGGCTGCGAATACACGACACCGCTCACGCTGTCGATGCCCACGGTGGGCGGCAGCAGGCCGGTCTTGCGCTTGTCCGACAGCGGGAACGTGAAGCTGCCGGGCACCGGCAGGACGGGCACGCCCTGGAACTCCAGCACGCCCCCTTCGGCCGTGCCCACCTGTTCGGCGTTGTCGATCTTGATGCTGCGGGCCCGCACGATCCAGGCCGGCTTCCAGGTGGACTCGTCGTCCTTCTGGCAGGTGGTGTAGGTGGCTTCGTGGACCACCGCGCGGTCGCGGTCGATGAAGTCCACGCGGCGCGCGTCGCCATAGGCGCCGTTCGCGAGGAAGCGGTAGCTGGCGTCGTCGAAGAACCCCGAGAACGCGTCCACCTGCAGCTCGAGCACCGAGCCCTCGTACACGTTGCCGGCGCGGTTGATGCGCACGTTGCCGCGCGCCTTGGCGAGGTCGTCGGGCACCGCGTAGTCGAGCCGGTCGGCGTGGATGATGGTGTCGCCGCGCCGCAGCTCGGCGTTGCCCTCGACGGTCGCGTTGATGTCGGGCTGGCCGGAGACGTGGTCGCCCCGCACGAAGATCGGCAGCTTCGGCCGCACGTCCTCGGGAATCCTCTCCTGCAGCAGCGGGCTGGACCGCAGGGCGGGTGTGGACTCGGCCGTGGGGCCGGATTCGGTCTGCGCGAGCGCCGCCAGCGGCAGGCCGCACACCATCCAGGCGGCCAGGCGGGCCAGCGCCCGCTGCTCGAACCTCGGGGGTTCGGCACGGCCCCGGCGGCGGGCGGACAGGCGGGAATGCGTCGGTCGGAAAGGATCGGGCAAGGAAGAAAGGTCCATGGATTCAACCGGTCGGCGGCGCGCCCGCTCGGAGCGGGCACCGCAGGCCACCCGGACGGGAGAGGCCGGGTTTGTAAAATCGGATTATCCATGAGCCACCCCCGTCCCCTTCCCCCGGCTGCCGATGCCGGAGCCCACGCCGTCGCGTGGCCCGATCCCTCCCGCCGCGCCGCCTTCGACGCATGGCTGGCTCCGCTGGCAGTTGCGCACGGCCTGGTGCCGTCCAGCCTGCGCCCCGCCTCCGCCGATGCGAGCTTCCGCCGCTACCTGCGCATCGATGGCATGGACGGCGCGAGCCGCATCGTCATGGACGCCCCGCCCGACAAGGAGGACTGCCGCCCCTTCGCGCACGTGGAGCGGCTGATGGCCGAAGCGGGCCTGAACGTACCGCGGATCCTCGCCTGGGACGAAGCCCATGGCTTCATGCTGCTGTCCGACCTGGGTCGCGAAACGGTGATCGAGCGCCTCGACGCCGCGCGCCCGGCCGACGCCCACGCCTGGTACCTGCAGGCCACCGACGTGCTGCTGCAATGGCAGCAGGCCTCGAAGCCGGACATGCTGCCGCCCTATGACGCCGCGCTGCTGCGGCGCGAACTGGCCCTGTTTCCCGACTGGTACCTGGTGCGCCACCGGGGCGTGTCGCTGGACGACGGGCAGCAGGCGACCCTGGCACGCGCGTTCGACGCCATCGTCGCGGCCAACCTCGCCGCGCCTTCGGTCTATGTGCACCGCGACTTCATGATGCGCAACCTGATGGTGCCGGCCGAGGCCGGCGCGCCCCTGGGCGTGCTCGATTTCCAGGACGCCGTGTGGGGCCCCGCCACCTACGACATCGCCAGCCTGCTGCGCGATGCCTTCATCAGCTGGGACGAGGATTTCGTCATCGACATTACCGTACGTTACTGGGAGAAGGCCCGGCGTGCGGGCATTCTCGGCAGCGGCAGCGCTTCCGGCTGGGGCAACGACTTCGGCGAGTTCTACCGCGCGGTCGAATGGATGGGGCTGCAGCGCCACCTGAAGGTGGCCGGCATCTTCGCGCGGCTCACGCTGCGCGACGGCAAGCCCCGTTACCTGGCCGACACGCCCCGCTTCATCGGCTACATCCGCTCCACGGCCGGCCGCTACCGCGAACTCGTGCCGCTGCTGCGGCTCGTGGACGCCATCGAGGGCACCGAGGCCGTGGCCGGTTACGCCTTCGGCCGGGTCTGAAGGGATGGCCGCCCCGCCGCATTCCCCACTCCATCACCAGCAACCACCGACGACGCCAGCGTGAACATTCCCCGCTTCCATTGCCCCGAGCCGCTGTCCTGCGGAGCCTCGCTGGCCCTCCCGCCTGCTGCCGCGCGCCACGTGCAGGTCCTGCGCCTGCAGCCCGGCGACGCGATCAGGCTGTTCGACGGACGCGGCGGGGAGTACGCGGCCACGGTGGCGCGCATGGGCCGCTCCGATGTCGAAGTCATGGTGGGCGCGCACGCCCCGGTGGAGCGCGAGGCCGGCCGCAGCGTCCATCTCGTCGTGGGCATGCCGGCCAACGAGCGCATGGACTGGCTCGTGGAGAAGGCCACCGAACTGGGCGTGGCGCGCATCCAGCCCGTGGCGGCGGCCCGCAGCGTGCTCAAACTCTCCGGAGAGCGGGCGCTCAAGCGGCAGGCGCACTGGCAGGCGATCGCCGCGGCGGCGTGCGAACAGTGCGGACGCAATCGCGTGCCGCTCGTGGAAGCCCCCGTGCCGCTGGCGGACTGGCTGCGGCAGCCTCCCTTGCCCGATGCAGCGCGGCTGGTGCTGTCGCTGCGCGAGGGCTGCCGCCCGCTGCACGAAGCCGCGGCGGGCGCTGCCTGCGTGCAGGTGCTGCACGGTCCGGAAGGCGGCCTCACGCCGCACGAGGAAGACCTTGCCCTGGAGCGCGGTTTCCTGCCCGCCAGCCTCGGCCCCCGCGTGCTGCGCGCCGAGACGGCTTCGGTGGCGGCGCTTTCGCTGCTGGCGTGCGCATGACGGCGGCGCGCATGGAACCCACCGCCCCGATCTCAGGAACCGAGACCCCCTGGGCGGATTTGGTGGATGCCGATGTCCTCTTGTCCGGCGGGCCGGAAGAGTCGGCGGGCGCCCTGTTCGACTTCTTCCGCGACTCGGACGCCGCCACGGACGATCCCCTGCTCTGGCACATCGCGCGCGAGCAGGAGCTGTCGCAGGCGCTGAGCGGGCTGTTCCACGGCCCCGCCGCGCTGGTGCAGTTGCGCCTGTGGGCGTTCCTGCAGCTCGCCCGCCAGGGCGAGTCGCAGCTGCCCCGCGAGCGCATCGATGAACTCTTTCACGCGCTGCGCCCCGAGGCGCTGGACACCGTGCTCAAGCGCTTCCGCGACGTGGGCCTGCTGGCCTGGGACGACAGCCTGCGCGCCTATGCGCTACCGCCCCTCGCGCAGCGCGTGGCCGGCCTGCTGGCGCCGCTGGCCAGCGGCGACACGGCCGGGCAGGACGCAGAAGGCGGCGAACTGGCCGCGCTGCTCGGGCAGGTGGTGGGCGCGAACCAGCTCGGGGCACTCGACGCCGGGCAGCTGCAGATGCTGCAGGCGCAGCTCACCCGGCTGCACGGCGAGTTCGCCGACGCGATCGCGAGCGGTTCGGAGTTCCGGCTGCGCGCGGCGCGCCAGCGCTACGACCGCGCGGCCGTGCTGATCGACCGGGCGTCCGACGCCATCACGGCCATCATCGGCCATGCCCACGGGCACATCGCCATGGAACGCGCGGCCCGTGCGCTGGGCCAGGCGCAATCGCGCCTGCTGGCGATGGCCAGCCAGTTCAACCGCGCACTGCAGCAGGTGGACCGCCAGCGCGTGACGCTCGGCACCACCGGCATCACCAGCACCGACGTGAAACGCTGGCTGCAGACGCTGCGCCAGCCCGCCGCGCTGCTCGACACCGCGCTGGCCGTGCCGGTCGGCCTGTGCGCCCTGGCCCCACACGAACTGCTGGACGTGACCGAGGCCGAGTTCGAGCGCGACCGCCCCACCCAGGGGCCTGCGGAAGACCTGCCCGGCGCCCAGGAAGCGCCCGCCGGAACGCTGGCCGCCGTGGCCCTGCCGCGCGAACTGGGCGATCTGTCCGACCTGCTGGCGGCCTGGATGCTCGAAGCGCCGCCCGGAGAGGAGCCCCGCGCCCCGCGCGACGTGGCCGCCGCGCTGCTCGGCGCGGAGCCTCATTCCGCCCGCTATGCCCAGGTGGCCTACAAGGCCCAGCTGCTGCCGCTGCTGGGCGACCCCCAGGCCGGCGTGCTGCCCGGCGCCACCGGCGCGCTCGCGCGCCAGCCCTGGCGCGTGGAGTGGGAAGCCGCCATCCAGGCGCTGGACCACCCGCAGGTGGAACTGGTGAGCCGGGGCCGGCTGGTGCCCGCGGACTCTCCGCCGGACACCGCCGGCT
The DNA here is from genome assembly GCF_900104515.1 of Paracidovorax cattleyae. Taxonomy (GTDB): domain Bacteria; phylum Pseudomonadota; class Gammaproteobacteria; order Burkholderiales; family Burkholderiaceae_C; genus Paracidovorax; species Paracidovorax cattleyae. Next base: position 30,196 of record NZ_FNJL01000015.1, read on the forward strand.
GAAGCCGCGGCCCGCTGCCTGCCCCGTTTTTCGTTCGCTTTTCCTGACTGCCTTTTTTCGGATGGACCGCTGCCCATGGACGACGCCGCCCTGCTGATCGCAGAACTCCTCACGCGCCGCTGGCTGCCGCGCAGCCACCCGCGGGTCAAGCGCGCGCTGGTCGATGCCGAACTCTTCGCCCAGATCGAGCAGCGCCTGGCGCAGTCCGGCCTGCGCTTCGTGGACAGCATCTATGCCGACCACGTCAGCCTCGCCCTGCTGCAGCCCGCGCAGAACGCGGTGCTGGGCGAAGGCGCGCTCAACGCCAACAACAACCTGGACCTGCCGCGCGACGCGCAGGCCCTGCTGGTGGTGCTCTGGGCACTCATCGTGCTGCCGAAGCGCGAGCGCCAGACCAGCCGCACCGAAGCCGAAGGCGACGGCCAGAACGACTTCTTCCCCGGGGCCAAGCCCCTGCCCTCCGCGCGTCTCGTGAGCCCGGTGCTGTCGTACAAGACGCTGCTGGAGGACTATGGCAACCAGCTCGGCAAGAAGCTGCGCCTGGACGCCAACCTCAAGCTGCTGGAGCGCCACGGCTTCATCACGCGGCGCCAGGACGAGATCGGCGAAGGCCCGCTGCTGGACGTGCTGCTCGACTACGACGTGCTCGCGCCGCGCATCCTCGACGGCGCCCTGGCCGACGTGCTCGCTGGCGAGCGCGCCGCGGCACCGGCGGCGCCGGACGCTGCTGCCGACGCAGCAGCAGCCCCATCTTCCGGGTCCGAGACCCTCACGGCCTGAACGGGCCTCTCCACCCGCCCATGTTCCACCTGCAAACCCTCGAACTCGTCCACTGGGACTACTGCCAGCGCGTCGCACTGCCGCTGGACGCCTCCATCATCACCATCGCCGGCCCCAACGGTTCGGGCAAGACCACGCTGCTGGACGCCATGCGCACACTGCTGGGCCTGCGCTGCTCGGCCCCCCGCGACTACCGCACCTACGCACGCCACGCGGGCGCGCAAACGGCCTGGCTGCGAGCAGTGGTGGACAACCGCCCGCAGGGACGCCAGACCTCCAGCCGGCCCTTCGCACGCCGGCTGCTGTATGCCGACCAGGTCACGCTCGCCTGCCGCATCGACAAGAACGGCGGCGACTGGCAGCGGCGCTACTGCCTGCTCGACGGCGACGTGTCCATCGAGCAGCTGCGCGATGCGCCCGAGAAGGATCTCGGCTTCATGGGCGTGGAAGCCTGGGGCCGCGTGCTCGGCGCGGCCGGCCTGTCCCCGGCGATCGCCCGCGTGCTGTCGCTCGAGCAGGGCCAGACCGACCGGCTGTGCGAATTCAGCCCGCGCGAGCTGCTGCGGCTGGTGTTCGACGTGTTCGGCGACCAGCAGGTGCTGGATGCCTACGACCAGGCGCGCGAGCACCAGCAGCAGCTCTCGCGCGAGATGGTGCAGGCCGAGCGTGAGCTCGACCACAGCCGCACGCAGCTGTCCGAATTGCAGAACCGCGTCGCCAGCTACAAGGCCTGGCAGCTCAAGCTGGCCGAGCGCGAGCGCCTGGGCACCGAGGTCCTGCCGGTGCTCAGCTGGCACGGCGAGCGTGAAGGCCTGGTGAAGCAGGCGCGTGAACTGCGCCGCCAGAAGACACAGCACCGGGCCGCGCTGGCCGAGCAGGCCGCACAGAACAAGCGACTGCTCACGCTGCTGGACGAAAGCACCCGCTCCCAGGCCGATGCCGAGCGCCTGCGGGCCGAGCGCGATGAAGCGCGCTCGGCCCTGGACGGCGCCACGCGCCACGAAGCCCCGCTCGAGCAACTGGCCAAGCGCGAGGCCGAGCTGCTCGCGCTCGTGGACAAGGGCAGCAACGCCGACGAGCTGCAGGCCCACCTGCGCCAGCTGCAGGAGCAGGAATCCGCCGCGCAGGACGAGCGCTCCGCGCTGCAGCAGCGCCGCCGGATCGCGCAGGACGCCCTCAAGGCGCTCGAAGGCCAGGCCCTGCCGCCCCTGCCACCCGAAGTGCAGCAGTTCCGCAGGCGCCTCACGGCCCAGGGGATCGGCCACCAATTCGTGGCCGAGGTGATCGAGGTGGCGGACGAGGCCTGGCGCGCCGCGATCGAAGGCGTGCTGCGCGGCCACCGCTGGGTGGTGCTGCTCGACAAGGAAAGCGACCTCGCCGAGGCCTACGACATCGGCGAGCGCGAACGCTACCGCCATTACCTGGTCGGCCCCGGCGAGAAGCCGCTGCGCGGCGAGCCCGGCACCCTGCTCGCGCACGTGCGCTTCAACGCGCCCGTGCCGCGCTGGCTGGTGCAGCAGTTGCAGCAACTGCGCTGCGTGGCCGACCCGCGTGAAGGCAAGCGCCTGGGCGGCACCTGGATCACCCCCCAGGCCTACATGCACGACGGACGCGGTGCGCGATCCATGTGGGTGGAGCCGCGCGACCACCAGTTCGGCGCTGCCGCCGTGCAGGCGCGCCGCGCCGCCGCCGAGCGCGACCTCGCACAGATCGACGGCCAGCTCGCGCCCGTGCTCGACCGGCTCATGGCATTGAAGCGCCAGGTCACCGATACCCGCCGCGCGCTCGAAGGCCACAGCGCCGCGGAAGAGCTGGCGCGCCGCAGCGAGGAGTTCGCCCAGGCGCGCGAGGAACTGCCGGCGGCCAGGCAGGCACGCATCGCCGCGGCCCAGCGATGGCAGCGCCTGGACGCCGAGGCCACGCGCGCGCACGACCGCCACCGGGCCTTCACGGACGAGCACCAGCGGCTGGAGCAGCAGCTGCGGCGCTCGCGCGGCGACACCGACCGCGCCGCGCAGGAATGGACCGCGCGCCGCCGCGGCCATGTGGATGCGGCGGCGCGCAGCCAGAAGCAGCGCCGCCAGTTCCCTGCCCGCTGGACGGCCGCCGAGGTCCTGGGCGCTCTGGTGGACGAATACGTGAACGACACCCAGGCGAAGCTGCGCCTTTCCGCCGTCGAGCAGGAGCTGGAACAGGGCACCTGGGAACAGGACGCCACCGTGGAGGAGCGCTTCCGCCGCATGGAGGCCACCGTGCGCGAGCAGGCCTCAAGCCTGTCGGACCACCAGGTCAAGAACGCCCAGGCCGGCACGGCCGTGATGAACGCGCGCGAAAGCTATATCGAGGTGCTGCGCAGCACCGTGCGACGCTACCGCAAGAACATCCAGGAACTCGGCGCCCTGGCAGGCGTGGAGGTGGCGGCCGACCTGCCCCTGCTGGAGAACGACGATACCGTGCTCGCGCAGGCCGGGCTCAAGGTGCATTTCGCGTTCGACGGCAAGGGCAGCATCGGCATGAACGACGGGGAGGCGTCGGGCGGCCAGCAGGTCATCAAGTCGCTGATCCTGCTCGTGGGCTTGCTCAAGGACGAGGAAAGCGGCTCGGGCGGCTTCGTCTTCATCGACGAGCCCTTTGCCCATCTGGACGTGCGCAACATCCAGCTGGTGGGTCACTTCCTGCGCTCCACCCAGGCGCAATACGTGCTGACCACCCCCATCACCCACAACCTGGAAGTGTTCGAGCCGGCCGAGATCACGCTCGTGACCAGCAAGAAGCCCCAGGGCTCGCGCTGGGCTCCGCCCATCGCCGTGGCCAAGCGGCGCGGCGTGCCGCAGCTGGAGCCGATGGCGGGATAGGCGGCGGAAGATCATCGTGCCGGAGTTGCGAATGGCCATCATCACTACCGTCAGGGGCCGCAACCGCACACGGGAGAGCGACGCCCCGTTCTCCGCGCTCCCTCCGCTGGCATCCCGCCAGGAAACACTGCTGGGGCGCTGGCTCGTCTCCCATGCCGCAGGACGGCGCTGGCAGACACTGCTCGAGGAGGCAGGGCAGGATCTGCTGGATTCCACGGAGGCGCTGCTGGAGTGCCTTGTGGAAGCCGGCGCCGTCGTGGCCCGCGAGCGCCTCGTGCGGGGCACGTGGCAGATCGAGCGGATGGAGTGGCGCGACCTTCCGGCGCTCCAGGCCAGCCGCGGCATCCGGACATCGGACGAGCGCCGGGCACTGCGGGACGACACCCGGCAGCAACTGGCAGCCCTGGCGGACGACCATCTATGGCTTCAGCCGGCTATCGACAGCTGCCTGGGCTCTACGAAAAGCGCCGATCTGCTAAGAGGCCGTGCCGAACTGCTGCATGCGCTTGCGGCATGGCATGCCGAGCAGCGCTTCGGCAAACGCCGGGACTTCGCCCTGCACGCACGGCAGGGCACCAAAGACATCACCCCGTCCGAATGGAAATGGCTGGAAGCGCATTTCGCGCTCGAAGCCTTCGGCATCGAAAAACTCGCATTCATTCTCTGGCTAGGCGGCAGCCTCGCATTGGTAACCGAGAAGGGGCGCATGGATGTCGGCGCCGCGGGCTTTTGCGGCCTCCCGATGAGCACATTGGCCGGGGACACGCACATTGCGGGCGCTCCTTCGCGTTACTGGCTTATCGAAAACCGCACGAGTTTCGAGCGGCAGGTGATCCAGGCGGACCCTGGAACCTGCGTGGTCTGGCTTCCGGGCAGGCCCCCGGATGACTGGCTCGGCGCACTGGGCTGGCTGCTGGACCGGGCACCCGCGCCCGCGCTCATCAGTTGCGATCCGGACCCCGCCGGCCTCGATATCGCGCTGACCGCAGGAGCCGTGTGGGCAGCGCGCGGGCTGGAATGGTCACCGTACCGGATGGAGCCTGAGCTGTGGCAGAACGGCCCCACCCTGCCGCTGAACGATTTCGACCGCGCCTTGCTGGCCCGACTGGCCACGCGGAATGATCTGCCCGCGCCAGTGGCCGGGCTGCGCGACATGCTGGAGCAGTTGGGCCGCAAGGCCGAACAGGAGGCCTGGCTGTGAAAAACGGCTGCCGCGCCCCACTCTAGGGTTTCCCCTCGACCGGCAGTCCAGGCGTTGTCCCCACAGGGGTGGCTGGGGTAAAAACCTTTGGCGGCGTCGTCCACGCCCTCAAGGAGAACCCCGGTGTCAGAGCCGCCCCTGTCCCAGGTGCCAGCCAGGCCCCCGCACCCCGGCGGCTCCTCACTGGGCTCGCGCCTGCTGGACGCCCTGCTCACCACCGAGCCCCGCCAACGCATCCGGCTTTCCATGGCCGGGCTGGCAGCGCTGCTGATGGCCTGCTGCATCACGGCGATGCACATCGCGGTGGGCGCTGGACTGGCGCAGCCGGGGCCGGTCCGGATCTGGACGGCCCTGTCGGCCGGCGGCCTGCTGGTGGTGTACGCCCTGATCCGCAGCGGCATCTCGCAGCGCTGGTCGGACCCCTCCCTGACACTGCCGCAGATCGTCTATGCCATCGCCTGCAACGCCGCGGCCTATGCCATCGGCGGCCAGGCCCGCGGCATCGCCCTGCCGATCCTGGCCGTGATCCTGATGTTCGGCATGTTCGGGCTGTCCACGCGCCAGATGTTCGGCGTGATGCTCTACGCCATGGCCGCGTTCTGCCTGGCCACAGTGTCGATGGAACTGCGCGACGAGCCGAGCCACTCTTCCGGCCTGTCGGTGGCCTACGGCATCATGACGGCCGTGGTGCTGCTGGGCAGCACCTTCCTCACCACGCGCCTGCAGGCCACGCGCGAAGAACTGCGCCGCCAGAAGCATGACCTGGGGCGCGCACTGGAGCACATCCGGGAACTGGCCACGCACGACGAACTCACCGGACTGCTCAACCGCCGCCACATGCTGGAGCTGATGCGGCTGGAACAGCGGCGCGTGGCCCGGTCGGGCTTTCCGCTCGTGATCGCGCTGCTGGACGTGGACCATTTCAAGGCGGTCAACGACACGCACGGCCACGCCGCGGGCGACCGCGTGCTGCAGGCATTCGCCCAGTCGGTCCGGCGCTGCGTGCGCGACGGAGACGTGATTTCCCGGTGGGGCGGCGAGGAATTCGTGCTCATGCTGTGCAACACGCCGCCCGATGCCGCCCGTGCGCTGCTGGAGCGGGTGCGGGAGGCGGTGGCGGCACTCGCGGTGCTGGCGGACCGCGCCGACAACGCCGTCTATCTGCGCATCACCGTGTCCATCGGATTCGCGCTGCACCGCCCCCGGCACCCCATCGAGGAAACACTGGAGCGCGCCGACCGGGCGCTCTACGCAGCCAAGCAGGGTGGCCGCAACCGGGCCGTCGAGGAAACGCTTGACCCTGACACCATGGAAGCGTGCAGGATTCGGCCATGACCTCCTCCCACCGCCGCCCGCTGGGCCTGCTCGCCCTCTGCCAGGGGCTGTTCCTCACCAACAACATCGTCTTCATCGCCATCAACGGACTGGTAGGCCTGCAACTCGCGCCCCGAGGGTGGATGGCCACCCTTCCGGTGATGGGCTACGTGGTGGGCGGCGCGCTGTCCACCGGACCCGTGGCCCGCGCCCAGCGGCGCTGGGGACGGCAGGCATCCTTCCAGATCGGGCTGGCCGTGGCGGCGGCATCGGCACTGCTGTGCGCGCTGGCGGTGTGGATGCACGCATTCTGGCTGCTGTGCGCGGCCACGGTCATGGCGGGGTACTACAGCGCCAACGGCCAGCTCTACCGCTTCGCCGCGGCCGAGATCGCGCCCGCACCACAGCGGGACACGGCCATGTCGCTGGTGATGGCCGGCGGCCTGCTGGGCGCGGTGGCCGGCCCCAACCTGGCCAACCACACGCGCGACCTGGTCTCCGTTCCGTTCACCGGGGCCTACCTGGCGCTGTTCGCGGTCGCCCTGGTGTCCATGGCCTGCATGGCGGGCATCCGCTTTCCGGCCGTTCCACCGGCATCGGCCGCGGCCGCTGCCACGGGCCGCTCGGTGGCGCAGTTGCTGCGCGATCCGGTGTTCGCGGTCGCGATGCTGGGAGCGGCGCTGGGCTACGGGGTGATGAACCTGCTGATGGCAGCCACGCCGCTGGCCATGCAGGTGTGCGGGCATGCCTTTGGTGACGCGGCCTTCGTGCTCGAATGGCATGTGATCGGCATGTTCGCCCCGGGCTTTTTCACGGGCCACCTGATCCGGCGCTTCGGCGTGCTGCGCGTCATGGCGGCCGGCGTGGCGCTCAATGCCGCCTGCGTGGCGATCGCGCTCTCCGGCGTGGAGCTGGCGCATTTCGTGGCCGCCCTCTTCCTGCTGGGCGTCGGCTGGAACTTCCTCTTCACGGGCAGCACCGCGCTGGCGATGCGCGCCTACCGGCCCGAGGAGAAGGACCGGGCCCAGGCCGCAATCAATTTCGGCGTCTTCGCTACCATGGCGCTGACGTCCTTTGCATCGGGGGCCCTGGTCACCACCCAGGGCTGGACGCTGCTGAACTACGGCTCCCTGCTGCCCATCGGGCTCACCGGCGCAGGGCTCGCGTGGCTGGTACTGCGGCAACGGCAGCGCCAGCTGTAACGCTCAACCCTCCGCCCCAGGCTCCGGCAGGCTGACCACCACCTGCGCCACGGCGGCCGTGAGCTTCTTCGCGTAGGGAACGTGCAGGAACTCGTTCGGGCCGTGCGCATTGCTCTTGGGGCCGAGCACCCCGCAGACCATCATCTGCGCCGTGGGGAAGCCCTGGCTGAGCATGTTCATGAGCGGGATCGTCCCGCCCTGGCCGATGTAGCCGCAGGGCGCGCCGAAGTGCGCCTGGCTCGCGGCGTTGAGGGCGTTCTCGAACCACGGCGTGATGGCCGGCGCGTTCCAGCCGCTGGCGGCGCTGCCCGGCTCGAAGGTCACGCGGGCCTGGTAAGGCGCGTTGTCCTCCAGCAGCGCCTTGAGCTTCTGCACGCTTTCGGCGGCATCCACCACGGGCGGCAGGCGCAGGCTGAGCTTGAAGGCGGTATAGGGGCGCAGTACGTTGCCTGCATCCTGCAGCGCAGGCAGCCCTTCCGCGCCGGTGACGCTGAGCGTCGGCGTCCAGGTGCGGTTGATGAGCGCCTGCACCGGATCGGTGGTGGTCGGCAGCGCGAAAGCGGTGGAGCCGCCGCAGTCGTAGTGGGCCCAGGGGAAACGCTTCGTGACCTCGTCACCGAGGATCGCCGCCGTGGCGCGCGCCTGCGCCAGGCGGTCGGGCGGCACCTCGCAATGGAAGCTGGCAGGCAGCAGCCGGCCGGTGGCGCTGTCCTCCAGCCGGTCGAGCACCTGCCGCATGATGCGGAACGACGAAGGCACCAGGCCCGAGGCATCGCCCGAGTGCACGCCCTCGGTCAGGATCTGCACCTTGAGCGTGCCGCTCACCATGCCGCGCAGGCTGGTGGTAAGCCAGAGCTGGTCGTAGTTGCCCGCGCCGGAGTCCAGGCAGATCACGAGGGCCACGTCGCCCAGGCGCGGGCGCAGCAGGTCGATGTAGGGCAGCAGGTCGCGCGAACCGCTCTCCTCGCAGGTTTCGATCAGCCCCACGATGCGCGGATGCGGCACGCCCTGGCGCTGGATCTCCTGCACGGCGGCGATGCTGGCATAGACGGCGTAGCCGTCGTCCGCCCCGCCGCGGCCGTAGAGCTTTCCCTCCTCGTATTTCGGGGACCACGGGCCCAGGTCCTTGCGCCAGCCGTCGAACTCGGGCTGCTTGTCGAGGTGGCCATACATCAGCACTGTCTGCTGCGAGGCTGGGCGCGTGGCCTCCACCTCGAAGAACAGCACCGGCGTGCGGCCGGGCATGCGCAGGATATCCAGGCGCAGGCCGGGGACCTTCTGGGCTTCCACCCACTCCGCGGCATTGCGCAGCACGCGGTCGAGCAGGCCCTGCTGCTCCCAGTCGGGCGCGAAGCCGGGCGATTTGGCGGGAATGGCGATGTATTCGGTCAACTGGCGCAGGATGTCGCCGTCCCAGCGCTGGCTGAGCTGGGACAGGGCCTGGTCGGGCTGGAAGGCGGTGGCGGGTACACGGGCGTTCATGGGGCTCTCCTGCTGCGCGGAACGTGCCGCGACGAGCCGATGATTGTGCTACAGGGCCTGCAGGGAGCGCCGGCGCAGGGTCTGCGAAGGTGCCTCCCCGAAGAGGGTCTTGTAGTCCTGGGAGAAATGGCCCATGTGGAAGAACCCCCAGCGCTCGGCGAGTTCCTGCACCGTCTCGCCCGGCGCGGCCGAGCGCAGAGTGCGGCGGCAGGCGTTCAGGCGCACCGCCTTCAGGAACTCGGCAGGCGACTGTCCCAGCACGGCGTGGAAGTGGTTCTGCAGCGTGCGCCGGGTCACGTGCAGGTGCCGGCACAGGGCGTCCACGTCCCGGGCGTCGCCGCAGCACGGCTGGCCGGCCCACGCACGCGCCGCCATCACCAGCGCGAAACGGCGCTGGGCAGCGCCTTGCGAAGGTGCCGCGACGGGTGTCTCTGCGGCAGGATCGCTGCACAACTGGCGCAGCAGGCGCCGCGCCAGCGCCTGGTGCCGGGCGGTGTCCGCCGGCTGCGGGGCCGCCTCGGCGATGCGCAGCAGCGATTCGAAGGTGGCGCACAGCGCGGCATGCGCCGCAGCATTCACGGGCACGGCATGCGCCGGGCCGGACAGCAGGAGGGACGCGCCGCGCAGGCCCATGGCATCGGCCTCGGCGCGCAGCCATTCCTGGTCCATGACCACGCCGTAGATCCCGAAATCCTCCGGGGTGCGCAGCGTGAAGCCGTCGCTGGCCCGGGCGCGCAGAACGAAGCGCTGTGCATCGGTGCGCCGCTCGCCTCCGCAGAAATGCAGGGGCCGTGCGCAGCGGGCGTCGGGCACCCCGAACCACACCGAGCCCCGCCAGGGCGCGCACTGCTGGCTGGTGGGCAGGGAGGTGTACTCGTGGAAGACCTGCAGGCGCGGGCCGCGCATCCACAGCTCGCGCACCCGGCCGGCGAACCGGCCGCCACGCAGCTGGTCGTACTGCTGCGACCAGTCCGAGAGCTGGTCGGCATGCTCGTCCACGTCCTCGCTGGCGCGGACCCGCCAGCGCAGTGCGCCTGCCCCCGCGGAAGGCACCAGGGCAGTGCGGGAAGGAAGCGCGGCAGCCATGTCGTGGAGCGTTCGGGCGGTGGAGTAGGGAATGTGATGCAAGAAAAGCGCCAGACCCCGCGAGAAAACCCCGACACCGCTATCCCGGGCCGGAAAAAAAATCCGGCACGGCCCGGTTTTTCCGAATCCGGATAGACGCCGGCGGCCCGGAATGGGTGCAATGGCGGCACGTCGTCCACCGGCTTTCCGAACGCAGCAAGGCACTCCATGCACACCTCCGCCTCCACTCCTTCCGATCCGGCCCACGCACCGCACCTGAAGAAGGTGCTGGGCACCTTCCAGCTCTGGGGCATCGCCGTCGGACTGGTGATCTCCGGCGAATACTTCGGCTGGAGCTACGGCTGGGCCACCGCCGGCACGCTGGGCTTCCTGGTCGCCACCGTGCTCGTGGCCGCCATGTACACCAGCTTCATCTTCAGCTTCACCGAACTCACCACCGCCATCCCGCACGCGGGCGGCCCCTTCGCCTATGCGCGGCGCGCATTCGGTCCGGCGGGCGGCTTCGTGGCGGGATACGCCACGCTGGTGGAGTTCGTCTTCGCGCCGCCGGCCATCGCGCTGGCCATCGGCGCCTACCTGAACGTGCAGTTCCCGGCCATCAATGCCAAGACCATCGCGCTGGGCGCCTATGCGGTGTTCATCGGCCTGAACTGGGTGGGCGTGGGCATCGCGGCCACCTTCGAGCTGATCGTCACGCTGCTGGCCATCTTCGAGCTGCTGGTGTTCATGGGCGTGGTCAGCCCCGGCTGGTCGTGGGCCCGGTTCGCCCACCTGGGCTGGGCCGGCAGCGACACCTTCAGCAGCGCCACCGTGGCGGGCATCTTCGCATCCATCCCGTTCGCGATCTGGTTCTTCCTGGCGATCGAAGGCGCGGCCATGGCCGCCGAGGAAGCGCGCGACCCGCAGCGCACCATTCCACGCGCCTACATCGCCGGCATCCTGACGCTGGTGGCGCTGGCCTTCGGCGTGATGGTCATGGCCGGCGGCGTGACCGACTGGCGCACGCTTTCCAACATCAACGACCCGCTGCCCCAGGCCATGAAGGCCCTGCTGGGCGCCCACAGCGGCTGGCTGCACATGATGGTGTGGATCGGCCTCTTCGGGCTGGTGGCCTCTTTCCACGGCATCATCATGGGCTACTCGCGCCAGATCTATGCGCTGGCCCGCGCGGGCTACCTGCCCCGCGCCTTTGCCGAACTCAGCCCCCGCTTCAAGACACCGCACCGCGCGCTGCTGGCCGGCGGTGCCGTGGGCGTGGCCGCGATCTTCAGCGACGAGTGGATCCAGTTCGGTGGCCAGACGCTCACCGCGAACATCGTGACCATGGCGGTCTTCGGCGCCATCGTGATGTACATCGTCTCCATGGCCGCGCTGCTGCGCCTGCGCCGCACCGAGCCCGGCATGCACCGCCCCTACCGCGCGCCGCTCTACCCCTTCTTCCCCGTGCTGGCGCTGGCCCTGGGCGTGGTGTGCCTGATCGCCATGGTGTGGTTCAACACCGTGCTGGCAGGGGTGTTTCTCGCGCTGATGGCGCTGTCGTGGTTGTATTACGCTGGCACTGCCAGCCGCCGCGCGCAGGCCGCGCCCGACGCGCTGCTGGATGCATCCTCCGGTAAATAAGGGACTCCGCCATGCGCTACCACGCCACCCTGGGCGGCCAGGGCCATGCCTTCGACGACCTGCGCCAGGTGATGGCCCACGCCAGCCCGGCGCGCTCGGGCGACTACCTGGCCGGCGTGGGCGCGGCCACCGCGCAGCAGCGCATGGCGGCGCGCCACGTGCTGGCCGAGCTGCCGCTCGCCACCTTCCTGAACGAGGCATTGGTGCCCTACGAGGAAGACGCCATCACCCGCCTGGTCATCGACGGCCACGATGCCGCCGCCTTCGCCCCCATCCGCCACATGACGGTGGGCGACTGGCGCAACTGGCTGCTGGGCGACGAGGCCACGCCCGAGGTGCTGGCGGCTCTGGCGCCCGGGCTCACGCCCGAGATGGTGTCGGCCGTGAGCAAGATCATGCGCAACCAGGACCTGATCGCGGTGGCGCGCAAGTGCCGCGTGGTCACGCGTTTCCGCAACACGCTGGGCCTGGCCGGCCGCCTCGGCGTTCGGCTGCAGCCCAACCACCCCACCGACGACCTGCGCGGCGTGGCCGCCTCGGTGCTGGACGGCCTCATGATGGGGGCAGGCGATGCGGTGATCGGCATCAACCCGGTGTCCGACAGCATGGCCACGCTGGAGGGCCTGTGCCGCATGTTCGACACGCTGATCCAGGGCCTGGAGATCCCCACCCAGGCCTGCGTGCTGACCCACGTCACCAACACGCTGCAGCTCATGAATGCGGGCGTACCGGTGGACCTGGTGTTCCAGTCCATCGGTGGCACCGAGAAGACCAACAGCGGCTTCGGCGTGAGCATCGCCGTGCTCGACGAGGCCTACGACGCCGCCCTGCAATTGCGGCGCGGCACCGTGGGCGACAACGTCATGTATTTCGAGACCGGCCAGGGCAGCGCCCTCTCGGCCGGCGGCCACCATGGCGTGGACCAGCAGACCTGCGAGGTGCGCGCCTACGCGCTGGCGCGCCGCTACCGTCCGCTGCTGGTGAACACGGTGGTGGGCTTCATCGGCCCCGAATACCTCTACGACGGCAAGCAGATCATCCGCGCCGGCCTGGAGGACCACTTCTGCGGCAAGCTGATGGGCCTGCCCATGGGCTGCGACATCTGCTACACCAACCATGCCGAGGCCGACCAGGACGACATGGACACGCTGCTGGTGCTGCTGGCTACCGCCGGGCTCAACTTCCTCATCGGCGTGCCGGGGGCGGACGACATCATGCTCAACTACCAGAGCACCTCGTTCCACGACGCGCTCTTCCTGCGCGACACGCTCGGCCTGCAGCGCGCACCCGAATTCGAGGGATGGCTGCAGCGCCAGGGCCTGACCACGGCCCGGGGCCGTCTGCGCGACGGGGCCGCTCCACTGGCGCTGGCACACGTGCTGGGCACACAGGTCCACTGAACATGCCGACCGCCCCGCCCCGACGGATCGACATGGAGGCCTCCTCCCGCGACGACCGGACTGCCGGCGCAGCGCCAGCGCCCATGCCGGCGGCCACCGGAACGCCGCCCTCCGTCACCGCCATGCCCTGGCACAGCTGGCGCCAGGCCACGCCCGCACGCATTGCCCTGGGCCGCGCCGGCGTGGCGATCCCCACCGACGAGGCCCTGCGCTTCGGCTGGGCGCACGCCATGGCCCGCGATGCCATCCATGCGCCGCTGGACGCCGAGTCCCTGGCCGCCGCGTTGCGCGACGCCGGCCACGAAGTGCTGCAGGCCCGCAGCCGTGCCGAGGACCGCGCCACCTACCTGCGCCGCCCCGACCTGGGCCGCCAGCTGCACCCGGAAGACGCCATGGCGCTGCAGGCGCATGCCGCGCAGGCCGGAGCACTGAAGCCCACGCTGTGCGTGGTGGTCGGCGACGGCCTTTCGTCGCTCGCCGTGCAGCGCCATGCGGTGCCGCTCCTGCAGGCGCTGGCACCGTTGCTGCCGCCGGATGCCACCATGGCGCCGGTCGTGGTGCTGCGACAGGCCCGCGTGGCGGTGGCCGACGAGGTGGGCGAACTGCTGGGAGCCAGCCTGAGTGCCATGCTGATCGGCGAGCGGCCGGGCCTGAGCTCGCCCGACAGCCTGGGCATCTACCTCACGCACGCACCCCGGAGAGGGCGCAGCGACGCGGAGCGCAACTGCATCTCCAACGTGCGGGCCGAGGGCCTGAGCTACGCCGCGGCCGCCTTCAAGCTGGCCTGGCTGATGCGCCAGGCCCGGCGGCTGGGTGTCACGGGCGTGGCGCTCAAGGACGACAGCGATGCCGAGTGGGCCTTGCAGGCACCGCGGGCGACGACGCGGCTGGGAGATGCCTGAAGCGGCGGGCAGCACGGGCGCCCGGGGCGGACGTCCCGCCCACCATCATCCGGAACGGGGGCTCGCGCCCGGCCCTTCCGCAGCAGGCCGGGGCACCTCCGCCGTGGCCACCTGGTTGCGGCCCGCACGCTTGGCGCGGTACATGGCCTCGTCCGCGGCCGCGACCAGCCCGTCCCAGCGGTCGCCGGGCCGGAGCACTCCACCGGCCACGCCGATGCTGAGGGTGACGGGCACCGTGCGGCCGACGAATTCGAAGTGCGCCTGCTCCACCGCGGCCCGCAGTTCGTCCGCCAGCACCCGGGCACCGGCCAGCGCAGTCCGCGGCAGCAGCACCAGGAACTCCTCGCCGCCATAGCGGCCGATGAGGTCCTGCGATCGCAGCCGCTCGCCCAGCACATCCACGACGCCGCACAGCACCTGGTCGCCCACCAAGTGGCCCAGGCCGTCGTTGATGCGCTTGAAGTGATCGATGTCCAGCATCATTACCGACAGCGGCTCGCCTCCCCGCACGGCCTGCGCCACGCCGCGGTCCAGCGACGCGATGGTCGCCCGGCGGTTGGGCACGTCCGTCAGCGGATCCCGTGCGGCCATGCGCTCGTTGACGGCGTCGGCGCGGTCCCTGGCCATGAAAATGAAACCGAAGGACGACGCCTGGACCGTGATGAAGGTGGCGAGGAAGGTCGCGTGCTGCCAGAAATTCGCCTCCAGCAGGCCGGAAGTCGGCATGTGCCCCATGATCGCTGCCAGCGCCCGCACCACCAGCACGGCGGCCTGCATCCAGATGCCCGCGGCCACCATGCGCGCACCGTAGCCTTCCGAAGGGTGCCGGCCGAGCGTCCACAGCACCAGTCCCAGCTGGGCCGGGTAAATGATGCCCGCCAGTACCAGCCGGGCCGTGTAGTCCCCCAGGAACACCACGAACAGGGCAACCGTCAGGAGGACCGGCGGCACGGTGTGCAGCCACGGCACCGGCCGCCGCAGGAACTGGTACACCGCCGCCAGCAGGCTCGCGAACACCCCGGCGAGCAGCCCGTTGGCCACCACGATCGACAGCACGTCGGGAATCCGGCCGCGCAGCGCGAGCAGCACATACGCAAGCGACTGCATCAGCAGCGCGGCCGCCCACAGGCCGAGGCCCTCCCGTCGGCGGCGGGCGCCCACCAGCAGCAGCCCGGCCGCCATCACCAGCGATCCCACGACGGTCATCACCAGCATGGTCGGCAGGTGCAGCAGGGACTCGGACATGGCGTGGAACGGAAAAAGAACGGTCGTGCAGAGCGCTGCAGCGCCTCAATCGTGTTCGAAATGGAACACGGCCGTGCCGGCCATGGCGTTGGGCAGCAGGCGCACCTCCCGCCCCTTCTGCAGGCCGAACGCATCGAGGACGCGCAGCCGGTTCTTGTGCGCAAGCACCTCGAAATCCTTGAACGTGCCGACGCGGATGTTCGGCGTGTCGTACCACTGGTAGGGCAGGCGGCGCGTGACGGGCATGCGCCCGCGCAGCACCGACAGCCGGTTGGGCCAGTGCGCGAAATTCGGGAACGCGACGATGCCCGCCCTTCCCACCCGCGCCGTCTCGCGCAGCATCACCTCCGCATTGCGCAGGTGCTGCAGCGTGTCGATCTGCAGGACCACATCGAACGAGTTGTCGCCGAACATCGCGAGTCCCTCGTCCAGGTTGAGCTGCACCACGTTCACCCCGCGGCGCACGCAGGCCAGAACGTTCGCGTCGTCGATCTCGACGCCGTAGCCAGTGCAGCCGCGCTCGCGCTGCAGCATGTCGAGCAGCGCTCCGTCGCCGCAGCCCAGGTCGAGCACGCGTGCGCCATGGGGCACGAGGCGCGCGATCGCGTGCATGGTGGATGGTTCGCTCATGCGGCGGTCTCCCTGGCAATGCCGTCGAAATAGGAACGCATCAAGCCCATGTAGCGCGCGTCGTCGAGCAGGAACGCATCGTGGCCGTGGGGCGCGTCGATCTCGGCGTAGCTCACGTCGCGCCGGTTTTCCAGCAGGGCCTTGACGATTTCCCGGCTGCGCGCGGGCGAGAAGCGCCAGTCGGTGGTGAAGCTCACCAGCAGGAACCTTGCCCGGGCGCGCGCGAGCGCTCGCGTGAGGTTGCCGCCGAAGGCGAGCGCCGGGTCGAAATAATCCAGCGCCCGCGTGATGAGCAGGTAGGTGTTGGCGTCGAAGTAGTCGCTGAACTTGTCGCCCTGGTAGCGCAGGTAGCTCTCGATCTGGAACTCGATGTCCTGCGTGCTGTATCTGGGCGCCAGTCCTTCTCGCAGCTGCCGCCCGAACTTCTCGTTCATCACGTCGTCCGACAGGTACGTGATGTGGCCGATCATCCGCGCGATGCGCAGCCCCCGCTTCGGGATGGTGCCATGGCGGTAGAAATGGCCGCCGTGGAAGTCCGGGTCGGTGACGATCGCGCGGCGCGCCACCTCGTTGAACGCGATGTTCTCCGCGGTGAGGTTGGGCGCGCTCGCCACCACGACGGCATGGCGCATGCGCTCGGGGTACTGCAGCGTCCACGACAGCGCCTGCATGCCGCCCAGGCTGCCGCCCAGCACGGCGGCGAGCTGCTGCACGCCCAGCCGGTCCAGCAGCCGCGCCTGGGCGTGCACCCAGTCCTCCACCGTCACGACGGGAAAGTCGGCCCCGTACACCTCGCCGGTGTCGGGATGCGGGTGCATGGGCCCGGTGGATCCGAAGCACGAACCTAGGTTGTTGATGCCGATCACGAAGAAGCGGTCCGTGTCCACCGGCTTGCCCGGCCCGATCATGTTGTCCCACCACCCCTCGCTGCGGGGCTGCCCCTCGTACACACCCGCCACGTGGTGCGAGGCATTCAGGGCATGGCACACCAGCACCGCGTTGGAGCGGTCGGCGTTCAGGGTGCCGTAGGTTTCGTAGGCCAGCGTGTAGTCGCGGATCGATGCGCCGCCCTGCAGGGGCAGCGGGTCCGCGAAATGCATGGATTGCGGTGTGGCGATGAACGACATGGATGAAAAAACCCGGCATCGCTAAAAACGAGGCCGGGTCGTCGCACTGCACCAACGGTCGGGTCTTTAGCTGGATTTATAAAGCGCCCGCAAGCGGTGGCAAATCGGCGCGTGTGGGGCAATTATGCCAAAGGACCGGGGACCGGTGCGAGCAGCGCGACGAGCCCCAGCACCACGAAAATGATGGCCGACACCACGTGCACCGCGCGGATCGGCACGCGCCGCGTGATGCGCTCGCCCAGCCAGACCACCGGCGCGTTGGCGAGCATCATGCCCAGCGTCGTGCCCGCCACCACCCAGAAATAGGCGCTGTACTGGGCGGCCAGCATGACGGTGGCGACCTGCGTCTTGTCGCCCATCTCGGCGAGAAAGAAGGCCACCAGCGTGGTGCCGAACACGCCGAAGCGCGGCGTTTTCCCCGTCTCGTCGTCGTCCAGCTTGTCGGGGATGAGCATCCACACCGCCATGGCGATGAACGACAGGCCGAGGATCCAGCGCAGCACCTGAGGACCGATGACGGTGGTCACCCAGGCGCCCACGGCGCCGGCAAGCGCGTGGTTGGCGGTGGTGGCCACCAGGATGCCGAGCACGATGGGCCAGGGCTTGCGGAAGCGGGCCGCCAGGACGAGGGAGAGGAGCTGGGTCTTGTCGCCCATCTCCGCGAGCGCGACGATGGACGTGGATACGAGGAAGGCTTCCATGGGGTGGGGTTATCCGGCCGGATACGTGGACAGCATTGACTGCGCCCCGACTCCGGCCTTTGGGATCGGTGCACAGTCAATGGTCTCGCCCAGTCCGGCTGAACCGCCTGCGCCATGGGCCGCGAGGGCCCAAGTTTGTTGACGCATGCCCCCGTGCGCGCATGGCGCCGGGCGGGCTACTCCCCAGAGACTGCGGCGATTGTAGTGCAGCCAGGGCGGCCGCTCCGGAAGGTACGCAGCCCATCAATGGGCGCAAAGTTCGGGTAAATACCCATCACGAACGTTGCAAGCGCGCTAATTTCCGCGTGCCGGATCAGAACAATTGGTTGATAATGGTTCGGTCTTTCTGCTTGCAGGAAGCAAATTGCGGTGATTGGTCGGTTTCGCGTCTCTGAAATTCGTCACAGGTTTGCTGGTTGCGTCGGGCTCCATCGCGTTTTCATGTTTCTTTAAGGAGTCCTTCATGGGCAACAAACTCTACGTGGGCAACCTGCCCTATTCCTTCCGCGACGACGATCTGCAACAGACGTTCAGCCAGTACGGCACCGTCAACAGCGCCAAGGTCATGATGGAACGCGACACCGGTCGTTCCAAGGGCTTCGGCTTCGTCGAGATGGGCAGCGATGCCGAGGCCCAGGCCGCCATCGAAGGCGCGCACGGCCAGAACTTCGGCGGCCGCGATCTCGTGGTCAACGAAGCCCGTCCGATGGAACCCCGTCCCCCCCGCAGCGGTGGCTTCGGTGGCGGCAATGGCGGCGGCTTCGGCGGTGGCCGCAGCGGTGGCGGCGGCTACGGTGGCGGCAATGGCGGTGGCTACGGCGGTGGCCGCGGCTACTGATCCACCCACAACCCTCGGGTTGCAAACGGATACAAAAAAGGGCCTCTCCGGGGCCCTTTTTTTATGGATGCGCAGGTGCAGGAAGAGTGTGGTAGGGCTTGATCTTTTCGGGGCTTTATGGCCCATAATGCTTCGGCGAAAAATGCTTTTTTCGCGTTGCATTGCGGGGATCCGTCAGTTTCGCGCATAGGGGCTCTTAGTGACCGACCGGCTGCGTTTTCGGGACTCCATCGCTTTTTATATGTGTTTTTGAGGAGTCCCGTGATGGGCAACAAACTGTACGTCAGCAACCTGCCGTACTCCGTGCGCGACAACGATCTCGAGCAGGCGTTCGGCCAGTTCGGCGCCGTGACCAGCGCCAAGGTCATGATGGAACGCGACACCGGCCGCTCCAAAGGCTTCGGCTTTGTCGAGATGGGCAGCGACGCCGAAGCGCAGGCTGCCATCAGTGGCATGAACGGCCAGGCCCTGGGCGGCCGCAGCATCGTGGTGAACGAAGCGCGCCCCATGGAGCCCCGCCCGCCCCGTAGCGGTGGCGGCTTCGGCGGCGGCGGTGGTGGCGGCGGGTACGGCGGTGGCCGCAGCGGTGGTGGCGGTGGCTATGGTGGTGGTGGCCGTGGTGAAGGTGGCGGCGGGTACGGCGGTGGCCGTGGCGGCGACAGCGGCGGCGGCTACGGCGGCCGCGGCGATGGCGGCTTCCGCAGCCCGTATGGCTCCGGTGCACGCAATGGCGGTGGCGGCGGAGGTGGTGGCCGCGGCGGCTACGGCGGCGGCAACAACGGCGGCTATTGAGCCCCGTGCCGGCACACCCCTTCGCGGGTGTCCGTGCCAGCCAACCACTCCAAGGTTTACAAGGCCCCTTCCAGGGGCCTTTTCTTTTTTCCGGAAGCCCTGCGCGTGCGCACCGCCATGCGGCAAGGCCTTCCGGGGGTGCCGTCAGGCGATCACGAGGCCGGTCCGGCCCCGCCGCGCCGGTGCTTGCGCGGCCGTCCGGCCAGCAGCCGGTCGAACAAGCTGTCGGGCAGCAGGCGCAACAGCTTGGCCACCACGCCCATCTGCCAGGGGATCACACGGTAGCGCGCGCCCGCCGCGACGGCCGCATACGCCTTGTCCGCAAAGTCCCCGGGCTGCATGAGGAACGGCATGGCATAACGGTTCTGGCGGGTGAGCGGCGTGTCGATGTACCCGGGGCACAGGGTGACCACCCGCACGCCGCTGGCCCGCAACTCGCCCCGCAGGCTCTCGCAGTAGCTGATCACCGCGGCCTTGCTCGAGCAATAGGCGCCGTGCCCGGGCAGCCCGCGGATGCCCGCCACACTGCCGATGCCCACCAACGTGCCGCTGCCGCGCTCCGCCATGCCGGACACGAACGGATGGAAGGTGGCTGCCATGCCGAGGTTGTTGGTCGCGAAGGTCTGCGCCATGACGTCGAGATCCTCGCGCTGCGCAGTGTCCATGCCCACGCTGATCCCGGCATTCGCGATCACCACGTCGGGCAGGCCCAGCTCCGCGATGCAGGCCCTGCCGGCCGCGATGATGCTGTCGGCCTGCGCCACGTCGGCGCCATAAACGCGGAAATCGTCCGGCCCGAGCCCGCTGGCAGCCGCCCAGGCCTGGATCTCCGCGGTGCGCCGGGCGACCAGCGCCAGGCGGAACCCGGCCTGCCGGTAGCGCAGCGCCAGAGCCTGTCCGATACCGCTGGAGGCGCCGGTGATGAAGGCCAGGGGACGAGGGTGCATGGAGGCCTCTGGGGATGGAAAGCTGGCCGCGATCTCAGCGTGCCGGCGGGGGGATAAGCGTCCCGCGCACCCGGCCGCGCAGCTGCATGATCTGGTCCAGGTTGTCGTAATCCATGTTGTCCGCGGTGAACTGGTCCGAACCACGGACCAGCGTCACCGGCTGGTTCGAGCGGACGCGCTCGCTGTTGAGCCAGGCATGCAGGAACTCCCCGCGGAACTGCAGCCGCGGCAGGGGCTCGCGGCCCGGCCGGGTGAGCGGTTCGCGCGTGACGACGGCATTGCCGAAGAGCTGCACTTCGGACGCGTCGGCGTTGGTGAGCGCCCGCTTCGCCGTGGCCACGGTCACGCGGCCGTCCAGTGCCACGGAGCGCATGTGGGCATTGTCGATTTCCAGCGTGTCGGTGTCCGGATAGTGCCGCGCAACGTCGCCGCGGATCTCGCTCTGCAGCCGGCCGTTCGCATCGAAGTTCTTGACCGAGAAGTCTCGCATGAAGTAGTCGGGCTCGTGCGTGGGCGCCACAGCCTGCGTGGGGCGCACCGGCTTGGGGGCATTGCGCACCAGCCACCAGGTACCCAGGGCCATCAAACCCATGAGCACTACGGGCAGGTAGAGGGATATGCGGTCCCATGCCTGGCGCAGGCGGCCCATCATGCGGCGTGCGCCTCCAGCAGGGCCGCATAGCGGCCGCTGGCCACCAGCAGCAGGTCGCAGAACTCGCGCGCAGCGCCGCCGCCGCCGGGGGCTGCCGTGACATGGTGTGCCACCGCACGCGCTTCTGCGTGAGCGTGGAACGGCGCGCAGGCCAGCGCACAGCGCCGCATCACGGGCAGGTCGGGCCAGTCGTCGCCGATCGCCGCGGCCTGGTGCCAGCCCAGCCCCAGTTCCGCCAGGATGGCCTCGGCGGCAGGGCGCTTGTCCTCGGTGCCGAAGCGGGCATGCACCACGCCCAGCGCCTGCAGCCGCAGGCGCAGCGCGGGCGAATCCCGTCCCGTCACCACGGCCGGCACGATGCCGGCCTTCTGGAGCAGCTTGAGGCCGTGCCCGTCCAGGGTGTGGAAGCGCTTGAGGGTCTCGCCCGCTTCGGAGATGTAGAGCCCGCCGTCGGTGAGCACGCCATCGACGTCGAAGAAGGCGACGCGCACATCCTGCGCGCGCAGCAGCAGCGCAGGGTCGAACTGCAGCACGGGCCGCAGGGCCGGCAGCGCGGCCGTGTCCGGCACGGGGCCGCCCACCGGGGCCGTGGAAGCGATCCGGCCGTCCATCAGATGACCTTCGCCCGCATGAGGTCGCCGATATGGACCACGCCCGCCAGCACGCCGCCGTCCGAGGCGACGAGCACGCTGGTGATGGCATGGCGCTCCATCATCTCGGCCGCATCCGCCGCGAGCGCGTCGGGGGCGATGGTGCGCGGCCCGGCATGCATTACCTCGCCGGCCGTGACGCTGCGCAGGTCCGCGCCCGCCTCGATGCGGCGGCGCAGGTCGCCATCGGTGAACATGCCCAGGATGCGGCCCTGTGCATCCGTGATGGCCGACGCGCCGAGCCGCTTGGCGCTCATCTCGCGCATCAGTTCGCTGAACGAGGCCTCCGGCAGCACGCGCGGCACGTCGGTGCCCGAGCGCATGACGTCGCTCACGTGCGTGAGCAGCTTGCGGCCCAGCGCGCCGCCAGGATGGGAGCGCGCGAAATCCTCGGAGCGGAAGCCCCGGGCGTCCAGCAGCGCCACCGCCAGGGCGTCGCCCATGGCCAGCTGGGCCGTGGTGCTGGTCGTGGGAGCCAGGTTGAGCGGACAGGCTTCGCGCTCCACGCCGCAATCGAGTACCAGGTCGGCATGGCGGGCCAGGGTGGACTCCAGTCCGCCCGTCATCGCCACCAACGGCACGCCCAGGCGCCGGAGTACCGGCAGCAGCACGGTCAGCTCGCCGCTTTCGCCGCTGTTGGAGATGGCCAGCACCAGGTCGCCGGGCGTCACCATGCCGAGGTCGCCATGGCTGGCCTCTGCCGGATGCACGAAGAAGGCCGGCGTGCCGGTGGATGCCAGCGTCGCCGCGATCTTGCGACCCACGTGGCCGCTCTTGCCCATGCCCATGACCACCACGCGACCGGAAGTGGCCAGCACGCGGCGCACCACGTCGGCAAAGGCATCGCCCACGCGGGCGGCGAGCGCCGAGAGGGCGGCGGCCTCGGTATCGAAGGTTTCGCGGGCCAGGCGCACGGCCCGTTCGGCGGAGAAAGGCGCGGGCGGCAGGGCCGGCCCCTGCGCGGGGGGGGCGGAGAGCATCCGCGGATTCTATGCGGCGGCCCCGAGCCCGTGAGCCCGCTGGACCGAAAGCCCCACGTGGCACGCATCACGGTGGCGCAGGAGCAGCCTGCAGGAAAACACACGAAAAGCCGCACGGGCTCGGCTAGCATCGGGCATGTCTTCCCTTGCCCTGACGCTGCTGTACCTGCTGGCCGCCGTGCTGGGCGTGGTCGCCTGCCGCAGCCTCAAGCTGCCGCCGATGCTCGGCTACCTGGCCGCCGGCATCCTGATCGGCCCCCATGCGTTCGCGCTCACCCAGAATTCCGAGGGGGTGCGCCACCTGGGGGAATTCGGGGTGGTGTTCCTCATGTTCTCCATCGGCCTGGAGTTCAGCCTGTCCAAGCTCCGCGCCATGCGGCAGTTCGTGTTCGGGCTGGGACTGCTGCAGGTGGCGATCACCCTCACCGCCGGCATGGTGGGCATGCTGCTGCTGTCGCACTTCGTGGGCGGGCTGTGGCGCATGGGCTGGCAGACCGCGCTGGCGCTCGGCGGCACCCTGGTCATGAGCAGCACGGCTATCGTGGTCAAGCTGATGAGCGAGCGCGCCGAACTGGAGAGCGAGCATGGCCGCCGCGTGCTGGGCGTGCTGCTGTTCCAGGATCTGGCGGTGGTGCCCCTGCTGGTGCTCATCCCGGCGCTGGGCTCCTCCCCCGAGCGGCTGCTGGTGGCGCTCGGTCTCGCCCTGCTGAAGGCCACCGTGCTGGTGGGCGTCCTGCTCGTGGGCGGACAGCGCGTGATGCGCTGGTGGCTCACCCTGGTGGCGCGGCGCAAGAGCGACGAGCTGTTCATGCTGAACCTGCTGCTCGTCACGCTGGGCCTCGCCTGGCTGACCGAAGCGGCCGGGCTTTCCCTGGCGCTGGGCGCCTTCATCGCGGGCGTGCTGGTATCCGAGACGGAATACCGGCACCAGGTGGGCACGGACATCCGCCCCTTCCACGATGTGCTCCTCGGGCTCTTCTTCATCACCGTGGGCATGATGCTCGACTGGCACATCCTGCTGGAGCGCTGGGCGCTGGTCTTCGTGCTGCTGACCGTGCCGCTGCTGCTCAAGGCCGGCGTCATCCTGCTGCTGGCGCGCGGCATGGGCGCGACCACCGGCGTGTCGCTGCGCACCGGCCTCTACCTCGCGCAGGCCGGCGAGTTCGGATTCGTGCTGCTGTCCCTCACGCAGGAGCACGGCCTGGTCGAGCCGGCGCTCATGAACCCGGTGCTGGCCGCGATGGTGCTGTCCATGCTGGCCACGCCTTTCCTGATCCAGTACAGCAACCCGATCGTGATGAAGCTGGTCGCCAGCGACTGGCTGCAGCAGTCGCTGCAGATGACCTCCATCGCGCGCAAGGCGATCAACACCAGCGGCCACGTGCTCATCTGCGGCTACGGCCGCTGCGGCCAGAACCTGGCCCGCATGCTGGAGCGCGAGCACATCCCCTACATGGCGCTGGACCTTGACCCCGACCGCGTCCGGCAGGCCGCCGCCGCCGGCGACTCCGTGGTGTATGGCGACGCCACGCGGCTGCAGGCGCTGATGGCCGCCGGTCTGGTGCGGGCCAGCGCCGTGGCGGTGACCTACCTCGACATTCCCGCCACCCTCAAGGTGCTGGCCAACACCCGCTCGCACGCACCCCAGGTGCCCGTGGTGGTCCGCACGCAGGACGACCTGCACCTCGACAAGCTGCAGGCGGCCGGCGCCACCGAGGTCGTGCCCGAGGCCATCGAAGGCTCGCTCATGCTCGCGGGCCATGCTCTGGCCCTGGTGGGCGTGCCCATGCGGCGGGTGCTGCGGCTGGTGCAGGACCAGCGCGAAGCCCGCTACAACCTGCTGCGAGGCTACTTCCACGGCGCCGACGACGACACGGTTTCGGAGCGCGACCAGGAGCGCCTTGCCACGGTCACCCTGCCGCCCGGCGCCGGCACCGTGGGACGGCCGCTGTCGGAGCTGCCGCTGCACGCCATGGGCGTGCGGGCGGTCAACCTGCGCCACAAGGACGGGCGCAGCTCCACCCCCACCGACGACAGCGTGCTCTCCGAGGGCGATACGCTGGTGATCTCCGGTCACCCCACGGCCCTGGCGCTGGCGGAAGACGCGCTGCTGCGCGGCTGACGGCCACCTGCGCCGGCACGGCAGGGAACGCCCGGCGCAGCGGCAGGCTCTAAACTGCCGCCCTTTTCCTGCCGCGCGCACCGCGGTCCGTCCCTTTTTCCACCCCGCCATGCAAGACCTCAGCGTCAACGAGTACCTCCGCCAGTACATCCGCACCGTGCCCGACTGGCCCGCGGCGGGCGTGCAGTTCCGCGACATCACCCCGCTGCTGCAGGACCCGAAAGTGTTCCGCGTGCTCATCGATGCCTTCGTGCACCGCTACATGGACCGGGCCCTGCGTCCCGACGTGGTCGCGGGCCTGGATGCGCGCGGCTTCATCCTCGGCGCCGTCGTGGCCTACGAATTGAATGTCGGCTTCGTGCCCATCCGCAAAAAGGGCAAGCTGCCGTTCACCACGGTCGAGGAAACCTACGAGCTGGAATACGGCAGCGCCACGGTCGAGCTGCATGCCGACGCGGTGAAACCCGGCGACCGGGTGCTGCTGATCGACGACCTCATCGCCACGGGCGGCACCATGATGGCCGGGCGCAGGCTGCTGGAGCGGCTGGGCGCCACGGTGACCGAAGGCGCCGCCATCGTCGATCTGCCCGAGCTGGGCGGCTCCTCGCGTCTGCGCGAATCCGGGCTGCCGCTCTACACCCTGGTGGACTTCGCAGGGCACTGAAGCGGCTGGCGCCGGGGCGGCCCGGGAGGGCCCTGCATGCCCTGGCGATAGAATGACAATCATTCTCATGGCAGCAGCCAGGCGGTGCTCTCCGCCGGGCCGGCCGTGCTTTCCGCCCTCCACCCCATGGCCCTCGATCCCGCGCACCCGCATGCAGCGCCCGTCCGCATGCCTCCCTCCACCCCGGCCGCGCCGGACCGTCGGCGCAGGACATTCGCATGGCCCGGGCTGCGGGCCGCCATCGTCCAGCTGCACTGGTTCGTCGGCATCACGGCCGGCACCCTGCTCGTGGTGATTGGCCTGTCGGGCGCACTGCTGGCCTTCCGCGAGGAAATCCTCGACCTGTTCAACCCGGGCGTGCGCCATGTCGCGCCCCAGGCCGGCCCGGCGCTGGCGCCGCCCCAGTTGCTGGAAGCCCTGTCCCGCGACGGCGCAGCCGGGCGCCGCGTGAATGTGCTTACCGTGCAATCCACTCCGGGCGTGGCTGCACGGGTCGGCTTCGCCGCCCTGCCCGGCGAGCACCGCGGCGATACGCAATACCTGCATCCCTACACCGGCGCCGCGCAGCCCGCACTGCGCGGGGACGACTTCTTCGAATGGGTGGAAGCCCTGCACCGCTGGCTGTTGCTGCCGCGCGAGCCGGGCCGCGTGGCCTCCGGCGTGCTGGCACTGTGCCTGCTGGGCCTGTCGCTGTCCGGGCTGTACCTGCGCTGGCCCCGCCACCCGCTGCGCTGGCGCACCTGGTTCGCGCTCGACACGCACCGCAAGGGCCGCCCCTTCCTCTGGAGCCTGCACGCGGTGGCCGGTACCTGGGTTCTGGCCGTCTATGTGGGGCTCACCGCCACCGGGCTGTACTGGGCCTTCGACACCGTCCGCGATACCGTGGACGCCTGGGCCGGACAGGCGCGCGCGCCCCGCCAGGCCATGGCCGCCTCATCGCGCGCCACCAAGGCATCGGCAGACCCGGCCCGCCCCATGGATCTCGCCCCTGCCTGGCGTGCGTTCGCGCAGCGGGCGCCGGACTGGCAGACGGTCGTGTTGCGGATGCCCCAGCGTGCGGACCAGCCCCTGCAGATCCTCTGGCTGGACCGGAACGCGCCGCACGACCGTGCCCGCCACCGCATGGTGATCGACACGGCGACCGGCGCGGTCGCCACGGACGACCGCTACGGCCAGCGCAGTGCCGCGGTGCGCGCGCTCTCCACCTTCTACCCGCTGCACATGGGCACGTACTTCGGCCTGCCCGGCCGCATCGCGGTCACCGCTGCGGCCCTGGCCCTGCCGCTTTTCGCCGTGACGGGCTGGATGCTCTACCTCGGCCGGCGCCGCCAGCGCAGGGAGGCCGAGGCCGCCCGGCAGGCCGTGGCGGTGCCCGCCGGGCCCCTCACCGCCAGCGGCTCCTCGAACGCGGCGGACACCGTCCTGGTGGCCTACGCCAGCCAGTCGGGAACGGCCGAGCGCATCGCCCAGCAGACGGCAGCGGCCCTGCACCAGTCCGGACTGCCCTCCCAGGTCCGCGCGCTGCAGCATCTCGCACCGGAAGACCTCGCGGGCCATGCGCGCATCCTGGTCGTGGCCAGCAGTTTCGGCGAAGGCGAGCCGCCGGACACGGCGCGGCGCTTCATGCGCCTCCTGCAGCGTGGACCATCGCAGGGCGCCCATCCGCTCGCATCCGTGCGCTATGCGCTGCTGGCGCTCGGCGACCGGCACTACGCGCACTTCTGCGGATTCGGCCATGCCCTGGACGGGGAGCTGCGCCGCTGGGGCGCGCAGCCCCTGTTCCCGCTGATCGAGGTGGACGGCGGCGACGCCGGCGCCCTGGCCCGCTGGCGCGAAGCGCTCACGGCACTGGACGGCGCGCAGACCTGGACCGCCGACGCCCCCGCCCTGCAGGCCCCGCCGCTCCCGGCGGACCTGGAGGCCTGGCGGCTCGAAAGCCGTGAAACGCTCAATCCTGGCAGCCTGGGCAACCCTCTGGTGGAGATCATGCTGAAGCCCGCGTTGGCCGGCACCCCGCTCCACTGGCCGGCCGGGGCGCTCGTGGACCTGCTGCCTCGCCAGCCCGCGGATGCGGTCGAGCGCTGGCTGCACGAGGCAGACCTCGACGGCCAGGCCCCGGTGCAGGCCGGTGGCGCGCCCGGGCCGCTGGCCGACATGCTGGCGCGCAGCGTCCTCCCCGCCCTGCCGCTACCGGAACGCCTCCATCCGCAGGCCTGCGCGGATGCGCTGGTTCCCCTGGCGCCCCGCACCTATTCCATCGCGTCCCTGCCCGAAGACGGCGCGCTGCAGCTGCTGGTGCGCCAGGAGCGGCATGCGCAGGGCCTGGGCATCGCGTCCGGCTGGCTGACCGCACATGCGCCGCTGGGCAGCATCCAGGCGCTGCGCTTCGCCGACAACCCGTGCTTCGGCCTCGAAGGCACCGAAGGACGCCCCTGCCTCTTCATCGGCAACGGCTCCGGGCTGGCGGGCCTGCGGTCACTGCTGCGCGCCCGCGTGCGCGACGGGCAGCAGCGCAACTGGCTGCTCTTCGGCGAGCGGCAGCGCGCGACCGACACCCTGTGCGCCGAGGAAATCGCGCTCTGGCAGGACCGGGGCTGCCTGCCGCGCCTGGACCGGGTGTTTTCCCGCGACGCCGATGCCCCGCACCGCTATGTGCAGGATGCCCTGCGGGCGGCCATGCCGGAACTGCGCCGGTGGCTGGACGATGGGGCCGTGGTGTTCGTGTGCGGCAGCGCCGAAGGCATGGGCTCCGGCGTGGACCATGTGCTCTCCGAAGCGCTGGGCGCCGAAGGCATGGACGCGCTCATCGACGCCGGCCGCTACCGGCGCGACGTCTATTGACGGGCGGCGGCGCAGGCCCGCTCCCCGGCAGCCGCGCTCTTCAGCGCAACTCGCCGTACTGGGTGTTGCTCAGGTCCGGAGCCGCCCGGTCATGGCCAGGCATCTCGGTGTCCTCGAAGCCCGGTGCCGAAGGCGCGGGCGGCAGCAGCGGCCCGGACCGCACCGTGGTGCCCGGCACGCTGGCCGCCGCAGGCTGCGCACGGCCCGTGGCCGCGGCGCTGCCCAGCGCACGCCGGAAGGCCGCGACTTCGTCCGCATCGATCGGTTCGTAGCCCTTGCCGGGCACTGCACCCGGCCGGGCGCCCTCCACCGGCACGGACGGTGCCAGCGAAGGAGGTATCTCGCGCGGAGCCAGCAGCGACACCGGTTCGGCGGCCCCAGGCTTTGGCACGGGAGCGTGGACCGGGGTGGGCACGGTGCGGGGCGGCAGCAGGGGCGCCGGGGCCGGGCCCTGCTTCGGATGCGCGTGCCCCGGGGCGGAGCCTGCATGCGCCGGCGCAAGGGAGGGATGCGGCGCGCCCTGCCCCGGCACCCCCACCGCCACGTGGTCGTTGATGCGCCAATAGACAGCCGTGACGAGGATGTCGAAACGCGACTTCGCGGTCTGCGCGATCAGGGCCTCGATCTCGCTCAGGCGCGCGGTCTCTCCGCCGTATTCGCGTCCCAGGTCGATCATCACCAGGAACTGCCGGCCCCGCTGGTCGAGCGACAGCACCTTGAACTTGTAGCCCGCCGACAGCACGCTGGCGCGCACCATGGCATCGCGCACCACCGTATAGAGCAGCTCGCGCCGCTCCATGCGCTCGTTCTTGCGGTTGGCGGCGTGGTCGGCTGGTGCCGGCGGCACGGCCGGCCGCCCGTTGCGCCCCGGCATGAGCGGGACCGTGGCATCCGCGTTCAGCAGCCCGGCCGGCTCCACCGCAGGGCGTGGCCGGGAAGAGGGCTTTTTGCGGGAAAACCAGCTGAACAGGGACATGCGGAGGGCCTTCTAGCGAGGATGCGGCAGATGGCAGCCAGTGTAGCTGCGGCTCCGCGGCCCGCCAGACTCCCGTGAGGGAACCTGGCGGCACGGTCATCGTCCCGGCGAACGGATGTCAGGTTGCCGCAACACGGCGGCGCCGGTTGCCCAGGCGCCGGGACAGCACCGAGCCCGCCGCCATCGCGAGCGCCAGGGCCACGGCCGGCTGCCGGTTGGACAGCTCGGAAAACCGCAGTGCCGTGAGCGTCCACAGCCTGCTCGGCGAACCCGCCTGCACCGTGGCGCTGCGGGGCCGGTGCGAGAAGAAGGCCCCCTCGCCCACCACGGACCCGGCACCCACGATGGCCAGGCGCAGGCGCCCCTTCTCGTCCTCGTAGTGCACGCTGCAGTTGCCGCTCTCGATGAAATACAGCGTCCGGTCCTGCACCCCCTGGGTGAAGAGCGTGTGGCCCGCCTCCACCTGCATGGGCAGCAGGTAGCCGGCCAGCAGGTCCCACTGTTCCGGCGTGAACGGGTTGTGCAGCCCATCCTCCGCCGTGGACTGGGAAACGGCCTGCACGAGGCCGCCGAGATCGGCCTGGAGCACGGTCGAGGAAGCGGGAGGGGTGGAGGACAGCACGGCATTCATGGTGGCGGGACGGTATCCCCCCGGGCCTCGGCACACAAGGCAGGATTACGTCTTTTTACACACGCGATCCACACCACGGAAACCGGCTGCCGCGCGCGCTACTTTCCGATGCAGAAGCTCGAGAAGATCACCCCCAGCAGGTCGTCGGACGTGAACTCCCCGGTGATGGCATTGAGCGCCTGCTGCGCCAGCCGCAGTTCCTCCGCCAGCAGGTCGAGCGCGGGGCCGTCGGACGCCAGTTGCGCTGCCGCCTCCATCAGGTGCGCATCCACCGCCTGCAGCGCTTCCAGGTGGCGGGCGCGGGCGGTGTAGATACCCTCCGGGGCAGACTGCCAGCCGGCGATGTCCAGCAGCACACGCCGCAGCCCGTCCAGGCCCTCGCCCGTGCGCGCGGACAGGCGCACGGTGGCCGCACGGCCGGGGACGCCCGCCACGGGTGCGCCACCTGCCGCGGTCCCTGCGGGGCCTTCTGCGCGATCGCTCTTGTTCCACACATCGACCACGGGCACCTGCGCCGGCGCCATGCCGGCGAGGCGGGCAGCGATCTCCGCATCCGCCGCTTCGTAATCCGGCTGGCCCGCGCGCGTGAGGTCATGCAGGAACAGCACCGCGTCGGCCGCCGCGATTTCCTGCCAGGCGCGCTCGATGCCGATCCGCTCCACCTCGTCGTCGCTCTCGCGCAGGCCCGCCGTGTCGATCACGTGCAGCGGCACGCCCTCGATCTGGATGGTCTGCTGCACCTTGTCGCGCGTGGTGCCGGCGATCGGCGTCACGATGGCCAGCTCCGCACCGGCCAGGGCATTCAGCAGCGAGCTCTTGCCCGCGTTGGGCTGGCCCGCGATCACCACCTTGATGCCCTCGCGCAGCAGCGCGCCCTGCCGCGTGCGGCCCATCACCTCCGCCAGCGTGCGCTGCAGCGCCGCCAGCTGGCCGTGGGCATCCGCCTTGCGCAGGAAGTCGATCTCCTCCTCGGGAAAGTCGAGCGTGGCTTCCACCAGCATGCGCAGGTGCACCAGCGCGTCGCGCAGCCGGTGGATCTCTTCCGAGAACGCGCCCGCCAGCGAGCGGCTGGCGCTGCGCGCGGCGGCCTCGGTGCTGGCGTCGATCAGGTCGGCGATCGCCTCGGCCTGCGCCAGGTCGATCTTGTCGTTCAGGAAGGCGCGCTCGGTGAACTCGCCGGGCCGCGCCAGCCGCAGGCCGGGCAGGCGGGGCCTGCCCGTGGCACGGTCGAGCTCGCCGGCAGCCTGCAGGCAGCGGGCCAGCAGCAGCTGCAGCACCACGGGGCCGCCATGGGCCTGCAGCTCCAGCACATCCTCGCCGGTGTAGCTGTGCGGCGCAGGAAAGTAGAGCGCCAGCCCCTGGTCGATGGACTGGCCCGCAGCGTCGCGGAACGGCAGATAGGTGGCCTCGCGCGGCCGTAGCGTACGCCCGCACAGCGCCTCCACCACCGGGCCGACACCGCGGCCCGACACGCGCACGATGCCCACCGCGCCCCGCCCCGGTGCGGTGGCGATGGCGGCGATGGGATCGGTGTGGCGCGGCAGCATGGGCGGAACGGCCGCGGGCGGCGGCATGGGATGAGGGGGAAGGCGCGCATGATAAGCCCGCCCCCGGTGCAGCACGGGCCGCGGGGCGCCCTCCCCGCGGTCCGCCGGCCCGGCTTACTTGAGGGTCGTCCAGTTGGGCATCGGGCGGTCGTCCGCACGGTGCGGCGTGTCCATGCCCTTGCGCATCGCCCAGGGGCGGATCTGGTGGTGCAGCGGCAGGTAGTAGTACTCGTCCTTGACCAGCTTCAGGGCATCGGCGATCAGCGCATCACGCCTGGCCTGATCCATCTCCACCTTGATCTGGCCGATCATGCCGTCGAGCTTGGCATCGCTGAACCGGCCGCCGTTGTACACGCCCGCCGCTGTCTTGCCGTCCTTCGTGGACATCAGCGAATCCAGCGAATAGAGCGCATCGAACGTGGCCACGCCCCAGCCGAACAGGTAGGCGTTCACGTCGTTGTTCATCACGCGGGTGACGAACTGCGACATCGGCGCCGTCTGCAGCGTGGTCTTCACGCCGATGCGCGTCCACATCGCCGTCACGGCCTGGCAGATCGCCTCGTCGTTCACGTAGCGGTCGTTCGGGCAATCCAGCTTGATCGCGAAGCCGTTGGGGTAGCCCGCGTCGGCAAGCAGCTTCTTCGCGGCCTCGACGTCGTACTTGGAGGCGCGCTCTTCCAGGGTCTTGCTCCAGCCATGCACCATCGGCGCCACCATCGTGCCGGTGGGCACCGAGAGGTTGCGCATGGTGCGGCTGTGGATGGTCGCGGAATCGATGGCCTGGTAGAGCGCCTGGCGCACGCGCTTGTCCTTGAGCGGGTTCTTGCCCGGCGTGCCGGCGCCGGGCAGCTCGTCGCGGAACTGGTCCAGGCCCAGGTAGATGGTGCGGTTCTCGGCGCCCTCGATCAGCTTGATGTCGGGGCTGGCCTTCATGCGCGCCAGATCCTGCGGCGGCGGATCGGGCACGAAGTCCACCTGGCCGGAGATGAGCGCGGCCGAGCGCGTGGCGGCCGACTTGATCGGCGTGAACACCACCTCGTCGATGTTGCCCGTCGGCTTGTCCCACCAGGCCGGGTTCTTCTTCATCGTGACCTTCACGTCGGGCTGCCAGCCCACCAGGATGAAGGGACCGGTGCCGTTGGCGTTGCGCGAGGCGTAGTTCTCTTCCTTGCCCGCGTAGTCCTGTGCCTTCACCGAATTGTTCTTCTCGGCCCAGGCCTTGTTCATGATCCGAGCCTCGGTCAGCTCGCGCAGCAGCACCGGGCTGGGCCCCTTGAGGATCAGGTCCACGGTGAAGTCATCCACCTTCTTCACTTCCTTCACGCTCTGCACCGACGACTGCATGTTGGACGGCGGCGTCATCGCCCGCGTGAGCGAGAACACCACGTCGTCTGCCGTGAACGGGGCGCCGTCGTGGAACTTGACCCCCTTGCGCAGTTCGAAGCGCACCTGCGTGGGCGAGACCTGCGTCCATTTCGTGGCCAGCGCGGGCTCGATCTGGTAGGTCTTGTCATAGCGCACGAGGCTCTCGTACACCTGCTGCAGGAAGGCATGCGTGGTCTGGTGGTTCTGCGCGTGCGGGTCCACGGTCAGGATGTCGTTCGCGCCGGCCCAGCGCAGGGTGGCCGCATGGGCGGCACCGGTGCCGAGGAGCACGGCGAGGGCGATCGTTCCGAGGGATGAATTCAAACGCTGCTTCATCTGCAAGCCTCCAGTCAAAGGGGGTCGATGGAAAGACCACTAGCCTAGCAATCCTCGTACCCAAAAGACAACGGCCACACGCAGGTGGCCGTTGGGGATTGCCCGGATGGCGCGCCGAAAAACGGCGTCCGGGTCACGCAGCGAAGCGGATCAGTTCACGTCAGCGGAACTTCGGCAGGTTGAACTGCGGCGGCACGCCCATGCGCTTGTTGATGATCCACTGCTGGGCGATCGACAGGATGTTGTTCGTCAGCCAGTACATCACCAGGCCGGCCGGGAAGAAGAAGAACATCACGCTGAAGATCAGCGGCATGAACCACATCATCTTGGCCTGCATCGGATCCGGCGGCGCGGGGTTGAGCGCGGTCTGCAGCAGCGAGCTGGCCGTCATCAGCAGGGGCAGGATGAAGTACGGGTCGGGCGAGGACAGGTCGCGGATCCAGCCGATCCAGGGCGCGTTGCGCATTTCCACGCTCGACAGCAGCACCCAGTACAGCGCGATGAACACCGGGATCTGGATCACGATGGGGAAGCAGCCGCCCATCGGGTTGACCTTCTCCTCGCGGTAGATGCGCATCATCTCCTGCTGCATCTGCTGCGGCTTGTCCTTCAGGCGCTCGCGCATCTCCATGATCTTGGGGTTGATGGCCTTCATCTTGGCCATGGAGGCATACGCCTTGGCGTTGAGCCAGTAGAAGGCGATCTTGAGCAGCAGCACCAGGCCCACGATGGACCAGCCCCAGTTGTTCAGGATCTTGTGCAGCTGTTCCAGCAGCCAGTAGAGCGGCTTGGCCAGGATCGTGAGCCAGCCGTAATCCTTCACCAGCTCCAGGCCGGGCGACAGCTTCTCCAGCATCGTCTCGATCTGCGGGCCGGCGAACAGGCGCGCGTCCAGCGTCTTCGACTGGCCCGGGGCGATCTCGCCCACCGAGGTGATCATGCCCACCGAATAGAGGTTGGTATCCACCTTGCGCACGAACAGGTCGCGCTGGATGCCGTCGGCCAGCAGCCAGGCCGTGGCGAAATAGTGCTGCACCATGGCCACATAGCCGTTGGTGGACGACTTGTCGATCTCGGCCTTGCCGCTCTCGATGTCCTTGAACTCGACCTTGTGGTACTTCTTGGCCTCGGTATAGACGGCCGGGCCGGTGAAGGTGGAGTAGAACGACGACTCTCCCGGCGGCTTGTTGCCGTCGCGCACCAGCTGCATGTACAGCTGCGGCGACACCGGCGCCGTGCCCGTGTTCACCACCTCGTGCTTCACGGCGATGTCATATGCGCCGCGCTTGAGCGTCCAGGTCTTGACCAGCTTCACGCCGCCCAGGTCCGGCGACTCGAAGCGGATGCTGATGTCGTTCTGCCCGTCCTGCAGGGTGCGGTTGCCCGGCACCACCGACATGGGCGTCTTGTGCGTGGGATAGCCGGCCCCACCGATCAGGCCGGTCTGCGCCACATAGACGCGCTGGGCACTGTCGTCCAGCAGCGTGAACGGGCGGGACTTGTCCGCCATGTCGGGATAGCCCAGCAGTTCGCCGTGCGTGAGGGTGCCGCCTTCGCTGTCGAAGGTCAGGCGCAGCACGTCCGTGGTGAGGGTGACGCGCTCGCGCGGCGCGGCAGGGGCCGCCGCCGTGCCACCCGGCACCTGCTGCGCACCCGCCGCGGGCGCGGCGCTGGGCGTCGGCACGCTGCCCGGGGCGCTGGCGCCACCGCCGGCCGGCGCGGACGCCACCTGGGCCGGCACGGGCTCCGGGAAGAACGTGGCCTTGTGGCCGTTGTGTACTTGCCACTTGTCCCACAGCAGAACCATGGAAAAGCCAAATATCACCCACAGGATGGTACGGCGAATGTCGTTCATGAAGACTTCTTTGGAGAGGAAGGGGTGGGGGTCGCGGCCGTGGCGGCCGTTGCCGGCCGCTCGGCCAGCCGGGAAAGCAGGCGCGTCGCGCGCGGCGCTTCGGCAGGCACCGGGTCATGGCCGCCATCGCACCACGGATGGCAGCGCGCGAGGCGCCGCAGGGTGAGGTAGGAGCCTGCGCCGGCGCCGTGCCGCTCCAGCGCCTGCAGCGCATAGGCGGAGCAGGTGGGCTCGAACCGGCACGCCGAACCGAGCCACGGGCTCAGGAAGAAACGGTAGCCGCGCACCAGCGCCATGAGCAGCGAGCGCATCATGGCCGAGCAGCCTCCGGCAGGGGCGCGGGAGCCGGCACGGCCGCCGATGCCGGAGGCCGTGCCGACGGAGCGGGCTTGCCGCCGCGCTGCGGGCGGACGGCCTGCCCGAAGAGCTGCAGCAGCTCCTCGCGCACGGCGCGCCGCAGCGCGTCGGAGGTCGCGCTCGGAAACTGCTTGCGGTCGAACCCGGTGCGCAGGCGCACCACGTGCGCGGCATGGCCCAGCTGCGGCGCGAAGTCCGGCGCCACGGCGTAGATCTGCCGCTTGATGGTGTTGCGCGTCACCGCGCGCCGCGCCCAGCGCTTGGGCACCATCGCGCCCAGCCACGGGCCCGCGGCATCGTCCACGGCAAACAGGGCCTGCGAAGCCTGCCGTTGCGGCAGGGCTCCGGGCCCTGGATGGGAGTCGGAAAGGGTGGCAGAGCCTGCATCGAAACGCAGGCGGTGCAGGGCGAAATGCGCCGTCCGGGAAATGGTTCCCCCGGCCATGGCGGCCTGGAACTGCGGACGGGTCTTGAGCCGGTGCATGGAACCATCCTCGCCCGCGTCACGGGCGGGACGCCGTGGCGGCCTCATACGGATCGGCAATCAGGGAGGCGAATGGAGCGCGCGGCGGCGAGCGGTGCGGCAGCACGGCCAGGCGGAGCAACGCGGCGGCCTCCCTGAGCGCGAAGCCGTATCAGACGGCCAGGCGCTTGCGGCCCTTGGCGCGGCGTGCGTTGATGACGGTACGGCCGCCGCGCGTCTTCATGCGCACGAGGAAACCGTGGGTGCGCGCGCGGCGCGTCTTGGAAGGCTGGTAGGTACGTTTCATGATCGATTCCTCGAAGGTTCTTGGGTTTGCAGGCCCGGCTTCGATCGGCCGGACCCGTTGCGCGGACCACTCAGAAAGTGCCGCGCGAGCCGCACGCGCCGCCTGCCTCGAAACCGCTGCATCGCAAAGCAAAGCAGCAAGGCAGGAAGCCGCCCGGGCTTCATCGCCCTGAACGCATTCAGGGAAACCGGCGATTATCACAGGCTTGGCGGCAAGTGGCAATGCTCGGGCTGCAGATGCCCGGCGGGTGCACGGTTATAGCAGGCCCGCGGCCACCCCGCCCAGCTTGTGGATAACCCCTTGAAAAGCTACAATCCCAGGCCCTGATCCGTTCCTCCTATCCACAAAAAGATCCCGCCTTCATGACCGAGGAACCCTCCCGCAGCCCCGACTTCGACACCGACGCCGATCCCGGCCAGGGGCTGTGGCAAGCCTGTGTCGAGCAGCTCGCGCAGGACCTGCCCGAACAGCAGTTCAACACCTGGATCAAGCCGCTCGTCGCCCAGGTCGCCCCCGACTTCTCCAAGGTCACCCTGCTGGTGGCCAACCGCTTCAAGCTCGACTGGATCCGCGCCCAGTACGCGGGCCGCATCACTGCGCTGCTCGAGGGCCTGTACGGCCAGCCGGTCACGCTGGAGTTAGCGCTCGCTCAGCGGGAAAGCGTTACCCGCACGGTGGTCCGCCCCGTGGCGCAGCAACCCATGGCCCCTGCCGAGACGCCCATCGGCGCCTCTCCGGCGGACGAACCCACGGCCGCGCCGTTCCGCTCGCGCCTCAACCCGGCACTCACCTTCGAGACCCTGGTGGAGGGCACGGCCAACCGCATGGCGCGGTCCGCCGCCATGCACGTCGCGGGCTCGCCCGGGCACCTGTACAACCCCCTCTTCATCTACGGCGGCGTGGGCCTGGGCAAGACCCACCTGGTGCATGCCGTGGGCAACCGCCTGCTGCAGGACAAGCCCGACGCCAAAGTTCTCTACATCCATGCCGAGCAGTTCGTCTCGGATGTGGTTAAGGCCTACCAGCGCCGCACCTTCGACGAATTCAAGGCGCACTACCACTCGCTCGACCTGCTGCTGATCGATGACGTGCAGTTCTTCGCCAACAAGGACCGCACACAGGAGGAGTTCTTCAACGCCTTCGAGGCGCTGCTGGCCAAGAAGAGCCACATCGTGATGACCTCGGACACCTATCCGAAGGGCCTGGCGAACATCCACGAGCGGCTCGTCTCGCGATTCGACTCCGGACTCACCGTCACCATCGAGCCGCCCGAGCTCGAGATGCGCGTGGCCATCCTGATCAACAAGGCCCGGGCCGAGAGCGCCGAGATGCCCGAGGAGGTCGCCTTCTTCGTCGCCAAGAACGTGCGCTCCAACGTGCGCGAGCTCGAAGGCGCGCTGCGCAAGATCCTGGCCTATTCGCGCTTCAACCAGAAGGAAGTCTCCATCCAGCTCGCCCGCGAGGCGCTGCGCGACCTGCTGTCCATCCAGAACCGGCAGATCAGCGTGGAGAACATCCAGAAGACCGTCGCCGACTACTACAAGATCAAGGTGGCGGACATGTACAGCAAGAAGCGCCCCGCCTCCATCGCCCGGCCGCGCCAGATCGCCATGTACCTCGCCAAGGAGCTCACGCAGAAGAGCCTGCCCGAGATCGGCGAGCTTTTCGGGGGGCGCGACCACACGACGGTGCTGCACGCGGTGCGCAAGATCGCGGGCGAACGGCAGCAGTTGACCGAGCTGAACCAGCAGTTGCACGTGCTGGAGCAGACGCTCAAGGGCTAGAGCGGCTGACAAAACCCTTCTGGCGTCGTTGCTCCATCTTGTCGTACTGCCCGTACTGCCTGCGATGCAGCGCCTAGCCAGAACCGCTTCGCTGGGTTTTGTCAGCCGCTCCAAGACGGCCCGCCACCACAAGACCACGGTGAAGCCCGCCCGCGCCCAGGAAATGCCCCGGTTCCCGGGCAAAATGCCAGGTTGGCCGAGGGGTGCCGGCAAAGACACCGCTCACGCAGCCGCCGGGCGGCCCGGCACCGTCGCACAAATCACTAGGGGTTGAAGACATGATCGTCCTGAAGGCAACACAAGACAAGGTTCTCGCGGTACTGCAATCGGTCGCGGGCATCGTCGAGCGCCGGCACACGCTGCCCATCCTGGCCAACGTGCTGATCCGCAAGACCGGCAATGCCCTGCAGCTCACCACCAGCGACCTGGAAATCCAGATCCGCACCACCGCCGAACTCGGCGGCGACACGGGCGACTTCACCACCACCGTGGGCGCGCGCAAGCTGATCGACATCCTGAAGACCATGCCCGCCGACCAGACGGTGAGCCTGGAGTCGCAGCAGTCCAAGCTGGTGCTCAAGGGCGGCAAGAGCCGCTTCACCCTGCAGTCGCTGCCGGCGGAGGACTTCCCCCTGGTGCAGGAATCCGCCGCCTTCGGCCCCGTCTTCAGCGTGCCGCAGAAGGTGCTGAAGGACCTGCTCGGCCAGGTGTCGTTCGCCATGGCGGTGCAGGACATCCGGTACTACCTGAACGGCATCCTGTTCGTGGCCGAGGGCAACACGCTGAGCCTGGTCGCCACCGACGGCCACCGCCTGGCCTTCGCGAGCGCCACGCTGGACGTGGAAGTGCCCAAGCAGGAAGTCATCCTGCCGCGCAAGACCGTGCTGGAGCTGCAGCGCCTGCTGTCGGACGCCGGCGGCGAGAACCAGCCCCACATCGAGATGCAGTTCGCCAACAACCAGGCGAAGTTCACCTTCGGCGGCATGGAGTTCGTCACGAAACTGGTCGAGGGCAAGTTCCCCGACTACAACCGCGTGATCCCCAAGGGCCACAAGAACAGCGTCACCCTGGGCCGCGCGCCGCTGCTGGCCAGCCTGCAGCGCACGGCCATCATGACCAGCGACAAGTTCAAGGGCGTGCGCCTGAACATCGAACCCGGCACCCTGCGCGTGGCGTCCAACAACGCCGAGCAGGAAGAGGCCGTGGACGAGCTCGACATCGACTACGGCGGCGACACCATCGAGATCGGCTTCAACGTCACCTACCTCATCGACGCGCTCGCAAACATGGGCCAGGACATGGTGAAGGTGGACCTCTCCGACGGCAACAGCTCCGCGCTGATGACCATCCCCGACAACGACAACTTCAAGTACGTCGTGATGCCCATGCGCATCTGACGCACCGGTCCCCTGACTTTCTTTCGACCCCACCGGAAGCCGCACGCGGCTTCCCCGGACCCCAAGGCCTTCCATGACCGCTGAGAACACCCTGCCCGAGCCCACCCTTCCCACGGGCGACAGCCAAGCGCAGTCCGTCGCAGCCCCCGCTTCCGTGCCCGCCCAGGCCGCCGCGCCCAGCGACGGCTACGGCGAAGGCGCGATCCAGATCCTGGAAGGCCTGGAGGCCGTGCGCAAGCGCCCCGGCATGTACATCGGCGACACGTCGGACGGCACGGGCCTGCACCACCTCGTGTTCGAAGTGGTGGACAACTCCATCGACGAGGCGCTGGCCGGCCACTGCGACGACATCGTCGTCACCATCCACTCCGACAACTCCATCAGCGTGGTGGACAACGGCCGCGGCATTCCCACCGGCGTGAAGATGGACGACAAGCACGAGCCCAGGCGCTCGGCCGCCGAGATCGCCCTCACCGAACTGCACGCGGGCGGCAAGTTCAACCAGAACAGCTACAAGGTCTCGGGTGGCCTGCACGGCGTGGGCGTCTCGTGCGTGAACGCGCTCAGCAAGATGCTGCGCCTCACCGTGCGCCGCGACGGCAAGGTGCACCTGCTCGAATTCAGCCAGGGCTTCGTGCAGAACCGCATCCTGGAGACGGTGAACGGCGTCGAGGTCTCGCCCATGCGCGTGACGGGCGAGACCGACAAGCGCGGCACGGAAGTGCACTTCCTGCCCGACACCGAGATCTTCAAGGAGAACTACGACTTCCACTACGAGATTCTCGCCAAGCGCCTGCGCGAGCTCTCGTTCCTGAACAACGGCGTGCGCATCCGCCTGAAGGACGAGCGCACCGGCAAGGAAGACGACTTCGCAGGCAGCGGCGGCGTGATGGGCTTCGTGCAGTTCATCAACGCCAGCAAGAAGGTGCTGCACCCCAACGCCTTCCACGCCACGGGCAGCCGCCCCGCCGAGACCTACGGCGGCATCCCCGGCACCGAGATCGGCGTGGAAGTGGCCATGCAGTGGAACGACGGCTTCAACGAATCCGTGCTCTGCTTCACCAACAACATCCCGCAGCGCGACGGCGGCACCCACCTGACCGGCCTGCGCGCCGCCATGACGCGCGTCATCGGCAAGTACATCGAGCAGAACGAGATGGCCAAGAAGGCCAAGGTCGAGGTGAGCGGCGACGACATGCGCGAAGGCCTGTGCTGCGTGCTGTCCGTGAAGGTGCCCGAGCCCAAGTTCAGCAGCCAGACCAAGGACAAGCTCGTCTCCAGCGAGGTGCGCGCGCCCGTGGAAGACATCGTCGCCAAAGCCCTCACCGACTACCTGGAAGAGCGCCCCAACGACGCCAAGATCCTCTGCGGCAAGATCGTGGAAGCCGCCCGCGCCCGCGAGGCCGCGCGCAAGGCCCGCGAAATGACGCGCCGCAAGGGCGTGCTCGACGGCATGGGCCTGCCCGGCAAGCTCGCCGACTGCCAGGAGAAAGACCCGGCGATGAGCGAGATCTACATCGTCGAGGGTGACTCCGCCGGCGGCTCCGCCAAGCAGGGCCGCGACCGGAAGTTCCAGGCCATCCTGCCGCTGCGCGGCAAGATCCTGAACGTGGAGAAGGCGCGCTACGAGAAGCTGCTCACCTCCAACGAAATCCTCACGCTCATCACCGCCCTGGGAACCGGCATCGGCAAGGCCAGCGCCGACGGCACCGGCAGGAGCGGCGCGGACGATTTCAACGTGGACAAGCTGCGCTACCACCGCATCATCATCATGACCGATGCCGACGTGGACGGTGCGCACATCCGCACCCTGCTGCTCACCTTCTTCTACCGCCAGATGCCCGAACTGGTCGAGCGCGGCCACATCTACATCGCCCAGCCGCCGCTCTACAAGGTGAAGAACGGCAAGGAAGAGCTCTACCTGAAGGACGGCCCCGCGCTCGACACCTTCCTGCTGCGCGTGGCCCTGCGCGACGCCAGCGTGACCACCGGCGGCGAGCAGGCCCGCACGCTCGATGGTGAAACCCTGAGCACCCTGGCGCAGAAGCACCAGGTGGCCGAGGCCGTCATCGAACGCCTCTCCGCCTTCATGGACCGCGAGGCCCTGCGCGCCATCGCCGACGGCGTCTCGCTGAATCTCGACACCGTGGAAGACGCCGAGGCCAGCGCCGTCGCCCTGCAGGCCAAGCTGCGCGAGCTGACCACCACCGGCGTGCCCGCCGAAGTGGCCGGTGAATTCGACGCCCGCACCGACAAGCCCGTGCTGCGCATCAGCCGCCGCCACCACGGCAACATCAAGAGCAGCGTCATCACGCAGGATTTCGTGCACGGCGCCGATTACGCCGCCCTGGCCGAAGCCGCCCACACCTTCCGCGGCCTGCTCGGCGAAGGCGCCAAGGTGCTGCGCGGCGAAGGCGAGCGCCAGCGCGAAGAGAAAGTGGGCGACTTCCGCCAGGCCATGTCCTGGCTCATCAAGGAAGCCGAACGCACCACCAGCCGCCAGCGCTACAAGGGCCTGGGCGAGATGAACCCCGAACAGCTGTGGGAAACCACTATGGACCCCGAAGTGCGCCGCCTGCTGCGCGTGCAGATCGAGGACGC
Source organism: Paracidovorax cattleyae (assembly GCF_900104515.1). Lineage (GTDB taxonomy): Bacteria > Pseudomonadota > Gammaproteobacteria > Burkholderiales > Burkholderiaceae_C > Paracidovorax > Paracidovorax cattleyae. Next base: position 71,846 of record NZ_FNJL01000015.1, read on the forward strand.
GATCGAGGCGGACCGGGTGTTCACGATGCTGATGGGGGATGAGGTCGAGCCGCGGCGAGACTTCATTGAGACGAATGCGTTGAGGGCGGGGAATATTGACGTTTGAGGTCGTTGTTAGCAAACGGGGCTTTCCAGCTTGAGCGTAAGGTCCCCAGGTGAGGCCATCCCTTACATAACCATGTGGCCGACTTCAGGGAGGGAGTGCGCAATGAACGGAGAGACAGCGATCTACTGGATGGTGAGAGCCGGCGAGGGAGGATTCCTCTTCGACGACTTCAAAAGCCAAGGCATCGTGGCGATCGGCTGGGAAGAAATGGGTGACATGAGCGGGATGCTCAGCCGTGCCGACTTCCAGAAAGCCGCGGCAGAGGCCCATCCCCATGTCTCGGCAGGCACCTTGAGCAGCTACGCCGGCCAGACATATCGGTTCGTGCGCGAAATGAAGGTCGGCGACCCCGTCGTCACCTACAACCCCAGCACACGCAGCTATCTGCTCGGAACGGTGGCAGGGGACTACGAGTACGTACCTGCAGGCACGAATGGCTACCCCAACCGCAGGCGCGTGCAATGGCGCGGCTCGATTGACCGTGACAGCCTCACCGTTGGCGCGCGAAACAGCCTGGGCTCCATTTCCACGCTGTTCCAGCTGCCTCTTGAAGTGGGCCAGGAGCTGGCCCGACAGGCGGCCCAGCCTGCCAGCGCCGTCGCGCCGCCGCCTGAAGTCACCGCCGTTCAGGTGAGCGAGCAATACAAGGACATACAGAACCAGGCGCTGGAGTTCATCAAGGACCGCGTCAACGCGCTGGACTGGTCCGACATGCAGGAGCTCGTCGCAGGCCTGCTGCGCGCCATGGGCTACAAAACCCGCATCTCGCCCAGCGGCTCCGACCGGGGCAAAGACATCGTGGCCTCGCGCGACGGGCTGGGGTTCGAAGACCCGCGCATCGTGGTCGAGGTCAAGCACCGCGCAACCGCCATGGGATCGCAAGAGATTCGCAGCTTCCTGGGCGGACCCCATGAACGCGACAAGGGCCTGTATGTGAGCACCGGAGGCTTCACGAAGGACGCCCGCTATGAAGCCGAGCGAGGCCGCATTCCCGTCACCCTGATGGACCTGGACGATCTGGTCAAAACCCTGCTGGAACACTACGAGCAGGCCGACAGCCAGACCCAACGACTGGTACCTCTGCGCAAGCTTTACTGGCCTGCCTGAGCCTCTTCGGTGGCCGATCCTGCATTGGCAACCGCTGCCATGTACGTAGGCACTGGTTTCGCCAGCCAACCCTGCGCGCCTTGCCATACCGTTTGACGCCAAGGCGAGTCGTTTTGAAGTGGCGGGTTGACCAAGTCGGTGGGATACCAGCCGCCCCTCGATCGCTGCCATAGCTCTGGCACCAGGGCATGGCCGGCGCGAACTGGAGCACCTGGGCGCGGAGCTGGGCTGGGGCCGGGAGCAATTGCGCCTGGCTCCTTGCCGCCCGCATGAGGGACCGGGCAATGCGCTGATGGCCACGCTGGCGTACGGGCAAGTCACGGAGGTTTTCACGCAGTTCGGCGTGAAGGGCACCAGCGCGGAAGAGGTGGCACGGGAACTGGCCCACGACGTACAGGCCTACCTGGCGAGCGATGCGGCACTGGGCCCTCTCCTGGCGGACCAGTGGGCGCTGCCGCTGGCCCTGGCGGTATGGCAGCGCCAGCGCGGGGCGGCCTACACCTGCACGGAACTGACCACCCACGCGACTACGCACTTCGACGTGATCGAACGCATCCTGCCGGTACGGTTTGCGGTGGAAGGGACGGGCAGCCACTGGACGGTTCGCGCACAGCCGCGCTAGGGAACCTCTGCACGCATCGAGCGGAAAGTGTGCGCTGTGGAACGGGACCGTCCGATCCGCAGATGCACACGGCGCGGCGATGCGTGCAGAGGTTCCCCAGGGTGAACGACAATCGCCTGCCTGCCGATCCCGCCCCGCCATGCGCTCCCCGATTTCCATCGTCAACGTCGACAACCCCGCCACCTGGACCCGCTATCGCGCGGGCCTGTGTGCGACCTGCGCGGCCAACTGCTGCACCATGCCGCTGGAGGTGCAGCTGTCCGACCTCGTGCGGCTGGGGCTGGTGGATGCGTTCGAGGCCGAGCACGAGGAGCCGCGGCACATCGCGAAACGGCTGCAGAAGGCGCGGCTCATCGACCACTTCAACCACAAGAACGTGGTGTTCACCATGGCCCGGCGCGCCAGCGGCGACTGCCACTTCCTGGATGCGGCCACGCGGCGCTGCACGGTATACGACGTGCGGCCGGAGACTTGCCGGCTGCACCCGCAGAAGAAGAGCCCGCGCCCCGGCTGGTGTGCCTATGGCTCGGCCGCGCAGGGGCAGGGCGGCGGACGGCAGCGCTGAGCGCGGCCCGCGCGCTCCATGGAAGAGTCGAACTGAACTGTAGGACGCGGACGGGGCCGAGGGCGCTCCCTGCGCCCACGCGCACGCGCCCTGAGCCATGCTGTGATGAGGGTTTGTCCCACCCACTGCAAAGGAGTCCGCATGTCCGAGAAAACCGCTTCCGTCCATTGGCAAGGCGCCGGCAAGACCGGCCAGGGCCAGATCAGCACCGAGACCGGCGCTCTGAAAAGCTACCCCTACGGCTTCGGCAGCCGCTTCGGCGACGACCGCACGGGCACGAATCCGGAAGAGATCGTCGGCGCGGCGCATGCCGCCTGCTTCACCATGGCGTTCGCATTCGCCTGCGAGAAAGCCGGCATCGCCACGGAGACGCTCGACACCGCCGCCAAGGTGCGCCTCGCCAAGGAAGGCGAAGGCTTCAAGATCGACCGCATCGCACTCACGCTCAAGGCCAGGGTGCCGGGCATCGACAATGCGAAGTTCCAGGAGATCGCGGCCGGCGCCAAGGCCAACTGCCCGCTCTCGAAGGCGCTCGCCGGGGTACCGGAAATCACGCTGGACGCACAGCTCGTGGGCTGACAGGCCGGGCTGGCATCATCTGCGGGAACACGCCGCGCCCGTGGCGTGCCATCGCCTTGCCAGCCGCCCATGTCCCCTCCCGCACCGAAAGCCCTGCCCGCCATCGATCCCGACCGCTGCACGGGCTGCGGCCGGTGCGTGGCGGTGTGCGCACCGCATGTGCTGTCGCTGGGTACGGAGGGCAGCCCTGGCCGGGAAGGTGCACCTTCGCCGCTCTGGGGCCCCAAGCGGTCGATACTGCACGACCCGGCGGGTTGCACGGGCTGCGCCCTGTGCGCCGTTCATTGCCCCTTCGATGCCATCCGGATGGAGCGCACCGGGCCGCGGTGAATGCCCGGCAATCCTGTACACTGCATCGCCATGTCGTTCGCACGCACCCCCAGCCCCCTGTTCCGCGCCCCCGTGGCTGCGGCAGCGGTCTGCTGCGTGCGAATGACGATGATCACCATTACCACCGCGGCTGCCTAGCCTGCGCGCTGGGTGGCCGTTCCGACGGTCGCCTGGTGTCATTCCCTCCTCGAACGAACCCGGCCCGACCGCCGGGTTTTTCATTTCCGGGCCATAGCGCCCTTTGTTCGAGAGAAAGAGAGTGACCCGATGTTCAACGACCCCCAATGGCGTCCCCTTCCTGACGCCGCCCCCGCTAGCGGAGCGGGCCTGCGCCCCCTGCGCGTGGGCATGATCGGCATCGGCACGGTAGGCCTGGGCACCTGGCAGGTGCTGGCCCGCAACCAGGCGCAGATCGCTGCGCGCGCGGGCCGGGGCATCGAGATCGTGGCGGTGGCGGCCCGCGACCTGGCACGCGCCAGGCGCGTGCTCGGCGAAGCGGCCGCTGGCGTGGAGCTCACCGGCGATCCGCTGTCGCTGGCCACGCACCCCGGCATCGACGTGCTGCTCGAGGTGGCCGGGGGCACGGATGCTCCGCGCGAATGGGTGTCGGCGGCCATCGGCCTCGGCAAACCCGTGGTCACGGCCAACAAGGCGCTGCTGGCGGTGCACGGCAATGCGCTGTTCGCCCAGGCCGAATCGCGTGGCGTGCCGCTCGCGTATGAAGCGGCCGTGGCCGGTGGCATCCCCATCGTGAAGGCGCTGCGCGAAGGTGCCGCGGCGAACCGCGTGGAATGGCTGGCCGGCATCGTGAACGGCACCAGCAACTACATCCTGAGCCGCATGCGCCAGGCCGGCCTGGCATTCGGCGATGCGCTGGCGGAAGCCCAGGCCCTGGGCTATGCGGAGGCCGATCCCACCTTCGACGTGGACGGCATCGATGCCGCGCACAAGACCGCCTTGCTGGCAGCCAACGCCTTCAGCACCCCGGTTTGTTTCGACCGCGCCCATGTGGAGGGTATCCGCGGCGTGGACGCACTGGACGTGTCTGCGGCGCGGGAGTGGGGCCATGCCGTGAAGCTGCTGGGCATCGCGCGGCGACAGAAGGAATCGGTGGAGCTGCGGGTGCATCCTGCGCTGGTGCCCGCCACGCACCTGCTCGCGCAGGTGGAAGGGGCGATGAACGCCGTACTGGTGTGCGGGGACGCGCAGGGCATCGCGTTGCACTACGGTGCCGGGGCGGGAGCGGAGCCGACCGCCTCCGCCGTGGTCGCCGATCTGGTGGACCTGGCGCGCCAGACCGTGGCGCAGGCCGGCGGCCCCATCCGCTGCACGGTGCCTCCGCTGGGCGTGCCGGGCGCGGCACTGCTGGATCGCCCCGTGCTGCGCATGGACGACGTGGTGACCCGGCACTACCTGCGCGTTCCCTTGCGCGAGGGTGCCGAGGGGACCGCACCCGCCGCCCTGGCGCAATGGCTGGAGCAGGCCGGTGTCGCCGTGGAACGGCTCGATGCCTGGCGCCCCCAAGGCCAAGGCAACTTCCATGCGCAGTTGCTGGCGCTCACGGGGCCAGCGCGGGACGGCACCGTTCGCGACGTCCTGCAACACGCCGCGCAGGCGGACTGGTGCGAGGGAACGCCGGCGCACCTGCGGGTCGAAAGCCTGGAATGACGACCGGCAGGCCGTACCAGGGCACAGGCAGGCTCAGCGCTTTTGCTTCTGGTAGGCCTCGTGGGCCGGGGCGCCACGGTCGGTGTCCTTGAGGCCCCGCTCCAGGTCGTCATGGGCCTGCTTCATTTCCGGATCCGGTTTGCCGTCCGTCATGTTCACGGCCTGGTCGCGTTCGTGGGGCAGGCGCGCTTCGGGGCTGTTCAGGTTCTGCTGCTCGGCATCCGGGGCAGGATGCTTCTGCGTGGTGTCAATGCGGCGCTCGACCCGCTGGGGCACGCGCGCGGAGGCCGTGGGATCGGCCCCTTGCTGGTCGGAGGAACGGGGGGCTTGGGACATGAGAATCTCCTTGTGGGCGCCGCCGGTAGTGGCAGCTTGCAGGCAGGTCGGGTGCATTCTCCTGATGCTAGAAAGCGTGCCGCGCCCCGTCTGTAGTCCACCGCGCCCTGGCCTGGCCGGTACACTACCACTGTATGTCTCAACAGGAGTGGGCCACACAGGCCTTGCAGTCTTTCGATGCGGTGGTGCAGGCCACCGAGGGGTTCCGCAGCCGCGGCGGGCAGCGGCGCATGGCCGAGCAGGTGGCGCATACGTTCGCCCGGGCGCAGCTCGGCAAGGTGGAGGCCGACGACGGCGACAGCGCGCCACCGCCGCCTGCGCGTTCCATTGCCGTGGTGCAGGCCGGAACGGGCGTGGGCAAATCGCTGGCCTACAGCGTGCCGGCGATCGCCATGGCGCTGGCGCGCGGAACGCGCGTGCTGATTTCCACGGCCACCGTGGCGCTGCAGGAGCAGCTCGTGCAGAAGGACCTGCCAGCACTCGCCGCCCGCATGTCCCAGCCCTTCCAGTTCGCGCTCGCCAAGGGGCGCGGCCGGTATGTGTGCAAGCTCAAGCTGGAGCGCCTGGCCGGTACGGGCGAATCGGGCGACGAGGGGCACGAGGACGACCTGTTCGCCGAGGAAGAGGCTGCAGCCCGCGCCGCCCGCCCGCGCCATGAAACCGAGGCGCGCATGAAGTTCTACGCCACCATGGCCGACGTGCTCGTGCGCGGCGCGTGGGACGGCGACCGCGACACGCTCGAGTCCCCGCCCGAGCCCGAGGTCTGGGGCCCGGTGGCGGCCGAGGCCAGTTCCTGTACCGGCAAGCACTGCCCGGCCTTCAGCCAGTGCACCTACTACGACCGGCGCAAGGCCCTGGTGGCCGCTCAGGTGATCGTGGCCAACCACGACCTGCTGCTGTCCTCGATCGGGGCGAGGCTGCTGCCCGAGCTGGACAACTGCCTGCTCGTGGTGGACGAAGCCCACCACCTGCCCTCCACGGCACTCGACCAGTTCGCCTGCGAGGCGGACCTGAGCCGGCTGACCTGGATCGACAAGCTCGCGAGCCGCGCGCTACGCATCGGCATGCTGATGGAAGTCGAGGAAGTGGCGGACATCCCCAACCATTCCGCCCGGCTGCGCACCGCGCTGCAGGATGCGGCGCGCATGGTCATGGACGTGTACGGCGACGAGCTGCGCGCTCCGCGGCCCGCCTGGGGCGGAGGGCGCACCGCATCCGCGCAGTCCTCCCGCATTCCTGCGGCCGCAGCGCCCACGCGCGCGCGTGTATCGGGCGGCGCGCTGCCCAAGGCGCTGGTGGAGCCTTTCAGCCAGGTGGCGCACCATGCAGCGGGCTTTCTGGACGCGCTGCGCGCCATCGCCAAGGCGCTGCGTTCGGAAATGCGCGACAAACCCGACGAGGCGCGGCGCCTGTCCACGCTCTATGCGCAGATCGGCGCGCTCGCGCCGCGCCTGGAGGGCGTGCACGATACCGCCCAACTGCTGCTGCAGGACGCACCCGAAGGCGCCGTGCCGGCAGCCAAGTGGTTCACGCTGGCGGTGGATGGCGACTTCATCGTCGTGAAGGCACATGCCAGCCCGGTGCTGCCAGGCAATACGCTGCGCAACCACCTGTGGTCGGCCGTGCGCGGAGCGGTGCTCACATCGGCCACGCTCACGAGCTGCGGCCAGTTCGATTTCTTCCTGCGCGAGGCCGGCCTGCACGGCGACGACGCGGTGACCACCCTGGAGGTGCCCAGCCCCTTCGACTATGCGCTGCAGGGCACGCTCGTCGCCACCGAGACCCAGGCCGACCCACGGCAGGCGGCCGACTACACCGCTGAAATGGTGGATGCGCTGCTGAGCGACCTGGCCATGGTCGAGGCCGGTGCCCTGGTGCTGTTCACCTCGCGCGACCAGATGAGGCAGGCCGTGGATGCGCTGCCCACCGCCATGCGCAGCACGGTGCTGGTACAGACCCAGATGCCGCGTTCCCAGCTGCTGACCCGGCACCGCGAGCGCGTGGCGGCGGGCGAGCCGTCGATCATCTTCGGCATGCAGTCCTTCGGCGAGGGGCTGGACCTGCCCGGGGCGCTCTGCGAATCGCTCTTCATCACCAAGCTGCCCTTCGCGCCGCCGGACGACCCGGTGGGCGAGGCGCGCGCCGAGTGGCTGCGCGGCGCGGGACGCGACCCGTTCAGCGAACTCGTCGTGCCCGCCACGGCCATCCGGCTCGCACAGTGGGTGGGGCGCGCCATCCGTACCGAGGAAGACCGCGCCCACGTCTATTGCTACGACAAGCGCCTGGTGCGCACGGCCTACGGCCAGCGGCTGCTCAAGGGCCTGCCGCCCTTCACGCTGCAGCGCCGCGCGGCGTCGTAGCGGTCACTGGCGCGGCGTCAGGGCGCTGACTACCGGCGCCGCGGTGTCGGACGCACCCGACAGCCATGCGGCGGCAGGGCCGACCCCGGCAGGACTGCATGCGGCCTACAGTGGGTTTCCACACCGGGCCGCCCCGCGCCCGGCAACGCACCCTACCGGAGGCTCTCCCATGACCCAGGATTCCCCCCAGACCACGCTCTGGAAGCTGATCAAGGACATCCGCTTCGGCATGCTCACGCACCGTTCCGCCACGGGACAGTTGCATGCGCACCCGCTGACCACGCAGAACAAGGACATCGACGAGCACTCGGAGCTGTACTTCTTCATTCCGCACGACGGCGAGCTCGCCCAGCGCCTGAAAGCCGATGCCCAGACGAATGTCACCTATGCCAATCCCGAGAAGGACAGCTACGTGTCCCTGTCCGGCACGGCCGGCTTCATCGAGGACAAGGCCCGCAAGGAGGCGCTGTGGTCGCCCGCGGCCAAGGCCTGGTTCCCCCAGGGCATCGACGACCCCAACCTAGCGCTGCTGGTGATCCGCATCCAGCACGCCGAGTACTGGGACGTGAAGGAAAGCAAGATGACCCAGCTCTTCAAGATGGCCAAGGCGGCCGTCACCGGCAATCCGCCGAACATGGGCGAGCACAGGGAACTGTCGCTGTCCTGACCTGCCCGGCCGTCGCACACGGCGGTGCCTCTCGCGCCGCCGTTTTTCCGTTCCCTGAACACACTGGAAGGAGATACGCCATGTCCGACAAGCAGCAGCCCGGCAAGGGCAAGGTCGAGAACGGCCACAACCAGCAAGGTCACCAGGAACCCACGCAGCGCAACGAAGGTCAGCGCACGCCGCAAAGCCGCCACGACCGCGATGCGCACGTGGGCAGCAGCAACCAGGTGCAGTCGCGCCAGGGCGGCGGCGGTCCGTCCACCGGCGGCGGTGGCCGCGGGGCGGGCTGAGTGGCGCCGAACGCGCTTTGAAGCAAGGGGCGACAATCGCCCCATGCCTTCTTCCCGCATCGCCGTCATCGATTTCGAAACCACCGGCATGACGCCCTCGCAGGGCGCGCGGGCCACAGAAGTAGCCATCGTGCTCATGGAAGAGGGTCGGTCCGTGGACCGGTTCCAGAGCCTCATGAAGACCGGGGCATGGCTGCCCCCCTTCATCATCCAGCTCACCGGCATCACGCCCGCCATGCTGGAAACCGCGCCGCCGGCCGAGTCCGTGATGCGCGAGGCCGCGCGCTTCGTGGGCGATGCGCCCATGGTGGCGCACAACGCTTCGTTCGACAGCCGCTTCTGGGCGGCGGAGCTCGCCCGTGCGGATCTGCCCTCGCCCCACGCCTTCGCCTGCACGGTGTTGCTGTCCCGGCGCCTGTATCCCGAGGCGACGAGCCACCAGCTCGGGCGCATCGTGGCGCACCTCGGCCTGCCTTCCGCGGCGCGCGCCCACCGTGCGCTGGCCGATGCGGAAATGGCTGCGGCACTGCTGGGGCGCATGCAGCACGACCTCCGCACCCGCTATGGCATCGCCGATCCCGGCCATGCGCTGCTCGCGTTGCTGCAGCGTTGCGCACGCAAGGGGATGGACCAACTGCTGGCACGGCATGCCTCGGGCGGGGACCTGTGGCAGAACGCCTCCCGCAGCGAGCCGGTGACCCCGCTTCCATGAAAATCTATGCCGGTTCGCGCACGGCACCGACCAGTCAGAACACCGGCCTGGCCGCAACGGGCGCCAGGGCGTTGGCCAAGTCACGCGCCAGGGGCCCGACTTCCGGACCCGCGAGATCACCCAGGCTGATGCGCACCGCCGGGCCGCTGGCGATGCGGAAAGGCGCCCCCGCCTGCGCTGCCCAGCCCCGGGCTGCCAGCGAGGACAGCACGGCGCCTTCGTCACGTACCGGAATCCACAGATGCAGTCCCTCGCCGGCCATGGCCCCGGTGGCCACCGGATCTGCCGGCTGCGATCGGAGGGCGAACTCCATTGCCTGCCGCCGCCGCCCATAGGCCTGGGCTGCCCGGGCGAGCTGGCCTGAGTGCCGGGCATCCCGCCAGAGCCGGGCAGCCAGTGCCTGGAGCAGCCGGCTGACCCATCGCGCACCTGCGCCCTGCTGGGCACGCATGGCATCGATGAGCCCCGGTGTGCCGGCCGCGAGCGCCACGCGCACGTCCGGACCGAGGATCTTGCCCACGGAGAGGACGTAGAGCCAGAGCGGGGGCAGTGCGGCCGCCGGGGCCAGCGGCTCCTGGCTGAGCGGCCCCCAGTGGTCGTCCAGGATGCACAGCAGGTGGGGGCGACCATGCAGGAGGCGGCGCAGGGCCTTCCACCGCGGCTCGGAGATCGCACAGCCCGTGGGATTGTGGGCGCGGGGCGTGAGCACCAGCGCGGCGCAGCCGTCCAGGCATTCGGAAGACGGCACCTGGACGCCCTGCGCGTCCACCGGCAGGGGTACAGCCTTCAGCCGCAGCGCATGCAGCAGCGCGGCCATCGGGGGCCAGCAGGGATCTTCGACCGCGACGCGATCGCCAGGGCGCGCATGGTGGCGCAATGCGGCTTCCACGGCATCCAGCGTGCCCGAAAACACGCCCGTGGCCTCGTGGGGCAACCCCTGGCTGTCCAGCCACTCCAGCGCCACTTCGCGCCAGAGGGGAACCTCGGCGGACCCGTCGTAGACGGGGCCTGCATCCCGCTGCACACCCTGCCAGCCGTCGGAGGGGAGCCGCGGAAGAAGGGCGAGATCCCCATGGCCACCGGCGAGATCACGCAGGCCGGTGGGCAGCGCCATCGCCTCGGCCACCGGGGGCCGGGCCGAGGCCACCCGCGTGCCGCGGCGGCCATCGGTCACCAGCCGGCCGGCATCGCGCAGGCGCGCATAGGCGGCGGCCACGGTGTTCGGATTGACGTCCAGCTGCCGGGCCAGCAGACGCACCGCCGGCAGCGCATCCCCGCACGAAAGCGCTCCGGAGCGCAGATGGGATTCGATGCTGTCCGCAATTTCCGCTGCCGACGAGCCACCGAAATTCATTGTCTTCATACATTCATTTTAATGTATTAGTACAAATCCAATTTGTATGGATACATTGGTTTCACACGGCCCCAGGGCGGGATTTGCTTCTCGCATGGCTCAAGGGAAATTTCCCGAACACGCTGCGCGAGATGGTGAAGGGCAAGAAAAAAGGCCCCGGAAAACCGGGGCCGTGGCATGGGGGGAGGGAGGGCGGCGCGCAAGAGGCGGCAGATGCTCACGCGGGATCGGGGGCGTATTTGTCTCCCACCTGTTCACGCAGGGGGTGCGTGTCGTAGACGATGTGCATGTCCTGGATTTCGGCGCTGCCTTCGGCAAAGCGAAAGACGTCCACGCAGGTGAAATGGACGATCCGCCCGTCGTTCAGCGTCCAGTCGTACCGGAAGTAGGCGGCCACGCGCACCAGGCCCGCCTCGGGCTCGGCAGAGACCAGCAGGTCGATCGGAGTGATCACGCTGGCGGCCGAGGATGCTGCGAGCTTCATGAAGAATTCGCGGGCCCGCATGGTCCCCAGGAACGGCGAGTGCACGAGGCCTTCGCTTTCGAAGCAGGCGATCAGGCCTTCGGTGTCACCCGCATGCAGGCGGGAGAGGTAGGTTTTCACGGTGGCGAGCTGGAGCTGGGTCATCGAAGAGCCTTTCCGGGCAGGGAAGCAATGAACGAAGGGAAGGGGAAGGGGGAAATGCCCCCGCAGCATCTGCGCCCGCCGCCGCGCAGGCAAGCATTGGCGCAGTGGATACATAAATGGCATCGATGTATCTACCCCATCTCGCCTACCTCCGCGCGGTCATCGAACACGGTTCGTTTGCTGCCGCGGCCCGCGTGTGCGGCGTTTCCCAGCCGGCCGTCAGCCACGGCATGCGCATGCTGCAGGCCCGGTTCGACGCACCGCTGCTGGTGCGGGAAGGCCGCCGCCGCGTGCCCACGGAGCTGGCGCTGCGGGTGGCCGCGGAATCGCGCCCGCTGGCCGAGGGCATCGAAGCCCTGGTTCCCGGCGGGCAGGGCCGGCACCCGGCAGCCCCCGGGTGCTGCGCGCCGGCGTGACCCCCCTCGGCCGCTCTGGTGTGCAGCCCGCTGCTGTATGCGGGCTGGTGCGAAGGCCGGCCGCGGCGCTCGCTCGAACTGGCCTGCGTCGACGAGGGCCGCCTGCTGGCGAGCCTCCTGGAAGGCACGGTCGATTGGGTCATTGCGCCGCGCCCGCAGGCCTATGCGCGGCGCGGCCATCCGCTGGCTGGCGCACGGTCGCTGAAGGCACTGCGGGGCGCGGCCTGGGCGCGCGTGGAGCCCAGCGTGAACGGGCCCGTGGACGTACTGGCGGAAGCCCACCGCGTGCGCCGCATGCCGCCGCCGCGCGTGGCCGTGCACTGCCCGGATTTCGCGAGCATGCTGCGGCTGGTGGCGCAGACCGATCTGCTCGCGGTGGTGCCGCATCCCGCGCTGCTCGGAGCGGAAACCCGCGCGCTGGTGCCGCTCCTGCTGCAGGAATCCCTGCCGCTGTATGACATGTGGCTGTTCGAGCCGGCACGCCGGCCATCGAAGCTGGCGCCCGGCCTGGTGCGGCAGTTGCTGGCTCTGGGCGCTGCGCCGCAGGACTCCCTGGGACCATGGGGCAGGGCCGTCCCGAAGGGAGCGCCGGCTGACGCACTGGAGCACACGGCAGCCGGGCGGCGGCCGCAGATGCGGTGTTTTCAGCCAGGGCTTTACCGTCGCACACCGCCTGTGCTAGCATGAACGCTCAGTCCCGCACACCATGCAACGCAGCCGCATCCTATCCACCCTAGCTCTAGGCCTAGTGCCTGGCCGGGGTCTGCCTGCGTTTGCCATCCCCGTTGCCCGCTGATCCGGCCCCCGTGCCGCCAGTCCGCGCAACACCGACCTTCCCCTGACCCCGGCCCACGAACCAGCCTCCACCCGCGTGGAGGGCTGCAGGGAATGTCGCACCGTCTTTTCCTTTCGTTGATTTGATCGCGCCGCCCCGGCGCGATACCGTTTCGTGGAGCCCGTCATGATGATCGCCAAGCCCGCCACCAAGTACCAACCCACCGCCATTGCATCCCTGCCGGACCGCACCTGGCCGTCCCGCTCCATCACGCGGGCGCCGATCTGGCTCTCCACCGACCTGCGCGACGGCAACCAGGCGCTCTTCGAGCCGATGAACGGCGAGCGCAAGATGCGCCTTTTCGAGGAGCTCGTGCGCATCGGCTTCAAGGAAATCGAAGTGGGCTTTCCGGCCGCGTCGCAGACGGATTTCGATTTCGTGCGCCGCCTCATCGAGGAAAACCGCATCCCCGAGGACGTGACCCTGATGGTCATGACCCAGTCGCGCGAGGATCTCATCGAACGCACGGTGCAGGCCGTGCAGGGCGCGCCGCGCGCCATCGTGCACCTCTACAACGCCACGGCCCCCGCATGGCGGCGCATCGTCTTCGGCATGAACGTCTCGCAGGTGATGGCTTTCATCGACCACCACGTGTCGTACCTGCGCCGCCTGACCGACGCGCAGCCCGCCACCGCCTGGACGCTGCAGTACTCCCCCGAGACCTTCAGCGCCACGGAACCCGAGGTGTCGCTGCGCGCCTGCCAGACGGCAATTGCGGCCTGGGGCGCCGGCCCGGGCCGGCCCATCATCATCAACCTGCCGACCACGGTGGAGAACGCTACGCCCAACGTGTTCGCGGACCAGATCGAATGGATGCACCGCCACCTCGCGCCACGCGAGCACATCGTGCTTTCCGTGCATCCGCACAATGACCGCGGCACGGGCGTGGCCGCCGCCGAGCTGGCGATGATGGCCGGCGCCGACCGCGTGGAAGGCTGCCTCTTCGGCAACGGCGAGCGCTGCGGCAATGTGGACATCGTGACGCTGGCGCTCAACATGTACACGCAGGGCGTGCATCCGAACCTCGACTTCTCCGACATCACGCACGTGGCGCGCGTGGCCGAGGAATGCACGTCGCTGCCGGTGCATCCGCGCCATCCCTATGCGGGCGACCTCGTCTTCACCGCGTTCTCGGGCTCGCACCAGGATGCGATCAGGAAGGGCTTCGCGGCCCAGGACCCGGCGGGTCTCTGGGAAGTGCCCTACCTCCCGATCGATCCGGCGGACCTGGGCCGCACCTACGACAGCGTGATCCGCGTGAACAGCCAGTCGGGCAAGGGTGGCATCGCTTTCCTGCTGGAGCGCGAGCGCGGCGTGGTGATGCCGCGCCGCCTGCAGGTGGAGTTCAGTGCCGTGGTGCAGCGCGCCACGGACACGAGCGAGGGTGAGATGGACGGAGATGCGCTGTGGAGCCTGTTCTCGCAGACCTACATCGCGGCGCCGACGCAGGGCACGCCCGGTACGATCACGCTGCACGGACAGCGCCTCGAGGAAGACGGCCAGGGCATAGCGCTCGACGTGACCATCAACGGCGTGCGCCAGACGCTGCAGGGGCGCGGCAATGGGCCGATCGATGCGACGGTGGATGCGCTCGGCCTGCCGTTGCGCGTGGACCATTACGAGGAACGCGCCACGGGCGCCGGCGCGGGCGCGCAGGCCCTGGCCATCGTCGAGGCCGCGCTCGAAGGCGTGCCGGGCGCCACCTTCGGCGTCGGGCTGGACCACAGCATCGTCAGTGCATCGGTGCAGGCCGTGGTGGCGGTGGCCAACCGGCTGGTCGCGCGGCGCAATAGCGCGGCCCAGGCGCCCGCGGCGCGCGAGCCCGCCGGCACCGAAGTCTGACGCTCCGGCCCGCGCCACCGTTTCCAGGAGAAAAACCTTCCGAAACGGTGGCCGGGCCACGCTTGGGTTAATCTGCGGCGCCATGCAGAATGAGCCCAGCCATGCCATCGGGATGTCCGCATCGGGTCCTGCCCGCAGGACCGTGCTGATCGCCGCCGCGCTGCTGCTGTCCGCGTGCGGCACATCGCCGCACCGCGGCGGGCGCGCAACGGCCCCGGCGTATTCCCGCCTGACACCGGAACAGTCGAACGATATCGCGATCCATGCGATGGGACTCGTTGGCACGCCGTACCGCTACGGCGGCAATACCCCGGAAGGCGGCTTCGACTGCAGCGGCCTCATCGGCTATGTGTACCGCAGCCTCGCCGGGGTCGCGCCGCCGCGCACCGTGGCGCAGCTCAGCGATTTCGGCGCGTCCGTGCCGGCCGGTGACGAACGCACCGGCGACCTGGTCATCTTCGGCTCCGGACGCCCCACGCATGCGGGCATCGTGGTGGAGGGCGGGCGCTTCGTGCATGCGCCTTCCACGGGCGGCACGGTGCGGCTGGACCGCTTCAGCTCGGGCTACTGGTCGCGGCAGGCCATCGCGTTCCGCAGGCCATGAGGCACGATCTGGAACAAGGTGCATCCGGCCGGGCGCGCGACAATCGCGGCCCATGAACCGTACCTTTTCCCCGGAAGCCGGCGGCGCCGGCATCGCTTCGCACGTCCCCCACGCAACGCCGCAGCCCGGCACGCACGACACCACCCGCATCGACGACACGCGCATCAAGGCGGTGCGGCCGCTGATCACGCCCGCGCTGCTGCAGGAGTGGCTGCCCGCTTCGGACGATGCCCAGGCCCTGGTGGAATCCAGCCGCGCCGCGCTTTCGCGGGTGCTGCACGGCGAGGACGACCGGCTCGTCGTCGTGGTGGGGCCGTGCTCCATCCACGACCATGGCCAGGCCATGGAATACGCGAAGGCGCTCAAGGCACAGGCCGACCGGCTGTCCGCGGAACTGGTGGTGGTGATGCGGGTGTATTTCGAGAAGCCCCGCACCACGGTGGGCTGGAAGGGCTACATCAATGATCCGCACCTGGATGGCAGCTTCGCGATCAACGAAGGCCTGGAAATGGCGCGCAAGCTGCTGCTGGACGTGCTGGCGCTCGGCCTGCCCGTGGGGACGGAATTCCTCGACCTGCTCTCGCCGCAGTTCATCAGCGACCTGGTGAGCTGGGGCGCGATCGGCGCGCGCACTACGGAAAGCCAGAGCCACCGCCAGCTGGCCAGCGGCCTGTCCTGCCCCGTGGGGTTCAAGAACGGCACCGACGGCGGGGTGAAGGTGGCCTCCGACGCCATCCTCGCCGCGCAGGCGCCGCATGCCTTCATGGGCATGACCAAGATGGGGCAGGCCGCCATTTTCGAGACGCGCGGCAACCGGGACTGCCATGTGATCCTGCGCGGCGGCCGCCAGCCGAACTACGGGGCGGCCGACGTGGACGCAGCCTGCGCCCTGCTGCGCGGCGCGGGACTGCGCGAGCAGGTGATGATCGATGTCTCGCACGCCAACAGCAGCAAGCAGCACCGCCGCCAGATCGAGGTCGCGGCCGACGTGGCGGCGCAGGTCGCGGCCGGCGATGGCCGCATCACCGGCGTAATGATCGAAAGCCACCTGCGGGAAGGCCGCCAGGACATCGTGCCAGGGCAGCCCCTGGAGGCCGGCGTGTCGGTGACGGATGCCTGCATCGGCTTCGACCAGACGGTGCCGGTGATCGAAGGCCTCGCGGCCGCCGTGCGGTCGCGCCGCAGTCACCGCTGATCCGCTGCCGGCGTGCGCCGCCCCAGGGCGCGGCTGTTGTTTTCTGCACGGATCGGCCACGCCCGGCCGGCATCCGGACAGGTGCCAGGGTGTAGCATTCGGAAACATGCAGGCTGGGGCGTCTGCCGCTCCGGCGGGCGGACCCGGTGATGCCACTCCATCCAACCCCACCAAGCCCACGCCATGCAGGTGCAGCCGCTCCCGCTTCCGATGCCGCACATTCCAGAGCGCCGGGCTCCCCCTCGTTTCCAGGAACGCTGACCATGGTTGCGCGCACGGACCCGGACCGCCGGCGCCTGGACGCATTGCACGCGTGCGCCATTCTCGAGACGCCGGCCGAAGACACCTTCGATCAGCTCGCGCGCCTGGCCGCCCATCTGTGCGGCGCGTCCATCGCCGCCATCGGCTTCGTGGGAATGGACCGCGAATGGTTCAAGTCCAGCGCGGGCATGGAACTCGGCACACTGCAGAATCTGGCGGGCGCCCATGTCCTGTGCAGGCTCGCGCTCGGAGGCCGGTTCGTGCAGGTGGAGGATGCATCGGACGATCCGGTACTGCGCAGCCATCCGCTGGTGCGGGGGCCTTCGCGCATGCGCATGGCCGCGTGCATGCCGATCAAGACCACCGACGGGCTGACGCTGGGCGCGGTCGTGCTCCTGGACGCGGCGCGGCGGACCCTGGAAGAGTGCCATCGGGACGCACTGGTCGCGATTGCGAGCCAGGCGATGGCACTGCTGGAGTTGCGCCGCCAGCGCCGCGGCATGGCGCAGCGCGCACAGGAACGGGCTTTGTCCGAAGAGCGTTTCCACCTCGTGGCACGGGCCACCGCCGACGCGATCTGGGACTGGAACCTCACCGATGATTCGATGTGGTGGAACGAAGGGATGGAAGTCCTCTTCGGCGTCCCGCTGCACACGTTGCCGCACGACAGCACGTCCTGGACGCAGCGGCTGCATCCGGAAGACAGCGACCGCGTGCTCGAGAGCATCCATGCCGCCATCGAAGGCGATGCCCTGCACTGGATGGACGAGTACCGCTTCCGGCGCCAGGACGGCACCTATGCATGGATCCGGGACCGAGGCTTCGTGATCCGCGACGCCCAGGGGCAGGGTCTGCGCATGGTCGGCGGAATGACCGACATCAGCGCCCAGAAGCAGAGCGCCCTGCAGGCCCAGCGCGATGCCGGCGCGCATGCGGAACTGGTGCGCGTGCAGCAGCGCATGAGCGCGCTCGACCTGCCCATGGAAGAAGTCCTGCTGCTGGCGGCCCGCACCGCGATGGACCTGGCGGACGGGCAGGGCGCCATGGTCGTGCTGCGCGAGGGCGACCGGCTGCGCGTACGCGCCAGCACCGGTCCGCGTGCAGCACCGCTGGACGAATCCCGGCCGATGCTCGGGTACATGCTCTGGCAGCACCTGGAGGCAGAGCAGACGGTGCTGCACAGCGACGGTTCGCAGCAGCATGCACTGTTCGCCACCGACGAGGGCCAGCACGGCCTGCTGTCGTTCATCGCCGCGCCGCTGCGCGCCGGGGACACGGTGCTCGGCATGCTCAAGGTGAACGCCGATCCGGTGTTCACCTTCTCCCAGCGCCAGGTGGCCTATGTGCAGATCCTCGCCGAATCGCTGGGCGCCGTGCTGCAGCTGCGCAGCTACGCCGCGCAGTTGAGCGCCTCCGAACTGCAGTACCGATTGCTCTTCGACGCGCATCCGCAGCCGATGTGGGTCTATGAACGCGGCAGCCTGCGCATTCTCGCGGTGAACCGCGCGATGGTGCGCCATTACGGATACACGGAAACCGAACTGCTACGCATGACGACCGCCCAGCTCTGGCTCGAGGAAGAACGCTCGCAGCGGGAGATCGAGGCCCGCGCCCTGCTGCCCGGCGTGCGGCGCGATGCAGTGCACCGCCGCCACCGCAAGAAGGATGGCGCGCACATCGACATGGAGGTGTACGCGGGCGACATCACCTTCAACGGACGGGCCGCGCGCCAGGTGCTCGCCACGGACGTGACGCAGCGCATGCGCGTGGAGCGCGAGCTGGCGCGCGTAGGCACCGTTCAGCGGCTGCTGAGCGCGTGCAACGAAGCCCTGGTGCGTGCCACGGGAGAGACGGCCCTGCTGTCCGAGGTGTGCCGCATCGCCCGGGAAGTGGGCGGCTACCGCAGCGCCTGGGTGGGCATGGTGCGCCACTGGAACGGCACCGAACGCCAGAGCATCGAGCCCGTGGCCTGGTCCGGACTGACGACGGTGGGCGTGGAAACCCTGCGCCCGACCGGCACGCCCGATGCGCCCTGGCCCCCCCACAGCCCCGGGCCGTCGGGCGAGGCGCTGCGCAGCGGGCGGCCGGTCATCGTCCGCGACCTGCGGCACGCACCGGACGCCGACCTGTGGGCCCAGCCGCTGCGGCAGCTCGGACTGCCCGCGGTCATCAGCCTGCCGCTGCGCGATGCCGAGCAGGTCTTCGGCCTGCTCACGCTTTATCCGGAAGAGGTGCTGGAAACCGGCGCGGAGGAAACCGAGCTGCTCCAGCAACTCGCCAACGACATCGCCTTCGGCCTGGGCAGCCTGCGCACGCGCCAGGACCAGCAGCGCCTGCAGGCGGTGGTGCTCAAGGCCGCGGCCGCCGTGTCGGCAAGCACCGGGACGCAGTTCTTCAGGCAGCTGGCCAGCCACATGTGCGACGCCCTGGGCGCCCAGGGCGGCTGCGTCACCCGGCTGCTGCCGCAGCCCGGGGGACGGTTGCCGCGCGCAGTGACGCTGTCGCGGGTGGAAGAAGGGGTGGTCCAGCCGAATGCCGAATACACCCTGGAAGGCACGCCCAGCCTGCGGCTGGTGAACGAGACCGAATGCGTGATCCCCGAGGGCATCTCGGAACTCTATCCGGACTCGCCGGTGGCACGGCTCGGAGCCCAGGCCTACGTCGGCCTGCAGTTGCGCAGCGCGGAAGGGCAGCCCATCGGCTTCGTCTTCGTCGCCTTCCGCGAGCCGCTGCAGCAGCCGGGCATGGTGATCTCCACGCTGCGCATCTTCGCTGCGCGGGCGGCAGCGGAGATGGCGCGCCAGGCATCGGACGCGCACATCCGCCGGCAGGCATCGCTGCTGGACAAGGCGCGCGACGCCATCATCGTGCGCGACCTGGACCACCGCATCACGTTCTGGAACGAAGGCGCCGAGCGCCTCTATGGCTGGACGCGCGAGGAGGCGGTCGGCCAGTCCATCGCCATGCTGCTCTACCAGGACACGCAGGAATTCCTCCGCGCGACCCAGGCCACGCAGGAGCAGGGGGAATGGGCGGGGGAAATCGTCCAGTTCCACCGCGATGGGAGGCGCCTGGACGTGGAGGGCCGGTGGACGCTGGTGCAGGGCGAACAGGGGCAGCCGGACTCCATCCTGGCCATCAATACCGACATCGGCCAGCGCAAGGCCACGGAGCGGGAGATCCAGCGGCTGGCGTTCTACGATTCGCTGACCGGCCTGCCCAACCGCATGCTGCTGATGGACCGCATGCGCCATGCGCTGGCCACGGCGCACCGGCGCCGGCAGGGCGGGGCGCTGCTCTTCATCGACCTGGACAATTTCAAGACCCTCAACGACACCCTGGGCCACGACCAGGGCGACGTGCTCCTGCAGCAGGTGGCCGCCCGGCTGAACACCTGCGTGCGTTCTGTGGACACCGTGGCCCGGCTGGGCGGCGACGAGTTCGTGGTGATGATCGAGGGCCTCAGCGCCCACCCCGATGAGCTGGCGATGAGCGCCCGCACCGTGGGAGAGAAGATCCTGGCCGTCCTGGCCACGCCCTACGTACTGCAGGGCTACCACTACCGCAGCACGCCCAGCATCGGCGTGGCGCCTTTCGGCGATGGCCGCACGTCCACCGTGGGCGAGTTGCTCAAGCAGGCCGACCTCGCCATGTACCAGGCCAAGACCGCGGGGCGCAATACGCTGCGGTTCTTCGACCCTGGGATGCAGGCGGTGGTCACGGCCCGCGCGGAACTGGAGAACGACCTGCGCACGGCCCTGGCGCGGGAGCAGTTCATGCTGCACTACCAGCCCCAGATCGACCACCAGGGCGGCGTGACCGGGGTGGAAGCGCTCGTGCGCTGGCCGCATCCGCAGCGCGGCATGGTGTCCCCCGGCGAATTCATTCCGCTGGCCGAGGAAACCGGCCTGGTGCTGCCCCTGGGCCGCTGGGTGCTGCACACCGCGTGCGCGCAGCTGGCACGCTGGCAGCACGCGCCCGGGCGCAGGCACCTCAGCATGGCGGTGAACGTGAGTTCTCGCCAGTTCCACCACGAGGCCTTCGTGGAAGACGTGGTGCGTGCCATCACCGCGACGGGTGCACCGGCATCGCGCCTGAAGCTGGAGCTGACCGAAAGCCTATTCGTCGAGGACATGGAGACCACCATCGCCACCATGGCCTCGCTGCGATCCCATGGGGTGGGGTTTTCGCTGGACGACTTCGGAACGGGGTATTCCTCGCTGAGCTACCTCAAGCGCATGCCGCTGGACCAGTTGAAGATCGACCAGAGCTTCGTGCGCGACCTGCTCGCCGACCCGAACGACGCGGCCATCGTGGACACGATCATCGCGCTCTCGCGCAGCCTGGGCCTGGACGTCATCGCCGAAGGTGTGGAAACCGCGGAACAGCGCAGCCGCCTGGAACAGGCGGGCTGCCGCGCCTACCAGGGCTATTTCTTCAGCCGGCCGCTGCCCGAGACCGCGCTGGAAGACTTCCTGATCCATAGGCTTCCCTCGCACTGAAGAGCATACCCGTGGGGCGGCATGCCCGCCCCACGCAGGCGAGTGGTGCCGAGCCGCCCATGCGCAGGCTGCCCGGTGAACCCGCCAGAGCCCGCAGAAGCCCGGTAACCGCCGGCGCAGCAGCCCCCCCCTACTATTCCCCTCGTTGACGCGCCTGCGGCCTTTCCAGGCCCATCCATGGGCGGGGTGCACGCAAGGCCGGACCCCTGGGATCCGCATGGGCATGGACATGCCCTCGAACCGCCCGACGTGGTTCATGCGCAGACCGGCACGTGACCGGTCCCGGTTGTTCCTTGTTCTTCCTTGTATGTCTTTACAAAACCATAGTCGTAGTAGTAAGGCCGGGCCCCAGCTGTGGACAACCGGAATTTTCCGTTGCGCGACAAGGCACTTGCGCTGCCCACAACCATGTGGGTGGAACGGGGCTGCCGCTGTCGTCCCTCCGGGGACAAATAGGGCGGGGCGGCCGCCGCTGTGGGCAAGCCGGCATTTGTGCGAAAGATGTCCCCAGGTTTGTCCCGGAACCCGCGTGCGGGAGGCCCTGCCGAAGATCCTTCGGGCACCTGCAGGAGTCCATGCCGGGGCTCCTTCCTGCGTATTGCCGGGACGACACGGGAAAGGGTCACCCCACGCAGGCATGGATCGGTCCTCTGAGGTGATGCGAGGGCCAGGGGGGCCGTGCCGTTTTTTGCCGGGAGGCAGGACAGGCCTGATGGTCCAAAGGGGCCGCCGGTTCGCAACTGCCCAGTGGCGTCCAGCACGCCATTGCCTGTGGCATGCCAGCGTGCGGGCAGAGCCAGGCCCAGGCGGCGCGACCCTGGGCCCTTGTCATGGCCCCGGAGGATGTTTCTTGTTATTCCTTGAAAGCTTTTATAAAACCATAGGAATAGTAGTAAGGGTGGGCCCCCGGTGTGGACAAGCCATGTTTCCCCAATGCTGGCAAGCACTTGGGTTCGTCACAAGCCTGTGGCCTGAAGAGGGGTGAATGCTGGCGTAGCCGGACAACAACTCCGGCCGCAGGCCCGCAGCGGTGGATAACTCGGAGATGTGCCTGAAAATACCCCCAGCGTTATGCACAACCCTTCCAAGGATGCCCGCCGCCAGCGGCTGCACCAAAGAAAAAGCCCCGCGAGGCGGGGCTTCGGAAGGGAGCGGACAGGCCTTTGGTTTAGAAGTGGTACGCGTAGCGCAGCTGGACAAAGTTCTCTCCGGGGTTGGGGCTCTTGATGCCTGCATTGGAGAGATGCTGCACGCGGATGGCGACCTCGTGCTGGTGCTGCGCTCCCAGGCTGTAGCCCAGGCCCAGGTGGGTCGCGAAGTTGTACCGGGTGCTGAATTCCTTGTGGGGCGTGTGATAGCGCTTGTCCATGTAGGTGATGCCGACCCCGCCTTCCAGGAACCACGGCGAGCGGCCGTTGCCGGGCCGCAGCCGGAAGGTGGGCGTGATGCCGGCCAGGGTGGTGTGGCCGGAGCCGCCGTCCACGCTGTCGTAGGACCACCGGCTCGCATAGATGTCCCAGTAGCCGCGCACTTCGCTGCCCCAGAGCTCGCTGCGCCAGGACGTCCATGGCAGGGTGATGCCGATCGTGGCGGAGTCGGTCTGGTGTTCCGCCCAGCCCCCCTGGACGTACACCGAAGGGCTTTCGGCGCCTGCCGCCTGTGCCTGGACACCGGTGGCCGCAGCGGCCGCCAGAATGAAAAAAGCGCCCCGGACCGCCAGAGGGGCCACGAGGCGCTTCATGAATGAATGATGCATTTTGCGAATTCCCGGTTATGTCGCGACCGTAAGGTTACACAATCGACGTAAACCACTGTAGGACAGGGGCCGGGAAGTCCGCTGTAGGTGGCCGCCGCATGCGCGGCGGACCTGCATCACTGCGGTGCCGGGGCAGCCGGGGCCGGCGCTGCGCCGCCGTGCCGGCCGGCGGGGCCGTGGCCGCCGGGCATGCCCTTGTGGCGGGGACCGTGCATGCCGAAGTGCTCGGCGTCGAACACCTTCTGCTGCGCAGGGGTCAGCGCGGCATAGAAGGTTTTCGTGGTCTCGTCCCGGCGGTCCGCTTCGGCGTTGTGCTGTGCGCGCAACGCCCGCATGCGGTCGATGCGTTCCGGGGTGCTGAGCTGTGCCATCCCGGCCATGTCCGGGCGCGGGCCCTGCGGGCGCATGGCCGCGGTGAAGGCGTCCCACGCCGGTTGCTGGGCCGGCGTGAGCTGCAGCTTTTGCCGGAGGGCTTCGGCACGCCGGGCCATGCGGGCTTCGCGTTCCTCGGGGCTGGGCATGCGGTGCGGGCGTTCGGCACCGGCCGTGGCGGGCGGGGCTGCGGGGGCCGTCTGTGCGAAGGAGGGCACTGCCAGCAGGGCCGTCAGTGCGACGGCCGAGGCTGCGGTGGCGAAGCGTCGTTGCAGGAAAAGTGCGGTCATGGCGAAATCCTTTCATATCCCCATCGGGGGCGTTGCCGCTGCGACCGGTGCGGTGCGGCGGTTGAAAGCCAGTGTCGGCAGGCCGTGTATCTCCGCCATGAGGGGGGCGTGTGCCTGTGTAAAGTTGTGCCAAGGTTCTGTTGCCCCGCCGGGGCGCACAGCAACGACAATGGCGCCCTTTCGCCGGCCCTGCGGCCGGCGCGCCCGCCGCAGGGCGATATCGCACACAAGGAATTCCGTGTTCAAGAACATGATCATCTACCGCATCGCCGAGTGGCATGCGGAACTGCCCCAGCTCGAGGAAGCCCTGGCCCGCACCCCGTTCGTGGAGTGCGGCGCCACCCAGGAGAAATCCGTAGGCTGGGTGCCGCCCCGGGGCGAGGCCCACGGCGCCCTGGTCGAATCCGTGGCAGGCCACTGGATCCTGCGTTTCATGACCGAAACCAAGATGCTCCCGGGATCGGTCCTGGCGCGCAAGGTCAAGGACAAGGCCGCGCGCATCGAGAAGGAAACCGGCCGCAAGCCGGGCAAGAAGGAAACCCGCGAGCTCAAGGACGAGGCCAAGCTGGACCTGCTGCCGATGGCGTTCACCAAGCAGGGGTCGATGTGGATCTGGATCGACACCGAGGCGCGGCTGCTGGTGCTCGACACGGGCAGCCAGGGCCGTGCGGACGAGGTCGTTTCGCTGCTGGTGGAAGCGCTGCCGGGCCTGTCCGTTTCCCTGCTCGACACGCAGACCTCGCCGCAGGCCGCCATGGCCCACTGGCTGAAGGAGCAGGAGCCGCCGGTGGGCTTCAGCGTGGACCGTGAGTGCGAACTCAAGAGCGCGGACGAATCCAAGGCCGTGGTCCGCTATGCGCGCCACCCGCTCGACATCGACGAGATCCGCGAGCACATCGCCGGCGGCAAGCTGCCCACCAAGCTCGCGATGAGCTGGGACGACCGTGTCGCCTTCGTGCTGACCGAAGGCCTGCAGATCAGGAAGGTGTCGTTCCTCGACACGGTGTTCGAGGGCCGCGGGCAGGACGATTCAGGCTTCGACACCGACGTGGCGATCGCCACGGGCGAGCTCTCCAAGCTGATCCCCGACCTGATCGAGGCACTGGGCGGCGAGGGCCGCACGGGCCTGGACGGCCCGGCAACGGCACCGGGCGAGCGCAAGGCCGGGGCGGATGACGCCGCTGCCGCACCGGCCGCTGCCACGGCGGGCGCGGACGACGACGCACCGTTCTGACCGGGCAGCACGGTCCGGGGGCCTGCGCGCCGCGACACCGCCGGGGCTGCTCCAGCCTCCGGCGCTGATTTGGACCGGTGCGGCTACCATCGCCCCCCATGGCGCTCAACTGGGTCTGGATCGGCTTTTTCACCATCGCGTTCGTGACCGCCGCCGCGCGCTGGGCCCTGGGCGACGCGGATGTCTTCCAGGCGCTGCTGGCCGCGATGTTCGCGGCCGCGCGCTCGGGTTTCGAGATCTCCCTGGGCCTGGCCGGCGTGATGGCGCTCTGGCTGGGCCTGATGCGCGTGGGCGAGCGTGCCGGCATGGTGGAACTGCTCGCGCGCGCGGCCGGCCCGCTGCTGCGGCGCCTCTTTCCCGGGGTGCCGCAGGGTCATCCGGCGCAGGGCGCGATGACCATGAATTTCTCGGCCAACCTGCTGGGCCTGGACAACGCGGCCACGCCGCTGGGGCTCACCGCCATGCGCGAGTTGCAGTCGCTGCACACGGGCCCGCGCGACACGGCCAGCGATGCGCAGATCATGTTCGTGGTCATGAACACGGCCGGGCTCACGCTGATCCCCACGTCGGTGATCGCGATCCGCCAGAGCGTCGCCGTGCAGCAGGGGCTGGGCACCGGCTTCAACGCGGCGGACATCTTCCTGCCCACGCTGCTGGTCACCTTCATCGCGCTGATCGCGGGTGTGCTGGCCGTGGGCCTGTGCCAGCGGCTGCCGCTGTGGCGTCCCCGGCTGCTGCTGCCCCTGGCGGCCGTGTCCGGGCTGCTGGGCGCGGCCGTGTGGGCGCTGGGCCGGCTGCCCGCCGAACAGGCGTCCCGCATCGCGGGCACCATCGGCGCGGCGGTGATCCTCGGCATCGTGATGCTCTTCATCCTGGCCGGGGCGGTGCGCCGCATCAACGTGTACGACGCCTTCATCGACGGCGCCAAGGAAGGCTTCGGCGTGGCCGTGCAGATCGTTCCCTACCTGGTGGCGATCCTGGTGGCCATCGGCGTCTTCCGCGCGGCCGGTTGCATGGACGCGCTGCTCGCGGCGGTGGGAGCGTGCGTGGCGGCGCTGGGCTGGAACACGGATTTCCTGCCGGCCCTGCCGGTGGGGCTGATGCGGGTGCTGTCCGGCGCGGGCGCGCGCGGGCTGATGATCGACGTGATGCAGGCGCACGGCGTGGACTCGTTCGCCGGGCGCCTCGCCGCGGTCATGCAGGGCTCTGCCGAGACCACCTTCTACGTGCTGGCGGTGTACTTCGGCAGCGTGGGCGTGAAGCACACGCGCCATGCCCTGGCCTGCGCGCTCTTCGCCGATGCCGTGGGGCTGGCCGCCGCGATCGCGGTGGGGTATGCGATGCTGCGCTGAACGGGGAAGGCTGCCGCACGGCAGCCGAAGAAAAAGCCGCGCCTCCCTGGCGGGAAGACGCGGCCTGCGACGGATCGGAAGGTCCGGGAACCGTCAGGGGGCCTTGGCCACTGCCGCCAGAGCGGTGCCAATGACGGGAGCACCCTCATTCTCGGCGGAACGGTCGAACACCAGCGTCTTGCCGAACACCAACTGCACCCAGGTGGGGTAGGTATAGGCGGTGCCCTTGTTGTGGTCGATGATGGCGCCGATGCCGCCGCCGAAGATGATGTTGCCTGCCAGGCCGGCGTTGGCGCGCGAGATGCCGCGGCCGAGGGCGTCGGGATGCTGGGGATCCTTGCAGACGATGTCCAGGTCCTTGCCGGAACGGCGCACCTGCGACGTGACGCCGGACTTCACCGCCGTAGTGCCGTAGTCGTTGGTGACATTGCATTCGGCGCCGGAAACGAGATCGCCCTTGTCGTTCCTGGTCTCGATCTTCATCGGTTGCGTGGTGTCGTTCATCACCGAAGCGCAGCCCGTCAGTGCCAGGGCCGCCGCGGCCCCCAAAACCATGCGTTGCATGAAATCCCTCTTCCTTGCTGTTGGGTTGGACGCGCGGGATTGCAACCATATGAAACTAGCGGACGCGCTGCGGTTACGGTATTTGCCGGACAATCCGGCTTTTCCTTTTCTCTTTTCCGAACGATTCCAGGACGCTTCCCGTGACCGACGCCGCGCAATGCCCCGAACTTCCCGACCATCTTTCCATCGATCCGCGCAGCCAATTCCACGTGCCCGCCGCGTTCGAGCACGACATCGGCATCCGCTTCAACGGCAAGGAGCGCTTCGACGTGGAGGAATACTGCGTGAGCGAGGGCTGGATCAAGGTGCCGGCCGGCAAGACGGTGGACCGCAAGGGCCGGCCGCTGCTGCTCATGCTCAAGGGAACGGTGGAAGCGTTCTACAAATGAAAAATCCGCCGTGATGGCGGATTTCATGTACTGGCGGTCCGCCAGCGCGGCGGCAAAGTCACTCGCACTGGAACCGTACCTGCAGCACGGACGGCTTGCCGGACGTGCGTGACACGGCCGTGCAGCGCTTCACGGCATCGTCCGTGCGCTGGACCAGGCGCACCGTGCCACCGGCGTAGTCGCACGACAGGAATTTGCCCTGAGGGTAGTCGCCCTCGAAAGACCACATGGCGGTGGAGCCGCCCTTGCCGGGCTTGTCCGACTGCGGGACCAGGGCGGCCCCCTGCGCGGGCGGGCCGTCGAACAGGTTGTATCCCGTCAGGCGCAGCGGCCGTGTGTCCAGCACGATGTCGGTGCCGGCGGGCAGGCCGGACGCAGTGGCCCGGGGGGCGTCGAGCTGGACCGTGGCCGGGCATTCCAGCGTGGTGGGTGCGGCCATGGCCGCACCGGGCAGGCCGGCGGCTGCCAGGAGGAGGATGGCCAGCAGGGAGGGGCGGCCGGCCTGGGAACGGGGTGCGGGAGAAGGAGTCATGGAAAGGCCTGGTTCGTTCTCTTCACTCTATGACGGAATACGCCGCGGCGTTGTTGCTGGGATCGGTGTAGTCGCCGTTCTTGCGCTGGGGCTTGGGACGCACGTAGCGCATCGACACCTTGGGCTTTTGCGTATCGCTCAGCCACTGGTCCATGATCCAGATGCCGCCGGCATCCTGCGAGATGAAGAAGGCCGCATGGTTGCCGGTGGGCAGGCTGCCGTATTTGCCGGCGCTGTTGAACGTGGCGATGGCCGTGCCCTTCTTGATGGCGGCATTGCCGAACACGGTCTCGCCCTGCTTCCAGTTGCTGGTGTGCGGCAATTGGGCGTAGTGCTGCAGGAGCGCAACGCAGTGCTTGCTGCCGACCTTGTCGGTTCCCTCGAGCGCTGCGGCATTCTGGTAGATGTATGGCATCGGTTGTGTGATGGTCGCGCAAAGGAGGCGATCCTAGTCGGCCTTGCGCGGTTTGCCGGCGCTGTTTCCAATCGTTTCAAACCCGTTCGAAGATGGCGGCGATGCCCTGTCCACCGCCGATGCACATCGTCACCAGCGCGTAGCGCCCCTGGGTGCGGTGCAGCTCCGCGATGGCCTTGGTGGTGATGATCGCTCCCGTGGCGCCCACCGGGTGCCCCAGCGAGATGCCCGAGCCGTTCGGGTTCACCTTCGCCGGGTCCAGTCCCAGTTCCTGGATCACGGCGCAGGCCTGGGCGGCGAAGGCTTCGTTGGCCTCGATCACGTCGATGTCCTGCACCGACAGGCCCGTGCGCTGCAGCACTGCGCGCGTGGCGGGCACCGGGCCGATGCCCATGTAGGCCGGGTCCACGCCGGCATGCGCGTAGCCGACCAGGCGCGCCAGCGGCCTAGCGCCCAGCGCGGCTGCGCGGTCGCCAGCGACCAGCACCACGGCGCCGGCACCGTCGTTGATGCCCGAGGCATTGCCCGCCGTCACCGTGCCGCCGTCCTTCTTGAACGCGGGCTTCATGCCGGCCAGCACCTCGACCGTGGTGCCGCCGCGCACGTGCTCGTCGGTGTCGAACAGCGTGGTCGTGCCCTTGCGGCCGGGGATTTCCACCGGAACGATCTGTTCATTGAAGTAGCCTGCCTCGATGGCCGCCGCCGCGCGGCGCTGGCTTTCTGCCGCCAGCCGGTCCTGCGCCTCGCGGCCGATGCGGTAGCGCTCGGCCACGTTCTCGGCAGTGATGCCCATGTGCATCTTCTGCCACGGGTCGTGCAGGATGCCCAGCATGTAGTCGGTGCTCTTCGCGTCACCCATGCGCGCGCCCCAGCGCGACGCGGTGTCGAAGTAGGGGCCCCGGCTCATCGATTCGCTGCCGCCCCCGATCGCCACGTCGCAGTCGCCCAGGGCGATGGCCTGCGCCGCAGACACGATGGCCTGCAGGCCCGAGCCGCAGAGGCGGTTGACGTTGAAGGCAGGGGTTTCCACCGGACAGCCCGCGTCGATGGCGGCCACGCGCGCGAGGTAGGCATCCTTCGTGTCGGTGGGGATCACGTTGCCCATCACCACGTGGCCGACTGCATCGGCCGCGATGCCGCTGCGCTCGATGGCCGCGCGCACGGCCGTGGTGGCCAGCTGGGTGTTGGGGATGTCCTTGAGCGCGCCGCCGAAGGTGCCGATGGGGGTGCGGGCGATGGAGGCGATGAGGATGTCGCGGGAGGTCATGGCTGCAAGTCCTTCAGGAAATAAGAGCGGGAAGATCGATTCCACCGGCAGAACCCAAGCCGCTCAGTGTTCATTGACCCAGAGGGTTTTATAAGTTGTTGATTTGAAATGCCATTTTTAGAAGTAAAGCAATGCTTTACCTCTTTGGGTTAAACCCTGGTTTAAACACCGCTGCATCCGCCAGATACCAACGGGCCCAGCGTCTTTGGCCGACGACGCCGATCGAACCATCATTGCGGAGCTCATCCAGCAGCTTTTGCACGGCTTTCATGGTGAGCGATGGCAGCACTTGGCGGAATTCGCTCAGCGGCGCGCCTGCCTCACCTTGGTCTTTGAGGTGCTGCAGCAATAGAGCCTTGTTGGTTCCACGGTCCAACCCCCGTCTGCGGGTATAGGTGCCTTTGCTGCCCAACGTCGCATACAAGGCAGCTGCCAGCATGTATCTGGCGGTCTTTCCCCGTCCCATCACCTCGACCGCACCCACCTCTGCCAGGGTGGGCAGGCGTTCCTGCAACTCGGGCGTCAGAGCGCGATCCTGCTCAAGGCGCTCCAATGCCAGATAGTCCAGCGTTGAGAAGCTACGCAATCTTTCCTCTCCCAGCCGCTCCATGAACCGCACGAACGCCGGGTTGCGCACGCCGCCTTCCAGCGTCAGCCGCACCTCGTGCGCAGCAGTGCCCGCGAAACTGGGCAGCGGCTTGCCTTGGCGCACAGCGCTCTCCATCATCAGGTTGAGGCCCTGGCCAGAGCGTTCGATCAACCCGCAGCGCGCAAGCGCCTCGGCCAGACGGCGATTGCGCGGATTTTGCTGGTCGATGATGTTCTCGGGCGTGATGCCCGCTGGCAAGCCACCGGGACTCACCACCTCCAGCCGCTTGGCGAACTGGCGCACGAAGATGGAGCCACCCAGCCGATAGTCTCGGTGGGCCACGGCGTTCAGCAAGGCCTCGCGGACTGGCACTTCGTCGAAGGTGGGCAGATCCATGCGGAAGAAATCGTCCTGGTAGCTTTGCCGGTCGTTGCGCAGGTTGATCTTTTTCCACAGTGCGTCTTGCCAGGAGAAAAAACCTGCGCGGTACTCCTCCCGGTCGGCGGCAGGTCCAGCCGCTTCAGAGGAGCGGTATTCGAACACCAGCTCAGCCTGGGCCAACCATCGCGTGAGGCCTGCGCGCGTACCGAACAGGATGAGCGCCGCATAGCTCACCTGATCGCCCTCCACCAGTAGTTCGGCATCGCGCAAGGTCTGTTGGTCGTTCAGGTCGTGCTTGCGCAGGTCGCCACTTTTCTTTGCCCAACGTTCACGAAAGAGGGCTATGGATCCCGGGTTCAGGTCTGCCAGCGTGGCGCCCTGGCACGGCTGGGCTGAAAAGTCGGGTCCGCCTTCAGCAAACATGACTCTCAGCTCGTGATCAGCCAGTGGAACCAAGTCATCGCCCGCGCGCTTGAGGTAACTGCCATCCACATTCCAGGCCGTGCCAGGCAGACGCGGTGGCACATGCACCAACAGCACGCGCCCCTCTGGCAGGCGCAACTCTTCCACCGGAATGCGGTGCCCCAGACGCTGGTGCAGACCAGCCTCAGTACGGCCCGGGTCTTCAAAAGACTGCGTGCCCACTATGCGCCGAGGCCGCTTGTCCGTCACGCCCAGCACCATGGTGCCGCCGCCTTCGTTGGCCAGGGCCACGCAGTACTTGAGAAGCTTTTCGAAGTCGTAGCGCTGCTTGGCTTCCTTGAACTCGAGATGTTGGCCTTCAGGTTCGAGCAACCACTGTTGGAGCTGGGCAAGAGAAGTGGGCATGGCGACGGCAGGTGTGATGCCGTGGAGTTTAGAGATTCCAGTGGCATGCTCCACATGGAACGAGTACGTACCGACATACGGCGTCAGCCGCTGAATTTGCCGGTTTCAGCGCTCTGCAGCCCCAGCCAGGTCATCCAGGATCGGGCAATCCGGCCGCCCATCCCCCTGGCAGCAGCCCACCAGTTGCTGCAGCGAGCGCTGCATCGCCTGCATGGCGGCGATGCGGCGGCCCAGGTCGTCGATGTGGGACTGGGCGATGCGCTTGACCTCGCGGCTGGCGCGGTGCTGGTCCTGCCAGAGGCCGAGCAGGGTGGCGATCTCCTCCATGGAGAAGCCCAGGTCGCGCGCACGGCGGATGAAACGCAGGGTGTGGACATCCGCCTCGGTGTACTGGCGGTAGCCGCTGTCCGTGCGCGCCACGTTCCGCAGCAGGCCGAGGGCCTCGTAGTGGCGGACCATGCGCTGCGAGACGCCCGCCCGTGCAGCGGCCGTGCCGATGGGCACGGGACCATCGGCCGCCGTGGCAGGAGGAGCCTGTACCGCGCCGGATGGCGGGCCCGCGGGCCCGGCGCGGCATTGCCCGGGGGCCGCGCTCATGCGGCGACGGTGTAGCCTTCTTCGGTGATGGCGGCGGCCAGCGCCTCGCGGGGGCTGTCGCTGTCCACCAGTACGCGGCCGGTGGGCAGGTCCACCTGCACGGTGGCGTCGGTATCGACGCTGCGCACGGCGTGGACGACGGCGCGTTCGCAGTGGCCGCAGGTCATGCCCTGGACCTGGAAGCTGTGTTGCATGGTGGGCTCCTTTTCAAAAACGGTGGAATGAATGCACGTGTGGCGGGATCTTGAAGCCTGACATGGTGGCAGAGTCAAGCACCGGCCGCATGCGGGTCCGGCCTTGACCTTGCCATGATGTCAGGGGTTAAGGTGCCGGCATGGATGCTTCCCCTGATTCTTCTTCCGCCCCTGCGGCTGCCCTGGCGGAGCGGTCCGTGGACCTGGGCATTGGCGGCATGACCTGCGCGAGCTGCTCGGGCCGTGTGGAGCGCGCGTTGCGCAAGGTGCCGGGCGTGCGCAGCGCCGAGGTCAACCTGGCCACCGAGCGCGCGCATGTGGTCTATGCCGTCGCGCCGGACGGGGCGCCGGCTTCCATGGACGGGCTGCTGCGCCGTGCCGTCCGCCATGCGGGCTACGAGCCGCGCGCGGCGGATGCGCCGGAGCCGC
This sequence comes from Paracidovorax cattleyae, assembly GCF_900104515.1. GTDB lineage: Bacteria > Pseudomonadota > Gammaproteobacteria > Burkholderiales > Burkholderiaceae_C > Paracidovorax > Paracidovorax cattleyae. The sequence continues at coordinate 104,014 of NZ_FNJL01000015.1, forward strand.
CGGATGCGGCCTCGCCCTGGGCCGGCTTCGGGCCTGTGGCCGCCGGTACCGCGCTGTCGTTGCCGCTGGTATTGCCCATGCTCGGCGGCCTGGCGGGGCAGGACTGGATGCCGCCGGCCTGGCTGCAGTGGCTGCTGGCCACGCCCGTGCAGTTCGTGCTGGGTGCACGCTTCTACCGCGCGGGCTGGCATGCGCTGCGCGCGCGCGCCGGCAACATGGACCTGCTGGTGGCCATCGGCACCAGCGCGGCCTACGGCCTGTCGCTGTGGCTCTGGCTCGCGTCCGGGCACGGGGCGGGGCATGCGCCGCACCTGTATTTCGAGGCGTCGGCCGTGGTCATCACCCTGGTGCTGCTGGGCAAGTGGCTGGAGGCGCGTGCCAAGCGGCAGACCACGGCGGCAATCCGCGCGCTGCATGCGCTCCGGCCGGACGCCGCCCACTGGATCGGCCCGGATGGCGAGGTGGACCTGCCCGTGGCCGAGGTGATGGCGGGGGACCGCATCGCCGTGCGCCCCGGCGAACGCGTGCCGGTGGATGGCACGGTGCTCGAAGGGCACACGCAGGTGGACGAGTCCATGCTGACCGGCGAGCCGCTGCCGGTGGCGCGCGGGCCGGGCGATGCGGTGACGGGCGGATCGGTGAACGGCGATGGCCGCGTGGTGATGCGGGTGGCGGCCGTGGGCGCTGAGACGGTGCTGGCGCGCATCATCCGCCTGGTGGAGGATGCGCAGGCGGCCAAGGCGCCGATCCAGCGGCTGGTGGACCGGGTCTCGGCCGTGTTCGTGCCGGTGGTGCTGGCGCTGGCGCTGTGCACGCTGCTGGGATGGCTCGCCTCGGGCGCGGATCTGGAGGCGGCGCTCATCCATGCTGTGGCAGTGCTGGTGATCGCGTGTCCCTGCGCGCTGGGCCTGGCCACGCCGGCAGCGATCATGGCGGGCACGGGCGCAGCCGCGCGGCACGGCATCCTCATCAAGGATGCGGAGGCGCTCGAGGCGGCGCATGGCGTGGACACCGTCGCATTCGACAAGACGGGCACGCTGACGCTGGGCCGCCCCCGCCTGCAGGCGTTCGAGGTGGCGCCCGGGGAGGACGCGCGGAGGCTGCTGGCGGCCGCTGCCGCGCTGCAGGCGGGCAGCGGGCATCCGCTGGCGCATGCCACGCTGCAGGCCGCGCGCGAGCGGGGCCTGGCGCTGCCCGAGGCCGCGGAAGCCGCAGGCGCGGTACCGGGCCAGGGAGTGGAGGGCCGGACCGGGGGCACGCTCTGGCGCATGGGCAGCCTGCGCTGGATGGCCGCACTGGGCGCCGCGGTGCCGCAACCGCTGGACGAGCGGGCGCGGGCGCTGCAGGAAGCGGGTGCCACGGTGTCTGCACTGGCCGAACAACTGCCGGACGGCGGCCATGCCGTGCGCGCCGTGCTGGCTTTCGGTGACGAGCCCAAGCCCGGCGCGGCCGCGGCGATCGAGTCCCTGCGGGCGCGGGGGCTGCGGGTGGCCATGCTGTCGGGCGATAACCGCGGAGCCGCCGAGGCGATGGCGCGGCGGCTGGGCCTGCGGCCCGAGGCGGGCGAAGTGATGGCGGAAGTGCTGCCGGGCGGCAAGGCCGAGCGCGTGGCGCAACTCCAACGCGGCAGTGCGCAGGCACCTGGCGAGCCGGGCCGGAACATCGTGGCCATGGTGGGCGATGGCGTGAACGACGCGCCCGCGCTGGCAGCGGCCGACGTGGGCATCGCGATGGGCAACGGCACCGACGTGGCCATGCATGCGGCCGGCATCACGCTCATGCGTGGCGATCCGGCCCTGGTGGCGGCTGCCATCGACATATCCCGGCGCACGGTGGTCAAGATCCGGCAGAACCTGTTCTGGGCGTTCGCATACAACGCTGCGGGCATTCCGCTGGCCGCGCTGGGCTACCTCAGCCCGGTGGTGGCCGGGGCGGCCATGGCTCTCAGTTCGGTGAGCGTGCTGGCAAATGCCTTGCTGTTGAAGCGCTGGCGCCTTTAGAAAAGCAATCGCTTCGGTTACGCTTGGAGGAGGTTCAGCTACGTTTTGTTTCATTCATAGCCGGCTCGCATCGACGCGCTGGGGAGATTAGAGGAAGGCAATCATGAAATTCGATTCGCTCATGCGCGGGTTCACGATCCGTGTCCGCATGCTCGGGGCCATCGGCGTCGTACTGTGTCTGCTGGGACTGCTCGGCGGTGCGGGCATGCTGGGCATGTTCCGCATCCACGCGATGAGCGAGGAGTTCATCGGCCATTCCTTCTCGGAGGTGAGCGCCATGGCCGAGCTGCGCGGCGAGATGGGCAACATCCGCCAGCACGAGAAGGACATGATCATCCAGTACGAGAAGCCCGAGGGTGTGCAGAAGTCGCATGCGGCCTGGCTGGAAAGCCTGGACCGTGCCAAGAAGGCCGCCGCGCGCTTCCAGGACGGCGGGCAGGACAAGGACAACGAGCTGGCCACCGACATCGTGAAGCGGCTCGATGCCTACCGCACGCAGTTCGCGAGCGTCGCGCGCCAGCTTGAGGCCGGCGGCTATGACAGCGCCACCATCGCCAATCGCATGAGCACCAAGGCCGTGGCGGAATTCGCCGAGGCCGACAAGCTGCTTTCCCAACTGGACAGCGAACTGCGCAATGAAGTGGCGGAGGTGACCGCGCGCCAGCAGTCCGTGTCCGAGCAGACCAAGTGGCTGTTTGCCCTGGCGGTGGTGATCACCGTGGCGGTGGTGGTGCCGCTCACGCTGCTGAACATGAATTCCATCTGCCGCCCGCTGGTGGAGGCGCGCCGCATGGCCCAGGCCATCGCCGGCGGCGACCTGTCGCAGCGCATGCATGTGGAGGGCCGCGACGAGGTGGCCGACCTGCAGCGTTCGCTGCAGGGCATGCAGCAGGGGCTGGGCGCGCTGGTGTCGCAGGTGCGCGATGCGAGCGGCAGCATCGCCACGGCCAGCCAGGAGATCGCCTCGGGCAACCAGGACCTGTCCTCGCGCACGGAGCAGACCGCCAGCAACGCGCAGGAGGCGGTGGCCTCGCTGTCGCAGCTCACGTCCACGGTGCAGCAGACGGCCTCCTCCTCGCAGGTGGCCAACCAGCTCGTCGCCTCCGCATCGGGCATCGCCACGCGGGGCGGCGCCGTGGTGCAGCAGGCCGTGGCCAGCATGCACGAGATCTCGGCCTCCAGCCGCAAGATCGGCGACATCATCGGGCTCATCGACTCCATCGCGTTCCAGACCAACATCCTGGCGCTGAATGCGGCCGTGGAGGCCGCCCGGGCCGGCGAGCAGGGCCGCGGCTTCGCCGTGGTGGCCGGAGAGGTGCGCAGCCTCGCGCAGCGCAGCGCCCAGGCCGCGAGCGAGATCAAGGGCCTCATCGGCTCCAGCGTGGCGGCCGTGGACGGCGGCGTGCGCCACGTGGAGGATGCGGGCTCCGCCATGAAGGAGATCGTGGAGAGCGTGCAGCGTGTCTCGGACATCATCGGCGAGATCAACTCCGCCGCCGCCGAGCAGTCTTCCGGCATCGGGCAGGTCAATGGCTCCGTGGGCGAGATCGACCGCATGACCCAGCAGAATGCCGCGCTGGTGGAGCAGTCCGCCGCGGCCGCGGAATCGCTGCGCGAGCAGGCGGCGCGCTTGTCGCAGGTGGTGCAGCAGTTCCACCTGGACGATGCCGCGGTGGCGCACCGTGCCACGGCCGCACCCGGTTCCGGCGCCTATGGCGATGCGGCGGTGCTGCCGGCCGGTGGCCGGACGGCGTTGCTGTCGGCTTGATGGAAGGGAGGCGGGGGGTTAGGCCCGTTCCCCGCCTCAGCCGCAGGATGGTGCGGTCTTTTCGCGTCCCCGGCGGTATCCCAGTACTGCGCCAAGGGCCACGGAAATTGCCATGACTGCGGGGATAGGCGCATCGGGGGTCATTGTTTCGTGGGACGACCGCGGGAGTTTGCCCATCGGACCCCTGCAGCAGCCCCCAGCACGATGCCGGTCGGCACCACGCCGAGGAAAAGGATTCGTGTCAAAAAGCCCGCTTGCCCCTCGCCGAGCCCATGCGGTGAAGCGAACAGCAATCCGTAAGCTGCGAAAAGCAGTACAGCCGAAACCATGCCGCAGGCTGATCCTAAAAAGAGATGGAGAACGTTTCTCATGGCAACGCCAAGCCAGCTGGACTGATTTTGAGCCGGCATGTAATCGCGAATTAATTACTTCAGAGGAAGATCCGCTATGGCATCGCGCAGTTGGCGCGCCCGGACGGTGTTGAGTTCTGCAATGCATGCCAGACGCAGGATTTCGTGAGAATTACCGGCGCCTCCTCCGCTCAGTGATGCCTGAAATTTGCAGTGCGCATCGCGGTATTTATCGAACTCACTGTCGGACGCAGCCAATTCGGACTTGGCTCGGCTGGTGTATTTGCTATCTTCATCCCATTTGGAAAGGGCGATGATTGCATTGTTTCTTGACTGTCGTAAATCATCATTGCTGTCCGATGCCTTTTTTGACAGGCAATCATGCATCTCCGCTTGGGAGTAGGCGCTGCATGCTTCGCGCAAAGCGCTCTCGCCATCTCGAAGGCCTGACGAGGCTGCAATTGCGTTAAGGGAAAGCAGGAGTGCGAGAGTAATAAGAAGCTTTTGAAAATTTCCTACGACGACGGTGATTGAGAGTGTGGTCAGGATCATTTGCTTCCCCGACGAAAACCAACTATTGCACCGATAATGAAGCAGAGTGCCATGAATGCTAGGCAAATAATGTATATATCATTAATGTCGGAATCGGATTTTATATAACGCGGACCATACCAACGGGTAAATATGTCTGCCAAAAAATAAGATAGCAGACTTCCGAAAATTGCACCAAATAATGAATATAAAAATCGTTTCATGGCAGCTCCCAGAACCAGATCGATTTCGCTTCCCTAAAGTTGCTCCAGACGCCACTCCAGGATATTCTTGCATGAATACGGAGCCAGGAAGAAACTTCTGTCATTCTGCTTCCATTGTATAAATCGATATGATCACCCGTCATTCCTGGACCGTAATAGTCTTTAAAAAAGATGATTCCTTTTCTATGATCAATTTTTTCAAAGGCATTTGAGGCCTCTTCGCCACTGTATTTCGTCAGCTTCGATGGCAGGCGAGACGCCCCACCTGCAAGCCAATTGGCAAGCTCTTCCGCTCTGATGGCATATTTGGGATGGTCTTTTTGCCAAGACCAAGTACCACGATAGGTCCTCATGTCCACACCAGCCCTTATGAGCGCTGCCGACATATTAATAGCACATTGATTTTCGTAAACCGTTTTGTCAAGCAAGGGGTCATCCCTCCTAACATTCGGATGATTTTTCCATAGTTGTGAAAATGTCACCATTTTCGAGCCCTCCGATTCATAGAGATTGCAGGCATCTCCCAATGCCATGCTGTGAACCTCTGGTTCACATGAACAGGGGCATCCAAGAAAGGGCGACGGTAACGTGAACGCACCTTGAAATCACGTAACTTTCATTCATGCATCGCATAAGCAGTGAGGAGCCATGTTCACCGGCAAGAAAAAAGGCCTGCCTCGCGGACGCCACATCCGCGCGACAGGCCTTCCATGCCAGTGACTGGTCTTATGCGGGCACGTCGGGCTCTTCCTGCCCCTTCTTCGGTCCGAACCACGCCACATACAGCGCCGGCAGCACCACCAGCGTGAGCATCGTGGCCGTCACCAGTCCGCCGATCACCACGATGGCCAGGGGGCGCTGCGTTTCCGAGCCGATCTCGTGCGAGAGGGCCATGGGCAGCAGGCCCAGCATGGCGAGCATGGCGGTCATCAGCACGGTGCGCAGGCGCTGCATGGAGCCCTGGCGCACGGCCTCCACCACGCCCATGCCGCCGGCCTGCAGTTGCTGGAACACCGACAGCATCACCACGCCATTGAGCACGGCCTGGCCCGAGAGCGCGATGAAGCCGATGGCGGCCGACACCGACAGCGCGATGCCGAAGCCCCAGAGCGCCACGAAGCCGCCGATGAGCGCCAGGGGCACGTTCAGCAGGATGAGCGATGCCATCTTGACGGACTTGAAGGCGTCGAACAGCAGCACGAAGATCAGCAGCAGCGAGATGGGCACGACCACCGAGAGGCGCTTCATGGCGCGTTCCTGGTTCTCGAATTCGCCCGACCAGTTCACCTGGTAGTTTTCGGGGATCTTCACGTTCTTCTCGACGCGGGACTTCATGTCGGCCACGACGGAGCCCATGTCGCGCCCTGCGATGAAGATGCCGATGGCCGTGGTGCGGCGGCCGGCCTCGCGGGCGATGTTCATGGCGCCCGAGCTTTCGCGGATCTTCGCGACGTCGCCCAGCTGCACGTAGCCGCCGTCCGGCGTGGCGATGGGCGTGCGCGGCAGGTTGGCGATGGTGCGCTCGTCCGACGGCAGGCGCACGGCCACGGCGAACTTGCGCTCGCCTTCCCACAGGTTGGTGGCGGCCTTGCCGGCCAGGGCGGCCTCGATCACGTCCTGGATGTCGCTCACGTTCAGGCCGTAGCGCGCGGCGCGGTCGCGGTCGATGTCGATCAGCAACTGCGGCACCTGGCCCTCGCGGTCGATCTCGGCACGGGCCACGCCCTGTACCTGCTTGACCTCGCGGGCGATTTCCTCCGTGATGCGCTTCATCTCGGCCAGGTCGTCGCCGGCCAGCTTGATGACGATCTGGCCCTTGATCTGCGAGATCGATTCGAGCACGTTGTCGCGGATGGGCTGGGAGAACGCCGGGTCGATGCCGGGGATGGCGGAAAGCGCGCGGCCCATTTCCTCGGTGATCTTCGCGCGCGTCATGCCGGCGCGCCACTGGTCCTCGGGCTTCAGGTCGACAAAGATCTCGGCCATGGAGATGGTCTTGGGATCGGTGCCGTCCTCGGGCTGGCCGGCCTTGGAGACGGTGGTGCGCACCTCGGGCACCGACAGCAGGGCCTTGCGTGCCATGCGCAGGATGCGCGAGGCCTCTGCGGTCGAGACGTTGGGCGAGAGGCTGAAGTTCACCCAGGTGGTGCCTTCGTCGAGCTCGGGCAGGAATTCCGAGCCCAGGCGCGAGGCGGCCACCATGGCTACGCCGAACACGGCCAGCGCGATGACGACGACGGTGCGGCGGCGCTCCAGCGCCCAGTCCAGCACCGGCGCATACAGGCTCTTGGCGCGCGTGACCACGCGGTTGTCGCCGTGCGGCAGCTTGCGGCGCAGCAGCCAGTAGGCCAGCAGCGGCACCAGCGTGAGCGAGAAGATCAGCGAGCCGATGAGGGCGGTGGTGACCGACAGCGCCATGGGCTGGAAGATGCGGCCTTCGTGGCGCTGCAGTGCGAAGATGGGGATGTGCGCCGCGATGATGATGAGCATCGAGAACAGGGTCGGCCGGCCCACTTCGCCGGCGGCCTCGATGATGGTGTCGCGCCGGTCGCGGTCGTCCATGTCCTCTCCGCGCTCGGCCAGGCGGTGCATGATGTTCTCGATCACGATCACCGCACCATCCACGATGATGCCGAAGTCCATCGCGCCCAGGCTCAGCAGGTTGGCCGGCACGCCCATGATCTTCAGGCCCATGAAGGTGGAGAGCAGGGCGAGCGGGATGATGACCACCACGGCCAGGCTGGCGCGCAGGTTCGACAGGAAGATGTAGAGCACCAGCGACACCAGCAGCGCGCCTTCCACCAGGTTGTGGAAGACGGTGGTGAGGGTCTTGTCCATCAGCCAGGTGCGGTCGTAGAAGGGCACGATCTGCACGCCCGGCGGCAGGCCGCGCTCGTTCAGCTGGGCGATCTTGTCCTTCACGCCCTTGAGCACCACGCTCGGGTTCTCGCCTTTGCGCATGACCACGATGCCGGTGACGATGTCGTCGTCCAGGTCCTGGCCCACCACGCCCAGCTGGGGCACGGCGCCGATGCGCACCTGGGCGATATCGCGGATCAGCACGGGCGTGCCGCCCCGCGAGGCCACGACGATGCGGCCGATGTCCTCGGCCGAACGCAGCAGCCCCAGGCCGCGGATGGTGTACTGCTGTGCACCCTGGGCCACGTAGCTGCCGCCGGCATTGGCGTTGCCGCGGCCCAGCACGTCCAGCAGGTTCTGGAAGCTCACCTTGTACGCGCGCAGCTTGTCCATGTCGGGCTGCACTTCGTATTGCTTGATGGCGCCGCCCATGGCCACGACGTCGGCCACGCCGGGCACCTGCCGAAGGGCGCGCTCCACGGTCCAGTCCTCGAGGGTGCGGATCTCGGTGGTGGTGAGGCCGTCGCCCTTGAGGCGGTAGCGCATGATTTCGCCCACCGGCGTGGCGTTGGGCGCGATCTCGGCCTGCACGCCCTGAGGCAGATCGACGGTCGAAAGCCGCTCCGCCACCTGCTGGCGCACGATATTCACGTTGGCCGCGTCGTCGTACGTGACCACGGTGAACGAGAGCCCGAACTGCGTGTGCGAGAACACGCGGATGGAGTTGGGCAGGCCGGCCAGCGCCGTCTCGATGGGCAGCGTGACCTGCTTTTCCACTTCTTCCGGCGCGCGGCCGGGGAAGAGCGCGATCACGGTGACCTGGGTGTCGGTGACGTCCGGGAAGGCTTCCACGGACAGGTTCTTGAAGGCGATCACGCCCGCGAGCGCGAACAGCAGCACGCCCAGGACGATGAACAGGGGCTGGTGCAGGGCGTAGTGGATGAGACGCTTCATGGGGTCTCTTTCTTCACGGTGGCGGTGTCTTCGGCCATGGACTGGAACTGGCGCGCCAGCAGCAGGGCGTTCTGGTTCACCACGGCTTCGCCGGGCTGCAGGCCGGCGGCGACGAGCACCTCGGCCGGGCCTTCATGGGCGAGTTCGACCTTGCGCGGCTCGAACACGCCGGACTCGCGGCGCACGAAGACGATGTGCCGCGTTCCGTCCAGCACGATGGCGCTGGCAGGCACGACCACGCCGCCGGCGCGGCTTTCCTGCACGCGGGCGGTGGCCAGCATCTCGGCCTTCAGGCGGCGGTCGGCATTGGGCACTACGCCCCGCACCTTGATCGTGCGCGTGCCGGGATCGATGGCATCGGCCGTGGCCGTGACCTTGCCGGTGAAGGTGGCGCCGGGATAGGCCGGCACCTGCAGCGTGATCGGGTCGCCGGGGCGCAGCGAGGAGAGGTCGGTCTCGCGCGCGTCGATCTGCACCCAGAGGGAGGTCGGATCGGTCACCACGAAGAGCGCGGGGCCGGATTGGTCCGGGCGCACTTCCTGTCCGGGGTTGAGGTTGCGCTCGACCACCACGCCGCCGATGCCGGTGGAGAGGGCCAGTTGCTGGTTCACGCCGCTGGCGCTGCCGTAGAGGCGTGTGCGGGCCGCCGCGCGGGCCACCTCGGCCTGGGCTCCGGCGGCATCTGCCTCGGCCTGCTCCAGATCCTTGCGGGCGATGATGCCGGCCTCGAACAGCTCGCGCTGGCGCTTGAGCGATTGCTGCGCCAGCGACTGGCCGGCCTGCGCCTTGGCGGTGTCGGCCTGGGCCTGGCCGAAGTCGGGCGAGGCCAGCAACGCGAGCGGCGCGCCGGCCTTGACCGACTGGCCGAGATCGGCCTGGATGGTGGTCACGCGGCCGGCGAAGGCGGGGTAGATGCGCTGGGTGCGCTCTTCGTTCCACACCAGGCGGGCGGGCAGGTCCACCGCCACGTCCTTGGCGGCGCGGGCCTCCACGGTGCCCAGCAGGGCGAGCTGCGGATGTCCGGACGGAAAGCGCAGCTGGCCGGCCTGCATCACGGGCGGGGCGGGTTCTGCCGGCGTGGCGGTGGCTTCCGCGCCGGACTTGCCGCAGCCGGGCAGCAGCGCGCAGGCGGCGCCGAGCGCGGCCAGGGCCAGCAGGCCGCGCGCGGAGAGACGCCGCGCGGGAAGGGAGAGGAGGGGAGCCATCATGGTCGGGAGGTCCGGAAAGGAATGCGGTGGAAGGCGGGATGCAGGGCCGTGGCGCGGCGTTCACGCCGTGGTCATGGCATGCCGGTGAGCAGTTGCGGGCGCGTGCGCAGCAGCCAGGCGCCACGCGCCTTGGCGTAGTCGGCACGGGCGGCCAGCGCGTCCAGCAGCGTGGCGCGAAGGGTGCGCTGGGCGTCCAGCAGGTCGGTGAGGGCGATGGCGCCCTTGCGGTAGGCCAGCTCGGCGCTGTCGGCCACCTGGCGCGCGCGGGGCAGCACGCCCTGGTCATAGTCGGCGGCACGGCGGGCGGCGCTTTCCTGCGTCTGGCGCAGGCGCTGCAGGTCCAGCAGGGCCAGGCGGCGCGTGTTGTCCAGCGCATCCTGGGCCTTGGCATAGTCGGCCTGGGCGCGGCCGATTTCGCCCTGGTACTGGTAGCCCCACTGCAGCGGCATCTGCAGCCGCAGCTCGACCTGGCGGGTGGAGGTGCCGGGGAAGTGGTCGATGGAGGTGCCCACCGTCCAGTCGGACTTGCGCAGCGCGTTGGCGCCGTCCAGCGACGCCTGTGCGGCCTGGGCGCGGGCCAGGGCGGCGCGCACGTCGGCGCGGGTTTCGGCCCATGCGGCCAGGTCGGCGTCGGTGGCGGGCGGGTCGCCGGCCAGGGTGGGCCAGGGGGTGTCCACGGCCTGCAGGCGGCTGCCGGTGCTGCCCGTGACCTGGGCCAGCGCCAGTGCGGCGTCGCCCTGGGCCTGCTCGGCCGCACGGGTGTCGGCACGGGCACGCTCGGCTTCGATGCGGGTGCGCGAGGCGTCCTGCACCGAGAGATCGCCCGCCTTCACGCGGCGGTCGGCCATGCCGGCCACGTCGGCCAGGCTGCGCTCGATGGCGGTCACCTCGGCGAGGCGGTCCTGCGCGGCCAGCAGGTCGTAGTAGGCCGAGAGGGCCGCCTGCAACTGCTGGACCTGGGTGTCTTCCACGTCGGCTTCGGCGGCATTGGCCGTGCTTTCGGCCGCTTTCTTGCGCAGCGCGCGCTTGTCGCCGCGCTCCCAGGTCCAGTCGATGCCGATGGACTTGTCGATGCGCTTGCGCGTGAACACGTTGCCCGGCCCGGGGCCGTGCTGCAGGTCGATGGAGGCGGCCTTGGTGACCAGGTTGGGCAGGGGCGCGTGGTCGGCGCTGAGCACGTCGGCTCGCGCGCCGGCCAGTTCCTGCCGGGCCTGGTTGACTTCGCTGTTGTCACGGGCGGCGGCCAGGGCCTGGGACAGCGTCCAGCCGGTGCCGCGCGGGGCGGCCGCCATGGCGGGCGCAGGGACGGGCTGCGAGGGCGCGGGCATGGCCGCCGTGGCCTGGGCCTGGGCGGGGTGCGGCCCGGCCAGCCAGGCGCCGCCGCAGGCCAGGAGGCCGGCGGCGATCCGCAGCGCGGCGCCGCTGCGGAGGGAAAGGGAGGGGGGATTGGAGCGCATGGCCTGTTTATCGGCGTGCGAGCCTGACCACTGCCTGACCTGGCGTGCTGCCGGACGCCGGGCGCGACACAATGCGGCTTGTGCGCCACGGAGCGGGCCGCCGTGCCCGGCCCGGCTTTTCCCCTTTCCTCTTCTGGTGTAGTGCCCATATGCGGATTCTCGTAGTCGAAGACGACGCCGTGCTGCGCGGCGTGATGCAGCGCAGCCTGGCCGACGCCGGCCACCGCGTGGACGTGGCCGCCACGCTGGCTGAAGCCGACCATTTCTGGAAGGTGCAGCCTTTCGACGCGGTGCTGCTGGACCTGAACCTGCCGCAGGACGCCGCCCATGGCAGCCTGGTGGGCAGCGGCCTGGCCGTGCTGCGTGCCGCCCGCGCACGGGGCGACCGCACGCCGGTGCTGGTGCTCACCGCCCGCGACCGCACCGAGGAGCGCATCGCCGGCCTGGATGCGGGCGCCGACGACTACCTGGGCAAGCCTTTCGACCTGGCCGAGGTGGAGGCCCGGCTGCGCGCCCTGGTGCGCCGTACCCAGGGCACGGACGACCGCACCGGCGCCGGCACGCTGGTACTGGACCGGCGGGCGCGCCGCTTCACCCTGCATGGCCAGCCCTTCGAACTGCCGGCCCGCGAATTCGAGGTACTGTGGGAGCTGATGACCCCGCCCGGGAGGGTGGTGAGCAAGCGCAGCCTGTCGGACAAGCTGTCCGACTTCGACGACATACTGGGCGACAACGCGCTGGAAGCCTTCATCTCGCGCCTGCGCAAGAAGCTGCAGGGCAGCGGCGCCGGCATCCGCACGCTGCGCGGGCTGGGCTACATGCTGGAGGCGGCCGACGCCTCGGCAGCGGAAGGGGATGCATGAGCGATACCCCTGCCTCCCCCCCGCTGCAGAGGCCGCCGCCCTCGCTGCGTGCGCGCCTGCTGCGCCACGTGCTGGTGCCGCTGGCGCTCACCTGGTTCGCGGGCACCGCCATCTCGGTGCTGGTGGCCAATGGGTTCACGCAGCGGGCCTTCGACCGGGCGCTGCTGGACGATGCCTATGCGATTGCGGCCAATGTGCGGGTCAAGGGCGGGGCGCTGGACCTGGCGCTCAGCTCGCGCGAGCTCAAGTCGGTGCTGTTCGACCAGGTGGAGACGGTGTACTTTGCCGTGCTGCTGCCCGACGGGTCGATGCTGTCGGGCAATGCCAGCCTGCCGGCGCCGCCGCCGCGCGACGAGGCCTACCGGTTCTCCGACATCAGCTACCGGGGACGGGCGTTGCGGGCGGTGCGGGTGCGGGTGAGCGAGCCGCAGGCCTTCGAGGTCATCACCGCCCAGACGGTGCATGCGCGCAGCGCCATGCTGCGCAGCGTGCTGCTGTATTCGGTGGTGTCGCAGGTGCTGCTGCTGGGCGCGCTGGCGTTCTGGCTGCGCCGGGCCATCCAGGCGGATCTGCGGCCCCTGGCGGCCTTCCAGGCGGAGCTGGCGGGCCGCGATGCGCGGGGCCTCGAGCCGGTGCCGGTGCAGGCCTCCACGCGCGATCTGCAGCATCTGGGCGCCGCCGTGAACGGCCTGCTGGCGCGCGTGGCCGAGGGCGTGCGGGCGCAGCGGGAATTCGCGGGCAACGTGGCGCATGAGCTGCGCACGCCGCTGGCGGGCATCCGGGCGCTCGCGGCCTATGGCCTGGCCCACAAGGATCCTGCCGTGTGGCATGAGCAGCTCGCTGGCGTGGCTGCCAGCGAGGCCCGTGCCAGCCACCTGGTGGACCAGCTGCTGGCCCTGGCGCTGGCCGACGAGGTGCGCGGCGCCGTGCCGCGGCAGCCCGTGGCGCTGGACGACCTGGCGCGGGACGCCGTGCTGCGCTTCCTGCCGCGTGCCGATGCGGCGGGCGTGGATCTGGGCGCGCGGGGGCTGGAGCAGCCCGTGGTGGTGCCGGGGCAGACCGTGCTGGTCGAGGGGGTGCTGGGCAACCTGATCGACAACGCGCTGCGCTATGGCCGTCCGGCGCAGGAAGGCGTCGCCCCGCGCATCACCGTGGAGATCGCGCACGAGGGGGCGGAGAACGGGGCCGGGGAAGTCGTGCTGTCGGTGGTGGACAACGGACCCGGCATCCCGCAGGGGCTGCGGACCGACCTGATGCAGCGCTGGGCCCAGGGCCGCGACGGCGAGCGCCTGGGGCAGGGCGCGGGATTGGGCCTGGCCATCGTGGCGCGCTATGCCGAACTGCTGGGCGCGCGCCTGGTGCTGGGCGCGGGCCCGGACGGGCAGGGGCTGCGGGTGGGGCTGGTGTTCGCGCCCCCGGAGCCGGCTTAGGCCGCTGAGGCCGCTTCTTCGCCGAACACCGGCCGGAAGAAGCTGCGCTCGTAGCTCACGATGCAGCGGGTCTCCTCCGCATACCGGAAGGCCGCGATGCATTCGGCGTCCTGCATCGACTGCTGGCGGTAGGTTTCGTAGGCGGCGAGCGAGGGAAAGGTGAACATCGCCAGCGCGATGTTGTTGGCACCTTCCGAGGGCAGGAAGTAGCCGTGGTGGCGGCCGCCGAACTTCTCCACGAGGGGAATCCAGAGCCGGCCGTAGTGCTCGAATTCGGCGAGCTTGTAGGGATCGACGATGTAGCGCAGGGTGCAGGTGATCATGGCCCGATTGGACCGCATTTCCGGGGGTGGTGCGACCAGGCCCCTGAATCGTGGTCTTCTGGCCTCCAGAGGCCTTCCAGGGCCCTTCCGGGGCCTCTTCGGCTCCCCGGTCCCCCTTCTCCTCGCTGGCCCTGCGGTGCCGAGGGTGGAGCGTGCGGCCGCTGCGCAGTGCCGCGGCTGCACGGTCCTGCTCAGCCTTTTGCCGATGCGTCGAGCGTCGGGTAGTCGGTGTAGCCCTTCTCGCCGCCGCCGTAGAAGGTCTTGGAGTCCCACGGGTTGAGCGGTGCGTCCTTGCGCAGCCGTTCGACCAGGTCGGGGTTCGAGATGAAGGCCTTGCCGAAGGCGACGATGTCGGCACGGCCGCTGGCCACCGCCTCCATCGCCAGCGCGCGGTCGTAGGCGTTGTTGACCATCCAGGCGCCCTTGCCGCCGGCCTGGCGGTAGGCGGTCTTCAGCGCTTCGTAGTCGAACGGACGGTCTTCCAACTCGCGCGGGCCGCCGGTGGAGCCTTCGATGACGTGGACATAGGCCAGGCCCAGCGGCGCGAGCTGGCGGATCACGTAGTCGAACAGCGGCTGCGGATCGGCATCGACGATGTCGTTGGCCGGCGTGACGGGCGAGAGGCGGATGCCCACCTTGCCGCCCCCGATCGCGTCCACCACGGCGCGCGTGGCTTCGAGCAGCAGGCGGGCGCGGTTCTCGATGCTGCCGCCGTAGTCGTCGGTGCGCCGGTTGGCGCCGGTCTTGAGGAACTGGTCCAGCAGGTAGCCGTTGGCGCCGTGGATCTCCACGCCGTCGAAGCCGGCCGTCTCCACCGCATTGCGCGCGGCGGCGGCGTAGTCGTGGACGATGCCGGGCAGCTCTTCGGCATCCAGCGCACGCGGCTCCGAGGTGGCGGCGAAATGCCCCTGGCCGGTGGCCTTGTCGATCAGGTAGGTCTTGGACTTGGCGGCGATGGCGGAGGGCGCCACGGGGGCGCCGCCGTCGGGCTGCAGGTCGTTGTGGGAGATGCGGCCCACGTGCCAGAGCTGGGTGACGATCCTGCCGCCGCGCTCATGGACCGCGGCGGTGACCTTCTTCCACCCGTCGAGCTGTTCGGTGCTGTACAGGCCCGGCACGTCCGCATAACCCTGGCCCTGGTGGCTGATGGCCGTGGCCTCGGTGATCAGCAGGCCGGCGGTGGCGCGCTGGGCGTAGTAGGTGGCGGTGATGTCCTTGGGGACCGCATTCGGCGAGCGGTTGCGCGTGAGCGGCGCCATGGCGATGCGGTTGGCGAGCTGCAGGGCGCCGGCCTGGACGGGATCGAAAAGCGTATGGGACAAGGGAATACCTCTTTCGAAAAAGTGGGGTGGAAGCGGGGTGGGGCAAAGGCCCGGGCCGGGCCCTCCACGGCAGGGAGCGACGTTACCGCGTTTGCGCTTTTCCTGCAGTGGGACTGCGCCGCGACGGGATATGCGAGTCGTGCCAGCGAAATCGCAGCAACGGCGGCGCAACGCAGCTCCTTCGAGACAGCCCGCTTATCTGTTTTGCGCATGAATATGCGCGCAAACGGCGCTTCGGCGCCGGAAAGGCCCTTCCTACGATGGCTGGACCTGGCCACGGCCGGGTTCTTCTTCTCCACCATCACGATCCAACAGAGGGGTTATCCAGATGCCGATCCAGCCGGGCCAGAGCACGTCATCCACCCGCCGCCGCGCCCTGCAGGGCACGGCCCTGCTGCTGGCCTGCAGCCTGCTGTGCGGCACCGCCGCCATGGCCCAGGCGAAAAAGGAAGTGGTGATCGGCTACCAGGACATGGTCGTGCCCTGGCGCCATGCGCAGGAGACGAAAGAAGTCGAGCGGCGCACCGGCTACCAGGTGACCTACCGCAAGCTCGGCAGCGGGGCCGAGGTGGTGCGCGCCCTCGCCTCCGGGGCCATCCAGATCGGCGAGGCCGGCTCGTCCCCCATCGCGGCGGCGCTGTCGCAGGGCGTGCCGATCGAGGTGTTCTGGGTGCTGGACAACATCAACGACGCCGAGGCGCTGGTCGCGCGCAACGGTTCCGGCGTGAACTCGCTGGCCGACCTGAAGGGCAGGAAGATCGGCCTGCCCTTCGTTTCCACTACTCACTTCCATGCGCTGGTGGCGCTACAGGACGCAGGCATCGATCCCAGGACCGTGCGCATCGTGAACCTGCGGCCGCCGGAGATCCTGGCCGCCTGGGAACGCGGCGATATCGACGCCACCTTCGTCTGGGACCCGGTGCTCGCCAAGGTCAAGCAGAGCGGCAAGGTGCTGGTCACTTCCGGGCAGATCGCGGCGAAGACCGGCAAGGCCACGTTCGACGCCCTGGCCGTGAACAAGGAGTTTGCGCGTGCCCATGACGCCTTCCTGACCCGGTTCGTGCAGGTGCTGGCCGATGCGGACAAGGCCTACACCGCAAACAGGGCGGCGTGGACGGTCGATGCCGCGCCCGTGCAGTCGATTGCCAAATGGTCCGGTGCCGAGGCCCGGGCGGTGCCGGCCAGCCTCTCGCTCTATGCCTTCGTGCCGCCGGCCGAGCAGGCGGGATCCCAATGGCTGGGCGGCGGCAAGGAATCCGGGGTGGCGAAGTCACTGGCCGCGACCGCCGCTTTCCTGAAAGAGCAGGGGACGGTGCAATCCATATTGCCCGATTATTCGGTGGGCGTGAACCCGGCGTGGGTGCAACGTGCGCGCTGAACAGGGCGTGGCCGCGGGAGGCGTCGCTGCGGGCCGCGGAGGCGGCGGGGCGTTGTCCGTGCGCGGCGTGAGCGTGCGCTATGCCGGCACCGACCAGCCCGCGCTGCAGGACGTCCATCTCGACATCGCCGCCGGGGAACTGGTCGTGGCGCTGGGGGCTTCGGGATGCGGCAAGACCACGCTGCTGAACTGCATGGCCGGCTTCACCGAGCCCTCCGCCGGCAGCATCGTGCTGGATGGCCGTCCGGTCACGGGGCCGGGCGCCGAGCGTGGCGTGGTGTTCCAGAAGCATGCCCTCATGCCGTGGCTGAACGTGATCGACAACGTGGCGCTGGGCCTGCGGCTGCGGGGTGTTTCACGTGAAACCCGCCAGCGCCTGGCGTTCGAGCGTTTGGCCCAGGTGGGGCTGGAGGCGTTCGCGCAGGCGCCTGTCTGGCGGCTGTCGGGCGGCATGCAGCAACGCGTGGGCATTGCCCGTGCCCTGGCCAGCGACCCGCAGGTACTGCTCATGGACGAGCCTTTCAGCGCGCTGGACGCCTTCACGCGCGAATCGCTGCAGGAGCTGGTGCTGCGGCTGTGGCAAGGCTCAGGCAAGACGATTTTCTTCATCACGCATGACGTGGAGGAGGCGCTGTTCCTCGCTTCGCGCCTGATCGTGATGGCACCACGCCCGGGCCGCATCGACCGGCAGCATGCGCTGGATTTCAATCAACAGTTCCTGGCGGGCCAGCCCGCCCGCGTGGTGAAATCCGGCACCGCGTTCATCGCACGGCGCGAGCAGGTGCTCGACGAGGTGGCTCCGTCGCTGGAGCCAGCCGCCCATGCCTGAAGACCTCCTGATGCCATCGCCTCCGGGGACTGCCGCGCAGCCGAAGCGAGAGGAGGCGGAACCGAAGGCGGCACCCCGGCGGGCCGTGCTGCCGTCCCCCTTGCGCGCCGTGTCGCCCTACCGTTTGCCGGGCCAGGGGCCGAGCCGGGGCCTGAGCGTGGCCTGTGTCGCCGCGCTCGCGCTGCTGTGGTGGCTGGCCACGCAACTGCAGTGGGTCCCACCGCTGTTCCTGCCCGCACCCCAGGCCGTGCTGCTGGCGCTGCGCGATGCCTGGGAGGGCCGTATCCAGGGCGGGGAGCCCCTGTGGCGGCACCTGCAGTGGAGCGCGATCCGGGTCTTCGGCGCCTTCGTGCTCGCGGCCCTGACGGCGGTTCCCGTCGGCATCGCCATGGGCGTGAGCCGCGTGGCGCGCGGCGTGTTCGATCCACCCATCGAGTTCTACCGGCCGCTGCCACCGCTGGCCTACCTGCCACTCATCGTCATATGGTTCGGCATCGACGAAACGGCGAAGATTCTGCTGATCTACCTGGCCTGCTTCGCGCCCATCGCGCTGGCGGCACATGCCGGCGTGCGCAGCGCGAGCGTGGAGCAGATCAATGCCGCGCTGTCGTTGGGCGCGAGCCGCTGGCAACTGGTGCGGCATGTGATCGTGCCGGCGGCACTGCCGGAAATTCTGGTGGGGCTGCGCATCGCCATCGGTTTTGGCTGGACCACCCTGGTGGCTGCGGAAATGGTGGCGGCGACGGTGGGCATCGGGCAGATGGTGCTCAATGCCTCGAACTTCCTGCGCACCGATCTTGTGGTGGCCGGCATCCTGGTGATCGGCCTGGTGGCCTGGACGTTCGATCTGGGCATGCGCTGGGTGGAGGCCCGCGCGGTGCCCTGGAAGGGACGGGCCTGAACGTGGGCCCGTCCTGTTCCTGAAAGCCTGGGGAGGGCTTACTTCTGCAGGCCCTCTGCCTTGAGGGCGGCCTGTACGGCCGGGCGGGCGCCCACGCGCGCCAGATAGGCCTGCAGGTGCTGGAGGCCGGACAGGTCCACACCCACGTGCTTGCCCCAGCTGCTGACGGTGAACAGGTAGCCGTCCGCCACGGAGAAATGCTCGCCCATCAGCCATTCCTTGCCGGCGAGCTGCTCGTCCAGCCACTGGAAGCGCGACAGCAGCTTCTCGCGCACGATGGGCTTATAGGCATCGGGCGTGTTGGGCTGGAAAAGCGGGCTGTGGCCCTTGTGCAGTTCCGTGCCGATGAAGTTCAGCCACTCCTGCAGGCGGTAGCGTGCCAGCGTGCCGTTGGCGGGCGCCAGGTTCTTGTGGGGCGCCTGGTCGGCGATGTATTGCACGATGGCAGGGCCTTCGCGCAGGCGGGTGCCGTCGTCGAGCTCCAGGACCGGCACGTAGCCGAGGGGGTTGATGGTGTAGAAGTCGGTCCCGTCCTGGAGCTTGTGGCTCTTCGTGCTGGCGAGCACGGGGGTGAACGCCAGGCCGGCCTCGTGCAGGGCGATGTGCGGGGAGAGCGAGCAGGCACCAGGACTGTAGTAGAGCTTCATGGTCAGGTTCTGAAGTCAGTGGAACAAGCCTGCCATGCTATAGCGAAGCGAACGTTCGTGCTGTCGGCCTGCGAGCCGTCACGAACGAGGTCACGCCGGGCGCCATGCGGGCTGGGTGGCAGCCTCCATCTGTCCGAGCCAGACCAGTGCATGCTCCCGGCCGGTGCCGCACATGTCCTCGGAGGGGCGCAGGGACGCGCAGACTGCCGGCCGCTCGGCGCTGCCGAAAATCCGGCAGCGTAGCTGGCTGTCGAGCTGGACGCAGGGAACCCCGGCAGGCTTGCCGGAGGGCATGCCGGGAATGGGGCTGGTGATGGAGGGGGCGATGCAGCAGGCACCGCACCCCGGCCGGCATGCCAGGGCCATGGGAGTCAGGCGGTCAGGCGGCCGGCGGCCCAACGCACCTGGTCCACGACGGCGCGTACGCGGCCGTTGTGTGCTGCGTCCACGAAGCCGTCCTGCGCGTCGAAGGCGCTGCCCGCATGCCCGAGGGCGAAGGCCTGTGGTGCCAGCCAGCATTCCAGGTTGATGAGCAGGGGTGCCAGGTGGCTTTGCGACCGCAGGCCGCCCAGGCCACCGGGCGAGGCGCTCAGCATGCCCACCACCTTGCCGCGGAAGGGCAGGGTGCCGTCGCTCCAGACCGGGTGGCCCGCCACCGGGCTGGACGCCCAGTCGATGGTGTTCTTGAGCAGCGCGGTATAGCTGCCGTTGTACTCGGGCGAGCACACGATCCACCCCGCATGGGCGTGCAGGATCTCCTTGAGCCGCACCACGTCGGCAGGGGTGCCCTGTGCCTCGAGGTCCGCGTTGTAGAGCGGGATGTCGAAGTCCGACAGCTCCAGCAGCGTGGTGTCCGCGCCCGCGGCGCGGGCAATGCCGGCGGCGGCGCGCGCCAGCCGGCGGTTGAGGGATTGCTGGCGGGTGCTGCCCGCGAAGACGAGGATTTTTGGCATGGCCCGCATTGCAACACAGGGCCGGGACAGGAATCCTGCAAGCCGTGTTTCACGTGAAACAACGTGCCGGACACCCTGGCCGCGCCCAGGGCGTTCTGCCCGAGGGTGGCGCGCGCATGTCCGAAGTGGGAAAATCCCGGCCTTCCCCATTCACCCATCCGCTGACCCGGTTTCGGTGGTGCCGGCCTGCTGCCGGGGCCAGAAGGGTCAAGGTGCGCGCCGGCGGCCCGGTGTGCGCCCTCCTTATCGGTAACGGGCCGCCCCCTCATTCGAGGTCCCCGGAGCAGTTTGCATGTTGTACCCCCAGGAATTTGATGTCATCGTCGTCGGCGGAGGCCATGCCGGCACTGAAGCCGCATTGGCTGCTGCCCGCATGGGCGGCAGGACACTGCTGCTCACCCACAATATCGAGACGCTGGGCCAGATGAGCTGCAACCCGAGTATCGGGGGCATCGGCAAGGGCCATCTCGTGAAGGAGGTGGACGCGCTGGGCGGTGCCATGGCGCTGGCGACGGACGAGGGCGGCATCCAGTTCCGCATCCTCAACAGCTCCAAGGGCCCGGCCGTGCGGGCCACGCGCGCGCAGGCGGACCGCATCCTGTACAAGGCCGCCATCCGCCGCATGCTGGAGAACCAGCCCAACCTGTGGCTTTTCCAGCAGGCCGTGGACGACCTGATGGTGGAGGGCGACCGCGTGGTGGGTGCCGTCACGCAGGTGGGCATTCGGTTCCGGTCCCGCACCGTGGTGCTGACCGCGGGCACCTTCCTGGACGGCAAGATCCACGTCGGCCTGAACAACTACTCCGCCGGCCGGGCAGGGGACCCGCCTGCCGTGTCGCTCAGCGCGCGCCTGAAGGAGTTGCAACTGCCCCAGGGGCGGCTCAAGACCGGCACACCGCCGCGCATCGACGGCCGCAGCATCGATTTCAGCCAGTGCGAGGAACAGCCCGGTGACGGCATGCCTGGCGGCGTGAACGAAGGCACCCTGCCGGTGTTCAGCTTCATGGGCAACACGGCGATGCACCCGCGCCAGGTGCCGTGCTGGATCACGCACACCAACGAGCGCACGCACGAGATCATCCGGTCGGGTTTCGACCGCAGCCCGATGTTCACCGGCAAGATCGAGGGCGTGGGGCCGCGCTACTGCCCGAGCGTGGAAGACAAGATCAACCGCTTTGCCGACAAGGACAGCCACCAGATCTTCCTGGAGCCGGAAGGGCTGGCCACGCACGAGTTCTATCCCAACGGTATTTCCACCAGCCTGCCGTTCGACGTGCAGTACGATCTGGTGCGCTCGATGCGCGGCCTGGAGAACGCCCACATCCTGCGCCCCGGCTACGCCATCGAGTACGACTACTTCGACCCGCGCTCGCTCAAGAGCAGCTTCGAGACGCGCCAGATCCAGGGGCTCTTCTTCGCCGGGCAGATCAATGGCACGACGGGCTACGAGGAAGCAGCCGCGCAGGGCCTGTTCGCGGGCATCAATGCCGCGCTGCAGTGCCGTGGCGAGTCCGCCTGGTTGCCGCGCCGCGACGAGGCCTACCTGGGCGTGCTGGTGGACGACCTCATCACCAAGGGTGTGACCGAACCGTATCGCATGTTCACCAGCCGGGCCGAGTTCCGGCTGCAGCTGCGGGAAGACAACGCAGACATGCGGCTGACCGAAGCAGGGCGCCGCATGGGCCTGGTGGACGACACGCGGTGGGATGCGTTCAGCCGCAAGCGCGACGCGGTGGCCCGGGAAACCGAACGTCTGAAGTCCACATGGGTCAATCCCCGCAACCTGCCCGCAGAGGAGTCGGTCCGGGTGCTGGGCAAGGCCATCGAGCACGAATACAACCTGTTCGATCTGCTGCGCCGGCCGGATGTCACCTATGAAGCCCTGACGGGAATGGATGGCGGCAAGTACGCCAGTGCCGCTGTTTCACGTGAAACACTCGGTGAACTGAGCGTGCCGGTGATCGAGCAGGTGGAGATCGAAGCCAAGTACGCGGGCTACATTGACCGACAGAAGGACGAGGTGCAGCGCGCCTCCCGCTACGAGAATCTGCAGTTGCCCCAGGAGCTGGACTACATGCAGGTGGCGGCGCTGTCGATCGAGGTGCGGCAGAAACTGCAGAAGCACCGGCCCGAGACGTTGGGACAGGCCTCGCGGATTTCCGGCGTGACGCCGGCCGCGGTGTCGCTATTGCTGGTGCACTTGAAGAAGGGCGGCTTCCGGGGCTTCACTGCCCCGCAGGCTGACGAGGTGGCAGCGTGACGGTGGCCGACAGCGTGCTGTCGGCGCCGTTGCGCGCGGGGGCGGAGGCCCTGGGGCTGGATTTGTCGGAGGCGCAGCTGGCGCAGTTGCTGGAGTTTCTGGTCCTGCTGCAGAAGTGGAACCAGGTCTATAACCTCACGGCGGTGCGGGATCCGCAGGAGATGCTCACGCACCACCTGCTCGACAGCCTCGCGGCGGTGGCGCCGTTGCAGCGCCATCTCAAGGAGGTGCAGGGCCTGCCGGGCAGCGCAGGCGAGGGTGCCGGGCCGCGCCTGCTGGATGTCGGTTCGGGCGGCGGACTGCCAGGCGTGGTGTTCGCCATCTGCTGCCCATTGCTGGATGTGAGCTGCGTGGACACGGTGGCCAAGAAAGCCGCTTTCGTCCAGCAGGCCGCCGTGTCGCTGCGGTTGCGCAACCTGCGGGGCATCCATGCGCGTGTGGAAAATCTTGCGGGCCCGTTCGACGTGGTGAGTTGCCGTGCGTTCGCTTCGCTGCCGGATTTCGTGGAATGGTCGCAGGCTGTCATCGCCGCCAACGGGGTGTGGCTGGCAATGAAGGGCCGCGATCCTTCCGACGAAATCGCCGGGCTGCCCCCGATCGCGGAAGTGTTCCACGTGGAACAATTGGCGGTGCCAGGCCTGGACGCAGAGCGCTGCATCGTCTGGATGCGGCCGTCCAGGGGCGTCAGTGCCGGTGCGGATGGCCCGGGCGGCGAAGCCCTGCCTTAAACTCCCGCTTCCATTTTTCGGGGGTGCTGATGTTTGGCATTGCGGACTACGGCGCATTCGTCGCCGCCATCCTGTTGTTCCTGGCCATTCCCGGCCCGGGCAATCTGGCGCTCGTCACCTCCACCGGCAAGGGGGGCGTGCGCGCGGGCATGGCCGCCACCCTGGGCGTCATCGCGGGCGACCAGGTGCTGCTGTGGATGGCGGTGGCCGGCGTGGCTGCGATGCTCTCCGCGGTGCCTGCGGTCTTCCATGCCGTGCAGTGGCTGGGGGCCGCCTACCTGGCCTGGATGGGGGGACGCATGCTGCTGGCGCGGCCCGGCTCGGCGCCGGTCATTGCCATCCAGCCCCGCCACTATTTCCGCCAGGCTGCGCTCATCACGCTGCTCAATCCCAAGGCCATCGTGTTCTACATGGCGTTCTTTCCACTGTTCGTCGATCCGGCCCATCACCGCGGCCTGTTGACCTTCGGCGTGATGGCCGCCACGATCGCGGCGTTGTCGTTTCTCTACGGGCTGGGCGTCGTGCTGCTCACGCACCGCATGGCCGAGCGCATGCGTGCCCGGCCTGCGCTGGGCCGGGCGCTGGAGCGGCTCGCGGGCACGTTCCTGATCGGCTTCGGCATCAAGCTGGCCGTGGCCCGCTGACCTTTCCTCCTATTGGCTGCAAGGCCCCATCCCTTTCATTCCCATGGCCAAGATTTTCTGCATTGCCAACCAGAAAGGCGGCGTCGGCAAGACGACCACCTCCGTCAACCTCGCCGCGGGCCTCGCCAAGGTGGGCCAGCGCGTGCTGCTGGTGGATCTTGATCCACAGGGCAATGCCACCATGGGGTCGGGGGTGGACAAGCGTGCGCTCGAGCTCACCATCTACGACGTGCTGCTGGAGTCGGCTTCCGTGCAGGAGGCGGCGGTGCTGTCGGAGCAGTGCGGCTACCGCGTGCTGGGCGCGAACCGCGAGCTGGCGGGTGCCGAGGTGGAACTGGTGGCCCTGGAGCAGCGCGAGCGACGCCTGAAGAGCGCCCTGGCCGTGGTGGACAAGGATTTCGATTTCATCCTCATCGACTGCCCGCCGAGCCTCTCGATGCTGACGCTCAACGGCCTATGCTGCGCGCACGGGGTGATCGTGCCGATGCAGTGCGAATACTTCGCGCTCGAGGGCCTCACCGACCTCGTCAACACCATCAAGCAGGTGCACGCCAACCTGAACAAGGACCTGCAGATCATCGGCCTGCTGCGGGTGATGTTCGATCCGCGCATCACGCTGCAGAGCCAGGTCAGCGAACAGCTCAAGGACCACTTCGGCGACAAGGTGTTCGACACCGTGATCCCCCGCAACGTGCGCCTGGCGGAGGCGCCGAGCTACGGCCTGCCGGGCGTGGTGTTCGATCCGGGCGCCAAGGGCAGCCAGGCCTTCGTGGACTTCGCGCGCGAGATGGTCAAGCGCGTCAAGCGCATGTGATCGATTGCTATCAAATGAGTAGCATAAAACCTGACGACGTGCTCATCCTGCCGGGCTGGCAGAACTCCGGCCCCGACCACTGGCAGAGCCGCTGGGAGCACCGCTACGGCTATCGCCGGGTGGAGCAGCACGACTGGATGCGCCCCCTGCGCGGCGACTGGTCCGCGCGGCTGGAGGACGTGGTGGGCGATGCGCCGCGGCCCGTGGTGCTGGTGGCGCACAGCCTGGGCTGCATCCTCACGGCCTGGTGGGCCGCCCACACGCGGCATGCCGGCAAGGTGCGCGGCGCCCTGCTGGTGGGCCCCGGCGACGTGGTGCGGCCCGACATCGCCGCGCTGCTGCCCGGCTGGACGCCCGTCGCGCGCGCTGCGCTGCCGTTCCCCGCGGTGCTCGTGGGCAGCCACGACGACCCCTATTGCTCCCTGGAGCGCGCCCGGGCGATGGCCTCGGACTGGCATGCGCGCTTCGTCGATGCGGGAGCGCGCGGCCACCTGAATGCCGACTCGGGGCTGGGTGACTGGGACGAGGGGCATGCGCTGCTGCGTGCCATGGCTCCCGCCGCCTGAAGCCCGGACCCGTCACCACCACCCGCTTTCACCCATGTCCGGCAAGATCGACCTTCTCGCACAAGCGCGTGACCTGCCTGCCGCCTGGCGTTCCCGGGTGGTGGGCCGCGCCGCCAATGCGAATGTCAAGATCGTCCGCATGGACGATGCTGCCTATCCCGACGAGATCCATGATTTCGACGAAGCCCTGCTGGTGCTCGAAGGGCGGATGAACCTGGACCTGCAGGGCCGCCGCATCGAGGTGGGCGCCGGGGAGGTCTTCATCGTGCCCGCGGGCGTGCCGCACGCCGTCGCACCCGGCAGCCACGGAACCCTCGTCATCATCGACCGCTGATTTCCGGATCGGCACCCCCTGTATCCACGGACCCTCCCACACATGGCAACCAAGAAACCCAAGGGCCTCGGGCGCGGCCTCGAAGCGCTGCTCGGCCCCAAGGTCGCGGAAGCGGCCCCCGGCGCCGAAGGAAGCGCCTCCACCGCCGCCCCCGGCGCCCCGTCCACGCTGTCGCTCGACGACATGGTGCCCGGCATCTACCAGCCCCGCACGCGCATGGACGAAGGCGCGCTCTACGAACTGGCCGAGAGCATCAAGGCCCAGGGCATCATGCAGCCCATCCTGGTGCGCCGGCTGGTGCAGGGCGAGAATGCGGGCCGCTACGAGATCATCGCGGGCGAGCGGCGCTTCCGGGCCGCGCGCATCGCGGGGCTGGCCGAGGTGCCGGTGCTGGTGCGCGAGGTGCCGGACGAATCCGCCGCGGCGATGGCGCTGATCGAGAACATCCAGCGCGAGGACCTGAACCCGCTCGAAGAGGCCCAGGGCCTGGCGCGCCTCGTGAAGGAATTCGGGCTGACGCACGAGCAGGCCGCCCAGGCCGTGGGCCGCTCGCGCAGCGCCGCGAGCAACCTGCTGCGGCTGCTGAACCTCGCGGAGCCGGTGCAGACCATGCTGATGGCGGGCGACATCGACATGGGCCACGCCCGTGCGCTGCTGTCGCTGGACCGCGCCGCGCAGATCACGGCGGGCAACCAGATCGCGGCGCGCAAGCTGTCGGTGCGCGAGGCCGAGGGGCTGGTGAAGAAGATCGGCGCGGAATTCAGCCTGGCGCCGCAGAAGGCGCGCAAGGAGGGCAAGTCGCGCGACCTCAAGCGGGTGGAGGAGGAACTCTCCGACCTGCTGATGGCCGAGGTGGAGGTGCGGGTGAAGAAGCGCGTGAAGCGCGGTGGCCGCACCGAGGAGGTCGGCGAGCTGGCGATCCAGTTCGGCTCGCTGGAGGCCCTCAACGGCCTCATAGAGCGCCTGCGCGGCGAGGGTTGAGCCCTGGGGTGCACCGCGGGGCGTCCGGGCCTTGCAGCGGTGTCTTGGGCTTTACGTGCCTTTCCGGCCAGGTGGCCCCTTCATGCCCATGTGGCCTTTCTACGCTCTCCGGGGCGTCGGCGCGTGCCGCTCCAGCCAGCCGATGGCGGCGAAGCCGCAGGCCACGGCCACCCAGAGCGTGGCGAAACGGATGCCCACGGCCGCGAGCATTGCGGTGCCCAGCGGCACGGCGTGCAGCGCCAGCAGGGCCACGATGGTGGCCTCGGTGGTGCCGATGCCGCCCGGCAGCATCGATGCCGCGCCGGCCAGCATGGCCGTGGGGTAGGTGGACAGCGCCGCGCGCAGCGGCACCGCGATGTCCAGGCCCTGCAGCAGCCAGGCGAACGACGCCGCGGTGATCGTCCAGGCGGCCAGGCCCAGTCCGAACGACACGGCCAGGTCGCGGGGGGTGAGCCAGAGGCGGCAGCCTGCCAGCCCGAGCGCGAGCATGCGGCCGGTGCGCGCCGTGCGGCGCCATCCCATGGCCCGCATGCGCGCGGCCAGGCGCAGCAGCCAGCGGGGCCGGGTCGCCACCGCGGCGACCGCGCCGATCAGCCCGGCCACGAAAGCCAGCACGATGCCGAACAGGCGGCCGGAGGGCACGGCCAGCGCGGCCAGCAGCGCCACCGTGAGCAGGTCGAGGGCCCGCTCATAGACGAAGGCCGAGAGCGTGCGGGCTGGCGGCACGCCCCAGCGCGTGAAGTAGCGGGCGCGCACCAGCTCGCCCACCTTGCCCGGCGTGGCGGTGAAGGCGAAGCCTGCCAGGTAGCCCGCGAACCCCGCCGCGGCAGGCACGCCATGCCCCGCGCGGCGCAGGAGCCAGTGCCAGCGCGCATAGCGCAGGCCGTAGGAGGCGAACGCCACGGCCGCCAGGCCGGGCATCCACGCCGCCACGCGCGGCAGCTGCGCGAAGACCTGGTTGCGGGCGTCGGCCCAGACCAGGGCCGCCACGTAGGCGGCCGTGCAGGCCAGGGCGGCGACGACGGCGGTGCGCGGGTTCATGGCGCCGGTGTGTCAGCCCGGAGCGCCGGACCGGGCCGGCTTTTCGGCGAACGACCAGCGCTTGTGGCCCAGGTAGCTTGTGAACACCGGCACCACCACGCCCACCGCATGCGCGATCTCGGGCGCGAAGGCTGTGATGCCGAGCGCGGGCAGCACCCACTTCAGCAGGGCCATGCTCACGGCCCAGGTCTGCGCCACGGCCAGCAGGTTCACCAGTACGAAGAACATCGCCGACTTGTGCGTGGATTGCGTGCTCGCCTTGAAGACGAAGGCGCGCGCCAGCACGAAGGCCGTGCACATGCCCACGCAGTACGCCGCGATCACGGCGGCGGAGAACGGCATCCAGTGGCTGAACGCGATGCGCGAGCCGAAGTTGGCGAGCGCCGCCACGCCGCCCGTCACCAGGAAGGCCAGGAACTGCCGGGAGCGGAAGGCGGCGATCACGGGCGGGAACCTGTGGCAGCCTGGGCTGCGTCGCGCGCCATGCGGCGGCCGAAGCCGATGCTCTCGGAAATGCCGCGGTCCTCGGGGTAGTAGTACGAGGTGTCGGCCACCCACAGGCCCTGCACGGGCAGCTGCACGGGCGGCAGGCTCTCCAGGTAGTTGGGCGGGCAGATCGGCTGCGCGTAGCGGTAGCGGCTCGCGCGCATCGCGAGGAAGTCGTCCTCCTGCAGCGCGGGGTTGATGGTGCGCAGGTAGCGCTTCACCTTGTCCAGGAAGGCCTGGTCGGGCTCGGCGTACTTGGGGTGCTCGCCGGGCATGTAGAACGGCACATAGACGATGGATTCCGGCAGCGGGCGCAGGTTGCTGTATTCCACCAGGCCCGGAATGTCCATGTCCGGATCGTTCACGTTGAGCCAGAAGTTCTCGGTGAGGGGTTTGCGCAGCTTGGCGATCACGCAGACCACGGCGATGTTCTTCAGCGCCGCGAAGCGCGAGAGCACGTCCTGCGGGAGATCCGGCATCAGGCGCGGCACGAAGGGCAGGGGCACGGTGCTGATCACCTTGTCGAAGGCCTCGAAGCCCTGCGCCGTCTCCACGCCCTGCACGCGGCCCGCCTCCATGCGCACCCGCGTCACGGGCGTGGACAGGCGGATCTCGCCGCCGTGCGCGCGGATGTCCGCTGCCATGCCGTCCAGCAGCGTGGCGGAGCCGCCCTCCAGGTGGCCGAGCTTTTCCTGCATGAGGCTGTAGCGCGATCGGCCGATGCGGCGGATGCGGCTCCAGATCCAGGCGGCCGACAGATTGCCCGTGTGCTCGTAGAACTTGTACTCGAAGAGGCGCCGCCAGAGCACCTCGTAGGCCTCCGCGCCCACCCGGCGGCGGATCCAGCCCGTGGCCTCGACGCCGTCGAGCGGCTTCCAATCGTCGCGCTTGGTGGAGAGGAATGCGTGCAGGCCGTAGCGGAACTTCGCCACCAGCCCCAGGCCCTGGAAGCGCAGCAGCGCTACCGGGTTGCCCCAGGCCTGCAGGCGCTTCTGGAACCAGTAGCCCATGCGCGTGGCGCGCCAGCGCATTTTGTCGGCCAGGCCCAGCTCGTCCAGCACCTGCAGGAAGGCGTGGTCCGAGGTGCAATGGAAGTGGTAGTAGCGCTCGATCGGCAGGCCGTCGAAATCGAACATCGCGGTCATGCCGCCCACGCGATCGTCGGCCTCGAAGACCACGGGCCGGTGGCCGTCGCGCGCGAGCTGGTAGGCCACGGCCAGGCCCATGGGGCCGGCGCCGAGCACGGCGATGCGCTGGCCGCGCGCCATGGCGGAGTCGGCCGCGGACGTGGCGGAAGGGGAGGCGGTGGCGTTCATCAGAACTCCAGCACCACGCGGCTGTACTCCGGGTGGTGGAAGGTTTCGTGGATGGCCTCGGCGAAGGGCGTGGCACGCACGCCGAAGATGCCGGGCCAGTCGATCACCTCGAACTCGTCGTGCGCCACGAGCGCCTTGAGCTGGTCGGCGGTGAAGGGTGGGTCGCGGTCGAAGAGCGCCCACACCTTCAGCAGCACGTAGAAGAGGCCGTAGGGGATCTTCACGATGGCGGCCTTCGCGCCCGTGGCGGCCTTGATGGTGCGGATGATGTCGATGTAATCCACCTTCTCCAGTCCCGTGATGTTGAACACGCCGCCCACGCGGCGCTCCTCGATGCAGCGCACGATGATGCGGCAGAAGTCGGCCGCGTAGAGCGGCTGGCGCATGTAGCGGCCGCTGCCGGGAATCGGAAACACCGGCACCTTGCGCATGAAGCGCGAGAGCCAGCCCAGGTGCTTGCGGTCGAACCAGCCGAACATCAGCGTGGGCCGCAGCACCACGCAGGGGATGCCGCTGGCCAGCACCATCTCTTCCTGCGCACGCTTGGTGTCGGTGTAGTGGTCCCTGGCCACCGACTCCACCACCGAGGAGCTGATGTGCACGGTGTGGGGAATGCGGTGCTGCTGGATGAGCGCCAGGATGCGTTCGGTCGAGGTGAGGTTGTTGCGCACGAAGGGCTCGGCCTGCGGTGCGCCGATCTGCGCCTGCAGCATCACCACCGCGTCGGCGCCCTCGAAGTGCCGCTCCCAGTCGCCGGGCTCGGCGAGATCGGCCAGCTCGGCGACGATGTCCGGGTGCATGCGGCGCAGGATCTCCAGGTTGGCGGCGTGCTTGTCGAGCACGACGAGGTTGGCATAGCCATGGAGCTTGAGGTGCGCGACGAGGTTCTGGCCGACGAGGCCGGCGCCGCCGGGCAGGACGATCTTGGTGGTGTGCTGCTGCATGGAAGAGGGAGGATGCATCGGGATCGGAAAAGCGTGGAAGGACGGCGCCGCGTCAGGAGGCCGGCACGGGGGGCGTCAGCACCAGGGCCGCCGAGCAGGGCGTGCCGGGCGCCTGCAGCGTGACGGCGAGGGGCAGTTGCCCCGATGCCGGTACCTGCAGGTAGGCCGTGAACATGAGATAGCGCCCGAAGGGGCCCGGCGCGTGCGCGGGCGGCGTGCGCTTCCTCCAGCGGTCGGGCACGCCGTAGCCGACCACCGTGCCGTCGGCGCCGACGAGGCGCACGGCCTCGAAGGGCTTGCGCTCGGGCTCGGGCAGCAGCCCGCCCAGCACGCGCACGAAGCGGGGCTCGCCGGGCAGGGTCTCCACCTGGTCCACGAAGGCATGGCAGCGCGGGGGCAGGGTCTCGGCATGCTCGCCCACTGCGTGGGTGGCCTCCACCATGACGGGGCGGCCGAAGATGCCTGCGCGGATGGCGGTGGCCCCGCGGGCGAGCTGCGCGCCGTAATCGTCGTTCCAGATCAGCATGCCGATGCGCCGCTTGTCGTGCACGCCCATCTGCAGTGCCAGCGCCCCGGTCATGCGCATGTGCTGCTCTTCCTTGCGTTCGGCGTCGCGCGTCTGCACCACGAGCATCTGCGCCAGGCACGCGACGAGCAGCACGTACATGGCCACACGCGCCGCGCCGCGCAGCGCGACCAGGCGGGGTGCGTACAGGATCGCCAGGGCGGTCCATGCCATCACGGTCGGCGTGGTGTAGCGGCTCGACAGCGCGCTTTCGAGGCCGAACTGCACGCGCCCGCCGCTGGTCGCGAAGGCGAGGCCGCCGATGTAGACGACGAAGGTCAGCAGCGCCAGGCCCAGCCGGTGCGCCGCGGGATCGCGCAGGACGCGCGGCAGCGGCGCCAGGGTCAGCAGCACGAAAAGCACCCCGAAGGCCTGGCTCAGCGGAGCCCACGACAGCGAATGCTGCTTCAGCACGAAATGCTGGAAGGGGGCGCCGAGGTAGGTGAGGGTGTAGGAGAGCATGTCCAGCGGGCGGTCCCGCAGCTTGGAGAACACGCCGCCGTGGTCGGATGGGGAGGTGTAGCCCACCGCATAGGCGCCTGCGCAGATGGCGGCGAGCACTGCCAGGATGAGCGTGCGCCGGCGGTCGAGCCGTGCGACGGCGGCATAGAGCACCATCATGGGCAGTGCCATCACGCCATTGGCCATGGTGCCGACGCTGAGCACCCCGATCAGGCAGGCGGCGGGGAACCAGCCGCGCGCCATGGGGGCGCACGCGGCGCGGTAGAGGCAGTAGAAGCCCACCAGCGGCAGCACCTGCGCCAGGAAGAACTGGCCCTGGTTGGCCCAGGCCAGGTTTTCCTTCTGCACCCAGGAAAACAGCCCTATGGCCAGCAGCGTCACGCCGAAGAACCACGACCTGCCGGACAGGGCGGGCAGGCGGTCCCGCAGGAAGGCCGCGAACACCGCCAGGCCGCAGCCGACGATCACGTAGTTCATGGTGATCAGGAAGACCTGCTGGCCGCCGAACCAGGTGTATTCCATCCAGAACAGTGCCTTGGGAAGCACCAGCCGGTGCTCGTTGGCCTGGCGCCACCAGGCCTCCCAGCCGACACCATGGCGCACGTCGATATAGAACTCCAGCGCTGCGCCCCAGGTGTCCCAGATCGGGACCGGCGTGAAGGTACGCCATGCGGAGACCGCCGTGGCAAGCACATAGATGGCGGCGAAAACCATCAGCAGCGCGAACGGCACGCGCTGCCGCCAGGTCTGCCGGGCGTGGGGAGATGAGAGAAGGGTCTCGTCGTGGGTCATCTGGGGCAATGTTCAGATCTTCATGCGGTGGAACACGGCGCGGGGCAGGTGGCGGATCACGAGCATGATGAGCGCCCACTTCGCCGGGGCATAGACCACCGGCGCACCGCGCGCCATGCCGCGCACGATGGCGCCGGCCACCTCTTCGGGCGTGGCCAGGCGTGCACCCTGGGCCTTGAGGTGAGCGGTCATCGGGGTGTCGGTGGGGCCGGGCTTGACGAGGGTCACGCGCACCCCCGTGCCCGCGAGCCGGTGCTGCAGGCCCTGGGCGTAGCGCTCCACCAGCCCCTTCGCCGCGCCATAGACATAGTTGGACTGGCGGCCGCGGTCGCCGGCCACCGAACCGATGATGCCGATGCGCCCGTGGCCGCGGGATTGGTGCGCGCCGGCGAAAGCCTCGGCCCAGAGCGCGGGGGAAATACCGTTCACTTCCAGTGCCTGCCGCGCCGCCGCGAGGTCGGCCTCGCAGGCCGGCTGGTCGGGCAGGTTGCCGTGCGCGATGAGCACGAGGTCGGGCACCCCGTCGGCGCAGATGCCGCGCACCGTGCCGGCGATCGCCTCGGGCTGCAGCATGTCGGTCGCGATGGTCTCGATGCGCGTGCCGGGCTGGCGCACCTGCAGGTCGGCCGCCACGGAGGGCAGGCGGGCGCCGTCGCGCCCGATGAGCACCAGCCGGTCCACTCCTCCGGCGGCCAGCCAGAGCCGGGCGCACTGGTGCGCGATGGCCGAGGTGGCGCCCACGATGGCGATGGTGCGGGGAGAAGAGGTATCGGGCATGGCGGGCGGTGGGTTGGTGCCGTTGGCGGGTGGCGCGGGCGGAAAAAAGAGGGGGGAGGGCACGGAGTACCCCGGCGGTCAGTCGCCGAGCAGCCGCAGCGACATGGCGGAACGGATGCGGGGATCGCGGTAGGGCAGGAATTCGGACAGCCGCGGGTAGCCGGCCTCGAACAGCGTGCGTGGCATGCGCGCGTCCTTGGCCGCATAGAGCCGGCCGCCTGCGGAAGCCACCACGGCATCGAGGCGGTCGAAGAGTCGCAGCGTCGGCTCGCCCAGGTTGGGAAAATCCAGGGCCAGGGTGACGCCCGGCATGGGAAAGCTCAGCATGCCCAGGGGCATGCGCTGCCCGAAGGTCTTGAGCACCCCCAGGAACGAGCCCTGCCCCGATGCGGCGATCTCCCGCAGCAGCGCGGCCACGGCATCCTCGCCGCCCTCGCGGGGCACCGCGCACTGGTACTGGTAGAAGCCCCGGCGGCCGTAGATGCGATTCCACTCCAGCAGGTTGTCCAGCGGGTAGAAAAAGGGTTCATAGTGCTGCAGCGCCCGGCCCGCCCGCCGCTTGTGCAGGTGGTAGTAGGCGGTGTTGAAGGGCCGCAGGCTCCAGCGGTTGACCAGCGAGATCGGTGGGACGAACGGCACGGTGCGCCTGCCGCCCCGGGGCTCGGCGGGCGGGTCCGCCACCGGGCCAGGCACGTGGTTGCCGCGCATGAAGATGCCGCGCGCGTCGGCACCGGCAAGGCAGTCGATCCACGAGACCGTGTATTCCCATCCGGCTTCCGAGGCGTCCGCGAGGGCGAAGAACTCCCGCAGGCTGCCGTAGGGCAGCGTTTCGGTGTCGAGCCACGGGCCGGACACCCTGTGCAGTCGCAGCGTGGCCTGGGTGATCACGCCCGTCAGGCCCAGCCCGCCGACCGTGGCGCAGAACCAGTCGGGCCGCAGGTCGGGCCCGCAGCGCACCAGCAGGCCGTCGGTGCGCAGCAGGTGCAGCGACAGCACGTGGTCGCCGAAGCTGCCATGGACGTGGTGGTTCTTGCCGTGGACATCGTTGGCGATGGCGCCGCCCACGGTGGCGAACTGCGTGCCGGGCGTGACGGGCAGCATCCAGCCGCGCGGGATGAAGGTGCGCTGGATGTCGCGCAGCAGCACGCCGGCTTCGCAGGTCAGCGCGCCCGTGGCTTCGTCCCAGGCGATGAAGCGGTCCTGCCCGCGCGTCGCCCAGAGCGTGCCGCCCGGGTTCAGGCACACGTCGCCGTAGCTGCGGCCCATGCCATGGGCCAGGCCGTGCTGGCCGGCCGAAAGCGGCAGCCGCGCAGGGGGATGCTCCGCCAGCGGGCGCAGCGCATGCTCGGCCGCCCGCAGCCGGCCCCAGGAGTGCACCGCTACCACGGCCACCCCAGTCCCGCGGCAGCGGCGGCGAGCGCTGCCACGAACACCGCGCCTGCCACCAGGCTGGCGCGGTCCTTGAAAGCGAAGACGAGCGGATCGTCGTGCATCTGGCCGCGGGCGGCCTGCAGCCACATCCAGCTCACCCAGAAGGCCAGCGCCGGCACCGCGATCCAGATCAGGCCGGGCGTGCGGTACATGGTGAGCACCGTGTCGCTGTTGAGGTAGAGCGCCAGCACCACCACGGCCGTGTAGCCGGACGCCACGCCCAGGCTCTGCACGATGGGGGCATCGGAGGTGAGGTAACCGCGCCCGTGCGCCCAGGTCTTGCCGGCGGCCTGCTGCACCAGCAGCTCCGCATAGCGCTTCACGAAGGCGAGCGACAGGAAGAGGAACCCCGATGAGGCGATCAGCCAGAACGAGAGCGGCTGCGCGACGGCCGCCGCCCCTGCCGCCACGCGCAGGGTGTAGAGCACGGCGAGCGCCACGCAGTCCACCAGCGCCCAGCGCTTGAGCACCAGCGAATACGCCCAGGTGGTCACGAAATACACCAGAAGCCACACGAGGAAGGCCGGCCCCGTGGCCCAGGCCAGGCACAGGCTTGCCCCGGCGAGCACGGGGACGAGCGCCACGCCCTGCCATGCCGGCAGCGTGCCCGCGGCGAACGGCCGCAGCCGCTTGCGGGGGTGCTGGCGGTCGCTCTCCAGGTCGAGCAGGTCGTTGGCGAGATAGACCGAGGAGGCGCACATCCCGAACGCCAGGAAGGCCACGAAGAGCTGCATCCAGGCCGCGCCGTCGCCCACGCGGTGGGCCGCCATCAGGGGAACGAACAGCAGCAGGTTCTTCATCCACTGGTGCAGGCGCAGAGCCTTGCGCCATGCGGACGCGCCGGCCGCGGCCGGCGGGAAGCTGCGCTGCACGTTGCCCTGGGCTTCGGCCCGGCGCGCCACGGAGGCCGGCGCGTTGACCACGATGGCCGCGCGGGCGGCCTGCCACACGGGCAGGTCGGCGCGCGAGTTGCCCGCGTAGTCGAAGCCGCGCTCGCCGAAGGTACGCACGAGGGCCGCGGCCTTCGCCGGGCCTGCGAGATTGGTGGTTCCGTCGCTGGCCATGACCGCATCGAAGCAGCCCAGGTGGGCGGCGATCGCGCCGGCCAGCGCCTGGTCGGATGCCGTGCACAGCACGATGCGCCGCCCCGCTGCACGCTGTTCGCGCAGCCAGGCGACCAGCGGCGTGTTGTAGGGCAGGTGGGCCACTGCGATATCGACCTGGCCGGCGATGCGGCGCTTGAGTGCGGCCTTGCCCGCGGCCAGCCACAGCGGCAGCATCGCCGCCTTCCAGGGGGCGTCGCGCACCAGCTGGAGCGAGGATTCGTGCAGCATGTCGGTGAGCAGCAGCGTGCCGTCGAGATCCACCACGAGGGGCGGCATGTCGGCGGATGGCGATGGATCGGAGGGCGAACGCACTGGTGAGGGGCCTGGTCGGTAGGGAGATTCTTCGGAGGAGCCGGGCGAAGGTCCCGGACCGCGGTGGATACGAAAAAATGGAACGGAGGATTGTAGGAGGGGCTGGTCGAACGGCCGATGGCCGGTCCCGCGCCTCTCTACACTGCAGGGGCTGCGGGCTGTCCGCAGGCCTTTCGCTGTCGGAACACGTCATGCGCTTCCCGCTGCTGCCCTGGCCCTTTCCCGCCCTCCTGGCCTGGGCCGCCGCATGGCTGGCCTTCCTGCTGCTGCGCGGGGCGGCCGGCGCGCCGTGGTGGGCGGCCTGGCTGGCAGGCTGCGCCATCGGGGCGGCGGCCAGCTTCCAGGGCCGCACCCGCTGGCGGCAGTGCCTGATCGCGCTGGGGTTCCCGCTCTCGTTCCTCGCCGCGGGGGCCACCTCCCTGCCTGCCTGGGCCTGGCTCGCGCCGCTGGCGGTGCTGTTGCTGGTCTATCCGCTCCATGCCTGGCGCGACGCGCCGCTCTTTCCCACGCCGCGGCGCGCCCTCGACGGGCTGGCCCGTGTCGTGCCGCTCCCCGGCGCTGCGGCCGTGCTGGATGCGGGCTGCGGACTGGGCGACGGGTTGCGTGCCCTGCGCCGGGCCTATCCCGATGCCCGCCTGGAAGGGCTGGAGTGGAGCTGGCCGCTGCGCTGCCTGTGCGCGCTGCGCTGCCCGTGGGCCCGGGTGCGGCGCGGCGACATCTGGCGTGCCGGGTGGGGGGGCTACCGCATGGTCTATCTGTTCCAGCGCCCCGAAAGCATGGACCGGGCCGCGGCCAAGGCCCGTGCCGAGATGGCGGCGGACGCGTGGCTGGTCAGCCTGGCCTTCGAGGTGCCCGGGGCCGTGCCGGAGGCCGTGCTGCGCCCCGATGCCGGGCACCCGGTATGGATCTACCGGGTGGGCCGGCTTCCCCCTGTCCGCCAGCAGGCCGCGGCGCTATGATCCGGCGCGGCCGCCCCGCGGTGCGCGAAAACCCCCTCCCATTCCCCCTGTAGCCATTCCACAAAGGAATTCCTCCCATGTCTCAGAAGACCTTCACCCTGCTGGCTGCGGCATTGTCCGCCGCCCTGCTGGCGGGCTGCGAAACCACGAACATGCGCATGGGCAGCGCGGAATCCAAGACGGTGGCCACGGGCGCGGCGGCCGGGGAGTCGTCGGCGAACGCGAATACGCAGCTCGAGCGCTGCGCCTCGCCGCTGGGCACGGTGTCGCTGGTGGAAAACCAGGATGCGGGCTGGTACACCATCCTGCGCAATGAATACCGCCTGCCGCCCACGTCCAACCTGCTGCGCCTGCTGATCCAGCAGTCCAACTGCTTCGTGGTGGTGGAGCGCAGCGTGACCGGCATGGGCGCGATGAACCGTGAGCGGGCACTGATGCAATCGGGGGAGATGCGCGGCGGCAGCAGTTTCGGCCAGGGGCAGATGGTGGCGTCGGACTACGGCCTGTCGCCGGAGATCGTCTTCTCCAACAGCGACTCGGGCGGCATC
>NZ_FNJL01000013.1 GCF_900104515.1 Paracidovorax cattleyae
CCGGATGATGGAGCGCAGGTCCGAGACCATTGCCTCGAAGCAACCCGCATCCAGCCAGCGACGGCTCTGCTGGTAGACCGCCTCCCAAGGCGGCAAATCGTTGGGCAGCATCCGCCAGGGCGCTCCCGCGCGCACCAGCCAGCGCAGGGCATTGAAGACCTCTCGCAGATCGTGTCCACGCTGAGGTGCGTGCGGGTCCATCAGGGTCAGGTATGGCGCAGCGAAGCTCCATTCTTCGTCGCTGACGTCTGTCGGGTAGGGCTTGCGGGGCATTTGCAAACTCTACCTCCCGCATCGCACT
Organism: Paracidovorax cattleyae; assembly: GCF_900104515.1. Lineage (GTDB taxonomy): Bacteria > Pseudomonadota > Gammaproteobacteria > Burkholderiales > Burkholderiaceae_C > Paracidovorax > Paracidovorax cattleyae. The sequence goes on from NZ_FNJL01000013.1 coordinate 302, forward strand.
CATGAAGCAAAGTTCATAACACGCTCTAGGGCGAGTCGCCCGCCGCTCCCGTGGCGGCCGGCCGCGGACCGCCCGCCAAGGCCTCGGAACGGGATGCGTGAAACGGGCGGTTTCAATGCCCCGGAGAAACCCGCTTATGCTGGCGCGGCCTCCGAGATAATCCCCATGGCCATGGAACTTCGGCCCGGGAGGCGCTGTATAAAAAATTATTTCTGCGTCAGAAGATTATTTTCATGTTTGACTCGACCTTGAAACTTGCGGATCCGGAGGATGTCCCCGGCGCGCTGAAATCGGCGGGCGCCGAAATCATCCGTTCCGTCGCCCTTCCCTCGGGCATCGTGCTGTCCGAGTGGAGCTGCCACAACACCCTGACCGACTACAAGAGCGCTTCCGAGAACGTCCTCAGCATTTACCTCTCCGGCGGGGAAAACTGCAGCCAGATGCGCCAGCAGCAGATCGTGCGCAGCGGGTTCGAAAATGCCACCTGCCTTTTCCCCAAAGGCGGCGGTGAATCGCGGTGGCGGATCACGGGGCGGCTCAATTTCCTGCATATCTATTTCGATCCGGAAAGGTTCGGCCCCGCGATGCAGCAATCGCTGCGGCAGCCCCCCGAGGCCTGCCGGTTCCGCGAGGTCTTCCAGGAGGCCTCGCCCGTGATCGGCTCGGCGGCGCGCAGCATTGCGCTCACCGACTGGAACGACACCGGGCTGTCCACGGGCATCGAGGGGCTCACGAGCTGGATCATCCTGCATGCGATCCGCGACTACGCCGTGCCCGGCCTGGAGAAGACGGAGACCCGCGGCAGGTTCTCGGCGCGCCATGCCCGCCTGCTGCGGGATTACCTGGACGCGCACCTCGGCGCATCGGTGCAGCTCGACGACCTGGCCGGGCTGGTCAACCTGAGCCGCTACCACTTCCTGCGCAAGTTCAAGAGCACCTTCGGGCAATCGCCGCACGCCTTCCCGACCGAACTGCGCATGGCGCGCGCCCACGACATGCTGCAGAACACCACGCAGAAGATCGCGTCGGTGGCCTTTGAGTGCGGCTACAGCCAGCAAAGCCACTTCACCGCCGCCTTCCGGCGCTGCTATGGCTACCCACCCAGCGCGGTCCGGCGGCGTTGACGATCAGGGCCTGCTGGCGTTATGCCGCCGCCCGGATCGCCTCGGCAACGCCCGGCGCCCTGAGCTTGCGGTGCGACAGCGCCGGCACGCCGAGCTCGGAGGCGAGTGCGCGCACTTGTGCCTTGAAGCCGGCCTTGAGGTTGTCGTGGAAGACCACCGCATCCACCCCTCCGGCGATCGAGCGGGCGCAGGCCAGCATGTCCGGCAGGCGGCCGTCCGTGTCGTAGCCATGTGCCACCAGCCAGTGGTTGGGCAGCACGTGGGACAGCGCCAGGCCTTCCGTGGCCCCGAATTCACGCAGCGGCTGGGTGAATCCCGGCTCGAAATGCACGCCCCCCACGCACAGCAACGACACCGCGGCGGCCTCCCATCCGGATGCGCAGAGCGCCACCAGGGCGCGCGCGAGCACATCGGCCGCGGCAGGATCGGACCATGCCTCGGGCGTGCTGCCGATCTCCAGGTCGATGACCGAGGGCCTCAGCTCCGAGAGCAGCCTGCCCGGCTGGCCGCGGTAGAGCGGCCCGGACCAGTGCGTGGCCTCCATCCAGGTGGCATAGGCGTCCAGCCCGGCGCGCTGCCGTTCCGCCTCCACGCACAGGAACAGGGCCCGCGTGAGGGCGGGATCGACCGGGCTGAAGCACCCGCTGTCCATGTCCCCGGTCGTCTGCACGGTGAAGATGCGATCGGGCGCGTTCCGTCCCTCGTGCCAGTTGACCACGACCACCGCATCGGCGTCGCCGAACCGTTCGTTGACGAGGGGTGCATACCGCACGTAGTCGTGGCTCAACACCTCTTCGAGCTGCAGCAGGTGGCACCGCGTCTCTCCGATGGCGGCCGACAGCACGGGATGCCCATCGACGTGCCCTGCCCCGTCGTCCTGCCAGGGAATGCCGGACGACAGCAGGCGGCCGAGGACATGCGACGCGACCGGATCCTTGAGGGGATCGGTACAGAAGGCCAGCACGAGGTGTCTCATGCGTTTGCCTCCCATGCGGCCGCGGCCCATGGCATGGAGAGGATCCGGAAGCCTTTCCTCATCGGACGGGCTCCTTGCCGGCGCCACGCACCACCGGCCGGCGGCGCCATCCACGGCCCAGGCGGTGGGCCAGCTCGACGATCGGGCCGCGGTCCCGCATCCGGTAGAGCCGGCCCCGGGCCTCCTGTGGCGTGCTGTCCCAGGCGGACACATCGGGTGTGCGGCGCAGGCGGGCGACGAGGTGATCGATGGCCGCCTTCTCCGCCCGGGAGTACAGCGTCTCGGAGTTGTCGCCTTCGGCGGGCTGGACGCAGTGCCGGCTGACGATGTCACCGGCATCGAGGCCGGCGGAGACGCGGTGGATGGTGGTGCCGAGCCGGTCGTGCCGCCCTTCGTGGAGCGCGAAGAAGAAGCAGTGGTTGCCCTTGTAGTCCGGCAGGTAGCCGCCGTGGATGTTGAGGATGCGGCCTGCGGGAATGGCGGAGAGCACGGCATCCCCGATCTTCTTCGTGCCCATGACGATATAGGCGTCCGACACCCCGCCGCGCAGGATCTGCCCCACGAGGGGATCGTTGATGGACGGGGTGTCGTGGAACTCCGCGTCCGGCTCCTGGCTCAGCGCTGTCCAGCTGCGCGGCCCCTGCGTGCGGGCGAAAAACCGCTTCCGGTAGGCCTCATAGCCGAACAGCCTGCGGCGCAGGCCGTGGTAGAGCGTCCAGAGATAGGAGCGGTAGTGGCCGTTGCGGCGCAGCGAGGCGGCTTGGTCGTGTCCAGACTCCACAATGACCCGCAGGCTGCCGAACGCCTTCAGCAATTCGGCGGCCAGATAGAGGTGGTGCGGACCATCGGAACAGAGCAATGTGACGCGGGGCATCATCGGATCCTCCTGAAACGGGTGTCGAGTTCGCGGCGGGACGCTTCGAAGCGCGCTGCCGCGGCGAGTTGGCGAAGACCGCAGCGGCGCAGCCGGCCGTGCAGTCCGGCGATGGCCTCGCGCGTGGACGAGGCCGCGGGACCGCCGCCGGAGCCCAGGCGGTCGAACGGCTGCCCGTGCTCCAGTTCGATCCGCAGTTGCGCCAGCAGCCCGGAAGCCCGTGCCGCCAATGGGCCGGAGTCCTCCGCGGGAGCCTGCGCGAGAAGGTGGCCCACAGCCGTGTGTGCCTCCCGGAAGGAAGCACGCCCTTCCTGGACCAGGGCCTCGGCGGCGAGCGTGGCATGCGCGTCCCCGGCGCCGAGCGCGCGGCGTATGGCGGGTTCGTCGAAACGCATGCCGGCAATGGCATACGTGGCCACGGTGCACATGTCGCCCAGGCTTCCCGCGAGGTCCGCAATGGACTCCACGGCGCAGCGGCTGGCCTGGTAGGAATTGCCGGTGGGCAGGTGCGACAGCGAGGACAGCATGCCGGCGAACTGCCCGGCATGGCGGTCATGGTGCAGCCGCAGCCATTCCAGCAGGTAGGGGTTGCGCTTCTGCGGCATGTTCGACGAACCGCCGTACATGGCTTCCGGCAGCCGGACGAATCCCGTTTCCCGCATCGTCCAGAGCTGCAGGTCGATGGCGAGCCGGTTCAGGTGGCCGCTCAGTTCGATGAACAGGTAGGCGCAGCGCAATGCCGGCGTCTTGTCGCTGATCGCGGCCAGGGAATTGGACGGCCCGCGCACGCAACCCAGCAGGCGGGCCGTTTCATGGGTGATCGTGCGGAAGGTCGTGCCTGCGCCCGCGCATGCGCCGAGCGGCGAGGTGTCCAGGCCGTCCTGCAGCGACGACAGCGTCTCCATCGTTCCCAGCACGGCGGTGGCCTGGGCCGAGAGATAGTGTCCCGCTGTGCCGGGCATCGCCACCTGGTACTGGCTATGGATGGGCAATATGGTTTCCACCGTGGCTTCGGCGCGCTCCAGCAACGCCTTGCCGAGCCGCAGGGAACGGTCCAGGGTGCCCGCGATGGCCCGCCGGAGCGTCAGCAGCAGGTGCGTCGCATTGATGTCATTGCGCGAACGCGCGGCCTGGACCATACCGCCCGTGGCCTCCCCGCACCGGTCGATGACGTAGTGCTCGTAGTCGAAGTAGTCGCCGCGGCCGGAGGCATGGGCACGCAGGAGCTCCGGCTCCGCCTCCGCCGCCAGCACCGCATCCCGAAGCTGGCGGAATTGCCCGGCAGACAGGATGCCCTGGCTGCGCAGCATCAGCAGGTGGGCTTTCTCGATCAGGAAAAGGCTGCCCGCCAGGCTGCCGGGCCGGAATGCGCTGCGCTCGCCCAGCGCGATGCTGCGGACCGTGGCCGCGTCCGGCGGGGGAACCTCCGGTGGCGCGTAGAGCACCTGCGAACGGTTGCGCAGCATCAGCGCTGCGCGCAACGCCGACAACGCCGTGCGGCCGCCGGCGATCACGTAGCCGGCACGGTCCGAGAAATCGAAACGGCCCTGGTTGGTGCCGCCGTCCTGGAACGCGCCGGCATCGGCGGCGCCTTCCGGAAAATCGATGCCCAGGTAGCGGCGCCCGACATCGGGGACGATGAAGGCGACGGCGGCATGCAGGGCGGGCTCGGGCACGGCGAACTGGCTGCGCCCGGCCAGGTGACTGCGCACATACAGGTCGGCGACGGACCAGCCGAAGGCGTATTCCAGCAGCCGCGGGATCATGCCGCCCGCGAGCCGGGCATTGATCTCGATGACCGTGGCTGCATCGCCCTGGAGCTTCACCTCGGTGTGCGCGGGCCCGAAGGCGTAGCCGACCGCGTCGAGGGCACGGGTGACGGTCTCCACGATCCTGCGGTTCGCGTCCGGCCCGATGTCCGCCGGGAGCACGTGCGCAAGTTCGAGGAAGTACGGGGGCCGCGTCACGTATTTGCGCGTGACCGCCAGCACGTGGTGCCCGGCGCCATCGCTGAAGGTTTCCACCGAGAACTCGGTGCCTTCCACGAAGCGCTGGGCAATCCAGGGCCCATCCTGCGCATCGGGCATGCCACGGGCGTCGGTCACGAGCCGCACGCCGATGCTCCCCGTGCCCTGCCTCGGCTTGACGATCGCGGGAAACCCGATGCCCATGTCCATGTCCGCGGCGCGGCGGACCTCGCGTGTCGCCGGATACGGCACGCCGCGGGCCTGCAGCACCTCCCCGAGCCGCAGCTTGTCACGGCACAGCGCAATCGCGGCGGAAGGGTTGCAGGGCAGGCCCAGCCGCTCCGACAGGTGCGCGGCGATCTCGATGAAGCCGTCGCTCGTGGAGGCGACATAGCGGATGGCGCCGATGCCGGACACGGCCTGCGCCAGCGCATCGAGCGACCGCGTATCGCAGGCGATGGTGGCCAGCCCGGCCGGCAGCCGGCCGGCGAACCCATAGCGGGACGGGTCCCGGACCAGCCAGTAGACCGCGTCGTACCGGCATGAGGCTTCCAGCAGCCGGTGGCCGAAGCCGGTGGTGTTGGACTCGATATAGACGATCGCCATGGCTCAGCCGAACGCGTGGATCTCGGAACGGTTCCATGCCATGCAGGCCCAGTCGCTGCCCGCCTTTTCCGACCGGGGATGCCGGACCTGGACCGGCCGGACCCCGAAGCAGTCCGAACGCGGGGAATCGCCGGCATAGGTGGTGTCCACGTAGCGGGACCCGTCGTCCGGGCTCACGAAGACGATGGGCGTGGATGGGTACTGCGCCTGCAGGCTTCCGGCGACGGCATAGGCCGCCCCCGTGGTGGGCCCCCGGAAATGGCCCGTGGTCTGGTAGAGGTGGCGGGTGTAATGGTCGGCCAGGGGAGCGCTGATCCAGTGGACGTGGTCGAACATCGCGTGCTTCAGGTTGCCCGGCATCACGGTGTTGCCCAGCCCCCGCAGCGGGCGCGGGCCGTCGGGCTGGCCGAACAGGATGCTGTTGAACGTGTCCACCCCGACCAGCGTGCAGTCGGCACCGGCCGCGCGCAGCGCACCGGCGATGCCGCAGCTCGAGCCTCCGGAGCCCACCGGCGCCACGAGGACGACCGAGCTGCCGACCAGATCGCGCAGCTGGTGTCCGATGTCCTGGTAGGCGAGCGAGTTGTCCTCGTTGTCGTACTGCCGGCACCAGAACGACCCGGGTTCGGACTCCAGGATCTCGTGGAGCCTGTCCAGCCGGGCCTTCTGGTAGCCCTGGCAGCCTTTCTTGTCGGTGACGATCTCCACGCGCCCGCCCAGCATCTCGAGCTGGCGCCGGTAGCTGTCGTCGATCGCCGGGTCGCTGATCGCGATGAAGCGCGACTTCATGCGGTTGCAGACCATGGCCATGCCGAATGCGAAATTTCCGCTGGAGGTCTCGATGACGCTTCCGCCAGGCTTCAGGTCGCCTCGGGCGATCGCCTTGTGGATGATGAAGTGCGCGGGCACGATCTTCATCGCCTTGAACGCCAGCATGTGCATTCCCTCGTCCAGGGGAAAGACGACGGCGTCGCGCATGGCATCGAGGGGGGATTCGTAACGGAGCATCGGCGATCTAGGCGGTGGTGTAGAGGTGGGTGGAGATGTCGAGGGCCTGCAGCCGCTTCTGGGCGTGGAAGGCTTTCGCGGCGCACTCGGGATCGCGCGCGCCGTAGAGCAGGCCGATGTAGGTGCCCGAATGCGCGGCCACCATGCCCAGGGCATCGGTCTCTTCGCGCAGGGCGCGGAGCTGGCCGGTGTGCGGGTGGGGGTTGAAGGCCTGCGAGATCTCGCAGCTGCGCGTCGCGACCTCTCCGATCCTGCGCAGATCCGAGGAGCGGGCGGCGGCCTTCATGTCGTCGAGCAGCGCGTGGTACTCGGAGCACAGGGCGCTGGACACAGCGCATCGCGTCCGGTTGAATTCGATCGTGTCGCATTCGCCGCCGCGGTCGGTCCCCACGATCATGAGTTCGGGCGTCTCGCCCAGTTGCTCGTCGAGCTTCACCTCCCGGTGGTAGAAGGAGACGATGCCGTCGTACATCACCCCGTCGGTGGGCTCGATGCCACGGAGGATGGACTCGATGGTTTCGGTCCCCGGTTCGTGCCCGTGCGCGCGCGCCGTCGCCCGGATGACGGCCACCATGTCGGCGGAAGAGCTCGCGAGCCCCTTGCCTGCCGGAAAGACCGACTGGAAATGCAGACGGCCACCCGGCGGCAGGCCGTGCAGGCGCAGATAGTCCTGCGCGGCACGGCAGGCCTTGGTGCGGCAGGCGATGTTGCAGACCACCGCCGGCCCGTCCGTCACCTGGAACTCGACGATGGACATGAGATTGACCGGCAGGGTCACCAGGAAGTGCCGGCCGCCCGGCAACACCCCCTGCATGAGCTCGCCGAACGTGCCCCGGCACTGGCCGGTGGCCCGCAGCGGCGGCCATGCAGTGGACTGAAGCGCTTCTCCTCGTTCTTCCCGAACCATGTTGATCCTTGTCGTGCGGGCTCCCGGTCCCCTTGGCCAACAAGGCTAAACGCCGGGTGATGGTATTTTTTTCCAAAGATTGCTCAGTCATGTCGAGAAATTGCTGCGCTCCGGCGCTCTTGCGGCAGGCCCCCGCCCGGCGTACATTGGGGCCGTTGGCCAATCGTCTCCACCCGCCTTCGCGGGCCGATGGGCACGAGGAAGCAACGCAGCGGAAACACCCGCGATGCGTTGCGTGTTTCCTTTTCGTGCATCCCTTGGACAGGAGACGACGAGCATGGCTGCTTCCCCCCTCTTACCCCCCGCCCTCTGGCTGGCGTTCCTCTGCGGCGCGGCCGCCGTGGCCTACGGACTCTGGGCACGCCGCTGGATCCTCGCCCAGGACGCCGGCAGCGGGCGCATGCAGGCCATCGCCGCCGCGATCCAGGCCGGCGCGGCCGCCTACCTCGCACGGCAGTACCGCACCATCGCCGTGGCGGGCGCCGTGCTGGCCGTGCTCATCGGCTTCTTCCTGGACCTGCGCACGGCCGCCGGCTTCGTGCTGGGCGCGGCGCTCTCGGGCGCCTGCGGCTTCATCGGCATGAACATCTCGGTGCGCGCCAACGTACGCACCGCACAGGCGGCAGCACGGGGCATCGGTCCGGCACTCCAGGTGGCGTTCCGCGGCGGCGCCATCACGGGCATGCTGGTGGTGGGCCTCGGGCTGCTGGGCGTGGCCGGCTTCGGCGCCTTCCTGCTGCATGCGGGACCGGCGGCGCCGGCATCCGGCGCGGGCATGGCGGCGCACTTGCATCCGCTCATCGGCTTCGCCTTCGGCGCGTCGCTGATTTCCATCTTCGCCCGGCTGGGCGGCGGCATCTTCACCAAGGGTGCGGACGTGGGGGCGGACCTCGTCGGCAAGGTGGAGGCCGGCATTCCCGAGGACGATCCGCGCAACCCGGCCGTGATCGCCGACAACGTGGGCGACAACGTCGGCGACTGCGCCGGCATGGCGGCCGACCTGTTCGAGACCTACGCGGTGACCCTGATCGCCGCCATGGTGCTGGGCACGCTGCTGGGCCTGCCGCCGGCTCTGGCCGTGGCCTATCCGCTGGCGCTGGGCGGCGTGTCGATCCTGGCCTCGATCGCGGGCTGCGCCTTCGTCAAGGCGTCGCCGGGCATGGCCAACGTGATGCCCGCGCTCTACCGGGGCCTGGCGGTGGCCGGAGGGCTGTCGCTGGCGGCCTTCGCGCTGGTCACGTTCTGGCTGTTCCCCGATGCCGCGCTCTTTCCGCAGGCCAGCGCCTCGCGGCTCTTCGGCGCCTGCGCCACGGGCCTGGCACTCACCGCCGCGCTGGTCTGGATCACCGAGTACTACACGGGCACGCAGTACGCGCCCGTGCGCCACATCGCGCAGGCTTCCACCACGGGGCACGGCACGAACATCATCGCGGGACTGGGCGTGTCGATGCGCTCCACCGCCTGGCCGGTGGTGTTCGTGTGCGTGGCGATCCTGGTCTCCTACACCCTCGCAGGCATCTACGGCGTGGCGGTGGCCGCCACGTCGATGCTCAGCATGGCCGGCATCGTGGTGGCGCTGGACGCCTACGGCCCCATCACCGACAACGCCGGCGGCATCGCCGAGATGGCCGAGCTGCCGGCCGGCGTGCGCTCCGTGACCGATCCACTCGACGCCGTGGGCAACACCACCAAGGCCGTCACCAAGGGCTACGCCATCGGCTCGGCCGGCCTGGCCGCGCTGGTGCTGTTCGCCGACTACACGCACCAGCTCGGCGTGCAGGGGCAGGCGCTGCGCTTCGACCTGTCGGACCCGCTGGTGATCGTGGGCCTGTTCATCGGCGGCATGGTGCCCTATCTGTTCGGCGCCATGGCCATGGAAGCCGTGGGCCGCGCGGCGGGCGCCGTGGTGGTGGAAGTGCGGCGGCAGTTCTCCACCATCGCCGGCATCATGGAAGGCCGCGCCCAGCCCGAATACGGCCGCGCGGTGGACATGCTCACGGCCGCTGCGATCCGCGAGATGGTGGTGCCCAGCCTGCTGCCGGTGGCCGTGCCCGTCGCGGTGGGCCTGCTGCTCGGGCCGCGCGCGCTGGGCGGCCTGCTCATGGGCACCATCGTCACCGGCCTGTTCGTGGCCATCAGCATGTGCACCGGCGGGGGCGCATGGGACAACGCCAAGAAGTACATCGAGGACGGCCACCACGGCGGCAAGGGCAGCGAGGCGCACAAGGCCGCCGTCACCGGCGACACGGTGGGGGATCCCTACAAGGACACGGCCGGGCCGGCCGTGAACCCGCTCATCAAGATCATCAACATCGTGGCGCTGCTCATCGTGCCCCTGGTGGCCCGGCTGCACGGCGGAGGCTGAGCCGGCGGGCACGCCCGCCATGCACCGCGCGCCGATAGCAGCCGGCCGACCATAGGGATGGGCCACCCGCAGGCGACAAGCGGGCGGCCTGGCCTGGGGTAAGGTGGCAAGTTCCCGCTGTCCTCCCCGAAAAGGCTGTCCGATGCCGCTGCATGCATCCGCGCGATCCCTCCCCGTTTTCCGTCAGCCACCTTCCGGCTGGAAACCCGCCCTGGCGGCCGTGCTGGCGCTTGGCGCGCTGGCCGCCGGTCCGGCCTCCGCACAGGCCGCTGCACCGCAACCCGGCGCCGGCCCGGCCGTGCAAAGCACGCTGCAGGCCGTGCGCTCGGCCCCGGCCGTGCGGCAGGTGCTGGACGACCTGCGCACCGACCATGCCCGCGCCATCGAAGAGCTGCGCCATCTGGTGCAGATACCGGCGCCGCCCTTCAAGGAGCAGCGCCGCGCCGAATACGTGGTGAAGCGCTTCAGGGAACTGGGCCTGGCGGACGCTTCCGTCGACCAGGAGGGCAACGCCGTGGGCATCCGCAAGGGCACCGGCAACGGCCCCCGGCTGGTGGTGTCGGCCCACCTCGACACCGTGTTTCCCGAGGGCACCGACCTCACCGTCCGCGAGGAAGGCGGCCGGCTGTACGCCCCCGGCATCTCGGACGACACGCGCGGCGTCACGGTGCTGCTCTCCTGGCTCAAGGCGCTCAATGAACGCCAGCTGCAGACGGTGGGCGACATCGTCTTCGTGGCGAACGTGGGCGAGGAGGAACTGGGCAACCTGCGCGGCATGAAGGCGCTGTTCCGCGAGCATGCGGACATCGACGGCATGGTCGGCCTGGAGCCGGGGGATGGCGACGGCATCCTGAACCAGGGCACGGGCAGCCACCGCTACGAAGTGGCCTTCAAGGGACCGGGCGGCCACAGCTTCGCGGCCTTCGGGCAGGTGCCCAGCGCCATCCACGCGATGGGCCGCGCGATCGCGCACATCGGCGATGTGCAGGTGCCGTCCGATCCCAAGACCACCTTCACCGTGGGCAAGGTGGGCGGCGGCACCTCCGTGAATACCATCGCGGGCGATGCCACGATGGCCGTGGATATCCGCTCCAACGCCCTGCCCGCGCTGCTGCAGGCCGAGAAGGACATCATGGCCGCCATCCAGCGCGGCGTTCAGGAAGAGAACCGCCGCTGGAACACCGCCGCGAAGATCACGGCCGAGCCGAAGATGATCGGCGACCGACCGGCCGGCGCCACCGCCGCCGGCGAGCCCATCGTGCAGGCGGCCGTGGCCTCGGTCATCGCCTCGGGCGGCAAGCCCACGCTGCGCGCGGCCAGCACCGACGCCAACGTGCCCATGGGGCTGGGCATCCCCGCCATCATCCTGGGCAGCGGCGGCAGGACCGGCGGCTTCCACGCACTGGGCGAATGGTTCGAGCCCGCCGATGCCTGGAAGGGTGCGCAGACCGGGCTCGCCACGGTGCTCACGCTGGTGGGCGTCCAGGGCGTGAGCGAGCCGGCACTGGCCCGCCGCCCGCGCCGCTGAAGGAAAGGGCCCGGGTCAGGCGCGTGCCGGGCGGCCCGGCCGCGCGTTCAGGCGCACCGGGCCCGAGCGGGCCTCGACCGCCGCCTGCACCTCGCGACGCAGCCCGAGCGCGAAGCCGATCTCGGCTGCCACGAAAAGCGGCCCGACGATCAGGCCCACGAGGTCGTCCACGAAGGCGGGCTTGCGGCCCTCGTAGTAGTGGCCCACGAACTGGATCACCCATCCGACCACGAACAGGCCCACGCCCACGCCCAGCCACAGCGCAGTGCCCTGCGCCGCGAGCCACTGGCCCACGGCCAGCATGGCGGCCAGCACCGCGGCCATCGCGAGCCCGTAGCGTGCATCGAGCCGGAAATAGAACAGGCTGGCAGCCAGCGCCGCGGCCAGGGCGGGCGATACCGGCAGCAGGCCGCCGGCCAGCCACGCCGGACGCGACAGCAGCACCGTGACGGCCAGCATGATCATCGGCACGCCGACGAAATGGGTCTGGATATTACGCGGATCGCGGTGATAGTCCGCGTACTGCGACAGGTGGTCGATCAGGGTTTTCATGGAGCGTCTCCTGCGTGGCGGCCCTCTCGGTCGGGGTGCCTGGAGCGAATAATCCGCAGTGGACGCCGCGCCGTCTGTCGGCCAGCCGACACAACCAGGCAGGTGCCGGCCGCCACCCTTTCCCCCTCGCATGCCCGACACACTGACCTCCGCCGCGGACCATCTCGCCACGCTCGCCTCGGGCCGTTGGTTCGCCGCCCTGCCCCCCGAGCTGGCCGGCGCGCTCGCCGGCATGGCGCGCATGCGCGCGCTGCAGCCCGGGCAGGCGCTCTTCCTGCGGGGCGACCCGCCGTGCGGGCTGTATGCGGTCGTGCGCGGCGCGATCGACATCTCCGGCATGGGGGGCAGCGATCCGCAGACGCGCGCCGCCCTGCTCACGCGGCTGGAGCCACCCGCCTGGTTCGGCGAGATCGCCGTCTTCGACCGGGCCGCGCGCACGCACGACGCGCATGCAGCCGAGCCCGGAACACTGCTGCTGCATGTGCCGCAGGCGCCCCTGCTGGCCTGGCTGGCGCAGCATCCGGAGCACTGGCGCGCCCTGGGCATGCTGCTGGCCGACAAGCTGCGCACCGCCTTCGTCGCGCTGGAGGAACTCGCGCTGCTGCCTGCGCCCCGGCGCCTTGCCCGGCGGCTGGTGCTCATGGCCGAGGGCTACGGGCAGTGGGCCGGCGAGGGGCGCTCGCGCCGCTTGCTCTCGCTGTCGCAGGAGCAGCTGGCGCTGATGCTCGCGCTCTCGCGCCAGACCACCAACCAGATCCTGCGCGACCTGCAGGCCCGCGGCCTGCTGCGCATGCACCGCGGCGGCATCGAGATCCTGGACCTGGCCGGCCTGCGCTCGGCCTGCGGCTGACTGCCCGGGGCGTGCGTATCGCACAATGGCCCGCATGCAGTACCACCACATCGCCAACGCCGCCGTGCCCTCCACCGGCGGCCGCACCCTGCCGGTGATCGATCCCTCCGACGGCCAGCCCTACGACGAGATCCAGCGCGGCACGGCCGAGGACATCGACGCGGCCGTGCGCGCGGCGCGGCACTGCCACGACACCGTGTGGCGCACGCTCGCGCCGGCCGAACGGGGACGGCTGCTGATGCGTTTGTCGCAGGCCGTGGCGGCCCATGCGGAGGAGCTGGCGGACATCGAACGGCGCGACTGCGGCAAGCCCACCCGGCAGGCGCGCGCCGACGCCATCGCGCTGGCGCGCTATTTCGAGTTTTATGCCGGGGCCTGCGACAAGCTCCATGGCGACACCATCCCCTACACGGACGGCTACAGCGTGCTCACCTGGCGCGAGCCGCACGGCGTGACGGGGCACATCGTGCCCTGGAACTATCCCATGCAGATCTTCGGGCGCTGCGTGGGCGGCGCGCTGGCCGCCGGCAACGTGTGCGTGGTCAAGCCCTCGGAGGACGCCTGCCTCTCGCTGCTGCGGGTCGCGCAGCTGGCAGCCGAGGCGGGGTTTCCTCCGGGCGCGGTCAACATCGTGACGGGCTACGGGCACGAGGTGGGCGAGGCGCTGGCACGCCACCCCGGCATCGACCACATCAGCTTCACCGGCAGCCCGCGCATCGGCACGCTGATCCAGCAGGCCGCGGCCGAGCGGCACTGCCCGGTCACGCTGGAGCTGGGCGGCAAGAGTCCGCAGATCCTGTTCGCGGATGCCGACCTGGACGCCGCCCTGCCCGCGATCGTCAACGCCATCGTGCAGAACGCGGGCCAGACCTGCTCGGCCGGTTCGCGCGTGCTCATCGATGCGCTCATCTACGAGCGGGTGCTGGAGCGGCTGGCCGGCCTGTTCGAGGCACTGCGCGTCGGGCCCGCGGCCATGGACCTCGACCTGGGGCCGCTGATCCGCCAGAGCCAGCAGCAGCGCGTGTGGGATTTCCTCTCCGACGCGCAGGTGGCGGGCATCCCCGTCATGGCGCAGGGTACCGTGGTGGACGGCGCGCCGCAGACGGGCTTCTACCAGGCGCCCACGCTGCTGCGCGACGTACCGCCGGACCATCGCCTCGCGCAGGAGGAAATCTTCGGCCCCGTGCTCTCGGCCATGCCCTTCGAAGATGAGGACCATGCCGCGCGACTCGCCAACGCCACGCGTTTCGGCCTCGTGGCCGGCGTGTGGACGCGCGACGGCGGCCGCCAGTTCCGCATGGCCCGGCGCATCGCCAGCGGCCAGGTGTTCATCAACAACTACGGCGCCGCCGGCGGCGTGGAGCTGCCTTTCGGCGGGGTGAAATCCAGCGGCCATGGCCGCGAGAAGGGCCTCGAGGCGCTGCACGGTTTCACCACGCTCAAGACCGTGGCCATACGGCACGGGTGAATCGTCAACCCAGCGCGGTATCGAGCAGCATCATCAGCACGAAGCCGATCATGAGCCCCCCGGTGGCCCAGGCCTCGTGCCCCTTGCGGTGCGACTCGGGAATGATCTCGTGGCTGATGACGAACAGCATCGCCCCCGCGGCAAAGCCCAGCCCCCAGGGCAGCAGCCCGGCCGACAGCCCGATGACCGATGCGCCGAGCACCGCACCCAGCGGCTCCACCAGGCCCGAGGCCATGCCCAGCAGCACGGCCAGCCAGCGCCGGTAGCCTGCCGCGAGCAGCGCCACCGCCACCACCAGGCCTTCGGGCACGTCCTGGATGGCGATGCCGGCCGTGAGCGTGCCGGCCTGCAGCGGGCTGGTGCCGCCGTAGGCCACGCCGATCGCCAGCCCCTCGGGCAGGTTGTGCAGCGCGATCGCGAAGACGAACAGCCAGGTGCGCCGCAGCGTGCGCGGCGATGGGCCGCCCTCCACCCCCTTGATGAAATGCTCGTGCGGCAGCACGCGCTCCATGGCGAGCAGCGCCAGGCCGCCCAGCAGGATGGACGTGCCGATGATGCCGCCGGCCGCCCAGCCCCCCGCACCATTGGCTTTCGCGGCTTCCAGGCCCGGGATGATGAGCGAGAAGGAACTGGCTGCCAGCATCACGCCGGCCCCGAAGCCGAAGAGCGTGTCCTGCACGCGCTCCGACAGGCGCTGCGAAAACACCACCGGCAACGTGCCCAGCGCCGTCGCCAGCGCCGCGACGAGGCCGCCCTGCCAGGCCTGGGCCACGCGTGGATTCGCCTGGAGGAACTGCATGAACTGCAGCGCCAGGACCACGGTGCCCGCCACGGCGATGGCCAGGCCCAGCCAGCGGCGGAGGCTCCAGGCGGGACGGCGCAGGGAAAGCGTGTTCTGGGCGGGCATGGACGAAGGCTCCGGCTGGGTTTTCACGATGAAGATCCCGGGGGGTGTTGGGATAGGCGGCGCCGGGATGGGGGATCAGCCGCGTGCCTGCGCGTACCGGCGCGCGACCTCGTTCCAGCGGATCACACGATAGAACGCGGCGATGTATTCGGGGCGCCGGTTCTGGTACTGCAGGTAGTAGGCGTGCTCCCACACATCGAGTCCGAGGATCGGCGTGTGGCCGGACAGCAGCCCGGCCATGAGCGGGCTGTCCTGGTTGCCGCTGCTCTCCACCGCCAGCCGGCCGGCGCCATCGACCACGAGCCAGGCCCAGCCGCTGCCGAAGCGGGTGAGTGCCGCCTTGGTGAAGGCTTCCTTGAACGCGTCGAAACCGCCGAGGTCCCGGTCGATCGCCTCGCCGAGCGTGCCGCCCGGCTGCCCGCCCCCGCCCTGGCCCTCCGGCGCCATCACGGTCCAGAACAGGCTGTGGTTGGCATGGCCTCCGCCGTTGTTGCGCACCGCCGTCTGCAGCGATTCCGGCAGCGACTGCAGGGCCGCCACGAGCGCGTCCACCGGGGTGTCGGCATGCGGCGTGCCTTCCAGCGCCGCATTCAGGTTGTTGATGTAGGTCTGGTGGTGCCTGGTGTGGTGGATCTCCATGGTGCGCGCATCGATGTGCGGCTCCAGGGCGTCATAGGCATAGGGCAAGGCGGGCAGCGTGTGCGGCATGTGGCTCACTTTCGGGCAGGACGAATGGAAGAAGAAGGATCAATCACATTTGAATGATAATTATTCCCATTCTCACTGTTGTCAAGTAGGGCATTGCCCTGCCGTGACAGTTCTTCCACGGCCCCGTAGACCTTCGGCGGTGCGGGGCACGCCGGCCCGCGCCGCCCGTCACTGTCCTGCCGCCGGCACCGCAGACCGGCAGCAGCCCTCCTCCCCGCTGCGTCAGGCCAGGGGCGGCAGCAGGTTCATGAGCATCACCATGGCCAGCCCCACCAGGGCCACGATGGACTGCACCACCGAAATCGTCTTGGTGGCCTCGCCCATGTCCATGCCGAACGATTCCTTCACCAGCCAGAAGCCGGCATGGTTGGCATAGTTGAAGAAGAGCGATCCGCAGCCGATGGACAGTGCCAGCAGCGGCTGGTTCACCGCCGTGCCGGACGCGGCCAGCGGCGCCAGCAGGCCTGCCGCGCCCACGATGCCCACGGTCGCCGAGCCGGTGGAGACCGACAGCAGCATGGAAATCAGCCAGCCCAGCAGCAGCGGGGATACGGGCCACTGGTGGCTCAGGTGGACGATGGCGTCGCCCACGTGCGCGTCGGTCAGCACCTGCTGGAAGGCGCCCCCGCCCGCGATGATGAGCAGCACGTTGGCGATCGGCTTGATGCTGTCGCCCAGGGCCTTGCGCACCGCCTCGGGCCGGCCGGGCCGCAGCGCCAGCACGGCGAAGAGAGCGCCCAGCAGCATGGCGACGATCGGGTGGCCCACGAAGGCGGCGAAATGCAGCAGGGCGGAACCCTTGGGCAGCAGCACCTCGCCCAGCGCATGCAGCAGCATCAGCAGGGCGGGCGCCAGGGCGACCAGCACGCCCAGGCCGATGCCGGGCGGGTTCTGGCGCGCGGGCTGCGCCACAGGGCCGCCAGCGTCGGGTGCTTCGGCAGCATCCGGTGCGTACTGCGCGACCAGGGCATCGTCAGGGCGCACCTTCAGGCGCCGGGCGATGAAGGTGCCGTACACCGGGCCGGCCAGCACGATGGCCGGAATGGCGGCGATGAAGCCGTAGATCATGGTGGCGCCGACGCTGGTCTTCAGCGTGGCGATGGCCGTGAGCGGGCCGGGATGGGGCGGCACCATGCCATGCATGGCCGCCAGCGCGGCGATCACCGGTACCCCGACATACACGTAGGCCGAACCGCTGCCCTGGCGTTCGGCCTCCAGCTTGCGCGCCACACCGAAGATCAGCGGCAGCAGCACGACCAGCCCGACCTCGAAGAACATCGGGATGCCGATGACGAAGGCCACGCCGGCCATGGCCCACGGCAGCATCTTCGTGGAGGCGCGCTCCAGGATGGCGCTCGCCAGGCGGTCGGTGACGCCCGAGTCCGCCAGGATCTTGCCCAGCATGGCCCCCAGTGCCACGACCAGCCCGACCGCGCCCAGCGTCTTGCCTGCTCCTCCGGAGATGGCCGCCACCAGCTTGTCCAGCGGCATGCCCGTGAACAGGCCGGCGGCCACCGAAACGATCAGCAGCGCCAGCAGCGGGTGCAGCCGGGCCCGGGACACGATGAGTGCGACCAGCCCGAGCACGCTGGCCAGCGCCGTGACCAGCAGTTGAATGTCCTGAGAGTTCATGGTGCGCATCCTACCGGCCACGCCCATCCATCCGGCCTCGTGGATGGCGGCCCCGGTGGTGTCCGGTGAAACCCTGAGACTTCCGGCCAAGCACATCCGCACAACGGAACGGCCGCGCCCCGTCCATTCCGGCGGGTGCGCAGGCAACGACAGACCAACGACCGGCCGGCAGCCGGCACGGCCAGCAAGAGAGGGTTCCCATGAAAGACAGCACGTCTCCCGCCGTCGGCGCGGGCACGGATACGCGCGTCGTGCGCGCAGCCATCCACCCCGCCCTCGGCATCGCCCGCGTGGGCAACAGCCGTGAGGACTTCCACATCGGCCCGCAGGTCACCCACCCCGCCCCCAGGGAGCCCGGCTTCTACCGCGACGCGGCCGGTGCGCTCAAGCGCGAGGCGGCCTGCTACCAGTGGCAGATCGCCATGGACATCCCGGAGGCAGCCACGACCGTCCTGCCCCGCCGCAATGCCAAGGTCACGGTCGCCGCGCGGGACACGCTGGCCATCGATGCCGGCGCGCAGCGCATCCAGGGTCCGCATGCCGCCGCCGTCGCGTGCACGGGCCACTTCACCGGCATGGCGGTGCAGATCGGGGAACTGCGCACCGACGGGCAGGGCGGCTGCTGTTCCTGCCCGGCCACGGCGTCTCCGCATCGCCCAGGGGCAGCCCGATCTTCATCGAGGGGGATGGTGATTCCTTCATCAGTGCCGATGGCTGGTACGACGATACCTGCGACGGCCCCGTCTCCGCCATCGTGCGCATTGATGGGCAGCCGGTTCCGGTGGAGGGCGCCTGGGTGGTCAGCGCCCCGCCCAACCAGGCCCCTCCAGGTCAAGGCAGAACGCACGCTGTACGACCTGTTGCACAGTCTCTGCGTGCAGGCGTGCAGGTGGGCTGGCTGCCCTTCCCGAAGGAAATTTCGTTCACGCGCGACGTGTATCCCATCCCGCAGCGGCTCTCGGGACTGCAGTGGGTCAACCAGGGGTTCGCTACGCAGTTCGGCCACAACGGGGTGTTCGATTTCGAGAACCCGGCGTTGATCGAACGCCCCGCCGCCCTTCCCCCTGGCGGCGCCTACGACCCGAACGCGATGCGCCACCTCACCCTCTACAGCGCACCGTTCCGCATCCGGCGCCGGCCGGCCGGCGGGGTGGAGCAGGACTACGGCAGCACGCTCGATCAGGCGACCGCGCTCTCGGCGAACTACCCGCTGTATGCGCAAGGCCCCGGCGACCTCCATCGCTGGATGGGCCTGCCCTGGCAGGCCGACACGGCCTTTTGCCGCGCGGGCTACGACACGCATTACGACCCGTTCGCCCCCGCGTTCTGGCCCGCCCGCGTGACCAACCAGGTGCTCGCCGAGCAGGACTACGCCATCGTGGTGGATTCCGGCCGGCGCGGCTCCCCATCCGTTCACGGCCGCTACACTGGCCTGAGCGCGGTGCCGCCCCCCGGCTTTCCGCGTCCACAGGAGTCATCCGCCATGCGCGTTCCAGGCAAATCCATCATCGTCACCGGCGCCGGCGGCGGCATCGGCGAAGGCATCGCCCGGCGGCTCGCGGCCGAAGGCGGCCTCGTCACCGTGAACGACGTCCGGCCGGACGCCGCCGAACGCGTGGCGGCCGCCATCCGGGCCGACGGGGGCACGGCCCACGCCTTCGCGGCGGACGTCACGCGGTCGGACGAGGTGCGCGCCCTGGTGGCCGAGGCTGTCTCCCGCCACGGCGCGCTGGACGTGGTGGTCAACAACGCCGGCTGGACGCACCGCAACCGCCCCATGCTCGAAGTGACCGAGGAAGAATTCGACCGCGTGTACGCGGTCAACGTGAAAAGCATCTACCTCTCGGCGATGCATGCGGTGCCCGCGATGCGCGGCAACCCGCAACGGGGCGGCAGCATCATCAACATCGCATCCACCGCCGGGCTGCGGCCGCGGCCCGGGCTGACCTGGTACAACGGATCGAAGGGCGCGGTGATCGTGACCAGCAAGTCCATGGCGGCCGAGCTCGGCCCGGACAACATCCGGGTGAACTGCATCAACCCGGTGTTCAATCCCGATACCGGCCTGGCGGCAGAGTTCGCGGGTGGCGAACTCGACGACGCCCGGCGGGCGAAGTTCCTGGCCACGATTCCGCTCGGCCGCTTTTCCACGGCGCTGGACGTGGCGAACGCGGCGCTCTATTTGGCGAGCGACGAGGCCGCCTTCGTGAGCGGTACATGCATCGAAGTGGACGGAGCCCGCTGCGTCTGACGCAGTCAGGCGAAGGTGTTGAGGCGCGTGCCCAGCGTGCCGAACGTCTGCAGGGCCGGTTCAACGAACGGCAGCGATTGCAGCATGGTGGCCTCCAGCGTGCCCGCGGTGGCCAGCGTGGGGTCCAGGGAAGGCAGCGGGTTCAGCAGGCTGTCTTCCAGCGTCCCGAAGGGCACGAGGGAGGGGCCGGTGACGGACACGGGCTGCAGCAGGGCCGACACATCGGACTCCTGCACGGCGAGCGAATTCCGGAGGGCCCCCGCGGCGCTGCCGTTGCGGTCCTGGTAGGCAAAGCTGGCCGTGTTCACGATGGATTGGTAGATGGAGACGTCCATGTCAGCTCCCGTTGTCGCTGCTATCGCATTGTGCTCCCGCCGCCGTCCGGGAGCCAGTGCTTCTGGCACTTGGAGGTGCGGGCCGGCAATAGGTTCCGGGTGCCGGCGGAATTGACGGGCGTCCATATTCCGCCGGCCGTCCATACCCCTACTGCGGCCATGCGGCAGAATCCCGCCATGGCCGAACGTGTGATTCCGCTCGTGGACCAGCGCATCGCCGCGCTGCGGCCGCGCGTGCCCGGCGGCCCCTTCGCCGGGCCTGACGGGCAACTGGCCGATGCGCTGGGCCGCCCCCTGCGCGACCTGCGCATCAGTGTCACCGACCGCTGCAACTTCCGCTGCAGCTATTGCATGCCCAAGGAAGTCTTCGGCAAGGACTATCCCTACCTTTCCCACGGCGACCTGCTCAGCTTCGAGGAGATCACGCGACTGGCGAAGGTCTTCCTGGCCCATGGCGTGCGCAAGATCCGGCTCACGGGTGGGGAGCCGCTGCTGCGGCGCCATCTCGAGAACCTGGTGGAGCAGCTCGCCGGGCTGCGCACCGCGGAAGGCCGCGTACCCGACCTGACGCTGACCACCAACGGCTCGCTGCTCGCCCGCAAGGCCCGGGCCCTGCGCGACGCGGGGCTGGCTCGGCTCACCGTGAGCCTGGACAGCCTGCAGGACAGCGTCTTCCGCCGCATGAACGACGTGGACTTCCCCGTGGCCGAGGTGCTCTCCGGCATCGAGGCCGCCCGGGCGGCCGGTTTCGAGCGCATCAAGGTCAACATGGTGGTCAAGCGCGGCACCAACGACCACGAGATCGTGCCCATGGCCCGCCATTTCCGGGGCACCGGCATCACGCTGCGCTTCATCGAATACATGGACGTGGGCGCCACGAACGGGTGGCGCATGGACGAGGTGCTGCCGTCGGCGCAGGTGATCGACCGGATCCGGCAGGAATTCCCGCTGGTGCAGCTGCTGCCTGCGGCCCCCGGAGAAACCGCCGAGCGCTGGGGTTATGCCGATGCCCTGGGCCGGCACGATCCCGCCCTCGGAGAAGTGGGAACGATCAGCAGCGTCACCCGAGCGTTCTGCGGCGACTGCAGCCGCGCCCGGCTGTCGATGGAAGGCCGGCTCTACCTGTGCCTCTTCGCCACGCAGGGCTGGGACCTGCGCGCGCTGTTGCGCGGCAGCGCAGCCGCCCCCGATCTGGCCGCGGCCATCGCCGGCATCTGGCAGGGCCGCACCGACCGCTATTCCGAACTGCGCGGCAGCCTGGCGCCGGCCACCGGCGCACCGGCTGCGCGGCGCGTCGAGATGAGCTACATCGGCGGATGAGGCACGGGGGGCCCACGGTGATCGGCCGCGCGGACATCGCCGGCATGGTCCTGGCCGGCGGCCAGGGCTCGCGCATGGGCGGGCTGGACAAGGGGTTGCAGCCTTTTCGGGGCCGGCCGCTCGCTGCGGTCGCACTGGAGCGGCTGCGCTCGCAGGCCGCGCCGGGAAGGCTCTCCGTCAGCGCCAACCGCCACCTGGACCGTTACGCCGCGCTCGGCGTTCCCGTGCTGGGCGACGCCCTGCCCGGCCATCCCGGGCCCCTGGCCGGCCTCCTGGCGGGCCTGCAATGGTGCGGCACGCCCTGGCTGCTGGCCGTGCCTTGCGATACGCCCTGCTTCCCCCTCGACCTGGGCGCCCGGCTGGCCGAGGCCGCCATGGCGGCCGGCGCGGACATTGCTATCGCCGCCGCTCCCGAATCCCTGCCGCCCGGCCCCTCCGGCGCCGGGCCGGCGCCGCTGCGCCTGCATCCGGTAGTCTGCCTGCTGCGCGCAGACCTGCAGGGTGACCTGCGGGACTATCTGAATGGCGGCGGGCGCAAAGTGCTGGACTGGATGGGCCGCCATGCGCTGGCCACCGCCACCTTCGACCGCCCGGGGAACGATCCGAACGCCTTCCGCAACGCCAACACACTGGCCGAACTGCACCGCCTCGAAGCCGACACTGCATGAGCCACTCCCAGCCATCCCCCGCCGAGCCGCCCCCGTCGATTTCGCAGGCAACGCCTCCTGGCGCCCCGGTGGCGCACGACCTGCCCGTGGAGGCAGTGCATGCACGGCTCGCCGCGCTCGCCGAACCGGTGCAGGGGATCGAGCAGGTGGGCATCTTCGAGGCGCTCGACCGCGTGCTGGCCGAGGACGTCGTCTCGCCCATGGACGTGCCGCCACACGACAACTCCGCCATGGATGGCTTCGCTTTCGACGGTTCGCTCCTGCAGGAGGGGCATCCTCTGCACCTGCAGGTGGCTGGCACTGTGCTCGCCGGCCACTGCTGGCAGGGGCGCCTCGGCCCGGGCGAGTGCCTGCGCATCATGACCGGCGCGGTGATGCCGCACGGGGCGGATACCGTGGTCCCCCAGGAAGCCGCGCTCCTCGCCCCCTCTCCAGGTGGACTGGAGACCATTACCGTTCCCGCGGACGCGGTCCGCCAGGGCGACCACCGGCGGCGCGCGGGCGAAGACCTTGCAAGGGGCCGGACCGCCCTGGACAGGGGGACCCGGCTGGCACCGGCCGCGCTCGGTCTGCTCGCGAGCCTCGGGCAGTCCGCGGTGCTTGTCGTCCGCCGCCTGCGGGTGGCATTCTTCTCCACCGGGGACGAAATCCTCAGCCCGGGAACGCACTGGTGCGAGGGGGCCGTGTACGACAGCAACCGCTATACCCTGTTCGGGCTGCTGGCCCGCATGGGCGTGGAGGCCATCGACCTGGGTGCCGTACCGGACGAGCCGCAGGCCCTGGAGGCCGCCCTGCGCGCGGCCGCGGCGCGCGCCGATGCCATCATCACCAGCGGCGGTGTCAGCGCGGGCGCTGCCGACCACACACGCACGCTGCTGGACCGCCTGGGCCAGGTGGAGTTCTGGCGCATCGCCATGCGGCCGGGCCGCCCGATGGCCGCGGGCCGCATTCCGCGCCCGCAAGGGGCCGGCGGCGGCGAAGCCGGCACGGACGGTGCCGCGTTGCTGTTCGCGCTGCCCGGCAATCCGGTGGCGGCAATGGTGGCCTTTCTCGTGTTCGTACGGCCGGCCCTGTGGCGCATGATGGGCTGCGAGCCCAGGGTCCTGCCCGCACTGCGCGCCCTCGCGGCCCAGCCGCTGCACAAGCGCCCCGGACGCACCGAATACCAGCGCGGCGTTGTCTTCCAGGATGCGGACGGCACCCTGCGCGTGCGCACCACCGGGCCGCAGGGCTCCGGACTGCTGAGCTCCATGGTGCAGGCCGACGGTCTCATCCTGCTGCCGCATGCCCGCGGCCCTGTCGCCGTGGGCGAGCCGGTGGACGTGCTGCTGTTTGACGGCATGCTCTGACACGGGCAGGCCCGCGCCCGGCGTACGCTTGCAGCCATTGCCCACCGACCGGAAAGCCCCATGCCCTATACCGCCCAGCACCTCGCCGAAGCCCCCACGCGGGAGGACATCGACCGCCTGCAGGGGGCAGCCGTCCTGGAGTTCGGCACGCCCTGGTGCGGCTACTGCCAGCGCGCGCAGCCGCTGATCGAAGCCGCCCTCAAGGACCACGACAGCGTCCAGCACATCAAGGTCGAGGACGGCCCGGGCCGCCCGCTGGGCCGCAGCTTCGGCGTGAAGCTCTGGCCCACCCTGGTGTTCCTGCGCGACGGCAAGGAGATCGACCGCGTGGTCCGCCCGCAGGACGCGACAGCACTGCAGCCAGGCATGCAGGCCATCGCCCATGCACCGGCCATCAGCATCGGCCCGGCCTGAAGCGCGGCTGCCCGACGTGCAGTCGGCCTAGCCGCGGCCCAGGGCCTTGTCCACGCCCTTGTTGGCGAGAGCGTCGGCGCGCTCGTTGCCGGGATCACCCGCGTGGCCTTTCACCCACCGCCAGTCGATCACATGGCCGCCGCCGGCCACGAGGTCATCGAGCCGCTTCCACAGTTCCACGTTCTTCACCGGCTGGCCGGACGCCGTGCGCCAGCCTTTTTTCTTCCACCCCTGGATCCACTCCGTGATGCCCTTGCGCACGTACTGGCTGTCGAGGTACAGCGTGACCGCGCACGGGCGCTTGAGCGCGCCCAGGGCCTCGATCACGGCCAGCAGTTCCATGCGGTTGTTGGTGGTGCCCAGTTCCCCCCCGAACAACTCCTTTTCCAGCGCGCCCGAGCGAAGCACCACACCCCAGCCGCCGGGTCCCGGATTGCCCTTGCAGGCCCCGTCGGTATAGATCACAACCTGATTCAAAACTCGCTCTCTTCCTTTGTCGTCATTCATCGCTTCCGCCTCATCGACCGCCCCGCCGCCACGACGCGCCGCCGGCCCCCGGCCCGGCGCGTTGCGCCACGGGGACCGTCGCCGCGCGCGCCTGCGGGGCCTGGCCGGTGCGCCAGGAGGGCTCCAGCAGGCGCATTCCGTGCACGCGCTTGACGGCCACCACCATGTAGGCGGCCCCGAGTATCGGCCACCAGCGCGCGCCCACGGCATCCAGCCACTCGTATCGTTCGAGCCAGCGCGTGCTGCGCACCGCAGGGCGGTAGGCGCCGAAGCTGATGGTCTCGATCTCGAAGTTCAGCAGCCGCAGCCAGTCGCGCAGCCGCCAGTGGCCGATGAACTCGCCCACGTCGGGAAGGTAGAGCCGCCCGCCGGCCCCCAGGCGCTGGTACAGCCGCACGCGCCGCTGCCGCAGGCCCCAGAGGCTCACGGGATTGAGTCCGCTCACCACCAGCCGGCCTTCCGGCATCAGCACCCGGTGCACCTCGCGCAACGCCGCGTGCGGATCCACGCTGAGCTCCAGGGCATGCGGCAGCAGCACCAGGTCGAGGCTGTTCTCGGGAAATGGCAGCGCCACCGGGTCGGCCAGCAGCGCCGCGCGGGCGGTGTCGTCTGCCGTTCCGGTTTCGGCCTCTGCCGGCGGCGGCCACAGCAGCGCTTCGGCAGCGCCGAGCGCCAGCCAGCGGTGCGGCATGCGGTTGGCCCGCAGCCCCTGCAGGCCGGGCATGCCGAGCTGCAGCGCATGGAAGCCGAACACGTCGGCCACCATCTCGTCGTAGCGCTCCTGCTCCCACGCCAGCAGGTAGCGGCCGGGCGGTGAGTCGAACCAATGGTGCAAACCTATAATTTCGTCGCTCATGAACTTGCTGCCGCTGCCCGCTTTCACCGACAACTACATCTGGATGCTGCACGAAGGCCATTCGGCCGCCGTGGTCGATCCAGGGGAGGCCGGCCCGGTGCTGCAGACCCTGCAGCACCACGGCCTGGCATTGCAGGCGATTCTAGTCACGCACCACCACGGCGATCATGTCGGCGGCGTGGCAGCGCTGCGCGAGGCCACCGGCGCACCGGTGTACGGCCCGGCACGCGAGTCGATTCCGCAGCCGGCGCAGCCCCTGGCCGATGGCGACACGCTGCAGGTAGTGGGCCTGCAACTCTCAGTGATCGGTGTGCCCGGCCACACCGCGGGGCACATCGCCTACTATGCCGCGGACGCGGCGGGCGGCCCCCTGCTCTTCTGCGGCGACACGCTGTTTTCCGGCGGCTGCGGCCGGCTCTTCGAGGGCACGCCCGCCCAGATGCAGCACTCGCTCGACCGCCTCGGCGCGCTGGCACCGGAGACGCGGGTGTGCTGCGCCCATGAATACACACTTTCGAACCTCGCTTTCGCGCGGGCCGTGGAACCCGGCAACGCGGCGCTGCTCCAGTACAGCGCGCACTGCGAGGCGCTCCGAGCCGCTGGGCAGCCCACCCTGCCCTCCCGGCTCGGCACCGAGCATGCCGTGAACCCCTTCCTGCGGACGCGGGAGCCTGCCGTGGCGCACGCGGCGCAGGCCTTCGATCCGCGCACCGACGCTGCCGACCCGGCTTCGGTGCTGGCGGCACTGCGCCAGTGGAAAAACGAATTCCGACCGACCTGACCCCATGAAACTCCTGCACATCCTGGGCCTCGCGAGCGTGCTCTGGCTCACCGGCTGCGCGGCACCCGGCACCCCCGGCAAGGACGCCCCGGCCACCTCCTCCAGCACGGGCGGCACCGCGGCCACCCCGCCCGTGGCCGGTTCTCCCCCGCTGCGCCCCATCACCGCCGCGGACGCGAGCCACTTCGGCGTGACCTCGCTGGCCGCGCCCACCGACCTGTGGGACCGCATCCGCCGCGGCTTCGCCATGCCGGACCTCGACCAGGACCTGGTGCGCGACCGCGAGCTCTGGTATGCCAGCCGGCCCGATTACATGCAGCGCATGACCGAGCGCTCCAGCAAGTACATCTTCCACATCGTGGAAGAACTGGAGCTGCGCGGCATGCCCACCGAACTGGCGCTCCTGCCCTATATCGAGAGTGCCTTCAACCCCATGGCGATCTCCAGCGCCAAGGCCGTGGGCATGTGGCAGTTCATGCCCGCCACGGGCAGCGACTACCAGCTCAAGCAGAACGCCTTCCGCGACGACCGGCGCGACGTGCTCGCGTCCACGCGCGCGGCGCTGGACTACCTGCAGCGGCTCTACGGCATCTTCGGCGACTGGCACCTGGCCCTGGCTGCCTACAACTGGGGCGAAGGCAATGTGAGCCGCGCCATCGCCCGCAACCAGAAGATGGGCCTGGGCACCGGCTACACCGACCTGAACATGCCGGCGGAAACCCGCATGTACGTGCCCAAGCTGCAGGCGGTGAAGAACATCGTCGCGCACCCGGAGCGCTTCAACACCGAGCTGCCGCTGATCGAGAACCACCCCTACTTCCAGACGGTGGACATCACCCGCGACATCGACGTCTCGCTGGTCGCCAGCCTGGCGGGCGTGCGCGAGCAGGACTTCCGCGAGCTCAACCCCTCGCTGCACAAGCCCATCATCCTCGCGGCCGGCATGCCGCAGATCCTGCTGCCCTGGGACAACGCGCAGGTCTTCCGCAAGAACCTGGAGGCCTACACCGAGGGCCAGTACGCGAGCTGGACGGTCTGGAGCGTGCCGACCACGATGAGCGTCTCCGCGGCGGCGCAGCGCGTCGGCATGAGCGAGGCCGACCTGCGCAACGTGAACAAGATCCCGCCGCGCATGCTCATCAAGGCCGGATCGGCCCTGATGGTGCCCCGCGGCAACGCGACGCAGGCGGACGTGCCCGGGCAGCTGGCCGACAACGGCCAGGTCGCGTTCACCCCCGAGATCGTCACCCGCCGCACCACGGTGCGCGCCGGCAAGCGCGATTCTGTGGCCACCATCGCCCGGCGCTACAAGGTCACCACTGCAGACGTCTCGAACTGGAACGACGTCAAATCCACGGCCTCCTTCAGGGCCGGCGAGGCGGTGGTCGTGTATCTGCCGGTGCGCATGACGTCCGGCCCCTCGGCCACCAGCGGCAGCCGGAGCAGCCGGCAGTCGGCCGCGCCCTCCAGGGGCACGGCGAAGAAGGCTGCGGCGCCCGCGCCTTCCCGCAAGGGCGGTACGCCGTCGCGCGTGAAGAAGCGCTGACGGGAAAGCGCTGGCGGGGCGCCGCCCGCGCCCGTCAGATCCTCAGATTGTGCATTCCCACCAGCCCGAGCACGCCGATGAGGATGAGGTAGATCGCCACGATGAAGTTGAGCAGGCGCGGCATCACCAGAATGAGGATGCCGGCGATGAGGGCCACGAGCGGGCCGATGCTGAGGTTCAGTGTCATGGGAGAGGGTTCCTCGGGAACGGGTTGGAGGCTGCAAGCAGGCGTCCGCAGCGCGGCCGGCCGGTGCCCGGATGCCGTTTGCCGGGCAGTGGCCGGAATCTAACGCCGGGCCATGGCGCCGCCATGTCGGACCAGGGCGCCACTTCGGCGCCTGCCGCCAGACTCAGGCATTGAACTTCGCCTTGGCCCTGCGTGCATATTCGTTGGTATACGTGCGCCCGAGATCCACCTTCGAGGCGGCCCATTCCGGTCGCAGCCGCGCCAGCGCGCGCAGGGCCGTGGCAGGACCGTCGTCGGGCATCATGCCGTCCGGAGAGAAGGTGTCGCGCACCTTGTGGAACGCCGCCATGTAGGCGCCGCGGTCGCCGAGCAGGTCGTCCTGCGGCACCACGCGCATGAGGTCCGTGGCGCTGGCCGTCTGCAGCCACTTGAGCGCATGCACCATGGCATGCACGAGCGCCTGCGACACCGTGGCGTGCTGCTGCACGAAAGCCCTGGGCGCGTACAGGCTGGACGAAGGCATGGTGCCGCCGAAGAGCTCCTGCGATCCCTTGAGGGTGCGGGTATCGCACAGCAGCCGCACCTCACCGTGCTGCTCGAGCACGCTCACCACCGGGTCGGCATGGCAGAGCGCATGGATGCGGCCCTGGCGCAGCGCGGACATTGCGCCGCGGCCGGAGGCGCCCACGCCGACGAAGGAAATACCCTCCAGCGATGCGCCGTTCTGCGACAGCGCCAACTGCGCCAGCATGTGCGTGGATGAGCCCGGTGCCGTCACGCCCACCCGCAGGCCCTTGAAGCTCTGCACGCTCCGCATGGGCCAGCTGCGCGCGGAGGCGGCGAATGCCAGCTGCGGAGCCCGGCCCTGGAGCACGAGGGCGCAGTAGTCCAGCCCCTGCAGTTGCCGGCGCAGCGTATGGTCGTAGCCCCCGCAGCAGACATCCGCCGCGCCCTGCTCCACGGCCTGCAGCGCGAGCGCTCCACCGGCGTAATCCTGGATCGTCACGTCCAATCCTTCGGCGCGGAAGAAGCCCAATTGCCAGGCCACGGTGAGGGGCAGGTAGTACAGCAGGCCCGCTCCGCCCACGGCCACCCGCACCCGTCCCTGGGATGCCGCGCTGAACGACGGCACCAGCGCGTGCGCACCGGCACCTGCCAGGCCGGCCAGCGGCAGGGACAGGGCCATCGCGCCCAGGCGGCGGCGGCTGAAGGACGACGGGGTCATGGAACGGAGCGTGATTTATGCTGCACTGCAGCAATCGTGCCCGAAAACCTTCCCGCCGGCACCGGGGAAAATCCCTGTAAACCGCAAGGAAAAGCAGGGAACCGAAGCCGGACCGGCTTCGCCATGCGGCCATGCCCGAGGCGGGCTGCAGTCCCGTCAGCGGTAGCCCAGGAAGAAAATGGCCGCGTTGACCGCGAACGCGCCCAGCCAGACGGCGCTGCGGACGGTGGGCATGTCGGAGACGTACATCAGCACGTAGAACACCCGCAGCAGCACGAAGGTCAGCGCCAGCAGGTCCAGCAGGGTCTGCGCGGCCCCCAACTGGTGCGCGACGATCACCGCGCCGATGAAGAACGGCAGGCATTCGAAGGTATTGGCCTGCGCTGCGAGCGCGCGGGCGCGCCAGTCGGTCTGCCTCGCTGCCCAGCCACGCGGATCGCGGTTGTCCGCGGCCCTGAATCCGCCGCGCTTGGCCAGCACGGCGCAGGCCACGGGCATGAGCGCCATCGCGAAAACGCACCAGTACGCCACGGTGAAGCGGGCGATGTGCAGGGAATTCATGTCGATCTTCCGGAAAGTCTGGCGCCGCCCGGGCTATCGCCGGTCCACGAGGGCGTGGGCGATGGTGCCCAGGTCCACATACTCCAGTTCGCTGCCCACGGGCACGCCGCGCGCGAGCCGCGTCACGTGCATGCCGCTCGCCTTGAGCGTTTCGCTGAGGGCATGTGCGGTCGCCTCGCCCTCGGCCGTGAAGTTGGTGGCGAGGATGACTTCCTGGACCACGCCATCGCCCGCACGCTCCAGCAGCTTGCCGAAGCCGATGTCCTTCGGGCCGATGCCGTCGAGCGGAGACAGCTTGCCCATCAGGACGAAGTAGAGCCCCCGGAAGGCACCCGTGCGCTCCAGCGCGGCCTGGTCCGCGGGGGTTTCGACCACGGCCAGCCGGGAGCCGTCGCGCGAGGGATCGAGGCATGTCGAGCACACCTCGCCCTCGGTGAAGGTGTGGCAGCGCGCGCAGTGCCGCACCGACTGCGCGGCGTCGTGCAGTGCGCGGGACAGCAGCTCGGCGCCCTGCCGGTCGTGCTGCAGCAGGTGAAACGCCATGCGCTGGGCCGACTTCACACCCACGCCCGGCAGGCGCCGCAGTGCCTGCACGAGGGTGTCGAGGGAGTGCATGTCGGAGCCGGACGGCATGGCAGGCATGCCGGTCAGAAGGGGAACTTCATTCCGGGCGGCATGCCCGGCATGCCGGCGGCCAGCTTGCCCATCTTCTCCTGCGAGGTTTCCTCGGCCTTGCGCACCGCGGCATTGAAGGCGGCGGCCACCAGGTCTTCCAGCATGTCCTTGTCGTCCGACAGCAGGCTGGGGTCGATGGTGACGCGCTTCACGTCGTGCTTGCAGGTCATCAGCACCTTGACGAGACCGGCGCCGGATTCGCCCTCGACCTCGATCAGGGCGAGTTCGTCCTGGGCCTTCTTCAGGTTGTCCTGCATGGCCTGGGCCTGCTTCATGAGGCCGGCGAGTTGTCCTTTGTTGAACATGGGATTCCTTTTCTCTGGGGGGTCTAAGACACGAAAGCGAAAAAATCAGGCGGGGCCGGCAGGACGGTGCGCTGCGCAGCCACTCCGGACCGTTCCGCGCGCCGTGCGAGCGTTCATGCAGGCCTTCATGCGGGCTTGATGCTGCCAGGGACGATTCTCGCCCCGAAGTCCCGCACCAGCGCCTGGACGTAGGGGTCGTTTTCCACGATCTCCTGCGCACGCCGCTGCCGTTGCGCGGCCGCGTGCGCATTGCGCCGCGCGGGACTGTCGATGACGGCGCCCACCTCCACGCTGATCTGACGGGCGAAGCCGGCCGCCTCCAGCGCAGCGCGCAGGCGCTCGCGGGCGGTGGGCTGGTTGAGCGACTCGCGCTCCACGCGCAGCAGCCAGTGGTCGGCGTCGCGCGCCACCAGTTGGGACTGCAGCGCGAGTTCGCGTACCAGCGCATTGATGGCCTCGGCCGCGACCAGATGCATCACGGTGGCATGCCAGACATCGCCCTCTTCCGTCGGCGTGTAGCGGGCCGAGGCCGGCAGGGTGCCGGGCGCGGCGGCCGCAGGCTGCAGCCGCATGCCGGGCTCGGGTGCGACCCGCACGGGAATGGCCACGAAATCCGGGGCGCTTGCGGCAGGCGCCGGCGCTTCGGCGGGCCGGGGCGCGTGCAGGTCGGCGGGCGTCCTGACCGGCAGGCGCACGGCCGCCGCCACGGCAGTGCCGGACGAAGGCGCCTCTGCAGGAGCGGACGCGGCATCCACCGTCGCGGTCTCCGGGGGCGGTTCCGCCCAGGGCGCCCGGGCGTGCGGCGGCTCCTGCAGCGGGGAAGCGGACCGGGCGGACGGCACGTGGGTTTCGGTTTCGGCGGGAGTGGCCTCAGGCCTGCGCACAGGTGCCACGGGGGCAGGCCCGGCCGGCGCTGCGTCCGCCTCGGGCGCCGGAATCGAGGGCGCAGGCTCCGCAGCGGGCGCCGGCTCAGGCGCCGGGGGCTCCGCCGGGGAAGGTTTCAGTGTTTTTTTTTCCGCCGGGGGCGCTCCGCCCTCCGCTGCCGGCTTGAACGCCAGCAGCCGCAGCAGCGCCATGGTGAGGGCCGCGTACTCGTCGGGCGCGAGACCGAGCTCCGTGCGTCCGTGCAGGCAGATGCTGTAGAGCAGTTGCGTCTCGTCGGCGGGCAGCGTTCCGGCCAGCCGTGCCACCTCGGAGCCTTCCGGATCGGCCGGATCCACCGCTTCGGCCATCTGGGGGACGGCCTGGAACACGGCCATGCGCTGCAGCACGGCGCTCATTTCCTCGAGCGTGGAGGCAGCAGACAGCCCGTGCATGCGCAGGGACTCGGAGGTCTCCACCACCGTGCGCCCGTCGCCGCGCGCCAGCGCGTCGATCAGGCGGAACACATAGCTGCGGTCCACGCTGCCCAGCATCTGGCGCACGCCGGCTTCCTGGAGCTGGCCGCTGCCGAAGGCGATGGCCTGGTCGGTGAGCGACAGCGCATCGCGCATGGAGCCGCGCGCCGCGCGCGCCAGCAGCCGCAGCGCCTGCGGCTCGGCCGGTACGCTTTCCTGGGCGAGCACCCGGGTGAGGTGCTCCAGCACGGTCTCCGGCGCCATGGGCCGCAGGTTGAACTGCAGACACCGGCTGAGCACGGTGACCGGCACCTTCTGCGGATCGGTCGTTGCCAGCACGAACTTCAGGTATTCCGGCGGCTCCTCCAGCGTCTTGAGCATCGCGTTGAACGCGGTGTTCGTGAGCATGTGGACCTCATCGATCATGAAGACCTTGAATCGGCCCTGCACGGGCTTGTACACGGCCTGCTCCAGCAGGCCCTGCACCTCGTCCACGCCGCGGTTGGATGCGGCGTCGAGCTCGGTGTAATCGACAAAGCGGCCGGCATCGATGTCCCGGCATGCCTGGCATACGCCGCAGGGCGTGGCGGTGATGCCGCCCTGCCCGTCCTCGCCCTGGCAGTTGAGCGACTTGGCCAGGATGCGCGACACCGTGGTCTTGCCCACCCCCCGCGTGCCGGTGAAAAGGTACGCATGGTGCAGGCGCTGCTGGATGAGCGCATTGGAGAGCGCCTGCACCACATGTTCCTGCCCGACCATCTCCGAGAAGGTCTTGGGACGGTATTTGCGGGCGAGCACGAGATAGGACATCTGCGGGATTCTACGGGGGTCGCCAGCCCCCGCAGGCGCGTACAGGCCACTAACATTTGGTGACAGGCCGTCGCCGGTCATTTCCGCACCGGCCACCTGCACTGGAAAAGAGGTGATCATGGACAAAGACACGCCTTGGCTCGCCCGCATGGGCATCGCCCGCCGCCTGGGCCTGCTGATCGGCTGCGCCCTGCTGGGCATCGTGCTGATCACCGCCGTGCTGCTGGCCTCCGAGCGCAAGCTCATCATGGAAGAGCGCCAGGCCAGCGTGCGGCAGACGGTGGAAGTCGCCCACAGCCTGGTCACCTATTACCAGGCCCTTGCCGCCCAGGGAAAGCTCACCGATGCCCAGGCCCGGCAGATGTCCATGGACGCCCTGCGCGCCATGCGCTACAGCGGCAACGAATATCTCTGGATCAACGACATGGGGCCGGTCATGCTCGTGCACCCCATCCGCCCCGAGCTGGAAGGCAAGAACCTGGCGGAGACCAAGGACCCGACCGGCAAGTACCTGTTCATGGCTTTCGCTGACATGGTGCGGCAAAGCGGCGCGGGCTTCGTTCCCTACCTGTGGCCCAAGCCCGGCGCAACCGACCCTGTACCCAAGATCTCGTACGTCAAGGGTTTCGCCCCCTGGGGTTGGGTGATCGGATCGGGGGTGTACGTGGACACGGTGGCCGCCACGGTGAATGAACGCATCCTGCGCTTCGGACTGGGCGCGCTGGTGCTGGCGGGCCTGCTGCTCGCGCTGGGCCTGGCGATCGCCCGCGGCCTGGTGCGCGAACTGGGCGGCGAGCCCGGCGAAGCATTGCGCGTCAGCGACGCCATCGCGCAGGGCCACCTCGCCCATCCGATCGCCCTCAAGCAGGGCGACCG
The DNA here is from genome assembly GCF_900104515.1 of Paracidovorax cattleyae. Lineage (GTDB taxonomy): Bacteria > Pseudomonadota > Gammaproteobacteria > Burkholderiales > Burkholderiaceae_C > Paracidovorax > Paracidovorax cattleyae. The sequence continues at coordinate 33,777 of NZ_FNJL01000013.1, forward strand.
GTCCAGCGTGCTGCACGGGCTGGAGCGCATGCGCCAGAGCATCGCCCATATCGTGGCCGAGGTACGGTCCGGCACCCAGTCGATCAACACGGCCTCGGCCGAGATCGCGGCGGGCAACAACGACCTCTCCGCCCGCACCGAGCAGCAGGCCAGCGCCCTGCAACAGACGGCCGCCTCGATGGAGCAGCTCACCAGCACCGTGCGCCAGAACGCCGACAACGCCCGCCACGCGGCGCAGCTGGCAGGCTCCACGTCCGAGGTCGCGCAGCGCGGCGGCGCGATGGTCGGGCAGATGGTGAGCACCATGGGCGCGGTGACCGATTCGTCCCGGCGCATCGTGGACATCATCGGCGTGATCGACGGCATCGCGTTCCAGACCAACATCCTGGCGCTGAATGCCGCCGTGGAAGCGGCCCGGGCCGGCGAGCAGGGCCGCGGCTTCGCGGTGGTCGCCAGCGAGGTGCGCAGCCTCGCTCAGCGCTCGGCCTCGGCCGCTAAGGAGATCAAGCAGCTGATCGACACCTCGGTGCAGCAGGTGCGCGAAAGCTCCCGCCTGGTGAACCAGGCCGGCACGACCATGGGCGAGGTGGTGGACAGCGTGCAGCAGGTGGCGCGCCTGATCCAGGAGATCGCCTCCGCCAACCAGGAGCAGGCCGCCGGCATCGACCAGGTGAACCAGGCCGTGACCCACATGGACCAGGCCACCCAGCAGAACGCCGCGCTGGTGGAAGAGGCCACCGCCGCGGCCCAGTCCCTGACCAGCCAGGCCTCGCGGCTGGAGCAATTGGTGGGCGTTTTCCGGATCACGGCATCGGTGGACGGGAATTTGCCCGGAGGCCCCCCGGTGATTGGGTACAATCCGCAGTGACGGGCCTCCCCGCATGGGGAAGCGGCCAACCGGGTCAGGTGGGGAACCAAGCAGCCCTAACCGTGGAGCCAGTGCCGGGGGTAAGGCTCGTCAACTTCATTTCCCTTTCTGCAGCCACTGCAGCACGCCCTGCCCCGCCGCTGCGCCGGTGGCCATGCAGGCCGTGAGCAGGTAGCCCCCCGTAGGGGCTTCCCAGTCCAGCATCTCCCCGGCGCAAAACACGCCCGGCCAGGCCGCCAGCATGCCGTGGGCATCCGCCGCCTCGAATGCGACCCCCCCGGCCGCGCTGATGGCCTCGTCCAGCGGCCGGCAGGCCACCACGGTGACCGGCACCGCCTTGATCGCATGCGCCAGCGCCCGCGCATCCTGCATGCCCTCCCTGCCCAACTGTTCATACAGCACTGCGACCTTGATGCCGTCGAGCCCGAGGCGGCTCTTGAGGTGGCTGCTCAGGCTGCGCGAGCCGCGCGGATGCCGCACTTCCTTCTCCACGCGCTCGGGCGTATGGTCCGGCAGCAGGTCCAGGTGGAAGGTGGCGTGCCCATGGGCGGCGATCTCGTCGCGCAGCAGGGCGGAGGCCGCATACACGAGGCTGCCCTCGACGCCGGACGCCGTGGCCACGAACTCGCCGCGGCGGTGGAACGCCCGTCCCTGGCTGTCGGTGAAATGCAGGGCCACCGACTTGAACGGCTGGCCGGCAAAGCGCTCGGCGAAGTGCGGCGTCCATCCCACCGGCGGGGCACCGCGCCCCAGGAGCGCCTGCAGGAACTCGCGCCGGCTGGCGTCGGCCGGAGCGCCGGGGCCCAGCACATCGAAGCCGCAGTTCGCCGGCCGCAGCGGCGCCACCGCCACGCCCCGGGCCTCCAGCCACGGTACCCAGGCCCCGTCGGAGCCCAGGCGCTGCCAGCTTGCGCCGCCCAGGGCCAGCACGGCAGCGCGCGCCTGTACCTGCACCTCGCCCGCCGGGGCGGCGAAGCGCAGCGCGACCGCCCCCGGCGTGGAGCCAGCCCCGGGCGCAGCCTCCCCCTCGGAGCCGAGCCAGCGGTGCCGCATGTGGAACTGCACGCCCATGCCGCGCAGCCGGTGCAGCCAGGCCCGCAGCAGCGGCGCGGCCTTCATGTCCACCGGGAAGACACGGCCGGAGGTGCCGACGAAGGTCTCCACGCCCAGCGCCCGCGCCCAGTCGCGCAGGGCATCGGGGCCGAAGGCGTGCAGGACGGGCTCCAGGGCACCGGCACGGTCGCCGTAGCGCTCCAGGAAAGGGCCGAACGGCTCGGAGTGCGTGAGGTTGAGTCCGCCCTTGCCCGCCAGCAGGAACTTGCGTCCCACCGAGGGCATCGCGTCGAACACCTGCACGGACAGGCCGCGCGCGGCCATCACCTCGGCTGCCATCAGGCCCGACGGCCCGCCGCCGACCACGGCCACATCACAGGTCGGAAGGCCGGCGGCCGGCAGGGAAGCGGAAGAAGACGACATGGCGGTGCGAACAGTGGGCGTGGGGAGGAAGGGAACGGGCGGGTATCAATCGAACAGCGAGCCCTGCACGGGCAGCGGCCCCGATGGAGGGGCCGCGACGGCCGCGGGCGATGGACCGGCCGCCGGGGTGGGCGATGGTAAGGGCTGCGCGGGCTCCGGGAGGCTCCGGGAGGAAGAATCCACCTCCACCATGCGGCCATCGCCGGTCAGGAACGCGGCACGCACGGGCTCTCCGGGGAGCTGGGCCTGCACGGCCTGGCGGTAGCGCCGCATCTGCTCCACCAGCTCCGCCTGCCGCTCGGGGTCCGCCGCGCTCTTGTAGTCCAGCACCCACCACTCCCTGCGACCGTCGATGGAGCGCCGCACGAGCCGGTCGATGCGCAGGGTCTGCCCGCGGTGAACGATAGGGGCCTCGTCCATGGCCAGTTCGATGTCGGCGCTGTTCCAGGCCCAGGCCCCCTCGCCCTGCAGAATGCGCGAGGCCATGGCTGCAGCGCGCTCGGCCAGTTCGGCGGGCAATTCGAAATCCCGCGCCAGCTGCTGCAGGCGCGCACGCGTCCAGCGGGCGGAGCCTCCTGCGGCGGCGCCGGGCAGTCTGCCAGCCAGTCCCGCCTGCTCCAGCAACTGGTGCATCGCCTCGCCCTGCCGGGACACCGGTGTGGACGGCGCACGGCGTTCCCGGGGAAGTCCGGCAGCGGGCACGTCTGTTCCTGCTCCTGCCTCCAGCCCGGCTCCGGGCGGCGGCCCCATGGGCAGCGGCGCGGCGTCCCGCCATCCGGGCAGTTCCGGCAGTTGCGCGTCCACCGCGGCGTCCTGCCCGTCCCGCACGCCGCCGGCCGGGCCGGAGGTATCCTGCGGCACGTCGGCCGCCAGGGGCGCGACCCGGTTCCACCAACTGCCCGGTGCGGACTGCGACGCGCGCACGCACGACAGCGCCAGGCAGTGGCGCGCGCGCGTCATGGCCACGTACAGGGTATTGATCTCCTCGCGCTGGCGCTCCGCCTGCTCGGCGGCCAGTGCATCGGCAGCGCTGGGCGGGGGCGACGCCTCGCTCGCCAGGAAGACGAAGCGGCGCGGGGCCGGCAGTTCGCCGGGCCAGTCCACCAGCACCCCCATGGTCTCGGCCTTCCGGGCACGGCCGTCGGTGTCCAGCAGCAGCACGGCGTCCGCCTCCAGCCCCTTCGCTCCGTGGATGGTCAGAAGGCGCACGGCATCCGCGTCCACGCGGCCGGGGGCGCGCTGCCCCGGCCGCTTCAGGGCGCGCACGAAAGCGTAGGGCGTCAGGTAGCGGCCACCATCCTGCTGCAGTGCCGCCGACAACAGCGCGCGCAGGTTCGCCAGCACGCCGGGCCGCAGCGGCGCCGGCGCCGCCGCCGCATACCGGGCGAGCACGTCGCGGTGCCGGTAGATCGCGTCCAGTGCATCGTGGGGCGGCCACTGGTCCACCCACTGGCGGTAGAGCTGCAAATCATGCGACAGCGCGGGCAACTCGGTGTCCAGCAGCGCCCGGTCCGCCAGCAGTTCCAGCCAGCCCGGCACGCCGCCCTCCTGCGGCCCGGGCACGGCGGCGCGCTCCGCTTCCCTGCGGGCAGCCGCCACGCGCACCAGCAGCGCGTCGTCCACGCCGAACAAGGGGGAGCGCAAGGCGCGGGCCAGGGACAGATCGTGCCCCGGAGAGACCAGCACATCCAGCAGGGCCACCACGTCCTGCACTTCCGGGGCCTCGCACAGTTCCACCTTCTCGGGCTGCACGCACGGCAGGTGCAGGTCGCGCAAGGCATCCTGCAGGGCCGACAGGCGGTCGCGCTTGCGCGCCAGCACCATGATCTGCCGCGCCGGCACGCCGGCTGCGATCCGGTCGGCCACCCAGCGGGCGGCCTGCTGGCATTCGCGCATGCGCAGGGTCTCTTCCGCCTCATGCCGCGGCTGGACCAGGCTGTCGCGCCAGACAAGGGGGTCGGGCCGGGCCTGCGGTTGCCCATCCTCGGCATCGTCCGCGGCGTCTTCGATGGGCGGCAGGCGCAGCAGCACGCCCGCGTCCCGAGATTCGGTCGTATGGTCGCGGAATCCCGCATAGTCGGCCCGGGCCTGCGCGGCGCCCATGACGGCATTGACCGCGGCGATCACTTCCGGGGCATTGCGGCGCGTGTGGTCGCAGGCGAGCAGGTCGCCGCCCAGGCCCTGGCGCACGAAGGCCTGCGCGGCGCGGAACACCTGGGGCTCGGCGCGGCGAAAGCGGTAGATGCTCTGCTTGGGGTCGCCCACGATGAACACGCTGGGCGGCTGCTGCCCTCCCCCCGTGCCGACATACCCGGCGAGCCAGGCATGCAGCGCCTGCCACTGCAGCGGGTTGGTGTCCTGGAACTCGTCGATCAGCAGATGGCGCACGCGCGCGTCCAGGCGCTCCTGCACCCAGCCGCTGAGCACGGGATCGGACAGCATCACCAGCGCGGTGCGCTCCACGTCGTTCATGTCCACCCAGCCCCGGTCGCGCTTGAGCGCACCGAAGGCCGCCACCAGCGCCCGGGTCAGCCGCGCCATGCGCTGCTGGTGCAGCCAGGCCTCGTGCTGGCGCCGCGCGACGCACAGGGCCTGCAGTTCGCGCTCCGCCTCCTGCGCCGCGGCGAATTTCTCGAGATGGCGGGTGAGCCGGTCCTCATCGGCGACAAAGAGCGCCCCCCGCAGCGCCTCCAGCCGCTCCTGCAGGTCCGCGATGTCGCAGAACGCCGTGACGATGGCATCCCCGGCCTTCTGCGGCGTCTTGCCGGACTCCGAGCCCAGCGCCGCGGCCCAGGCCAGCCAGCGTGCGCGGCAGTCCTCCGCCGCGAGCGCCTGCGCGGGGTGGTCCAGGCCCGCCCATTGCGGCGACTGCGCATGGAACGGCGGGACCGAGGCATCGACCACGCCGCCCTCTTCCGCCAGCTCGAACTCCACGCGCTTCGCCAGGGCCGACTCCAGCGCCTTGCGGGTCTGGGAACGGCCGTGCAGGGCCACGGAATCGGCGAAATCCGCCCCCAGGCCGGCATCGGCCGCCACCTGCTGCAGGAACAGCGGCCACACCCGGCGCACGGCCTCGGCATCGTCTTCCAGCAGTTCGTAATGCAGCGGCAGCCCGCGCGACTGCAGCACCGCCAGTGGCGCGGTTCCGAGCAATGCGGCGAACCAGCTGTGGAAGGTGCGGATCTGCACCGGGCGGCCCGCACCCAGCACCTGCAGGAACAGGCCCTGCAGGCGCGCGCAGGCGTCTTCCGTGGCCTGCTCCGCCGGCACGCCCCGGGCTTCCAGCTCCGTGCGCAGCGCGGGCAGCGGCAGGTGCGAAAAAACCTCCAGCCATTCCAGCAGGCGCTGCCGCATCTCGCCCGCGGCCTTCTTGGTGAACGTGATCGCCAGGATCTCGTGCGGCCTGCAGCCTTCCAGTAGCGCGCGCAGGATGCGGGACACCAGCATCCAGGTCTTGCCAGCGCCCGCGCAGGCCTCTACCGCCACGCTGCGGGCGGGGTCGCAGGCGATGGCGTAGAAAGCCTCGCGCTCCACGGGCCGGCCGTTGTGTTCATAGGCAGCCTGCACACGCATCTCCATCATGGGTGTTCATCACGGCGGCAATCGCCAAGGCCAGCGGCGCTTGAGACCGGCGGGCCCCAGGCCAGCAGACGCCGCGCAAGGGCCGCCCCGCCGCGCTGGCGTCGTCCTCCTGCCCGCGAAGCGCAGCGTAGCGAGAGCGGGGGGAAGGCGCGTAGCGCCTCAGGGGAGTGGTTTCAATCACTCCAGAAATCCTTGCGGCACAGCCCGCGGGCAGAGCAGTAGTCGCACACCGCCCCTTCGCCGAGCGCCGGCAGCGGGTCACCTTCCGCGATGCGGGCGAAGTCGTGCAGCAGGCCCTCGACCAGCTGGTCGCGCAGTGCCACGACGTCTTCCTGCTCGAAGCTGCGGGTTTCGCCGCGCTCGCCGACGTTCACGTAGAGGGCGCGCAGTGTGTCGTCGCCCAGCAGCGCGGCATAGAAAGCCAGTTGCGTGTCCTCGGTGCCGGCGGCAATGCGGCGCCAGGTCGCGGATTCGCCCTCGGTCTTGTAGTCGATCACCATCACCGTGGGCGGCTCGCCGGGCACGGAAGCGCGCACCGCGTCCACGCGGTCCAGGGTGCCGATCAGCTCCAGGGGCCCGAGCGGCTGCACGCAGCGCCGCTCCGCCTCGCGGAAGCGAGCGCCGCCAGCCTCGTGCCCTGCCAGCCAGCGCAGGTAGCCTTCGCGCAGGGCCGGCCAGCCAGCCGAGAACGGCAGGAACTCGCCCACCGACAGCCGCTGGGCGCGGGTCGTGGCCTCGGCCGCGGCATCCAGCAACTGGCGGCGCGCTGCGGCGTCCTCCACCGGTGCATCGCGCAAGCCCTCGTGGAAACGCTGCAGCACGGCGTGCAGCCAGTTGCCGAAATCGCGCTTGTCCACCTCCGTGCCCAGTTCGTCCGACTCCTGCAGGCCCAGCAGCCGCAGGGCGAAGAAACGGTAAGGGCAGTGCCGCAGGTCCGAATAGGCCGACGACGATACCCTCGCGAGCGGCAACGCATCGCCGCGCGGCAGCGGCCTGGGCACCGGCGAAGGCGCCACCGCGCGCAACTCGCGCGGGTCGGTTCCCGCGCGGGGGGCCCCTTCGGCCTGCAGGGCCAGCACCAGCGGGCTGGCCAGCAGCGGTTCGCCCCCCTCGTCGCCAATGCGCCACAGCACGTCCACGTGACCCACCGACAGCGCGTGCGCCCATGCGGCACGCTGCGCGGCCTCCAGGTCTTCCCGCCGGGGCAGCCCCAGTTCCTTGCGCTGCTCCTTGGTCCAGGCGCCGGGAGGTTCCGGCGCGGCCTGCAGGCGCTTTTCATCGCATCCGGCGGCGACCAGGGCCGCGAAGGGCCGCGCCAGCATCTGCGGCAGGGGCACCACGACGGCGTCCGGGGCCCCGTCGCCGCCGAATTCGGGACGGAAGCGCCCCGCCTCCAGTACCTCGTCCGCCCAATGCACGAACTCGGCCAGTGACAGCGGCCGGCCGGAGGCATCCAGCCCGCGCCACTCGCCTTCCTGGGCCAGGTCGAGCCGCAATTCCGCCAGCACGCGCAGTCCGGCGGCGTCCGCCTGCAGCCGCTCCCACTGACCCGTGGACTGCAGCAGCGCCCGCAGCGCGGCGAGCCAGCCTGGCAGATCGCGCGGGGCCTGCAGCAATGCGCGCCATGCTTCCGCACGCCGCACCAGCGCCCGCCAGCCCTCCGCCGTGGAGGAGCCTTGCGCTTCGGGAACGTCCGCCTCGGACGCGTCCTGCGCTGCCCCGGCCGCCAGCCCGGTGCTGCGCACGGCCGCCGCCCAGTCACCCATGCCGGCGCGCCGCAGCCAGCGCTCGGCCTGCCGCAGCGCCTCGGCATCGGCCGTGGGAACGTGCTTGAGCCAGTCGAGCACCGCATCGCCGGAGGCATGCGCCATGCAGGCGCGCAGGGCCGCCATCACCTGCGCCCCCGCCCGGGTGGTGGACAGCGTCCAGCCGTTCTCGTCGTGCACGCCCACGCCCCGCCCTGCCAGCAGCGCGCTGATGCGCCGCGTCAGTGCCCGGTCGATGGCCGCCAGGGCCACCGGCGTGCGGCCTTCGGCCACATGCCGCAGCACGCAGGCGGCCGCCCTCTGGGCCTCGTCCTCCGCGTCCGCAGCTGCCTGCAGCGCCACGTCGCCGGCGGCGGGGGCAGAAGGAGGACACAGCGGCAGCACGCAGGCGCGCTCCGCCCCCCAGAGGGCGCAGAGCGCATGTGCCAGCGGATCGGGCTGGAATCCGTCCAGCACCACCAGGACGGGGGCGGCGGCACGCACGCGCGGCTCGAACAGCACGTCGGTGACGTGGCGCGTGGCCAGGGCCCATTCCAGCGCGATGCGGGCGACCGCCGCTTCGTAGCGCAGGGCCGCGCCATCGGCCGCGGGGGGCAGCCACGACCGCATCCTCTCCGCCCAGGCCTCGCGGCCTGCAGGGGGCACGGCGGCGACCGCCGGCGCGAGCTGGCATGCGGCATCGAGCAGCGGCCCCGCCAGCACGTCGCGCTGCCCGCCCAGTCCCGCCCGGTCCAGCAGGGAGCGGGCGGTGAGCGTGTCCCGCGCCGTATCGCGCGCCAGGTCGTCGCCTTCGGGCACGAAAGTCGCCAGGCGCGCGGCCCAGTTGCGGGTGGTCTCGAAGCGCGGCGCGAAGCCGTCCGGAAAGGCGCTCGCCCAGCGGCGCTGGGCCTCCCCCATGAGCTGGGCGTAGGGAACGAGCACCACCGCCGCGCCCGCAGGCTGCCCGGTACTGCGCACGAAGCGGTCCAGATGGTCGAGCAGCACCTTCCAGGCATCGTTCCGCGATTCGGTTTTCGCTATGACTGTCATAGCGCCTGAGTCGCTATCCACCACATCGAGCAGGGAATGTCTTTCTGTCACAATCCCAGGACTGTATCCGCACCTTTCCCCACAATCCATTTACTTCGCCTCCACAAGGAACGCGCCATGGCCAGCGAACTGATCAAACACATCTCCGACGCCAGCTTCGAAGCCGACGTGCTGCAACCCGGCACCACGGTACTGGTGGACTACTGGGCCGAGTGGTGCGGCCCGTGCAAGATGATCGCCCCCATCCTCGACGAAGTCGCCGATTCCTACCAGGGCAAGCTCACCGTGGCCAAGATGAACGTGGACGAGAACCGCGAAGTGCCCGCCAAGTTCGGCATCCGCGGCATCCCCACGCTCATGCTGTTCAAGGACGGCCAGCTCGCCGCCACGAAGGTCGGCGCGATGAGCAAGGCGCAGCTGACGTCCTTCATCGACCAGCAGCTCGCCTGAGTCTCCCGGCACTCCCGGTGCGCCAGGCCTGCATGCCCCTTGCGCACCGGCCCTCCCCCTTCCGGCACCCACTTGCCGGCACCCGTGCAAAGCCCCTGATGAGCGGGCGCCTTTTCCTGTCATAATCCGCATCGATCACCGGGCCAGCCCAGCATCGGCCCCCGTCGCAGATCCTCCAGACCCGCCTGGACGCCATGAGCAGTCCCCCCGGCATGCGGTCTCCCCCTGAATTCCTATTTACTCCGTTTCGGAGTCACCCCCATGCATCTAAACGAACTCAAGGCACTGCACGTGTCCGAAGTGCTGAAGCAGGCCGAAGAGCTGGAGATCGAGAACACCGGGCGCATGCGCAAGCAGGAGCTGATGTTCGCGATCATCAAGAAGCGCGCGAAGGCGGGCGAGCAGGTCTTCGCCGACGGCGTGCTGGAGATCCTGCCCGACGGCTTCGGCTTCCTGCGCAGCCCGGACACGAGCTACACCGCAAGCACGGACGACATCTACATCTCCCCCAGCCAGGTGCGCCGCTTCAACCTGCACACGGGCGACATGATCGAGGGCGAGGTCCGCACGCCGAAGGACGGCGAGCGCTACTTCGCGCTGACCAAGCTCGACGCCGTGAACGGCGGCCCGCCGGAGCAGAACAAGCACAAGGTCATGTTCGAGAACCTGACCCCTCTGTTCCCCAAGGAGCAGATGAAGCTCGAGCGCGACATGAAGGGCGACGAGAACATCACGGGCCGGATCATCGACATCATCGCCCCGATCGGCCGCGGCCAGCGCGCGCTGATCGTCGCGCCGCCCAAAAGCGGCAAGACGATGATGATGCAGCACATCGCCCACGCCATCACGGCCAACAACCCCGACGTGCACCTGATGGTGCTGCTGGTGGACGAGCGCCCTGAAGAAGTGACCGAAATGCAGCGCACGGTCAAGGGCGAGATCATCGCCTCCACCTTCGACGAGCCCGCCGCCCGCCACGTGCACGTGGCCGAGATGGTGATCGAGCGCGCCAAGCGACTGGTCGAGCTCAAGAAGGACGTGGTGATCCTGCTGGACTCCATCACCCGCCTGGCCCGCGCCTACAACAACGTCGTGCCCTCTTCCGGCAAGGTGCTGTCGGGCGGCGTGGATGCCGCTGCTCTGCAGCGCCCCAAGCGCTTCTTCGGAGCCGCTCGCAAGGTCGAAGAAGGCGGCTCGCTCACCATCATCGCCACGGCGCTGGTGGACACCGGCAGCCGCATGGACGAAGTGATCTTCGAAGAGTTCAAGGGCACCGGCAACAGCGAAATCCACCTGAACCGCCGCCTCTACGAGAAGCGCGTGTTCCCGGCGATCGAGCTCAACAAGAGCGGCACGCGCCGCGAAGAGCTGCTGCTGCCCCCGGAAATCCTGCAGAAGACCCGGATCCTGCGCCAGTTCCTCTACAACATGGACGAGATCGAAAGCATGGAGCTGATGATCAAGAACATGAAGGCCACCAAGACCAACGTCGACTTCTTCGACATGATGCGCCGCGGCGGCTGATCCGCGACACGCATCCCTGCGAAGGGCCAGAGGCCCCGCCACGGCAACGCAGCGGGGCCTTTTCGCATTTCGCCCCCGGCGTGGGGTCAACTGCCGCTGCCGCTATGGCTCCCGGGGGTTACGGCGAAGCGGCGCTCCAGCGCGCTGTAACCCAGGCCCACGCCCTTGCGCACGCGGATCTGCACGGGAATGCGGTCCTTCACCGCCTCCACGTGGCTGATGATGCCGATCGCCTTGCCGCCGGACTGCAGGCTGTCCAGCGCATCGAGCGCGATCTCCAGCGTGTCCGGGTCGAGCGTGCCGAAGCCTTCGTCGAGGAACAGCGAATCGATGCGGGTCTTGTGGCTCACGAGGTCGGAGAGCGCCAGGGCCAGCGCCAGGCTCACGAGGAAGCTCTCGCCCCCCGACAGCGTGCGCGTGTCGCGCACCACGTCGGCCTGCCAGGTGTCGACCACCTCCATCTCGAGTTCGCCCCCGGCGCGGCGGGCTAGCTGGTAGCGGCCGTGCAGCCGCTGCAGCCGCAGATTGGCCAGGTGCACGAGGTGGTCCAGCGTGAGTCCCTGGGCGAACTTGCGGTACTTGGCGCCGTCGGCCGAGCCGATCAGGCCGTTCAGGTGCTGCCATGCGTCGGCATCGGCCTCCAGCGCCGCGATTTCCGCGAGCAGCGCCTGCAGGCCCTCGCGCCGGCGCGCGTCCTCCCGCAGCCGGCCGGCGATCTCGCCCTGGCGCTGCGCGGCCTGCGTGCCCTGCGCTTCCAGATCGGCCAGTTCGGTTTCCACCTCGGGCAATGGGCGGTCCGACAACGGCGTGGACAGCAGCGCGTCCAGGGCCTGTGCGGCTTCGCGGTGCAGCGCCTGCGCGGCGGTGAGCGACTGCCGGGCGCTTTCCACGCCATCCTGCAGGGCCTGCCGCTCGGCGGGCTCCAGACGCGCTGCGAGGAAATCTTCGACATCCGTGAAAGGACTTTCCGCCAGGGCGGTTTCCCAGGCGGCTGCCCTGCGCGCCACCTCTTCGGCCGCCACGGCATGGGCCTGCTGCTGTGCATCGCGCGTGCCACCCAGAGTGGCCAGGGCCGCTGCGTGTGTCTGCACGGCCTGCGCCGCTTGCTGCAGCAGCTCCTCCAGCCGATTAGGCGCCAGCGCTTCTTCGCTCACACCCAGGAAGTCCTTTTCTTGCAAGGCATGGCGTTGCGAGGTGTCCGCCAGCGCATCCCGGCGCTGCGCCCACTGTTGCGCCACGGCCTCTGCATCCTTCGCCCTCTGCTGCTGCAGCGGCAGCTGCGCCAACAGGGTCTGGCGGCGGGCGCAGTCGGCCTGCCATGCCTCCAGTTCGCGCGTGCGATCCTGCAGCCAGCGCCCCGGCTGCGCAGGCAGGTCGTACCCGTGGTCGGCGAGCTCCTGTGCCAGTTCGCTCTCCATGCCCTTCAAGTCCGCCGCCACCCGATCGAGCGCCTCCACCAGCGACTGCAGTTGCTGCCTCTGGGCCTGAAGATCCCGCTCCGCCAGCGCCCGTGCCTGCTGCGCCGCGCCGGCATCGCGCTCGGCCTGCTGCAGCGCGCGTTGCGCCGATTCGCCGCGCTCGCGCGCCCGGGCGAGTTCAGCGCCATGGGCCTGCACATCGCCCACGGTCTGGGCATGCCGGCGCTGCGCGTCTTCCAGCAACGCGCTGTCGGTGCGATCGGCGGGCCACTCCAGGGCTGCGCACAGCGTTTGCCAGCGGCCCTCCAGCTCTGCCACCGCGCGCTCGCTGGCCGCCGCATCTTCGTGGGCGCGGGCTTGCTGCGCGTGCAGTGCGGCCAACGTGGCTTCGGACTGCCGCCGCTCGTCGGCGATGGCGTCCAGCGCGCGCCTTGCGCTCTCCAGCGCCGATTCGGTGGCGGATACGTCCAGGGCTTCGTAGGCCGCCAGGGCCGGGTGTTCGGTGGCACCGCAGAGCGGGCAGGATTCGCCGGGCCGCAGTTGCTGCCGGTGGGCTTCCAGCGACTGGATGCGCCGCTCCTGCGCAAGCAGGCGTTCCTGGTCGCGCACGCGCTGTTGGCCGTCGGCATGCCGCATGGCGAGCTGCTGCAGCGATGCCTCCAGTGCAACTGCCCGCCCTTGCCGCTCCGATTGTTCCGCCCATCGCCGCGCCTGTTCCAGCCGCTGTGTGGCGATGCGCTCCCGGCACTCCCGCGCCTGCGCCCAGAGATGCCCCTGCCTGGCGAGCCGCAGCGGCTCTTCGCGCCAGTAGGCCTCATCCCGGCCCGCCAGGCGCTCCACATAGGCGCCACGGGCCTGCTCCGTGGCCGCCTGTGCATCGGCCTGCACGGCGTCGGCATGCCGCGCAGCCTCGCCCGCGGCCTGCAGCAGCGGTTCCTGCCCGGCACACCGGTCGGCCATCTCCTGCCGCTGTGCCTGCGTCCGGCCGATCTCCTCCTGCAGCCGGGCCCGGGCCTGGAAACGGCTGCGCCAGTCGCCCAGCCGGTCGGCGAGCGCCGCATGGCGCGGATCGTCGATGCCCCCGGCTTCCAGCGCCGCCAGGGCCTCGCGGCCCGCCTGCCTCTCGCCGAGCCGCAGCACCGCGAGATGCCTGCTCACCACGGCCGCACGGTCCAGCGCCAGGGCATGCGCCGTGGCGGCTTCGGCCAGCCGGGCGGTGCTTTCCCGCAGCCGCAGCGCGCAGGCAGCCTCCGCCTGCTGCGCCGACTGCCACGCCGCGTGGACGGGTGACAGGCGCATGGCCGGCTCCGCGCGCCGCAGGCGCTGCACGTCGGCATCCCGCGCGGCCCAGGCACCGTCCGCCGCGATGGCATCGGCCTGTGCGGCGGCGCTGCGCTGCTGCGCCCGCTCCAGTGCACTGAACCATTCGCGCTCCTTCCCGGCCTCGGCGCGCCGGGCCCGAAGAGAGCGCAACTGCGCCTCCAGGCCCGCCGCCTCCTGCTCCAGCGCGTCGCGGTCCGGCGCGTCCAGCAGATCGACGCCTCCGGCCCGGGCCCGCGCCGCCTCCAGTGCGGTCCTCGCGTCGCGCGCGCGCTCGTGCACGCGCTGCGAGATGCGTCCGTAGATGTCCGTGCCCGTCAGCTCTTCGAGCAATTCCGCGCGCTTGCCGGCCGGCGCCTCCAGGAAGGCCGCAAAGCCCCCCTGGGCGAGCAGCATCGACTTGGTGAAGCGCCCGAAATCCAGCCCCGTCAGCGTTTCGACGTGCTTCAATTTTTCCTGCACCTTGGTCGTGACCGGGCGGGCCGTGCCATCGGCCGCGAGGATCTCCGCCAGCTCCACCTGCGCGGGCTGCAGCGCGCCGTCGGGCCGGTCCCGGGCACGCCGCTGGCTCCAGAAAGCCCGATAGCGCCCCCCGGGCACGGCGAACTCCACCTCGGCGAGGCATTCGGCGGTGTGCCGCGTCATCAGTTCGTTGCCACCCTGCGAGACGCCACCGATGCGTGGCGTCTGGTGGTAGAGCGCCAGGCAGATCGCGTCGAGCAGCGTGGTCTTGCCCGCGCCCGTGGGTCCGGTGATGGCGAACAGCCCGCCGTCCGAGAACGGCACCTGCGTGAAATCGATGCGCCACTCACCCTTCAGCGAATTGAGGTTCTTCAACCGCAGCGACAGGATCCTCATGCCGCCCCCTCTTCCTGCAGGTCGGACAGCACACCCCGGTGCATGGCCGAGAGCCGCTCCCGCAGTGCCTCGTCCAGCGACTCCTCCCGCAGGCGGCGCTCGAACACGTCGCCGGGGGCCAGTTCGTCAAGGGTCTCGCGGGCGGTGGGCACGAGGGCCGGAGCCGCACCGCCCCTCGCACGCCGCACCCGCAGCACCTCCACGGGCAGGCCGTCGGCCATCGCCGCGACGCGCGCCTGCAGGTCGGGCAGGTAGTCGTCGCCGGCCACCTCCACGTCGAGCCAGGCGGGCGTTTCCGGCGTGCCGGCCCGCGCCGCGGCGGTGAGCGCCGCAGGCAGGGTGGCGAGGCTGCCGCGCAGCGAAGCCATCGGCTGGAAACACGGCACCGGCAGCGGAGTGACCGACTGCAGGCCCGCCAGGTCGAAATCCACCTGCAGCACCTCCTTGCGCTGCGCGGCCTCGTCGAAGCCCAGCGGTATCGGCGATCCGCAGTAGCGGATGTGCTCGTGCCCGCCCACCTTCATCGGCTGGTGGATGTGCCCGAGGGCGATGTAGTCCGCCGGGGGAAATGCATCGGTCGGGAAGGCCTCCAGCGTGCCGACGTAGATGTCCCGCACGGCGTCGCCGCCCGTGGCGCCCACGGTGGCGAGGTGGCCGGTGGCCACGATCGGCAGGCCGCCCAGCGATGCGCTGCGGTCCCGCGCGATCTCGAAGAGTGCTCCATAGTGCACGCGGATCGCCTGCTGCAGCGCCATCCGCTTGTCTGCGGCGCTCTCGCCGGGCAGGCTGAGCAGCAGCTCGCGCGCGCGCAGGTACGGCACCGCGCACAGCACGGCGCCCGGCCCGCCGCTGCGCCGCTGCAGCACCAGCACCTGCTCCGCGGGCGTGGCGGCCGCGCAGGGCACCACGCGGGCGCCCAGCTCGGCCAGCAGCGCACGGCTCTCGCCCAGCACCGCGGCAGAGTCGTGATTGCCGCCCAGCACCACCAGTGCGGTCCCGGCGTCGCGCAGCGACAGCACGGCGTGGTGGTAGAGCTCGCGGGCATGGCTGGGCGGGGCCGATGTGTCGAACACATCGCCGGCCAGCAGCACGGCATCCGCCTGGCAGGCTGCCGCCTGCGCGGCCAGCCAGTCGATGAACGCACGGTGCTCGGTCTGGCGGGTCTTGCCCATGAAATGCTGGCCCAGGTGCCAGTCGGAGGTGTGCAGCAGACGCAAGATGGAGGGATTCCCATGGAAGGCCCCGTTGCCGGGGCTGGCGCTTCATTGCGCGGTTGTGCGATAATGGTAGGCTTTTTCGAAGCGGAAAGTGCGTCGCAATGGGTGCGGCGTGGCTCCCGCAGCAGCCCCCCAGAAAGGACCATGCCATGAAAGAAGGCATTCACCCCAACTACCGCGAAGTGCTCTTCGTGGACCTGTCCAACGGCTTCAAGTTCGTCACCCGCTCCTGCGTGAACACCAAGGAAACCGGCAAGACCGACGACGGCCGCGAACTGCCGCTCTTCAAGCTGGACACCTCCAGCGAATCGCATCCTTTCTACACCGGCACGCAGAAGTCGGTGGACAACATGGGCGGCCGCGTCGAGCGCTTCCGCAACCGTTTCGGCAAGACTGCCGCCGCGAAGTAATCCAGCGGTCCTCCGGACCTGGAGCGGCACGGATGGCCGCACGGCACTCCGCCCCCGCATCCCGCCAAAGGCAGCCCGGCACGTCCGCGCTGCCTTTTTTACTGCCCGGCCCGCCGGGTGGCTCCGCGCAGGCTTTTGCCTTTATTCTCGATCGATTTTTTCGGCACTGAACGCGTGAATCCTCCGACCCCCGCCATCGTGACCCAGGACGCCGTGCGGCCGCTGCCGCGCTGGGCGCTGCTGCTGCTGTGCCTGGCCTATGTCGTGCCCGGCTTCGTGGCCCGCTCGCCCTGGAAGAACGCGGACGTCACCGCCTTCGGCTACATGATGGAGCTGGCCCGTGGGAACACGCCCTGGATGTCCCCGACCCTGGGCGGCATGGCTCCCGATACCGACGGGCTGCTGCCCTACTGGCTCGGCGCGCTCGCCGTGCGGGCTGCGCCCGGCTGGCTCTCCGCGGAAATGGCCACCCGGCTGCCGTTCGTCGCGCTGCTGGTGCTCACGCTCGTCGCCACGTGGTGGGGCATGTACCACCTCGCGCGCAGCCCTGGCGCGCAGCCGGTGGCCTTCGCCTTCGGCGGAGAGGCCTCGCCCTCCGATTACGCGCGGGCCATGGCCGACGGCGCGCTGCTCGCCCTGCTCGCCTGCCTCGGACTCGCCCAGCTCTCCCACGAGGTCACCAGCTACCTCTCGCAACTGGCCTGCACGGCGCTGCTGTTCTTCGCTGCCGCCTGCCTGCCGCGCCGCCCGCTCATCGCCCTGGCGGCTGCCACCCTCGGCCTGCTCGGGCTGGCGCTGAGCGGCGCACCGACCATGGCGGCCCTGCTCGGCGGCGGTGGCGCGCTGCTGGTGGCCTGCACGGCCCGCGATCCCGGCGAGAGGGACCGGCAGGCCCCCTCCCGCCGCGGATGGCTGTGGGGGCTGGCCCTGGCCGTGCCGGTGCTGCTCGTGGCGGCACTGTCCACTGCGCTGGACCTGTGGCGCTGGCGCATCGTCCAGGAGGGCGAGGCCAAGGAATGGGCGAGCCTCGTGCGCCTGCTGATCTGGTTCTCGTGGCCCGCCTGGCCCCTGGCCCTGTGGACGATCTGGCGCTGGCGCCGGCAGATCCTGAGCCGCACGCTCCACCGCCACCTGCTGCTGCCCCTGTGGTTCGTCGGCGTCACCGTGGCGGGCGCGCTGACCACGAGCCCCGCCGACCGCGCCCTGCTGCTCGGCCTGCCCGCCCTGGCCACGCTGGCCGCGTTCGCCCTGCCCACGCTGCGCCGCGCCATCGCCTCGCTGATCGACTGGTTCACCCTGCTGTTCTTCAGTGTGTCGGCCATCACCATCTGGGTGATCTGGATTTCCCTGCAGACGGGCGTGCCGGCCAAGCCCGCCGCCAACGTGGCCCGGCTGGCTCCGGGCTTCGTCGTCGAATTCTCCCCGGTCGCGTTCGCCCTCGCGCTGGCGGCCACCGCCGCATGGTGCGCGCTGGCATGGTGGCGGGCCTCGCGCAACCGCGCCGAGATCTGGAAGAGCCTGGTTCTTCCGGCCAGTGGCGCCACCCTGGGCTGGCTGCTGCTCATGACACTCTTCCTTCCGTTGCTCGACTATGGACGCAGCTACCGGCCGCAGATGGAGAACCTGGCCCGGGTACTGGGCCCCGAGCCGGGGTGCCTGCTCGCCTATGGGCTGAGCCGTGCGCAGATCGCCGGTCTGCAATCCCACGGTGGCTGGAGCATCCAGCCGGTGGCACTTCCCTCGGAAGTGCGCAGCAGCCGTTGCGAGTGGCTGGTGGCGGACGCCGCCGTGCAGGCCACGGTCCGCGAACTGACCCGCGGCAGCGGCTGGCACCGTACGGCCGTGCTGCCGCGCCCGACCGACAAGAACGACCAGCTCCTGGTGCTGCGGCGCGAGCCCACCGCGGCCGGGCAGCCCTGATGCTGTCCGAGCGCGCCCAGGTCGCGCGCCATGCGGCCACCGTCCTGGCGGGACAGCTCGCCGTGATGGCCTTCGGCGTGACCGACACCATCGTCGCCGGCCGCCATGCGCCCTCCTCCCTGGCCGCGCTCTCGATCGGCTCGGCCGTCTATGTGAGCGTCTATGTCGCCCTCATGGGCGTGCTGCAGGCGCTGCTGCCCATCTGGGCGGAGCAGCGCGGCGCGGGCCACACGGCAGAGATCGGCCGCACGGTGCGCCAGGCCCTGTACC
This sequence comes from Paracidovorax cattleyae, assembly GCF_900104515.1. Taxonomy (GTDB): domain Bacteria; phylum Pseudomonadota; class Gammaproteobacteria; order Burkholderiales; family Burkholderiaceae_C; genus Paracidovorax; species Paracidovorax cattleyae. The sequence goes on from NZ_FNJL01000013.1 coordinate 51,885, forward strand.
TCTGCGCCCTCGCGAGCCTGCTGGGCATCGCCGTGCTGCTGTCGCCCGGCGCCATCCTGCGCTGGACGGAGGTGCCCGCCGGTCTGCGCGAGGAGGTCGGCCGCTACCTCACGGTGCTGGCCGCGGCCCTGCCGCCCGCCCTGGCCTTCCGGCTCTACACCACGCTCAACCAGGCCCTGGGACGTCCCCAGCTGGTCACCTGGCTGCAGCTGGGTTCGCTGGCCGTGAAGATTCCGCTGTCCATCGGTTTCACCTTCGGTTTCGCCGGCCTGCCCGCCCAGGGCGCCGTCGGGTGCGCCTGGGCCACGCTGGCCGTGAACTATCTGCTGCTGGGTATCGCACTGTGGCTGGTCCGCTCGTCGCCGATGTATGCGCCGCTGGCGCTCTGGAAGCGCATGGAGCGGCCCGACCCATCGCAGATCGGGCGCTTCGCGCGGCTGGGCGTTCCCGCGGGGCTGGCCGTGATGGTGGAGGTCACCTCGTTCACGCTGATGGCGCTGTTCATCGCCCGGCAGGGCACGGTCGCCGCCGCAGCGCACCAGATCGCCTCGAACCTCACTGCCGTGCTCTACATGGTCCCGCTCTCGCTGGCCATCGCCACCAGTGCCCGGGTCAGTTACTGGCGCGGCCGTGCGAACGAGACCATCGCCCGGCAGGTGGCGTGGATGGGCCTGCGCATGGCGGGCACCATCGCCCTCGTCCTGTCGGGCCTGGTCTTCGTGGCGCGCGATGGGCTGGCGGGCCTCTACACGTCCTCTCCCGACGTGCTGGCCATGGCCCGCGGACTGCTGGCCTGGGTGGCGGCCTACCACGTCGCCGATGCGCTGCAGACCTTCTGCGCGTTCGCCCTGCGCTGCTACCGGATCACCATCGCTCCGCTGGCCACCTACGGGGTGCTGCTCTGGGGCGCCGGGCTGCCGGTGGGCTATGTCCTGGCCTATGCGGGCTTTGCCGGGCACCCGCCGCAACAGTCGCCCGCCGCCTTCTGGATCGGCGGGGCGCTGGCGCTGGCCATGACGGCCGCAGTGTTCATTGCGATGCTGGCGAGGGCACTGCGGAAGGCCTGCTCACCGGGCCTGCGCCCGGCTTCGGCAGCGCAGGCTTAGCCGATGTACCGCGCACTGCCGCACTGCGCTGGATGCGGTGCGGCGGGAAGGTGACGGAAAAGACGGAGCCCTTGCCCACGGCGCTCTCGATGCCCAGCGACGCCGAATTGCGCTGCACCACGTGCTTGACGATGGCAAGGCCCAGGCCGGTGCCACCGGTGTCGCGCGAGCGGCTGCGGTCCACGCGGTAGAAGCGTTCGGTCAGCCGCGGAATGTGCACGGCCTCGATGCCGGGGCCCGTGTCCCGCACCGAAAAGCGGGCGCTGCCGTCGGCCAGCGTATCCCAGGCCACGGTGATGCGGCCGCCGGCAGGCGTGTAGCGCACCGCATTGCCGATCAGGTTGGCGAGCGCGCTCTGCAATTCGGCCGCCACCCCGATCAACTGCCCGGCGCCGCGCAGCGACTCTGCCGGCGGGAACTCCAGCACGTGGCCCGCCGACTGGCTGCGGGTGAGCAGCGCGGACAGGCCGCGGGCCTCGTCTTCGCAGCGGCGCAGCAGCGCATCCACCGGCGTGCATTCGGTCAGGCCCGGCGGCGGGCTGCCTTCCAGGCGCGACAGGGTCAGCAGGTCCTGTACCACGCTCTGCATCCGGCCGGCCTGCTGCGACATCATGTTCAGGTAGCGCGCACGCTCCTCCGAAGACAGCGGCAGCGTCTGCAGGGTCTCCACGAAGCCCATGAGGACGGTGAGGGGCGTGCGGATCTCGTGCGACACGTTGGCCACGAAATCGCGGCGCATGGCCTCCGCCTGCTCCAGCGCCGTCACGTCCCGCGACAGCAGCAGCTTGCGGCCGTCGCCGTACGGATGCAGGTGCACGGAAATGCGCACCGGCCGGGACGACGTGCTCTCGCGCCCCTGCAGCACGACATCCCTGGAGAAATCCTGCGCGGCGTAGTAGGCGCTGAACTCGGGGTCGCGCAGCAGGTTGCCGATCGACTGGCCCATGTCGCGCGCGGCATCCAGGCCGAACTGCGTGACCGCGATCTGGTTGCACCACTCGATGTGGCCCTCGGCATCGAGCAGCACCACGCCATTGGGCGTCGCCTGCAGGGCCGCGAGGATCTCCTGCAGGCGCGCGTCGCTGGCGGCGATGTCGGCCTGGTTCTGGCGCAGCAGGCGGCGGGTCCTGTCGGCGGCCTCTCCCCAGATGCCCTTGAGCGAGGGGGAGCGGGACAGGTCGCCGTCACGCAGCCAGCGCAGCACGCGGGCGCCGCGCCAGAGATCCCAGAGGAACCAGAGCCAGACGCCCGCGAAAACGGTCGCCACCGCGCCGTGGAAGCCGCCCCACAGCCAGCCGAGCAGGAGACCGGCGATCTGGAAGGACAGGAAGAAGATGCAACGCCAAACCATGGAATCCGGGAGGGCCCCGCGGGGCCCTCCCCCGTCCGCACTCCGCTGCCTTGTTGTCTGTGATAACGAAAAGAGGGGCCGTCGAGGGGCGGCCCCGGGCGGCGGTCAGGCCCGCATCAGGGCGGCAGGCTGGGCCGTAAGCCGGTAGCCGGCGCCGCGCACGGTCTCCACCATGGCGCCCGCGACGCCCAGGGCCTCGCGCAGGCGCTTGACGTGCACATCCACCGTGCGCTCCTCTATGAAGACATGGTCGCCCCATACCTTGTCGAGCAACTGCGCCCGGCTGTGGACGCGTTCGGGATGCTTCATGAGGTAGTGCAGGAGCTTGAACTCGGTCGGGCCGATCTTGAGCTGCTGGCCCTGGTAGGTCACGCGGTAGGTACCGGCGTCAAGGATCAGGTCGGAGATGGCCACGGTATCGGTGGCCTGCTCGGGCGCCCTGCGCCGCAGCACGGCGCGGATGCGCGCCAGCAGTTCCTGGGTGGAGAACGGCTTGGTGATGTAGTCGTCCGCCCCCGCATCGAGCCCGGCCACCTTGTCCGGCTCGTCGCCGCGCGCCGTGAGCATGAGGATGGGAATCGGCTTGGTGCGCGCGTCCGCGCGCCACTTGCGCGCCAGCTGCAGGCCGCTCTGGCCGGGCAGCATCCAGTCGAGCAGGATGACATCGGGCAGGACCGCGTCCAGCTCGCGCTGGGCGGACTCACCGTCCTCGGACCAGATGGGCTGGAAACCGTTGTGGCGCAGGTTGACGGCGATCAGCTCGGCGATGGCGGATTCGTCTTCGACGATGAGTACGCGGGGAAGTCTCTTCATGGAGAGGCAAACCTTTCAGAGCACGGCCGATTCGATCTCCTCGAGGGCCGTGTGGCGCACGTCCTTGCCCTTGACGAGGTAGATGATGAGTTCGGCGACGTTTTTGGAGTGATCACCGATACGTTCGATGGCCTTGGCCAGGAACAGCAGGTCCAGGCTCGCGGAAATCGTGCGGGGGTCTTCCATCATGTAGGTGATGAGCTTGCGCACGAAGCCGTCGAACTCGCGATCGATGAGGTCGTCTTCCTTCAGGATGGCCACGGCCGCCCTGGTGTCGAGGCGGGCGAAGGCATCCAGGGCCTTGCGCAGCAGGCCCGACGCCAGGTCGGCCGCGACGCGCAGGTCGGTGGTGGGCAGGGATCGGGCGGAGCCGCTCTCGATGATGGACTTGACCATGCGGGCCATCTTGTTGGCCTCGTCGCCCATGCGCTCGAGGTTCGCCGTCGCCTTGGAGAAGGCGATCAGCAGGCGCAGGTCGCGGGCCGTGGGCTGGCGGCGCGCGATGATGGACGAGAGCTCATGGTCGATCTCGACCTCCATCGCGTTCACGCGGTGCTCGGTGGCGGAGACCTGGTCGGCGGCCTCCACGCTGAACTGCGACAGGGCATAGATGGCCTGGCGGATCTGGGATTCGACCAGTCCGCCGAGCTCCATCACGCGGGCGGAAATGCTGTTGAGTTCGCTGTCGAACTGCGAGGAAAGGTGTTTTTCGGGCATGCGGAGTCTCCTGGTCCGGTCAGCCGAAACGGCCGGTGATGTAGTCTTCGGTTTCCTTGCGCTGGGGCTTGAAGAACATCTGCTCGGTCTCGCCGAACTCCATCAGATCCCCCAGGTACATGTAGGCCGTGTAATCGCTGCAGCGGGCCGCCTGCTGCATGTTGTGCGTGACGATCACCACGGTGTATTCGTTCTTCAGCTCGGCGATCAGTTCCTCGACCTTGGCCGTGGAGATCGGGTCCAGCGCCGAGCAAGGCTCGTCGAGCAGGAGCACCTCGGGCTTGATGGCGATGCCGCGCGCGATGCACAGGCGCTGCTGCTGCCCGCCGGACAGGCCCGAGCCGCTCTGGTGCAGCTTGTCCTTGACCTCGCTCCAGAGAGCCGCCTTGCGCAGCGCCCACTCCACGCGGTCGTCCATGTCGGTGGCGTTGAGGCTCTCGAACAGCTTCACGCCGAAGGCGATGTTGTCGTAGATCGACATCGGGAACGGCGTCGGCTTCTGGAACACCATGCCGACCTTGGCGCGGATCAGAGCCACGTCCTGCTTGCTGGTCAGCAGGTTCTCGCCGTCCAGCATGATCTGCCCTTCCGCGCGCTGCTCGGGGTAGAGCTCGTACATGCGGTTGAAGGTGCGCAGCAGCGTGGACTTGCCGCAGCCCGACGGGCCGATGAATGCCGTGACCTTCTTCTCGGGAATGTCCAGGTTGATGCCCTTCAGGGCATGGAACTTCCCGTAGTAGAAGTTCAGGTCGCGAACCGTGATCTTGGAGGCGCCTGCGGTGCCGGTGTTTTTTGTGGACATGGGAATGGGTCCGATCTGTGGCGGATGGTTTGTCTCAGGACTTCTGGCGCGTCAGCACGCGAGCCAGGATGTTGAGGCCGAGCACGGCAAGGGTGATCAGGAACACGCCGGCCCACGCCAGTTCCTGCCAGTTCTCGTAGGGGCTCATCGCGAACTTGAAGATGGTCACCGGCAGGCTGGCCATCGGCTTGGACAGGTCGGCGTTCCAGAACTGGTTGTTGAGCGAGGTGAACAGCAGCGGAGCGGTCTCGCCCGCGATGCGGGCCACGGCGAGCAGCACGCCGGTGATGACACCGGCGCGGGCGGCGCGCAGCGTGACCAGCGTGATCACTTTCCACTTGGGCGTGCCCAGGGCATAGGCGGCCTCCCGCAGGCTGGCGGGCACCAGCATCAGCATGTTCTCGGTCGTGCGGATCACCACCGGGATGACGATGAGCGCCAGGGCCATGATGCCGGCATAGGCGGAAAAGCTCCTGAAGCGCGCCACCACCACGGCATACACGAACAGGCCGATCACGATGCTGGGTGCCGACAGCAGGATGTCGTTCACGAAGCGGGTGGCCGACGCGAGCCAGCTGCGCTTGTCGTATTCGGCGAGGTACACGCCGGCCATGATGCCGATGGGCGTGCCCACGAAGGTGGCCAGCAGCACCATCACGAACGAGCCGAAGATCGCGTTGGAGATGCCGCCGGCCTCGTTGGGTGGCGGCGTCATCTGCGTGAACAGCGTGGCGCTGAGCCCGCCCACGCCCAGGCGGACGGTTTCCCAGAGGATCCAGATCAGCCAGAACACCCCGAACGCCATGGCCGCGAGCGACAGGGCCAGAGCGATGGTGTTCACGCGCTTGCGGCGGGCATAGCGCGCCTGGCGGCGGCTGGCCAGCTCGGCCGCGGAAATGAGTTGCTGCGAGGTGCTCACGAGCGGGCTCCTTCGTTCTTCTGCAGGCGCGACAGCAGCACCTTGGACAGCGACAGCACCACGAAGGTGATGAAGAACAGCACCAGGCCGAGATAGATCAGCGACGCCTGGTGCAGGCCTTCGCCGGCTTCCGCGAATTCATTGGCCAGCGCCGAGGTGATGCTGTTGGCGGCCTGGAAGACCGACAGCGAGTCGAGCTGGTTCATGTTGCCGATCACGAAGGTGACCGCCATCGTCTCGCCCAGGGCACGGCCCAGGCCCAGCATGATGCCGCCCAGCACACCGGTCTTCGTATAGGGCAGGACCACCTTCCACACCACCTCCCAGGTCGTCGAGCCCAGGCCGTAGGCGGATTCCTTGAGCAGCGCGGGGGTGACCTCGAACACGTCGCGCATCACCGAGGCGATGAACGGGATGATCATGATGGCCAGGATGATCCCGGCCGAAAGAATGCCGATGCCCACGGGCGGGCCGGACACCAGGGCGCCCAGGTAGGGAACGCCCGACAGGAGCGACTGCAGGGGCTGCTGCACCCACGTGGCGAGGATGGGGCCGAACACCATCAGGCCCCACATGCCATACACGATGGAGGGCACGGCGGCCAGCAACTCGATGGCGGTGCCCAGGGGCCGCTTGAGCCAGGCAGGGGACAGCTCCGTGAGGAAGAGCGCGATGCCGAAGCTCACGGGCACGGCGATGAGCAACGCGATGACCGACGTGGCCAGCGTGCCGTAGATCATGACCAGGCCGCCGTAGTCGTTCTGCACCGGATCCCAGACGCTGCGGCCGAGGAAGCTCACGCCGTATTTCTGGATGGACGGCCAGGCGCCGATCACGAGCGAGACCAGGATGCCGATCAGCAGTGCCAGGGTCAGCATGGCAGCGCCCCGGGCGAGCAACGCAAAAATGCGGTCCGCCACGGCTCCGGAGAGCAGTGGCGCGCGGGAAGGTGGAGTGGTTCGGGGGGCGCTGGCGCTGCGCTGCAGCGGCGTCGCGGGAGGTGCGGACATGGTGCTGGACACGGGAGGTGGCCTTTTCGGGTTGGCGGCCGCCTCTTCCCGTGCGGGGGAAGAGGCGGTCCGGGGCACTTACTTCAGCGGGATGGCCTTGCCGGAAGCGTCCTTGATCTCATCCCAGGACTTGAGCACGACGGCCTTCACGCTGTCGGGCATGGGCACGTAATCGAGATCGGCAGCGGTCTTGTCGCCGTTCTTGTAGGCCCAGTCGAAGAACTTCAGCGACGTGGCGGCCTGGGCCGACTTGTCCTGCACCTTGTGCATCAGGATGAAGGTGGCGCCGGTGATGGGCCACGATTCCTTGCCCTTCTGGTTCGTCAGGATCTGGTAGAAGCTCCTGGACCAGTCGGCGCCGGCGGCGGCGGCCTTGAAGGCCGAGTCGTCGGGCGAGACGAAGGCACCGTCGGCGTTCTGCAGCTGCACGTAGGTCATCTTGTTCTGCTTGACGTAGGCGTACTCGACGTAGCCGATGGAGTTCGGCAGGCGGCCGACGAAGGCTGCGACGCCTTCGTTGCCCTTGCCGCCGGCACCGGTGGGCCAGTTCACGGCCGTGCCTTCGCCCACCTTGGTCTTCCATTCATCGTTCACCTTCGACAGGTAGTTCGTGAAGATGAAGCTGGTGCCGGAGCCGTCGGCACGGCGCACCGGGGCGATCTGCGCGTCCGGCAGGTTCACGCCGGGGTTGAGGGACTTGATGGCCGGGTCGGACCAACTGGTCACCTTGCCCAGGTAGATGTCACCGAGCACCTGGCCGCTCAGCTTGATCTGGCCGGGGGCGATGCCCTTGATGTTGACGACCGGAACCACGCCGCCGATCACGGTGGGGAACTGCACGAGGCCCTTCTTGGCCAGTTCCTCGTCCTTCAGGGGCGCGTCGGATGCGCCGAAGTCCACCGTCTTCGCCTCGATCTGGCGCAGGCCGGCACCGGAACCGACGGACTGGTAGTTGATCTTGACACCGGTTGCCTTGTTGTAATCGGCCGCCCACTTGGAATACAGGGGGGCGGGGAAACTGGCACCGGCGCCCGTGGCCTCCTGCTGGGCCCACGCGGCGGAGAACGCACCCGCCGAGACGACACCCGACACCAGAATCCGAATCACAGACAGTTTCATGAGGGAACCTCTTGGTTGAAAAGAATCAGTGGTGCGGACTGTAGGAGCGCTTTATGACAGGACTGTGACGCGCCGTCCAGCATGTCACGGACGCGTTTCCCAGGGAAGCCGGCGCTTTGGCAGCTCCGGATGTCATGCGAATGTCATGATTCCGCCTTACGCTGGACATCCGCGACAAGGCTGCATGCCGGTGTTGGCCGGCCTGCCCTGCCCGCCTGTCCGTCCGTGCGGCACCGACCGATCCTCTCAGGCAGACCTAGCCTGCGGGTGCGCGCCCGCTTTGCGCGGGCGCCGACAAAGGGAGTGCTATGCTGCGCCGCCAGAAAAACCAGCGCGCAAGGCGCGACAACATGCACGACGGAACATTGCTCGCCGCGGTGGATCTCGGATCCAACAGCTTTCGCCTCGAAATCGGACGCTTCGAGCACGGGCTGATACGCAGGATCGAATACCTGAAGGAAACCGTCCGCCAGGGCAACGGCCTGGACGAGGAACGCAACCTCACCCCCGATGCCATGCAGCGCGGCTGGGACTGCCTCGCGCGCTTCGCCGAACGCCTCAAGGGCTTTCCGGCCGAGAGGGTGCGCGCCGTCGCCACCCAGACGCTGCGCGAGGCGCGCAACCGCGACGCCTTCCTGCAGCGCGGCAGCGCCCTGCTGGGGCACCCCATCGATGTCATATCCGGGCCCGAGGAGGCCCGCCTGATCTACCAGGGCGTGGCGCACCTGCTGCCCCAGTCCGACGAGCGCCGGCTCGTGGTGGACATCGGCGGCCGCTCCACGGAGCTGATCCTGGGCCATGGCTTCTCGGCCGATACGGTGGCCTCGTTCCGCGTCGGCAGCGTGGCTTGGTCCACGCGCTACTTCCCGCACGGTGCCTTCACCCCCGAGTCCTTTCGCTCTGCGGAGATCGCGGCCAAGGCCGTGCTGGACGAAGCGCTCAACACCTACCGGCCCCAGGCCTGGGACGTGGCCTACGGCTCCTCCGGCACCGCCGGCGCGATCGGCGACATCCTGGCCGTGCTGGGCGGCCCGCCCGGCCTCATCACCCGGTCCGGGCTGGACTGGCTGCAGGAGCAATTGCTGCGCGCCCGCACGGTGGACAAGGTGCGCCTGGAGGGCCTGAAGGAAGACCGCCGGGCGGTGATCGGCGGCGGCCTCAGCGTGCTGCGCGCCGTGTTCGACCTGCTGGAAATCCGCGAGATGCAGGTGGCGCAGGGTGCCTTGCGCCAGGGTGCCCTGTACGACCTGCTCGACCGCGAACTGCATGCCGACGACCTGCGCTCCTCCACGGTGCTCGGGCTGATGGAGCGGTTCCGCGTGGACATGCGGCATGCCGAACGCGTGGCCCGCACGGCCGCCCTGCTCCACCAGCAGGCCTGCCCCGACGGCGCGGAACAGGTCAGCCGCGAACTCGTATGGGCAGCGCAGCTGCACGAAATCGGCTGCATCGTCTCCCATGGCGACCACCACCACCATGGCGCCTATCTCCTGGACCACACCGACGCGGCAGGTTTCTCCGTCTCGGAGCTGCGCCACCTCGGCCGGCTCGTGCAGGGCCACCGGGGCAAGGTGCGCAAACTCGAGGCGGACATCGACGATCCGCGCCTGGCGCACCAGCTCGCCTGCCTGCGCATGGCCGTCGCCCTGTGCCATGCCCGCCGCGATCCGGACCTGGAAGGCGTCGCGCTGGTCCGCGACGGCCACCGCTTCGTCGCGTCGGCCCGCCCCGGCTGGGCTGCGGCCTATCCGCAGTCGGCCCACCTGCTGCGCGAGGAAGGCATCGCCTGGCATAGAACCCCCTGGGAATTCGTGGCCGAATTGCCCTGACGGCATGGCGGCGCACAATCCGCAAAACGTGCAGGCCCATCCATAACGGTATAAACTGTTTATATCGTTTTACTCTGGATAGCCTGCCATGTCCGACACCACCTCTTCCGCTCCCGTCCCTGCTGCCGCCGAAGCGACCTCCACGCCAGCAGCCGCACCGGCATCCGCCGCAAAGCCAGTCAAGCCGGTCAAGCCGGTCAAGCACGAGAAGTCTGCCAAGGCCCCCCGTGCGGCAGGCAAGCGCAGCAGCGCGCCCGCGGCGGCCAAGAGCAAGCCCGCCGCCAGGCAGGCACCCGCCGCGCGCGAGACCAAGGCGAAGAAACCCAAGCTGGTGCGCGACAGCTTCACGATCCCGAAGGAAGAGTACGCCGCGATCGAAGGACTGAAGCAACGCCTGGCCCTGCAGGGCAGGCCCGCGAAGAAAAGCGAGCTGCTGCGTGCGGGCCTCGTGCTGCTGGCCAGCCTGTCGGATGCCGCGCTGGCTAAGGCCATGCAGGCCATCCCGTCCATCAAGACGGGCCGCCCGAAGGCCGAGCCCACCGAGACCACGGCCGCCGCCAAGCCTGCCAAGGCCCCCAAGGTGCGCGCCGCCGGCAAGGCCTGAGAGAGCCGCCCGGGGCAGCTCCGGGAGACCGCGGGTCGCCGGTGCCCGGACTACAGGAAATCCGGCGCCTGCACGGCCATGAGGATGGTTTCGGCCACCTCGGCGCGCGCGCGGTGGCGCAGCCACCACACCGAGCCCTTGCGGATGGCGCAATCCGGGGAATTCAGGCCCAGGAGTTGGGCCGCGGCCTGCCCCAGCATGGGCTGGTGCCCCACGACCAGCACCGCGCCACGCGCGTGCGGCCACTGGGCCAGTTCCAGCAGGTCCGCCGCGGTGCCTCCGGGCAGCAGTTCCGCGCGCAGCTTGTATTTGCGCCCCAGCGCTTTGGCAGTGGCCTCGGTCCGCGCGGCCGGGCTCACCAGCACCCGCAGGCCGTCCGGCAACTGGCGGTCCAGCCAGGCTGCCATGCGCGCGGCCTGCTTCTCGCCCCGGGGCGTCAACGGTCGCTGCAGGTCTTCATCGCCTTCGCGGGGTTCCTCCGCCTCCGCATGCCGCCACAGGATCAGATCCATCATGCCCGGGCCGCCGAGGGCACGGCGCCGGACGGGCCGTAGCGCAGCATCAGCGCCTGCTGGGCGCCGTGGCCGGTCACGGGATGCGGTGCCCGCGCGTAGGAGCCGTCGGGCTGCAGCGTCCAGGCGTCCTTGTCGTCGTGCAGGTAGGCGACCAGGCACTCGTCGATGATCCGCTGGCGCAGTTCGGGATCGTCCACCGGCCAGGCGAGCTCCACGCGCCGCAGCATGTTCCGGTTCATCCAGTCGGCGCTGGACAGCAGCAGTTGCTCCCTGTCCCCCGACCGGAAATAGAACACCCGCGTGTGCTCCAGGAAGCGCCCGATGACGGAGCGCACGCGGATGTTGTCGGCCACGCCCTCGCGCTGCGCGGGCAGCATGCAGGCGCCGCGCACGATCAGGTCGATGCGAGCGCCTTTCTGCCCGGCAGCGACGAGAGCGTTCATGAGCGCCTCGTCGGTCAGGGCATTCATCTTCGCCACGATGCGCGCGTCTTCACCGCGCGCGGCGGCATCGCCCACCTCCGCGATCATTTCCTGCAATTGCCGGTGCAGGTGGAAAGGCGCCATCACCAGGCGCTTGAGCCGGGGCAGCTTGTTCTGGCTGGCCAGGTGGTTGAACACGGCGTCCATGTCGGCCGTCGTGTCCGCATCGGCCGTGAAATAGCTCAGGTCGGTGTAGAGCCGTGCCGTGCGGGGGTTGTAGTTGCCCGTGGAGAGATGCCCGTAGCGGCGCAGCTGCTTGCCCTCGCGGCGGGTCACCAGCAGCATCTTGCCGTGCGTCTTGAGGCCCACCACCCCATACACCACCTGGGCTCCTATGGACTCCAGCGCCTCCGCCCAGTTGATGTTCGCCTCTTCGTCGAACCGGGCCTTCAGCTCCACGACGGCCATCACTTCCTTGCCGCGGCGCACGGCCTCGCGCAGCAGCTCCATCATCTCGGAATCCGCGCCCGTGCGGTAGATGGTCTGCTTGATGGCCAGCACCTGGGGATCGTTCACGGCCTCGCGCAGGAACTGCAGCACGGAGTCGAAACTCTCGAACGGCTGGTGCACCAGGATGTCCCGGCGCCGGATCTGCTCCATGAGCGGCGCGCCGGCCTGCACCTGCCGGGGCCAGGACGCGCGCCAGGGCGGAAACAGCAGCGCGGGCTCGTTGACCAGGTCCACCAGCTGCGTGAGCCGCACCAGGTTCACGGGACCATGGACGCGGAACAGCGCCGCATCGGGCAGCGCGAACTGCGACTGCAGGAAATCGGACAGAAAGCGCGAGCAACTGGCCGACACCTCCAGGCGCACCGCCTGCCCGTAATGGCGGTGCTGCAGACCCTGGCGCAACGCCGTGCGCAGGTTGCGCACGTCGTCCTCGTCCACGGCCAGGTCGGAATGGCGCGTCACCCGGAACTGGGAGAACTCCGTCACCTCGCGCCCGGGGAACAGCTCGCTCAGGTGTGCCCGCACAATGCTGGACAGACTGACGCACTGCGCCCCCTGCGGCGCCACCTTGACGGGCAGCCGCACCAGCCGCGGCAGCACGCGCGGCACCTTGACGATGGCGATCTCGTTCTCGCGCCCGAAGGCGTCGTTGCCCTTGAGCCGCACGATGAAATTCAGCGACTTGTTCGCCACCTGCGGGAAGGGGTGGGCCGGATCCAGGCCCACGGGCACCAGCAGCGGGCGCACCTCGCGCTCGAAATAGTCGCGCACCCAGCGGCGCTGCTCGGGCGAGCGCTCGCCATGGGAGACGATGTGGATGCCCTGCTCCGCGAAGGCGGGCATCAGCGACTCGTTGTAGAGCGCGTACTGGCGGGCCACGAGGTCGTGCGCCTTGGCCGACAGCGCCTCGAAGGACGCGACCGTGTAGGGCCCCTTGGTCTCCCCGCTCTGCGCCGCCGTGATGTGGGGGGCGGCACGCACCTCGAAGAACTCGTCGAGGTTGGACGACACGATGCACAGGTAGCGCAGCCGCTCCATCAGGGGCACGTCGGTGCGCGCCGCCCAGTCGAACACCCGCTCGTTGAACGCCAGGATGCTGTGGTCGCGATTGAGGAACGCGATGCCGGACGCATCGGACAGGGGTTCGGAGGTCGTCAGGAGGTCCTGCGCGCCTGCGGAGGAGGCCGGCTCTGGCGAGGACGTGGGCGAAGAGTGCATGGGTGGCAAATTGTCAGTACCGGAATCAGTTTCAGTATTGGGCTCGACCATGACATTTTCATGACATGTCATCGACGCTGTCACGGACAGATTTGCAACGATCATTCCGGCTCCGGGAAGCGTCACCCGAGGAAGTGCTTGCGGTAGCGGGAAGGAAGGTCCTCGATGCGCATGAGCATCGGCAGGTCGGCGGTGTTGAAGTCGGGGTCCCAGGCCGGCGCGCCGAGCACCCGGGTGCCCAGCCGCAGATAGCCCTTGATCAGCGCCGGGGGTTCCACCGGCAGGGAGCGGTCGAGCTGGTCCACCGGCAGCGGCAGGCGGGGCTGCACCTCGAACTCGGGGGGCGCCATGTAGTTTGCCCTGAGCTGGTTCCAGATGCTGGCGGCGGCATTGCCGCTGAGCACGCCGTTGTGCAGCATGGGAATGCTCGCGCAGCCGATCATCATGTCCAGCCCGTTGCGCACCATGAAGTCCGCCAGCGCGCCCCACAGGGTCATGATGACGCCGCCGTGGCGGTAGTCGGGATGCACGCAGCTGCGGCCGAGCTCCACCATGCGCCCGCGCAGGTGGTTCAGGCGCGACAGGTCGAACTCCGTGTCGCTGTACAGGCCACCGGCACGCTGTGCCTGGGCGGGCGTGAGCACGCGGTAGGTGCCGATGACGGCCCGGGTTTCCACGTCGCGCACGAGCAGATGCTCGCAGTACGCGTCGAACGCATCCACGTCGTGGCCCTGGACGGAGGTGCTCAGCCGAGCACCCATCTCCCCGGCGAACACGAGGTATCTCAGCCGTTGGGCTTCCCGGACTTCGGCCGCGTCGCGGGCCCAGGAGGCCTCGATGGGCGCCAGCGCGCCCTGGCCTTGCCGTGGCGCTGGAATCGCCCCAGGACCCGGTCGATGAAGCGACCTCCGGAAAGGCATGTCTGGGGACAGAGACAGGGTGGGGACAGGAAGGTCGCTCACGAATTACTCCCGGTGAACCGTTGAACCATCGCAGCCCTGCCCGGCAAGGCCGCGCTGGACAATGTCGCAGTGCTGCGTGACATGTCGGTGTCGCTGCGATGGCGCGTTCATGACAGCCACCCGCCGCCGCCGGCCCGCCTGGATGGTGCCGGAGTGATCCCGCGCACGGCATGGCCCTGTGCTCTACTGGATTGCCCTGCCCGCCTGGCAGTGGCCCGCTGCTACACTTTGTAGCCTCTGCCTGCCGCCCGAGGCCGGCTGCCCCTCGTCATGCCCTTCACCAAAGTCCGGTCCCTGCCTGTCCTGGGAACATCTGACGGCCCTGCCGTGGAACGACTCCTGCGCGAGCAGCAGACGCTACTGGACAGTGCCGGCGTGGGCATCGTGTTCATCCGGCAGCGGCAGGTGGTCCGCTGCAATCCCCGCTACGCAGAGATATTCGGCTACGCCTCCATCCGCGAGGCGATCGGGCTGAGCAGCCAGAGCCTCTATCCCAGTTCCGCGGCCTTCCGCACCCTCGGCCGGGCGGCCTACCCCACCCTGTCCCTCGGGCTGCCATACCGCTGCGAATGCCAGATGCGGCGCAAGAACGGCCGCCTCTTCTGGGCCAGCCTCACCGGCCGCCTCATCAACCCCCTGGACACCTCCGAAGGATCGATCTGGATCGTCGATGACATCGACGAGCAGCGCCATGCGCAGATCCGGCTGCATGCGGCCATCCGTGAGAAGCAGGCGCTGTTCGACCACGCGATGGTGGGCATCGCGTTCGTGCGCAACAACCGACTCACCCGCTGCAACCGGCACTTCGAGCAGATGCTGGGCTACGGGCCGGGCGAACTGTCCGAAGGCTCGGCCCGCCAGCGGCATTTCAGCGACGACGACTGGGAAGCCATGCAGCGCCACGGCCACGGCGGGCCTGAGGGAGCAGGCACGGGCTTCACCGGCGAGATGGAACTGCGCGCCAAGGATGGCAGTACCGTCACCTGCGAAGTGCGCAGCCAGCCGCTGGATCCCGTGTTCCCCGAGCAGGGCTGCATCTGCATAGCCATGGATGTGAGCGAGCAGCGCAAGACGCAGGCGGAACTCGCGCGCATGCATGCCGAACTGGAGCACCAGGTCCAGGAGCGCACGCGCCAGCTCAGCGAAACCGTCGAGAGTCTGCACCGGGAGATCAACGACCGCAAGCACGACCAGGAACGCATCTACTGGCTCGCGCACTACGACCCGCTCACCGGCCTGCCCAACCGCACGCTGCTGGCCGAGCGGGCCCAGCATGCGATCCGGGTCGCCCAGGAGAACGGCACGCCGCTGGCGGTGGTCTTCCTCGACCTGGACCATTTCAAGCACGTGAACGACTCGCTGGGCCACCGGGTGGGCGACGCGCTGCTGGTGGAGATCGCCAAGCGCCTGCGCGCCGTGGTGCGCGACCGCGACACGGTCTCCCGCCTGGGCGGCGACGAATTCATCCTGCTGCTGCCCGGCGCCAACGCCCACGGCGCGGCGCGCGTGGCCACCAAGCTGCAGGCAGCCTCGCGCCAGCCCTACCAGATCGGCCATCACGAGCTCACCATGGCGCCCTCGATGGGCATCGCCCTCTTCCCCGACGACGGCAGCGACTTCGACACGCTGACGCAGTCCGCGGACGTGGCCATGTACCGCGCCAAGCTCGACGGGCGCAACACCTACCGTTTCTTCACGCCGGAGATGCAGGCGCAGTCCGTGCGCGCCCTGCTGCTGGAAAACGCGCTGCGCAGGGCCCTGGAGCGCGACCAGCTCCGCCTGCACTACCAGCCGCAGATCACGATCGCCAGCGGCGAGATCCGCAGCGTGGAGGCCCTGCTGCGCTGGAGCCACCCCGAGCTGGGGCCCGTTACCCCGGCCGAGTTCATCCCCATCGCCGAGGACAGCGGCCAGATCCTGCAGATCGGCGAATGGGTGATGCGCACGGCCCTGGCCCAGTTGCAGGCATGGCATGCCATGGGCCTGGAGTGGCTGTCCATGGCCGTCAACCTGTCGGCCCTGCAGTTCCGGCAGCCCCTGCTGCCCGAACTGGTCAGCCGCATCCTGGACGAAACCCGCCTGCATCCCCAGCGCCTGGAGCTGGAGCTGACCGAAGGCGTCGCCGTGGACGATCCGCGGTCGGCCATCGCCACCATGGACCAGCTCCATGCCCGCGGCGTGCGGATGTCGATGGACGATTTCGGCACCGGCTACTCGTCCCTGAGCCAGCTCAAGCGCTTCCAGATCTACAAGCTGAAGATCGACCAGTCCTTCGTCCGCGACCTGGGCGTGGACAGCAATGACCGGGCCATCGTGAGCGCCATCATCCGCATGGCGCAGGCCCTGGGCATGCGCACCACCGCCGAGGGCGTGGAAACGGCCGAACAGCTGGAGTACCTCCGGCAGCAGGGTTGCGACGAGGCGCAGGGCTACTATTTCAGCCGGCCGCAGACCGCGGAGGCCATCACGCCGCTGCTGCGGCAGCGCAAGATACGGCCTGCGGATCCCGCCGGTCCAGTGCAGCCCGCGCACTGAAGCCACGGGCGTGGCGGGCCCACCCGCCTGTGCCGGAAGAGCGTTTTCAGCCCGCCCGGGCGGCGTCGGCCAGTTGGTGGGCGAAATGGCTGGCGCGGTCTGCTTCCGAGGTCTCGACCATCACGCGCAGCAGCGGTTCGGTTCCGCTCGCCCGCACCAGCACGCGCCCCTGCGCGCCCAGTTCGGCTTCCACCGACTTCAAGGCATCCTGCAGCACGGCATTGGCCTTCCAGTCCTGGCCGGGAAGCAGCCGGACGTTGACCAGCACCTGCGGGAACAGGCGCACGTGCTCCAGCGCGCGCGCCAGGCTGCGGCCACCGCGCACGCAGGCCTGCAGCACCTGCAGCGCGCTGATCAGGCCGTCGCCGGTGGTGTGCCGGTCCAGCGCCAGCAGGTGGCCGGAACTTTCGCCGCCCAGCAGCCAGCGGCGGCGGGCCAGTTCCTCCAGCACATGGCGGTCGCCCACCTTGGCCCGGACCAGCTCCACGCCGTCGGCCTTGAGCGCGAGTTCCACGGCCATGTTGGTCATCAGCGTGCCCACCACGCCGGGGACGGCCTCGCCCCGCGACAGGCGGTCCGCCGCCAGGAGGTAGAGCAGTTCGTCGCCGTTGTAGAGCCGGCCGGCAGTATCCACCATCTGCAGGCGGTCCGCATCGCCGTCCAGCGCCACGCCATAGTCGGCATGGTTGGCGCGCACCGCGCGCACCAGCGCGTCGGGATGGGTGGCACCCACCTGGTGGTTGATGTTGAGCCCGTCGGGCGAGCAGCCGATGGCCAGCACCTCGGCACCCAGCTCGTGGAACACCTTGGGCGCGATGTGGTAGGCCGCGCCATGCGCAGCATCCACCACGATCTTCGTCCCCTTGAGCGTGAGGTCCTGGGAAAAGGTGCTCTTGCAGAACTCGATGTAGCGGCCGGCCGCGTCCTCCAGCCGACGGGCCTTGCCCAGGGAGGCCGAATCCGCCCAGGCCGGGGCCTCGTCGAGGGCGGCTTCCACCGCCAGCTCCCAGTCGTCGGGCAGCTTGGTGCCCTGGGCGCTGAAGAACTTGATGCCGTTGTCGGGATAGGCGTTGTGGCTGGCGCTGATCACCACGCCCAGGCTGGCCCGCTGCGCGCGCGTGAGGTAGGCGACGCCCGGCGTGGGCAGCGGCCCCAGCAGCACGACATCGACGCCGGCCGAATTGAAGCCGGACTCCAGTGCGCTCTCCAGCATGTAGCCGGAAATGCGCGTGTCCTTGCCAATCAGCACCGTCGGCCGCTCCTCCGTGCGCCGCAGCACCCGGCCCACCGCATGCGCCAGCCTCAGGACGAAATCCGGTGTGATGGGGGCCTGCCCCACGGTTCCGCGGATGCCGTCCGTTCCGAAATATTTGCGAGCCATGGTCATGTTCCTGCTGGTTTCTTCTTGCTTTGCCGGCCTGTCCCCGTGCCTTCCGCCGGGTCGCGCCGCCCGGGCAGCTATGGCTGCGGCCGCGCGGGCCCGGGCGCACGGCTTGCGCCGGAATCCTCCGATGGTAGCCGGGCCGCGCACCAGATCCTGAGCGCCGCGGACGTTTCCGCGACATCGTGCACGCGCACGATGCGGGCGCCCCGCTCCACCGACAGCAGCGCCGCGGCGACGCTGGGCACGAGCCGGTCCTGCACCGGCAGCCCGGTCACCGCCCCCAGCGACGACTTGCGCGACCACCCTGCCAGCCAGGCATGGCCGTCCGCGGCCAGCTGCGCCTGGTGCGCCAGCAGCGCGAAATTCTGCTCCACTGTCTTGCCGAACCCGATGCCGGGATCCAGCGCGATGCGCTCCCTGGCCACGCCCTGGCCGCGCAGGGCGTCGGCCCGGCTGCGCAGGAAGTCCTGCACCGGCGCCACCACATCGCCCTCCATGGGAGTCAACTGCATGGTCCGTGGCTCGCCGTGCATGTGCATGAGGCAGAGACCGCACGTACCGTGGCGCACCACCGCCTCCTCCGCTCCCGTCTGCCGCAGGGCCCAGATGTCGTTGACGATGTCCGCCCCCAGGTCCAGCACCGCCTGCATCACGGCGGGCTTGTAGGTGTCCACCGAAATGGGCACGCCCCAGGCCACCGCCTCCTTCACCACCGGCACCACACGCGCCAGCTCCTCCTCCAGGGGCACCGCCGGGCTGCCCGGACGGGTGGACTCGCCGCCGATGTCCAGGATGTCCGCTCCGTCCCGCAGCAAGGCCTCGCCGCGGTCCAGGGCACCGCGCAGCGAGGCATGGCGGCCTCCGTCGGAAAACGAATCCGGCGTCACATTCAGGATGCCCATCACCCGGGGGATGGAGAGGTCGATGCGGAAACGCGATGTCTGCCAGTGCATGGAAGGAAGGGGGAAGTGAGCCGACGTGTGGGGTCCGGGGGAACGGAGGGCTGCAAACGCAAAAACGGGGCCGAGGCCCCGTTTCCGTGCCCTGCCCCGGCGGGACAGGCTGCTGCGCCTTACGCCACGGTGGGCGCAGGATCGCTGGACACCGGTGCGGGCGTTCCGCCGCCGGAAGAGTTGTCACCGCCGGACGACGGCGTGCGGGGCGTCCAGTCCTTCGGAGGACGCGGCGGCTTGCCCGCCATGATGTCATCCAGCTGCTCGGTGTCGATGGTTTCCCATTCCAGCAGCGCGTTCGCCATGGAGTGCATCTTGTCCTGGTTGTCCTCGATGAGCTTGCGCGCCAGCGCGTACTGCTCGTCGATGATGCGGCGGACTTCGCCGTCCACCTTCTCCATCGTCTGCTCGCTCATGTTGTTGGTCTTGGTGACGGAGCGGCCGAGGAACACTTCGCCCTCGTTCTCGGCATAGACCATCGGGCCCAGCGCCTCGGTCATGCCGTAGCGCGTCACCATGTCGCGGGCGATCGAGGTCGCGCGCTCGAAGTCGTTGCTGGCGCCTGTCGTCATCTGGTTCATGAAGACCTCTTCCGCGATCCGCCCGCCGAACAGCATGCTGATCTGGTTGAGCATGTACTCGCGGTCGTAGCTGTAGCGGTCCTTCTCGGGCAGGCTCATCGTCACGCCCAGGGCGCGGCCGCGCGGAATGATGGTGACCTTGTGCACGGGGTCGCACTTGGGCAGCAGCTTGCCGATCAGGGCGTGGCCGGCCTCGTGGTAGGCCGTATTGCGGCGCTCTTCCTCGGGCATCACCATGCTCTTGCGCTCGGGGCCCATGATGATCTTGTCCTTGGCCTTCTCGAAGTCCTGCATCTCGACCGTGCGCGCATTGCGGCGGGCGGCCATCAGCGCAGCCTCGTTGCAGAGGTTGGCGAGGTCGGCGCCGGACATGCCCGGTGTGCCGCGGGCGATCACGCCGGCGTTCACGTCCTGGCCCACGGGCACCTTGCGCATGTGGACGTTCAGGATCTGCTCGCGGCCGCGGATGTCCGGCAGCGTGACGTACACCTGGCGGTCGAAGCGACCGGGGCGCAGCAGCGCGGCATCCAGGATGTCCGGGCGGTTGGTCGCGGCGACCACGATGACGCCCAGGTTGGTTTCGAAGCCGTCCATCTCGACCAGCATCTGGTTGAGGGTCTGCTCGCGCTCGTCGTTGCCGCCGCCCAGGCCGGCGCCACGCTGGCGGCCCACGGCGTCGATTTCATCGATGAAGATGATGCAGGGGGCGTTCTTCTTGGCGTTCTCGAACATGTCGCGCACGCGGGCCGCGCCCACGCCGACGAACATCTCGACGAAGTCAGAGCCGGAGATGCTGAAGAACGGCACCTTGGCCTCGCCGGCGATGGACTTGGCCAGCAGTGTCTTGCCGGTGCCCGGAGGGCCGACCAGCAGCAGACCGCGCGGAATGCGGCCACCCAGTTTCTGGAACTTCTGCGGGTCCTTCAGGAAGTCCACGACCTCCTTGACCTCCTCCTTGGCCTCGTCGCACCCGGCCACGTCGGCGAAGGTCACGGTGTTGTTGTTCTCGTCGAGCATGCGCGCCTTGCTCTTGCCGAAGCTGAAGGCACCGCCCTTGCCGCCGCCCTGCATCTGCCGCATGAAGTACACCCACACGCCGATCAGCAGCAGCATGGGGCCCCAGCTGACCAGCAGGGTCATGAGCAGGGAGCCTTCCTCGCGGGGCTTGACGTCGAACTTGACGTTGTTGTTGATGAGGTCGCCGACCAGGCCGCGATCCAGGTAGGTGGCGGTGGTGCGGACCTTGCGGTCGTCATTGGTGGTGGCCACGATCTCCGTGCCGCCCTGGCCTTCCTGGATGGTGGCGTTCTTGACGCGGCCGCCACGCACTTCCTCCAGGAACTCCGAATACCCGATGGTGCCGGCGCCGGCGCCTGCACGGGTGTCGAATTGCTTGAACACCGTGAACAGCACCATGGCGATCACCAGCCACACGGCAATTTTCGAAAACCATTGATTGTTCAAAGCGGGGCTCCAGAATCGAGGGGGAGAACAATGGCCGGCTCACCGGGGGCATGTTCCAGCGCATTTAGGGCGCATTTTAGGCCTTTCAAGGTGGGCGCCACGGTGCGCTTACCCCAGCCGCGGCTATGGTCACCATAGCGCGGGCATCCGGCCGGCCCGTCCGCGGCATGATCGCCTGCGCCCGGGCAGGACGGATTCCCGCCGCGCTTATTTGCGCAAACCCATTCCGACGAGAAAGGTTTCCGACGATTTGTCGCGTGACGCCTTGGGCTTGAGCGGCTTGACGGTGCGGAAGTTTTCCTTGAAAAGCTGCACCAGTTGGGTATAACCGCTGCCGTGAAACAGTTTCACCACCAGTGCGCCGTCCGGCTTGAGGTGGTGCTGCGCGAAATCCACGGCCAGCTCGATCAGGTGGGCGATGCGCACGGCATCGACCGACTCCACGCCTGACAGGTTGGGCGCCATGTCCGATACCACCACGTCCACCGGCCGGCCCTGCACGGCATCCTGCAGCCGCGCGAGCACGTCTTCCTCGCGGAAGTCCCCCTGCAGGAAGGTGACGCCCTCGATCGGCTCCATGGGCAGGATGTCGAGCGCGATCAGCGTGCCGTTGAGCTGGCCGGTGGCCGCGCCGGCAGGCGCCATGCGCCTGCGCAGGTACTGGCTCCAGGCGCCGGGCGCGGAGCCGAGATCGACCACCACCTGCCCCGGGCGAATGAGCCCGAGGGTCTCGTCGATTTCCTTGAGCTTGTAGGCGGCGCGTGCGCGGTAGCCCTCTTTCTGGGCGAGCTTGACGTAGGTGTCGTTGACGTGGTCATGCAGCCACGCCTTGTTCACCTTCTTGCTTTTCGTATTGGCTTTCATCCTGCCTCGATAATACGGCCCATGCCCCAAATCCAATTGACCCCCGCGGAGCGCCGGGAACACCGCGCCAACGCCCACCACCTGGACCCCGTGGTGATGATCGGCGGCGACGGCCTCACCGCAGCGGTCCAGAAAGAGGTCGATGCCGCGCTGTCGGCCCACGGCCTCATCAAGGTGCGCATTCTCGGCGACGACCGGGCCGCACGCGACCAGATATACCAGCAGCTGGCCGACGAACTGAATGCCGCGCCGATCCAGCACATCGGCAAGCTCATCGTGCTCTGGCGGCCGCCGGCGAGGAAGGCCAAGGCGATCGACGAAGACCGCATGCCCGGCCCGCGCGACGTGAAAGTCCTCAAGTTCAGCAAGCGCGGCGGCCAGCGGCCGGAAGTGAAGCAGCTGCGCGTGCTCGGCAACCAGCGCCTGACGCCTGGCGGCCAGATCAAGCGGGCCAAGAAACCGAAGCAGACCTCGGTGAAGAAGCGGCAGGCGGATTGATGCAGGGGAACTGACGCGATGGGCACGGACATCGGCGCCGCGCAGGTGCAGGCGCATGCTCCCCAGCGCCACATCCTCTGCATGAAGTGGGGCACGAAGTACGGGCCGGAGTACGTGAACCGGCTGTACGCCATGGTGCGCCGGCATCTGACAGGCCCGTTCCGCTTCATCTGCCTGACGGACGATTCCCAGGGCATACGGCAGGAGGTGGAGTGCTTTCCCATTCCCGCGCTCGAACTGCCCGCGGGCATCCCGGAGCGCGGCTGGACCAAGCTGGCCACCTTCCACCCCGAGCTGTACGGGCTGCGCGGTACGGCGCTGTTCCTCGACGTGGACGTGGTAGTGGTCGGCCCGCTGGACGATTTCTTCACCCAGCCGGGCGAATTCGTCATCATCCACGACTACAAGCGCCCCTGGCGGATCACCGGCAATTCTTCGGTGTACCGGTTCGAGATCGGAGCGCACCCGGGCGTGCTGGAGTATTTTCGCGAGAACTTCGAGTCGATCCGTGCGCAATTCCGCAACGAACAGGCCTACCTGTCGGACTTCCTGCACCGCCAGGGCAAGCTCAGCTACTGGCCGGCGGCCTGGTGCCCGAGCTTCAAGTACCACAGCATTCCGCGCTGGCCCGCCAATTATTGGCGGCCGCCGGCGATTCCACCGGGCGCGCGCGTGGTGATCTTCCACGGGGAGTGCAATCCGCCGGACGCTCTTGCCGGCCGGCGCAACCGCCGCTTCCGCCACATCGAGCCCACGCCCTGGGTGGCGGAGCACTGGCGAGAGTGACGCCACGGCAGGGCGCGTCCACAGGCCGCCCTGCCCTCTGTGCGAGACCCGGCAGGCACCGGGTACGGTGCCGACCCTGACCGGGTTCGTTCTATCGCGGCGCGGAAGCGCGCCACAGCACCCGCAGGGCGCACAGCCACTGCAGGGCGTACATCACCGTCCCCACGCTGTGCCAGAGCTTGAGCTGGGTGCGCGCCACGATGCGTGGCGCCACGCCGTACTGCACGAGCAGGGCCAGCAGCAGGCCGCCGATGATCCAGGGCATCGCCTCCTTCGCCCAGGCTTCCTGGGGCGCGTCGCCCCTGCGCTGCGAGGCCAGCAGCAGGCCCATGCCGCAGGCGGCCGAGACGAAGGTCTGCGCCTCGAACAGCCGGGCCGCCATGTTCCCGGCCATCACCGGCGTCGGCAGGTGCGCGAACAGCATGGGCACGGCCAGGAAGCCGATCGCGGAAAGGCTGCCCCACCACAGGGCGGCCAGCAGGATGGGCAGGCGGAGGCGCATGGCGTGCTCGGCGTCGCAGGGAACTGAGTTGTTGCTTACTGGTAGCGAACGGCCACGACCTCGTAGCGGCGCAGGCCGCCGGGCGCCTGCACTTCGGCCGTATCGCCCTCTTCCTTGCCGATGAGCGCGCGCGCGATCGGGCTGGACACGTTGATCAGGCCCTGCTTGAGGTCCGCCTCGTCCTCGCCCACGATCTGGTAGGTCACCGGGTCACCGGACTCCTCGTCCTCCAGGTCCACCGTGGCGCCGAACACCACTTTGCCGCCCGCGTCCAGCTGCGCGGGATCGATCACCTGCGCGGCGGACAGCTTGCCCTCCACCTCCTGGATGCGGCCCTCGATGAAGCCCTGGCGGTCCTTGGCGGCCTCGTACTCGGCGTTCTCGCTCAGGTCGCCCTGCGCGCGGGCTTCCGCGATGGCGTTGATGACGGCAGGCCGCTCGACGGTCTTCAGGCGGTGCAACTCCTCCTTGAGCTTCTCGGCGCCGCGCTTGGTGATGGGAATGGTGGCCATTGAATCAGTCTCCGCGTTCAACTCATGCCGCGCGCACGCGCGGCCTACCGGCGCAGCGGCCCGCGAGGGGGGGGTTGGCTGCGCCCCAAAAGCAAACCGCCGCGCGTTGCCGCGCGGCGGTCTTGAATAGGTCACCGGCAAATTATGCCGGTTTTTCACGCCCGTCCGCACCTGGGGCTGCACGGTGCAGGCCCGGGTAGGACAGGCGTGCGGGCGCCATCACGCGGCGGTCAGCTGCGCATGCAGTTCCTGCACCGAATACACGTCCAGGTTCTGCAGGTGCTTCATGCCTTCCACGGCCGCTTCCGCACCGAAGATGGTCGTGAACGTGGTCACGCGCGCCAGCAGCGAACTGGTGCGGATCGCTCGGGAATCGGCGATCGCATTGCGGCGCTCCTCCACCGTGTTGATGACCATCACGATCTCGTCGTTCTTGATCATGTCCACGATGTGGGGGCGGCCTTCCGTGACCTTGTTGACCACCTTCACCGGAACGCCCGCATCGGAAATCGCCGCGGCGGTGCCCTTGGTGGCCACGAGGTCGAAGCCCATGGACGCGAGTTCGCGCGCGATCGCCACGGCGCGCGGCTTGTCGCTGTTCTTCACCGTCAGGAACACCTTGCCCGAAGTGGGCAGCTTGGTGCCGGCGCCGAGCTGGCTCTTGACGAAGGCTTCGCCGAAGGTCTTGCCTACGCCCATTACCTCGCCGGTGGACTTCATCTCGGGGCCGAGGATGGTGTCCACGCCCGGGAACTTCACGAACGGGAACACCGCTTCCTTCACGCTGAAGTACGGCGGCGTCACTTCCTCGGTGATGCCCTGGGACGCGAGCGACTGGCCGGCCATGCAGCGCGCAGCCACCTTCGCCAGCTGGATGCCCGTGGCCTTGGAGACGAACGGCACCGTGCGCGAGGCGCGGGGGTTCACTTCCAGCACGTAGATCACGTCCTGCCGCGCGCCATTTTCTTCGCGCTCCTGGATGGCGAACTGCACGTTCATCAGGCCCACCACGCTCAGGCCCTCGGCCATGGCGGCGGTCTGGCGCTTGAGCTCGTCCACCGTCGCCTTGGAGAGGTAGTACGGCGGCAGCGAGCAGGCGGAATCGCCCGAGTGCACGCCGGCCTGCTCGATGTGCTCCATCACGCCGCCGATGAACACCTTGCCTTCGGGGTCGCGCAGGCAGTCCACGTCGCACTCGATGGCATCGTTCAGGAAGCGGTCCAGCAGCACCGGGGAATCGTTGCTCACCTTGACGGCCTCGCGCATGTAGCGCTCGAGGTCGCGCTGCTCGTGCACGATTTCCATCGCGCGGCCGCCCAGCACGTAGCTGGGGCGCACCACCAGCGGGTAGCCCAGGGCGGCGGCCTTCTCCAGGGCCTCGGCCTCGGTGCGGGCCGTGGCGTTGGGCGGCTGGCGCAGGCCCAGCTCATGCAGCAGCTTCTGGAAGCGCTCGCGGTCTTCCGCGGCATCGATCATGTCCGGGCTGGTGCCGATGATCGGCACGCCTTCGGCCTCCAGGCCCAGCGCGAGCTTCAGCGGCGTCTGGCCGCCGTACTGCACGATCACGCCGGTGGGCTTTTCCTTGTCCACGATCTCGAGCACGTCTTCGAGCGTGAGCGGCTCGAAGTACAGGCGGTCGGAGGTGTCGTAGTCAGTGGAGACCGTCTCGGGGTTGCAGTTGACCATGATGGTCTCGTAGCCGTCCTCGCGCATGGCGAGCGCTGCATGCACGCAGCAGTAGTCGAACTCGATGCCCTGCCCGATGCGGTTCGGCCCGCCACCCAGCACCATGATCTTCTTCTTCGAAGACGGCTCGGCCTCGCACTCTTCCTCGTAGGTGGAGTACATGTAGGCAGTGTTGGTGGGGAATTCGGCGGCGCAGGTGTCCACGCGCTTGTACACGGGGCGCACGTTCAGCGCGCGGCGCGCCTCGCGCACGGCCTTCTCGTTGGTCTTGAGCAGCTTGGCCAGGCGGCGGTCGGAGAAGCCCTTCTTCTTGAGCACGCGCAGCGTGTCGGCATCGATCGCGGCCAGCGCGCCCTCGCCCTTCTCGTCGTAGAGCCGGTCGAGGTCGAGCTCGATCTTCACGATCTCCTCGATCTGCACCAGGAACCACTTGTCGATCTTGGTGAGGTCGTGCACCTCGTCCACCGACAGGCCCATGGCGAAGGCATCGCCCACGTACCAGATGCGCTCGGGGCCGGGTTCGCCCAGCTCCTTTTCGAGCAGTTCGCGGTCCTGGGTCTTCTCGTTCATGCCGTCCACGCCGACCTCCAGGCCGCGCAGGGCCTTCTGGAACGACTCCTGGAAGGTGCGGCCCATGGCCATCACCTCGCCCACGGACTTCATCTGCGTGGTCAGGCGGCTGTCGGCCGCGGGGAACTTCTCGAACGCGAAGCGCGGGATCTTGGTCACCACGTAGTCGATCGAGGGCTCGAACGAGGCCGGCGTCGCGCCGCCCGTGATGTCGTTGCGCAGCTCGTCGAGCGTGTAGCCCACGGCCAGCTTGGCAGCCACCTTGGCGATGGGGAACCCCGTGGCCTTGGAGGCCAGCGCCGAGGAGCGCGACACGCGCGGGTTCATCTCGATGACGACCATGCGGCCGTCCTTCGGGTTGATGGAGAACTGCACGTTGGAGCCGCCCGTGTCCACGCCGATCTCGCGCAGCACGGCCAGCGAGGCGTTGCGCAGGACCTGGTACTCCTTGTCGGACAGGGTCTGGGCGGGTGCCACGGTGATCGAGTCGCCCGTGTGCACGCCCATCGGGTCCAGGTTCTCGATGGAGCAGACGATGATGCAGTTGTCCTTCTTGTCGCGGACCACCTCCATCTCATACTCCTTCCAGCCGAGCAGCGATTCCTCGATCAGCAGCTCGTTGGTGGGCGAGGCTTCCAGGCCGCGCTTGCAGATGGTCTCGAACTCTTCCGGGTTGTAGGCAATGCCGCCGCCGGTGCCGCCCAGCGTGAAGCTGGGGCGGATCACCGTGGGGAAGCCCACGCTGCGCTGCACGGCCCAGGCCTCGTCCATCGAGTGGGCGATGCCGGAGCGGGCGGAGCCCAGGCCGATGCGGGTCATCGCATCCTTGAACTTCAGGCGGTCCTCGGCCTTGTCGATGGCCTCGGGCGTGGCACCGATCAGCTCCACCTTGTACTTGTGCAGCACGCCGTTGCGCCACAGGTCGAGCGCGCAGTTCAGCGCGGTCTGGCCGCCCATGGTGGGCAGGATGGCGTCCGGGCGCTCCTTGGCGATGATCTTCTCGACCGTCTGCCAGGTGATGGGCTCGATGTAGGTGACGTCGGCCGTGGCCGGGTCGGTCATGATCGTGGCAGGGTTGCTGTTGATCAGGATGACCTTGTAGCCCTCCTCGCGCAGCGCCTTGCAGGCCTGCACGCCGGAGTAGTCGAACTCGCAGGCCTGACCGATGATGATCGGGCCGGCGCCGATGATGAGGATCGATTTGAGGTCGCTGCGCTTAGGCATTCTTGTTCTCCGTCTTGTGCTTTTCCATCAGCGCGGTGAAGCGGTCGAACAGATAGGCGATGTCGTGCGGGCCGGGCGAGGCTTCCGGGTGGCCCTGGAAGCAGAACGCCGGCTGGTCGGTGCGCTCCAGGCCCTGCAGTGTGCCGTCGAACAGGCTGACGTGGGTGGCGCGCAGGTTCGCAGGCAGCGAGTCGGCCTCCACGGCGAAACCGTGGTTCTGGCTGGTGATGCTCACACGGCCGTCGTCCAGGTCCTTCACGGGATGGTTGGCACCGTGGTGGCTGTTGTCCATCTTGAAGGTCTTCGCACCGCTGGCCAGGGCCATGATCTGGTGGCCAAGGCAGATGCCGAAGGTGGGCACGCCGGCATCGACGACCTGGCGCGTGGCCTCGATGGCGTAGTCGCAGGGCGCCGGATCACCGGGCCCGTTGGACAGGAACACGCCGTCCGGGCGCATCGCGAGCACTTCGGCGGCCGGGGTCTTCGCCGGGACCACGGTGAGCTTGCAGCCACGCTCGGCCAGCATGCGCAGAATGTTCTTCTTCACGCCGTAGTCGTACGCCACCACGTGGAAGCGGGGCGACTCTTGCCGGCCGTAGCCTTCGCCGAGCTTCCACTCGGTCTGCTCCCAGACGTAGGAAGCCGGGGTGCTCACCACCTGGGCGAGGTCCAGCCCCTTCATGCTGGGCGCCGCCTTGGCGGCCGCCAGGGCTTCGTCGATGCGCGCCTGCGTCACCGCCTCGCCGGCCGCGAGGCCCAGGATCGAGCCGTTCTGCGCGCCCTTGTCGCGCAGCAGGCGGGTGAGCTTGCGGGTGTCGATGTCGGCGATGGCCACCGTGCTCCCGCGCACAAGGTATTGCGACAGCGTTTCGGTGCTGCGGAAATTGCTGGCCAGCAGGGGCAGGTCCTTGATGATGAGACCTGCGGCATGGATCTTGTCGGCCTCGACGTCCTCCGTGTTGACACCGTAGTTGCCGATGTGCGGATACGTCAGCGTGACGATCTGCTGGCAATAGCTGGGGTCGGTGAGGATTTCCTGGTAGCCGGTGATGGCGGTGTTGAACACCACTTCACCGACCGTGGTGCCGGTGGCACCGATCGAGCGACCAATAAAGACCGTGCCGTCTGCGAGCGCCAGGATGGCGGGAGGGAAGGTTCCCTTGAGAGACAAAAGCACTGGGTTCTCCGGATGGTTACGGGTCGCCCGGAGCCCTCGGGATGGACCTGAGGACTGCTCTTTATGGAAGGATTGCTTTGGTTGCGGCCGGGCGACGTTTTTGCGGGAAAGCCTCCAATTGTAGCCTTACCCGGGTGCCACGGGCGGCCGCGGGCCATTCCCCACAGCCTTCAGAGGATGTTGCGCGGGCGCCGGGACATGTCCGCGAACGCCGTGGTCAGCGCGCTGAACTCGTTGGCGCCCACCGAGCCGTCGGCATTGCCGGCGGCGCCGCGGTCGAGCAGCGTCAGGAGGGACTGCGCGAACTCCCCCGAACCCTGCGGGCCTGCCGTCTGCGCGAGGCCCTGCAGGAATTCGTCGCGCGTGATGGTACCGTCCTTGTCGGTGTCGAAGCCTGTCGTGAGCTGCTCCTTCTGCGCGTCCGTGGCGCCGAAGCGCGTGAGCAGCGCCTGGAAGTCTTCTTTCGGCACGGCGCGGTTGGACGACAGCGCCTGCAGCGCACCGCCTGCCGATCCGCCCGTGGCCAGCAGACCGGCCTGCGCCTGTGCCGTGGATGCCATCACGCCCTGGCCGGCCAGGCGGGCGAGGCCACCCGCATCCTGGCTCAGCGTCACGACCGCCGAAGGGTCGGGCAGCGAAGAGGTCTCGGCACCCTTCCCTGCCGGGCCGGAGGACGCCCTGGACGAGGAGGCCGCGTTGTACAGCATGGACGCGACGGACGCGAGACCGGAAATGATGGGGGACATGGCCGCAGACTCCTCTGGAATGGCGCCCGCCGCTCCTGGCACCCTGCCCGGAGCGAAACCGCATGCGCTCCACCGGAAGGTTACGCAGCCTGCGGCGCGCCGGTCCCCGGAAGAAGGCAGCAAGCGCCCGGCTTTTCGGGCAGTGCGGCGAGCGGCCGCGCAGCGCATGCACGAGGCGCCCTTCCGGAGGCGCCTCACGGGGTCAGCGACCGGAAGCCGGTCCGGGCACCGAGCCCGGAGCCATCGCCGCTTCGGCAGCCAGCGCGGCCGCCCGGCGGGACCCGGGGCGCAGCAGGCTGTAGGCCGCGCCCAGCAGCACGAACCACAGCGGGGTCGCGATGAGCGCCTTGCGCGTATCCGATTCCAGCGCCAGCAGACCCAGGATGAACACGAAGAACGCCAGGCAGGCCATGCTCATGGCCGATCCGCCCGGCATCTTGTAGATGGACGCGGCATGCCGTTCCGGGCGGTTGCGCCGGTAAGCGATGTAGGACAGCAGGATCAGCGACCAGGTGAACATGAACAGGATGGCCGACACGGTGGTCACCAGGGTGAATGCCTCCACGAGGTCCGGGATCACCCACATCAGCAGGGCTCCCGCGAGCAGGCAGGTGCACGAGAACAGCAGGCCGCGCGAGGGTACGCTCTGCTTCGACAGGTGGCGGAAGGCCCGGGGCGCGTCCTCCTTCAGCGCCAGGCCGTAGAGCATGCGGCTGGTGGAGAACACGCCGCTGTTGGCGGACGAGGCGGCCGAGGTCAACACGACGAAGTTGATGATGCCTGCCGCGGCCGGCAGCCCGGCGAGCACGAACAGTTCCACGAACGGGCTCTTGCCCGGCACGACTTCGCGCCATGGCGTGACCGCCATGATGGCAACGAGCGCCAGCACGTAGAAGACGATGATGCGCACGGGAATGGAGTTGATGGCCCGCGGCAGGCTGCGCTCCGGATCCTGGGCCTCCGCCGCGGTGGTGCCGACCAGCTCGATGCCCGAGAAGGCGAACACCGCGATCTGGAAGCCCGCGAAGAATCCCATCAGGCCATGCGGGAACATGCCGCCGTCGTTCCACAGGTTGCGCAGGCTGGCCTCGTGCCCCGAAGGGGCGACGAAGCCCGTGCCCACCATGTACAGGCCGGTGGCCACCAGCGCCACGATGGCGACGATCTTGACCATAGCGAACCAGAACTCGATCTCGCCGAAGAGCTTGACGGTGAGCAGGTTCAGCGACAGCAGCAGCCCGACGCAGGCCAGGGCCGGTGCCCATTGCGGCACATGCGGAAACCAGAACTGGGTGTATGCCGATATCGCGATCACATCGGCAATGCCGGTGACGATCCAGCAGAACCAGTAGGTCCAGCCGGTGAAGAACCCGGCCCAGGGGCCGAGCAGGTCGGCGGAGAAATCGATGAAGGATTTGTAGCGCAGGTCGGAAAGCAGCAGCTCCCCCATGGCGCGCATCACGAAGAACAGCACGAAGCCGATCACCATGTACACGAACACGATGGACGGGCCCGCGAGGCTGATCGTCTTGCCGGACCCCATGAAAAGCCCCGTGCCGATCGCGCCCCCGATGGCGATGAGCTGGATGTGCCGGTTGGTGAGGTTGCGCTGCAGATGGTCGTGCCCCGCGGGGTCGTGCCCTGAGGGCGTGGCCTGAGGTGTCATTCAGGGAACTCCAAAAAAAGAAACAGGGAAGCCGGCCCGCGCATGGCGCAGCGCAAGGCCGGACGAAGCCGGACAAGGGCCGGAAGGAGATCACCTGCCGCACCGTGCGGCAGGCGATTCCGTTGGACGGAAATCGCGGATCCTAGACCCAAGTCATGCCAACCTCCCGGCGGCGGGATCAACGACGTCGGACAGCTCATGCGGTGGCCGGCAGCGCGGCCGCGGCGGTAGGTTCCGGCACGGCATGCGGCGCGGTGGGCCGCCATTGCACCGCCGCGAACAGCGACTCCATCCACGCCTGGGTTTGCGGCGGCGCCGCGGTGGCGACGATGCCCGCCAGGGGCAGCGCATCGGTCCGGTAGGTGACCCTTCCGGGCAGCGGGGCACCTGCCGGCAGTTCGCTCCAGCCGACCACTGCCTCGCTGCGCCGGAACGCGGCGATGCCTTCCAGGCCGGGATGGGTGCGGCAGCCCAGATGGTGTCCGGGGACCGCGAACCAGCCGTGCCAGCACCGCCCCGCATCGGCGGAGCCCGCCTCACGGCCCAGGGGTGGCGCTTCGTTCTCTCCGGCTTCGCCGAGCAGCCGGTGCAGTTCCACCGAAGGCAGATGGATGCCCGTGGCCCGCTCGAACGTGGCGATGCCGTGGGGGACATCGACAGGATGGTCGATCTCCAGGAAAACCAGGTCGCCGCCATGCTCGATCGCCTCCAGGTGGAAGCAGCCGTCGCGCATGCCGAGTCCCTCCAGGACGCGCGCGACCCAGTGGCGCATGCGATCGTCCAGCGGGATGTGGATGGAGCCCAGCGGCGAGCCACGGGCATAGTCCAGGCAGGTGTTCAGGTAGCGGCTGGCGGCGAGTGCGAAGACTGTCCCGCCGGAGACCACGCCATCGAAGTGGACGACGGGGCCTTCCACGTACTCCTCCACCTCGAAGTCGCCGCAGGCGTCCACGGCCTGCAGGGCGTCCAGCCGGGGAATGCCGGAACAGAATCCCAGCACGGCGGCGCGCGCCGCCGCAGCCGACGCGAACACGGCCACATCCTCGCTGGCCGCGCCGCTGTGGGGCTTGAGGACGGTCCGTCCCTGCCAGGACAGGCCGTCCCGGCGGGCAAGGAAGGCCGGAAGGGAGGCGAAGCGCGGCACCCGCAATCCTGCGGCAGCGACCGCCTGCTTCATCCAGAGCTTGTTGCGCAGGGCCGCGACCTTCTCGGACCGGTCGCCCGGCAGGCCCAGCCACTCGCGCAGGCGGGCCGCCTCAAGGCGCTCGCCCTCGGACAGGGCGATGACCCGGTCGAACACGGCCGAAGGATGGGCCGCCATCCAGGCCCGGGCTTCCTCGCAGGCCCCGGCGGCGCAGGGGCGCACGACCTTGCGGCAGCACAGCCCCTCGGGCACCGTGTCCAGCGACTCCGCGGGGCCGAAGTAGGTCACGTCGTGCCGGGAGTGGTCGATTCCGCGGTGGTACTCCACGTGCGGGTAGGGAATGGAGTGGAAGATGAGAATGTTCATGGGACCGCGATCTCGACAGCCAGGGCCTGCGGGCAGCGGCTCCGCGGCCGGGGAGATGGGGACTTGCCGCGCATGCATGCCTCACGGCGGCCTGCGCAAGCGCGCGGATCCGGGCGCCGCCGCGGAACGGCCGCACGCCGGCGCAATGCACGCAGCAGGATCCGTCAGGAAAGCGCCGCGCCGCCAGCCTTCAGCCGTCGATCGGAGTGCTGCACCCCTGCCCCTCCCACCCTCGAAATCTTATGGACTGCAATGCGGTGATGATTGCACGCCTCCGCGCCCGGACCTTGATCTGACAGGTCATGCACGCCATTAATGTTTCTTTGAATTGAAACACCGGGTATCAGGCCGGCATGAGCCTTCCGGACTCCTGGAGGCCCACCTCCTTCAGGAAATCCCACACGGCCTGGGTACGGGCCTGGTACTTCGCCTCCGCCGGCATGCTCATCCAGAACGTGCGGGTGAAACGCGCCTCGTCGGGCAGCACGCGCTCCAGCAGCGGGTCGCCGTCGGCCAGGAAGGCCGGCAGCACGCCCAGCCCCGCCCCGGCGCGCACGGCCTCGTACTGCGCCGCGACGCTGGTGCTGCGGAACGCGAAGCGCTCCGGCGGCACGAGCTGGTCGAGGAACTGCAGTTCCTTGGTGAACAGCAGGTCATCGACATAGCTGACGAACGCGTGGTGGCGCAAGTCCTCCCGCCGGGCGATGGGCGCGCGCCCGGCAAGGTAGTCCCGCTGGCCATACAGGCGCAGGGTGTAGTCCGCCAGCCTGGAGACGATCACCGCGCCCCGCGTCGGCCGCTCCAGCGAAATGACGATGTCCGCCTCCCGGCGGGACAGGTGCAGCATGCGGGGCAAGGCCAGCAGGTCCACGCTGAGGTGCGGATACTGCAGCGTCAGCCGCGCCAGGTGCGGCGCGAGCACCTGCGTGCCGAAGCCCTCGGTGGCGCCCACGCGCACGAGGCCGACCGGACCGATGCCGGTGGGCCGCACCCGCTCGACGCCGAGCACGGCCGTTTCCATCGCCTCGACGGCCGGCAGCAGGTGCCGGCCCGCCTCGGTGAGCCGGTGCCCGCCGGCCTCTCGGGCGAACAGGGACTCGCCCATCTGTTTCTCCAGGGCCTGGATGCGGCGCGCGACGGTGGTGTGCTCCACGCCGGTGCGGCGTGCCGCGGCGGCCAGCGTGCCCGTGCGGGCCAGTTCCAGGAAATAGCGCAGGTTCTCCCAATCCATAAGGCGGTGGTGTGGTGTTCGATGCGGAGATTGTGTTGTGCAATTTCGCAAAGCACTCGTGCGATTTTCCTCTATTGATCTTGCAATTTCGCACGGATAGCATGTGCCGGCGTACCGGTCCGGAGCCGGCACCCCGATTCCAACCCAGACAGGAGACAAGCGCATGAATGCTCCCCAATCCACGGCCGTCCTGGCGCCCACGGTCAAGCTGCTCATCGGTGGCCAGTTCGTCGAATCGAAGACCACCCGATGGCGCAACGTCGTGAACCCCGCCACGCAGGAAGTGCTCGCGCGCGTGCCCTTCGCCACGCCGGAAGAGATCGACGCCGCCGTGGCCTCCGGCAAGGAAGCCTTCAAGACCTGGAAGAAGGCCGCCATCGGCGCCCGGGCGCGCATCTTCCTGAAATACCAGCAGCTCATCCGCGAGAACATGGCCGAACTGGCCGCGCTGCTGACGGCCGAACAGGGCAAGACCCTGCCCGATGCCGAGGGCGACGTGTTCCGTGGCCTGGAGGTGGTGGAGCACGCCAGCACCATCGGCAATCTGCAACTGGGCGAACTGGCCAACAACGTGGCCGGGGGCGTGGATACCTACACGCTGATGCAGCCGCTGGGCGTGTGTGCTGGCATCACGCCGTTCAACTTCCCGGCCATGATTCCGCTCTGGATGTTCCCCATGGCCATTGCCACCGGCAACACCTTCGTGCTCAAGCCCAGCGAGCAGGACCCGATGGTGACCATGCGCCTGTGCGAACTGGCGCTGGAGGCCGGCATCCCGCCCGGGGTGCTGAACGTGGTGCACGGTGGCGAGGACGCCGTGAACGCCATCTGCGACCATCCCGACATCCAGGCCATCAGCTTCGTGGGCTCCACCAGGGTGGGCACCCACGTGTACCACCGCGCCAGCCTGAATGGCAAGCGCGTGCAATGCATGATGGGCGCGAAGAACCACGCCATTGTGCTGCCCGACGCCAACAAGGAGCAGACACTCAACGCCCTGGCCGGCGCGGCCTTCGGCGCCGCGGGCCAGCGCTGCATGGCGCTGTCGGTGGTGGTGCTGGTGGGCGAGGCGCAGCAGTGGATTCCCGACCTGGTCGCCAAGGCCAGGACACTCAAGGTGAATGCCGGCACCGAAAAGGGCACGGACGTGGGGCCGCTGGTCTCCTGCGCCGCCCGGGACCGCGTGGAGGGCCTGATCGAGCGCGGCATCGCCGATGGCGCGACGCTGGAGCTGGACGGCCGCAAGCCCCAGGTGGCGGGCTTCGAGAAGGGCAACTTCGTCGGCCCGACCATCTTCAGCGGCGTGAAGCCCGGCATGTCCATCTACGACCAGGAAGTCTTCGGCCCCGTGCTGTGCCTGGCGGCGGCGGAGGACATCGACGAGGCGATCGAATTCATCAACGCCAACCCGAACGGCAACGGCACCGCCATCTTCACGCAGTCGGGCGCCGCGGCCCGCAAGTTCCAGGAAGAGATCGACGTGGGCCAGGTGGGCATCAACGTGCCGATCCCCGTGCCGGTGCCACTGTTCTCCTTCTCGGGCTCGCGCGCTTCCAAGCTGGGCGACCTGGGGCCTTATGGCAAGCAGGTGGTGCTGTTCTATACGCAGACCAAGACGGTGACGGCGCGGTGGTTCGACGACAGCACGATCGGCCATGGTGTGAACACGACGATTAGCCTGAAATAACCCCCTGAGCCGCTGCGCGTCTTCCCCCTTTCTCTGCGTCGCTGCGCGATGCGGAAGGGGGACGCAGCCAGCGCGGCGGGGCGGCCCTTGCGCGGCTGCCGCTGGCCTGGGCCGCGCCGGTATCTGGCGCAGTGGTACAAGCGAAGGATGGACATTCTCAAGATTTGGCGACGACCGACCGAGGTATCCAGAGCCGCTGGAGCCCTCGCCGTTTTGATGTGCAGTGCCGGCGCCCATGCCCAGGCGGGTGCGGCCTGCAAGCCCGGCGGCACGGTAGCCGAAACGAATGCCTGTGCGGTGCAGGCCTGGCAGCAGGCGGACACGGCCATCGCGATCCTGTACGGCGACGTGATGCGGGCGCTGTCGGCGCACGAGCGGCCGCAGCTGCGGCAGGAACAGACCGCGTGGCAGCGCGAGCGCATCACGCGGTGCAAGCAGGCGACGCGGGCGACCGAGGCGCAGCCCGAGGGGCCGCGCCTCTACCACGAGTGCCTGACGGCCGAAACCGAAGCGCGGCGGCGGGGCCTGATGCGCTGGCTGACGCTGGAGCACCCTGCCACGAAACCCTGACGGGCGCGGCCCATCCACGGTGCCCGCCAGAACGAAGACAAGACAAGAACGACGAGCAGGAACGAGACACGTACCATGGATTTCGAGCTGACCGAAGAGCAATGCGCCTTTGCCGATACCGCCCGGGAATTCGCCCGGGCCGAGCTGGCGCCCCACGCCGCGCAGTGGGATGCGGAAAACATTTTCCCGCGCGAAGCCATTCGCAGCGCGGGCGCCCTGGGCTTCTGCGGGCTCTACGCACCCGAGAACGCGGGCGGCCTCGCCCTGCCCCGGCTGGACGCCACGCTGGTGTTCGAAGAGATGGCGGCCGTCGATCCCTCGACCACCGCCTTCATCACCATCCACAACATGGCGACGTGGATGCTGGGCACCTGGGCCACCGATGCGGTGAGGGACCGCTGGGGCCCGCTGCTCACGAGCGGCGAGAAACTCGCCAGCTACTGCCTGACGGAACCCGGCGCGGGCTCGGATGCGGCGTCTCTCAAGACGCGGGCCGAACGCGTGGGTGATGAGTATGTGATCAACGGCGCCAAGGCCTTCATCAGCGGCGCCGGCAGCACCGACGTGCTGGTGCTCATGGCCCGCACGGGCACACCCGATTCCGGCGCGGGCGGCATCAGCGCCTTCGCCGTGCCGGCGGATGCGGCAGGCATCCACTACGGCAAGAAGGAAGCAAAGATGGGCTGGAACAGCCAGCCCACGCGCACCGTCAGCTTCGACAACGTGCGCATCCCGGCCGACCACCTGCTGGGCGCCGAGGGCGAGGGCTTCAAGATCGCCATGAAGGGCCTGGACGGCGGCCGCATCAACATCGCCACCTGTTCGGTGGGCGCGGCACAGGGCGCGCTGGCCGCCGCGCAACAGTACATGCAGGACCGCAGGCAGTTCGGCAAGGCCATCGCCAGCTTCCAGGCACTGCAGTTCAAGCTGGCCGACATGGCGACCCAGTTGGTCGCCGCGCGGCAGATGGTGCGGCTGGCCGCCAGCAAACTCGATGCCGGTGCGCGCGACGCCTCCACCTACTGCGCCATGGCCAAGCGCTTCGCCACCGATGCGGGCTTCGACGTGGTGAACGAGGCATTGCAGTTGCACGGCGGCTACGGCTACATCCGCGAGTATCCGCTGGAGCGCCTGCTGCGCGATGCGCGCGTGCACCAGATCCTGGAAGGCACGAACGAAATCATGCGCGTCATCATTGCCCGGCGCATGCTGGACGGCGACGCACCGGAGGCCATCCGCTGACGCCCCGGCCATCGCAGCCCTCTTCCGCCCACGCCATGTCCACACCGCTGCGCACCACCGTCCTGGCCGTCCACCGCGATGCCGAGCACCGGTTCTCCAAGGAGCCCGTGCCGTCCATCGTGCTGGAGGCCGGCCTGGGCGTGGCGGGGGATGCCCACCATGGGCGCACGGTGCAGCACCGCTCGCGCGCCAGGAAGTACCCTCACCTGTCCAACCTGCGGCAGGTGCACCTGATCAGCGCGTCGCTGCTGGACCATCTGCTGGAGCGGGACTTCGTCGTGGCGGCCGGCGAACTGGGTGAGAACATCACGCTGCAGTCCGCCCCCGGCCTGCAATGGCCCGACCTGATCGCCCTGCCCGCCGGCACGCGGCTGCACTTCTCGCAGGGCGCCGTGGTCGAGCTGACCGGCCTGCGCAACCCCTGCAGCCAGATGGACCGCTTCCAGCGCGGCCTCATGGCCGCCATGCTGGACAAGGACGCGTCCGGAAACCTGGTCCGCAAGACCGGGGTGATGGGCATCGTGCTGGCGGGCGGCACCATCGCCGGCGGCGACACGGTGCAGGTGCAGGTACCGCTGCCGCCCCACCGGTCCATGGAGTGCGTCTAGATGCCCGCCCGCCCCCTTTCCGACGGGATGCTGCACCTCATCGACGCCGTGCGCGATGCACTGGCGCAGCGGTGCGGCGCAGCCGCCCTGGAGGAGCGGTCGATGTTCGGCGGCCGTGCGTTCCTGGTGGACGGCAAGCTGTGCGTCGGCGTGAAGGGGGAGGAACTGCTGGTGCGCCTGCCGCCGGAGCGCCATGGCGAATTCCAGGAAATGCAGAACACGCGCGAACTCTCCCCCGGAGGCGGCATGCAGGGCTACTTCTGGATCGAGCCGCACGGCTATGCGCGTGCCGCGCAGTGGGCGTTCTGGCTGGACGAAGCCCTGGCCTACAACCCGCGCGCCAAGGCGAGCCCGAAGCGCCGGACGGCCGCCCGAAAAGCTCCGCAGGCCCCCACCGCCCCGGCCGCAAAGGCCCCGGCAACGCCGCGGCGCCACAGCATCTTCGAAGCCGATGACTGAACGGCCCCACCTCATCCGCGGCCCTGCGCACTGATTCACCAACCGAAGGAGACAACACATGAAGATCGCATTCATCGGCCTGGGCAACATGGGCGGCCCCATGGCCCTGAACCTGCACAAGGCCGGCCATGACGTGAGCGCGTTCGATCTGTCCCGGCCCGCCTGCGACAGGCTGGCGGCCGACGGGGTGCGCATCGCCACCGACGCCGGCGCCTGTGTGGCAGGTGCGGAGGTGGTCATCAGCATGCTGCCGGCCAGCCCGCACGTGGAGGCGCTCTTCCTGGGCAGCGACGGGCAGCCCGGCCTGCTGCCCCGGCTGGCCGCCGGCACGCTGGTGATCGACTGCTCGACCATCGCGGCAGCCACCTCGCGCAAGGTGGCGGACGCTGCACGGGGGCACGGCATCGCCTTCATCGACGCGCCCGTCTCGGGCGGCACGGGCGGCGCCGTCGCCGGCACCCTGACCTTCATGGTGGGCGGCGATGCGGCGGACCTGGAACGTGCGCGTCCGGTACTGGAGAAGATGGGTGCCAACATCTTCCACGCGGGCGGCGTGGGAGCGGGCCAGACCGCCAAGATCTGCAACAACATGCTGCTGGGCATCCTGATGGCCGGCACCGGCGAGGCCCTGGCCCTGGGCGTGGCCAACGGCCTGGACCCGGCAGTGCTCAGCGAGATCATGCGCCGCAGCTCGGGCGGCAACTGGGCCCTGGAAAAGTACAACCCCTGGCCCGGCGTCATGCCACAGGCCCCGGCGAGCAAGGAATACGCGGGAGGCTTCGGCACCGACCTGATGCTCAAGGACCTGGGGCTCGCGCAGGAGAACGCCACCGCC
This sequence comes from Paracidovorax cattleyae, assembly GCF_900104515.1. Taxonomy (GTDB): domain Bacteria; phylum Pseudomonadota; class Gammaproteobacteria; order Burkholderiales; family Burkholderiaceae_C; genus Paracidovorax; species Paracidovorax cattleyae. The sequence goes on from NZ_FNJL01000013.1 coordinate 91,072, forward strand.
GTGAAGGCGGCCACGCCCCTGGGCGGGCTCGCGCGCAGCCTTTATGCGGCGCATAGCCTGGCAGGCCATGGCAGGCTGGATTTTTCCAGTATCCTGCGGCTGGTCCGCAAACCCGGCACCTGAGCCCCCTTTTCCCGGGGGCGGCCTGCAGCCGTCGCCGGGGCTCCAGAAAGGTCCCCGGGCGGTTGTCCTACGCGGCATGCAGGCATCGCGCCGCATGCTGCCGGGTATCGCTGCCCTGCATCGCAGGGCCTTCGTCCTTCACATACCGACCGCCGACCATGATCCTGCACCTGTTCCGCCAGACCGCCCCCTCCTCCCGTCCCTTGCGCCCGGCCGCAGCGCTGGCGGCTGCGGGCGCCGCGCTCGCCCTCGCGGGCTGCGGCACCCAGGGCGCAGCGCAGGGCACGCCCTCCCCCCACGCCGTGGAAGCCGCCGGCAACGCCACGAAAGTGCCGGTGCCCGGCCCGGAGCGCGCCACGGCGTCCGCCCGCCTGTTGACCACGGACGGCCAGCCCGCCGGCACGGCCGTGCTGACCGAGACGCCCAGCGGCGTGGAGATCGTCGCGCAGGTGCAGGGGCTGTCCAGCGGCCTGCACGGCTTCCACATCCACGCCAATGGCCAGTGCGCGCCCGGGCCGGATGCCGCCACCGGCAAGACCATTCCCTTCGGCGCGGCGGGCGGGCATTTCGATCCCGGCATGTCCCACCAGCACGGCCACCCCGGAACGCCCATCGACAAGGCGCATGCCGGCGAATTGCCCAACATCAGCGTCGGCGCGGACGGCCGCGGCACGGTGCGCTACCTGAACAGCAACGTCACGCTCACCCCGGGCAAGGCCTCCATCATGGGCCGCGCCCTCGTGGTGCACGAGAAGGAAGACGACTACAAGAGCAATCCGGCCGGCAACTCCGGCGGCCGCGTCCTGTGCGGCGTGATCGAGCCGGCGCAGCCCAGCAGCGTGGTCGGCCAGGCCACGGCGCCGCGCAACTGATGCGCATGCGCAGCAAGCCCCTGCCCCCGAACCACCCTGCCCCTGCCCTTCAGCCCTCCGCCCCAGCCTGCCCCACCGCCGCCCGCGCTTCGGCGCCGGTCTGGGCGGTGCTGGCCGGCTATGCGCTATGGGCTGGCGTTCCGCAGCAAGCCCTGGCACAGGCCGCCGGGCCCGACCCGGCGCTGCCGGCCGTCGAGGTGTCCGGCCAGGCGGCCGCCCAGCGCCGCTTCGATGCCGCCGCCAGCCATACCGCCATCGCGGTGGATCCTTTCACGGCCGCCACGCCGCTCGTGAACCTGTCCGAGCTGCTGGCCGGCCAGCCCGGCGTGGCGGTGTCCGACCGCCAGAACTACGCGCAGGATCTCCAGATCGCGGTGCGCGGCTTCGGATCGCGCTCCACCTTCGGCGTGCGCGGCGTGCGCATCCTCGTGGACGGCATCCCGGCCACGATGCCGGACGGCCAGGGCCAGGCGGCCACGGCCCAGCTGCCGTCCGCATCGCAGGTGGAAGTGCTGCGCGGCCCGCTCGCCCAGCAGTACGGCAACTCGGCGGGCGGCGTGCTGCAGGTCACCACGCGCGATCCGCGGGAAGGCGGCGGGGCTTCGGCCTCGGTGGCCGCCGGATCCTACGGGCAGCGGATGGCCGAGGCATCGTTCGATGCGGGCGACCGCACCCTGGGCGGGCTGGTGGACATCTCCCGCTTCGAGACCGACGGATGGCGGGACCACGGCGCCGCCCGCCGCACGCACCTGAACGCCAAGGTCGTGGCACGGCCCTCCGGCGACACCCGCGTCATGGTGCTGATGAACCTGTTCGACCAGCCGCTGTCGCAGGACCCGCTGGGCCTGACGCGCGAGCAGTGGCGGGCCGATCCCCGCCAGGCCCCGGCGGGGGCGTACAGCTTCGACACCCGCAAGACCGTGCGGCAGAACCAGCTCGGCCTGGTGGTGGAGCACGCGCTGAGCGCAACGGACAGCGTGCGCGCAAGGCTCTACGGCGGCACCCGCAGCCTGTTCCAGACCCTGTCCTTTTCCGGCTCGGCCGCCAACAGCGCCGGTGGCGTGGTGGACCTGGACCGCGACTACTACGGCCTCGGGGCCGCCTGGACGCACAGCGACCGCACTGCCGCCGGCCTGCCCTGGTCCTGGACGGTGGGGCTGGACGCCGACCGGCTCTCCGAGCATCGCCAGGGCTTCGTCAACGATGCGGGCGTGCCCGGCGCGCTGCGGCGCGACGAGCAGGACCGCGCGGGCAATACCGAACTCTTCGCCCAGGTGGATGCATGGATCGCCCCCACCGTGCGCGCGATCGCGGGACTGCGCGCGACGCGGGTCCGGCTGGCCGTGGACGACCGCTTTCCCGCCAGCGCCGCCAACCCCGACGACAGCGGCGAACGCACCTGGCACCGCACCAGCCCGGCGGTGGGCCTGGTCTGGGCCGCATCCGAACACCTGAACCTGTACGCCAATGCCGGCGGAGGCATCGAGACACCCACGCTGGCCGAGATGGCCTACAGCCGCACCAACAGCGGACCGAACTACGGCCTGGAAGCCGCACGCAACCGCCAGTTCGAGGTGGGCGCCAAGTGGCAGGACGGGGTGCACCGCCTGGAGGCCGCCTGGTTCGACGCTCGCACGCGCGGGGAGATCGTTCCCGCGGCGACGGTCAATGGCCGCACGGTGTACCAGAATGCCGACCGCGTGCGCCGCCGCGGCATGGAACTGGGCTGGAGCGCGCGCATGGGCGCCTTCGTCCCGCGGGCCGCCTACACCTACCTGGACGCCTTCTTCGCCAGTCCCTACACCGGCGCGGGCGGCGTGGCGGTGCCCTCCGGCAACCGCCTGCCGGGCACGGCGCGCCACACGGTCCGCCTGTCGCTGGATTACGCGCCCGACGCACGATGGACGCTGGGCGGCGCGGTGGACTTTTCCTCCCGGGTGCAGGCCAACGACGCCAACACCGAGGCGGCCCCCGGCTATGCCGTCGCCGGTCTGCAGGCAGGCTATGGGTGGAAAACCGGAGGCTCCGTGCGCTGGCAGGCCTGGGCGCGGCTGGACAACCTGTTCGACCGCCGCTACGCAGGATCGCTGATCGTCAACGATGGCAACGGACGCTTCTTCGAGCCCGCGGCCGGCCGGCGCATCATGGTGGGACTGCGCGCGCAGCTGCTTTGAATAGGTGGCGCCGCCCGCACGGCTGGCGCCCCCTGCCCCGCGCCCTGGTCTCAATCGACCTTCACGTTCGCGGCCTTGATGACCTGGGCCCATTTCTCGACCTCGGCCTTCTGGAAGGCCGCGATCTGGGTGGTGGTCAGGTCTGCCGGCTCCATGCCGAAACCCTTGAGTTTGGCCTGCATGTCGGGCTGGGCGAGTATCTTGCGGATCTCGTCGTGCAGGCGGTTGACGATGGGTGCGGGCGTTCCCGCGGGCACGAAGATCGCCTGCCAGGACACCACCTCGAAGTCCTTCAGGCTGGCCACGCCCGATTCGGCCACCGTGGGCACGTCGGGCATGGACGCCAGCCGTTTCGCCGAGGTGACGGCGATCGCCCGCAGCTTGCCGCTCTGGATGTGCGGGGCCGCGACCACGGTGGTGTCGAACATCATGTCCACCTGGCCGCCGATCACGTCCTGGATCGCCGGCCCGCTGCCTTTGTAGGGCACATGGGTGAATTTCACGCCCGACCTGTAGGCCAGCAGTTCCAGGGCCAGGTGCTGCGAGGTACCCGTGCCGGCCGAGGCCGACGAGAGCCCGCCGGGCTTGGCCTTCGCCGCCGCGAGTACGTCCTGCAGCGTCTTGCAGGGGCTGCCGGCGGCCACCACCAGCACCACCGGGTTGGTGCCGATCAGCGTCACGGGCGCGAAGGATTTGACCGGGTCGTAGCCCAGCTTCGGGTAGAGGCCCACGTTGATCGCATGCGAGCTGATCGTGCCCCCCAGCAGCGTGTAGCCGTCCGGGGCGGCCCGCGCCGCGATCTCGGACCCCACGCTGCCGCCCGCCCCACCCTTGTTGTCCACCACCACCGTGGTGCCCAGGGCCGTGCCCAGTTGCTGGCTGATCAGCCGGCCCAGCGTGTCGGTCGTGCCGCCCGCCGCGAACGGCACCAGGTAGGTGATGGTCTTGCCCGTGGGCCAGGGCGCCTGGGCGAAGGCCGGCACGGTGCCCAGGGCGGCGCCCGCACCGAGGGCCAGGGCATGGAGGGCGAAGGTTCTGCGCTGCATGGTGGTTGTCTCCTTGTTATGAAAAGGTCCCGGCCGCGGCGGCTCAGGCCGCGCCGCGCGTCTCGACGTAGAGCGCGTAGATCGAATGGCTGGCGGCCATGAAGAGGCGGTTGCGCTTGGCGCCGCCGAACACGAGATTGGCGCAGCGCTCGGGCAGCCGGATATGTCCGATCGGCTGGCCCTGCGGGTTGAACACCATCACGCCGTCCAGGTCGGCGGCATTGGCCCCGGCCGACCCGTTGCTGCCCCAGCCGCACCAGAGGTTGCCATCCTCGTCGCACTTGATGCCGTCCAGTGCGCCGGGCCCCGCCGCGTCGATGTGCACGCGCCGGTTGGCAAGCCGCCGGCCACCCGCGGCAACATCGAATGCCCACACTACGCGATGCGGCTGCGCGCGATTCGACGATGTAGAGCCGCTGCTCGTCCGGTGAAAAGCACAGGCCGTTCGGTCCGGAGAGGTCGTCCAGCACCAGTTCGGTCCTGCCGCTCTGCGGATCGATGCGATAGACCGAATGCGGCAGCTCGGGCGTCGCCCTGTCGCCTTCCCAGTGGCCCGCGATGCCGAAGGGCGGGTCGGTGAACCAGATGGAGCCATCGCTCCTGCAGACGATGTCATTCGGTGAATTGAAACGCTTTCCGCCATAGCTTTCCGCCAGCACCGTGATGCTGCCGTCGTACTCCGTGCGCGTGATGCGGCGCGTGAGGTGTTCGCAGGCGAGCAGCCGGCCCTGGCGGTCCCGGGCGAGGCCGTTGGAGAAGTTGGAGGGCTGGCGGAACACACCCATCTGTCCCGTGGCCTCGTCCCAGCGCACGATGCGGTTGTTGGGAATGTTCGAGACCAGCAGGTAGCGTCCGTCGCCGAACCAGACGGGGCCCTCGGCCCAGCGCAGCCCGGTCGCGACCTGCTCCACGCTGCTGCTGTAGATGCGGTATTTGCCGAACGAGGGATCCAGCACCTGCACGGCCGGATCGGGATAGCGCTGGTTCGGCTTGAAATCGAAGGATTGCGCGCCCGCGGCGCCAGGCCAGGCGGCGGCGCCGCCAGCCGCCAGGGCGCTGCCGAGAAAGGCCCTGCGACCGTTGCCGGAAGGGAAATGGGTGTCCGGTGCCGCCATATTCGTCTCTCTCCTCGTACTGTTCCGGTGGTGGATGAAAGCCGCCCGGCGGGCCGTCAGGTCACGGGTGCGGGATTGAACAGCACCAGGGCGTTGGCGAGCTTCCAGTGCTCGGCCCAGGTCTTCCTGCGGCCGCTGGCCACGTCCAGCATCAGGCGGAACATCTCCCAGCCGGTCTCCTCGATGGTGGCCTCGCCGTCGGCGATGCGCCCGGCGTTCACGTCCATCAGGTCGTGCCAGCGCCGCGCCAGGTCGCTGCGCGTGGCCACCTTGATGACCGGCACTTCGGCCAGGCCATAGGGCGTGCCCCGGCCGGTGGTGAACACGTGCAGGTTCATGCCCGCGGCCAGCTGCAGCGTGCCGCAGATGAAGTCGCTCGCCGGCGTGGCTGCATACAGCAGGCCCCTCTGCCGCGCCTTCTCGCCAGGCGACACCACGCCGCTGATGGGCGCGCTGCCGCTCTTGACGATGGAGCCCATCGCCTTCTCGACGATGTTGGACAGCCCCCCCTTCTTGTTGCCCGGCGTGGTGTTGGCGCTGCGGTCCACGCGGCCCTGGCTCAGGTAGGCGTCGTACCAGGCCATCTCGCGGATCATGGCTTCGGCCACCTCGGGCGATGCCGCGCGGGAGGTGAGCTGGTCGATGCCGTCGCGCACCTCGGTCACCTCGCTGAACATCACCGTGGCCCCGGCGCGCACCAGCAGGTCGGTGCAGAACCCCACGGCCGGGTTGGCGGTGACGCCGCTGAAGGCGTCGCTGCCGCCGCACTGCACGCCCACCACCAGCTCGCTGGCGGGCACGGTCTCGCGGCGGCGGCGGTTCAGGCGTTCCAGATGAACTTCTGCTTGGCGCATCACCGAATCGACCATGGACATGAAACCCACATGCGCCTCGTCCTGCAGGCAGACCACGTCCAGCGGGGCCTCCTGCAGCGTGCGCTCGTCCACCAGCGGGATGGCGCCGGGCGGCAGCAGGCGCTCGGGCTGCAGCTTCTCGCAGCCCAGGCTGACCACCATCACCTCGCCGCCGAAATTCGGGTTGAGGCTGATGTTGCGCAGCGTGCGGATGGGGATTACCGCGTCGGGCGCATCGATGGCCACGCCGCAGCCATAGGTATGGGCCAGGGCCACCACGCCATCGACGTGCGGGTACCTCGGCAGCAGTTCCGCCTTGATGCGCCGCACCGCGAATTCGGTCACGCCGGCCACGCACTGCACGGTCTCGGTGATGGCCAGGATGTTGCGCGTGCCCACCGAGCCGTCCGCGTTGCGGTAGCCTTCGAAGGTGTAGCCCTCCAGCGGCGGCAGCGCCGGCGGCTTGGCCGTGGCGATGGGCAGGCCTTCGAGCGAGCGCGCCTCGGGCATGTGCAGCAGCTTCTCGTGCACCCAGTTGCCGGCCGCGATCGGCCGTATGGCATAGCCGATGGGCACGTTGTAGCGGCGTACCACGCCGCCTTCGGGGATGTCCTGCAGCGCCACCTTGTGGGCCTGGGGCACGTGCTCACGCAGCGTGGTGCCGGAAGGGAGCACGGTGCCGGCCGGCAGGCCGCCGTCGTTGGCCACGATGGCGACGTTGTCGGCCTCGTGCATGCGGATGGTCAGGGGCGTCGCCATGGCGTGTCCGTCCCTCAGCGCACGACCATGAACATGCTGGGCAGCCAGGTCGAGAACGACGGCACGAAGGTGACCAGCGCGAGCGCGAAGATCAGCGCGCCGTAGAACGGCCAGATCGTGCGCATCACCGTGCCCACCGACACCCCGCCGATCGCGCAGCCCACGAACTGGGTCGTGCCCACGGGCGGCGTGTTCAGGCCCAGCGCGCAGTTGATCAGCATCACGATGCCGAACTGCACCGAACTCATGCCGTAGTGCTGCGCGATCGGCAGGAAGATGGGCGTGCACAGCAGGATGGTCGCCGCCATGTCCAGGAAGGTGCCCAGCACGAACAGGATGACGTTGATGAGCAGGAAGATCACCCAGGGCGTGCTGGTTACCTGCGACAGCATCTCTCCCGTCAGTTCCGCCACGCCGTAGAGGCTGATGAGGTAGCCGAAGGTGCTGGAGATGCCGATCAGCAGCAGGATCACGCCCGTGGTGCGAACGGCCTTGGATGCGGCCTTGATGAAGTGCTCCCGCGTCAAAGTGCGGTAGAGGAAGATGGTGAGCGCCAGCGCGTAGAGCACCGCCACCGCCGCCGATTCGGTCGCCGTGAAGATGCCCGAGAGGATGCCCCCGAGGATCAGCACGACGATGAAGAGGCCCGGCAGGGCCGACGCGAACGAGCGCGCCACGATGTCCCAGCCGGGGAAGGTGCCCTTCGGGTAGCCGCGCTTCACGGCCACGAGGTAGGCGGCCGCCAGATTGCTGATCGTGAGCACCAGGGCGGGAATCAGCGCCGCCAGGATCAGCGCCGCGATCGACACCTTGCCGCCCGCGGCGAGCGAATAGATGATGAGGTTGTGGCTCGTGGGCATCAGCGCGCCCACCAGCGCCGCGTGCGTCGTCACGTTCACGGCGTAGTCGGCGTGGTAGCCCTCCTTCTTCATCATGGGGATCATCACCGCGCCCATGGCGGACACGTCGGCCACCGGCGAGCCCGAGACCCCGCCGAACAGCGTGCAGGCCACCACGTTGGACATGCCCAGGCCACCCCGCACGTGGCCCACCAGGGCCCGCGCGAAGTTGACGATACGGTCCGCGATGCCGCCATACAGCATCAGCTCGCCCGCGAAGATGAAGAACGGGATCGCCAGGAACGAGAAGATCCCCATGCCGGAGGTCATCTGCTGGAAGCCCACTTCGAGCGGCAGGCCTTCGTAGGCCAGGGTGGCCAGGGCCGACAGGCCGATGGAGAACGCCACCGGCACGCCCAGCAGCAGGAACAGCGTGAACGTCACGCACAGGATCAGGAGTGGCACGGTCATGGATCAGCCCCAGGCGGGTTCGACTTCGCGGCCCTGGGCCAGCGCGATGATGTGCTCGATCGAGAACAGCACGATGAGCACGCCGGCGATGCTGGCCGGCACGTATTTCCAGCCTTCGGAGATGAAGAGCGTGGGCAGGCGGTATTCCCACACCGACCGGGCGAGCGATGCGCAGTTCCAGGCCATGGCGGCGCCGAACACCAGGATGAGCACGTGGATCAGGTACTCCATCTTCAGGCGCAGCCAGTCGGGCGCCAGCACCAGGAAGGACTCGAGCCCGATGTGCCCGGCGTCGCGCACGCCCACGGCCACGCCGAACATGGTCACGTAGAGCACCAGCAGCAGGGCCAGGCTTTCCGCCCAGGTGGGCGTGTTGTTGAGGACATAGCGGCCGAACACCTGCCAGCTCACGGCGCAGATCACCGCCACGAGCCCGAGGATGCCCAGCCACATGCAGGCACGCGCGAGCGTGCGGCAGATTTGGGTGTACATGTTGATGGGGGATGGAAAAAATCCCCGGGCTTCCGTCGGGACGGCCCGGGGATGGGGGGATCACTGCGTGTCCTGCACGCGCTTGACCAGGTCCTTCAGCTTCGCGTCGGTGATGAACTTGTCATACACGGGCTTCATCGCGGCCTGGAACGGGGCCTTGTCGATCTCGATGATCTCCGCGCCGCCGGCCTTCACGGTGGCGAGCGATTTCACCTCCCGCTCGGCCCACTGCTTGCGCATGTAGGGCACGGACTCCTTCGCGGCCTGGCGGATCCAGCCCTGCTCCTGCGGGGAGAGGCGGTCCCAGGCGCGCTTGGAAAAGAGCAGCATCTCCGGAGCCATCGAATGCTCGGTCTTGGTGTAGTACTTGGCGACCTCGAAGGAACGCGAACTTTCGTAGGTGGGGTAGTTGTTCTCGGCGGCGTCGATCAGGCCGGTCTTGAGGCCCGTGTACACCTCGCCCATCGGCATCGGCGTGGCGTTGGCGCCCATGGCTTCCAGCATCGACACCCACAGGTCCGACTGCTGCACGCGCACCTTCATGCCCTTCATGTCCTCGAACTTGCGCACCGGCTTCTTGGCCGTGAACATGGAGCGCGCGCCGCTGTCGTAGTAGGCCAGGCCGACGAAGCCCTGGCGTTCGCAGGCCTTCAGGATTTCCTCGCCCACCGGGCCGTCCAGCACCTTGTGCAGGTGATCCACCGAGCGGAACAGGAACGGCATGGTCGGCACCACGGTCTCGGGGCAGATGTTGTTCATCGCGCCGATGTTGATGCGCACCATCTGCAGCGCGCCGATCTTGGCCTGCTCGATGGCGTCCTTCTCGTTGCCCAGGGCGCCGCTGCTGTACACCTTGATGGAATGCTTGCCGCCCGACAGCGCCTTCAGGCGCTCGCCCATGAACTTCACCGCGGTCACGGTGGGGTAGTCGTCGGGATGGATGTCGGCGGAGCGGAACTCCGTCGCCTGTGCCGCAAAGGCCGTCAGGCAGGCCGCCACGGCGGCCAGGGTGGTCTGGATGAACTTCATGCTTTCTACCTCTTGGAGACGTTTGTCAGCTGAAAAAGGGATCACTCCGCCGCGGGGTCGAACTCGGGCTCCGGCAGGCCCTGCGTGCCCGGATGCAGTGCGAACACGCCGCCGGCCAGCGGCTGGTCCGCCAGGTCCGCCTCTGCGCCCGGACGGATCGAGGTGACGAAAAGCGTGTCCAGCCGCGGCCCGCCGAACGCACACATCGCCGGCTTTTTGACCGGCACCGCCAGCGAGCGATCCAGGCGGCCGTCCGGTGTGAAGCGGTGCACCAGGCCGGCATCGTTGCCGCAGATCCAGTAGCCGCCGTCCACGTCGATCGCCGCGCCGTCCGGGCGCCCCGGCAGGGGCGACATGTCCACGAAAAGACGGCGACCGTGCGGGGTCCCCGTGGCGGTGTCGTAATCGAACGCCCAGATCTTCTGCACCTGCGGATGCGAGTCCGACAGGTACATCGTCCGCCCGTCCGGGCTGAAGGCAATGCCGTTGGGCACGATCAGCAGGCCGAGCCCCAGGTCCGTGGCACTGCCCGCAGCCAGCTCCCTGCCGCCGAAGCGGAAGACGGCGCCCACCGGGGACGCCGCCGACATGTCCAGCAGCATGGTGCCGGCGATGAAGCGACCCTGACGGTCGCAACGGCCATCGTTGAAACGCATTCCGGGCGACGCATGCGCCACGCCGGCCAGCCGCTCGGCCGCCAGCGTGCCGCCGTCCTTCGGCGCATCCAATGCGAACAGCCCGGTCTCCAGGCCGGCGATCCAGCGGCCCGGCCTGCCGGCCCAGGCGGCCATGCAGGCCACCATCTCGGGGGCCGACCATTGCGTCCTCGTTCCCGTGCGCGCCGACCAGCGGTGCAGGACGGCGCGGGGAATGTCGGTCCAGTACAGCGATTCCTCCACCGTCCGCCATACCGGGCTCTCGCCCGTGGCGCAGCGCGCATCCAGCACCAGCTCGGCCCGGCTCGAAGGCGTGGGATGCATGCCGCTCATCCCTCGAACGGCCCCTGGGCCGTGAAGGCGCCGCCCTGGTAGACGGCCACGGGATCGTCCTGCGCAGGGGCGGGCTGCGCCTCCACCTTCGGGCGGAACGGCTCGGAACTGTCCTTGGGCGCATACCCGAGGTGCGAAGCCGCGTGGTTGTCCCACCACAGGTCGCGGTTGGCCGAAGCCCCGTACACCACCGTGTGGCCCACGTCCGGCGTGAACAGCGCCTTCTGCACCAGTTGCGTCAGGTCGTCGTAGCTCAGCCAGGTGCTCATCATGCGCCGGTCTCGGGGCTCGGGGAACGAGGACCCGATGCGCAGGCTCACCGTCTCGATGCCATAGCGGTCGTAATAGAAACTCGCCATGTCCTCCCCGAACGATTTCGAGAGGCCGTAGTAGCCATCGGGCCGGCGGCGTGACAGGGCATCGATGCGCTCGTCCTGCCGGTAGAAGCCGATCACGTGGTTGGAACTGGCGAACACCACCCGCTTCACCCCGTGGCGGCGGGCCCCTTCGTAGATGTGGAAGACACCCTTGATGTTGGCCTCGAGGATCTGCTCGAACGGCCGTTCCACCGAAACGCCGCCCAGGTGCACGATGGCGTCGCAGCCGGCCACCAGCGCGTCCACGGCCGCCTTGTCGGCCAGGTCGCAGGCCACCACCTCTTCACAGCCGTCCCGCGCCGGTTCCATCCCGGCGATATCGGAGAGCCGCACGATCCCGGCGAAAGGCCGGACGCGCTCCCGCAGGACGTGCCCCAGGCCGCCGGCAGCACCGGTCAGCAACAGTCGTTGGAATCGGCAAGGCTGGCTCATGGCGTTTTCTGTGCAGGTATTTGTCATATGTTGTCGTACAACGCGACGGGATTATGATCATGGCCATGGCCGCCTCGACAAAGGGATTACCCTCACCCACCGCCCCCGCCGACCGGCCTGTGCCAGCTGCCCCGCCCGTGCGTCGCGTGCGGGGCCTGGCCCATGCGGTGGTCGAGGACTTCTCGGGAAGGATCCGCGACCGGATCCTCGTGCCGGGCGACAAGCTGCCCACGGAATCCGAGATCATGCGCGCGCATGATGTCAGCCGTACGGTGGTGCGCGAGGCGATCTCGCGCCTGCAGGCCGCGGGCCTCGTGGAGACCCGCCACGGCATCGGGACCTTCGTGCTGCCGCCGCGCGCCGGCGGGGTTTTCCGCCTCGATCCTTCCGAGCTCAGCACCTCGGCCGACGTGCTCGCCGTGCTGGAACTGCGCATCAGCCTGGAAACCGAATCCGCGGGCCTGGCCGCCATGCGGCGCAGCGACGCGCACCTGCAGGCCATGGCCCGGGCACTGGACGATTTCGAGCGCAACGTCCGCAGCGGAGGAGATACCGTGGCGCACGATTTCCGCTTCCACCTGCAGATCGCGGAAGCCACGGGCAACCCGTATTTCGCGGACATCATGAACCACCTCGGCACCACGCTGATACCGCGCACCCGCATCGCGGCCCTGCGCGTGCAGCGCAGCACCGAGTACCTGGACCGGGTGAACCGCGAGCACGAGGAAATCTACTCCGCCATCGCGCGGCAGGACCCAGACTCCGCGCGCGCGGCCATGCGCATCCACCTCACCAACAGCCGCGAGCGCCTGCGCCTCGCACAGGAAGCGGCCAAGACCCAGGCAGATACCGAGACTGCGCCGCCGCCTTCCACTTGATGAGACCGCGGCAGGGCAGCCTCCCCCTTGTCTTCACCGAAAATCAAGTTGTATGATGACGTACAACAAAACCCAGGAGACAGAGACATGCCCTTTTCCCGCCGCGCCCTGCTGCACGCCACCGCACTGGCCCTTGCCTGTTCGTCCGCCGCCGCACAGACGGCAGCGCCCTGGCCCGCCAAGCCGCTGCGCATCGTCGTTCCCTACCCGCCGGGCGGTAGCTCGGACATCATCGCCCGCGCCATCAGCCAGCCTCTCTCCGAGGCACTGAAGCAGCCGGTGGTGGTCGAGAACAAGCCCGGCGCCAACGGCAACCTGGGCGCGGACTTCGTGGCCAAGGCCACCCCGGACGGCTACACGCTGCTGCTGTGCGACGTAGGCGCCCTGGCGATCAGCCCGTCCGTCTATACCAAGTTGCCCTTCGATCCCTCCAGGGATCTGCGCGGCACGACGATGCTCGCGTACTCGCCACACATGCTGGTGGTGCATCCCTCCGTGCCGGCCCGGAACCTGAAGGAGCTGATCGCGCTGTCCCGCACGAGCGATCTGAACTTCGCCGTGACGGCCACCGGCAGTGCGCCGCACCTGGCCGGCGTGGCCCTTGCAGCCGCCAGCGGCGCGCGCTGGCAATACGTGCCCTACAAAGGCGGCGTGACGGCCATCCAGGACACCATGGCCGGCCAGACCCAGGTTCTCATGAACGGCATGCTGGCTACACTGCCCCACGTGCAGAGCGGCAAGCTGAAAGTGCTCGGACTCTCCAAGGGCACCCGCATGCCGCTGCTGCCCGACGTGCCCACCATCGCCGAGCAGGGCGTAACGGGCTTCGAGTCGGGCACCTGGCAAGGCGTGCTGGTGCCCCGCGGCACGCCCGAGGCGGTGGTCCAGCGCATCCATGCCGCACTCATTTCCGTCATCCGCACCCCCGACATCCGCTCGCGCCTGACCGGCCAGGGCGCCGAGGTGGTCACGATGACGCCCGCAGAGCAGGACCGGTTCTTCGACAAGGAACGCGCCCGCTGGGCCGGCGTCGTGTCCGCGGCGCAGATCGGGCTGGACTGACGCCCGCCCACCCTGCAGGAATTTCCCGTCCCCACCACCCACTCCACCTTTCCCTCCGCTTTCCGGGCTTCGCCATGCAACCTCAAGAACTCAAGACCATCATGGGCTCCGGCCTGCTGTCCTTTCCGCTGACCGATTTCGACAGCGAAGGCCATTTCAACGCGCGCGGCTACGCCGAGCGCCTCGAATGGCTCGCCCCCTACGGCGCCAGCGCGCTCTTCGCCGCCGGCGGCACGGGCGAGTTCTTCTCCCTCACCGCCGACGAGTACCCCGCCATCATCGAGACCGCAGTGCAGACATGCCGCGGCAAGGTGCCGATCATCGCGGGCGCCGGCGGCCCGACGCGCTTCGCCATCCAGTGCGCCCAGGCGGCCGAGAAGGCCGGCGCCCACGGCATCCTGCTGCTGCCCCACTACCTCACCGAAGCCGGCCAGGAGGGCCTGGCCGCGCACGTCGAGGCCGTCTGCAAGAGCGTGAAGTTCGGCGTGATCGTCTACAACCGCGGCCAGAGCCGCTTCACGCCCGAGACGCTCGCACGCCTGGCCGAGCGCAACGCCAACCTCGTGGGCTTCAAGGACGGCGTGGGCGACATCGAGCTGATGAACTCCATCTACATGAAGATGGGCGACCGCTTCGCCTACCTGGGCGGCCTGCCCACGGCCGAGGTGTACGCGGCCGCGTACAAGGCGCTGGGCACGCCCGTGTACTCGTCGGCGGTGTTCAACTTCATTCCGAAGACCGCGATGGACTTCTACCATGCAGTGGCCAGCGACGACCAGGCCACGCAGCACCGCCTGCTGCGCGAATTCTTCATGCCCTACCTCGAGCTGCGCAACCGCATGCCGGGCTATGCGGTGAGCATCGTGAAGGCCGGAGCGAAGATCGTCGGCCACGATGCAGGCCCGGTGCGCGCGCCGCTCACCGACCTCAAGGCCGACGAAGTGGCGGCCCTCAAGGCCCTCATCGACAAGCTCGGCCCGCAATAACCCGGGCCACCGGGGCAGGGCCCGCCGGGGCCGGCCCGGCCGCTCTAAACTGCGCGCATGCTTTGCCCCGCGCGCACCCGCCAGCCACCTCACCCCGCCTGCAGTTTCTGCCTGCTACTGGCCTGCGCGCTCCCGTCAGCCGGCATCGCCCAGACCCGCGACGTCACCGGCGAACTGGCCGTCAGCAGCGACCTGGTCGAGCGGGGGATTTTCGTGGGCCGGCCCCGCCCCATCGTCCAGGGCCTTCTCAGCTTCTACGATGCCCGCGGCTGGTCGGCCACCACCGCGCTCGGCATGCAGACCTACGGTTCGCGGTCCACGCGCGCCATCGTGCGGGGCGCCTACGACGGCGTGATCGACAACGACTGGCAATACCAGGCATCTCTGCAGTACTACGCCTATCCCGGGGATGCGTTTTTCCGCCTGTTCGACCGCGCCGAGGGCACGCTGAGCGCCAGCTTCCGGGACGTCTTCACCGTCGGCCTGTCTGCTTTCCACTACGTACACACCCGCGACGAGATATCCCCCATGCGCTGGGCGCTCGACGCGGGCGCACGATGGCCCCTGACACCCCAGATATCCCTGGTCGGCTCCCTCGGCGTCTCGGCCGTGCGCCCCCGCGGCCAGTACCTGTATGGCGGCGTGGGAGCCGCCTGGACCACCGGCCCCTGGCGCGCCGAGCTGAACTACCTCGCGTCGGACCGCTGGGCGCAGCGCCACATCATGGGCGCCAGCGCAGGCCACTGGACCGTGACCGTCATCCGCAGCTTCTGAAGCGGACCGGCCTGCAACCTTTCCGCCGCGCAGACGCACCCACCGCAACCAGGACGGCACGTTTCCCTTCGGTGGCCCATGACTGCTCACTATCCAGACAACTCACACGACCTCGCACTGCTGCACGCAATCGCGGCCGGCGACCGCGACGCGCTGGCCACCCTCTATCGCGGCTACCATCGGCGCCTGGGCCAGTTCCTCACCCGCCTCACGCGCCGCACCGACCTGATCGAGGAGATCATCAACGACTGCTTCTGGGTCGTCTGGCAGAAGGCCGGCACCTTCCGCGGGGATTCCCGCGTGTCCACCTGGATCATGGGCATCTCCTACCGCTGCGGGCTCAAGGTACTGCGGCAGAGCGGCTGCCTGGATGCGAGCGACTATGTGGACGACGAGGCGGCCACGGAGCGGAACCACCCCGGCATCAACCCCGGCGATGACCGCGAGCTCAGGGACTGGCTGTCCAAGGGCCTCGCCCGGCTGTCGGCGGACCAGCGCCTCGTCCTCGAGCTGGCCTACACCCACGGACATTCGATCGAGGAGATCGCCGTCATCACGCAGGCCCCCGTCGGCACCGTCAAGGCCCGCATGTTCCACGCGCGCGTGAAGCTGCGCAATCTGCTGCCCGGACTTGCGGTGGGCAGCACCGGCACCCAGGATATCCAACCATGACGACCTTCCCTCCCGCATCCACCCATGGCCCGGACCAGGACCGGTCCCATCTGTTCACGCAGGAATTGCTGCCGTGGATCGTGAACGGCACGGCCACCGACGAGCAGCGCGCCGCAGCGGCCGGGCACCTTGCGGCCTGCGCCGACTGTCAGGCTGAACTGGTGTTGCAGGAGCGCATCCAGGCAGGCCTGCGGCTCCAGCGGGCGCCCGCGCTCCCCGACAGCGAAGAGGGCCTGCAGCGGCTCATGCAGCGCATCGACCTGGACGCCCTGTGCGATCAGCCCGCCCCGCAGGCACCGCAGCCCGTGCCTCAGCCGCGCCGCCGTGGATGGTCCACCTATGCGCTGGCCGCCGTGGCGGTGCTCCAGACCGCCGCCCTGGCACTCATCGGCTGGCGCATGGCGGACCCTGAGCCTGCGCAGTACCACTTGTTCAGCAGCCCGCAGCCCTCGGATGGCGCGCAAGGCACGATCCGGGCCGTTCCCGACGAGCGGCTCACGCTGGCTGCCTGGAACGCGGCGCTGGCCGGCTCGGGCCTGCAGGTGGTGGCCGGCCCCAACGCCATGGGTGCCTACATGCTGGCGCCCCTGCCCGGAGCTTCCGGCACGCAGGCGCTCGCACAGCTGCGGGCCACCTCGGGCATGCGGCTGGTCGAGCCCATCGGGGATGCCCCGTGAAGCGTGCCGTGACGCGCGCGGCCGCGAGCCTGTGCCGGCCCGCACTGTTGCCGGCGCTGGCCCTGCTGGCGGCCTGCGCAGGGCCGGTACCCGGGACGGTCGATACGCCATCCAGCCCCACTGCGGCCACCGCCGCGCAGGCAGCGGACCGCGCCATGCGGGAAGACAGCAGCCGCTACGTCATTGTCGCGCTCGCCAACCCGCTGCAGCGGGTGCCCGTTCGGGCCGCCACCAGCCTGGCCGGCTACGGGGCACCGCCGAGGTACACCACCGGCATGCATGCCGCCACGCTCGTGGAGCAGATCGCCCGGGAACACGGGCTCGCCCAGGCCGAAGCCTGGCCGATCCCCTCGCTGAACGTGCACTGCATCGTGTTCCGGATCCTGGGCAGCCGTCCGCGCGAGGAGGTGCTCGCAGCCCTGGCGAAGGATGCCCGCATCGCCCTCGCACAGCCGCTGCAGGACTTTTCCGTCCAGGCACAACCGGCGGCGGACGCCTCCGCCGTGGCCTACAACGATCCCTATGCCCCGCTGCAGCGCGGCTTCATCGGCATGTCGGCCGCGCAGGCCCACCGCACCACCACGGGCCTCGGTACGCACATCGCGGTCATCGATACCGGCGCGCAGACCGGCCACCCGGACCTGCAGGGCCGCATCCTCGAAACCCACAACGTCGTGGACGACGATGCCGGCGCGTTCCAGAAGGACCGCCACGGCACCGAGGTGCTGGGCATCATGGCGGCCACCGGCAACAACCTGCAGGGCATCGTCGGCATGGCCCCCGGCGCCCGGTTCAGCCTCTACAAGGCCTGCTGGTACCCCGCACAGCCGCCGGGCGGCGGCGCGCGGTGCAACTCCTTCACGCTCGCCAAGGCGCTCGTCGCCGTGATGTCGTCGGATGCGCGGATCGTCAACATGAGCCTCGGCGGACCAAGCGACCCGCTCCTCGGGCAACTGCTTGCCCAACTGATCGGTCAGGGCCGGATCATCGTCGCCGCGGTGCCCTCGGGCGGCCAGCGCAGCGGCTTTCCCGCCGGCGTGCCCGGCGTGCTGGCCGTGGATTCCGCCGATGCCGCCCCGCATGCCTCCTCCACGGACGGCGTGCTGCTCGCCCCTGGCAGGGACATCCTCACCCTCCAGCCGCAGGGCCGCTACGACTTCGCCACGGGCTCCTCCATGGCCGCGGCCCACGTCAGCGGCATGGTGGCGCTGCTGCAGTCCGTAGAGCCCCGCCTGGACCGGGACACCATCGAACGGCTGCTGCTGCGCAGCGAAGTCCAGGACGGCACGCAGCCCCTCATGGTGAATGCGGAGCGTGCCCTGGCCAGCCTCTCATCGTCCTCCACCGCGCGCTTCGCCGCCCGCTGAGGCTCGGGGCGCGGCTTCCGGCAGGCGGCCTGGAATGACGCCGCCCGTAATCCCCGTGCCACCGTCACGGCATTGAGCGGGCCAATCGATGCGATCGATGCAACCGATCGGCCATCCCGCGCGCCCACGGACGCCCTGTTCGTCTATACCGGCTACGCACAGGATCCCGCCTATGTGATGAACAAAAAGCTCTGGATGAAGATCCTGGCGGTGAGCGTGCCCACGCTGAATGGCATGCTCATGCACCGCTTCGCGTTTCCGCTCATGACGCAGGGCGGCATCTTCCTGGAGTTCCCGCCCGCAAGAATATGCTCGGCCTCACCTTGTTCGCCACGGTCTCCTCCGCCTCGTGGCTCTACGCATCGTTCCTGGGCATCGCGCGCTTGTGGAACCACGTCATGCCCTTCCAGCATGCGCTGGCCATCTACCCCGGCCTGCTGCTGGTGGCCGGGTGCGGCTCTGTGGCCCTGATGGCCACCCTGCGCCCCCTCTACCGGCGCGCCCCGGAAGCGTTCCCCCTGCCGGTGGACGCCTGGAAGAAGGGGGCATCCTCCAGCACCACCTGATGACCCGGTCCCGCCGCCAGACCGGTCGCCGGGTCCGCCGCAGGGCCGGGTATTCTTGCCGCCATGTCCATGCGGGAAGACTATTTCGACCTCCAGTGGCGATTCGCGCGGCACTACGCGGAAGCCGCCCACCTTCCGCTGGACCAGGCCATCGCCCGATGCACCAACCTGCGCCGGCGCATGAACCTTTGGGGGCCGGCGGGAGCCTCCCGCTGGGAGGCATTCCTGTCGGCCATCCGGGCATCCGGGCCGGACCACCCGCCCCGGTTCCACCTGTACATGGCATTCCAGGAGGGTGAACCACCGCCCCCGCGACCCCGGACCTTCGGCTGCTTTTCGCACGACAGCCCCGATCCGTTGGGCGTGCTGCGCATCCACTTCATGCCGCCCCCCGACATCGACCGCAGCCCGCTGGCCTTGGCCAGCATGGCCGAACGCATGGACGAACTGCGGGCCCTCTTCCGGCAGGTGCGGCAGGAGCATCCCCACGCGCGGTCGGTACGGGGCATCTCGTGGCTCTACCATCTTGCGGCCTACCGGCGGCTGTTTCCGCCGCAGTACGGAGATTCCGCGCGCCCCGCGGACTTTCCGCTGCACCTGACCGGCAGTTCCACCTGGGGGCAGGTGCTGGATTGGCGTCAGCAGGTCAAGCCGGCCATGCGCGAAGCGGTGCTCTCCCGCATTGGAGAACTGGACCCGCAGGCACCCTGGAAGATCTTCCCCTGCCAGCCACTGGTCGCTTCGTGTGGCATCGCGCGCTTCCATGACTGGTTCGCATGAACCAGCGCTTGCGGCCAATCATGTGGATGCTGCAGCAGACCATGGAGTCGCAGGTGCATGCTGCGGCCATTGACCCGCCGGCGGTCCGTGTCAGCGCCCCAGCCGGAAGCGCGAGGCCATGTCTGCCAACTGCTGCGCCTGGTCTCTCATGCTCCGGGCCGCGGCCGCCGATTGCTAGACCAGGGCGGCATTCTGCTGGATCATCTGGTCCAGTTGCCCCAATGCAACGCTGACCTGCCCGATGCCCTGGCTCTGCTCGTTGGCCGCGGTGCTGACTTCAGCGATCAGGTGGCCGACCTTCCGCACACCGTCCATCAATTCAGCCATCGTCGTACCGGCAGTCTCCACCAGTCGCGTACCGCTTCCGAGCCAGGATGGCGGCAAAGGTCACTGCCTGGCGGCCGCGGGCCTGCGCCTCGGCATGGGCCTCCCGGGCAGTCGCCCGCGCCTTCTCGCGCTGCTCGACGAGTTCGGCGCGCAACTTCCGCCACGCTGTCTTGGCAAACGGCGTATCGACCGCAGCCTTCCCAGTCTCCTCGAGCGTCTTGCGGAAAGCGTCCTTGGCAGCCTTCAGGTTCTCGTAGGCACGGCATTGCGCAGCGCCTGCCCCGACTGGAGGCCCTGCGCATACATCTCCGACAGGCCGTCCGACAGCTTCTGGTCCGTGACCATGTATCTGTCGAATTCGCTCTGCGTCCGCGTGGAACCCCGCACACTCGCGCCGATCGCCGCGGCGAACTGCGCTGCAGGTGCGACGAAGCAGATTTCCATTTTCCCGTCTCACATCCGCACCACCACCTTGCCGAATGCGCCACGCGCGAGATGCGCGAAGGCGGCAGGCGCTTCATCGAAACCGTATTCGGCAGCGATCACCGGCACAATGCGGTTGACATCGACGGCACGCACCATGCGGTCCAGCGCCGCCCGGTGGCCCACGCTGATGCCCTGGATCGTGGCCCGGCGGCCGATCGCGTCGAAGGTGAAATCCGCCATCTCGCCGCCTTCGAGCACACCGATCACCGATATGCGCCCGCCACGCGCCAGCGCCTGCAGCGACCGGCCGATGTTCGGGCCGCCCACGGTTTCCAGCACCTGTTCCGCCCCGCGTCCGCCGGTCAGCCGGACCACCTCGGCCGGCCAGTCGGAGTCGCGCGCCAGCACTTCGTGGGCGCCCAGGGCGAGGGCCTGCGCCCGCTTCTCCGCGCTGCCCGAGACCACCACCGCCCGGGCGCCATGCAGCCGCGCGAACTGCAGGCCGAACAGGGCCACGCCGCCCGTGCCGTGGATCAGCACGGTCTGCCCCGCATGCAGGCCGCCCTCCTCCACCAGTGCGAACCAGGCCGTGAGCGCGGCGCAGGGCAGCGTGCTGGCCTGTGCCGCATCGAGCGTATCGGGTGCCGCCGTGGCCCAGTCGGCTTCCAGCACGACGTGGGAAGCCAGCACCCCCGGTCCCGGCACGCCCAGCGTCAGGCTCGACGCCGGGGCGGAACCATCCGGCCAGCCCGCGACGAAGGTGCTGATCACGCGCTCGCCGCCACGCCAGCGCTGAACGCCGTCGCCCACCGCCAGCACCGTGCCGGCCATGTCGGACGCCGGCACGAAAGGCAATGGCGCCGCCCAGCGGTAAGTATTGCGGGCGATGAGCAGGTCGCGGTAATTGAGCGAGGCCGCTTCCACGCGCACGAGGATCTGGCCCGGTCCGGGCGTGGGCAGTGGGGCCTCGGACCGGGCCAGGTGCTCCAGGCCGTAGCCGGTGAACTGCCAGCGCTGCAGGGTGGATGGGTGGGCCATGGTGACAACTCCGTTTGAATGACGATGCCGCCATGCTATTGAAGTGCCACAATCTCCAGTGGAGCATTTCAATCTACTGAATAAATAGAAAAATTCACCAATGAGCGAGCGACTGTCAGGTATCGAGGCTTTCGTGGCCGCAGTGGAAGCTGGCAGCTTCGCGGCGGCGGCCCTGCGCCTGCAGCGCACGCGCTCTGCTGTCGCCAAGAGCGTGGCACGTCTGGAAACGCGCCTCGGCACCCGCCTGTTCCAGCGCAGCACACGCAGCCAGAGCCTGACCGAAGACGGCCAGGCCTACTACGAGCGATGCCGGCGCGCGCTGGCGGAGCTGGATGCCGCCGATGCCGCCGTGGAAGCCGGCCGTACCGCGCCGCGCGGCACACTGCGCGTGACGGCGCCCATCCTCCTGGGACGCGAGCTGGTGGCGCCGCTGCTGCTGGAGCTGACGGCTGCCCATCCGGGCCTGGTGCTGGAGATGGTGTTCAGCGACAGCGTGGTCCCCCTGGTGGACGAACGCATCGACCTGGCCGTCCGCAGCGGTCCGCTGCCGGACAGCAGCGTGCTGGCCGCACGGGCCATGGGCCGGCAATGGATGGGCGTCTATGCCGCACCGGCGTACCTGGAGAGGCATCCGGCGCCCGCCGGTCTGGACGCCCTGTTCGCGCATGCCGATCGCCACCGCTTCGTCGGCTACGCGCGCGACACCGGCCCGCACCCGTGGCAGTTCCGCGGCGCGGACGGGCGGGTGCGGGCCTTCGACCCGTCCGCGTCCATCGCCTTCGGCAGCAACAGCCTCGAAGCCAACAAGCTGGCTGCCATCGCCGGGATGGGGCTCGCCCGCCTGCCGGCCTGGCTGGTGGCCGATGCGCTCGCCGCGGGCACGCTGGTGCAGGTCTTCGCCGAACCCCAGCCCTATGGCTATGCGCTGCAAGCCGTGTGGCCCCAGGCCCGGGCGCTGCCGCTGAAAACGCGCGCGGCCATCGACCTGCTGGCCCACCGCCTGCCGGGCCTGCTGGCGGCGGGCCGCCCTGCCGGCCCATCGCCCTCCGAGGCCGGCGACTGATGTCCAGGATTCGGGAAGCCAGCGTTCGCGATAGCAAAGGCCCTTCGTTTGGCAAGGCATCGCCATGCATGCATCGCATGCCGGACCGCATTGGCACCGCTGGCATCCGGCCCCTTTTCCATGCGATGCTTTGGCCCCTCAACCAGACCGCGAACGAATGCCGATGCGCAAACGCCGTTTCCTGACCCACCTCGGCCTCGCCGGCATGCTGCCCGCCGGATCGGCGCTGGCCCATGCCCCAGCCCAGCCCCAGCCCGCGCTGCTCACCGTGGCCGGCGCCATCCAGCATCCCAACCGCGGGGCACTGAACCCCACCGCGGACCTGCTGGCTGCCAGGCAGGGCGTGCAGTTCAGCCAGGCCCGCAGCTTCGATGCCGCGGCGCTGCAGCACCTGCCGGCCGTCTCCATCACCCCCACGCTCGAATACGACGGCCAGCGCCACACCCTCGAAGGTCCGCTGCTCACTACCGTGCTCGCGGCCGCCGGCGCGCCGACCCAGGGATCGGCCACCGTGGTGCTGCGTGCCGTGGACGGCTACAACACCTCCCTGACCATCGCCGACGCGGACCGCTACCGCATGATCGTCGCGCTGCGTATGGACGGCGCCCCCCTGCCCCTCGGCGGGCTGGGCCCCCAGTGGGCGGTCTACGATGCGGACAACCTGCCGCAGTTCAGGGACAAGCCGCTCAAGGAGCGTTTCGCGCTGGCCCCCTGGGGCCTCTACCTGATCGAAGTACGCTAGGCGTACCGAGGATTCTGCCCCGCGGCGGGCCCGGGGGGGCGGCGTTGGCGCTATGATCCAGCGCGTTCACGCCTCCTCCCCCACAGCCCGCAACAAAGACAGCATGAAGAGTTTGAAGACGCTGCTTGCAGAGCAAGCAGCCCTGGATGCAGAAATCGCCCGCGAGAAAAAGCAGGCAGCCGCACAGGCCCTGAGCCAGATCCAGGCCTTGATTGCCGAGTTCGGTTTCACCGCCCAGCAGGTGTTTCCCTGGCAGCCCGTCAGGAAGCACGTGCCCGCCAGGTATCTGGATCCGAAAACCGGCGCCACCTGGACGGGCCGCGGCAAGCCGCCCGCCTGGATCGCCGGGAAGGACCGCGACCAGTTCCTGATCGAAAAGACGGTGACGCAGCCGGCCCAGCAAGGGCCTTTCCTCGCCGAAATGGCGGCGGCGGCAGCCGCGGCGCGGCGCGGCGGGCGCTGAACCGGTCCTCCTCTCCGACCGGGGCCAGTGCAGGGCCCACCATGCCACGGCAGCAGCCGGCCACGAATCCGGACGGCACCTGCCATGACGACGTGCTGCTGCACCAGCTCGGCGCGCGCATCGATGCCATGCAGGGCGATGCGCTGATCGTGCTGCACCAGTTGGGTGGGGCATACCGACAGGATGCTCGACATGACCATCGACCTGCTGCAGCGCCATGCGGATGAGCGCGATGTGGCCATGCTACCAGGCGCATCATCAATTGGTGGGTGGTCGGGGGTCAGGTGGATGGTCCGGCCTTTCCGCCATGCGCGCGGGGCGCGCGTGTCCACCTGCAGGTTTTCCCAGGCCAGCATCCCCTGCACCTGCCGGCCTGGGCACGGCGCACCAGCGCCTGGATGCGGGCATCCAGCTCCCGGAACGAAAACGGCTTGGCCAGGTAATCGTCGGCCCCTACCGCCAGGCCCTGCACGCGATCGTCCACTGGATCGCGCGCCGTCAGCATCAACACCGGCACGGGGTTCTGGAACTCCTCGCGGAGCTTGCGGCACAGCGCCACGCCGTCGAGCCGCGGCAGCATCACGGCCGGGATTTTCCGCGTCGGGCGCATGCCATTGCACCGGGTCATCGCGCGCCGCCAGTTCATGGGCCAACGCCAGCGCCCACGCTTCGTCCCCGGCCTCGACCGCGAACTACGGTAAGTGCGGCTTGCGCAAATCCGCGCCGACATGCACCATCTGGATCAACACCAGGGCGTCAGGGTCATTGCTTCCTTCCAGGGAAGCCAGGAGTTGGGGAGGTGTGGGCATGGGAGGTCTCATGCAATGCGGGTGGCAGGCATGGCGCCCATCTTCCCGGGCTGGGTTCCAGGGCGGACGTGCATCGTCGATGTGGCGAATACTTTACCTGCGCCGCAGAGCCTCCGGCCGGGGTCGCTCCACCCGGGGCTAGGCGCTCGGCCGCCCTGCGCCGGCCATTGCACGCGTCCGCCCGATCACCATCGCCATCACGGCCGCGACCATGCAGGCCAGGCCTGCCGCATACAGCGCAGGCGTGTAGGTCAGCAGCAGCGTACGGGTCAGGCCTGCCCCCCATGCGGCCGTGGCGGCGCCCAGTTGATGGGCGGCAAAAATCCAGCCGAAGACCAGGCCCACTTTCTGGGGACCGAAATGCTGCGCCGAGAGCTTGATCGTGGGCGGCACGGTGGCGATCCAGTCCAGGCCGTAGAACATGGCGAATAGGCCCAGGCCGTAGAAGGTGAACTCCGAATGCGGCAGCCAGAACAGCGACAGCCCGCGCAGCCCGTAGTACCAGAACAGCAGCTTGCGGTTGTCATAGCGGTCCGACAGCCAGCCCGAAAGCACCGTGCCCACGAAGTCGAAGGCCCCCATCATCGCCAGCACCGAGGCGGCCGGCACGGCCGACATGCCGCGGTCGCCGCACAGCGAGATGAAGTGCGTCTGCACCAGGCCATTGGTGGACAGCCCGCAGATGAAGAACGTGCCTGCCAGCAACCAGAACGTCCGGTGGCCCGCGGCTTCGGCCAGCACCCTGAACGGCGTGGCCAGCGTCATGGCCGAAGGCGGGGCCACGCTTGCAGGCGTGAGTTCGCCCCCATAAGGCGCCAGGCCGAGATCGGAGGGCCGGTCGCGCACCAGGGCGAAGACCAGGAGCGCGACCAGCGCACTGCCCGCGCACACGGGAACCGTGGCGGAGCGCCAGCCCCAGTGCTCGATCATCCAGGCCGCCATCGGCAGGAAGGCCAGCTGGCCGGTGGCCGCGCTGGCCGTGAGCACGCCGATGACGAACCCCTTGCGTGCCACGAACCAGCGATTGGCGACCACGGCGCCCAGCACCAGGGCCGTCAGCCCCGTGCCGATGCCCAGCAGCAGGCTCCAGAGCACGAACAGCTGCCACAGCTGCGTGGCCTGGGTGACCAGGGCCATGGCCGCGCCGACCAGCAGCAGCCCCGTCACCATCACGGCACGCAGGCCGAATCGCTCCATGAACACGGCGGCAAACGGGCCCAGCAGGCCGAACAGCGCAAAGCGCAGTGCCAGACTGCTCGATATCTGCTCGGTGCTCCAGCCGAACTCGCGCGATAGCGGCTGCAGCATGGCGCCCGGCAGTCCCAGGGCGGCCGACATGGTCAGCATGGTCAGGAAAGTGACGGCCGCGACCAGCCAGCCATAGTGCATGCCGCGCCGCTGCAGCCAGCGCGCCGTGGGGGTGGAGAACATGTCGGTTCCTTCCGGGGAGTGGATGTCTGTGCGGCGGGCTAACCGGGCCGGCCGGCCGCGCCTTCGCCACCGCCGTCGAGCAGGGCCAGGCATTCATCGATCAAACCGTGCAGCGCCGCCACGCGCTCCGCGCCCAGGCGCGCATTGAGTTCGCCTTGCGCGATCTTCCAGCGTTGCTTGGCCTCCTCGCGCTGGGTGCGGCCCGCATCGGTGATGTGGACCAGGCGGCTGCGCTGGTTTTCGCCCTGGCCCATGCGCACCCACCCGGCATCGACCAGCGGCTTGATATTGCGCGTCAGCGTCGAGGCATCCATGCGCATGAGCCGTGCGAGGTCCACCGGCCGCACGGGGCCGGCAGCCAGGACATGGCTCAACAGCGTGTACTGCGTGATGCGCATGTCGGCGTCATGAAGGTGGGCTTCATAGATCAGCCCCACGCTGCGCATGAGCTGGCGCACGCGGTGGTTGGTGCAGCCCGAAGGCACGGAAAACGGGTCGCGGTAGCTCGGCATGGCGTCATTATTGCATATGCAATCATTGTATATACAATTAATTGGCCGCCACCATCCCGGTGGCCAGACCGAGAGGAAAGAACGATCCCATGGAGCAATACACCCCACCTTCGGAGAGCGCCCCCTCGTCCGCCCTGCAGGCTTGGCTGGATGAAGAAAGCGCCGTCAGGGCCCGTCTCGATGCAGGAGCCGGTCCCGGCGTGGTGCGGCCGGAACAGGCCGCGGGCCGCAGCGGACTGGAACTGATGCAGGCGATGCTGCGGGGCGAAGTCCCCTACCCGCCCATCGCGCAGACGCTGGACTTCCTGCTGGTGGCCGTAGGGGAAGGCAGCGCCGTATTCCAGGGCAGGCCCGGTACGGCGCACCTGAACCCCATGAACGGCGTACATGGCGGCTGGTTCGCCACGCTGCTGGATTCGGCGCTGGGCTGCGCAGTCCATACCCGCATGCCGCCGGGCCGCGGCTACACCACGGCCGAACTCAGCATCAACCTGGTCAAGGGCCTCACGCCACGCGTGCCGCGCGTGCGCGCCGAAGGCCGCGTATTGCATTGCGGCCGCCAGCTGGCCACGGCCGAAGCGCGCCTGGTGGGCGCAGACGGCACGCTCTACGCCCATGCCACCACCACGTGCCTGGTGTTCGACATGCCGGCGTCCCGCTGATGCGCCCCCCGCTCGACAGCTCGTCCTATCCTGCTGTCGAGCGTCAAGCCGCATCGCCCAGGAACGCATGCCGGTGCAGGCGTACCCATTCTTCCACATCCGTCGGAACGAAGCCTTCCAGTGCTGCGCAGGATGCGAACGGCCTGGAGAGCATCGCATCGGCTTCGCCAGGGTGATCGGCGAAGTACCGGAACTTCCCCGCGATGCGCTGCCCCATGCCCGCGCCGAGAGCCGCGCTCGGCTGCGCCCGGTACGCGACCGGCCGGCCCAGTCCTGCCGCCACGCCGGCCGCGAGTGCGTGGCCGTCCAGGCTCCTTGCGCCCGCCACACGGTAATCGCCCGTGGCCCCGCGCTCCATCAAGAGAATGGCCGCACGGGCACAGTCGTCCACAGAGGTCCAGGCGATGCGCTGGCACGCCGCCATCGGCGGTGCGAAGATGCCCTCCTCCACGATCTCGCGGCGTGCCGAGGGCTTGAGCAGATTGTCCAGGTACATCGTAGGCCGGACGCCAGCGAAGGACAGGCCCGCCCGGCGCAGGGCATTCTCCACCGCCCAGTTCCCGACAAAGCTGGATTCGGAGCAGGGCGCGGGCCGGCTCGCGCCGGCGAGTCGCAGGACCACGAAGCGCAGGCCGGCCGCCACCGAAGCCACTGCCGCATTCCGTGCCTGGGCTGCCATCCTGTCGGCAGGCCCGGTCGGAATTTGCAGCACGGCATGGCCCACGCCGATGCTGGCCGCATACAGTGCATCGGCATCCTCCAGATCGGCCGCGACCCATTCGACACGCTCCTGAGTCGAAAAGGCAAAGTGCGGCGCACGGGAGCGATCGCGCACGAGTGCACGCACCCGGCATCCCCGCGCCAGCGCGGCGCGCACCACCGCGCTGCCCTGCACGCCGGCAGCGAGATAAACGAGAACAAGGGGCCTGGATGGATCAGGGGTAGTCATGGAAGCAGCTCCTTCAGGAAAGGCCTGATGGAGACGCGTCAAGATCCACGGCGCCGATCAGGCCCGCACAGCGCACGACGGCGCGGGACTGTCGGGGGCCGCACCTGCGCGGTGCAGCCAGAGCTTTCCCGGGAGGGGAAAGGGCTTGGGCCTACCCAGACCAAGCCTGCCATTTCGACGATGGCAGTGTACTTCCATGCCCGGCCCCCAGTATCGGCCGAGCCATATCGCCGGCGTGCCCATCGGGTCGCCCGGAAACGAAAAAGCCCCTGACCTCCAAAGAAGATCAGGGGCCCGCGAGACGCCAAGCGACGCCGCTAGGCGGCAATCACATGTTGTCGATCATCACCTGGCCGAAGCCCGAGCAGCTCACCTGCGTCGCGCCTTCCATCAGGCGCGCGAAGTCGTAGGTCACCTTCTTGCTCAGGATGGACTTTTCCATCGAGCGGATGATGGTGTCGGCCGCTTCGGTCCAGCCCATGTGGCGCAGCATCATCTCGGCGGAGAGGATCTCGGAACCGGGGTTCACGTAGTCCTTGCCGGCGTACTTCGGCGCCGTGCCGTGGGTGGCTTCGAACATGGCGACGGAGTCGGACAGGTTGGCGCCGGGGGCGATGCCGATGCCGCCCACCTGGGCTGCCAGCGCGTCGGAGACGTAGTCGCCGTTCAGGTTCAGCGTGGCGATCACGCTGTACTCGGCGGGGCGCAGCAGGATCTGCTGCAGGAACGCGTCGGCGATGCTGTCCTTGACCGTGATTTCCTTGCCGGTCTTGGGGTTCTTGAACTTCATCCACGGGCCGCCGTCGATGAGTTCGGCGCCGAATTCCTTGGCGGCCAGGTCGTAGGCCCAGTCACGGAAGCCGCCTTCCGTGAACTTCATGATGTTGCCCTTGTGCACGATGGTCACACTGGGCTTGTCATTGTCGATCGCGTACTGGATGGCCTTGCGCACCAGGCGCTGCGTGCCTTCCCTGGACACGGGCTTCACGCCGATGCCGGAGGTCTCGGGGAAGCGGATCTTCTTGACGCCGAACTCTTCCTGCAGGATCTTGATGAGCTTCCTGGCCTTGTCGGACTCGGCTTCGAACTCGATGCCGGCATAGATGTCTTCCGAGTTCTCGCGGAAGATCACCATGTTGGTCTTCTCGGGTTCCTTCACGGGCGAGGGAACGCCCTTGAAGTACTGGATGGGGCGCAGGCAGACGTAGAGGTCGAGCTCCTGGCGCAGCGCCACGTTCAGCGAGCGGATGCCGCCGCCCACGGGCGTCGTCAGCGGGCCCTTGATGGAAACGACGTAGTCACGCACGGCGTGCAGGGTTTCTTCCGGCAGCCACACGTCGGGGCCGTACACCTTCGTGGACTTCTCGCCGGCGAAGACTTCCATCCAGTGGATCTTGCGCTTGCCGCCGTAGGCCTTGGCCACGGCTGCGTCCACCACTTTCAGCATCACGGGGGTGATGTCGAGGCCGGTACCGTCACCCTCGATGTAGGGAATGATGGGCTGGTCCGGCACGTTCAGGGACATGTCGGCATTGACGGTGATCTTCTGGCCTTCGGCAGGGACCTTGATGTGCTGGTAGCTGGTCATGGAACGGTTATCTCCGGTGGAATGGCGTCCGGGGCGGCGCCCGGCCGGCCTGTGCGACAGGCACAAAACGCAATGATTTTAGCGATAAAAATTTGTAGGCCTTGTCTGTCAACGCCCTGGGCTGCGGTATCGTTGTGTCAGGGCTTCGCGGGCCTACGCGGGGCTCGCAAACCTTCCGAAACTCATCAAGGAAACGGCCAAATGAAAAAACTCCTCGCTGTCCTGATCGCCGGCCTGTTCACTGCCGGCGCATTCGCCCAGGCTCCGGCCCAGGCCCCCGCCACGACGTCTGCCCCCGTGGCCGCCGATACCGCAGCGCCCGCCCCCACGGCCCAGGCCAAGAAGGCTGGCAAGGGCGCCAAGCACAAGACCGCCCACAAGAAGACCAAGAAGCACAAGGCTGCCGCCTGAGGTTTGCCGCCTCCCGTGCAACGGGGATGACCGCCTCTGGCGCCGTCCCCGCTCCGAAGCCCGCTTTACGCGGGCTTTGCTTTTGGCTGATAGGCTTTGGAACAGCCCTTTCCCAATGGATGACCCACTCGCCATGACCCACGATCTTCCGTCCGGCCCGACGCCCCGCCCCCTTCGCCGCCTGGCGGTTTCGCTGGCCCTCGCCGCGGCCTGCCTCGGCACGGCCCAGGCCCAGGAAGGGCCGCAACTCGATCTGCAGCGGGTGGACCTGGCCGCCGGCATGCACCGCATCGACGCACAGCTGGCGGTGACCCCCCAGGAGCGCGAAACCGGCCTCATGCACCGCAAGGACATGCCCTCCAACGAAGGCATGCTGTTCGTGTTCTCGGTGCCGGCCGCGCAGTGCTTCTGGATGAAGAACACCTTGCTGCCGCTCACCGCCGCCTTCGTCGCGGACGACGGCACCATCGTCAACCTGGCCGACATGAAGCCGCAGACGCTGGATTCCCACTGCTCCGACAAGCCCGTGCGCTTCGTGCTGGAGATGAACCAGGGGTGGTTCGCCAGGCGCGGGATCAAGCCGGGCTCGAAGCTGTCCGGCGCGCCGTTCGCCAGGCGCTGACGCGCCATGCCCTGCGAACGCAGAAACAAAAAAACGGCCCTCCAGGGGCCGTTTTTCATGGAGTCCGGCAGGCCGGGCCGCAGGATCAGCCCGCGAAGTTGCTTTCCGCGAACTTCCAGTTCACCAGCTTGTCGAGGAAGGTTTCGACGAACTTCGGGCGCAGGTTGCGGTAGTCGATGTAGTAGGCGTGTTCCCAGACGTCCACGGTCAGCAGGGCCTTGTCGGCAGTGGTCAGGGGCGTGCCGGCGGCGCCGGTGTTCACGATGTCCACGCTGCCGTCCGCCTTCTTCACCAGCCAGGTCCAGCCGGAGCCGAAGTTGCCCACGGCGCTCTTCACGAAGGCTTCCTTGAACGCGGAATAGCTGCCCCACTTCGCCTTGATGGCATCGGACAGGGCACCCGAAGGTTCGCCGCCGCCGTTGGGGGCCATGCAGTTCCAGAAGAAGGTGTGATTCCAGATCTGGGCTGCGTTGTTGTAGATGCCGCCGCTGGACTTCTTGATGATTTCCTCGAGGGGCATGTTCTCGAATTCGGTGCCCTTCTGAAGGTTGTTGAGGTTCACCACGTAGGCGTTGTGGTGCTTGCCATGGTGGTACTCCAGGGTTTCCTGGCTGTAGTGCGGAGCCAGGGCATCGATGGCGTAAGGCAACGGTGGCAGGGTATGTTCCATGTGCGATCCTCGTGGGTGGTTGGTGATTCTTGCGTATGCGGCGCCGCAATGCGACATGCGGCGCAACAGGGCGGCATTGTAGGAAGTTAATCGCGCCCCGCGATGTAGGCGACGGCCCAGAATGCCGGGGGCTCAGAGCAGGCGCGGAGCGGACACCGTGAGATCGATCTCGCCATCCGACACGGCGGCGCGCACGGCGTCGCCGGCACGTACCTGGGCGGTACGGGTCACGGGCAGGCCCTTGCCGTCCGTGAGCAGCGCGTAGCCGCGCTGGAGCACCAGGCGCGGGTCGAGCAACTCCAGCCGCAATGCCGCATGGTCCAGCCGCTGCACCTGCCGGGCCACGCCCTGCGCCACGGCCTTGGAGAGACGGTCCGCCAGGCCATCCTGCCGCTGGACGCGCCGCTGGGCCGTCCAGGCCGCGCCATGGCGCAGCTGCTGCGCGAGGCGCGCCAGGCGCAGCTCCTGCCGCGCAATCAGCCCCGAAGGCCGCCCCAGCCGCTGCGCGGCCATGTCCAGCCGCTGGTGCCGCCCGTCGAGCTGGCGCTGCAGGCTGTCCGACAGGCGGCCGGCCAGCGCGTCCATGCCCGCAAGCCAGGTGGCCCGGGGCTGCGCGACCAGCTCCGCCGCGGCCGTGGGGGTCGGCGCCCGCAGGTCCGCGCAGAAATCGGCGATGGTGAAGTCGGTCTCGTGGCCCACGCCGGATACCACCGGCACCGGGCTCTGCACCAGCGTGCGGGCGACCTGTTCGTCGTTGAAGGCCCACAGGTCCTCGATGGAGCCGCCGCCGCGCACCAGCAGGATCACCTCCACGGGCGGGCGCCCTTCACCGCCGCCGGACGGTTCGGCCATGCGGTAGAGCGCGCGCAGGGCGGCGCAGATCGAGGCAGGCGCGGCCGCCCCCTGCACCAGGGCCGGGGCCAGTACCACCGGCAGGTGCGGAACGCGCCGCCGCAGGGCGGTCACCACGTCGTGCAGCGCCGCAGCGCCCGGCGAGGTGACCAGGCCGATCGAGCGGGGCATGACCGGCAGGCTGCGCTTGCGGGCAGGGTCGAACAGCCCCTCCGACTCCAGCCGGGCCTTGAGCCGCAGGAACTGCTCGAACAGTGCCCCCTGCCCTGCCCGCTGCAGGCTCTCGACGATGAGCTGCAGGTCGCCCCGGGCTTCGTAGACCGCGAGCCGTCCTCGCAGCTCGACCATTTCGCCGTCCCGCGGAATGCCGTCGAGCAGCATGGCCGCGCGGCGGAACATGGCGCAGCGGATCTGCCCCTGGCCGTCCTTGATGGAGAAGTAGCAATGCCCGCTGGAGGCCCGCGAGAAGCCCGAGATCTCCCCTCGCACCGCGACAGGATTGAACCGCGCCTCCAGGGCATCAGCAACGGCGCGGCACAACGCCCCGACGTCCCAGATTCGCGGCGCCGATGCTGTGTCCGGCCGCTCAAACATCGGCGCCACCAGGGTTTGCGGGGCGCGCGGCCTCCGCAATAGTCCACAAGCCGCACGGTGTGGACAGCGCAGCAGCCAGGAGGGCCGGATGCACGCGCAAGCCACGGGACTCCGTGCAACCTGTTGATTTACAACGATTTTTTGCTGCGCAATTTTTCATCAATCTGTCAAAGTGTCGATTTGGCGCCGTGTAGCACGTGTTGCACACCCGGTTGCCCACAAAGTTATCCACAGAAAATGTGGGTGGCTGTGAAAAACATCGCCGACGCGGCCGGCGAGCCTGGCCGATGCCTGCGCAGCCGCCGGACCGCCACGGCACTGGGCCATAATCGCGGACTGCTTCCATCTGCGCGGAGAGAGAATTGCTGTCGATCATACAAGCCGCAGGCTGGCCGATCTGGCCCCTGATAGCCTGCTCCATCCTGGCGCTGGCACTGGTGGCGGAGCGCTTCGTCGCCCTGAAAACCGCCAAGGTCGCCCCCCCGAAGCTGCTGGACGAGGCCATCTCCGTGTCCTCCCGCGGACTGCCCACGCCCGATGTCGTGAACCAGCTGTCGCAGAACTCCGCCCTGGGCGAGGTCCTCGCCAGCGGACTGCGCACGCTCAACAGCCACCCCCAGAGCAGCGAGGCGGACGTCCGCGCCGCGATGGAGGGCACGGGCCGGGCCGTGGCCCAGCGGCTCGAGAAGTACCTCAACGCCCTGGCCACCATCGCTTCGGCCGCCCCGCTGCTGGGCCTGCTCGGCACCGTGATCGGCATGATCGAGATCTTCGGCTCGCAGGGGTCGTCCGCCACGGGCCAGGGCAATCCCGCCCAGCTGGCGCACGGGATCTCCATCGCGCTCTACAACACGGCCTTCGGGCTGATCGTCGCGATCCCGACGCTGATCTTCTGGCGGTATTTCCGCAGCCGCGTGGACGCCTACCTGCTTACGCTCGAACTCGCCTCCGAGCAATTCGTCCGCCACCTTCTGCGCCTGCGCAAGTGAGCGGCGCCATGAATTTCCGTCCCCGCCCCAAGGAAGAGCCGGAGATCAACCTGATCCCGTTCATCGACGTGCTGCTCGTGATCCTCATCTTCCTGATGCTCTCGACCACTTACAGCAAGTTCACCGAACTGCAGCTCACGCTGCCGGTGGCGGATGCCGAGCAGCAGCGCGACCATCCCAAGGAAGTGATCGTCGCGGTGGCCGCAGACGGGCGCTATGCCGTCAACAAGGCCGCCGTGGAAGGCAAGGGTGTGGAAGCGATCGCGCAGGCCCTCGGGGCCGCAGCGCAGGCCGGGCGCGACAGCGTGGTGATCATCAGCGCCGACGCCAGCGCCCCCCACCAGGCCGTGATTTCCGTGATGGAAGCCGCGCGCCGCGTGGGCCTGTCACAGATCACCTTCGCCACGCAATCGTCCGCCAGCGCGGGCCGCTGACCCGCATGGCGCAGGGGCTGCAGGAGGCCTGGCGCCATCGTGGCGCCATTGCCTGGCTGCTGGCGCCGGTCTCCCTTCTCTACTGCGCACTGGCCGGCATGCGCCGGCTGCTCTATGTGCGGGGCATCCTGCGTGCGGAGCGCATGCCGGTGCCAGTGGTCGTGGTGGGCAACGTGGTGGCCGGCGGCGCCGGCAAGACTCCCGTGACTTTGGCCATCGTGCGCGCGCTGCGGCAGCGCGGCTGGCGCCCGGGCGTGGTGTCCCGCGGCTACGGGCGCAGCACCTCCGACTGCCGCGAGGTGCTGTCGGACAGCAGTGCCACCGAATCCGGGGACGAGCCCCTGCTGATCGCACGCTCCACCGGCGTGCCGGTATTCGTCGCGCCACGGCGCGCGCAGGCGGCCCGCGCCCTGCTGGAACGCCATCCGCAGACCGACGTGATCATCTGCGACGACGGGCTCCAGCACTGGGCGCTGGCGCGGGATGTGGAACTGTGCGTGTTCAGCGAGGAAGGCATCGGCAACGGATGGCTGCTGCCCGCCGGCCCGCTGCGCGAGCGCTGGCCGCGGCACGTGGATGCCGTGCTGCATGCAGGGGCCGCTCCCGAGGGGGCCGAGGGCGCGCCCATGGGTGTTTTTGCCCTGCAGAGATTGCTCGCCCCCCATGCGGTGGACGCCACCGGAGGCACGACACCGCTGCCGCATCTGCGCGGGATACCGGTGCATGCCGTGGCCGCGATCGCCCGGCCCGCCGCATTCTTCGCCATGCTGCGCGACCAGGGGCTGAACCTGGCGAAGGCGACCGCCCTGCCCGACCATGCCGATTTCGCGGATTGGCGCCCGGCCACGCCAGCCGGCATGCCGCTGGTCTGCACCGAAAAGGACGCCGCCAAGCTCTGGCGCACGCACCCGCAGGCGCTGGCGGTGCCGCTCGTGGTGGACATCGCGCCGGCCTTCTTCGACCGGCTGCACGCACGGCTGCAGGCGCTGCGCCAGCCCTCGCTATGATCGGGCTCCATTTTCCGAACTTCCCTGCCACGCCATGGATTCCAAACTGCTCGAACTGCTGGTCTGCCCGGTCACCAAGGGTCCGCTGACCTACGACCGCGAGCGCGACGAACTGGTGTCGCGCAGCGCCCGCCTCGCCTATCCGGTGCGCGACGGCATTCCGGTACTCCTGGAGACCGAGGCCCGCACGCTGACCGACGCGGAGCTGGAGGCGTGAGCGGCCCGGCCGCTTCCGCTGGCTTCACTGTCCTGATCCCCGCCCGGCTGGCATCGACCCGCCTGCCCGGCAAGCCGCTGGCGGACATCGGCGGCGTGCCGATGGTCGTGCGGGTGGCGCGGCAGGCTGCCCGCAGCGGTGCCGCCCGCGTGGTCGTGGCAGCCGACCATCCCCGCATCCTGGAGGCCTGCGCCGCGCACGGCGTGCACGCCGTCGCGACGCGCGCGGACCATCCCAGCGGCAGCGACCGGCTGGCCGAAGCCTGCGTGCAGCTCGGGCTGGCCGATGACGACGTGGTGGTGAATGTGCAGGGCGACGAGCCGCTGATCGCACCGGCCCTCATCGATGCCGTCGCCGCCCTGCTGCCGGCCCGCCCCGAGGCGGACATGGGCACGGCCGCGCATGCCATCCATGCGCTGGAGGACTTCGCCAATCCCAACGTGGTGAAGGTGGTGCTCGATGCCCGCGGCCTCGCGCACTATTTCAGCCGGGCTCCGATCCCGCATGCGCGGGGCCACGAAGGCACTGCCTGGTGGCAGGGCGGGCACGCGGGCTTGCCGGCGGACGGCGCGCCGCTGCGCCACATCGGCATCTACAGCTACCGGGCAGCCTTCGTGCGGGCGTTTTCCGCGTTGCCGCCGGCCCCCACGGAAGCCCTGGAAGCCCTCGAGCAGCTGCGCGCGCTGTGGCACGGCCACCGCATCGCCGTGCACGTGGCGGATGCCGCTCCGGGACCGGGCGTGGACACGCCGGAAGACCTCGAACGGGTGCGCTCGCTGCTGGGCTGAAGCCGCTGGCCGGACGCCGTCACGATGGTGTCGCGGCTGTCAGGCAGACCGGCGGACCCGCATGCTATCCTTGCCCGCGATTGAAGCGCCACCCCGGGCCTACGGCACGCCCCGGGCTTCCGGCGCTGGCTGATTTCAACACTTAGAGGACCTCCATGAGACTGATTCTTTTGGGCGCGCCCGGCGCCGGGAAGGGCACGCAAGCCGCGTTCATCTGCCAGAAATACGGCATTCCGCAGATCTCCACCGGTGACATGCTGCGCGCCGCCGTGAAGGCCGGCACGCCGCTGGGACAGCAGGCCAAGGCCGTCATGGATGCCGGCAAGCTGGTGAGCGATGACCTCATCATCAATCTCGTGAAGGACCGCATCGCCCAGCCGGACTGCGCCAAGGGCTTCCTCTTCGACGGATTCCCGCGCACCATTCCCCAGGCCGACGCCATGAAGGCCGCAGGCGTCAAGCTCGATTACGTGCTGGAAATCGACGTGCCGTTCGATGCCATCATCGAGCGCATGAGCGGCCGCCGCTCGCACCCGGCCAGCGGCCGCACCTACCACGTGAAGTTCAACCCGCCCAAGGTGGAAGGCAAGGACGACGTCACCGGCGAGGACCTGATCCAGCGCGAGGACGACAAGGAAGACACGGTGAAGAAGCGGCTGGAGGTGTACAGCGCCCAGACTCGCCCGCTCGTGGAGTACTACTCCACGTGGGCGAAGAACGATCCAGCCAACGCGCCCAGGTACCGTGCCATCAGCGGCACCGGCACGGTGGAGGAGATCACCCAGCGCGCGCTGGCTGCCCTGGCGGACTGAGCCTCTGCCTGCGGGTCGGCGCCTGGCCGGCACGCGATCGGCTCCGCCCTCGGGGCGGCGTCTTCGTTTCCGCCATCGTTACGGGGCTATGCCGGGTGCCTGGCCAGCCGCTCCAGCAGCAATTCCACCCGCGCCTTCACCACGCTCAGCCCCTGCGCGGCGGGCAGCGTGTCGCCGGGACGGGGCAGCAACTGGCCCAGCGGGCACCGCGTGGCCACCCGCACGGACACGCCCGCGGCCTGCGCCCGTTCCAGGGCAGCCTGCAGGTGGTGGTGCAGCGTACCGTTGCCGGTGGCGGCCACGGCCAGGCCATCCACCCCGTCGGCCACCAGCAGATCCACCATGCGTCCGGTCGCGCCCGCATGCGACACCACGACCTCGACGCGCGGCCACTCCGTGCCGCGGTGCAGCGCCTCCAGCGCGGCCTCGGCGTCGGCCGAGGAGTCCGCCACGGGCCAGTCGGAGGCGAGCCGCACGCGCCCCTCCTCCACCCAGCCCAGGGGACCCGCTTCGCCGGACGCGAAGGCATTCAGCCGGTAGGGATGCACCTTCTGCACCCGCTGCGCCCCATGCACCTCCCCGGCGGCCACGGCCACGACCCCGCGCGCGCCCGGCGTGGCAGCGACGGCGACGGCATCGAGCAGGTTCTGCGGGCCATCGGGCGCCAGCGCGGTGGCCGGGCGCATCGCCGAAACGAGCACCACGGGCTTGTCCCGGGCGCCCGCCAGCACGCGGTGGAGAAACCAGGCGGTTTCTTCGAGGGTATCGGTGCCGTGCGTGACTACCACGGCGCGCACTTCGGGATCCGCCAGTGCCTGCACGCACCGCTGGGACAGCGCACGCCATACGGCCCCGTCCATGTCCTTGCTGTCGATCTGCGCAACCTGCTCGGCTTCGAGCCGTGCGCCGCCGGCGGCGCGCCCCAGGCCGGGCACCGCCGCCAGCAACTGGCCGATGCCGACCTGTGCGGCGGTGTAGCCGATGTTGTCTTCCGCGCTTCCCGCCGTGCCGGCGATGGTCCCACCGGTGCCCAGCACCAGGATTTTTCCTGCAAACACTTGCATTGCCTTTGAAAACTGTTTAAAAATACAGTGACTGGATCGATCCACAGGTGATTCGATCCACCCAGCGCCCGTCCGGCGCGATCTTCCTTCACTGGAGTGCCACGCATGCTCGACAGCCCCAAGCTCACCGCCCGCCAACAGCAGATCCTGGATCTCATCCAGACCGCCATTGCACGTACCGGCGCCCCCCCCACGCGGGCGGAAATCGCAGCGGAGTTCGGCTTCAAGTCCGCCAACGCGGCCGAAGAACACCTGCAGGCACTGGCACGCAAGGGCGTCATCGAGCTGGTGAGTGGCACGTCGCGGGGTATCAGGCTGCGTGGCGAGGCCGTGCGGTCCATCAATGCGGCCCGCGGCACCCAGTTCCACCTGCCCATCCCCGGCATATCGCAACTCATGCTGCCGCTCATCGGCCGCGTCGCCGCGGGTTCACCGATTCTCGCCGAGGAACACGTGGACCAGACCTACAGCGTGGAAGGCAGCCTTTTCCAGCACAAGCCCGACTACCTGCTCAAGGTCCGGGGCATGTCCATGCGCGATGCCGGCATCATGGATGGCGACCTGCTCGCCGTGCAATCCACCCGCGAGGCGCGCAACGGCCAGATCATCGTCGCCCGCCTGGGTGACGAAGTCACCGTCAAGCGGCTGCGACGCACCGCAGGTGCCATCGAACTGCTGCCCGAGAACCCCGACTACCCCATCATCACCGTGCAGCCTGGCGAGTCGTTCGAAATCGAGGGCCTGGCCGTGGGCCTCATTCGCAACACCATGCTCATGTAGCCGCTGCGGCCTGTGCGGCGCGTGGCGCCGGAGCACGGACCGCGCCCTGTTTCCCGTTCGGCGTTGCCCAGGTGGCGGGCGTCTGGCTTTCCGCTTCGCGTGGATGGTCAACCCTGCGGCATCGCCATGCCCGTCTAAAGCCAATCCTGCCAGTGTTCAACCCATTCTGACCGCTGGAGTTTTTCCATGGCAAAGGCTTTGCTCGATCTCACCACCCTCTCGTCCTGCCTGCAGCCGCTGAACAGCCTCGTCCGCTGGCTGCGTGGCACCGCCCCGCGGAATGCATCCGGCCGCCCCGCCGCATGGTCGCGCTGGCCGGACTGTCCGGCGCACGGCCGCGGCGCGCCCGACGCGCTCAACGCCAGCCAGCGCGCATCCGACTGTCCGCCGGCCGCTGCGGACCATGGCAACGCAGGGGCTGCAGCGGCCGCGCCCATGGCACCGTCCGGAGGCGCGTCCGCCGCGATCAACGCAGCCACGGTGGAGCGCCCCGCGCGCACGCAGGCCGGCAGCCAGCGCACCTGCGCGGCGCGGGCACCGGGCGCGGTCCGGGTGGTGCAGCGCCGGCAGGCGGGCACGCCGGAGCGCTTCGTGATCTCCGGCCGCATGGCCGACGTGCGGGCAGAGCTGGAGCGCTGGGCTGCCGCGGAAGCCGTGCTGCAATGATCCGCGGCAGGCGGCCCTCAGCCGCCACCCCGCCGCTTCAGCTGTTGATCTGTGCCCAGAGCTTGTCCAGGCGCTTCACGCTCACGGGCTGCGGCGTGCGGAGTTCCTGCGCGAAGAAGCTCACCCGCAACTCCTCCAGCAGCCAGCGTAACTCCTCCATGCGAGCATCCACCTGCCCCTTGCGCTCGGCAAGGAGCCGCCAGTAGCGCTGCTCCTGGGGGCGCAGTTCCGCGAGCCGCGTGGCGTCGCGTGCAGCATCGGCACGCACCTTGTCCAGGCGCAGGGTGATGGCCTTCAGGTAGCGCGGGAAGTGCGCGAGCTGCGACCAGGGCGCCACCGCCAGGAAGTTCTTCGGAATGAGCCTTTGCAGTTGCTGCTGTGCGTCCTGCGTGGCCTCCGGCGCACCTTTCGTGTCCTTGATCTTGCGTGCCGCCGCGGCGTATTCGAGCAAGATCGCGCCGGCCAGCCGCGCGACCTCGTTGGCGATCAGCGTGAGCCGCCCCCTGCCCTCCTGCACGCGGCGCTGGAAGTCTGCCTCGGTCGTGGGCAGCGAATCGACCAGGAAGGCACGGTCCAGCGCGACGTCGATGACCTGTGCGCGCAACTCTTCCTGCGTGCCCAGCGGCATGTAGGCGACCGCCATCTTCTGCAGGTCCGGGATGTTCTTTTCCAGGTACTTGAGCGCATCCTTGATCTGGAGCGCGAACAGCCGGCGCAGGCCCGCGCGGTGGCGCGCCGCGGCCACGCCGGGCTCATCGAACACTTCGATGGTCACGGCATCGCCGCCGTCGATGAGTGCCGGGAAGCCGATGAGCGTCTGCCCGCCCTTGCGGATCTCCATGAGCTCGGGCAGTTCGCCGAAGGTCCAGGCGGTGTAGCGCTGGCCTGCCGGCACGGCTGCCGGTGCAGGAGCAGCCGCCGGGCCGGCACTGGCGGATTTTCCGGCGGCGGAAGCCGTTCTTCCGTCTGGTGGCCTGCCCTGCGCGTTCCCCTTGCCGGGTCGCGCAACGGCGGCCGTTTCCGCAGGCGACGCATCGCCCTCGGTCTCCGTCGAGGAACCCGCGAGCTTGAGCCCCGCCAGGGCCTGGAACGCGCCCCGGGCCCTGGCACCCCATTCGGCCTTGAGCGCACCCAGGTTACGCCCCTGGCCGAGCTGCCGGCCGTCTTCGTGGACCACGCGGAAGTTCATGAACAGGTGCGGACTGAGCATGTCGAGCTTGAAGTCGGCCCGCTTCACGTCGAGCGAGGTCTCGTCACGCACCTGCTTGAGCAGCACGTCCACGAGGCTGCCCTGCCCGAAGCGCTCGGGCGTGCCGAGCAGCTCGGCCAGGCGCGCGGCATTGTCCGGCAACGGCACGAAGCGGCTGCGCGGGCGCTGCGGCAGGCTCTTGAGCAGCGCCTGGATCTTGTCCTTGAGCATGCCCGGCACCAGCCATTCGCAGCGCTCTTCGCTGACCTGGTTGAGCACGAAGAGCGGCACCGTGACGGTGACGCCGTCGCGCGGGTCACCGGGCTCGTGCAGGTAGCTGGCCGCGCAGTCCACCCCGCCCAGCCGCACCATGCGCGGGAAGGCGCTCGTGGTGATCCCGGCGGCCTCGTGGCGCATCAGCTCATCGCGCGTGAGCTTGAGCAGGTCCGGCTTCACGCGGCTGGCCTCGCGGTACCAGGAATCGAAATCGGCGCCGGTGCAGATGTCGGCGGGCACCTGCTGGTCGTAGAAGGCGTAGATGAGTTCCTCGTCCACCAGCACGTCCTGCCGGCGCGACTTGTGCTCCAGCTCCTCCACCTTGGCGATCAGCTTGCGGTTGGCCATCAGGAACGGCAGGCGCCGCTCCCAGTCCTGCGGCCACTGGTCGCCCACCAGCGCCTCGCGCAGGAAGATCTCGCGCGCCGTGCGCGGGTCCACCTTGCCGAAGTTCACGCGCCGGTTGTTGTAGATGGCGATGCCATAGAGCGTGGCGCGCTCCAGCGCCGTGACCTGCGCGGCCTTGCGCTCCCAGTGCGGGTCCAGCATCTGCTTTTTGAGCAGGTGGCCGCCCATCTCCTCGATCCACTGCGGCTCGATGGCCGCAATGCCGCGCCCGAAAAGGCGGGTGGTCTCCACCAGTTCCGCCGCCACGATCCAGCGACCCGGCTTCTTCGACAGGTGCGCCCCGGGATGCTTGTAGAACCGGATGCCCCGCGCGCCGAGGTACCAGTCCTCTTCCTCGCTCTTCACGCCGATATTGCCGAGCAGCCCGGCGAGCATGGACCGGTGGATCTGCTCGTAGCTGGCCGGCTGGATGTTCAGGCGCCAGCGGTGCTCGGTGACCACCGTGAGCAGTTGCGTATGGATGTCGCGCCACTCGCGCAGCCGGCGCACGCTGATGAAGTTCTGGCGCAGCAGCGATTCGTACTGCCGGTTGCTGAGCTTGTGGGTGGGTGTGGGGACCGGCATGGATGCCGCAGCGCCCGTTGCAGGCGCGGCCGCTTCGGCACCGCGCGCCTGGCGCTGCGCCACCGGCAGTACGGCCTGCGAGGGCGCGCCCTTGCGCGCGGCATCGCGCTGCGCCCGCGCGGACGGCAGGCTCGGCGCGCCGCCGCGGGCTTCGTTGATCCACTTCCAGAGCTTGAGGTAGCCGCTGAATTCGCTCTTCTCGTCGTCGAACTTGGCGTGCGCCTGGTCGGCCTGCTGCTGGGCCTCGAGTGGTCGGTCGCGCACGTCCTGCACCGACAGGGCCGAGGCGATCACCAGCACTTCGTCCAGTGCCTGGCGGTCGCGCGCCTCCAAAATCATGCGGCCCACGCGCGGGTCGAGCGGCAGGCGGGAGAGTTCCACGCCCATGGGCGTGAGTTCATTGGCATCGTCCACCGCGCCCAGTTCGGCCAGCAGTTGGTAGCCGTCGGCGATCGCGCGGCCCGACGGCGCCTCGATGAACGGGAACCGGGCCACGTCACCCAGGTGCAGCGACTTCATGCGCAGTATCACCCCGGCCAGCGAGGAGCGCAGGATTTCCGGGTCGGTGAAGCGCGGGCGGCCATTGAAGTCGGCCTCGTCGTAGAGACGGATGCAGATCCCGTTGGCCACGCGGCCGCAGCGGCCGGCCCGCTGGTTGGCCGCCGCCTGGCTCACGGGCTCGATCAGCAACTGCTCGACCTTGCTGCGGAAGCTGTAGCGCTTCACGCGCGCGGTGCCGGCGTCGATCACGTAGCGGATGCCAGGCACGGTGAGCGAGGTCTCCGCCACGTTGGTCGCCAGCACGATGCGGCGGCCCGTGTGGCCTTCGAAGATGCGGTCCTGCTCGGCCTGCGAGAGGCGCGCGAACAACGGCAGCACTTCGGCGCCGCGCATTACCGGCTGGTAGGCCAGGTGTTTGCGCAGGTGGTCGGCGGCTTCGCGGATTTCCCGCTCGCCCGGCAGGAAGACGAGGATGTCGCCTGCCGCGTTGCCGGCCCAGAGTTCGTCCACGCCATCGGCGATGGCTTCGTTCAGGCCATAGTCGCGGCTGTCCTCGAAGGGCCGGTACCGCTGCTCCACCGGGAACGTGCGGCCGGACACGTAGATCACGGGTGCGGGCCCCTTGGCGGACTCGAAGTGCCTGGCGAAGCGCTCTGCATCGATCGTGGCCGAGGTGACCACGATCTTCAGGTCGGGCCGGCGCGGCAGGATCTGGCGCAGGTAGCCCAGCAGGAAGTCGATGTTCAGGCTGCGCTCGTGCGCCTCGTCGATGATGATCGTGTCGTAGGCCGTCAGCAGCGGATCGGTCTGCGTCTCGGCCAGCAGGATGCCGTCCGTCATCAGCTTGACGGAGGCGTCGCGCGACAAGCGGTCCTGGAAGCGTACCTTGTAGCCGACCACGTCGCCGAGCGGCGTATGCAGCTCTTCGGCGATGCGCTTGGCGACGCTGCTCGCCGCGATACGGCGCGGCTGGGTATGGCCGATCAGGCGGCCCTTCTCGCCCGGGCGGGCATTGCATTTGCCTCGGCCGAGCGCCAGCGCGATCTTGGGCAGCTGCGTGGTCTTGCCCGAGCCGGTTTCGCCGCAGACGATGATGACCTGGTGGGCCTGCATCGCGGCCATGATCTCCTCGCGCCTGCCGGAAACCGGCAGGCCGGGCGGGAAGTCGATGCGCAGCGGCGCGGGCGATGCCGCCTGCCGGGGCGGTGCGGACGGAGCGGGTGTGGGGACGGGGGAATTCGGGGGCACTGAACCTGTCATAGAGACCCGCATTATCCGAACGATCCGTTGGCGTGGTGCAACGCAGGCCATCCGGCAGCCTTGCGTGCACACGGCAGCACCGGGGAAAATCCGCCGCGTCGCCTGCGCCGGCCGGCCCTGGCCTGCCTCCGACCCGCATCCGCCCCATTTCGCCACGGCAACGAGCAACCTTGCCGCGGCACACCACAGGACAGGAGCTTTTCCCCCATGACCCTTTCGTTCCACTGCATCGACTGACCACGGTTCCCCACGCCCCGGCTGGACCGTGTGTTCCGTTTCACACACCGTCCGGCACGAGGCGGCGTTGCCCTCCCATGGAGTGGCAGGCACGCGAAGCCCCGGCCATCCAGCCGGGGCTTTTTCGTTGTGAGGAACCGCA
Source organism: Paracidovorax cattleyae (assembly GCF_900104515.1). Lineage (GTDB taxonomy): Bacteria > Pseudomonadota > Gammaproteobacteria > Burkholderiales > Burkholderiaceae_C > Paracidovorax > Paracidovorax cattleyae. Next base: position 134,899 of record NZ_FNJL01000013.1, read on the forward strand.
CGCATGAGTGCACAGAAACGCTCCCGCGCCTACGAGGCAGGCCGGGTGAAGGCATTGCGCCGCATGAAGCAGCCGGTCGCGCTGCATGTCGAGGCCAGCGCGCCACCCCGCAACCGCGTCGCGCGGGCCCTGGCGGCGCGCAGCCTCGGCGGCGGCGGAGGACGCCACATGCGCAGCCAGGGCGCGCAGCGCCGAGCCGACCGCATGGCACTGCAGCACGCGCTGCGCAGCGGCCGGGACGGCTGAGGCCCCGCGCGCCGATTCCGTGGACAATGGCAGCACCGGGACGCCCACCGTTCCCATGCCGCGCCGCGATGCCCGCCCCCCTCTCCCCCGATCTCTCCACCCCTTCAACCGCATCCCCGATGCCGGCCCGGGCCGACCGGCGGCGCCATGTCGCCGTGATCGGAGCAGGCATCGTGGGCACGGCGTGCGCGATCGAGATCCTGCGCACCGGCCGCTCCGTGACGCTGCTCGATCCCCATGCGCCCGGCGGGCCGGAAGCGACGAGCTACGGCAACGCCGGCTGGCTGTCGTCCCATTCCATCCTCCCACCGTCCGGCCCGGGCATGTGGAAACAGCTGCCGGGCTATCTGCTGGACCCGCAGGGTCCGCTCACCGTGCGCTGGGGCTACCTGCCCCGCGCCCTGCCCTGGCTCTGGCGCTTCCTGCGCTCCGGGCGCACGCCGGCCCGCGTGGCCCGCACCGCGCATGCGCTGCGCCAGTTGCTGCGGGACGCGCCTGCGTTGCACGCGCGGCTGGCCGCTGATGCCGGCGTGCCGCACCTGGTCGCGCAGCAGGGCCTGCTGCATGTCTATCGCTCGCGCGCGGACTTCGAGGCCGATGCGTTCGGCTGGCGCCTGCGCGGCGAAGAGGGCATCGCCTTCCAGTCATTGGAAATCGGCGAGCTGCGCGCGCAGGAGCCCGAGCTGGCGCCGGAGTATGGCTTCGGGGTGCGCGTTGACGAGGCGGGCCATTGCGCCAACCCCGGTGCCTACCTCGCGGCACTGGCCGCGCATGCCCGGTCCCTGGGCGCACGCCGTGTCGCCACGCGGGCCACCGGGTTGCACATCGCGTCGGGCCGCCTGGCCGCTGTCCGCACCGATGCAGGCGACGTGCCGTGCGATGCCGCGGTGATCGCGGCCGGCGCCTATTCCCGCCCCCTGGCCCGCGACGCGGGCGACCGGGTGTGGCTCGACACCGAACGCGGATACCACGCGATGCTGGACGTGCGCCGCCGGCAGGGCGAAGCACCGCCGCCCGGGCCGCGCACCTCCACCATGGTGATGGACCGCAAGCTCATCGTCCACCAGATGGAGCACGGCCTGCGCGTGGCAGGCCAGGTGGAGATCGCCGGCCTGCAGGCAGCGCCGGACTGGCGCCGCGCGCGCATCCTGCTGGACCACCTGTTCGCGCTCTACCCCGCCCTGCCGCGCCCTGCGCTGGAAAGCGGCGCCCGGTTCTGGATGGGCCGGCGCCCCAGCACCAGCGACGGCCTGCCCTGCATCGGCCCCGCGACGGGTTGCGCGGACGTGGTCCACGCCTACGGGCACGGCCATGTCGGGCTGGGCTCGTCAGCCCGCACGGGCCGCGTGGTGGCGCAGCTGCTGGACGACTGCCCGCCGGAGATCGACATCGCGCCTTTCAGCCCCGGGCGCTGGCGACGATAATCCGGCGCGCACCGCACGGCGCCCGCCTTCCCGACAACCACCGCCTGCCCGACCGCGCAGGCTCCCGGCCCCGCCCCTTCATCTTCCCGCCATGTCCGCTGTCTTCAATTTCACCTTCGTGCCCTGGTTCCGGTCGGTGGCGCCCTACATCCACAAGTTCCGCCACCAGACCTTCGTGATCGCGCTCACGGGCGAAGCAATCGCGGCCGGCAAGCTGCAGGCCATCGCGCAGGACCTGGCGATGATCCAGGCCATGGGCGTGAAGATCGTGCTGGTGCACGGCTTCCGCCCCCAGGTGAACGAGCAGCTCGCGGCCAAGGGACATGCGGCGCGGTACTCGCACGGCATCCGCATCACGGATTCGGTGGCGCTGGACTGCGCGCAGGAGGCGGCCGGGCAACTGCGCTACGAGATCGAGGCCGCGTTCAGCCAGGGCCTGCCCAACACGCCCATGGCGGGTTCCACGGTGCGCGTGATCTCGGGCAACTTCATCACCGCGCGCCCGGTGGGCATCGTGGACGGCGTGGATTTCAAGCATTCGGGGCTGGTGCGCAAGGTCGACGTGGCGGGCATCCGCCGCTCGCTGGAGATGGACGCGCTGGTGCTGATTTCGCCGTTCGGCTTCTCGCCCACCGGCGAGGCGTTCAACCTCACGATGGAGGAAGTGGCGACGTCCGTCTCCATCGCGCTCAAGGCGGACAAGCTCGTCTTCGTCTGCGAGGTGCCGGGCATCCGCACCGACCCCGAGCAGCCCGAGAGCGAGGACAACCCCATCGATACCGAACTGCCGCTGGCGCAGGCGCGGCAGATGCTGGCCCGCGTGCCCCCGGGCCAGAAGCCCACGGACACGGCGTTCTACCTGCAGCACTGCGTGAAGGCCTGCCACAACGGCGTGGAGCGCAGCCACATCATTCCGTTCGCGGTGGACGGCGCGCTGCTGCTGGAAATCTACGTGCACGACGGCATCGGCACCATGGTGGTGGATGAAAAGCTCGAGGAACTGCGCGAGGCCACGCCGGACGATGTGGGCGGCATCCTTCAGCTCATCGAGCCGTTCGAGAAGGACGGCACGCTGGTCAAGCGCGACCGCACCGAGATCGAACGCGACGTCGCCAACTACACCATCATCGAGCACGACGGCGTGATTTTCGGCTGTGCCGCGCTCTACCCGTACCCGGAGGCCGGCACCGCCGAGATGGCCGCCGTCACGGTGTCGCCGCAGAGCCAGGGCACGGGCGACGGGGAAAAGCTGCTCAAGCGCATCGAGCAGCGCGCCCGTGCCATGGGCCTGAAAAGCCTGTTCGTGCTCACCACCCGCACGATGCACTGGTTCATCAAGCGCGGCTTCCAGCCGGTGGACCCGGACTGGCTGCCCGAGGCCCGCAAGAAGAAATACAACTGGGACCGCCGCAGCCAGGTGCTGGTGAAAACGCTCTGACGTCTTCTCCAGGGGCCGATGTTCAGCCCCTGCCGCCTGCGGCAGCGCCTTCCAGGGCCCAGCGTGCGGCCAGCGCGCCGACCCGGGCGATCGCTGCATCGCGCTGCTCCGCAGGCGCCGGACTGCCCGTCAGGTAGCAGCTCACCATCACCGCGCCACGGTCCGGCGGCCAGAACAGGCCCGCGTCGTTGCTGGTGCCGCGCGGACCGGTGCCCGTCTTTTCGCCGATGCGCCAGCCCTCCGGCATGCCGGCCCGCAGCCGCCGGTCGCCCGTGCGGTTGCCCACGAGCCAGGCGAGCATGCGCGCGCGCGCCGCGGCGGAAAGCGCCTCCCCCCGGGTGACGGCCCATACCGTGCGGGCCATGGCACGGGGCGTGGTGGTGTCGCGCACCTCCCCGGGCGGCACGTCGTTGAGCGCCGGCTCCATGCGGTCCAGCCGGGTCTGGGAGTCGCCCAGCGAGCGCAGCCAGGCCGTGAGCGCGAGCGGCCCGCCCTGCGTGCCCAGCAGCAGGTTGGCGGCCGTGTTGTCGCTGAGCGTGACGGCCGCCTCGCACAGTTGCTCCACGGTCATCCCATCGCCGTCCACGTGGCGTTCCGTCTCGGGCGAATATTCCATCAGGTCGGATTTGCGGTAGGTGATGCGGCGGTCCAGCCGCTCCTGCCCCTGGTCCACGCGCCGCAGCACATGGGCCGCCAGCACCAGCTTGAAGGTGCTGCACAGGGGAAACCGCTCGTCGCCCCGGTGCGCGCCCTGGCGCCCCGTGGCCATGTCGAGCAGCGCCACGCCCAGGCGTCCCCCGACCGACGCCTCGATCTCCTGCACCGCGCGGGCGAGCGCATCCGCGCCGGAACCCATGGATTTCCTGCCCCCGGCCCATACATCGGGCACCCACGGCGCAGCCGCCCCACACACTGCCGCCACCATCCACGTCCTTCTCGGCATCGCCATTTCTTCACTCCGTTGTTGAACAATGGCCGCAACGATATCGGCCCGCACGGCCGGTGACCATCGACAATAATTGGCATCTTCCCCCAGAAAAACTTCACCCCTCGCCCCATGCACCTGCCGCTCAATGCCCTGCGGGCGTTCGAAGTCTCGGCGCGGCACCTGAACCTCACCCGCGCGGCGGAAGAGCTGCACGTGACGCAGACCGCGGTGAGCCAGCACATCCGCAACCTCGAAGAGCGCCTGGGCAAGCCGCTGTTCCGCCGGCTGCCGCGCGGGCTGGCGCTCACCGATGAAGGGCTGGCGCTGCTTCCGGCGCTGGCCGACGCGTTCGGCCGCATCGAGCGCGCGCTGGCGCAGTGCAGCGACACGCGCCCGCGCGAGGTGCTCACCGTGGGTGCCGTGGGCACCTTCGCCGTGGGATGGCTGCTGCCGCGGCTGCAGGCGTTCCAGCAGCAATGTCCGTTCGTGGACCTGCGCCTGCTCACCAACAACAACCGGGTGGACCTCGCGGGCGAAGGGCTGGACTGTGCCATCCGCTTCGGCGACGGCGCCTGGCACGGCACGGAGTCGGATCGCCTGCTGGAAGCGCCCCTCACGCCCATGTGCTCGCCCGCGCTCGCCGCCCGGCTGCGCGCGCCGGCCGACCTGGCGCGGGAGTCGCTGCTGCGCTCGTACCGCGCCGATGAATGGGCCGCCTGGTTCGGTGCCGCGGGCGTGGCCTGCCCGGTGGTGCGGGGCACGGTGTTCGACTCGTCCCTGGCCCTGGCCGAAGCGGCAGCGCAGGGTGCGGGCGCGGCCCTGCTGCCCGCACGCCTGTTCGAGCGCGAATTGCGCCAGGGCCGGCTGGTGCGGCCGTTCGGCCACGAGATCGCGCTCGGGGCCTACTGGCTCACGCGCCTGCGGTCGCGCGCCGCGTCGCCCGCGCTCACGGCCTTCCGGGAATGGCTGCTGCAGGCCTGCGCCGTGGGCATGGCGCCGTAGCCCCGGCTTATCATCCCCGCCCCATGCCCGAGATCCTGACCGCCGCCCTCTACCACTTCGCGACGCTGCCCGACTGCGATGCGCTGCGCGCGCCCCTGCAGGCCGAATGCGACCGCCACGGCGTGCGCGGCCTGCTGCTCCTGGCCCCGGAAGGCGTCAACGGCACCATCGCCGGTACGGAGGACGGAGTTCGGGCGGTGCTGGCAATGCTCCGTGCCCAGCCGCCGCTGGCCGCCCTGCGGCACAAGGAAGCCTGGGGCGACCGCATGCCCTTCTATCGCATGCGCGTGCGGGTCAGGCGCGAGATCGTCACCCTGGGCGTACCCGGCGTGGATGCGGCCCGCGATGCCGGCACCTACGTGAAGCCCGGGGACTGGAACGCGCTCATCGATGACCCCGAGGTGGTGGTGATCGACGTGCGCAACGGCTACGAGAGCGCCATCGGCAGCTTCGCGCGTGCCGTGCGGCCCGAGACCCGGAGCTTCACCGAATTCCCCGCCTGGGTGGAGGCGCAGACCGCGCCTGGCGGACTGCTGGCCGGCAAGCCCCGCGTGGCCATGTTCTGCACCGGCGGCATCCGCTGCGAGAAATCCACGGCGCTGCTGCGCATGCAGGGGTTCGGCGAGGTCTATCACCTCGAAGGCGGCATCCTGCAGTACCTGGAAGACGTGCCCGCCGAAGGCAGCCGCTGGGAAGGCGACTGCTTCGTATTCGATGAGCGGGTCTCCGTGTCCCATGGCCTCGTGCCCGGAAGGCACCAGCACCTGTGCCGTTCCTGCCGCATGCCGCTCGGCCCGCAGGACCTGGCCTCGCCCGACTACCTGCCGGGCGTGCGATGCCCGCACTGCCACGGCACGCGGCCCGCCGGGGAAGAACGCGCGCTGGCAGAGCGGGAGCGGCAGATGGCGCTGGCCAGGCAGCGCGGCACGGAGCACCTGGGCGCCCGCCTGCGCACGCCGCACCGTGCCGGCCAGGATGCGGGCCTCGCTGCGCAGGGGCATGGCCTCGGGCCCATCGAATCCGGCACCTTCCTGCCGGTGCTCTACAGCTTCCGCCGGTGCCCATACGCCATCCGGGCGCGCATGGCGATCGCCGCCAGCGAACAGCGCTGCGAATGGCGGGAAGTGGTGCTGCGCGACAAACCGGCCGCGCTGCTGGCGGCTTCGCCCAAAGGCACGGTGCCCGTTCTGGTGCTGCCCGGGGGCCAGGTGCTGGAGCAGAGCCTGGACATCATGCGGTGGGCGCTGACGCGCCATGACCCCCAGGGCTGGCTGCAGGCCGGCGAGCCGGACGATGTGGAAGCGCTGATCGCCTCCTGCGACGGCCCGTTCAAGCAGGCGCTGGACCGGTGCAAGTACCCTGAACGCCATCCGGAGGTGCCACCGGGAGCGGCGCAGTCACAGGCCCGGGAATGGCTTGAAGGCCTGGAGGACAGGCTGGCACGCGGTGCATTCCTGTGCGGAAACCGCGCCTCTTTGACCGATGTGGCGCTCATGCCCTTCGTGCGCCAGTACGCGGCCATCGACCGCACGAACTGGGACTCCCGGCCCTGGCCGCGCCTGCAGGCGTGGCTGGTGGCATGGGAGAGTGGAGCGCTCTTCGAACAGGTGATGCACAAGGCCCTGGCGTGGCGCGAAGGACAGGAAGCGCGGTACTTTCCGCCCGGACCGGTCAGCGACAGCGCCGCTTGAGGGCTGCCGACCGCGCCCGGCAGGGCGCTGCCAATGCACGGACCGCAGGATTCAGCGGCCCGGAGAAGCTCAGGCTGCGGAAAAACCGCCGCGGCTGCGGCGCGGAGCACGCACCAGCATCGCCAGAAGCACCAGGGCCATCACGACGAAGCAGACGAAGGACCAGTTCGCGATGCTGCCGCCCAGGAAGGTCCAGTCGATGGCGGCGCAATCGCCGGAGCCGCGGAAGATCATGGGAATGGCGCGGCTGATCGGAAAGTTCTCGATCATCCCGTAGAAGTCGCGTCCGCAGGTGGCGATCTCGGGTGGATACCACTGCAGCCAGCTCTGGCGTGCCGCCACGAAGGCGCCGAATCCGGACAGCAGCAGCGCCAGCACGCCCCAGGTCATCCACCAGCCGCGGCCGCCGCGCAGGCTGCCCAGGCCCGTGAACACCGCCACGCCGATCAGCGCGTAGCGCTGGACGATGCACATCGGGCACGGCTCGAGGCCGACCACGTGCTGCAGGTACATGCCGAAGGCGAGCATCGCGATGCAGGCCGCGGAGATGAGGGCCAGCACGCGGCGCGGTGCGGCATCCAACCAGTTCGAAACCATGGAATCCTTGTCCTTGAAAACCCGGGCGCCGAAAGCGGCACCCGGCAAGGATGCAGCACGTCAGATGCCCGCGGCGTGGTCCAGAAAAACGCGGGCGCGGCGCGGCGTCACCACCAGCGTTTCGCCCTCCCTGAAACCCGCCTCCCGGAACTGCTGCGCCGGTATCTGCGCTTCGATCAGGGCCTCGGGCTCCGCATTGTCCGCTGATTTGTGATCGGTATCCGGGATAAGTTCCAGGCGTGCGATCGGGCCGACCACGATGGCGCGGGACAGCTGCGCCACGATGCCGCGGGGGCGGCCGTCTGCGCCCACGCCCTGCCCCGGCGAGTAGCGCTCCACGTCCAGGTCGTGGGGGCGCACATAGGCGAAGGCGGCGGCATTCTGGGCGGAGGCATGCTCGGGCGAATCGATGGCCATGCCCTCCACGTGCACCAGGCCCTCGTGCGCGCGGCCGCGGAACAGGTTCACGTCGCCCAGGAAGCCATAGACGAAGGGGCTTGCCGGCTGGTCCCAGACCTCCTGGGGGGAGCCGCTCTGCTCGATGCGGCCCTGGTTGATGACCACCACGCGGTCGGCCACCTCCAGGGCCTCCTCCTGGTCGTGCGTGACGAAGATCGAGGTCACGTGCAGTTCGTCGTGCAGGCGGCGCAGCCAGCGGCGCAGTTCCTTGCGCACCTTCGCGTCGAGTGCGCCGAAGGGCTCGTCCAGCAGCAGCACCTTGGGCTCGACGGCAAGCGCGCGCGCCAGGGCGATGCGCTGGCGCTGCCCGCCGGACAGCTGCGACGGATGGCGGTCGGCCAGCCAGTCGAGCTGCACGAGCTTGAGCAGGTCCGTCACCTTCTGGCGGATCTGCGCCTCGGACGGGCGCTCGGAGCGCGGCTTCACGCGCAGGCCGAATGCCACGTTCTCGAACACCGTCATGTGGCGGAACAGCGCGTAGTGCTGAAACACGAACCCAACGCCGCGGTCCCGGACGTGCACGTCGGTGGTGTCTTCCCCGGAGAAGTGGATGCTGCCGGTGTCGGGCGTCTCCAGCCCAGCGATGATGCGCAGCAGCGTGGTCTTGCCGCAGCCGGAAGGCCCGAGCAGTGCGATGAGTTCGCCGGACTGGATGTCCAGGCTCACGTCCCGCAGGGCCTGGAAGTCGCCGAACTGCTTGCTGATGTTGCGGATTTCGATGCTCATGTGTGTCTCCCGGTCCTGGATCAGCGGGTCGTCGTGGCGGAAGCGGCCGGCGCGATGGGCGCCCTGGGCGTGGAAACGGGGCGCTCGGGCGGAAGCTGGGCGGCGGCCTTGCGCTCCTGGTCGCTGCGCCACTCTGCGAAGGTCTTGATCACCAGGGTGACCAGCGCCAGAAGGGCCAGCAGCGAGGCCGCCGCGAAGGCCGCGACGGACTGGTATTCGTTGTAGAGAATCTCGACGTGCAGCGGGATGGTGTTGGTCTGCCCGCGGATGTGCCCCGAGACGACCGACACGGCGCCGAATTCGCCCATGGCGCGCGCATTGCACAGGATCACGCCGTACAGCAGCCCCCACTTGATGTTGGGCAGTGTCACGTGCCAGAAGGTCTGCCAGCCGCTCGCGCCCAGCACGATCGCGGCCTGCTCCTCGTCGCTGCCCTGGGCCTGCATCAGGGGAATGAGTTCGCGCGCAATGAAGGGGAACGTGACGAATACGGTCGCCAGCACGATGCCCGGCACCGCGAAGATGATCTTGATGTCGTGCGCGGCCAGCCACGGGCCCAGCCAGCCGTTGGCCCCGAACAGCAGCACGTACACCAGCCCGGCCACGACGGGCGATACGGAGAACGGCAGGTCCACCAGCGTGGTGAGGAAGGCCTTGCCGCGGAACTCGTACTTGGCGATGGCCCAGGCCGCCGCCACGCCGAAGACGAGGTTGAGCGGCACCGCGATGGCGGCCGTGATGAGCGTGAGGCGGATGGCGGACCAGGCATCGGGCTCGCGCAGCGCATCCAGGTAGGCGCCGACACCCTTGCGCAACGCCTCGGTGAACACGGCCGCGAGCGGCAGCACGAGGAACAGCAGCAGAAAGGCCAGCGCGACCCCGATCAGCGTCCAGCGGACCCAGGGGGCTTCGGTGGTGCCGGCCTGGGCACGGCGGACAACGCGTGTCGGATGGTTGTTCATGGGCAATCTCCAAAGCGCACGGCACCCGTTGCAGGCACGGCACAGGCCAGGACAGCCGTGGAACGGGATTTGTCCGGCCACTGGCTGCGTCCCCCTTGGTGGGAAGGCGCGAAGCGACTCAGGGGAGACATCACTGGCTCTTGCGCTGCCAGGCCTGCAGCGCGTTGATGACGAAAAGCAGCGCGAAGGAGATGACCAGCATCACCACCGCCACCGCCGTGGCACCCGCATAGTCGTACTGCTCCAGCTTGCCGATGATGATGAGGGGCGTGATCTCGGACACCATGGGCATGTTGCCGGCGATGAAGATCACCGAGCCGTATTCGCCCACCGCGCGCGCGAACGCCATGGCGAAGCCGGTGAGCAGCGCGGGCGTGATGGAGGGCAGGATGACCTTGGTGAAGATCTGCCACCGGGTCGCGCCCAGGCTGGTCGCGGCCTCCTCGAGTTCCTTCTCGGCATCCTCCAGCACGGGCTGCACGGTGCGGACCACGAAGGGCAGGCCGATGAAGATCAGGGCGATGACGACGCCGGCGGGCTTGAACGCGAGCTGGATGCCCAGGGGCTCCAGGTACTGCCCCACCCAGCCGTTGCCGGCCAGCAGCGCGGTGAGCGAGATGCCCGCCACGGCCGTCGGCAGCGCGAACGGCAGATCGACCAGGGCATCGACGATCTTCTTGCCGGGGAACCGGTAACGCACCAGCACCCAGGCGATCAGCAGGCCGAGCACGAGATTGACCAGCGCAGCCAGGAAGGAGGCACCGAAGGTGAGCCGGTAGGACGCCAGCACGCGGGGCGCGCTGATGGCCGTCCAGAACTGGTCCCAGGTCAACGTGAAGGTCTTGAAGACCAGCGCCGAGAGCGGGATGAGCACGATGATGCTCAGATAGAAGAGCGTGTAGCCCAGCGTGAGCCCGAAGCCGGGCAGCACGCGGCGGGCGCCGCCGCTCCGGGCACGGCCGGTCGCGGGCGCCCGGGCGCCCGGGGAGGAGATGGCCGCGCCCATGGATCAGCGACCGCCGGGGGTGTAGAGCTTGTCGAACTGGCCGCCGTCGTTGAAGTGCACCTTCTGCGCTTCGCCCAGCGATCCGAAGTACTTGGCGACAGTGAACTGCTTGACCGGCTTGAAGACGTCGGCGTGCTTCTTCAGCACGGCTTCGGAGCGCGGGCGCAGGGCGTGCTGGGCCGCGATCTCCTGGCCTTCGTCGGAATACAGGTAGTCCAGGTAGGCCTTGGCGAGGTCGGCCGTCCCCTTCTTGGCCACGGTGCGCTCCACCACGGCCACCGGGTTCTCGGCGACCACGCTCACCGACGGATAGACGGCATCGACCTTGCCCTTGCCGAACTCGCGCTCGATGGACAGCACCTCGGACTCGAACGTGATGAGCACGTCGCCCGTGTTGCGCTGCAGGAAGATGCTGGTCGCGTCGCGCCCGCCCTTGCCCAGCACCGGCACGTTCTTGTAGAGCTTGCCCACGAACTCCGCCGCCTGGGCATCGGTTCCGCCCTTCTCCCGCACGGCACCCCAGGCCGCCAGGTAGGCATAGCGGCCGTTGCCGCCCGTCTTGGGGTTCACCACCACGACCTGCACGCCCGGCTTCACCAGGTCGTCCCAGTCCTTGATGTTCTTGGGGTTGCCCTTGCGCACCAGGAAGAGCATGGTGGAGGTGGTGGGCGAGGCGTCGTTGGGGAATTTCTTCGCCCAGTCCTTGGCCACCACGCCATTGTCCGCGAGGAAGTCGATGTCGGTGGTGGTGTTGAAGGTGACCACGTCGGCGGCGAGGCCGTCGTTCACCGCGCGGGCCTGCGCGCTGGAGCCGCCGTGCGCCTGGTCGATGCGCACGTCCTTGCCGGTGGTCTTCTTGTAGTGGGAGACGAAGGCCTGGTTGTAGTCCTTGTAGAACTCCCGGGCGACATCGTAGGAAACGTTGAGCAGCGTGGCCGTCTGCGCGGAAGCCACGCCTGCGGTGGCGGCGAGGGCCAGGGCGACCAGCAGGGTCTTGAGTCTCGTCCGGGAATTCATGTGTGCGTCACCCAGGTTGTCTGTGAATGCAACCTATTGTGAACGTCCCTGCTTCCAACTCAAAAGAATAGATTCTTGTTAATTAATCAGCATGGCGCATAAAGCACCACTGAAGAGCACCGGTGCGTCAGGCTGCAGAGCGCACCGGCTCCACCCCGCCGGCCCCCCAGGCCAGGTCTTCCGCCAGGGAATGCAGCAAGGCCCAGCCGAGCGGCCACTCGCCGTACCCGGAATCCACATTGATATGCCCCGCCTGCTGCAGGCGGACGAATTCGCTGCCCCAGGCCCGCGCATAGGCACCGGCCAGGCGGATGGGACAGTAGGGATCGTTGCTGCTGGCCACCAGGATGCTGCGATAGGGAAGCGGCGCGTATGGCACGGGAGCGAAATCGCTGAGCACGGCCCGGCGCTCGGGGTCGGCGGGCGCTACCAGCAGGGCGCCCGCCACGCGGGACTGGGCCTGCGCACCCATGTGCGCCGATGCAATGCAGCCCAGGCTGTGTGCGACGAGGATCACCGGATCGGGCGCCTCCAGCACGGTGCGCTCCAGGGTCCGTACCCACGCTTCGCGCGTCGGCGTGATCCAGTCGTCCTGCACGACCCTGCGTGCCCCGGGCAGGCGGTCCGCCCAGAGCGTCTGCCAATGGCCGGGACCGGAATCCCGCCAGCCCGGCACCACGATGACGGTGCGGCCGGTGACGGTCATGGCCGCCTCCGTGCGAGGGGAAATGCGTGTGTGGCCAAGGCCGCCAGAAAAAGATGGCAGGGATGCTGCCTACACGGAGGTTCGCTGTGGGGGACTGCTGCAGCCATGGGCATCGCTCCTTTGCATGCACGAATGGAACGATTCTGGGCGGACAGTTATAAAACCCAAACGAATATCTGGTTCTGAATTTATGAATATCTCATCTATTCAATCGCCCTCGCGGCGGTCAGCCGCGTGGCGCAGCAGCACGAAGATCTGCCATTGGGCAGCAACCAGGGCGAGGTAGGCGAACAGCTCCGCCCACTCCTCCACGACCACCGCGCGGCCCTGCAAGAAGCTTGGCACCGGAATGCCCAGATGCCCTTCGGCATAGGTGCTGAGCGTGGCGGCCAGCAGCAGGATGGCCAGTTCGGCCCATGCGAACTGAGGGGAGCGCAGCAAAGCGGGAACCGCGCGCAGAACCCGCGAGCGCACGAGCATCCAGGCGCACCATGCGAGTACGAGGAGCGCCAGCGGCGCCACCGCGGGCTTGTACCAGAGCACCGAGGACGAATAGACCGGCCCCTCCGCGGAAAAGCCGATCGGCGGCAACAACGCGGCGCCCCAGCTGAGTTCGCGGGCCGCCAACAGGCACCAGATGGGCGCCGAGGCCATCGCGAGCCCCTTCGCCGCCAGGCCCAGGGGGCGCCCGGCGATGTACCCGCGGGCGGCCAGCAAGGCCATGCAGGCACCCGCCAGCAGCACCACCACCTGGACATCTTCCAGCAGGCCGTTCTCCCAGCCGGCGGAAACGGGGAGGATGGCCGCGGCGGCCCCGCTGAGCGCCAGGCCCAGCAGCATCAGGGCCAGCCAGAGCCGGCGCCACCGGACGGATTGCGGGGGAACGTGGAACGTCACCGGGGAGGAGGAAGCAGCGGTGTGCATGGGCGGGCGATGGGCTGGCAGGAAGGCCCTGCGTGGCAGGGGCATGGGCACGCGTGCGGCGGGGCCTGCAGACTCCGCGGCCCCGATACCGGGGATACCGCTGCGCGTAAGTGACTTACCTGAGAGTCCAGAAAGTGACTCGTCAGTTACAGCCCAGTGTACGGCAAGCGTGTAAAGCCTGTGTAATGCAACGCTTGCAGGAGTCAGGCGGTCCGCGTACCGCCGCGCCGGCAGACCACTTCGTTGTGCCCGGGAACGGTCTCTCCCAGGAAGTCGAGAAAGCGCCGCACGGCCGGAGCCAGGCCGCGGCGCGAGGGGAACACCGCATGCACGACGCCGCGCGGAGTGGACCATTCGGGCAGGATGCGGACCAGGCGTCCCTCGCCCAGTTCGGCCTGGCACATGTAGTCGGGGAGCCAGCACAGGCCGGTGCCGGCGATCGCGGCGAACTTGAGGGTGAGCAGGTCGTCCGCCACGTAGCGCGGGTTGAGCTGCACCACCTCCTCGCGGCCGTCCGGCCCGACCAGGCGCAGGCTGGCGCGGCCGTCCATGGCGGACATCACCATGCTGTCCATCCGCGTCAGCTCGGCCAGGGTAGCCGGCGTGCCCTGGCGGGCCAGCAGGGCCGGACTGGCGACCAGCACCTGCCGGACGTCGTCCAGCCGCTTGACGACCATGCTGCCGCTGTCGTCCAGGTTGGGACGCACGCGCAGCGCCACGTCCACGCCCTCCTCCACCAGATCGACGGCCCGGTTGGTGATCTGCATCTCCACCCGGACCTGGGGATGGCGCTCCAAAAAGATCGGCATCAGTTCGCCCAGCACCGTCTGGGCGAGCGTGACCGGGCAGCTCACGCGCACCGTGCCGCGCGGCTCCGTCTGGACCTCGGCCACCGCATCGGAGGCGGCCTGCGCGGCCTCCCGCACCGCCTGGCAGTGGCGCAGGTAGGACTCGCCGATCTCCGTGAGCGACAGCTTGCGGGTGGTGCGCTGCAGCAGGCGCACACCCAGTTGCGTCTCCAGGTCGGACACGCGCCGTGACAGCCGGGATTTCGGAATGCCGAGTGCCCGGCCTGCGGCGGCAAAGCCACCCCGCTCCACCACCTCGGCGAAATACAGCATGTCGTTCAGGTCTTGCATGGCCATAGCTCCTGATCATCGTCTCATGGATGGAACGATCTATCGTAATTGCTCCGACTTATCAATGCATCCACCACGCCACACAATTCAATCAACGCCACATGACGTGGCTTTCCTCGACCCCAGGAGAAATTCCATGCAACTGCTGCACATCGATTCCGCCATCACCGGCAACGCATCCGTTTCGCGCCAACTGACCGCCAAGACGGTGGAGGCCTGGGTGGACGTCCATCCCGGTACCAAGGTGCAGTACCTCGATCTGGTGGCGCAGGCCCCGGGCCACTTCACCATGGATGCCATGGCTCCCCGCACGGGTCAGACCGACGGGCTCAGCGCGTCGCAACTGGCCGAAAACGCCGTGTCCGAATCGCTGGTGAGCCAGTTCCTCGCGGCCGACGTGGTCGTGGTCGGCGCACCCTTCTACAACTTCGGCATCCCTACGCAGCTCAAGGCGTGGATCGACCGCATCGCCCAGCCCGGACGCACGTTCCGCTACGGAGCCAGCGGTCCCGAAGGCCTGGCGAAAGGCAAGACGGTGATCGTCGTGTCGTCGCGCGGCGGCGTGTATTCCACGAGCGATGCCGGCCGGGCGCTGGAACACCAGGAAAGCTACCTGCAGACGGTGTTCGGCTTCTTCGGCATTACCGATGTGCGCTTCGTGCGGGCCGAAGGCGTGGCCATGGGCCCGGACGCTCGCACCCAGGCGCTCGCGAGCGCCGATGCCGACATCCGGACGCATGCCGCCGCCCTGGCTGAAGCGGCCTGACCACTGCGCCTCGGCCTGCCGGCGAAAATGCGCCACCGGCAGACACCGCCGCCAGGCAACGCAGCGGCACGGACGAGGCACTCACTTGCGTCAGGCCTGCGCGTGGCGGCGCACCCAGGCCGCATATTTGTCCATCCAGGTCTGGATGAACTGCCGGCTCGACTCGCCGATGCTCCCATCGTCGGCGAACAGGCCATCCTTGGCCTGGATGAAGGCTTCGGGCTGGCCGAGCGTGGGAACGTCGAGGTAGGCCAGCACATTGCGCAGGTGCTGCTGTGCGAGCGCGGTGCCGATGGCGCCGACGGAGACACCTATCACGCCCGCCGGCTTGCCGCCCCAGACGCTCTGCCCGTAGGGGCGCGACGCATGGTCGATGGCGTTCTTGAGTACGCCGGGAATGGAACGGTTGTACTCGGGGGTGACGAACAGCAGGCCCTGGGCCCTGGATATCTCGGACTTCAGCCGCAGCACGGATTCGCTCTGGTGGCCGTCGTCGTCCTGGTTGTAGAGCGGCAGGTCGTCGATGCGCACCTGGGTGAGTGTGAAATCGGGCGGTGCCAGCCCGGCCAGCGCATCGGCCATGCGGCGGTTGAACGAATCCTTGCGCAGGCTGCCCACGAGGACGGCGATGGTGTATTGGCTCATGGAAACTCCTTGAGATAGGGAATAGCGACGGAAACGGGCGCGCGCTGTGCCATCGGCGAGCGCGACGGTTTGCATCATCACGCCCCATGGCAGGCGCGCCTGTCAGGCAAGCGCGCATTCACGGGGCATCAGCGCCGGCTTCCGCCGCCCGCCGGCCGGCCTGACCCGCGTCGGCGCCCTCAGCGCCGGGCGGCCAGGCGCTCCACCACGCCGACCAGGCGGTCGATCTCCTCGAAGGTGTTGTAGAACGCCAGCGAGGGCCGCACGGTGGCCTCCACGCCGAAGCGGCGCAGGATGGGCTGCGCGCAATGGTGGCCCGTGCGCACAGCGATGCCTTCCCGGTTGAGCGCATCGCCCACCTCGGCGGTCGTGTGCCCCGCCAGCACGAACGACATCACACTCGCCTTGTCGGCGGCGGTGCCGATGAGGCGCACGCCGCGCACGCCGCCCAGCGCGCGCATGCCGTACTCCAGCAGCTCGTGCTCGTAGCGCGCGATCGCCTCGATGCCGATGCGCCCGACGTAGTCGATGGCCGCGCCCAGGCCCACGGCGTCCGCGATGTTGCCGGTGCCCGCCTCGAAGGTGTTGGGCAGGGGCTGGTAGACCGTCTTCTCGAAGGTGACGTCGGCGATCATGTTGCCCCCGCCCTGCCAGGGCGGCATCTCCTCCAGCACCTCCCGCCGGCCCCACAGCGCTCCGATGCCGGTGGGGCCGAAGACCTTGTGGCCGGAGAAGACGAAGAAGTCTGCGCCGATGTCCTGCACGTCCACGCGCATGTGCGAGACGGACTGCGCGCCGTCCACCAGCGCGCGGGCGCCCGCGCGGTGGGCCATCTCCACGATCTGCCTGACGGGCACCACGGTGCCGAGCGCGTTGGACACCTGCGTGACCGCGACGATCTTCGTGCGGCTGTTCAGCAGCTTCTGATACTCGTCCAGGCGGACCTGGCCGCTGTCGTCCACGGGGATCACGCGCAGTTTCGCGCCCTTGTCGGCCGCGAGCTGCTGCCATGGAACGATGTTGGCATGGTGTTCGAGGTGGCTGACGATGATCTCGTCGCCCTCGCCCACGTGCCGTTCGCCCCAGCTCTTGGCCACGAGGTTGATGGCCTCGGTGGTGCCACGCACGAAGATGACCTCGTTCACGTCCGGCGCATTCAGGAAGCGCCGCACGCGTTCGCGCGCACCTTCGTAGGCGTCCGTGGCGCGGGCGGCCAGCTCATGCGCGGCGCGGTGGATGTTGGAATTCTCGTGCTCGTAGAAGTGGCTGATGCGCTCGATCACCGCGCGCGGCTTGTGCGTGGTGGCGGCGTTGTCCAGCCAGGCCAGCGGGCGGCCGTTCACGCGCTCGGAAAGGATCGGAAAATCGCGCCGCACCGCATGCACGTCGAAGCCACCGCCGCCGGTGGAGGCCCCGGGCACGGCCGGCGCTGCGTGCCGGGACGGATGCGCCGGCGTCACGTAGCCGTCGGGGAGCGTGACCGCATCCACGAAGTAGAAGCGCGGCTCGGACGAGGGCACCGCTTCCCGGGCAGCGGATGCCGGGGCAGCTTGCGGAACGTCGGGTACGGCGAACGGAAGGCGGGACAGCGCGTCCAGCCCCTGCCCGGAGGCGCCGGCGGAGCCCGGGTGGGTGAAATCGCTGAAGTAGTACGGCGATGCCGCCGCGGACCTCGCGGCGGGCTCGCCCACCGGTGCGACACCGGTCAGCGCGCTGCCGGCGCGCGGCTCATAGGCGGGAACGGCGGCGAACGCATGGTCCGGCACCCCGTTGCCCGCCTGGGCATGGGGCACCAGGGCCGGCGCGCGGTGGGCCAGCGACGCCAGCGGCGTCGGCGAAGCCGGCAGCAGGTTGCCGCCGGGCACCAGTCCCTGCGGCAGGAAGGTTCCGGGCACGCCCGGCGCCAGCCCGGCGGGGCTGGCCAGGGGAGAGCCCGCGGGTGCCACGTTCACCGGCGCCTGCACGCCCGGCACCGCGGCCGGTGGCTCCTGCCCGGGCAGCGCGCTGAAAAGCGCGTTGGCCATGCGGGCCAGCTGCGCGGCGTCCAACGGCGGCGGCGCCCCGTCGGCCACGCCGGGCAGGAGGGAAGTCGAAGGGGAAGGGATCGCCATCGGTGCGCCTCCGCCGCTCACTTGTAGGTGTCCGGATAGTCGTGGTAGCGGTTCACCTCCACGTCGTCGAGCACGGCCAGTGCGTCGGGCGTGAGCACCGCGAGCGAGCAGTAGAGCGAGATCAGGTAGGAGGCGATCGCGTGGTTGTTGATGCCCATGAAGCGCACCGAGAGCCCGGGGCTCTGCTCGCCGGGCAGGCCCGGCTGGAACAGGCCGACCACGCCCTGGCGGCGTTCGCCCACACGCAGCAGCAGGATCTTGCTCTTGCCGTCCGCAACGGGCACCTTGTCCGACGGGATCAGCGGGATGCCGCGCCAGGTGATGAACTGCGAGCCGAACAGGCTCACCGTGGGCGGCGGCGTGCCGCGGCGCGTGGCCTCGCGGCCGAAGGCGGCGATGGCGAGCGGATGGGTCAGGAAGAAGGCAGGCTCTTTCCAGACCTTGGTGAGCAGCTCGTCGAGGTCGTCCGGCGTCGGCGCACCCGTGAGCGGGAAGATGCGCTGCTCTTCCGCCACCTGGGCCAGCAGGCCGTAGTCCGGGTTGTTGATCAGCTCGCTTTCCTGGTTCTCCTTGATGGTTTCGATCGTCAGGCGAAGCTGTTCCTTCACCTGGTCGTGCGGGCTGCTGTAGAGATCCGAGATGCGCGTGTGCACGTCGAGCACGGTGGAGACCGCGTTCAGGAAGAACTCGCGCGGATGCTCCTCGTAATCGACGAAGGTGCGGGGAAGCTGGTTCTCCTCCTCCTTCGCGGTGCACGTCACCTTGATGGATTCAGGGTTGCGGACGCGGTTGAGGCGGTAGATGCCTGCCTCGACCGGCACCCACTGCAGCAGGTGGGTGAGCCAGCGCGGGCTGATGGTGGAAAGCTGCGGCGCGGTCTTGGTGGCGTTGGCCAGTTGCCGTGCTGCGTTGTCGCCGAGTGCGGTGGTGCCGCCCAGTGTTGCCGACATGTCTGAGACTCCCGTGGTTCGTGCCAGTGATGGAAAACCCCTGGAGTGTCCCGGCCGGCACTGTCGGGCTCAACAGGCTATAGCCGTCAATCGGCCTCGTGCCCGGGCCGTGCGCTGGCGACCGCCTCGCCCCGCAGAATCAGCGTGGAGGCCGGCACGGCCAGCGATTGCGCGAGCTTGGAGACGGTGGCCAGCGACGCGACGACCGTGCCCCGCTCTATCTCGCCCACATAGGACCGGTCCAGGTCGGAGCGCTCGGCGAGCCGCTCCTGCGACCAGCCCAGCGACATGCGCGTCTGCCGTACCGCGATGCCGAAGCTCCTGACGAAATGCCCGGTCATGCGTCCCCCCTGCCCGCCGGCTCGTGCGCGGAAGCGCTCTCGCGGGCGCTCGCCTGGGTGATGTGCGCACCGGCCGGCACATCGCGGGTGACCCACACATTGCCGCCGATCACCGCGCCGCGCCCGAGCGTCACGCGGCCGAGGATGGTGGCACCGGCATAGATGACCACGTCGTCCTCCACCACCGGATGGCGCGCCAGCCCCTTGCGCGGCCGCCCTTCGGCGTCGGTGGGAAACCGCTTGGCGCCGAGCGTCACGGCCTGGTAGAGGCGAACGCGCTCGCCGATGACGGCGGTTTCGCCGATCACCACCCCGGTGCCGTGGTCGATGAAGAATCCCGCGCCGATGCGCGCGCCGGGATGGATGTCGATGCCCGTCTGCGCGTGCGCCAGTTCGGACACCATGCGCGCCAGCAGCGGCAGGCCCAGGCCGTAGAGCCCGTGCGCCAGCCGGTGGTGGATCATGGCCAGCACGCCGGGATAGCAGAGCAGGACCTCGTCCACGCTGCGCGCAGCGGGGTCGCCGTGGTAGGCGGCGAGCACGTCCGAATCCAGCAGGCGCCGGATGCCGGGCAGCGATTCGGCGAAAGCGCGCGCGGCATGCAGCGCCGCCGGTTCCATGCCCTCCTCCACGGGCCTGGCGCCGGCATGCCGGGCACCGTGGCGCAGTTCGAGGACCACCTGCCCGTGCAGCGCCTGCAGGGCCGCGTCGAGCTCATGGGCGACGAAGATGTCTTCGCTTTCCGGACGCAGGTCGTGCGGGCCCAGCCGCAGGGGGAAGAGCGCGCCCTTCAGTTGCTCCACGATGCGCGCCACCGCATCGCGTGAAGGGAACTCGCGGCTGGCGGGTTCCTGTTCACGGTTCTGCGCTTCGCGCCATTCGCTGCGGGCAGAGTGCAGCTGCCGGGCGATGCCGGCGATGTCGAAAGTGGCCATGGGCAGTCTCCGGAGCGTGCCGCGTCAGTCCTGCACCCAGGGCAGGCCATGGAAGCGCCAGCCATCGCTGCCGCCGCGGTGCTCCAGCGCGTCCAGTTCGCCCTCGAAGCCTTCGAGCACATTGAACACCGTGCCGAACCCGGCCTGCGCCGCGGCCTGCGCCGCCAGGGCCGAGCGCTTGCCGCTGCGGCACAGCAGCAGCGCCACGGCGTTGCGCCCGCCGTAGGGCGCCAGCCGGGCCTCGAGTTCGCGCACGAAGCGCGGATTGCGCGTAAGGGCCGTTCCGGTGGCCCAGGGAACATGCAGCGAACCGGGCACATGGCCGACGAATTTGCGCTCTTCGGCGGAACGCACGTCCACCAGCACTGCAAGGCCCTGCTGGTGCAGCCGCCAGGCCACCGGCGGAGCGACCCCGCCCGCGTGCGGCAGCCCCGTGGCCTGCGCGTGTTCGCGCGCGTCCTCGAGTTCGGGCGGCAGTACGGCATCGACAAGGGCGGCGGATGACATTGGATTCTCCTGTAATTGGGGGTGTGGAACGCCAGCTTTCAAAGGGCGCGAACGCCCGCTGTCGTGCCACTGTATGGTCCGCGCATCGGAACCCAAAATAATAAAAAATTAAAACTTCACAACAAAATCATCCATCAAAGCACCGGCAGGAACCGCCTCAAGCCGGCATCCGCCATGCGAAAAAGCCGCATGCGCCCCACGAGGCTGCATGCGGCTTTCCCGGCATGGCGCGCCCGTAACGGGCCGCCATCGCCGCACGCCAGGGCCCTGCTTACCAGCCGGCGAGCACCGCGCCCTTGAACTGGGTGTCGATGTACTGGCGCACCTCGTCGGAGTGGTAGGCCTTCACCAGCTTGGCCACCCAGGGCTTGTCCTTGTCGACCTCGCGCACGGCGATGATGTTCACATAGGGGCTCTTGGCGCTTTCCTGGGCAATGGCATCGGTCTTGGGATTGAGTCCCGCAGACAGCGCGAAGTTGGTGTTGATCGCGGCGGCATCCAGGTCGTCCAGCGAACGGGCGAGCTGGGCGGCGTCCAGTTCCACGAACTTGAGCTTCTTCGGATTGGAGGTCACGTCCAGCGGCGTGGCCTTGAGGCCGGCGCCCTCCTTGAGCTTGATGAGGCCCTTGTCCTGCAGCACCAGCAGCACGCGGCCGCCGTTGGTCGGGTCATTGGGAATGCCGAAGCGCGCGCCTTCCTTCAGGTCTTCGAGCTTCTTCACCTTCTTGGAGTACAGCCCGATGGGGAAGTTGACCGTGTAGCCCGCGGACACCAGCTTGTAGCCGCGGTCCTTCACCTGGGCGTCGAGGTAGGGCTTGTGCTGGTAGCTGTTGGCGTCGAGATCACCGGCCGACAGCGCCGCATTGGGCTGCACGTAATCGCTGAATTCGACGATCTGGATCTTCAGGCCGTCCTTCTCGGCCACTTTCCTGACCTGCTCGAAGATCTGCGCGTGGGGGCCGGCGGTCACGCCGACCTTGAGGGGCTTGTCCTGGGCCATGGCGCCAGGCGCCATCAGCAGGGCGATCGACGAAGCGATGAGGGAGCGGAGCAGAAAACGCTTGTTCACGGAAGTGACTTTCCATTCGAAATGTATGAAGGCGGATCGTATCTGCACGGCTCCATTCCGCCAAAGAACAGGTTGTCATTTCTTCATGCCGGAAGCCCGCCGGCCGCGTTCAAAAATCCACCCGGGGAACACCCTGATCCGGTTGCGGTGGCGCTGTCAGCTTCCACAAAGCCTGGCTTCCTCACATGCGTGCATGGATGCCCCCGCCATCTGCTCCGCCACGCTCTGCGCGAATCCGGTGGAACGCACGCGCCGGCGGCACGGTGGTGAGCGACGTGCGCAGGCGGTGCGATGCGATGGAATGCACCTGGCTCCATCTGGACAGCGCGCCCGCGCCGGGCCGGGACGGGTTGCCGGCACGCACCGGCGTGCAGGACCCG
Source organism: Paracidovorax cattleyae (assembly GCF_900104515.1). Classification (GTDB taxonomy): domain Bacteria; phylum Pseudomonadota; class Gammaproteobacteria; order Burkholderiales; family Burkholderiaceae_C; genus Paracidovorax; species Paracidovorax cattleyae. Next base: position 156,868 of record NZ_FNJL01000013.1, read on the forward strand.
CACGTCACCGACCTGCTGCGGCGACTACAGGCAGACGCACTGGCGGGCATGCCGCTGGGAACTGCCTGTGTGCAGCCCTCGCGCTCACGCCGGCGAGCGATCTGCGCGGACGCTGCGGGAACGGCGCCGGCCACGAACGTCAGGCAGCGCCCGCCAGCGGCCCGCGGCTGCTCGGGCAGGGGGAGCGCCTGCGGCTCTACATCGGCCAGCACATCGGGCAGCCCATTTCCGTGGCCGAGATGGCCTGCACGGCCGGCTACAGCACGCACCATTTCGCCCGGCTGTTTCGGCAAACTTTCCAGAAGTCGCCGTCTGGGACCCACGCCGGGCGAATTCCGCGCGGGGCGGGCGTGCAACGCACGCGCCGCCCCACTGGCTGGCGACGCACGGAGCCGGCGTCGGCCCCGCTTCCGTCAGCGGTGGCTCAGCCGGCGCACCGCCCAGTCGCCCAGGCTCTGCACGGCCTGCACGAAGAAGATCAGCACGACCACCACGGCCAGCATGATGTCCGGCAGGAACCGCTGGTAGCCGTAGCGGATGCCCAGGTCGCCCAGCCCGCCGCCGCCGATGGCCCCCGCCATGGCCGAGTAGCCGGTCAGGCTGACGAAGGTGATGGTGAGACCCGCCACGATGCCGGGCAGCGCCTCGGGCAGCAGCACCTTCCAGACGATCTGGGAGGTGGTCGCGCCCATGGCCTGGGCGGCCTCGATCAGGCCCGGGTCCACCTCGCGCAGCGAGGCCTCGACCAGCCGGGCGACGAAGGGCGCCGCAGCGATGGTGAGCGGCACCACGGCCGCCGCGGTGCCGATGGACGACCCGGTGATCAGCCGCGTGAACGGAATGATGGCCACCAGCAGGATGATGAAGGGCGTGGATCGCACGGCGTTCACGATCCAGCCCACGGTCTTGTTGACGGGGCCGTTCTCCAGCACCCCGCCGCGGTCGGTCAGGCGCAGGAATACGCCCAGGGGAATGCCGATCAGCGCCCCGACCACGCCCGAGATGCCCACCATGACGAGCGTCTCCCACAGCGAGGTGGCGAACAGCTCCAGCATCATTTCCGTAAAGTTCTCGAACATCGCCTCAGCCTCCCGCTTGGACTTTCACTTCGTCCACCACCACGCCCCGGGCGCGCAGCTGCGCCACCGCCGCCGCCAGGCGGGGCGGCTCGCCGCTCGCATATACCGCGAGGGAGCCGAAGGTCTGGCGCTGGATCTCGTCGATCTGGCCGTGCAGGATGGACAGGTCCAGGCGGTGCTCCCGGATCAGCCCGGAGAGGATCGGCTGGTAGGCCCGCTCGCCCGAATACGACAGGCGCAGCAGCTCGCCCGTCTCGCCCTCGGGCAGTTGCGCGGCCAGGTGGCGCACGTGGTCGAGCACGCTGGCGGGCAGCTCCTGCGGGACGATCTCGTCGATCAGGCTCTTGGTGATGGGCTCACGGGGCCGGGTGAACACATCGAGCACCGGGCCGATTTCCGCGATGCGGCCGGCATCGATCACGGCCACGCGGTCGGCGATCTGCTTGACGACCTGCATCTGGTGGGTGATGAGCACCACCGTCAGGCCGAGCTCTTCGTTCACCTGGCGCAGCAGGGCCAGGATGGAGCGCGTGGTTTCCGGATCCAGCGCCGAGGTGGCCTCGTCCGAGAGCAGCACCTTCGGCCGGCTGGCCAGCGCCCGGGCGATGCCCACGCGCTGCTTCTGCCCGCCGCTGATCTGCGCCGGGTAGCGGTCGGCGAGGTGCGACAGGCCCACCAGTTCGAGCAGCGGGTTCACGCGCTCGCGGATGGCCGCCTTGTCCATGCCGGCCAGTTCCAGGGGCAGCACGGCATTGCCGAACACCGTGCGCGAGGACAGCAGGTTGAAATGCTGGAACACCATGCCGATGTCCCGGCGCGCGGCGCGCAGTTCGGCGTCGCCGAGCTGCGTGAGGTCGCGGCCCGCCACGATCACCTCGCCGGCCGTGGGGCGGTTGAGCAGGTTGATGACGCGCACCAGCGAGCTCTTGCCCGCGCCGCTGCGCCCGATGATGCCGAACACTTCGCCCGGCTGGATGTGCAGGTCGATACCCCGCAAGGCTTCCACGGGCCCGCTCGGCCCCTGGTAAATCTGGGTGATGCCCCGTAAGTCGATCATGGCGATGCGATCCCTTGTTTTTCCGGCGGCAGGCAGCCCGGGGCTGTCGCGTGGGAGCAGGATCGGTTCTGGAGAAAAAGGAAACGGTGAAGAGAAAAAGGAGCACCGCGCCGTGGGCGGCACCACTGCGGTGCAGCGGGCGCGGAACCCGCGACTCTACGGCCTGTGCAGCGGAATGCCAAAGAACCAGAGGTTCGATGCAAGGACGCCGCGGTTATGAGGGAACGCATTGTGCAACACCCGGCCCGTCCCGCCGCCGCGGCGGGGTTTCGCGGGCGGGCGGCGGTGCACGCGCTCAGCGGCCTGGCGCGCCCACCATGTCCAGCACCTTCTGCACCAGAGCCTGGGCGTCGAACGGCTTGACGATCAGTTCCATCCGGTGGGTGGCCAGGAAACCGGAGTCCATGGCCGCCTGCTCGGCATAGCCCGTCATGAGCAGCACCAGGATGCCGGGCAGGCGCTCGCGCGCGAAGTCCGCCACCTGCCGGCCGTTGGGCCCCGGCAGCCCCACGTCCGACACCAGGAGGTCGAAGTGGATCGCGCCAGACAGCATCGCCATGCCCTCGGCCCCCGTGCGGGCCGACATCACCTGGAAGCCGAGGTCGCGCAGCAGTTCGCAGACGAATTCGCGCACCGTGGCGTCGTCCTCCACCACCAGGACCGAATCCGGACGCTTGCCCGCCTCGGCGCTGTCCAGGCTGGCCGGCGCCTCGTCGCTGGCCCGTTCGGACGAGCGCGGGAAGTACAGCGACACGCAGGTGCCGCGCCCTTCTTCGCTCTCCAGCGCCACGGCGCCGCCCGACTGGCGCATGTAGCCGTAGATCATCGAGAGTCCCAGCCCGGTGCCCTGGCCGATCGGCTTGGTGGTGAAGAACGGATCGAAGGCCAGGTCCAGCACCTCCTTGGACATGCCGTGGCCCGTGTCGCTCACCTGCACGCGCACCAGGTCGCCCGGCGGCAGCCCGAGCGCCTCGCGCTCCTGCGGCGGCAAAGCCTGCGATCCGCCGAGGTTGCCCGCGGTGATGCGCAGCCGGCCGCCCTCGGGCATGGCGTCGCGGGCGTTGATGGCGAGGTTGAGCACCGCGCTTTCGAGCTGGTGGACGTCGGTGAGCACCGGCCAGAGCGCTTCGGGAACGTCGATGTCCAGCCGCGTGTTCTCGCCGCAGGTATTGGCCAGCATGGGCTCGAGATTGCGGATGGAGGCGGCGACATCGACGGGCCGCACGTCCAGCGGCTGCCGCCGGGAGAAGGCCAGCAGCCGCTGCGTGAGCGCGGCGGCGCGACGGGCCGACGACAGGCCGGCCTCCACGTAGCGGGGAATGTCGTCCATGTGGCCGCGCGCATGGCGCTGGCCGATCAGCTGCAGGGGCAGCACCACGCCCTGCAGCATGTTGTTGAAGTCGTGCGCGATGCCGCCCGTGAGCTGCCCGATCGCCTCCATCTTCTGGCTGTGCCGCACGCGCTCCTGCGATTGCAGCAGGGCCTCGGTGCGGGCGCGCTCGTCGGTCACGTCGCGGCCCACGGCCTGCACGAAGCCGTCGCCGGGCACCGCTGTCCAGTCGATCCAGCGGTCGGCCCCGCTGCGGTGGCGAAAGCGCAGCGTGGCCTGGTGGCGCACGGCCTCGGCCAGGCGCTGCACGTCGCCCGGCACGCGCACGGCCTCGTCGTCGTGGATGAAGGTGAGGATGCGCCGGCCGATGGTCTCGTCCTCGGAGTAGCCCAGCGTGGCCTGCCAGGCAGGGTTGACGGCGGCGATGGTGCCGTCGAGCCGCGTCACGACCAGCATGGCGTCGGACAGCAGCCACAGCCGGTTGCGATCCGCCGTGCGGTCGGCCACCTGCTGCTCCAGCGTGGCGGCCAGGTCCTGCAGCCGCTGCTGGGCCAGGAACTTGCCGGTGGTCTCGACCACCGTGTCCATGAAGCCCACCACGGTGCCGGAGCCGTCGCAGACCGGGCTGTAGCAGAAGGTGAAGTAGGCCTGCTCGTCGTAGCCCTGGCGGCGCACCACCAGCGGGAAGTCTTCCAGGAACACGGAATCCCCGGCGAGCGCGCGCTCGGCCAGCGGGCCGATCGTCTCCCACGCCTCGGCCCAGACAGCGTAGAAAGACCGGCCCAGCGCTTCCGGCTTGGCCCCCAGGATGACGCGGAAGGCGTCGTTGTAGATGGAGACCATTTCCGGCCCCCAGGCCAGGCACTTGGGGAAGCGCGACGCCAGCACCATCTGCACCGCCACCCGCAGCGCCTCCGGCCACGACTCCATGGGGCCGAGCGGCGTGGAGGACCAGTCGTGCCTGCGCACCCGCTCGCTCATTTCGCCGGCGGTCCGCAGAAAGTCGGAATGCATGGGGGAAGGAACACTCATGTCGGGGGCGATGATGACATGGCCAAAGCGCCCCTCCGCACCAACCGCCATTGCGCCCACAGGGGCACGAGGGGCTGTTCCGCCGACCGGAACACGGCCGAGCCTTGCGCCTCCTTTCTGCCCAAGCCCGGCGGCGCTCAGGCCCGGGCGGCCCGACCGTGCGCATCGCCCATGCGCACGGCCAGCGCTGCCGCACAGGCCAGCGTGGCCAGCAGGACCACGCCGGGCCAGCCCCAGCGGGCCATGGCCAGCGCGCCGAGCGCGGAGCCCGCGGCCATGCCGATGAACACGCCGGTGAACAGCAGGGCGTTCAGGCGGCTGCGCGCTGCGGGCTCCAGGCCATAGACGAGGGTCTGGTGGGCCACCAGCGCCGCCTGGATGCCGAAATCGAAGCCGATGGCGCTGGCCACCAGCAGGCCGAGCTGCGCCCAGCCGGGAAGCCACTGCGCCGCCAGCAGCGAGGCGAACGACACCAGGGCCAGCCCCGCCCCCAGCTGCGTGACCAGGCCGGGCCCGCGGCGGTCGGCCAGCCGGCCGGCCAGGGGCGCGGCGAGTGCGCCGGCCGCACCGGCGAGGCCGAAGGCGCCCGCCGCCGCGCTGCCCCAGTGGAACTCGCTGTGCAGCATCACGGCGAGCGTGGACCAGAAAGCGCTGAACGCGACCGACAGCAGCCCCTGCGCCAGTGCCGCGCGACGCAACGGGCGCTGCGACCGCCACAGCCCGGCCATGGAAGCGAGCAGCGCGCCGTAACCCAGGTGGGTGGTGGGCGCGAAGCGCGGCAGCCAGCGCCAGGCGGCCACGCCCAGCAGCGCGACCGCGACGGCGGCGGCTCCGTACACGGCGCGCCAGCCGAACGCTGCCGCCCCCAGGCCGCTCACCACCCGCGACAGCAGGATGCCCAGCAGCAGGCCAGTCATCACCGTGCCCACCACCTTGCCGCGCGCATGCGGGGGCGCCACGGTGGCTGCCGCCGGGACCACGTCCTGCGCGAGCGTGGCGGACAGGCCGATGGCGAGGCTGGCGGCCAGCAGCGCGGCGATGCCGGGGGCCGCAGCGCTGGCCAGCAGCGCCGCGGCGAGCATGGCCGCCTTGGCCAGGATGATGCGGCGCCGGTCGTACCGGTCGCCCAGCGGGGCGAGCAGCAGGATGCCGAGCGCATAGCCCAGTTGCGTGAGGGTCGGCACGAAGCCGACGGAGCGTCCGTCTGCGTGGATATCCGGGCCCAGCACGCCGAGCATCGGCTGGCTGTAGTAGAGCGACGCCACGCTCACGCCGGCCGTGGTGGCCAGCAGGAGGACCAGCGCAGCCGGCACCTCGGCGGGCTGCGTGGCGCCACCCGGCGCCGACGGAGCGCGCCCGGCAGAGTTATGCGCGGGATGAATGGAAGTCATAGGAATACGCCTGGGAGAAACAACGGCTGGAGTGTCCCCGCTCTTCGGGATACGCGGTAGCCCACCGGTGCGCAGATCCTATATACGATACACGCATGACCAATCCGTCCCTGCCCCCGAACGGTGCCGACCGCATCGAGTTGCTGCAGACCTTCGTCCGCATCGTGGACAGCGGCAGCCTGTCCGCGGCGGCACGGCAGCTCGATACCACCCAGCCCACCGTCAGCCGGCGCCTCCAGGCGCTGGAGCGCGGCATGGGCCTGCGGCTGCTGCAGCGCTCCACGCACGGAATGAAGCTCACCGAAGATGGCGAGCGCTGCTTCACCCATGCCAGGGAACTGCTGGCCCAGTGGCAGGCCATGGAGTCGGACCTGCGCGGCGCGCACGACACGCCCCGGGGCCTGCTGCGCGTGCAGGCCCCGCACGCGTTCGGACAGGACCAGCTGATCGCGCCGCTGACGGCCTTCCTGCGCCGCTATCCCGAGGTGTCGGTGGAGTGGCTGCTGCACGACCGCCAGCCGGACTTCATCGCGGAGGGCATCGACTGCGCGATCCAGGTGGGGCCGGTGCGGGATCCATCCGTCGTCGCCACGCACGTGGCCGAGGTGCCCCGCATCGTAGTGGCCTCGCCAGGCCTGCTGGAGGCGCACGGTGGCGCGCCGCCGCACCCGCAGGACCTGGGCACCCTGCCCTGGCTGGCACTGCGCACGTATTACCTGCGCGAGGTGGAGCTGCATCCCGAGGAAGGGCCGGCCATGGCACCCGCCGCGGCAGCGATACCGGATGCCGCAGCCGCACCGCAGGCCATCGCCATCCGGCCGAGGATGGCCACCGACAGCCTGCATGCCCTGCGCAACGCGGCGCTGTCGGGCCTGGGCGCCGCCCTCGTGTCCGCCTGGGCGGTGCAGGACGACCTGCGCGCGGGCCGGCTGGTGCATGTCGTGCCAGGCTGGAGGGCGCAGCCCCTGCCCGTGCATCTGGTCTATCCGCCCACGCGCCACCCGCCGGCGCGCCTGCGCGTCTTCCTGGAGGCGATGCGCGAAGCCATTCCGTCGATCGCCGGCATGCAGGCGCGGCGCGTGGCACCATCCGGCCCATCCTTGCGACCACGGCGATGAGCGACACCACCACCCCCTCCCCCCTTCCTGACGTGGCCCCGCTGCGGGAGCGGATGGCCCACGCCGACCACGCCCCCGTGCGCATCCTCATGGTCTGCATGGGGAACATCTGCCGCAGCCCCACAGTGCTGGAGAACGTGCGCAAGCATGCCGACCCGGGCCGGGTGCGCATCCACGCCCGCGTGGCGGACGGCCAGTGCCACCTCGGCGTGGAAGACGGGGGCCCGGGCATGACCGAGGAACTCGCCGCCCCGGTCTTCGAGGCCTTCCACCGCGGAGACCCCACCCGCCCGCAGCACGCCGGCGGCAGCGGGCTGGGCCTGGCGGAGGCTCCGTGCTCTCCCTGCACTGGCCCACCTGAAAGTAGCGCTAGAATCCAGCCCGTCGTGCGCCGCAATGGCGCCACGCGCGGGTGTAGTTCAATGGTAGAACGGCAGCTTCCCAAGCTTCATACGAGGGTTCGATTCCCTTCACCCGCTCCAGTTTCCCTCCCCCCTTCCGCGGGTGCACTGCCCTCCTGCCGCAGGCCGCCGCGCCCCAGGCAGGCCCACACGGCCAGCGCCGTCACGGCCGTCACCACCCCGCCAGCCCCTGCGCCAGCCGCGCGAACGCCGCTTCGTAAGCCTCCACCAGCGCGTGCGGGGCCACCGCCGGCGCCAGGGCCATCGCATCCCCCAGCCGCCCCGCCCCCAGCAATTGCGCCACCGGATGCCCCTGCGCGGCGCCGGGCAGCCGGGCCTGGATCAGCCCCGCCAGCACGGAGCCCACCACCACCACCGCCAGCGCCACGCCCTCCCCCGCCACCCGCGTGGTGCTGAAAATCCCTGCCGCCATGCCCGCACGCTCCGGCGGCACCACGCTGACCGCAAGGCCATCCATCAATCCCCAGGGCAGGCTGATGCCCGCACCGATCACCACCATCGACGGCAAAGCCTGCAGCCCCGTCCGCGCTGCGGCCAGCCACAGCAGGCCGGCCGCGCAGGCCAGCAGGCCCACCCCACACAGCACGGCCGGCGACCAGCGGCGTGCCAGCCGCCCGGCCACCAACGGCAGCACCAGCAGCGGCGCCGACAGGGCCGCCATCATCCATCCCGCGCTCCCCGCGCCCATCCCCTCGATGCCCGCGAAACGCATCGGCAGCAGCACCAGCAGCACGACGAAGGCATAGGCCGGCGCGGCGGCCAGCAACTGGATGCCGAGGAAGCGCCGGTAGCGCAGCAGCGACAGATCCAGCAGCGGCGCGGGGCCCCGACGCTCGATGCGCGCGAAAACGGCGAACAGCCCCCCCGCCGCCGCGAGGCCGCCGACCACCCGTGGGTCGGCCCACCCGGCCTGCGCCGCCGCCAGCACGGCGCAGGTCAGCACGCTGAGCGCCAGCGTGAACGCCACCGCGCCGCCCGTGTCGAAGGCGTGCACCGCGGGCGCCCGGGTTTCCCGCAACGCGCCCCGGCCCAGCAGCACCGCCACGCCCATGGCCACCATCACCAGCCCGAAAATCGCCCGCCACCCGAACGCCCCCGCCAGCGCGCCGGCGGTGACCGGCCCCAGCACCAGTCCGATGCCGAACGCCGTGCCCAGCCCGCTGAACGCGCGGGTGCGGGCATCGCCCTCGAACTCCTGGGCCAGCGCAGCGGCACCGCCTGCGAACACCGCCGCACCCGCCAGTCCCTGCAGGCCGCGCAGCGCGTTGAACACCGCCATGCCCGCGGCGAATGGCAGCGCCGCCGACGCCACGAGGAACAGCCACGCCCCCGCCATGAACACCCGGCGGCGCCCGATGCGGTCTGCCAGCGCCCCGGCCGCCAGCAGGCAGCTGCCGAAGGCCAGCATGAAGGCATTCGTCAACCCAGGCCAGCGACGCGGCGGACGCATGCAGCGCATCGGCAATGCCGCCCAGGGCCACGGCCGGCCCCGTGAACACCATCGGCATCGTCGCCGAAGCCATGCAGACGGAGGCGAGCACGCGCAGGCGACGGCCGCGGTCCGGATCCGGCGGGTTGCCGGGGGAAGCCGGCGAAAAGATCGGAGCGTCGGAGGACAGTTGGGACATGGTGGAAGAGCGCCCGAAGGCGGCACAGGAATGCGAAACGGCCAAGAAGGGAAGGAGAAAGCCACGGCACCAAGCGGTGCCAGGCCCGATGTGAAGAAGATAGAACTTCCGCATTCGATGAAAAACAGGCCTCACCTCCGATCAATCCGGAAGAAAATTCCGCAATCAACGCGTCCCAGCCCGCGCTCACCGTAACTTAGATCTCCCCAATGGACACCTCCTCCAGCCTCTCCGCCCTCCTGGCCTTCGTGCGCACCGCGGAGCTGGGCAGCTTCGTCGCGGCCGGCCGCGCGCTCGGCATCTCGGCCTCGGCCGTTGGCAAGGCCGTCGCGAAGCTGGAACAGGAACTGGGCGTGCGCCTGCTCCAGCGCAGCACCCGCCGCATCGCCCTGACGGAGGAAGGCCGGCAGTTCCACGAACGCTGCCGCCGCATCCTGGACGACCTGGACGACGCCCGCGCCATGGTGTCGCAGTCGGCCGCCGCGCCGCGCGGCCGACTGCGGGTGAGCGTGCCCATCGTCACCTACCACCTGCTCCTGCCCCGGCTGCCGGAGTTCCTGGAGCGCTACCCCGAGGTGGAACTGGACATCGACTTCAACGACCGCATCGTGGACCTGATCGGCGAAGGCGTGGACATCGCCATCCGCAGCGGCGACCTGCCCGATTCACGGCTCATGGGCCTGCCCCTGCGGCACTACCGGTCCCTGCTCTGCGCATCGCCCGACTACTTGGCGCGGCGGGGCACCCCGGCCACCGTGGCCGACCTCGCGGACCACGACGGCATTGCGTTCCGCTATCCCAATTCAGGGCAGTGGCTGCCCTGGCCGCTGCCGGGGACCGGCGGGGCCACGTCGCCAGAAGAGCCGCCCCTACCGCTGTCGATGTCGATGTCTCCGTCACCTTCTCCCCTGCCCAGCTTGCGCCGGGTCCTCGGGTTCAACAACATGGAGGCCGTGCGCGGTGCGGCACTGGGCGGCCTGGGGATCGGGTGCATGCCGGATTTCCTGGTGGAGGGGCCGTTGCGGGAAGGGGCATTGCGGCAGGTGCTGCCGGATCCGGAGGGACGGCCCGCGGGACGGTTTCGGGCGGTGTGGCCGACGAGCCGGCAGTTGTCGCCGAAGGTGCGGGTGTTTGTGGATTTTTTGAGGGGGAGGTTGGGGGATGGGTAGGCAAAAGACCGGGCTCAACTACAGCCAACATTTCACTGCAAAGCGGCGGCGGCGTGCGCATCCCCCTGCAGGGCACCACCTCGGCCGCCCAGGTCATCCAGGTACTAGCCTTCGGAAACATGCTCTTCCGCCTGGACGTGACCGGCACGGAAGTGAAGGCCATGCTGGAAGCCGTCTTCGGCACCGGCGGCTCCACCGGCCCATACCCCTACACCGGCGGCCTGCGCTTCGACGTGAACGCCGCTGCAGCGGCCGGCCAGCGCGTCTCCGGCATCGAAGTGCGCAATGCTGCCTCGGGCGCGTGGGAGCCGATGAATGCCACGAAGACATACAAGCTGTTCGTGCTGAGCTTCAACGCCACGGGTGGGGATGGGTACAAGACGCTGGCTGCGGTGCCTGCCGCGCGGCGGCTGGATATCGGGGTGCTGGATGCGGATGTGTTTTTCAGCTACATCGAGAAGCAGGGGAAGGATGGGG
>NZ_FNJL01000069.1 GCF_900104515.1 Paracidovorax cattleyae
CGGCGATTGAAGGCCTGTGCCGCCTTCTCGCACAGCGCGTCCGAGACCTTCTCCCGCTCCTCGCGGCACTGCCGGCGCAGTTCCTTCAGGCGCTCAGGATTGGCCACCAGCGAATCGACCGTCTCGGCGGGTTGCGACGGGCTGCAGCCGGCCAGCAGCATCGCAAGCAAGGGGATTGCAACGGGTGTCTTGTGCATCAAGTGTCCTCCACGAATTGGTGCTGGCGCCGTAGCGCCAGAGACTTCCTGTTGGTACAACGCTTCGCATGCCCGCGTATGGGCGAACGAAGCGCGCACATCCTAACGTCCTGCCATCACGCGGTACACGGCCGTCCGGGCGTGCTGGAAATGGCGGGTTTCAGTTTGAGACAGACATCAACTTGATAGCCGTGGCAATGCTTTGGCGGTTATGTCGTGCACGCCTCGTCGCGTGTCGGAAGACCTGCCATCCCGCCCAAGAGCAGACGCCTTGCGTCCACCACCGCATCGCCCCCCTGGGCCAATAGCCCACCGTCCTCATCCAGCAGCCGCACATGAAGCAGCCGAAGCTGCGCCGCACACCACGACTTCAGGTTGTGCTGCTGGACCTGATCGAACTCCGAGTAGATGTACTCCACCGGCAGCCCTGTCGCACCGCTGTACCGTGCATCCAGCGCGGACAGCACACGCCCAGCCAGTGGGTCCAGCCGTTTGGAGAGCTGCGCCAGCATCCAGGCGCATTCCTGCATCCGCAGGTCCATGGAAAGCAACGCATTCTTCATGCACTCCAACTGGTGGGCGGTATCCCGATAGCTGCTGCCGCTGAAGATGGTGCAGCGCACATCCGGCTGGTCGCAAACGCTGCGCGCCAAATCGCCCAACCCGCGCAGCAAGGCGGCATCGATCACGCCGCCCAACACCTGCCAGGACTGCGTCAGGTACAGCGGCACGGTGCCGCATGCGATCCAGTGCAAAGACGGATTTTCCGCCGCTGTGCCGAAGTCCCTGGGGTCAAAGCCCAACCCCCAAGCCACCTGAGATGTGGGCGCCAGGCCGTACCAGCCGTACTCCAGCATGCCGCTGGCCCAATTTGCCGAGGCACGGACCTTGTTTGTCATCAAGCCGTGGAGCGGACCGCGGGGCAACCGGTCCGCAACCCTGGCCAGTTGGGCCGCGGTGACGCTCAGGGCCCGTAGGCGTGCGATGGCGACCGCATGCGCGCTGGTCTCCAATGCGCAGCGCACTGCCGCCAGCGCTTGGGCCACGTGCAGTACATGTCCGCGCACCACCGGGTCCTTGAAGCTGCCGGGCTTGGCAAGTGGCACCAAGGCCGCAGCCAGCGCGTCATGTACGTTGGAATGGGAATGCATGGTCGTGTCTCTCCTCCCGGGCGCCACGCATGCGGGCACCCGGCCTATCGGGACGCGAGTTCGCCCCTGCCCAAACGGGCATGCACGTAATGAAAGCGGAATGCCAGACTGGGGGGCCTGGCGCGCGCTCAGCGCTGGCCGTCGCCCACAGTGATGCGGTCGGCGCGCAAGCCGCCCAGCCGCTCATGCACCCGGCCGCCTGTGGACATCACCAGGGCGAAAAGAAGCTCGTCGGGCCTTGGTCCGTCGGCCACGCCCACCTCCATGGCCGCAAAGTGACTGCGTACGTAGCTGGCTTCAATGTGGTGGACGGGGATATGCAGCCGCGTGCCGGCGCAGGCCACGGCCTTCGCCGAGGGCACGATAGCCTTGGCGCGCGGCAGCACTTCGCGCATCGACCAGCCCCCTGCTTCGTGCCATACGGCGCCATGTTCCAACTCCCCATTCGTGCCGACGATGGCCCCCTTGCCATAGGACTCGATTCGATCCGCGCCGCCGAGTGAGGAGAGAAGCTCCGGCACGAGGGATCGCGCCAACTCGTGCGCTGCGGCCACCATCCCGGAGAGGTCTTCCACGTAGCGTCCGGCAAAGGGATTCCGAACTACGGCTGCGATCGAGCCCATCGTGATCGGCTCATCCCGCGCGGGGCCGCCCTCATGGTAGGTGCGCTCGATGTTCAGGCACTTCTTGCGTATCTGCAGCATGACTTTGTCCTTCGCTCACTGGGGGGCAATGCCGGCATCGCGAGCAATCACGCCCCACTTCGTGATGTCGTCGTGGATCAGCTGACCAAACGCCTCGGGGGTGGACGGCGATGCTGTAAGGCCCGCAGTATCGAAACGCTGTTTCACCACGGGATCTGCAAGAACCTCCCGCAACGTCGCATTGAGCTTGGCCACCATGGGCGCAGGTGTATGGGCGGGAGCCGCTACGCCAAACCACACCGTCAGGTCGTAGCCCTTGAGGCCTTGCTCGGCAAGCGTCGGGACATCGGGGGCCAGAGGGGTGCGTCGAGCGGAGGTGACGCCAAGTGCATTCACGCGCCCGGAGCGCGCCGCCTGCATGCCGTTGACGAGATCGGCGACGCAAAAGTCGATGCTTCCGCCGATCAAATCCGTCATGGCCTGCGGTATGCCTTTGTAGCCCACTGCGGTTGCGCTGATGCCTGCCTGCGCGACCAGCCGCGCAGCGGAAAGCTGGCTGCTACCAGAACCGTATCCATAGGAGAGCTTGTCTGGATGGGCCTTCCCGTACGCGGTGAAATCCTGCAGCGTTTTTGCGGGTACGGATTTGCTTGAGACCAGCACGAACGGTGCTTCTGCAACCAGCGAGACGGGGGTGAAGTCTTTTCGTGGGTCGTAAGGCAGTGCCTTCATCACCGCCAGGTTGCTTGCGCCGTTGGTCACGCCAACCATCAGTAAGGTGTAGCCGTCAGGGGCGGCCCGAACTGCGGCCATCGTCCCCACTACGTTGCCGCCGCCGGCTTGGTTGTCCACGATGATCGGTTGCTTCAGGCGCGCAGCCATCGCATCGGCCAGCGTGCGCGCGACCACATCCGTGATGCTCCCAGCCGACATCGGGACCACCAGCCGGATGGGCCTGTCTGGAAATGCTGCGGCGACCAGGGGCGTCGCGGCAATAATGACCGCGATGATGTGTTTCTTCATAGTTTCCTCCTCTGTTGGTTGTTCTTTCGTGTGTTCACTTGGCGGGCTCAAGAAGCGCTGCTGAAGGTGACGCCCGCCATCCTCTCGATGGATTGAATGGCCGCGGTGTTGTCGGCCTGCCCAAGACCATCTGCGATCGCCAGGTCCAGCAGGCGCAGTGCGGTGCGGCATACATGCATGGGCACACCCAGCGCCTCAGCGACCCCCAGCCCGAGATGGACGTCCTTGCGAAGAAGCTCACCTGTGAAGCGCACCGGAAAACTTCGGTCCAGCAATCCACTGGTAAATCGTTCCTGCGTGGCGAATGATCTGCCGCTCGATCGGTTGATGACGTCCAGGACCATGTGCGGCTCAATTCCTGCAGCGACACCGCAGACCATCACTTCACAGCTGGCAAGCATCACAGTTGCGTAGAGAAGGTTGTTGAGCACCTTCAGGGTCTGCCCGCTGGCGATGTCGGTGCCGAGGTAGAAGACGTGGCTTCCTATCGCTTCCAGGGCCAGCAAGGCACTTCCATACGCCTCCAGGGAGCCGGCCGCCATGATGGTCAACTCACCCCGTGCTGCGGCGGCTAGGCCGCCGCTCACGGGTGCGCTGAGAAATCGAGGGCCTACGCGGTCCATCAATGCCTTTGCTTCGCGCGTGGCTTCTGGTCCGGTGGTGGAGAGATCCACCAACACGGTTGGCCAGCGGCTCTGAGGAGGCTCGGCGAGAGCCCTCAGTACGGACAGTACGCTGTCGGGTGTTGGCAGGCTCAGGCACACCATGTCCACGTCGGCAAGCAGTTCGTTCAATCCGCTTGCCGCGACGGCACCATATTCCTGCGCAACAGACATGGCCAGTGGATTGATGTCGAGCACAACCACGGCATGGGCGGCCTCGATCCAGCGCCTGACGAAGTGCCTGCCGATGTTCCCGGCCCCGATCAAACCAATTCGCATGGTTCCCTCCCAGTACATCCATGAACGGTCGAGATGCTATGCCGACAGGTGGAATGTGACGATTGATAAATCCGAGGTGGGGTATGCGCAATAGCTAACCGATTGAGGGTTACCTATCCATTTTCACAATTATTTATGGTGTCCATAAATGCGCGTTGCAATTAACCTCGCTGCATTGCAGCTTCCGCCCGCTCCAGGGCGGCCTGTTCCTTCAAAGCGGATATGAAGGGCGCGATGTATGGCCTTCCAACGCCAAGGGAGGAGCGCAGGACCGCCGGCGTGAGTTGGATTTCTTCTTTGAGGGGAACGGCGCGGAGGTGGTTGTACGGAAGTCCTTGCACCGTGAACTCATCCAGCAACGCTACGCCGACGCCTGACGCGACGAGCGCGCACGCGACATCCATGTGCCAAATATCGACGCGTACATTCAACGACACGCCGGCCCGGTCTAGTGCTGCTCCTATCAGCTGTCCGAACGCGATGCTGGGATGAGGTGCGATGACGGCCACATCCGATAGATCTCTGAGGCTGATCTGCTGCTTGCCGGCGAGAGCGTGGTCATCCGGCATGACGCAGACCATTCGGCCGGTTGTCACGACCTCGGCTTCCAGGTTCACGTGCTCCAATGGAACGACTGCGATCGCCAAGTCCGCTTGGTTGCTCAGGAGCATGCGCGGCATGTCCGCAAGGGTGCAAGCACGAAGCTGCACATGTACCTTCGGGTGCCTGTGTAGGAAGCGCGCAACCGCGCGCGCGGCCACGCCGCGAGAGAGGCAGTGGCTGACGCAGATGTTCAAAGCGCCAGCTGATCCGTTGCGAAGGTTCATCGCAAGGTCGTTGACCTGCATGGCGTGCAGATAGCACGACTCCACATCTGCAATCAGGGCTTTCGCCTCGTCGGTGGGGCATAGCCGACCTCCAATGCGGTCGAACAATGGGTAGCCAAGGGATTGTTCCGTGTGAGCGATCCCTCGGCTCACGGCTGGCTGGGACATGGACAAAAGCTTTGCCGCCGCCTTCACCGATCCGGTCAGCATGACCGCCCGAAACAATTCCATCTGCCGTAAGCGAAACCGCATGTGTAGCTCTCCCTATATTGAGTGCAACACTCAACAACGGGGCTACATGCTTCACCGACATCACGTCAAATTTCATCCGAAACATGACATTTAACGATCTGAAACAAAACAAACCTGATGTGGGATGTCCCACTCGGCCATGAGCGGACTAAGATCGCGCCCGTTTTGGCACAAGGTGGCATGGCGTTCTGTCGATGCCTCAAAAAATGACTCGCCGCGTCACCATTAAAACGGCCCTGGGAGAGGCCCTGCAGTTTCGACAATTGCGGGGCGAGGAAGCACTTTCGTCGCTTTATTCCTTCGAGATCGATCTACTCTCCGAGGAGCGCGACATCGACCCCAAAGCGCTTTTGGGCAAGTCCGCAACCGTCGAGATCGAGACCGAAGGCGGCGGCAAACGCTACCTGGACGGCCTGGTCACGCGCTTCGGCATGCAGGGCCAGGACCATCGGCTGTACTCCTACCACCTGCGCCTGCAACCCTGGCTCTGGGTGGCCACGCGGCGGCAGGACTTCCGCATCTTCCAGTTCAAGACCGTCCCGCAGATCGTGCAGGAGGTGCTGGGCCGCTACGGCTACCCGCTGCAACTCAAGCTCACGCGCGCCTACCGGGCCTGGGACTACTGCGTGCAGTACGGCGAGAGCGACTTCGACTTCGTCTCGCGGCTGCTGGAGCATGAAGGGGCGTACTACTACTTCCAGCACGCGAGCGGCCAGCACACCCTGGTGATCGCCGACGACATCGTGGCCGGCCACGAGCCCCTGCCGGGCGCGGCCGTGATCCCGTTCTACCCGCCCGAGAAGTCGGCCGTGGCGGACCGCGAGAACATCCACGCCTGGACGCTGGGCGAGGAGATCAAGCCCGGCAGGTACTACAACGACGACTACGACTTCACCAAGCCGAGGTCGGACCTCTCCAACATGCGCCAGCAGCCGCCTGGGCACGCGCACGATGCGTACGAGATCTACGAATGGCCGGGCGGCTACGTGCAGCACGGCGACGGCGAGCAGTACGCCCGCGTGCGCCTGCAGGAGGGCCT
>NZ_FNJL01000024.1:0-42105 GCF_900104515.1 Paracidovorax cattleyae
ATGGCCGCCGCGATGGCCTCGCCCACCTGCGTGGTGCTGGCGGTGCCGCCCAGGTCCGGCGTCTTCGGCCCGCTTTTGATCACCTGCTCGATCGCCGACACGATCGCATCGTGCGCCTGCCGCCCCGCGCCCTGGCCCTGCGTCAGGAAGTCCAGCATCAGCGCCCCGGACCAGACCATCGCGATCGGGTTGGCGATGTTCTTGCCATGGATGTCCGGTGCCGAGCCGTGCACCGGCTCGAACAGGCTGGGGAACGTGCGCTCCGGGTTCAGGTTGGCCGACGGCGCCAGCCCGATCGTGCCGGTGGTCGCCGGCCCCAGGTCCGACAGAATGTCGCCGAACAGGTTCGTCGCCGCCACCACATCGAAGCGTCCCGGCTGCAGCACGAAGCGCGCCGTCAGGATGTCGATGTGCTGCTTGTCCAGCGTGATGCCCGGATAGCCCTTGGCCACGTCGTCGGCCCGCTGGTCCCACCACGGCATGCTGATGGCGATGCCGTTGCTCTTGGTGGCCAGCGTCACGTGCTTCTTCGGGCGGCTCTGCGCGAGGTCGAACGCGAACCTCAGCAGCCGCTCGGCGCCCTTGCGCGAATAGACCGACTCCTGGATCACGATCTCGCGGTCCGTGCCTTCGTACATGATGCCGCCCAGCGAGGTGTATTCGCCCTCGGTGTTCTCGCGCACCACGTAGTAGTCGATGTCGCCGGGCTTGCGGCCCGCCAGTGGGCAGGGCACGCCCTCGAACAGGCGCACGGGCCGCAGGTTGATGTACTGGTCGAATTCGCGGCGGAACTTCAGCAGCGAGCCCCACAGCGAGACATGGTCCGGCACGGTGGCCGGCCAGCCCACGGCGCCGAAGAAGAGCGCATCCATGCCCTTGAGCTGTTCCTTCCAGTCGTCGGGCATCATCTGGCCGTGCGCGAGGTAGTAGTCGCAGCTGGCCCACTCGAAGGTGTGCAGCTCCAGCGCGAAGCCGAAGCGCCCGGCCGCCGCCTGGATCGCCCGCAGCCCCTCGGGCATGACCTCCTTGCCGATGCCGTCGCCGGGCAGCACCGCGATCTTGAACGTTTGGGTAGGGCTGGACATGTGCGAGGTCTCCTGGAATGGCTGTGAAAATTGGAACGGAAGGCGGGGCGACGAAGGGGCCGGTCCGCCAGCATGCCGCCGATTTTTAGGCAAACCGCAGCGCAATACAATCCGATGTCTGTGGTTCCATTGTTCACACATCGTGCATAAAACGCCCGCCACCGACGACCTGCGCGTCTTCACCGCCGTGGTCCGCAAGGCCAGCTTCGCCGAGGCGGCCACCGAACTGGGCGCTTCGCCGGCCTACGTCAGCAAGCGCATCCGCCTGCTCGAGGAGGAACTGGCCGTGAAACTGCTGCACCGCACGACGCGCCGCGTGGCGGTGACGGAGGAGGGCGAGCGCGTCTTCCACTGGGCGCAGCGCATCCTGGACGATTGGGACCAGCTGCTGCAGGAGGTGGCCGTGACGCGGCGCGAGCCGCGCGGCCTGCTCAGGCTGAGCTGCAGTTTCGGCTTCGGGCGGCGCATCGTGGCGCCCGCGGTGTCGCGACTGGTGGAGCGCCATCCGGGCCTGCAGGTGCGGCTGGAAGTGTTCGACCGGCTGGTGGACGTGGCGGGCGAAGGGTTCGACCTGGATGTCCGCGTGGGCGACGAGATCGCGCCGCACCTGATCGCCCGCCGGCTGGCGGGCAACCACCGCGTGCTGTGCGCGGCGCCGGCCTATCTGGCGCGCAAGGGCATTCCCCGGGCGGTGGACGATCTGGCCAGCCACGATTGCCTGGTGATCAAGGAGCGCGACCACCCCTTCGGCGTCTGGCGGCTGCGCAGCGGCGCAGTGGACTGCACGGTGAAGGTGCGCGGGCCGCTGTCGGCCAACCACGGCGAGATGGCCGTGCAATGGGCGGTGGATGGGCGCGGCATCGTGCTGCGGTCTCTCTGGGACGTCGGTCCCGAACTGGCTGCGGGCCGGCTGGTGCGCGTGCTGCCCGAATGGCAGCAGGAGGCCAACGTCTGGGCCGTGTACCCCACGCGGCTGGAGCGCTCGGCCAAGGTGCGCGTGTGCGTGGAGTTCCTGCAGGCCCATTTCTCGCGCGAGACGTGGGGCAGCGGGGCCGCATGAACCGTTCCGTGCGCTCCGCCCGGCTCCTGCAGCTGCTCGACGAACTGCGACGCTGCCGCCGCCCCGTCTCCGGCACCCGACTGGCCGAGCGCCTGGGGGTGAGCCTGCGCACCCTGTACCGCGACATCGGGGTGCTGCGGGCGCAGGGGGCCGACGTGGCGGGCGATGCGGGCGTCGGCTACCAGCTGCGTCCCGGCTTCCTGCTGCCGCCGATGATGTTTCCGCCCGAGGAACTGGAGGCGCTGCTGCTGGGCGCGCGCTGGGTGGCGGCGCACGCCGATCCGGTGCTGGCCCGCGCCGCGGCGCAGGGCATGGAGCGGATCACCAGTATCCTGCCCGCCCTGCTGCGCCTCGAAGTGGAGACCAGCGGGCTGTTCGCGCCCCAGTGGTCGGGCCCGCCGCCCGAGCCGTGGCTGGGGGCCCTGCGCAATGCGATCCGGGTGGGCCACACGGTGCGCATGCGCTACACGGATGCGGACGGCGCCGTGACCGAGCGGGTGGTGTGGCCCTTCGCCATGGCATTCCTCGACCAGATGCGGCTGCTCGCGGGCTGGTGCGAGCTGCGCCAGGACTTCCGCCATTTCCGGGCCGACCGGGTGCTGGCGCTGGAGGATACCGGCGTGCGCTACCCGGCACAGCGCCACGACCTCCTGCGGCGGTGGCGCAAGGAGCGCCTGCCGGCCGGCAATGACGTGCGGGACCTGACCTGACTGCTGACAGGATCTGACAGCGGCGGCGCGCAGACTGCGGGCTCTTTCCACCCTGGAGCGTTCGATGAGCACTGAATCCCTGACCTTCTACACCCATCCCATGTCCCGCGGCCGGGTCAGCCGCTGGATGCTGGAGGAAACCGGCCTGCCGTACGAGGAGGTCATCCTGGACTACGGCAGCACGATGAAGTCGCCGGATTACCTCGCCATCAACCCCATGGGCAAGGTGCCGGCCCTGCGCCATGGCGGCGTGACGATCACGGAAGGAGCCGCCATCTGCACGCACCTGGCGGACCTGGTGCCGGAGAGTTCGCTGCTCCCCCCGCCCGGCTCGCCCCAGCGCGGCCTGTGCTACCGCTGGCTGTTCTTCGCCGCCGGACCGCTGGAGTCCTTCCTCACGGCGCGCAAGTACGGCGCCCTGGCCCCGACCTCCGAGGCGGGCTACGGCAACGAGGCCGACCTGCTGCGCACCCTGGAGCAGGCGGTGGCCGGCAAGGCGTACCTGGTGGGCGACGGCTTCACCGTGGCCGACCTGTACCTGGCCTCGGTGATGGGCTTCTACATGCGCTTCGGGATGCTGGAGCGCCGGGCCGCGTTCGAGGACTATGTGCGGCCACACCAACAGCGTCCCGCAGCGCTGCGCGCCGCCGCCCGTGACGAAGCCCTGATGGCCGCCCATCCGCATCCCGCGGCGGCAGCGGCTGCGGCAGCCGCGACGGCCAGAACGACGGCAACGGCAGCCCCATGAAAAACTGCCAGCGCTCCATGGCGGAGCGCTGGCAGCGAGGGGTGCGTTGTATGGCGGTGCTCCCCGGCAGGGCAGGGAGCCGTCAGCCGGCCAGGGCCGCCTTCACGGCGGCCGACACCTGGCCCATGTCGGCCTTGCCGGCCAGGCGGGTCTTCACCACGCCCATGACCTTGCCCATGTCGCCGGGGCCCGCGGCACCCAGCTCGGCCACGATGGCCTGCACGGCCGCCGTCACTTCATCGGCCGACATGCGCTCGGGCAGGTAGGCCTGCAGCACGGCCATCTCCGACTTCTCCTTGTCCGCCAGGTCCTGGCGGCCCGCGCCCTCGAAAGCGGCGATCGAGTCCTTGCGCTGCTTGATGAGCTTGTCCACGATCGCGACGATGGCTGCGTCGTCCAGCGTGACGCGCTCGTCCACTTCCTTCTGCTTCATCGCGGCCTGCAGCAGGCGGATGGTGCCCAGGCGCTCGGAGTCCTTGGCGCGCATGGCGGTCTTCATGTCTTCGGTGATCTGTTCCTTGAGTCCCATGGCAGATTTCCTTGTATTGATTGGATGGATCAGGCAGAGCTGGAGGGTTTGCACAAAGCCCCTCCGGCGAGGCGCAACGCCGCAGACAGTAGTGTCGCTACGGCAAGGCGTTGCAACGACGCTGGAGGGGCTTTTTGCAGACCCGTAAAACGACAAAACCCGCGCTTGGCGTCCCTAGCGCGGGTTTCTCGGCGGCGAGGCCGGCCGTATGAATCGTCGATACGGCGACCGACAAGCCGATCAGTACAGCTTCTTGGGCAGCTGCATGCTGCGAACGCGCTTGTAGTGGCGCTTCACGGCGGCAGCCTTCTTGCGCTTGCGCTCGGCCGTCGGCTTTTCGTAGAACTCACGGGCGCGCAGGTCGGTCAGCAGGCCCAGCTTTTCGATGGTGCGCTTGAAGCGGCGCAGTGCCACGTCGAAGGGTTCGTTCTCTTTTACACGGATGGTGGTCATTCAGTGATGTTTCCAAAATGGGTGCTGCCAGCGGGTTGCGGGGAAGATCGGGCCCTGCAGCCATTCGCAGCGGTTTTCCCCGTCTCTAACTAGTATTGGCCGACGGGGTTTTGCCAGCAAAGCCGGGGATTGTAGCGTTTTCTGGCAAACGCGTGTCATGCCGCTGTCCCGGCGCGTGCAATGGCCGTCTCCTGGTGCCCCGGCAAGCCCGGCCGCAGCCCGCCATGGTGCGGAAATTGCTAATAGTTGTAACAGCCTGGATTCGCCAGGCTTTTCCGGGGACGGGCGGGCGGGACGGTGCCTGCCTTTCCCCGCTGCAATTTCATGTCGATCATGCACCGCATCACGGGCCGGCTGGGCCGCTGGCTGGGCCGTCTCAGCGTGGGCCGCAAGCTCATGCTCATCTACCTGCTGGACCTCACGGCAGTCATCTACGTCTCGGGAATCCTGATCCACGAGAAATTCCTCGCCATCGATTTCGCCCGCAAGGAGATCGTCGGCACGGCCTACGCGGCGGTGGTGCGCGACGGCCTGATGGGTTCTTTCCTGCCCGGCGATCCGGTGGCGCGCGTCCTCCTGCAGGACCGCCTGCGGGACGTGCGCGGGGAGCACGACGCCGCCCTGCGCACCGGCGACATGGCCGAGCGTTTCGCGCAGTCGCTGCAGGCCGCTGGCGGCACGGCCGCGGCGGACGCCGGCTCCGGGCCCGCGCGCCCGCAGGAGCGGGGCGCGCTGCTGCGGCAGGGGCGCGAACTCCTGACCACCGTGGCCAATCAGTCGAACCTGATCCTGGACCCGGACCTGGACAGCTACTACGTCATGTCGCTCACCATGCTGCGCTACCCCGAGCTGCTGCAGGTAGTGCACGACACGCTGGGATTTCTCTCCGCAAGGCCCGCGCCGCGCCAGCAGCAGGCCGTCCCGGGAACGCACCGCGCCGCGGAGCTGCTGACGCTGGTGGGCCGGCTCGATGCCGTGCTGGTGGGCATCGATTCGGATTTCGACCAGGCTTTCATCGCCGGCCAGCCGGCGCTGCGCGAACGTCTGGGCGCGACGCGCGAGGGCCTGCAGGCATCGGGGCAGGCCCTGCAGGCGCTGCTGCAGCGTGTGGCCCAGGGCGAAGTGGGGCCCGTCACTGCGGCGCAGGAACTGTATGACCGCCAGCAGTCGCTGCTGGCTTCGCTGGGGAGCGCCTGGGTGGCTGGCACGGAGGCCATGGACGACCTGCTGCATGCGCGGGTGCACGACCTGTTCGCGCGCATGTGGCTGCACCTGGGCACGGCCGTGCTGCTGCTGGGCTGCATCCTGAGCATGGTCACCCTCGTGGCCCGGCAGATCGCCAAGCCGCTGCAGCAGCTCGCGCGGGTGGCGGACGAGGTGCGGCGCACCGGCGACCACACGCTGCGTGCGCGCTGGAACAGCGGCGACGAGATCGGCCGGCTGGTGACCGCGTTCAACGACATGCTCGCGCAGCTGGACCGCGAGCGGCTGCTGCAGCAGGAACTGGCCGCCAGCGCGCGCGCCGCGGAAGCCCAGCGCGAACTGGTGGAGGCGCTCCCCATCCCGATGGTGGTGACATCGGTGCCCGAGCACGAGGTGCTGCATTCCAATGCGCCCGCGGGCCACTGGCTGGATGGCGTCACCCACGATCCCTGGCGCGCCGGGCTGGAGCCGGGCGTGCGGGCGCGGTTTTTCCAGCGCCTGGCGGACTATGGCGTGGTGGATGAGTTCGAGGTGCGCTGGAAGGGCGGCAAGGAACCCGCATGGGCGGTGCTGTCCGCGCGGCGGCTGCGCTTCCAGGGCCGCGACGCGATGCTGACCGCGTTCGCGCCGATCAATGTGCTCAAGGTGATGGAGCAGCGGCTGGAGCTGTGGGCGAAGGTGTTCGAGGCCTCGTCCGAGGGCATCATCATCATGAACGCCGCGCAGCGCATCGTGAGCGTGAACCAGGCGTTCTGCCGCAGCACGCACTACGACTTCTACGAGGTGATCGGCGAGCAGCTGGGCATGCTGCTCGATGCGCCCGGCGAATCCGCACCGGGCGAGTCCATCGCGCGCGCACTGGCGGACAAGGAGTCCTGGCAGGGCGAGGTGCGCTTCCGCCGGCGTTCGGGCGAGAGCTACCCGGCCTGGCTCATGGTGTCGGCCGTGCGCGAAGGCGGCAAGGGCGGAGCAGTGACCAACCACATCGGCATCGCGATCGACATCACCGACCGCAAGCGCAACGAGGAACGCATCCGCTTCCTGGCGCACCACGACGTGCTGACCGAACTTCCCAACCGCTCGCTGTGCGTGCAGCGCCTCCAGGCAGGACTGGAGCAGGCCGCCCGGACCGGCGAGCAACTGGCGGTGCTGTTCATCGACCTGGACCGCTTCAAGGCGATCAACGATACGCTGGGCCACCACATCGGCGACGGCCTGCTGCGCTCGGTGGCGGCCCGGCTGGTGCAGTCCGTGCGCGACGGCGATACGGTCAGCCGCCTGGGCGGCGACGAGTTCGTGATCGTCATGCGCCAGGTGGACGGCGCTCAGCAGGTGCTGCGCGTGGTGGAGGAGCGCCTCATCCCGCTCATCCGGCAGAGCCATCCGGTGGAGGTGCACGAACTGAGCGTGTCGTGCAGCGTGGGCATCGCGGTCTATCCCGAGGACGGCGCGGACCTGGACGAGCTGATGCGCCGGGCCGACGCGGCCATGTACGAGGCCAAGACCGCAGGGCGCGACATGGCGCGCCTGTATTCGCTGGAGACGGACCGCCGCGTGCAGGCCCGGCAGGCCATGGAGCAGTCGCTGCGGCGGGCTCTGGAGCGCCGGGAGTTCGCGCTGCACTACCAGCCGCGCATGTCCGCCCGCACCGGCATGCCCACGGGCGTGGAGGCGCTGCTGCGCTGGCGGCATCCCTCCCTCGGGGAAGTGCTGCCGGGCGAGTTCATCCCCATCGCGGAAGAGGCCGGCCTCATCCGCGCCATCGGGGCCTGGGTGCTGGACCAGGCCTGCGCTCAGTGGGCGGCCTGGCGGGCGTCGGAAGCGGGCGGCGGCCTCGCTGGCCTGCCGGTGTCGGTGAACCTGTCGGCCGCGCAACTGGCCGATCCGCTGCTGGTGCCGGACATTGCCGCGCTGCTGGCGCGCCACGCCATGCCCGCGCGCTGCCTGGAGCTGGAGATCACCGAATCGCAGCTGATGGACAACGCCGGCGTGGCGCAGGGGCAGCTCGCGGCGCTCAAGCAGCTGGGCGTGCAATTGTCCATCGACGATTTCGGGACGGGATATTCGAGCCTGGCCTACCTCAAGCGCTTCGCGATCGACAAGCTGAAGGTGGACAAATCCTTCATCCGCGACATGCTGGCGAGCCCGGCCGACATGGCGATCACGCGCGCCATCATCGGCCTGGGCCGCACGCTCGGGCTGCAGGTGGTGGCCGAGGGCGTGGAGGATCTGGCCACCCTGCGCATGCTGGAGTCGCTGCACTGCGACGAGGTGCAGGGCTACCTGTTCAGCCGGGCGCTGCCACCCGAGGCACTGCAGCGGTGGGTCGCAGACGCGGCGGCGCGGCCACCGCGCCTCCCGCGGTCCGAGGCCGCGGTGGAGGGTTGACGTTCAGGGGCTGCCGGGCGAGAGGCCGCCGGTGCCGTCCGGTGCCTCGGCGCGGTCGTGCAGGCCGTAGTCCCGCAGCACGCGGGCCACGCGCAGCCGGTAGTCCTCGAAGACCCCGCCGCGACCGGCCGCCTGCGCGCCCCGGTGGGCCCCATGGCCGCGCCAGCGCGCAACTGCGGCTTCGTCGTGCCAGAAGGACAGCGATAGCAGCTTGCCGGGCGTGGACAGGCTCTCGAAGCGCTCCAGCCCCAGGAAGCCGTCCATGTCCTGCAGCGCCACGTGCAGGGCCGCGGCGCGCGAGAGGTATTCCTCGCGGCCTGCGGCGGAAGGCAGGGCCTCGAAGATCACGGCGATCATGGTGCGGCCCCTTCGGCCGGCGGGACTTCGCAGCCGGCGTCCACGGGCCGGGCCGGTTTTCCGAAAGTGCCCGGCACCGCCATGGCGAAGCTGCGCTCCTCGCGCAGGATGAAGCGCTGGCGCTGCGCCCGTTCGAAGTTGGCGCGGCCTTCGGGGTCGGCGCGCAGTCGCGCGCGGTAGGCCTCGTAGGCTGCAAGACTGTCGAAGGCGATCAGGCCCCAGGCCTCGAAGTTGCTGCCCTCGTGCGGCAGGAAATAGCCCACGAGGTGGCCGCCGCAGCGCGGAATGATGCGGCCCCAGTGCTCGGCGTAGTCGCGGAAGGCGTCGATCTGGAAGGGATCGATCTCGTAGCGGATGAAGCAGGTGATGGACATGGTGTGCGTTCTTCGTGGTGGTGTACCGGTTGCGTGGTCGGTGGGGCGCTGCGCGTGCGGGACACACGCCGTTCGCCCTGTCGCCCATTGGATGGCCCGCGAAGGCCGGCATGCTTCGCCCGGGAGCGAAGCGTGCCGGCCGCTGCTGGGGCACACTGCGGCGTGTGAACACCAACCAGATCGCCCGCGTGGCCGGGCTCATCGGCGAACCCGCCCGCGCGGCCATGCTGCTGGCCCTCATGGACGGCCGGGCGCTCACCGCGCGCGAACTCGCGGGCGCTGCGCGGATTTCCCCGGCCACCGCCAGCCGGCATCTGGCGCTGCTGGTGGATGCCGGCCTGCTGGTCGTGCGCAGCCAGGGACGCCACCGCTACCACGCACTGGCCGGCGCAGAGGTGGCGCAGCTGCTCGAGGGGCTGATGCAGTTCGCCGTGCGTCCCGCGGCCGTGCCGCCGACCGCCGTGGCGGCGGGGCCGCGCGATGCGGCGCTGCGCATGGCGCGCACCTGCTACGACCATCTGGCAGGCCGCCTGGGCGTGGCGGTCGCGGACCATCTGCTGGAGGAGGGTGCCGTCGTGTTCGACAGCGAAGAGGGTGGCCGCGCCACGGACCGGGCGGCCGCCGTGCTGGCGCGCCTGGGCATCGAGGCCGCGGCGGCGCTGGACGGCGGGGGCTCGCGCCGGCCCGTGTGCCGTCCCTGCCTGGACTGGAGCGAGCGCCGTCCCCACCTGGCCGGCCGGATTGGTGCCCTGGTCTGCGCCTATTGCCTGGACAGCGGCTGGCTGGCGCGCAGCTCCGGCTCCCGCGCGCTGGCCGTCACGCCGCGCGGCGCCGTGGCGCTGCGGGATGCACTGGGCATGGCCCGCTGGGCCGGGGTGGTGGGATCTGCGGAAAGGGGCTGAGGGGCGGCAGGCCGCCGGGATCGCCTGGGTGGCCGGCTATCGCCCGGTGCAGCCCTGTGCCGCCGGCAGTGCCTGCGCACAGGCATGCGCGCTCGCCCAGGCCCACTGGAAGTTGTAGCCGCCCAGCCAGCCGGTGATGTCCACCACCTCGCCGATGAAGTACAGGCCGGGCTGCGCGGTCGCCTCCATGGTCTGCTGCGACAGCGCGCGCGTGTCGATGCCGCCCAGCGTCACCTCGGCCTTCTTGTAGCCTTCGGTGCCGGTGGGCGTCAGTTCCCAGCGCGCCAACTGGTTGGCCAGCCGGGCCAGCGCCTTGTCGGAGGCCTCGGTGATCGGGCGCTGCCAGTCGGGGCTCTGCTGCGCCCAGGCATCGGCCAGGCGCCCGGGCACCAGCGTGGCGAGCTCGTTGGCGATCAGCTTCTTCGACCGCGCCTTGCCCTGCGCCAGCGCACCGGGCAGGTCGGTGCCGGGCGCCAGGTCGATGGCCAGCGGCGTGCCGGGCTGCCAGTAGCTGGAGATCTGCAGCACGGCCGGCCCCGAGAGGCCGCGGTGCGTGAACAGCAGGTCTTCCAGGAAGGCCGTGCGCTGCTTCTTCGAGCCCGTGGCGATCTCGACGGGCAGTGCCAGCCCGGCCAGCTGCGCGTACGGCGCCCAGGCGTCGCCGTCGAAGGTGAGCGGCACGAGGCCCGGGCGGCGCTCCACCAGCGGAATGCCGAACTGCTGCGCCAGGCGGTAGCCGAAGTCGGTCGCGCCGATCTTGGGGATGGAGAGCCCGCCCGTGGCCACCACCAGGCTGCGGGCCTGCACCGGGCCGCGGTCGGTATCGACGTGGTAGGTGGCAGCATCGGCTCCATCGTCGCCTGCCGGCTGGAAGCGCACTTTCTTCACGGTGCCGGGCTGCCAGCGCTCGACCTGGCCGGCCTCGCATTCGGCCAGCAGCATCCGGATCAGGTCTTCGGCCGACCGGTCGGCGAAGAGCTGGCCCTTGTGCTTCTCGTGGTAGGCGATGCCGTGGCGTTCGACCAGCGCGACGAAGTCCGCAGGGGTATAGCGCGACAGCGCCGAGCGCGCGAACTGCGGGTTCTGCCCCACGAAGTGCCGGTGGGGGGCACGCACGTCCAGGTCGCGGTTGGTGAAGTTGCAGCGCCCCCCGCCGGAGATCCGGATCTTCTCGGCCACCTTGTCGGCATGGTCGATCAGCAGCACCTTCAGGCCGCGCTGCCCGGCCTGCGCGGCGCAGAAAAGGCCGGCGGCGCCGGCACCGATGATGACGGCGTCGAACCGCGGAGGCGGATGCATCAGCCTTTCCAGGTGAACGGGAACTTCAGCTGCCTGATGAACCCGTTGGGCACGTAGTCGCCCAGTACGCCGTATTGCTCGGGCCAGAGGCGGTCGCTGCGCACCGCGGTGCCGAAGAGGTAGTCGATGAAGGCGAAGTGCGCGGCGTAGTTGCGGTCCAGCGCTTCCTGGTCCTGACTGTGGTGCCAGTGGTGGAAGTTGGGCGTGACCAGCACGTAGCGCAGCGGGCCCAGGCGCACGCTCACATTGGCATGGTTGAACACCGCCTGGAATCCGACGATGACGATGTAGGCGTCGATCACCTCCTTCGAGAAACCCAGCACGTAGATGGGAGCCAGCACCAGCGTGCGGGTGATGAGCAGCTCCAGGATGTGCTGGCGCGAGCCCGCCATCCAGTCCATGCTCTTGACGCTGTGGTGCACGGCGTGCAGGCGCCAGAGCACGGGCACCTCGTGGTAGGCGCGGTGGGTCCAGTACTGCACGAGGTCGGCCACCAGGATGATGAGGAAGAGCGCCACCCAGAAGTCGAGGCCTTGCACCCAGCCCCGGATGCCGTCGCTGGCGGCCCATCCGAACAGCTTGTGCACCAGCAGGTTGGTTGCCAGCAGCACGAAGCCCACCACCATGTGGTTCACGATGAAGTGGTGGAAGTCGCACTGCCACTCGGGGCGGAAGATGGGCTGGTCGCGCCGCAGCGCAAAGAGCTTCTCGATGAAGATGAAGATCAACGCGCTGCCCAGCAGGTCGAGGATGAACCAGTCGAGACCGATGTAGGGCGTGTTGTCCGCGAAATCGTGCACCGGCACCTTGTGGCCGCCGAGCAGCGCGGCCGAGGTCATGAGCAGGAAGGCCGCGGACGAGAGCCAGCGCGAACGGTTGAACACGATGTTGACGAGCGAGAGCCCTCCGGCCACCACCAGCGAGGCGAACAGCACCATGCGCAGCACATCGACGTTGTAGGCCTTGCGCAGCTGGGGCGTAGTGAGGTATTCAGGGAAATGGAAGGCGAGCACGCCCAGGAAGCTCAGGATGCCGAGCGAGAGCGCGATGACGCC
Source organism: Paracidovorax cattleyae (assembly GCF_900104515.1). Lineage (GTDB taxonomy): Bacteria > Pseudomonadota > Gammaproteobacteria > Burkholderiales > Burkholderiaceae_C > Paracidovorax > Paracidovorax cattleyae. The sequence continues at coordinate 12,164 of NZ_FNJL01000024.1, forward strand.
GGAGATGTGGCCGCGGCCCGGACGCAATTCGCCATGGCTGGCGGTGAAATCGTTGAGTTTGTCGAGCATGGGACTGCCGCTGTGGGCTGTGGGCGAGGCGCGAGTGTAGCCAACCCGCGCCCCGACCGGCAGCCCCACCGGGGTGGGGTGCCCGCGCGCCCGCGGCTCAGCCCGCGGCTGCGCGCGGGCGCAGCACGGCCGCGAGGCCGGCGATGCCCACGGCGCCCGCGATCCCGGTGTCCGGCGTGGCGGCCGGCAGCGACCGGCATTCCACCTGGATGCCGCGTTCTTCGGCATGCGCGAGGAAGTCCTGCAGCGTCTCGCGGATGTCCCGGTCCAGGAAGCGGCAGTCGCAGCCGTCGATCACCAGCGTCTGCCCTTCGTGGACCCGCGACAGGTAGCCGCGCAGGCTGGCGCGGCTGAAGAAGGAGATGTCCTTGTTGAGCCGCAGCAGGTGCATGTCGCCGTCCGACACCATCGACAGCGCGCCGCGCGTGTTGGACTCGATGACGAACAGCATGCTGCTCGCCAGGCCGATGAGGATGCCCATGAGCAGGTCGGTGGCGAGGATGGCGCCGACGGTGACCGCGAACGGGATGAACACGCCCCAGCCCTCGCGCCAGACGGCCGCCACCAGCGAGGGCTTGGCGAGCTTGTAGCCGGTGTGCAGCAGCACGGCGGCCAGCGCCGCGAGCGGAATCCACTCCAGGAACTCGGCCAGGAACAGCAGGCTGGCGAGCAGCAGGAGGCCGTGCAGGATGGCCGACAGCCGGGTGCGCGCCCCGGCCTGCACGTTGGCCGAGCTGCGCACGATCACCGCGGTGATCGGCAGGCCGCCGAGCAGGCCCGCGACGATGTTGCCGATGCCCTGGGCGCGCAGCTCCCGGTTGGGCGATGCCACGCGCTTCATGGGATCGAGCCGGTCGGTGGCTTCCAGGCTCAGCAGCGTCTCCAGGCTGGCGACGAAGGCCAGGGTCAGCGCCACGGTATAGACCTGCGGGTTCGCGAGCGCCGACCAGTCGGGCGTGGTGAACTGGGCCCAGAGCCCGGCGAGGCTGTTGACGTCCGGCAGTGCCACGCGCTGCGCCTCGGTCAGTGCGGCCGAGGGCCGGGCGGCGAGCGCGGCGGCATGGCACCCCACGCCCCAGACCACCGCGACCAGCGGCCCGGGCAACCGCCCGAGCACCGGCAGCCGCTTGACGAAGGCGGTGTCCCAGGCGAAAAGGATGGCCAGGGCACCGGCCGCGATCACCGTGGCGCCCACGCTGACGGCACCGAAGAGATGGCGCGCGGTATCGAGCGTGTCCGCCGCCGAGGGCACGGCGCGCATCGCGTGCTCGGTGGACTGGAAGCCAAAGGCCACGGGCAACTGCTTGATGATCAGCAGCAGGCCGATGGCTGCAAGCATGCCCTTGATGACGGCGGCGGGAAAACAGGCACCGATCTTGCCGGCGTGCAGCCGGCCCAGCACCCACTGCAGCATGCCGGCCAGAACCACGGCGGTGAGGAAGGCCGGGTAGCTGCCCAGGCTGGCGATGGAGCCCACGACGATCACCACCAGCCCGGCGGCGGGTCCGCTGACGCTCAGGTGGGAGCCCGAGAGCGCGCCCACGACGAGGCCGCCCAAGATGCCGGACACCAGCCCGGCCATGAGGGGGACCCCGCTCGCGAGCGCGATGCCCAGGCACAGCGGCAGCGCCACGAGGAAGACGACGATGCTCGCGGGTGCATCCTGCCGCACGTGGGCGAACAGGCCGTGCGGGGCGTGCGCCGCGTGGGAGGCGGAAGGCGTTGAGGCGGCAGCGTGGGCCGCCCTGGGGTGGGGCGTGGACATGGCGTGTCTCCTGGCTGTGTCAGGCCGCTTCGGCCCAGTGGCGGCTTTCGGCGTCGAGGGCGATCACCTGGCGCAGGCGCCCGTCGCGCAGCGCATAGACCCAGCCCAGCAGGGCGAGCGGCTGGCTCCGTTCCCAGGCCTGGCGCACCGGTGCGGTGGCGGACAGCACATGCACCTGCTCGGCCACGTTGAGCGCGACGAAGCGGTCCACGCGCGAGCTGAGGTCCTGCTCGGCGTCCGGCAGGCTCTCGCCCGCTTCGATCTCCTGCACGCGGCGGCGGTAGAGCGAGCGCAGCGGGCGGATGTGGCGGCCCAGGTAGTCGCCTTCGCCGGGTTCGCCTACCCGTTCGCGCGACTGCAGGAGCGCGGCCCGCACGCCGCCGCAGCCTTCGTGGCCGCAGACGATGATGGCCGGCACGCGCAGCACGTCGATGGCGTACTGGAGGGCGCTCATGATGTTGGTATCGTCCGGCCGCACGAGGTTGGCGACGCTGCGGTGGACGAACAGTTCACCCGGCAGGGCATTGGTGATGCGCTCGGCGGGCACGCGGCTGTCGGCGCATCCGATCCAGAGGGCCCGGGGCTGCTGTCCGCTCACGAGGTTCTCGAAGAAGGCGGGATCGCGGGAAGTCATCTCGTCGGCCCAGGCGCGGTTCTGGAGCAGCAGGCGGGTGGTGAGGTCCATGGGTTTCCTCCTTTCGGTGGGCGGTTTTCGGGAATATTGCAATGCAGCATTCAAGACTACCGGCAGACGGAATTCCTGTGTACGGAATTTCGGTTGCTTACATGGATGTTTCTTTGCATGCGCCGCATAACAGCTGGTTGCAGTTCACCCGCGGCCCCTCCACTGGACATTGGCGCGGCCAACCCCAGGGGGCTCAGGGGTTTTCAGAGGCCTCGGTCCCGCGGGCCGAGCCCGGTCAGGCGGTCGCCGTACCCCTAGAATCGCCGCCATGACCATGCCCCACAGCCCCGCCCACCAGCTCAGCATGACGGTGCTCATGTCGCCCGACATGGCCAACTTCTCCGGCAACGTGCACGGGGGGGCGGTCCTCAAGCTGCTGGACCAGGTCGCCTACTCCTGCGCCGCCCGGTATTCGGGCAGCTACGTGGTGACGCTGAGCGTGGACCAGGTGACCTTCCTGCAGCCCATCCACGTGGGCGAACTGGTCACCTTCCTGGCAAGCGTGAACTACACCGGCACCTCGTCGATGGAGGTCGGCATCAAGGTGGTCGCCGAGGAGATACGCACCCAGGTCGTGCGGCACGTGAACAGCTGCTTCTTCACGATGGTTGCGGTGGACGAGGCCCGCAAGCCGACCCAGGTGCCGCCGCTGTCGCCCTCCACGGCGGACGAGCGGCGGCGCTGGGAGGCGGCGCTGCTGCGCAAGAGCCTGCGCAAGGAGCAGGCGCAGCGCTTCGCGCAGATCCAGCGCGAGGCGGCGCTGGCGCACGGCTGACAGCCACCGGTCCGCCGCAGGCGCCGTGGCCGCAGCGTCAGGCGCAGGCGGCCGTCAGCGTGCCGCGCAGAAGCCGAATTCCGCCATGCTCCCGGGCGCGAGCGTGCGGTTCCACGAGACGCCGGAGGCCTGCAGCGTGCTGCCCGACTGTGTCCAGACCGCATTCCAGAGGTTGTTGACCGTGCCCTGCACGCCGATGGACACCGTCCAGTCACCTGCGGCGGCGCCGCTGTTGGTCACCTGCACGCGCTGGCAGTAGCCTGAGCCCCAGTCGTTGTCGGTGATCTGCTGCACGCCGAAGCTCGCCCCCGGATTCGGATTCGGATTCGGATTCGGATTCGGATTCGGGTTCGGGTTCGGATTCGGGTTCGGATTCGGATTGGGGTTGGGATTGGCCCCGCCCGTGCCCCAGAGCCGGTTCAGGAGTTGCACCTTGTCCGTGCGCACCGTGTTCCAGTCGTCGTCCAGGATGCCGCCGGTGTCGCCGCTGTTGGGGTTCCAGGACCAGTAGAAGCCGCTGCGGATGCCCTTGCCGACGAGGTAGTCCACCAGCGCGTTCTGCCACTGTACGTCGCGCGGGTCGCCGCGGCCGTACTTGCCGCCGAATTCGCCCGGCAGCACGGCGTGGCCGGCCTGCACGAAGCGGCCGAAGTGCTGCTCCCAGATGGCGGGCATGTTGGCGGGGAAGTCCGCTGCGTTGAAATACGACTGCATGGCCACGTCCGGCCCGTAGGTGTGCGGCGCCAGCAGCAGGCGGTCGGCGGGGATGTCCAGCGGCGTGCAGGCCAGCGGCTCCAGGTTGCCTCCCCAGAAGTGGCCGCTGCTGGTGGAGCATGACGGGTTCTCGCCGATGCCTTCCACCGCGACGATCCAGCGCGGCGCGGCCTGCACGACCGCGGCTGCGGCGCGCTCGGCGGCTCGGTTCCAGTCGGTGGCGGCGTTGCCGGTGCCCCAGGTGGCGGCGCCATGGGGCTCGTTCTTCAGGTCGATGCCGATCACACCGGGCACACCCTTGTAGCGGTTGGCGGCGAAGACCAGGTCTGCGATCCACTGCTGCTCGCTGTAGGCCTGGGTGTACCAGAGCTCGCTGATCGCCTGGCAGTCCGGCGTGTGGTGATCCAGCAGCACGAACATGCCGCGGTCGCTGATTTCCTGCACGACCTTGTCGAGGATCTGCTGCGAGTTCAGTCCCTGCAGGTCGGGGTTGCGGCTGTAGTCGATGCTGCCGGGGCCGGTGCCGCGCAGGCTTTGCGGGCAGAAGGGCAGGCGCACGGCGTTGACGCCCTGCTGCTGCATCTGGCCGATCATGTCCTTCCAGTTGCGCGCCCAGAGGCCGTGCACAACGTGCTCTCCGGTCTCGAAGCCGAACCAGTTCACGCCGCGCAGCTGCACGGCCTGGCCGGCGTCGTCCACCACCTGCCCGTTGCTGATGGCGTAGCTCCACGCCGTGCTGCTGCAGGCGAGCAGACTGGCGGCCAGTGCAAAGGCCCTCCCCACGGATCCAAGATGTGCCATGGTTTCTCTCCCTCCCGGTCTTGCCGGATCAATTCGAGTGTGATGGCCGGGCAAAGCGCACGGCCGGGCCGGATCATAGGAGAAGGGAATGCGGCGGGAGTGTTTCCATTCCGCGCCGTTGTAAGGACGTGTATGGCGCCCGGCGAACTGTCAACGCAGACGCGGCCTCCGGTGCCTGCTTCGGGCACCGGGCAGGACGTCGCCCCCGTGCGCGTCACCAGCCATAGCGTGCCGTCAGGTACACGCTGCGGCGCTCGCCGTAGTAGCAGCCCGCGGATGCCAGGCACGACGCCACGTAGCGCTTGTTGCCCAGGTTGGCGATGTTGAGCGCCAGCCGCACGCCTTTGAGCGAGGGTTGCAGGCGCCCCAGGTCCCAGGGTGCGGCCCGTGGTTGCGGTGAGGGTGCGGGTGGCCGTCTCGGCGCGGTCGTAGCGGCCGGTCAGCACGGTGTGCGCCAGCGGACCGGCGCGGAAGTCCATCTGCGCCTGCGTATCCACGGTCAGCAGGTCGGCCTGTTCCGGGAATGTCCAGGCGTAGCGCGAAAGCGCCGCGGGGTTGCAGGTGCTCAGGCAGAAGGCCTGGATGCGGCGGGTCTCCGCCGTCACCTTGCCGTAGCGCAGGTTCTGCCGCAGCACGACGCTGTCGTTGACGGGGTGCTCCGCCTCGTAGCCGATGTAAGCGCTGGCGGTTCTGGTAGCGGTCGAAGCCCGGCTCGCCGACGAAGGCACTGGTCGGCAGCGCGGCGTAGCGGCTGGTGTCCAGCGTGCCGGCGGCAGTGCCGGCGCACCTCCGCCGCCGGGTGAATCCAGCGACTGCCAGTGGCCCAGTACGGTGATCTGCGTGGCATCACTGGGGCGGAACGTGAGCGACGGCGCGATGAAGGTTTTTTTCTCCGAGACGTGGTCGTACGAGATGTCGGCCTCGCGGCGCAGCCCCACGAGGCGGTAGCTCGGCACCCCGTCGGCGTCCAGCGCGCCGCCGAAGTCGAATGCAGCCTGCCTGCGATCGTGGCTGCCCACCTGCACCTCGACCTCGCGCACCGGCGCGACCGTGGGCCGCTTGCTGACCATGTTGACCAGTCCGCCCGGCGTGGCCTGTCCGTAGAGTACCGACGACGGGCCTTGACCACCTTGGTGCGCTCCAGCCCCCAGGGCTCGATGCGCGGCTGGGAATAGCCGCGCGCGCCGAACGGCAGGTGCAGGTTGTCGAGGTAGCGCGCCGGCGGCGTGAAGCCGCGCAGCGTGGGCCAGTCGTAGCGCAGGTCGGTGTTGCCTTATTGGGCCACGATGCCCGGCGTGTAGCGCAGGCTCTCGACCAGCGTGGTGGCGCCCTGCGCGTCCGTCTGGCCGCGCGCGACGGCCGAGACCGACTGCGGGGTCTCCAGCAGCGGCGTGTCGGTCTTGGCGCCCCCGGTGGCGCTGCGCGCGACGAAGCCGGTGCCCGGTCCCTTGCCCGATTCCCCGGCCGCGCCGCCTGCAGGCCCGTGCCCGACAGCGCGGCGGTGAGGCCTTCCTCCACGCCGGCCACCTCCGGCGTGCAACCCAGGTGCCCTCGGCGGTAGCGCGCCAGCTCGGCGATGAAGTCGCCCAGCCGCATGCCGTCCGCCACCAGCATGCCGCGCTGCCAGTCCGCCGCGTAGCCGGCGGCGCTGGCCGGTGGCTCGACATGGTCGCGCAGCAGCCGCGCCTGCTGGCCGGCAGCAAGTACCGGCCCGTCTCCGCCATCCCCGGGGCGCAATTGCACGGCGCCCTCGAAAACGGTGACGCGCACGGCTCCATCGTGCCCGTAGCGCACGGCGAAGCGGGTCCCCAGCGCCGTGATGCGGCCATGGGCCACGTCCACCACGAGCGGCCGCAGCGGCGAGGCCGGGTCGTGGCGCGAGGCGATGGGCAGTTCTTCCCGGTGCAGCACGATGCGCCGCAGGACCGTGGAGTAGTTCAGGTCCGCGGCGCTCGCGGTATTCAGCACGAGTTCGCTGCCGTCGGCCAGCGCCCAGGAGCGCTGCTCGCCGGTATCGGTGCGCAAGGCCGCGGTCCATTCGTGCCATGGCATCTGCCGCGATGCCATCCAGGCGGCCACGCCCGTCACCGGCACGGCCACCAGCGTGCGCAGCACGGTGCGCCGGCGGCGCGAGACGGCCGGCCGGTGCTCCAGCACCTGGCGCGCCATCGGATGCACCGCCCCGACCTGGCTCCAGGCAGCGCGTTGCCGCGGTCCGGTCTCCAGCCAGCGCTGCCAGTTGCACCGATCGGCTTCGCTCACGCGATCGCTATGCAGCACGGCGAACCAGTCGGCCGCCTGCTGCAGATCCTCGAACGCGGGCTGGTCGGCAAGCACCTCGCTCATCGCTGCGCCAGCAGAAGGCATTGCAGCATCGCCTGGGCCATGTATTTCTTGACCATGCGCTCCGACACGCCCAGATGCCGTCCGATCTGCGCATAGGTCAGCCCGTCGAGCTGCGACAGCAGGAACGCGCTGCGTGCCCGGGGATTGAGCCGGTCCGGCATGGCGTCGATCTGGCACAGGGTCTCCAGCACCAGCGCCCGCTCTTCCGGCGACGGCGCCAGCGGCCCGGGTTGCGTGGTCAGCACGTCGAGCCAGGCGCGTTCGATATCGAGCCTTCGCCACTGGTTGACCACCACCCCGTGCGCGAGGGTGCGCAGAGAGGCCTGCGGCTCGCGCAGCGCCATGACGTCTCGCGACGCCATGAGCCGCAGAAGGTGTCATGGGCCAGGTCGGCCGGCTGCGATGCGTTGCCCAACCGGCGCTGGAACCAGCCCAGCAGCCAGCCATGGTGAGAGCGGTAGATCGTTTCGACGGCCGTGGCGGCGGACGGTTGCAGGGCGGCAGGCATGTGCGCGGCAGCGATAGCGGCGATAGTCAAAGATGGGAATTGTTCTCAATCCAGGCCTTTGCATGGATCGATGAGTCGGCAGGGGCACGGTCCCCTGCTGCCTGCCGCCGTCTCAGGATCGCTGCCCGCGCCCGGCGAGCGAGACGGCCTGCAGCGACAGCCGGTCGATTTCGGCGGTGATGCCGGAGAGCACGTTGGCCACGACGGCGAATTCGCGCCCATGCGCGGCGGCGCGGGCGGCCATGACCTGGGCGTTGAAGCTCACCACCTTGGCTTCGCGCGCGACGGTCTGGATGGAGGCGACGATGCCCGACAGCTCGCTCATCATCGCGTCGGACTGCCGCCGCTGGACCTGGTCGAAGACGGTGGTGGCGGCATTCAGCGCTTCGAGCACGCCGTCCGTGGCCGCCACCAGCGGCGCCAGGGCGCTGGCTGCGCGGGCGCTGCCCTGTTCGGCAAGGTCCAGCGCGGCGCGGGCCTGGCGCGCGAATCCATCGATGGTGGCGCCGACGCCGCGCGGCCCGTGGTAGATGGCCTTCACTTCGCGGGCGGATTCAGCGTCCAGCTGGCGCGGCGTCTGCAGGAGGCGGGCCTGGGCCGATTCGAAGGTCTGCAGGGTCTGCCGTGCCGCCCGGGCCTGGGCAGCCTCGCCCTGCACGGCCAGCACGGTCTGCAGGACGATGCGCTGCGATAGCATGCGCTGGCGCGCGGCAAGGTTCACCAGGGAGATGTCCGCCTCGCCGCCGCCGGCCCTGCCGGGCCCGCGGGCCGCCCCGGGCCTGGAGGGCTGGAGCGTCTGCGCTGCGGGGATCGGGAGGGCGGCCATGGGAACCTCATCGGATGCTGCGATGGAAAACTCTCGTGCCGGCCGCGGGCGTCTTCAGCCGGCGTGCCGCAGCGGCGGCGCCGCCGCCAGGGGCTGGCCCAGGCCGTCCCCAGACGCGGCCACCCCGGCGGCCACGTCGCCCACCACGATGACCGAAGGGCTGCCGAGCTGTTCGCGCTCGATGGTGGCGTGCAGCTCGCCCAGCGTGGTGAGCGCGTGGCGCTGGCAGGGCAGGCTCACGTGCTGGATGATGACCACGGGTGTGCAGGCCGGCAGGCCGGTGAGCAGCTCCTCCTGGATGTGCGCGGCGCTGCTCACCCCCATGTAGATCACCAGCGTCAGGCGGGCGGCGCGGGCCGTGGCGGCGAGCTGGCGCCAGTCGATGCCGCTGTCTCCGGGCTTGGCGTGGCCGGTGACGAAGACCACGCCGTGGGCGTGCTCGCGGTGCGTGAGCGGCGTGCCGAGCAGGGTCATGCCCGCGAGCCCGGCGGTGATGCCGTTGACCACGGTGACCTCGATGCCGGCCGCGCGCAGGTGCTCGACCTCTTCGCCGCCGCGCCCGAAGATGAACGGATCGCCGCCCTTGAGCCGCACCACGTTCTCGCCTTCGTTCACGGCCATGACCATGAGCTTCTCGATGAAGGCCTGCGGCGTGCTCTTGCAGCCGCCGCGCTTGCCGACATGCACCACCCGCGCGCCGGGCGCGGCGAGCGCGACGATCTCGTCGCTGACGAGGTCGTCCACCAGCAGCACCGTGGCCGCCTGGATGGCCTTGAGGGCCTTCAGGGTGAGCAGTTCGGGGTCGCCCGGTCCCGCGCCGACGAGGGTGCAGGTGCCGCGCGGCGCGGCGCCATAGGGGCGGGCCGGTGCGGTGGGGCCGGTCTGCGAGGGAGGGGCGGAACGGTTCATGGGGCTGTCTCCGTGGGATTCTGGCGGGCAAGACGCAAGATGTGTTCCACCTGCCGGGAGAGCGGGGCGGGCACGGGCAGCTCGCCCGCGAGCACCTGTTGCGTGTAGCGTGCGGTGGTCTCCACATCGATGTCCGCGGGCAGGCCGGGCACCTCGGTCGCGGTGCCGGGCTGCTGCTCGTCCCATACATGGTGCGCGCCGTGCACGAAGGCGTCGTAACGGGGCGTGCGGCGCGGGTCGGCGACGACCTCGCCCTCCAGGCCGCGCGAGAGCAGCACGTCCATGCCGCGCGCGGCGAAGGTGGCGTGCAGCATGTCCAGGTATTCGGGGTGGGTGTAGGCGGTGACGAGCAGCGACGGGCCGCGCACCGGGTTCATGAGCTTGACCACGCTGTGCCCCGGGTTGCGCAGGCCGACGACCTCGCGCACCGCCAGCAGCCGCGCGAGACCCGGGCAGAGCAGGCCCGTGCGGACATGCGCGACGCTGCCGGGGGCGACCGCCTCGGGCGATTCCATGGGCGCGACGCCCAGGGCCTGCAGCACGTCGCTGGCGAGCACGCGGCGCGCCTCGGTGCGCATGCCGTGCAGCAGCACCGGCAGGCCCTCGCGGGCGAGCAGCAGGGCGAGCAGCGGCGTGAGCACGGGCAGCCGGCGCGCGCCGTTGTAGCTGGGCAGCACGACGGTGGGTGCATCGCCTGCGGGAACGGGCGCGAGGCGGGCGTGGGTGGCGTCGAGGAAGCCGCACATCTCGTCGGCGGTTTCGCCCTTGATGCGCATGGCGATGCAGAAGGCGCCCACTTCGTAGTCGGTGACCTGCCCGTCGAGCACCTGCCCGAAGAGATCGGCGGCCTGTTCGCGGCCGATGGCGCGGGCGCCGCGCGCGCCGCGGCCGAGGTCCTTGAGATAGTGGCTGATGCTGCCCATGAAAGCGGAAATTGGTTGTGCGTGGAGCGGATGCCGCGGGGACGCGCATTCTCCCGTAATTCAGAGAACTTCCTGTTATATGGAGGACTCCGCGGCCGGCAAGGCCGCGATGTCGCGCACCATGCGGCGGAGTTCGGGCAGGCAGGAGCCGCACTGCGTGCCGCAGCCCAGCGCCGTCTGCAGCTGGCCCAGCCGCTCGGCATCGCCGCCGTGGCACCGGCCGAGCTGCGCGGCGATCGCCGCATCGCTTACGTTCATGCAGCTGCACACGGGGCGGCTGCGCGGCGGGGCGGGCGCGGCGCCGTCCGGGGCCTGCAGGCCGGGCGACAGCAACTGGCGGCCATAGCCCTGCACGGGCCGCTCTTCCTGCAGCAGGCCGCGCAGCCAGGCCTCTGCGCTGGTGTCTCCGGCCAGCAGCAGGGCGCCCAGCCGCAGTTCACGGCCACCGGGGGTATTGGTGCCGGGCCCTCCGTTATTACCGGGAGCGGTGTCGAGCCGCAGGGCCCGCCGCTGGCCACGCCGGGCGTCGGCATAGCGGAGCGTGTCGGCGCCACCCAGGCCGAGCAGGGCCTCGATGCGTGCCATCAGGGCATCGGGTGCGGGAGCGGTGCCGGCGGCCCGCAGCAGGACCCCGTGGCGCTCGCGTGCGGGCTCCGACAGGGGCGCGTTGTTGCCGAACGGCACGCAGACCGCGAAGGGGAAGCCGGCCAGCAGGCCTGCCAGGCGCGCGTGCACGCCCAGGGCCTCGTCCGCCGGCAGCCAGGCCATGCCGTAGAGCCGCCAGGGCAGGGCGGCCCGCTCGATGTGCACGGCCGCATGCTTGAGTTCGGGCTGCTTCGATGCCGGACAGAAGGCCGGCGAGGTGACGGCGTTCACGCCCAGGGCGGGAGGCCGCGCATCCATGCCGTCCGCGTTGCCATCCTGCGCGCCGGCGTGGCCGCAGAGCATCTCGCCGCCCCAGTGCATGGCAATGAAGGCCTGCGAGACACCCACGTCGGTGCTGGCCTGCACGGGCACGATGACCGCGCCCCGCCGGCTTTCCACCCGCACCAGCTCGCCTTCGGCGAGCCGGCGGCGCTCCATGTCCTGCGGGTGCAGCTGTACGCAGGGTTCGGGCGCGTGGCCGAAGAGGCGGCCCAGGGTGCCGGTGCGGCTCATGCCGTGCCACTGGTCGCGCAGGCGGCCGGTCGTGAGGCTGAACGGATAGCGGGCGCTGCGCGGCTCGGCGACGGGTTTCCAGGCGGCGGCAGCGAAGCGCGCGCGGCCGTCCGGCGTGGGGAAGATCCCGTCCTCGTAGAGGCGGGCGCGGCCCTGTGCGGCCCCTTCCGGAAACGGCCAGTGCTGTGGCCCCTGCAGGTCGATCAGCGCCCACGACAGACCGGTGATGTCCAGGTCGCGCCCGCGTGTGGTCTCGCGGTGCTCGTTCCAGATCGCCTCGGCCCCGGCCTCGGCGCAGCCGGTGTCGTAGGGGAACAGGCCGGCGCCTTCCGGGCGCAGCCGGGCCTGCAGCCTGCGCGCGAATTCCACTGCGATCGCCCAGTCGTGCCGGGCCTGCCCGGGAGGTGGCACGGCCGGCCGCACCCGCGAAATGCGGCGCTCGCTGTTGGTGACGGTGCCCGTCTTCTCGCCCCAGGTGGTGGCGGGCAGCAGCAGGTCGGCGTAGGCGCAGGTGGCCGTCGTGGAGAAGGCCTCCTGCACCACGACGAACTCCGCGCGTTCCAGTGCGCGGCGCACCGTGGCCTGGTCCGGCAGGCTCTGTGCGGGGTTGGTACAGGCGATCCACAGCGCGCGGATCTCCCCGTCGGCTGCGGCCTGGAACATCTCCACCGCCGTCCTGCCCGGCGTGGCGGGCACCTGGGGCACGCCCCAGAGCGCGGCCACCTCGGCGCGGTGCGCAGGGTTCGCCAGGTCGCGGTGGGCGGAGAGCAGGTTGGCCAGCCCCCCGACCTCCCGCCCGCCCATGGCATTGGGCTGGCCGGTGAGCGAGAAGGGGCCCGCGCCGGGCCGTCCGATCTGGCCGCAGGCGAGATGCAGGTTGACGAGGGCCGCGTTCTTGTCCGTGCCGTTGCTGCTCTGGTTGAGGCCCTGGCAGTAGAGGCTCAGCGTCGGGGCGCGTCCCCCGGCGTTGCCGGCGGGCGCATCGGCGCCGCCGAGCGCGAACCAGTGCGCGGCCGTGGCGAGCTGCGCCTCGGTGATGCCGCAGACCTCGGCCACGCGCGCGGGCGTGCAGTCGCGCACGGTGGCCTTGAGCGTCTCGAAGCCCGTGGTGTGGGCCGTGATATAGCTGGCATCCACCCAGCCCTCCCAGAGCATGAGGTGCAGCATGCCGTGGCAGAGCATGACGTCGGTGCCGGGCAGGATGGGCAGGTGCAGGTCGGCCATCGCCGCCGTTTCGGTGCGGCGCGGGTCGGCCACGATGATCTTCAGGCCCGGGTTCGCGGTCCGCGCGTCCTCGATCCGCCGGAAGAGGATGGGGTGCGCCCAGGCCGTGTTGCTGCCGGTGATGAACAGGCACTGCGCCAGCGCCAGGTCGTCATAGCAGGCCGGCGGCGCGTCCGCGCCCAGCGTGGCCTTGTAGCCCGCCACGGCGCTGCTCATGCACAGGCGCGAGTTGGTGTCGATGTTGTTGGTGCCGATCAGTCCCTTGGCCAGCTTGTTGAAGACATAGTAGTCCTCGGTGAGCAACTGGCCCGATACGTAGAACCCGACCGCATCGGGGCCATGGGCCTGGATGATGTCCGCGAACTTCCCGGCTGCCATGTCCAGTGCGGCATCCCAGCCGATGGGGCCCGGCGCCTGGCCGCGCCGTGTGCGGTGCAGCGGCGTGAGCAGGCGGGTCTGCAGGGTGACGGGCTGCGTGGCGGTGAGGTGCAGCGTGGAGCCCTTGGTGCAGAGGCGGCCGAAATTGGCGGGGTGGGTGGGGTCGCCGCGCACGCCGGTGATGCGGCCGCCGGCGGATTCGATGATGACGCCGCAGCCGGTGCCGCAGTAGGGGCAGGTGGAGTGGGTTTCTTTGTGCATGGCGGGGCGGCTGGAGTTTTTTTTGGGGGGCGGGGGCCGGGATGTGCGCCCGGCGGCGCACCTACTTTCTTTTGCTGCGCCAAAAGAAAGTAGGCAAAGAAAAGGCGAGCCCTGGTGTCTGCGTCCCCCTTCGCCCCGTGGGGGCGAAGGGGGCAGCCTGCGGTGCTCGGAGGCAAGGCGCGGCTGCGGAACTCGCTGCGCGCTGGCGCGCTCCGCTCGGACAACCGCAGCCAGTCAGATCACGAAGCAGGCGTGTCCTTCGGCACGCCTGCGCGCCTTGCCTCCTGCGCTCCTCGGCGCAGCCACGAGGGCGGGGTGCCGCATACGGGCCATTGCTTCGCTCGGCCCGGGGTGCGCGAGTGCGTTGCACCGCGCACCGTTTTTCCTGGGGCGGAGCGCTGGGGCTTTGGCCGAGCGCAGCGACGGCCTTGGGGCCGAGCAACGCGAAGGCCCGGGTCACCCCTTCTGGATGCGCCTGGGGCGCGCAGGGGGTGGGGTGGCGGGCGTGCCGCAGGACACGTCCGCTTCGTGAACTGACTTGCCGTGGTTGTCCGAGCGTAGCGCGCAAGCGCGCAGCGAGTTCCACGGCACACCCCACCCCCGAGCACCCCAGGTTGCCCCGTTCGCCCCTCGGGCGAACGGGGTCGCATCCAGCAGGGTCGCCCTTTCTTTGGTTACTTTCTTTCGGCGAAGCGAAAGAAAGTGACTCGCCCGCCGGGGCGAAATCCCGGCTCCGGAAAGAAGATCCACAGCACGGTGTCATGACGTCCAGAGCGTTGAGGGCAGATGCAGGCTGAAGCCTCATCCCACCGTCGCCACACCCCGCCTCACCGGCCCCGCCACCGGCCGCGTCTCCCCCACCGCATGCCCCGCGAGCTCGCCCGCATCCAGGAACACTTCCCCATCCTCCACCTTCACCGCGAACCGCGGCGTGCAGCCTTCGTCCGGCGCGGCGGCCTGTCCGTCGCACAGGCCGATGCTCCAGTTGTGCAGGGGGCAGGCGACGCTGCGGCCGAAGACGATGCCCTGCGAGAGCGGGCCGCCCTTGTGCGGGCAGCGGTCGAGGAGGGCGAAGACTTCTCCGGCGTCGTTGCGGAACACCGCGACGTCGAGCCCGTGCGGCCGGGCGACGCGGCGCGCGCCGAGCACGGGGATGTCGTCCACGCGGCAGATGGGGGTCCATTGGGTCATCGGGGGCCTCTCGCGGGTCTCGTGGGAATGGGGGGAAGGATCGGGACGGTCACGAAATCAACGGACCGTTGCGGCTGCATCTGCAGTTGCGGCGAGGGCCAGCGGGACGAACTGCCGCGTATCCACCGCGGCCTTGTCGAACTCGAACCAGGGGTCGGGCTCGCCGTCGAGCGCGAACTGCAGCTGGGCCCAGAGCGCCTTGCGGCCTGCGTGGTCTTCGAGGATGCGCTTCTTCACGTAGTCCAGGCCCACGCGGTTCACGTAGTGCACGGTGCGCTCCAGGTACCAGCCCTCCTGGCGGTAGAGCTCGCAGAAGGCGCCGGTGTATTCGAGCACTTCCTCGGCGGTCTTGAGCTTGGTGAAGAAGTGGGCCACCTCGGTCTTGATGCCGCCGTTGCCGGCGATGTACATCTCCCAGCCGGAATCCACGCCGATGATGCCCACGTCCTTGATGCCGGCCTCGGCGCAGTTGCGCGGGCAGCCGCTCACGGCGAACTTGACCTTGTGCGGGGCGTACATGCGCCACATCGCGCGCTCCAGGTCCTTGCCCATCCGGGTGCTGTCCTGCGTGCCCATGCGGCACCATTCGCTGCCCACGCAGGTCTTCACCGTGCGCAGCGCCTTGGCGTAGGCGTGGCCGCTGGGCATGCCGATGTCCTTCCAGACGTTGACGAGATCTTCCTTCTTCACGCCGAGCAGGTCGATGCGCTGGCCGCCCGTGACCTTCACGGTGGGGATGTTGTATTTGTCCACGGCATCGGCGATGCGGCGCAGTTCGTCGGCGGTGGTCTCGCCGCCCCACATGCGCGGAATCACGCTGTAGGTGCCATCCTTCTGGATGTTGGCGTGCGAGCGTTCGTTGATGGCGCGGCTCTGCGGGTCGTCCTTCGCCTCCTTGGGCCAGGTGCTGATCAGGTAGTAGTTCACCGCGGGCCGGCAGGTGGGGCAGCCGTCGGGTGTCTTCCACTCCAGAAATTTGAACACGTCCTGGATGGTGAGCAGGCGGTGCGTGCGGATCGCGTCGCGCACGGCCTGGTGGCCGTGGTCGGTGCAACTGCAGACGGCCTTGGTCCGGGGCGTGGCGGAGTAGTCGCCGCCCGCGGTGAACATGATGATCTGCTCCACCAGTCCGGTGCAGGAGCCGCAGCTCGCGCTGGCCTTGGTGTGCTTGCGCACGTCCTCCAGCGTGAACAGGCCCTTGTCCTTGATCGCCTTGCAGATGGCGCCCTTGGTCACGCCGTTGCAGCCGCAGACCTCGTCGGCGTCCTGCATGGCGGCGGCCTTGCTCTGGCCCTGGTGGCCGGTGTCGCCGAGGTGGGATTCGCCGAACATCAGCTTGTCGCGGATGTCGCCGATGGAGCGGCCCTCGCGCAGCAGCTTGAAGTACCAGCTGCCGTCCACGGTGTCGCCGTAGAGGCAGGCGCCCACCAGCTGGTCGCCGCGGATCACCAGCTTCTTGTACACGCCGCCGAAGGGATCGCTCATCACGATGTCCTCGGTGCCCTCGCCGCCCTGGAAGTTGCCGGCGGAGAACAGGTCGATGCCCGTCACCTTGAGCTTGGTGGAGGTGAGCGAGCCCTGGTAGCGCGCGATGCCGTACTCGGCCAGGTGGTTGGCCAGCACCTTGCCCTGCTCGAAGAGCGGCGCCACGAGGCCGTAGGCGATGCCGCGGTGCGCGGCGCATTCGCCCACCGCGTAGATGCGCGCGTCGGTCACCGTCTGCAGCGTGTCGCTGACCACGATGCCGCGGTTCACGTGCAGGCGCATGCTTTCGGCGAGCTGCGTGTTCGGGCGGATGCCCACGGCCATGACGACGAGCTGCGCGGGCACCTCCGTGCCGTCCTTGAAGCGCACGGCGGCCACGCGCCCCGAGGCATCGCCCACCAGTTCCTGGGTCTGCGCCTTCATGAGGAAGCCCATGCCGCGTTCCTCGAGGGATTTCTGCAGCATGCGGCCGGCCACGTCGTCGAGCTGGCGCTCCATGAGCCATTCGCTCGCGTGCACCACGGTAACGCGCATGCCGCGCTTCATGAGCCCGTTGGCGGCCTCCAGGCCGAGCAGCCCGCCGCCGATCACGACCGCGTCGCGGTAGATGGTGGCCGCGTCGATCATGGCCTGCGTGTCGGCGATGTCGCGGTAGGCCAGCACCCCCGAAAGTTGATTGCCGGGGATGGGCAGGATGAAGGGGTTGGAGCCGGTGGCGAGGATCAGCCGGTCGTAGGGCGCCTCGATGGCGCGGCCCCGGGCATCCGTGCCGCGCACGATGCGCCGGGTGCGGTCCACCTCCCGCACGGCGCAACCCGTGTGCAGGGTGATGCCGTTGTCCTCATACCAGGACCAGTCGTTGAGGACGATTTCCTCCAGCGTCTGCTCGCCGGCCAGCACGGGCGACAGCAGGATGCGGTTGTAGTTGGGGTGCGGCTCGGCGCCGAAGACGGTGATCTCGTACAGATCGGGCGCGATCTTCAGCAGTTCCTCGAGCGTGCGCACGCCGGCCATGCCGTTGCCCACCATCACCAATCTGGATTTCTTCATCGTGACCCCCAATGGGTGTTCGTGCCAAAAACAAAAAAGGCGTCCGCACAGAGCACAGGCCGTTGATTGTCAGCCTGCACCATCTGTGGGGACGCCTTCGTCCTGGCCGCCCCGTTTCCGCCATTGGAGGGGGCCAGCCATGTGACCGGCATTGGTCACGGGAACGCTTTAGCAATGTGCGTGCCAGGTCGGGGCAGGGGCCGAGGGTTGATGTGAAATCGGCCACAGGGAACATCAAACCAAGGAAATTTGCTATTGTTTTTGTAGTGAATTGCGGCTGGTACTGTGCGGTGGTGGGGCGGGCGCGAACCGCCCTGGTGCGTGGTGCCCAGCCCGGTGCATCACGACGGCAACGCGCGGATCGTGCCACGGCTGCTTCGGCTACCTGGCCAACGCATCGCCTTTTTTATTCCAGTAGATGGAGCGCGCGACACACTGGTGGTATCTACTTTCTAAAGGAACCTATATGGGATGTATCAACAGCACACAGCGCCACTCCAGCCCGATTTACACCCCCGCAGCGCACACCCCCGCCGCCACCCCGGAGAACCGAACGCCGGCGCGACACGATTCGCCGTATGGAGGCCCCAGGGGGGGGCGGGTGAGTGCGGGGGGATCATCAGCCCCTCGTAGCCCGCTGCAGGTGAGGGATGGAACCGTGCGAGGCGCTGCACAAACCCTTCGGCAGCAGCGGACTAACATAGAGGCCCTGCTGGAACACGCGCGTCAGTATCCTAGTGACAGAGGGATGCAGACAGTTGTAAGGCGAGGCGAGCGATTGAGTAACAGAATCCAGAGCTATCTCTCCGGTGTAGGACGCCCAGTGGGGCCTGACGATGTGAGAGAAACATTGCAGCAACTGACCCAAACCGTGAGCGCGCACCGTTCCGAGGTCGCTGCGGCCATGGTTGCCAATGATAGCGAGAGCGAGAGCGAGAGCGGCGCGGCCTACGGGGCTTCGTCTTCGCATTACCAGCCCTCCGGACTCCAGGACCAGTCGACCGTTTTCTATCCGGGGTACGGCCATGGATACGGGGGATTGCTTCGTTAGAGCGTTTGCCATCCGCAGAGCCGGTGGTGGCGGGTCGCCACCTGCTTCGGGATGAAGGTCCCGGGCCGCCCCTCCATGATTCACGCCATGCAGAGGGGATGCCAGGCCCGGCCTGGCTATGACCCGCGGACCATCCTGTTCCGCACCGAGTCCACCTGCACGGTGCCGCCCGCCAACCCCAACGGTCCGGCGCCGCTCGCCCCTTCGGCCGCAGGCGAATCGCCTCGCGGCCACGCCCCGATCATCCGGGCGTGCCACGGAGCCTTCCTGATCGGCCTGTCATGCGGCCGGGACCACGCTGGTCCCGGGGCATCGCCGAGCGGGCGCGAAGCGCCTGAATGCGTGAGGAAACATGCCGGACGCATCTGGATTTCGCATACCGGCGCTCTCGTTCACCGGGCGGCCGGTGGTCGCGCCGATGTGCATGCACCCTCCACGGCATCGATATTTCCCGGAGAGGAGCCTGAGATGAGCCTGCAGAACGCCGCTGCCCAGATGGGCACGCTGCCCGCCCCACCCGCCGCGCTTCGATACCGATTGCTTCGTCGTCGTGCCCCTGCAGCCCGGTAAGGTGCGCCAACTGCTGGAGGTGCTGCGGTGCGATCCACCGCTGGCAGAGCAATTGCTCTGGCTGCCGGCACGGCCATCGTCCGGGGCCTCGTGGAGCGGGCGCGTGCCGCCTGCATCGGCGCGGTGATCGCCCGGCACAGCCTGGAGGGCATCGACGTGGAGGTGCTCTGCGCGTCGCAGTTCTTCGGGCAGGGGGTGGCCGACGAGGCCGGCGAGCCCACGATGGCGTGGCTGGATGACGCGATGGAGGTGACGCTCCTGCCCCTGGACATCTGAACGCCGTACGTGCTGGCGACGGGCAGTGGCCCTGTCGCGGGGTGTAGGACAAACCCCCAAGCTGTAATCACTTGTAGCAATTTGTGAGATATTACCGGTTGATCCCGTTCGGGATGCATGCCATGCAGGTAAATGTCGCAAAAATGACAAGTCATTGCATGGGAATTTGTCAATACCAAATTATGGAAATTCCATGTCCGATCTGCCCACGACCGCCGCCACCCCCTCGCAGCAGCCTTCCACGCTCGAGCAGGAATTGGCGGAAGCCCTCACCCGTTTCGATCTGGTGAACAAGAGCGCCAGCGAGGGCCTCTGGGACATGCGCTATCCGGCCGATGGCAACGTGGAGCCGGGCACGCCGTTCTGGTGGTCCGATCAATTCCGCAAGCTGCTGGGCTACCAGGACGAGAGCGACTTCCCGAACGTGCTCGACAGCTGGGGTTCGCTGCTGCATCCCGAGGACAGCGGCCCGACCTTCGACGCGTTCGCCGCCCACCTGACCGACAGGACGGGCAAGACACCGTACGACCGCGAGTACCGCTGCAAGGTGCGCTCGGGCGAGTACCGCTGGTTCCGCGCGCGCGGCACCACGCTGCGCGATGCGGAGGGCAACCCGCTGCGCGTGGCCGGTTCGCTCAAGGACATCACGGACGAAAAGAAGCAGAAGGAAGAACTGGATGGCGCGCTGATCCGCTTCGACCTGGTGAACCAGAGCGCCAGCGAGGGCCTGTGGGACATGGCATACCCGGCCGACGGCAACGTGCAGCCGCAGACGCCGTTCTGGTGGTCCGACCGGTTCCGCATGCTGCTGGGCTACCAGGACGAGAGCGACTTCCCGAACGTGCTCGACAGCTGGGGCTCGCTGCTGCACCCCGAGGACAAGGATCCGACGTTCGAGGCCTTTGCCGCGCACCTGATGGACAAGACGGGCAAGACGCCCTACGACCTCGAGTACCGCTGCAAGGTGCGCTCGGGCGAGTACCGATGGTTCCGGGCGCGCGGCACGACGCTGCGTGATGTGCAAGGCAGTCCGCTGCGCGTGGCCGGTTCGCTCAAGGACATCCATGAGGAGAAGCGGCGGGCCGAGGACCTCGACAAGTCCATCGGCTCCCTCGTCGGGAGCCTGTCGGAGCAGACCCGCGGCATCCTCGGCAAGTCGGGCGCGGTGGCGACCGGTGCCCAGGCCCTGTGCGCGACCACCGAGGAAATGAACGCCTCGATCGAGGAGCTCACGGCGTCGATCCACTCCATCGCCCAGAATGCGAAGGGCACGGACGCCGTCGCGCGCCACACGCAGGAAGAGGCGGAGCAGGGCGCCCAGGCGATCAACAAGGCGATCGAGTCGATGGAAGTGCTCGGCCGCTCGTCGGAAGACATGTCGGAGATCGTCAAGGTCATCAGCGAGATCGCGAGCCAGACGAACATGCTGGCGTTCAACGCGGCCATCGAGGCTGCCCGCGCGGGCGAGCACGGCCTGGGCTTTTCCGTGGTGGCCGACGAGGTGCGCAAGCTGGCCGAGCGCTCGTCGCAGGCAACGAAGGAAATCTCCAAGCTGATCAACGGCTCGGTGAAGCTCATCGTCCAGGGCAGCGACGTGTCCAGGCAGGCCGGCGATGCCTTCACGAAGATCGTCAAGAGCATCCGCCAGACCGGCCAGGCGATTTCCGAAGTGTCGAGCGCCGCGGAAGAACAGCTCGGCGCGGTCAAGATGATCGGCGACGCCATCCAGCACATCGCCGAGGAAACCGAGAAGTCGGCCTCCGCCTCCGAGGGCATCGACATGGCGTGCCGCGATCTCGACGGCGGGGCGCAGCGCCTGGCCGCGGCCTTCGCCGGTTTCAAGGCCAAGGGCTGATCCGCCCGGCAGAGGAGAGCCACCTTGAGCCATCCGCAAGACACCGCGCCTGTTCTCCCGGCCCCAGCCGGGCAGGCTGCGGTCTATGCCTCCTTCACGCTGGGCGACGAGGAGTTCGCCATCGACGTCCGGCACGTGCAGGAAGCCGTCAACCTGCCCGGCAGGATCGTTTCCATGCCGCTGGCGCCCGACTTCGTGGTGGGCGTGTTCAACCTGCGCGGCACCATCGTGCCCATGCTCGACATGCGGCGCCTGCTGGGGCTGGGCGCCGCCGACGACCCCGCAGGCGCCAAGGTGGTGATCGTCCAGCACCTCGGCGTCCGCCTGGGGCTGATGTTCGACGACACCCGGCGCGTGATGCGCCCGCGCGGCGACGAGCAGGCATTGTTCGGCTACCAGGACCATTCCACCCACCGCGTGGTGGCCGGCGTGCTCAAGGTCGGGGGCGAGCTCGTGCGCGTGCTCGATCTCGACCGGCTGGTGGCGATCGAGAACGTGCCCCGGGCCGGCACCGCCACGGGGGAGGGCGTTGCCTCCCGGGCCAAGCGCAACCGCACGCGCTGCATCACCTTTCGGGTGGGCGACCTGCTGCTGGGCTTCGCCATCCACGGGGTGCACGAGATCGTGCAGGCCCGGGGCATCGAACGCTCGCCGGTGCAGGACGCGCTGTGCGCGGGCGTGATGCACATCCGGGACGACGTGGTTCCGGTGGTGCGCTTCGGGGACCTGCTGCAGACCGGTGCCGGCACGGACGGCGACGATTCCGGCGGACAGCGAGTCGTCGTGCTCCAGGCCGGAGCGATGCACGTCGGCCTGCTGGTGGACAGCGTGGAGGCGATCGTCGCCTATTCCGAGGACGACGTGATGCATGTGCCCGTGCTGACGCGCCACCGCGCCAGCATGTTCGCGGGCTGTCTGGACCTGGGCGAACGGGGCCACGTGTTCCTGCTCGACAGCCAGGGGGTGCTGGACCACGGCGAGATCGGCCGCATCTCCGGCCAGCACAGCAGCCTGTTCGCTTCACGGGACCGGACGGCCCGCGCCGCGGAGCGGCACGCGGGCGTGCGCCAGTCCTTCCTGTGGTTCGACTCCCGGCAGGCCTTCGGCCTGCCGATGCAGGACGTGCGTGAAATCATCGATTGCGGCGACGGTCTGATCCCGGTGCCGGGCGCACCCGGCTTCGTCTCGGGCATGTACAACCTGCGCGGCAAACTGGTGACGGTGGTGGATGTCCGCCGCTACTACCAGCTGGGCGAGCCCGGGCCCCAGGACGTGCTCGAGCCGAAGGTGGTGGTGCTGCAGCAGGGCGACACCCTGCTGGGGCTGCAGGTGGACCGGGTGCGCAGCATCGTGCACATCGATGCCGCGGGCAAATACCCCATTCCCTCGCTGATGCGCAATGCACTGACCCCCCGCACGCGCCACCACGTCTCCGAGGTGCTGGAAACGCAGGGCGAGGGCGGCACGCCCACCCATGTGCTGACGCTGGATGCCGCCCGCATTTTCGCGTCCATCGGCGAGCTGGAGGCCGAGATGGCCGATGCCTGAGTTCGGGGACATGGACGGCGCGACCCTGCTGCGGCTGCTGCAGCGGGTGCGCGGGCACACCGGCATCCACATGGTCGAGGCCAAGAAGACCATGCTGCAGGCCCGGCTGCGCCCGCGCATGCGCCACCTGGGCATCGATTCCTACGCCGGATACGTGGAGCACCTGGACCGCAACGAGGACGAGCGCCAGCCCTTCGTCGATGCGGTGACGACCCACCAGACCTCCTTTTTTCGCACGCCCAAGGTCTGGCAGTACTTCCGCGACGTATTCCTGCCCAAGTGGGTCGAAGAGGGATGGGGACGGCCGCTGCGCGTATGGTCGGCCGCGGCCTCCACGGGCGAGGAGGCCTGCACGATCGCGATCTGCTGCGAGGAGGTGCGCCGCCGGCAACCCGGGTTCTCCTACGAAATCCTGGGGACGGACATCAGCACCGACGTGCTGGCGCATGCGCGCGCGGGCCGGTACGCGGGGGCGTCCGTGGCGGCGTTCCGGGCGGGCCACCCCGAGATCTTCGAGCGCTACGACGCCGCACGGCGGCCCGGGCAGTTCATGCTGGATGACGCCGTGCGGCGCTGCATCGCCTTCGAGCCGCACAACCTGATGGAGCCGGCGCCGTGGCAGGAGCGTTTCGACGTGGTGTTCCTGCGCAATGTGCTGATCTACTTCACCGCCGACGACATCCGCGGCGCCGTCCGCCACCTCGCGCCGTCGCTGCGCCGGCACGGCAAACTGGTGATCGGCGAGTCGGAATCGCTGACGTCCATGGACGTGCCCTTCCAGTTCGTGCAGCCGCAGATCTACGAAAGCGTGGCGGCATGACGGAGCGCGCCGAGCAGGTCCACGTGCGCATGGGCGAACTGGCCCTGGGGCGCAGCCCCGAGTTGCTCAAGGCCACGCTGGGCTCGTGCGTCGGCATCGCGCTGCTCTGGAAATCCCGCGGCCTCTATGCCCTGGCGCACTGCCTGCTGCCCTGCGCCCCCGTGGCGTACCCGCCGGCCGGGGCGCGCTACGTGGACCAGGCCGTGGATGCGATGCTGCAGCGCCTGCAGGCCGGGCCGGGGGATTGCGCGCAGATCGAGGCCCATCTGGCGGGGGGCGCCAGCATGCGGGAGGGCGCCGCCGGTGCCGGGCGCGTGCCGCTGGTCGGGGCGCTCAATGCCGAGGCCGCTCTGCGGCTGCTGCAGGCCCGGAACATCGCCGTGCATTCGAGCGACACCGGCGGCACGTGCGCGCGCCAGATGCGCCTGGACTGCGCCGCTGCGACGGTCAGCGTCATCCGCGTCGCGGCGCCGCAAGGGGGGCCGCAGGGGCGCCATCACGGCCTGCCGGCGTCCGGCTCCTCGCCCCATCCGCCGAGCACCTTGTAGAGCGTGACCCGGTTGGACTGGTCGGCCAGCTGTACGCCGATCAGCCCCTGCTGCGCGGTGTAGAGCGAGCGCTGCGCATCCAGCACGGCCAGGTAGCTGTCGGCGCCCAGCCGCCACCGGGCGAGGGTCAGGTCGAGCGCGCGCTGGCTGGAATCCACGAGGGATTGCTGCGCCTGCAGGCGCTCCTGCAGCGTGGCGCGCTCGGCCAGTGCGTCCGCCGCTTCGCGGAAGGCCGTCTGCACGGTCTTTTCGTACTGGGCGACGGCGGTTTCCTGTGCGACCTCGGCCACGCGCAGGTTGGCCCGGTTGCGTCCACCGTCGAAGATCGGCAGGCGGATCTGGGGCGCGAAGCTCCAGGTGCCGTTGCCCGCGCCGAAGAGGCCCGACAGTTCGTTGCTCGCCGTGCCCACGCTGGTGGTGAGCGTGAGCGAAGGGAAGAACGCCGCGCGCGCCGCGCCGATATTGGCGAACGAGCCCCGCAGCGAGCGCTCGGCCGCCTGCACGTCCGGGCGGCGCAGCAGCGTCGAGGACGGCAGCGAGCCCGCGGGCACCGCCAGGGCCTGCGCCACGGACACCGTGGGCCGCTGCCAGCGCGCCGGATCGGGGCTGCCGGCGCGGGCGCCGCCCGGTGTGGCGGCCTCGGCCTCCGCGGGCGGCGGCGCCAGCGCCTCCAAGGCCGCCGGCGGCAGCAGGGCATCGTCCACGGGGCGTCCCACCAGCAGGTGGAGCGCGTTGCGATCCTTGGCGAGCTGGGTGGCGGCACTGGCGAGGTCGGCGCGCGCCGTATCGACCGTCGCCTGTGTCTGCGTGAGCGTGAGGCCCGAGGTGGCCCCCTGTTCATAGCTGCGCCGCGCCAGGGCGAGCGACTGCGACCGGGTGCGCAGCGTCTCGCGCGCGAGCAGCAGGCGGCGCGCGTCGGCGTCGAGCGCGAGCCAGGCGCCGGCCACGTCGGACACCAGGCTCAGGCGCACGCTGCGCGCGTTATCGCCCACGCGCAGGAATTCCTGCAGCGCGGCATCGTTGAGGTTGCGGATCCGGCCGAAGAAGTCGATCTCGTAGCTCGTGAACCCGATCTGGGCGCTGTACTGGGCGGTGGTATTGGCGCGGCCGGCGGCGGTGAGGTCGTCGGCCGTGCGCGCACGCGTTCCCGCACCCGTGGCGGCCACGGTGGGGAAGAGGTCCGCGCGGCTCACGCCGTACTGGGCCCGGGCGCGCTCGATGGCCAGCACCGCCACGCGCAGGTCGCGGTTGGCTTCCAGCGATTGCGTGATCACGCTGCGCAGCCGCGGCTCCGTGATGAACGATTCCCAGGGGCCCAGGCCGATGTCCGGCGCGTCTGTCAACGCCACGCTGTCGGTGCCGCGGTCGGACGGGGTGCCGACCGCCTCCGGCACGGGGAGCGCGGGCTTCCAGAAGGGCGGCGCGAGGTTGGTGCAGCCCGCCGCGAGCAGCGCGGCGGCCAGGGCCGCCCCGGCAGGGAGGCGCGGGCATAGAGGGGCCAGGGAGAAGTGCGCGCGCGTCATGCGGAGGCTCCGGGAGCAGGGCTGGAGGGCGGGGTGCCGTCGTTGCCCGCGGGCGGGTGCGCCGCGGCGGGCTCGGCACGCGCACCGCGCCGGGCGAAGAAGCTGCGGATCAGCACGAAGAACACGGGCACGAAGAACACGCCCAGCACGGTGGCCGCCACCATGCCGCCCAGCACCGCGGTGCCGATCGCCTGCCGTCCCCCCGCGCCCGCGCCGGTGCCGATGGCCAGCGGCAGCACGCCGAAGCCGAAGGCCAGCGAGGTCATGAGGATGGGCCGCAGCCGCAGCCGCACGGCTTCGAGCGTGGCGTCGATCACGCGGCGCCCGGCCGCCTGCAGCTGGGTGGCGAATTCCACGATCAGGATGGCGTTCTTGGAGGCCAGCCCCACGGTGGTCAGCAGGCCCACCTGGAAATACACGTCATTCGACATCCCGCGGATGCCGATGCCCAGCAGCGCCCCGACGATGCCCAGGGGCACCACCAGGATCACCGAGAACGGCACCGACCAGCTCTCGTAGAGCGCAGCCAGGCACAGGAACACGAACAGGATGGAGATCGCGTACAGCAGCGGCGCCTGCGAGCCCGAGAGCCGCTCCTGGTAGGAGGCTCCCGTCCATTCGTAGCCGATGCCCGGGGGCATCTGCTTCATGATTTCGTCGATCGCGCCCATGGCCGCGCCGGAACTGACGCCCGGGGCCGCATCGCCCACGAACTCGTAGCTGGGGCTGCCGTTGTAGCGCTGCAGCTGGGGCGAGCCGTAGGTCCAGTAGGTGCTGGAGAAGGCCGAGAACGGCACCATCTGGCCCTGGTTGTTGCGCACCGTCCAGGGGCCGATGTCCTGCGGCAGCATCCGGAAGGGCGCATCGCCCTGCATGTACACGCGCTTGACCCGGCCCTTGTTCAGGAAGTCGTTCACGTAGGTGCCGCCGATGGCGCTGGATAGCGTGCTGTTGATGTCCGCGGTGGCCAGGCCCAGGGCGCCGGCCTTGGCATCGTCGATGGTCACGCCCAGCTGGGAGGTGTCGTCGGGGTTGTTGGCGCGCAGGTTGGAGACCTCGTGGCGGTCGCGCGCGAGCTGCAGCACCTTGTCGCGCGCCGCCACCAGCGCCTCGTGCCCCAGGCCGTTCAGGTCCTTGAGCTGGAAGTTGAAGCCTGCATTGGCCCCCAGGCCGCGCACGGCCGGCGGCAGCACCACGAAGATGCGCGCATCGCGGATCTGGCGCAGGTCGCGGGTGGCCTTGCGGGCGATCGCGTCGGCGCTCTGCTCGGGCCGCGGGCGCTCGCTCCAGTCCTTCAGCCGCACGAAGCCGCGCGCGGAACTCTGGTCGCCGTTGGCGCCGGTGATGGAGTTGAAGCTCACCACGTCGGGCTGCGCCGCGAAGTACTTCTGCACCTCGGCCATCACGGCCTGCAGGCGCGTGTTGGAGGAGCCCGCGGGCAGCGTGATCTGCACCTGCACCGCGCCCTGGTCTTCGTTGGGCAGGAACGAGGTGGGCAGGCGCATGAACAGCACGGCCATGCCGCCCACGATCAGCGCGTAGATCAGCATCATGCGGCCGCCCCGGCGAACTATGCGGCCCACGCCGCGCTGGTAGCTGTCGGCCGTGCGGTCGAAGCGGTGGTTGAAGCCCGCGAAGAAGCGGTCCACCCAGCCCAGCGGCCCGCGCCGCGGCGCGCCGGCGTGCGGGCTGTGCGTGCCCTTCGGGATCGGTTTGAGCAGCGTCGCGCAGAGCGCGGGCGTGAGCGTCAGGGCCACCAGCACCGACAGCACCATGGCCGAGACGATGGTGATGGAGAACTGCCGGTAGATCACGCCCGTGGAGCCGCCGAAGAAGGCCATGGGAATGAACACCGCCGACAGCGTGAGCGCGATGCCCACCAGGGCCGGCGTGATCTCGGCCATGGACTTGCGCGTGGCCTCCTTCGGCGGCAGGCCCTCCTCGCTCATCACGCGCTCGACGTTCTCCACCACCACGATGGCGTCGTCCACCAGCAGGCCGATGGCCAGCACCATGCCGAACATGGTCAGGGTGTTGATGGAGTAGCCCGCGGCCGACAGCACGCCGAAGGTGCCCAGCAGCACCACCGGCACGGCGATGGCCGGGATCAGCGTGGCGCGGAAGTTCTGCAGGAAGAGGTACATCACCAGCACCACGAGGGCCATGGCTTCCACCAGCGCCTTGATGACCTCCTCGATGGAGGCTTCCACGAAGGGGGTGGTGTCGTAGCTCGTGAAGGGCTTGAGCTGGTAGGGGAAGAAGGGACGCAGCTCGGCGACCTTGGCGTTCACCGCCTCGGCCACCGCCATGGCGTTGGCGCCGTCGGCCAGCACCACGCCCATGCCCGCGCCGGGCTGGCCGTTCAGCCGCGAGGTGATGGTGAGGTTGTCCGCGCCCAGCTCGATGCGCGCCACGTCCTTCAGGCGCACGATCGAGCCGTCGGTCGCGACCTTCAGGACGATGTTCTCGAACTCCTCGCGGCTCTGCAGCTTGCTGCGCGCGGTGATGGTGGCGTTGAGCTGCTGCTGGCCCACGGCGGGCAGGGCGCCCAGCTGCCCGGCCGAGACCTGCGCGTTCTGCGCATTGAGCGCGCTGCCCACGTCGGAGGGCATGAGCGCGTATTTCTCGAGCCTGGCCGGGTCCATCCACACGCGCATGGCGTAGCCCGTGCCCAGGGTGGCCACGTCGCCCACGCCGTCGATGCGGCTGATCACGTCCACCAGGTTGCTGGAGATGTAGTCGCCGATGTCCACCTGCGTGACCGACGGGTCGGGCGAGGTGAAGGTGACGATCATCAGGTAGTCGTTGCCGCCCTTGGTGACGGTGACGCCGCGGCTCTGCACGGCCGGGGGCAGGCGCGACATGGCCTGCTGCAGCTTGTTCTGCACCTGCACCTGGGCCACGTCGATGTTGGTGCCGGCATTGAAGGTGAGCGTGGTGCGCGAATTGCCCGAGGCGTCGCTGGTCGAGCCCATGTAGATGAGGTTGTCCAGCCCCTTGAGCTGCTGCTCGATCACCTGCGTGACCGATTCCTCCACCGTCTTGGCGGAGGCGCCGGTGTAGGTGGCGCTGATGGACACCCGTGGCGGCGCGATGTCGGGGTACTGCTCCAGCGGCAGGTTGCGGATCGACATCGCGCCCGCGAGCATGATGACGATGGCGATGACCCACGCGAAGATGGGCCGGTTGATGAAGAACTGGGCCATGGGGCGCGCTCCTGCGTCAGCGCGAGGCCGCCGGGGCCTGGGCAGAGGCCGGGGCCGCTGGCGATGAGGCCCTGGCCGACGCGGGCGCCGCGCCCTGCGGCGGGATCTTCACCTCCACGGCCTTGACGGCGTCGCCCGGCTGGATGCGCTGCAGCCCGTCCACGACGATGCGGTCGCCGGCCGCGAGGCCCGCCGTGGCCGCCCAGCGGTTGCCCACGGCCGCGCCCACCTGGATGGCGCGGCGCTCCACCTTGTCCTGCGCGTTGGCCACCAGCACGCTGGCATTGCCGGCCGCGTCGCGCGTCACGCCCTGCTGGGGCACGAGCAGGGCCTGCTCGTTCACGCCGGTCTCCAGCACCGCCCGCACGTACATGCCGGGCATCAGCAGGCCGTCCGGATTGGGCACCACGCCGCGCAGCGTGACCGCGCCGGTCGTGGGGTTCACCGTGATGCCGCTGAACTGCAGCCGGCCGGCGTGGGCATAGGTGCTGCCGTCCTCGAGCTTGAGCCGCATGCGCGCCTGGCCCTCGCCGGCGCGCTGCAGCCGGCCCTGGGCCAGCTCGGTCTTCCAGCGCAGCACGTCGGTGCTCGACTGGGTGACGTCCACGTAGAGCGGATCGACCTGCGAGACGGTGGTGAGGGCCGTGGTCTGGTTGGCCGTGACCAGCGCGCCGGGCGTGACGCTCGACGTGGTCGTGCGGCCGGAGATGGGCGACTGGATGCGCGCATAGCCCAGGTTGATGCGCGCGGTGGCCACCGCGGCGCGGGCCACGGACACGTCCGAGCGCGACTGCTGTGCCGCGGCCTGGCTGTCGTCCGCCACCTGCCGGCTCACGGCCTCGATCTTCGCCAGCTCGGCGTTGCGGCGCGCGTTCGATTCCGCCGATGCGGCCGTGGCCTGGGCCCGGCTGAGCGAGGCCTCGGCACTGGCGAGCGCCGCCTCCAGCGGCGCCGGATCCAGCTGGTAGAGCGCCTGACCCGCCTTCACCTCCGCGCCTTCCGTGAACAGGCGCTTCTGCACGATCCCGCCCACCTGCGGCCGGATCTCGGCCACGAGGTAGGCATTGGTACGCCCGGGCAACTCGGTGGTGACCGACTGGCGCTCGGGCTGCAGGGTGACCACGCCCACTTCCACGGGGCCGCGCGGCGCGGGCGCGGGGGCCTTGTCGGAGCAGCCGGCCAGGGCCAGGCCGATGCCCAGCACCAGCCACAGCGCGCGGCCCCCGCGGTCCCCGGAGCCGCGGCCGCTTTCCGGCGCGGCGGCGCCGGGGCAGGGCGGCCTTGCGGGCGGAAAAGGGAAGGCGGAAGCGGAGGGAGCGGAAAAGCGGCGGGCGGAGCAGGAGGGCGAGGAATTCATGGCGGGCGCTGCTGGGAGAACCATGCATTCTCACCGCCGAATGAAAACGGCTTGTGAAGCGTGGCCGTCCAAGCGACGGCATTCCGTTACTGCGGCCCCGGGGGGGGGGGGGGGGGGGGG
>NZ_FNJL01000024.1:42141-95241 GCF_900104515.1 Paracidovorax cattleyae
GGCTGCTCGCGCCTGGCTGAAGCCTGCAAAGCGGACAACGGCAGGTGCTCTGCCCCGGAGCTGCCTCGCTTCCCGAAGTCAAGGCTCTGGCTATGGATGAGTTGTTTCCAATTGCATCAATTTTTCCGCGTTCCCGTAATACTCGAGGGGTGGGCCGTCCTGGGATGCAGGAAGCGGCCCCCTGACAGAACAGACACCATCCAGCCGAGGAGAACCATGCGCGCCAACCTTCCCGTCACCACCCAGGAATACCCCTTCCCGCGGGGCGAGACCCTGGTGTCCACCACCGACCTGCAGGGCCGCATCCTCTACTGCAATCCGATGTTCGTCGAGGTGAGCGGCTACGAGCGCGCCGAACTGCTGGGGCAGCCGCACAACATGATCCGCCACCCGGACATGCCGGAAGAGGCGTTCCGCGACATGTGGGAGACCATCGCCGCGGGGTGGCCATGGTCCGCTGCCGTGAAGAACCGCCGCAAGAACGGAGACTACTACTGGGTCATGGCCAACGTCACGCCGCTGATGGAGGACGGCCGCCCGGTGGGCTACATGTCGGTGCGCACCGAGGCCTCGCGCGAGCAGGTCGCGGGCGCAGAAGCGCTCTACGGACACATGCGCGCCGAGAAGCAGGCCGGCTGCATGGTGCATGCGCTGCAGCGCGGCCGCGTCGTGCGAAGGAACCTGTCCGGGCGCATTGCCCAGGCGCTGGATGTCGGCCTGGGCGGCCAGGTGGCCATGGCTTTCGCGGCCGTCTGGCTGGCCGCCTTCCTCGCCGGTCTCGTGGACCGGGTGTCCGGCATGTCCGCCGCGCTGGCCTGGCTGGCTGCCGCATGCGTGGCGCTGGGCGGGTTCGCATGGGTGCGCCGCGCTGCCGTGCGTCCGCTGGCCGCCATGGTGGGTGCGGCCAACCGCATGGCGGCCGGCGACCTCACGCAGAGCGTGTCCGTGACGCGCACCGGCCTGACCGGCGAGCTGCAGAGGGCGCTCGCGCAGCTCAACGTGAACCTGCTGTCCATCGTGCGCGATGCCCGCCAGGAGAGCGACAGGATGCGCCTGTCCAGCCGGGAGATCGCGCAGGGCAACCAGGACCTGTCCTCGCGCACCGAGAGCCAGGCGAGCAACCTGCAGCAGACGGCCGCCTCGATGGAGGAGATCACCGGCACCGTCAAGCAGACCGCAGACTCCGCACGCCAGGCCAGCGAACTCGCCCAGCAGGCCACGGGCGTGGCCGAGCGCACCAGCGGCGCGGTCGACGAGGTGGCCGCGACCATGCGGGAGATCCAGACCTCGTCCGGCCGCATCGGCGAGATCACCGGGCTGATCGACTCCATCGCTTTCCAGACCAACATCCTCGCGCTGAACGCGGCCGTGGAGGCGGCGCGCGCGGGCGAGCACGGCCGCGGCTTCGCCGTGGTGGCCGCGGAGGTGCGCAGCCTGTCGCAGCGCACCCAGTCCGCCGCCAAGGAAATCCGCCAGCTGATCGAGGAATCCGCGGCGCGGGTGGGCGAGGGCCATGCGTGTACCGACGGTGCCCGTCGGACCATGCAGGAATCGCTCGAACTGGTGCGCCGCGTCGGCGTGTTCATCGGGGAGATCCACAGCGCCTCGAACGAGCAACTTTCGGGCATCTCGCAGGTGAATGCGGCCGTGGCCCAGCTGGATACCATCACCCAGCAGAACGCGGCGCTGGTCGAGGAGAGCGCCGCCCTGGCCATCGAACTGGAGCGCCAGGCCCAGACCGTGTCGGAGTCGGTGCAGGTGTTCCGCCTGGACCGGGGGCCCCGCGCCGCCGCGCCCGATGCCGTGGCGCTGCGCAAGGCGGCCAAGGCCGGCAGGACCGGTGCCGCCGCGCTGCCCGCGCCGCATTGACGCCCGCTGTGGCAGCGGCTTTTTGCAACCTTGTGTATACCCCGCCCGGCCACGGCCGGGCGTCGCCCCGTTGCGGACCGCGCGGCTTGCATGGACACTGGCGCCAGGCCAGATGCCGTTCACCATCCAGCACCGGGAGGCTTCCATGACCGCCGTCGCAGACATCCTCAGATCCAAGGCCCGCCAGGAGGTCTTCACCATCGCGCCGTCCGACTCCATGCTCGACGCGCTGCGCCTGATGGCCGACAAGGGCATCGGTGCGCTGCTCGTGGTGGACGGCGGGCGCATCGCCGGCATCGTCACCGAGCGGGACTACGCGCGCAAGGTGGCGCTGCTGGGCCGCACTTCGGGCGACACCCGCGTGGCGGACGTGATGACCCGCGCAGTGCGCTTCGTGCGGCCCGTGCAGACCAGCGGCCAGTGCCTGGCGCTCATGAGCGAGAACCGCCTGCGGCACCTGCCCGTGGTGGAGGAAGATGGCACGCTCGTGGGCCTCATCTCGATCGGCGACCTCGTGAAGGACGTGATTTCCGAGCAGCAGTTCATCATCGAGCAGATGGAGCAGTACATCACCGGGGGCGGCCGGCCCGCATAGGCGCCTCGCCGGCGGCGCCCCGGAATACTGTGCTCCGCGTCAACGCGCAAGCGAGGTTCGCTGCTGGCCGAAGTGTCTTCCAAGTGCGGGAATGACCTGCAGGCCATAGAGCCGGTATGACGTCAGCAGGGCATTCCTGTCCAGGGTATTGCCCGTGAAGAAGCCCACCATGTGGCCAGCCCCCGTGCGGCGTGCCTGCTCGATGATCTGCTCCACGACATCGGCCGGCGACCCGGCGATGGTGTCCTGCTCCAGGATGGAGGGAATGCGCTGGCGCGCGATGTCGGCTTGTTCCAGCGCCTCGGCCCGGCCCGGTGCCACGAAAATGCACCGTCTTATCGCGAGCCGGGAAGACACTTCGTCTTCGGACCCGGCATGGATGGCGTTGCGGTATTCATCGAAGAGTGCGCAGACCTCGTCCACGGAGAGGAAGCCCGTACAGACCTTGTGTCCCTCGCGGGCGGCTTCCTGCGTGGCCCTGGCGCTGCGCACCGTCGCCCAGACCGGCGGGAAGGGCCTTTGCAGCGGCGAGGGAAGAGCGTGCAGGTTCCTCATCGTCCAGTAAGTGCCTGCGTGGTCCAGCGGGGCCGTGTCCATCGCTTTCCGGATGATCTGCCGGGCCTCATCGAACATCGGTTGCAGATGCTCCCGATCCATGCCCAGGGCAACCGCCTCGTCGGGATTGGATCCGCGTGCCAGGCCGACCTCCAGCCGTCCCCCGCTCAGGTGGTCGAGTACGCCGATCTCCTCCAGGACACGCCACGGCTGGCTGAGCGGAAGCACCCATCCCAGGATGCCGATCCTCAACCGCTTCGTCAGTGCCGCGGCCGCGGCTGCGACCAGGGCGGGCGCCGGAGAAACCCGTGCGCCGCCGAAATGGTGTTCGCTGAAGAAGATGCCTTCGTACCCGAGGGCTTCCGCATCGATCCAGCTCTTTCTTCGCCAGGCGAGTTCCGCCTGATAGTTGGCCGGGTCGAAAGCGGCAGGGTTTTCGTCAGTGGAAACGTTGAATTGTTCGAAGATCCAGGATTTCATCGTTGCAGGGTTTTCACTTCTTAAGGGAGATTCATGGGGCGCCGGGTGGGTGGCTGCCGGTCATGCACGCTTGCGCAATGGAGCGGAGACCCTGGAAACGCCGATGGGCCCGGGACGCGGGACAGATTTCCTGGCGGGGGCCGCGGGCTGTCCAGATGAGGCCTCTGCCGCGAGAAATGGGGCGAGATGGTGCAGTATTCTTTCCCGCGTGTCTGCAGGGTCGATCACTTCCGTGACGAGGCCTTTATCGGCCAGCCGGGCCGGTGCCGAGATCTCTTGGCGGAGCAGTTCCACCACCTGCCGCGTTTCAGGTGGAGCGTTTTCCAATATCGCTTCCATCGTTTTGACGCCAAAAACCCCAATGCCGGCGTGCGGATAGGCGAGGATCGCCACAGGGTCGAAGCCGGGCCCCTGCATGGCGTACAGTCCGCCGGTATAGGCTTTTCGCACGACGATGAGGATTTTGGGGACGGTGCTTCGGACATGGGCCGAAAACAATTCGGCCGCCGCGGAGAATATGCCGCTGCGCTCAGCTTCTCTGCCTATCATGAAGCCCGGCACATCCGCGAAGAAAACAATGGGAATGCGGAGCTTGTCCGCAATGCGGATGGCGCGGACCATTTTCCTGGCCGACGGTCCCTGGATGGCGCCCGACTGGTACCTGGGATTGTTGGCGATCAGCGCAATGGGATGTTTCCCCAGGGTCGCGAAACCGGTCAGGACTTCGGGTGCGTGGCGGGGGCTGATTTCCAGCAGGCTGCCTGCATCTGCGACCGCCTCGACCAGGTGGTGCGCGTCGTAGGGCCTGCCAGGGTCGCGAGGGATCAGACTGCCAATGTGCAGTGGTCTCGGCCCGGGACTCCTCGCGAGGCTGCGGGGTGCCTGCCGGCTGCCCAGGCTTATCAGCTTCCGCGTGCAGGCGAACAGCGTCTGCTCGTCATCGAAAACCAGCTGCACCGAACCGGCTTCGCTGTGCACTTGCGCGCCCCCCAGCGACTGCAGGTCGCATTCCTGTCCCAGCATGGCCCGGACCATGTCGGGACGGCCCATGCACAGGGCACCTTTGCGGGTCATCAGCACGACGTCGGCCAGCATGAGCGGCAACGCGAGGGGACCGGATGTCGGTCCCAGGATGGCGGAGACCATGAGATGGTGTTCTGCGAACCTTGCCAGGCAGGCACTGACACGTCCCATGCCGGAAGGCGACAGCAGCAGGGTAGAAAGATCTGCCGTGATCACGCGGGTGGTATCGAATCCGCCGTCCGGATCGCCCAGCTGATCCTGCACATAGAGCAGGGACGCTTCTGCCTGCGCCGCCTGCTTGATCGTGTGGGTGATATGCAGCGGGGTGTTCCGCTGCAGTCGATCTTCGAATTCGCAATCACGTCCCCGGTTCATTATCAGGAAAACGGTGCGTGAATCGATGAGGCCTTTGCCGCAGATGAAATGGCTTTCGATGGAAGGTTCCGTCTCTGTGAATGTTCCGGCATCGAAAATCAATCCTGTCCTGGTTGCGGCAATCGACAAGGGTTTCTCCTCGTATTTGTGCGGTATTGTTGGGTAAATAATTCTTGATGATTTCGATTTGAAAAAAATTTAATTTCTGCAGAGATTAATTATTTTGTATGCGGATGCGAAGTCACGGCGCTGCGTCCGACGTGCTGCCCGGGCATTTCCGACAGGGAATGGGCGGGATGCGGTGCTCCAATGCCAGAACTCGGCCGTGGCCCATCTGCTGTCGCGATGACCGAAGGCTTTATCCACCCGCCCCTGACCCGCCGCATGTCCGCCTTGCCCTCAAACACCTCCACACCAGAGCCCCGCGCTCACCATGCGGCGGCGCCCATCGAGGGCGCCGGCCCCATCGACGCCACGCCGGCCGCCCGTGCCGCCGCGGCCCGCAGCGTTCCGCCACCGGACACGCGCTCCCCTGCCGACCGCTACGAAGAGCTGTTCGTGGAAGTGCAGCGCCAGCGCGTGTTCGAGGATTCCAAGACCTTCGTGGACTGCGCGCCCCGCGTGCCGCCCGAAGACATCCTGGCCGCCTACCGTGCCGAGCGCGGCAGCCCCGGCTTCGACCTGGCCGGTTTCGTGCACCGCCACTTCGCCCCGCCGCGCAGCGGCTGCGAGCGCTCCACCGCGCCGCCGGGCCTGCCGCTGGCGGCGCACATCGACGCGCTGTGGGACGAACTGGCGCGGCACCCCTCCCACCATCCCCGGCGCGGGTCCCTGCTGGAACTTCCCCATGCCTACGTCGTGCCCGGCGGCCGCTTCGTGGAGATGTACTACTGGGATTCGTACTTCACCATGCTGGGCCTGGTGCCCAGCGGGCGCCCGCGGCTGCTGCATGCGATGACGGACAACTTCGCCTACCTCATCGACACCTACGGCCACGTGCCCAACGGCACGCGCACCTACTACCTGAGCCGCTCGCAGCCGCCGGTGTTCGCGCTGATGGCCGACCTGTGCGAATCCACGCGCGGGCAGGGCGCGCGCCGCTACCTGCCGCAGATGCTGCGTGAATACGCTTTCTGGATGGACGGCGCCGACGGGCTGGAGCCGGGCAGTGTCCACCGGCGCGCGGTGGCCCTGCCCGACGGCAGCGTGCTCAACCGCTACTGGGACGACCGCGACACGCCGCGGGAAGAATCCTGGCGCGAGGACATGGAGACCGCCGCCGCCTGCACCCGTCCGGCGAACGAGGTGTTCCGCAACCTGCGCGCGGCGGCGGAATCGGGCTGGGATTTCAGCTCGCGCTGGCTGGACGACCTGGACGCCGCCGCCACGCGCACCGCCTGCCTGGCGGGCATCTGCACCACGCGCATCCTGCCCGTGGACCTGAACGCGCTGCTGCATGCGAGCGAGACGATGATCGCCCGCCTGAGCCGCGAGGCGGGCGACACCGCCACCGCGAGCGAGTTCGACGGCCGCGCCGCGCGCCGTGCGGACGCGATGACCCGCTTCTTCTGGAACGACGAGGCCGGGGCCTTCCTGGACTACGACTGGGAGAAGCGCCTGCACCGGCCCGCCCTCACGGCCGCGACGGTGGTGCCTCTCTTCACGGGCACGGCCACGCTGGAGCAGGCGCACGCACTCGCTGCGACCGTGCGGCGGCGCCTGCTGGTGCGCGGCGGCCTCGCCACCACGGAAATCGCGAGCGGTGAGCAGTGGGACCGGCCCAACGGCTGGGCGCCGATGCAATGGATGGGCGCCGAGGGATTCGCGCGCTATGGCGACCGGGACGAAGGCTGCCGCCAGCTGGCCAGCGACATCCGCGAGCGCTGGCTCGCCACCGTGCGCCACGTGTACGACCAGGAAGGCCGGCTGGTGGAGAAATACGCGCTGTGCGAGAGCGACTGCGATGCGTCCGCGGGTGGCGACGGCGGCGAATACCCTCTGCAGGACGGCTTCGGCTGGACGAACGGCGTGGTGCGGGGCTGGCTGGATGATCCGGCGTGGAAGGGGCCAACCGCCGAGACCTGAGCCCACGGTTGAAAATACCCATCTTCGAGGAGATGTCAGAGTCGCACGGTCCAGAGGGTAGTCCTGCCATGTGGCTGACGGAGCAGACCTTGGGGTGCGCGTCTACTGCTCGTAGCCGCTGCTAGAGCTTCTGTCTGAGATCTGCGGGGTTCACCATTCTCGAGTGCTTTTCGCTTTGCTCGACATGGAGCACGATCCTGAGGGATCGGCATTCAAGTAATTGCTGGCTCGGCGCGTTTTCACCCGTGTCCTGGGCGTTCAGGCGGGCGGGCAGCATGGAAGCGAGAGTATGCAGAACCTTGGCCGCGACCGCATCGGCCAGCTTTCC
Source organism: Paracidovorax cattleyae (assembly GCF_900104515.1). Lineage (GTDB taxonomy): Bacteria > Pseudomonadota > Gammaproteobacteria > Burkholderiales > Burkholderiaceae_C > Paracidovorax > Paracidovorax cattleyae. Next base: position 49,452 of record NZ_FNJL01000024.1, read on the forward strand.
GTATCCGGGTGCCGGTAGTCCTTCACTTCCACGAAATATGCATGCTTTTCGGGGGAGAGCGCGACGACATCCACCGCTTTCCTGGGAGCGTTGCCCACGGCGACTTCCGACTTGCTGTTCGTGGCAACGCTGAAGTCGATGTTCAACTCTGCGTCGGAGAAAAGCAGGGAGACATCGCACCGCTCTCGGCCCTGCCGCCTCCGGGCAAGGCGTCCCAGGCATTCCGGGCGGAACACATTGACGAGCTTGGTGGCAAGAAGGCTTTGCAGCGCAGATTTGGTCGGCGTCTCTGCAGTTGGTTTCCTGCCCTCGTCATGGCTGGCCGCCATGACGGAATAGGCGGCTTTCGGCAAATGCGTTTTGCCCGCGCCGTTCTCGCCAACGATCACATTCAGTTGAGCAGAGAAGTCCGGTTTCACGTCGGAAAACACCGTGAAATTTTTCAGATGCATCTGCTTCAGCATTGTTTTGCTCACCTGGCGTTGGGGTGGACGTAGCGCCTTTTTCTAGTTGAAGAGATGTCGTTCATGCCGATGGTAGCCAGTGCCCGGGCTTTCGATGCGACGTCCCTGCTTTCAGTCGTATCCTCTCTGGCGCAAGGGCAGGAGTGAGCGGCCGAGGCTCCCTCCGCGGCATATGCAGACATCGTCTGGCCATCGTCGCAGCACTCTGGCGGGCGTCCGGCACCTTCGCGGGGCTTTGTCATCCCCGCGCCATATGGGGATTCCATACTGGATGCATCTTGTTACATGCGTGGATCGCCCCTGCCATGACCGTCCGCTTGCGCATCACCCTGCTGATCGTTCTCGCCTTTCTCGCGCTGTGCTCCGTCGGAGGCTTCGCGCTCTACCGGTCGGCCGAGGGGGCCCGGCAGGTCAAGCGGGTGACCGAGGGCGTCGTGCCCAGCGCCATCCATTCCGTGGAGCTCATGGGCCAGCTCAAGGACGTGCAGATGGCTGCGCTGGGCATGGTGTCCGCGAACGACGCGGATACCGCGCAGAAGCTGCACGAGCAGCTGGTGGAGCGCAAGGCGGTGCTGCAGAAGGCACTGCAAAAGCAGCTGGAGGAGGCCGACAGCGATGCGCAGCGTGGCCTGGTGAAGGAAGCCGCCATGAGCCTGGAGAACTACTTCGCGGCCATCGACGACACCGCGCGCTTCAAGCTCGCCGGTCAGCAGGATGCGGCCGAGGCCTTCATGGCCGCCACGGTGGACCAGTACCTGCGCGAGCAGGGCCAGATGATCGAGGCCATCCAGGTGGAAAAGCGCCGCAGCAAGGACGAGGCCATCGGCTCGCTCAATGCGCAGCTGGAGCACACCACCGCCGCGCTGCTGGGCGTGGGCGCCGTGGCCCTCCTGGGCCTGGCCGCCGCGGGGACCATGCTGTATCGGCAGATCGTGCGTCCGATCCGCGAGATGGAGCTGAAGATGACGGAGATCGCCATGAGCCAGGATTTCTCGCACCGCCTGCCTGTCACCCGTATGGACGAGATCGGCCGCTCCCTCACGGCGTTCAACGCCATGGTGGAGAAAATCCAGGAAAGCTCCGAACTGGTGCGCCGCAAGACGGCCGACATCCAGGCCATGCTGCACACCATTCCCCAGGGCATTCTGACCCTGCAGGCCGGGCGCACCATCCACCCCGAGTACTCGGACCACCTCACGCGCATCCTGCAAGAGGGCGGCATTGCCGGCCGCACGCTCGATGCACTGCTGTTCGACCGCTCCGACCTGAGTGCCGATGCGCGTGCCCAGGCCCTCGCCGCGATCGACGCCTGCATCGGCGAGGACGAACTCAACTTCTCTTTCAATGCCCACCTGCTGCCGCAGGAATTGCAGGTGCGCTTCGATGGCGGCCGTGTGAAGGTGATCGAGCTGGGCTGGTCGCCCATCACGGCCGCCGACGGCACCGTGGAGCGCCTGCTGCTGAGCCTGCGAGACGTGACGGAGTTGCGCGAACTGGCGCGGGATGCCCAGGCGCGCAAGGAGGACCTGGCCATGGTCGGCGAACTGCTGGGCGTGGCGGCGGACAAGTTCCGGCAGTTCGCCGACAGCTCCGTGCGCCTACTGCAGGACAAGCGCGCGCTGCTGGAGACCGCGGCATCGCGGCCCGATGCGCGCCCGGATGCCCTCGCGGCGCTGTTCCGCCACATGCACACCGTCAAGGGAAACGCCCGCACCTACGGCCTCCTGCGCATCGCCGACGCGGCCCATGTGGCCGAGCAGCGCTACGCCGCGCTGCGGGACGACCCCGCCGGCTGGGACGATGCCGCCCTGCAGGCCACATTGCAGGCCGAACTGGAGGCGGTGGCAGGGGCCCTGCAATCCTACGTGCGCGTGAACGACGGCACCCTGGGGCGCGGCGCCGCTCCCGCGGCTGGCGATGCCCAGGCGGTGCGCCTGCCGCGCGCCCGCATCGATGCGTTGTGCGCGCGCATCGGCACCCTGGCGCAGGACCCCGGCTGCACGCCGGACCACCGCGCCGCGCTGCAGCGCATCGCCAACGCGCTCGCCGATGCCGACGCGGCCGGCCTGGACGAGGTGGTGGATGGCGTGGCCGCGTCCCTGCCGGCGCTGGCCCGGGACCTGGGCAAGGAGTCTCCGGAGGTCGTCCTGCAGTCCGGGGTGCCTGTGGCCGTGAAGCCGCAGGCCGCCGATGCGCTGCGCAATGCCTTCATGCACCTGTTGCGCAATGCGCTGGACCACGGCATCGAACCTGCGGCCGAGCGCGCGGCGCACGGCAAGCCCGCCGCGGGCCGCATCCGCATCGACACTGCACTGGACGCGCAGGAGCTGGAGATCCGGCTCGCCGACGACGGGCGCGGCCTGGACCTGGACCGCATCCAGGCCAGGGCCCGCGCGCAGGGGCTGATCGCGGAAGACGCCGCCCCGGCGCCCGAGGACGTGGCCCAGCTGATCTTCGCGCCGGGCTTTTCCACGGCCAGCGAGGTGACGGCCGTGTCCGGCCGCGGCGTGGGGATGGATGCGGTCAAGGCCTTCGTGGAGTCGCTGGGCGGCCGCATCCAGCTGGTGCTGGCCGGCGGTGCCCCGCGCGCGGCCACGCCGTTCGAGACCGTGCTGCGCCTGCCTGCCCATTGGGCGGTGGCGGCCTGAGGCGGGAGCAGGAGCGACATGATGGACGGATGGATGCAATTCCTGGCAGGCTGCGTGCTGGGTGGTGGATGTGTGGCGGCCGCGGCGGCCTGGCTGGCCGCGCGCAACCGCTCGGCGCTGGAGCAGGCGCGGCGGCAGGCCCTGGACGGGGCAGCGGCCGGGGAGGCCGCGGCGCGCGAGGCGGCCCGGGCGCTGGAGGCGCGCGGTGCGCAGCTGGAGGCCGAACTGGCCCAGGCCCGGCGGCAGCTCGACGATGCCGCTGCCGAATGGGAGCGCCGGCTGGAGGGTGAAGGGCGCGACTCCGAACACCGCCTGCGGGAGCGCACGGACCACACGCTCGGCCATGCACGCGAGCAGGCCGAGGCGCTGCGCGAACTGCAGGGCATCGGCAAGACCTTCGAGCGGTGGCACGCGGACATGAGCACCCTCGTGTCCCACAACCGCAGCCTGCACGACAAGAACGATGCCTTCTCGCAGATCGTGCGCAAGATGGTGATCGTGGCGCTCAACGCCTCCATAGAGGCCGCGCGCGCCGGTGTCGCGGGCCGCGGCTTCGATGTGGTGGCGATGGAGATGCGCGAGCTCTCGGCCAGCGCCGAGCGCCTATCGCGCGACTACCGCACCAGCCTCTACGAAAACGACCTGATCGCCACCACCACCTTCCAGGACATGCAGGCCGGCGGCAAGATGGTGATCAACGCCGCCATGGGACTGGAGCTGGCCAACCGACGCATCCAGGCCGCACTGGACGGGGCCGCGATGGTGGAGGGCGCATGAGCGCTCCGGCCTCGTTCCTCGGGCCCCGCGCCCGCGACAGCCTGGACCGCATGATGGTCTCGGCCCTGCACCAGAGCGTGGCGCGCGGCAGCGGCGTGGCCGTGCAGCCGGTGGACGCGCTGCCGGCCACCGGCGGCGCCACCCACATGGCCGTGCTCTCGATCGCCTCGTTCTCCTTCCGCGTTGTCGCGGCGCTGCATTTCGCGCACGGACCGGCCTGGCGCGCGTGGGTGGCGGCAACGGCCGGGCTGGATGCCGATGCCATGGGCGAGCAGGCCTTCCTCGACCGGATCTGCGAGATGGGCAACCTCTGCTGCGGCGCGATCAACCGCGACCTGGGCGCGTTCCAGGCCTTCCTGGGCCTGTCCACGCCGCAGATCCTCGATGCGCGCTGCGCGCCGTACTTCACGCGCGCGGGCTTCGAGCACGTGCGCCATTTCCGCATGGACGTGCGGCCCGACCTGGCGCTGCATGCATCGCTTTGCGCGCGCGCCTACGTCCCGCAGGATTTCCACTGGGCCGGCGCCGCCGCCGCGGCACCGGAGGCGGTGGCGTCCGGCGAGCTCGAACTGTTCTAGGTTTTGAATTTTTTCCAAGAGGAGCATTCCATGGCCAACATCCTTGTCGTCGATGATTCGAGCACCGTGCGCAGCGAAGTGGGCAACTTCCTGGGCAACAACGGCTTCCAGGTCGCGCTCGCCGTCGATGGCCGCGACGGGCTCGCCAAGCTCAGGCAGCACAGCGGCATCAGGCTGATCGTGTGCGACGTGAACATGCCCCACATGGACGGCTTGACCATGGCCGAGCGGGTGCGCAGCGAACTCGGCAACCACCGCGTGAACATCGTGATGCTGACCGCCGAAAGCTCGCCCGCCATGAAGGAGCGCGGCAAGGCCGCGGGCGTGAAAGGCTGGATCGTCAAGCCGTTCAACGGCCCCGCGGTGCTGGGTTCGTTCCAGAAGCTGGCCGCCTGAGCGTTGCGGACCGGCTGGCGGCACGACGGCGCCGCCGCCTACCGCCGGCCCGCCGCCGCGGGTTAGCCTTGGGGGGCTCCGAAAGAGCCACCTTGAAAATCGCCACCTTCAACGTCAACAGCATCCGCGCCCGGCTGCCGGCGCTGCTCCAGTGGCTGCAGGAGACCCGCCCCGACGTGGCCTGCCTGCAGGAACTCAAGTGCACCGACGACGCCTTCCCGGCCGAGGAGATCCGGGCCGCGGGCTACGGTGCCCTCTGGCACGGGCAGAAGGCCTGGAACGGCGTGGCCATCCTCGCGCGGGGTGCCGATCCGATCGAGGTGCAGCGCGGGCTGCCCGGCGACGAAGCCGACAGCCAGAGCCGCTACCTGGAGGCCGCCATAAACGGCGTGCTCATCGCCTGCCTCTACCTGCCCAACGGCAACCCGGCTCCAGGCCCCAAGTTCGACTACAAGCTCGCCTGGCTCGACCGCCTCGCGCGGCGGGCCGGAGTGCTGCGTTCCCGCCCCGAGCCGGTGGTGCTGGCGGGGGACTTCAACATCATTCCCACCGGGCGCGACGTGTACAAGCCCGATGCCTGGGTGGAAGACGCCCTGTTCCGCACCGAGGTGCGCGATGCCTTCCGCGCCCTGGTGGACAGCGGCTGGACCGACGCGCTGCGCGTGGTGCATCCCGACGAGACGGTCTATACCTTCTGGGACTACCTGCGCCAGCGCTTTCAGCGCAACGCCGGCCTGCGCATCGACCACCTGCTGCTCAACCCCGCGGCGGCGCGTCGCCTGCAGGACGCCGGCGTGGACCGCGACGTGCGCGGCAGGCCCCGGCCCAGCGACCATGCTCCGGCCTGGGCGCTGCTGGCGCCGGAGCAGGGCGGGGCCTGAGCCGCCGGCCGTCAGGTGTCTGGCTCTCCGGCCAGAGCCTGCGCCAGATAGGGCGCGGTGCGGCTGCCGCGCTGGCGCGCCACCTCGGCCGGCGTGCCGGTGGCCACGATGCGGCCACCGTCGCCGCCCGCACCGGGGCCCATGTCGATCACCCAGTCGCATGCCGCCACCACGCGCATGTCGTGCTCCACGACCACGACCGTATTGCCCGCCGCGGCCAGCCCGTCGAGTTGCACCAGCAGGCGGTCCACGTCCGCCGGGTGCAGCCCGGTGGTGGGCTCGTCGAGCACATACAGCGTGTCGCCCCGCTGCGGGCGCTGCAGCTCGGTGGCGAGCTTGATGCGCTGGGCCTCGCCGCCGCTCAGCTCCGTGGCCGGCTGGCCCAGGCGCAGGTAGCCCAGCCCGATATCGCTCAGCAGCGCCAGCGGCCGCAGCACCGCGGGCTCTTGCGCGAAAGCTTCGCAGGCCGCGTCCACCGTCAGGCGCAGTACCTCGGCGATGTCCAGGCCGTTCCAGCGCACCTCCAGCGTCGCCGGGTTGTAGCGCGCGCCGTGGCAGTCGGGGCAGGGCGCATAAACGCTCGGCAGGAAGAGCAACTCCACGCTCACCGAACCCTCGCCCTCGCAGGTCGGGCAGCGCCCCGCCGCCACGTTGAAGGAAAACCGCCCGGGCCCGTAGCGTCGCCGCCGCGCGGCGGGCGTGGCGGCGAACAGCTTGCGCACCCCGTCGAACAGGCCGGTGTAGGTGGCGAGGTTGGAGCGCGGCGTGCGGCCGATGGGCTTCTGATCCACGCGCACCAGGCGGCGGATGCCCGCCAGTTCCGCGATCCGCCCGGCCGTGGCGCCCAAGGGGGCGTCGGTGGCCCCGGGGTCGTCATCCCGCGGCGCGCTGGGGGGTGGCCCGCCCTGGGCTCCCTCCGCGGCGGAATCCCCATCGTCCCGCGCGTCCGCCACCGGCGAGCCCAGCGCCTGCGCCACCAGCTCCACCAGCGCGCGGCTCACCAGGCTGGACTTGCCCGAGCCGGAGACGCCCGTCACCGCAGTGAGGCAGCCCGCGGGAAAGGCCGCATCGATGTCCTTCAGGTTGTGGCGCTCGATGCCTTCCAGCCGCAGCCATCCTGCTGCCTCGCGCAGCGTGCGCGGCATGCTGGGTGCCGAGGCAGGCCCGTCCCGTCCGGGAAACAGGTAGCGCCGCGTCTGCGAAGGCTGCACGGCCGCCAGCCCGTCCGGCGGGCCGCTGTAGAGCACTTCACCGCCGTGCATGCCCGCGCCGGGCCCGACATCCACCAGCCAGTCGGCGGCCCGCATCGTGGCCAGGTCGTGCTCCACCACGAACAGCGAATTGCCGGCGCGCTTGAGCCGGTGCAGCGCGGCCCGCAGCGCCTCGCCGTCGGCGGGATGCAACCCGGCCGAGGGCTCGTCGAGCACGTACACCACCCCGAACAGCTGGGAGCCCAGCTGCGTGGCCAGCCGCAGGCGCTGCAGCTCGCCGGATGAAAGCGAGGGCGTGGAGCGGTCGAGCGTCAGGTAATGCAGCCCCAGTTGCGACAGCGCGGCGATGCGCGCGCCGATCTCCTGCGCCAGCCGCTGGGCGGCCAGCACCTTCTCTTCCGACAGGTCCGGCGTGCGGCGAACGTCCGGCGACGCCGCATGGGCCGAGCCGCCCGCGGCCACGCGGCGGGCGATATGGGCCCGGTGGCTGTCGGCACCCGGGCGTGCTGGCGCACGCGATCCGCCGGACGGGTGCAGGCTGTCACCCAGCCGGCCTTCCGCCGCGGGCTCCAGCAGCCGGGCCAGTTCGCCGAGCGGCAGGCGCCCCAGCTCGGCGATGTCATGGCCCGCGAAGGTGACGGACAGCGCCTCGGGCTTGAGGCGCTTGCCGCCGCAGGCCGGGCAGGGGCTGCCCACCAGGCAGGCGGCCGCGCGCTCGCGCATGCGGGCGCTCTGGCTGTGGGCGAAGCTGTGCAACACGTGGCGCCGGGCGCTGCTGAAAGTGCCCATGTAGCTGGGCGGCGTGCCGGCCTTGCGTGCCGCCTGCGCGGCCTTGCGGTCCAGGCCCGCATAGACGGGCACCACCGACTGCTCGTCGGTGAACAGAATCCAGTCGCGCGTCTTGCGCGGCAGGTCGCGCCAGGGCACGTCCACATCGTGGCCCAGCATGACGAGGATGTCGCGCAGGTTCTGGCCGCCCCAGGCGGTCGGCCAGGCCGCCACGGCGCGCTCGCGGATGGTGAGGCGGTCGTCCGGCACCAGGGACCGCTCCGTCACCTCGTACACCCGCCCCATGCCGTGGCAGTGCGGGCAGGCGCCCTCCGGCGTGTTCGGCGAGAAGTCTTCCGCGTACAGCATGGGCTGGCGCGCCGGATACTGCCCGGCGCGCGAATACAGCAGCCGCAGCAGGCTGGAAATCGTCGTCGCGCTGCCGACCGAAGAGCGTGCCGTCGGCGTGCCGCGCTGCTGCTGCAGCGCCACCGCGGGCGGCAGGCCGTCGATGGCGTCCACCTCGGGCGTGCCCGCCTGGTCGATCAGGCGCCGCGCATAGGGCGCCACCGACTCCAGGTAGCGGCGCTGCGCCTCGGCATACAGCGTGCCGAAGGCCAGGGACGACTTGCCCGAGCCCGACACACCCGTGAACACCACCAGCGCATCGCGCGGAATGTCCACGTCCACGTTCCGGAGGTTGTGCTCCCGCGCGCCGCGCACGCGCACGAAGCCGTCGGTGGCAGGCGCGGCAGGCGGCGCGGCCTGGGGCGCGGGTCGCGGCGGGGGCGATGGCGATGGCTCCACCGCGGGCCGGGGTTCGCTGCGCGATGTGCGCCGGGGCTTTGATGGTGACCGGGATGGGGGCTTGGACTTGGACTGGGAGGGCATGGAGGCCTTTCTTCCTCGGGGCTGGGGCCGCTGCCACCTGCCCGGCCTGCACCGCGGTGGCTCATCAGCGCGGCCGGCCCGGGCACCGACGCCGGGACGGCAGCCACCGAAGATCGAAGCTAGCACCGCCCGCCCGGCATCCACGCCAGCGGCGCGGACCGTCGTCGCGTAGGACGAGTGCACCCCCAGCACCGGGCCGGTGGCCGCGGCACCCAGCGCGCCAGGTCAGGCCCGGGCTTTCTTGCGCGTATCGGGCAGCAGGGCCGTCGCCAGCCCGAGCAGCGGCAGGAATGACGTCACGCCGTACACCCAGACGATGCCATGGATGTCCGCCAGGTCGCCCAGTCCGGCCGCGCCGATACCGCCGATACCGAACATCAGCCCGAACATGAGGCCCGACACCAGCCCCACGCGGCCCGGTACCGCCTCCTGCGCATACACCACGAGCGCGGCGAAGGCCGACGACATCACCAGCCCGATCACGATGGCGAGCACCGCCGTCCACGCCAGGCCCACATGCGGCAGTGCCAGCGCGAACGGCGCCACGCCCAGGAACGAGATCCAGATCACCGCCTTGCGGCCGATGCGGTCGCCCACGGGCCCGCCCGCGAACGTGCCCGCCGCCACCGCCGCGAGGAACAGGAAAAGGAACAGCTGGCTGGTCTGCACGCCCACGTGGAAGCGCTCGATCAGGTAGAACGTGAAGTAGTTGGTGAACGAAGCGATATAGACGAACTTCGCGAACATCAGCACGCAGATCACGGCCACGGCCCGCACCACGCCGGCCCGGTCCAGCCCCTCGCTGCCGCCCCGCGCCAGCCCCCGGGCCTTCGCTGCCCCATGGTGCCGCACCCACGCCGTGAGGCGGTAGAGCACGAAGATCGCCAGCAGCGCCGCCACCATGAACCACGCGACCGCCGGCTGCCCGTGCGGAATCACGATGGCCGCCGTCAGCAGCGGCCCGATCGCCGTGCCCGTATTGCCGCCCACCTGGAACGTGGACTGCGCCGTGCCGAACCGCCCGCCCGAGGCCAGCCGCGCGATCCGCGACGCCTCCGGGTGGAACGTGGCCGAGCCCACGCCCACCACCGCGGCCGCGAGCAACAGCATCGGATAGCTGTGCGCCACGGCCAGCAGCGCGATGCCCAGCAGCGTCATGCACATGCCTGCGGGCAGCAGGTAGGGCTTGGGATGCTTGTCGGTGTAGAACCCGATCCACGGCTGCAGCAGCGATGCCGTCACTTGATAGACCAGCGCGATGATCCCGATCTGCCCGAAGCTCAGCGAGAAATTCGTCTTCAGCATCGGGAAGATCGACGGCAGCATCGCCTGGATCATGTCGTTGAGCAGGTGGGCGAAGGCCGCGCCGCCGACGATGGGCAGAAGAAAGCCCTGGGGTGTGGCGTCCTGCATCGGCGGAGTGGCGGGGGCGGGCGGGGCGAAGGGCGCGGGTTGCGCGGTGTCTGCGGTCGTGGCGGTCATCGTGGGGGGGAAATGGCTTTACAGGCCGGCGTCCCTGGCCTGCCGGTGGGGGCAGGCCAGAGCGGCCGTGGAAAAGCACCGAGCGTAAGCCGTTGGCCTGTGGCAGGTTCGCGCGCTGCTGCCAATGTCTGTCGTGATCCTGCCATTGCGCATGGCGCCGATCCCCAGGAGGAAGGCATGGCGGGTCAGCGCGATGGAAGTCGGCTCGCCGCATGTACAGCGATGACACCGCGCTGCTCGCGCATCTGCAGGCTCTCGAAACAGAACTGCACCGGCCGGCGACCCGCAGGGACGCCGCGCGGCTCGGCGCACTGCTGCACGGGGATTTCGGGGAGATCGGGCGATCCGGCGTGGCTTACATCAAGGCCGGCGTACTGGCGCAGTTGTCCCTGGAGGCAGCGCATGCCTACATCGTCGCGGGCGGGTTTGAGCTGAAGCGGCTGGGCGCGGCGGTCGCGCTCCTCACCTGCCGCTCGGCGCATCGGATGGAGCACGGGATGTTGCAGCGGGTGACCCTGCATGCGTTCATCTGGGAAAGATCGGGAGCGCAGTGGCGCATGCGGTTCCACCAGGGAACCCCCGCCGCAGCTTCGGTGGCCAGCCTCGCCTATCTGTCGCAATTTCTGCCGCCAGGTGGTTCCTGACGCAATTGGGCGCCATGTGATTCCGGGGGGGGTCATCTGGACGGGCGGAAACATTGCGATACAAGAATTTGGAATTTACTTATTTCCTGTCGTTATACTGTCATGAAAACCGGCTCTCAGCGAAGCCGCAACGCAGGCCACGTTCCTGCATCGATCCCGGGACCGGACCGTGGATCGTTCGAATATTTCTTAGGGAGGGGGAGACACCATGAGAACCCATGGAAATGGGGCAGACGGTCTGGCAGTGGCCAGGGGCACGCGGGAGCGCTCCCGGTTGGATGTCGATCATTCCAGAAAGATCGCGCAACGCGCCCGAATCCGGTGCTTGACGGTAACGGCCGAAAGCCACTTCGGCCACCTGGGCCCCGATTTCTCCGCCATAGATATTCTGACGGTCCTCTACGGATCGGTCATGGCATCCCGTTCTTTCAACGACCCGTTGCGAGACCGTTTCGTCCTCAGCAAAGGGCATGCTGCCTTGGCCCTTTATTCGGTATTGATCGAATTGGGGCTTTGGGACGAAGACATGCTGCTGGATTATGGCCGTTCAGGGGGATTGCTCGGCGGCCATCCTTCTTCCTCCATTGTCGGAATCGAAACCTGTACCGGTGCGCTGGGGCATGGATTGCCTTTCGCCACGGGTGCAGCTGCCGCTGCATCGGCCAATGGCAGCAGGCACAGGACGTTTGTCCTTCTCGGAGACGGCGAATTGCAGGAAGGGAGTAATTGGGAGGCAGCGATGTTTGCGAGCGCACGGCGCCTCGGTGATCTGACGGCCATTGTGGATCGCAACGGGCTGCAGCAAGGGCGAGGCACGGAGCAGGTCAATCCCTTGGGGCCTCTGGCAGACAAATGGCGCGCTTTCGGTTGGGACGTCGAGGAAATCGACGGTCATGACCACGGCGCCATTTTTGACGGTCTCGCCCGGGGTGGGCGTTCAACGCAGCCGCGGTGCCTGATCGCGATGACAAAAAAGGGCAAAGGTGTTTCTTTCATGGAGGGGAATGCAGCATGGCACCACAAACTGCCTTCACCAGCGGAGGCTGCGCAGGCGCTGGAAGAGTTGAGCCGATGAACGTGGACGAGGGCTTGGAAGACCCCAAGGACGCATTCGCCGAGGAAGTGCTGAATCTCGCCAGGCACGACCCCAGGGTTTGCCTGGTAATCAACGATTGCCTGTCTTCCACCAATGCCAAATTCTTTCTGGAAGAGTTTCCGGATCGGGTTTTTGACGTCGGTATTGCCGAACAGAACATGGTGGGCGTGGCGGCAGGCCTGGCCAGTGGCGGAATGATCCCGTTTGTCTGCGCGGCGTCATGCTTCCTTTCGGGGCGGGCACTGGAGCAGATCAAGGTGGACATCGCCATGTCGAAGGCCAACGTGAAGCTCTGCGGTTTCAGCAGCGGGTTCACCTACGGCTCGCTCGGGGCAACGCACCACGCGATCGAGGACATCGCGTGGATCCGCGTCCTTCCGAATGTCCGCTTCGCCGCGCCATGCGACGCTCGCGAGGCGAGGGCTGTGGCCAGGGCCCTGCATGCGCACGAGGGGCCGGCATTCGTCCGGCTGGCGCGAGGTGGTCGGCGGAACATTACCAGCCGCGACGAGTATCGGTTCGGCCACGCCGAGAGGCTGCGTGACGGACGCGATGTCGCGCTGCTGGGTACCGGTTCGATGGTGCATAACCTCGTCCAGGCTGCGCGGCTCCTGGAAGATGACGGCATCACGTGCCGCGTGCTGAATTTCTCCAGCATCGCACCGCTCGATATAGCAGCCATTGTCCAGGCCTGCCGGGATACCAGGGGAATCGTATGCGCCGAGGAGCACCAGGTCGGGGGAGGCCTGTTCGGTGCCGTTGCGGAGGTGGTCGTCAGCCGCGCGCCGGCACCGATGCTGGCGCTCGGCGTGCCCGGTGTATTCGCGCCGGTAGGCGACAGCAGCGACCTGCTCAGGCATTTCGGGCTGGAGCCCGCGCAGATGGCATCGCGTGTGCGGCACTGGCTGGTTGCGATGAATCGTGAAAACAAGGAAATGGCCAGTGCATAAACAACCACTATTGCCGAAGGCTGCGCCCCAGGTCAGTTTCGACGACAAACCCACCAGCACTTTCTTCGTGGTCTCGGGACCCGGCGGTACGGGAAAAACCACCCTGATCAAACGTTGGCTTCGCGACTCTTCCGACCTGGGTTATGTCCCCAACGTCACGACGCGCGCCCCGCGTTCTTCCTCCGCCGTCGATGAGGCCGGATTCTACGAGTTCGTGTCGAGGCACGAATTCCAGGAAATGGTCAAGGCGGAGGCCTTCGCTCAATGGGTGAATCCTTCGGAAGGCAAGTACTACGGCACGCCGATCAAACCCTTGCAGGAGGCCATTGCGGCGGGAAAGGACCTGGTTTTCGACTACACGCCGCAGCTGTACATCAACCTTCGCCGCCAATTCAGGGAGCAGGTCGTCGGGATATTCGTCATTCCACCGACCTTCGAGGAGCTTCTTGTGCGCCTCGAGAAACGGGGAACGGAGCGGGGCGAGGAGCTTTATATCAAGCAGCAGATGGCCCTGCAGGACCTCAGCTATGTCGATGAACACGAATACCACCTCGTCAACAAAGACCTGGATGGCAGTCTTGCGGTTCTCAAGGCGATACAAATCGCCGAAAGGCACAGGCTCACCCGCTTGAGAAACGTGGGGCCGACCTGCAAGAAGCTCTCGCCGCGTTCGATGATGTTTTACTACGATCCATTGTTCGAGCGTGTCAACCGCATCGCACAACTGCAGCCGCAAAATGCCGATGCAGAATGAATACAGTGAATTGATCCCGCTGCTCACGGTGCAGGATGCCAAGATCCAGGCTTACCGGAGCGATTTCGTTTCGGAGGAAGCGTGGGACATCCTGTGCCGGGTCTGGGGCGATCGTGTGGGCGAATTCGTCTATGGGCATTCATTCGTGCTGATTAAGCCCGAGGCCCTGGCCAGGCGTTGCAGCCAGTCAGTGCTACTGTTCCTGCAAAAGAAGAGGCTGGTACCTGTTGCAGTGACACCGGTATCCGTTGACCGGAATGCCGCACACCTCATATGGCGTTTTCAGTGGAATGCAGCGACGGTGGATCGGGTGCGGTTGACCAATATGGTCAATGCGCAAAGCGATTCCATCCTGGTTATGGTGCGTGACGCTGACCACGGGGTGGTTCCCGCGTCGGTCAAGCTCTGGGGCATGAAAGGTTCCGCCCATGCCGATCGGCGCAATGAACAGCATTTACGCACCTTGCTGCGCATGCACAACCGGATGCTGGGTTTCGTCCACACACCCGACGAGCCAGCGGATCTCGTTCGAGACCTGTCGATTCTGCTCGGAGGTCCGGCCCTGGTTGCGCTGGTGCGCGACTGCGCCGCCGCTCCTGCGAGGTCCGCTGTCGATCTAGCCGCCAGCGTATGCGCCGAGGTGCTGCGCACCGAGGCTGCATCGCGGAAGAACGAAATCGATCCCGCGCGCTCCATGGCGCGGCTCCAGGATGCCTTGGGCCGGAGGTCTCCAGGGCTTCGCGCGCTCGCGGATGCCATGCAAAGCAATACCAAGCTACCGCTCGATGCGGTCCTCGAAGCGGTCGATGGCGGGTTGGCGCAGCCATGGGACGTGCTCACCATCGCGTCCGAAGTGATCCGGCACGACAGGCCCGGTGTCAAGCCCCTGATCGATGCACGCGCGGTCGGCGAAGTCACTTCGCGGTGGGCCGAGCACGGCGCGGTTCTGAAAAACGCACTCGATGAGTCAATTCATGCTTTCTAGAAATGAGGAACGCGGTCAGGTCTACAGCCTGCTCAACGGCAACGTGCACCTGTCCAGTGACTTCATTCTGGACAATGCCTACCTGCGGGATGGAGATGCGGCCTTCGTCGGCGGCTCGTTGATCGAGGGCATCGGAAATTCCATGTCCGACGTGGATGTCCATGTGGTGACCGATGAGCTTCGGCGGGAGCGGGACATCGCACTGGACAGGCACTACAGGACGCTCAGCACGGACCGTTCGATCCTGACGGGGGCGGCGCCGACGGCGGAGGTGTTCCTCATCCACACCGTCGTGCCCTCCACGCACATCAAGGTGGACATCGAATACCGCTCGAAGGCCGATATGGATGCCCTGGTGTCCCAGGTCCGCAGTACCTTCGATTACGCCACCCGATCGCTGGTGCTGCTCACGAAGTACATGAGTGCTCGCGACATGGCCTTCGTGCATCGGCTCTTTCATTCGCATGGACTGGCCGGCAAGGCCTATCTCGACGACCTGCGCGACCGCATGGGTCTCAAGGTATTCCAGTACCTGATGTACCGCTGGAAGGCTTCCGATTTCTCTGTGCTGCTCGACATCGTCGGCGCTTGGAATGAGGGCGAGTGGGCCCGCTGCGCCGACCTTGCGCGCGAGAACATGGTTACCCAGTTCCATGCATACACGCACCTGTGCGGAAACACCAATTACCACAGGAAGTGGATCGTCCGGTACGGCGCGAGGGCGGGTGTGGATGCGCTGCTCTACGGGCGCTATCTGCATTTGCTGCTGGCCGGTTGCGGACGGGATACCGGGGAGACGAAGGCGTACATACTCGCCACCATCGACTTCATCGATGAACTTTTCGAGGCCAGCCGCCTGCTGCTTCAGGCCGAACCGCTGTTTCCCTCCGGTGCGCTGGCGAAGGAGCGTGTCGCCGCGTTCTTCCAGCATGAGACGGAAGAATATTCGGACATGGAAATGCAATACCGTCTGAGAGTGTACGAACCCACCGGCAACGCGACGCGGGCATGGTTCGCATGAGTGAATTGCGGCCTCTCGTCGGCGTTTCGTGCTGCCTGCGCGGCATCGCGTTTGGTGACTACCCTCCGACGCCTCATCACACCGCATTTCACAAGTACGTGGACTATGTTCTCGATGAACTGCAGGCCGTACCGGTCCTGATTGCCGCTACACCGTCGCTTGGCGGGCCTGCCGGCGCACTTTCATTGCTCGCCGAACGTCTGGATGGGGTGTTGTTCACGGGCTCGCCGAGCAACGTGGGACTGCGGCGCCGAGGCGATGAACTGATCGAGATCGAACCTGTCGGCCAGCCGGACAGGGCGCGCGACGAGACCACGCATTGGCTGATCCGGCATTGCCTGTCGCAGGGAGTTCCCATGCTGGGGATCTGCCGTGGAATGCAGGAGATGAATGTGGCCTGTGGCGGGGGATTGCACGAGCAGGTCCACGAGCTGGGATGTTTCGAGGACCATCGGTCGGACAAGTCGCTTCCTTACCGGGAAAGATACAGGGCGCGCCATCCGATTCGCATCCACAGGGGAAGCTACTTGAGCGAATTGATCGAACGGTCGGGCCACATGGGCCTGGAGCAGAAGGTGAACTCCCTGCATTCGCAGGCAGTGTCGGATCTGGGGGAGGGGGTCGCCGTTCAAGCTACCAGCGAGGACGGCTTGACCGAAGCGATCGTCCTGACCCGTGCGCGTGAATTCGCGATGGGCGTCCAGTGGCACATCGAATGGGGAGCGAGCGCGGGCGATCTGGACAAGGTCATTTCCAGTGCCTTTCGTGCAGCGTGCGTCGGCCGGGCCCGGCGCACGGATCGCAAGGCGGTGCCATGAGCAGCGGGTTCATTCCGGGTGCTGCAGACCAGGGCCTGTCCGGCAAGGTCGCGATCATTACAGGTGCGTCCAGCGGCATCGGCATGGCGCTGGCGGGCAAGCTGGCAGACAGGGGAATGCAGCTCGTTGTGCATGGTCGCCGCGAAAGCCGTTTGAAATCGCTCGCATCCCGATATGCCGGCATCGAATGGATCGCTGGCGATCTGACCGAGGGCGACGCATGCTCGCGATTGCTCGAGCGAGCGGTGAGCTGTTTCGGCCGGGTCGATTTCGCCGTCAACAATGCCGGTGTCAACCATACCGGGACCATCGAGCAGATCGATATCGATCAGGTCTGCGCCATGTCCCGCATCAATGTCGAGGCAGCCTATCGGTTCACATACACCCTGCTGAAGCAGTTCCGTGGGCAGGGACATGGCCACCTGATACACACCACCAGCATCATGGGCCACAAGGTGCGGGAGACCGCCGGGGCCTATGCGGGTACGAAACATGCCATCGAGGCGCTGTGCGAAGCCCTGCGCATGGAGCTCGCCCGCAGCCGAATCAAGGTGTCGTGCGTCGCCCCGGGCCTCGTGGAGACGGAGCTGCACCGCGATGCGGCGGTGCGGCCGGCAGTCGCCCGGAACATTGCCCGGCCGCTCCAGCCGGATGATGTTGCCGAGAGGATTCTCTGGCTCATGCTGCAGCCTGCCCACATCAACGTACCTCAACTCATCGTGCTTCCCCAGGATCATCCGATCTGACGGAATTTCTCCAATCCCTGCCCGAAGAACTTCATCTTGGACACCGTATCACTAGGCCTCGTCATGCTCTCCGCGGTGATGCATGCGGCATGGAATCTCTTCGTCAAGAAGGATGAGGACAAGTTTCTTTCGCTGACCGTGATGGCGGCTACCTCCGGCGGTATCTGCCTGGCGATGCTGCCATTTTTCCCAGGCATGGACCCCGCGGCCTGGAAGTGGCTGGCGGTCTCCGCACCGCTGCATGCCGGTTACCGTATCTGTCTCAGCGCGGGCTACAAGCACGGAGACATGAGCCAGGTATATCCCATTGCCCGCGGTGCCACGCCGCTGATGGTGACGGCGATCTCGGTCCTGTTGCTGGGCACCGTGCTGGCACCCTGGAAATACGTGGGAATCGCCGTCATCGGGGCAGGCATCATGGGCCTGTCGTTCTCCCGGGGTCTTCCGAAAGGGAATGAAGGCCGGGCCATAGCGTTCGCACTGGGGACTTCGGCATTCATCGCGGTGTTCACCTTGCTGGACAGCGAGGGTGCACGCGTGAGCGGCCAGGCGCTCACCTATGTGCTGTGGTTGTTCGTCCTCGAAGGGATGCTGATGCTGATGGTCGCGGCAGCGGCGGGTTTCAGGAAGCTGCAATCCTACGTCGCGAGGAATGGCCGAAGTTGCCTGGTCAACGGCTTCGTGATGTCGGCAGCCCACGGGCTCGTGATTCTCGCGCTGTCGCGGAGCCAGCCCGCGCTGGTTTCGGCGCTGCGCGAGACAAGCGTTGTATTCGGGGCCCTCTTCGGTGCCGTCTTCCTGAAGGAGAAAGTGGTCGGGATGCGGCTGGCCTGCACATTGTTCGTGATGGTCGGCCTCGTGCTGAGCGTGCTGGGCTGAGCCCGGGCGGTGCCGGGGCCAGGCGGTTCGATGGCTGGAGCGCGCTATGCGTCGAAGGCCGATGACCAGGCGTTGGATACGTCCGCCGCCAGATCGCCTCCGTCTTCCAGGCCGAGCCAGAACCGCGCAATGCAGCCCGCCCCGGGATGGCTTCTTTTTAAATGTCGCGTGGAAGCATTCTCCTTGCCGTAGAACATGACCAGGCTGGTCGGACCTCCCCACGAGAAACCAAAGTGAAAGAGGGTCAAGGCTTCGAGAAACGCCTCTATTTTTTCGGTTTCGACCGATGCGTCGAAGGCAATGCTGAACAGGCTGGTGGCACCCGTGAAATACCGTTTCCAATGGTCGTGGCCCTGGCTGCCGCGGAAAGCCGGATGCATGACGGCCACGATCTCCTTCTTCTCCGAAAACCACTGCGCGAGGCGCAAGGACGCTTCCGTGTTGGCCGCGTACCGAAGGCTCAGCGTGGGCAGGCCCCTGAGCACCAGATAAATATCATCCGGCGAGACATGCATTCCGAGAAAATGGCGTGTTTCGCCAAGGCTGAGGGAGATGTCCTCGCGCACGCTGCCCACGCTTCCCATCACCAGATCGGCACCACCGGACTGGAGTTTCGTCAGTGCCTGGATGGACACATGGAAGCCGAGTTCAAACACACGCAGATGGAATCCTGCGCTGTATGTATTGTCGATCGCGGCGATGCATCCCTGTTCCTCTGCGAAGCCGGCAAGGCGCCGAAGATCCGGAACTTCCATGGTGACCGAGCCCGGTGCCTCGACGCACAACAGGCGGGTGGAAGGGGGAACGGCCCCGGCCCAGGTCTCGGGCGCCATGGGGTCATACAGCACAATTCCGATGCCGAAGCGGTGAAATACGTTCCGCAGCATTTGCTGCGCGGTGCCATAGCCGTTCGTCGGCATCGCGACGACGTCGCCGGGAGACAGCAGAGCCATGCAGATCAGCGCGTATGCCGCGAGCCCGGAAGACACCACGAGCGCTTGCCGGGCACCTTCGATGTGTGCAAGCCTGGTTTCCAGTTCGCATGCGGCGCGGGAACCATCTCTGCCGTAGGGTGGTTGGCTGCGGTTGCGCCAGTCGGCGCTTTTCAGCCGCGCGAGGGTCGGCAGGAAAATGGTGGACGCGCGGTGGACCGGGGGAAGCGTCGAGGCAGGATCGTCGGTTTCCGTGCCAGCGATGGGCTGGGACAGGAAGGTCGGGGGTGTATCGTGATGCATCCAGGAGCGAAAGTAGTATCTGCGTGGAAGGGTGACGAGGCTTGAGGCGATTCACGATAACTAAAAATTACCCGGTGCTTTCGGGCAAATGGGCGGATTCCCTCAAATTCTCCGTATGGGGCCTGGCCTCGTTTCTCGGCGGCCGGCGCTGGGGGCCGGCGCACGACGAGTGGCTGAGGCGATGGCTTCCCCTGCTTCGGCACAGTGCAGGGGGCGGGGTGATCGCAGAACTCGGCTGCGGCAATGGAGCAGATCTCGCGATGCTGGCAGCCGAAGGGTTTTCCGTGGTCGGCGTCGATCGATCACCGGCAGCCATCGCCGAGGCGGGGAAAAGGATTTCGCAGCAGTTCTTGTATCGACAGGATCTTCGCGAGCATTTTCCTATAGCCGCCCACAACGCGAGCGCCGTGATCGCAAGCCTGTCGCTGCACTATTTTTCCGTTGGGCAGACGGAGGAGGTGATGCATCGCATACGGGATTGCCTCGCTCCTGGTGGCATCTTTCTTTGCCGCGTGAACTCAACGCAAGACGTCCATTTCGGCGCGGCCGGTCATCGCCCGGTGGGAGAGGGCCAGTACCTCGTGCATGGCCAATTGAAGCGCTTTTTCGATGAAGCGTCGGCCCGCTCGTTGTGCGACGAAGGCTGGGACGTCATCAGCATTCAGGAGAAGACGATACAGCGCTATGCGCTGCCCAAGGTTGTCTGGGAAATTGTCGCGCGCCGCGCCGTTTGAATCGCAGGCACAGGGCCGGAATGGGCGACGGCGCCCCTCAAGCCACCTTCTCCACATGCCCCTGCCGCGTATACAGAAAATCGATCACCGCCTTCCGGCACTGCAGGTATACCGCATCCTCCGCCAGCTGCACGCGGCTGCGCGGCCGCGGAATCTCCACCGCCAGCACCTCGCCAATCGTCGCCGCCGGTCCGTTGGTCAGCATCACGATCTTGTCGGACAGCAGCACGGCCTCGTCCACGTCGTGGGTCACCATCACCACGGTGCTCTGCGTGCGCGCCACGATCTCCAGCAGCTCGTCCTGCAGCTTGGCGCGGGTGAGGGCGTCCAGGGCGCCGAAGGGTTCGTCCATCAGCAGCACCTGCGGCTCCATCGACAGGGCCCGCGCGATGCCCACGCGCTGCTTCATGCCGCCGGAGATTTCGCCGGGGCGCTTGTGCGCGGCATGGCTCAGGCCCACCAGCGCCAGGGCAGCGGCGGTGCGCTCCTTCAGGCGCGCCTTCGATTCCGTGGCGCCGAACACGCGCTCCACGGCCAGGTGCACGTTGCCTTCGCAGGTCAGCCAGGGCAGCAGGGAGTGGTTCTGGAAGACCACGGCGCGGTCCGGGCCCGGGCCCTTGATCTCCTTGTTGGCGCAGATCAGGGTGCCCGCGGTGGGGGTGGTCAGCCCCCCGATCAGGTTCAGCAGCGTGGATTTGCCGCAGCCCGAGTGCCCGATCAGCGAGACGAACTCGCCCTTGGCGATCGCCAGGTCGATGCCGCGCAGCGCCGGGAACAGGCCCTTGGTGGTCTTGAAGGTCTGCTCCACGCCCTGGATTTCGATGAACTTGGTGCTGAGAGAGGGTTGCATGGAAGTCTCCTGGGTGGGTCAGGCCTTGACCTCTTCGAACGAGAAGGCCGTGGCGAGCTTGACGAGGGCGTATTCGAGCAGCAGCCCGACGATGCCGATCACGAAGATCGCGATCAGGATGTTCTTGACGTTCAGGTTGTTCCACTCGTCCCACACCCAGAAGCCGATGCCGACGCCGCCGGTCAGCATCTCGGCGGCCACGATCACCAGCCAGGCGGTGCCGACGGCCAGGCGCACCCCGGTGAGCATGTAGGGCAGCACCGAGGGGAAGAGGATGGTGGTGGCGATCTTCCATTCGGAAAGATTCAGCACGCGGGCCACGTTCATGTAGTCCTGCGGCACGCGCTGCACGCCCACGGCGGTGTTGATGATCATCGGCCAGATGGAGCAGATGAAGATGGTCCAGATGGCCGCGGGATTCGCGCCCTTGAACACCAGCAGGCCGATCGGCAGCCAGGCCAGCGGCGAGACCGGGCGCAGCAGGCTGATGAGCGGGTTGAACATGCGCGAGAGGAAGGTGAAGCGCCCGATCACGAAGCCCGCCGGGATGCCCACCACCGCCGCGAGCCCGAAGCCGATGGCCACGCGCTCCAGCGAGGCCAGCACGTTCCACCCCACGCCCTGGTCGTTGGGGCCGTTGCGGTAGAACGGGTTGCTGAAGATCTCCACGGCCTGCTTCCAGGTGTCGGCCGGGGTCGGGATGCTCCCGCCGGTGGTGGCGGAGACCACGGCCCAGATCACCAGCAGCAGGCCCAGGCCGCAGGCGGGCGGCAGCACCGCCAGCCAGAAGCGCCGCAGGGCGGCGGAGGTGTCGCGCGGCACGGGGGTGGGGGCGGCCGCCGCAGGGGCGGGAGGGGATGCGGTCTTCATCGTGGAGGCGGTGGAGGAGGGGGCCGACGCGGAATGCGCGGCGGCGGTGGCGGCGGGCTCCGGGGGAGCATGGAAGACGGCGCTGACCATGATGGGCTCCTTCGCGGTGATCGGGGTGGGAGGGCCGGCGCTCAGACCTTGATCTTGAAGCCGTCCGCGTATTTCGCGGGGTCCTTGCCGTCCCAGACGATGCCGTCCACCAGCTTGCTCGTGCGCATGTCGCTCTTGGGCAGGGGTACCTTGGCGGCCGCTGCGGCCTGCTTGTAGAGGTCGATGCGGTTGACGGACTTCGCCACGCCGAGGTAGTCGGGGTGGTCCTTGATCAGGCCCCAGCGCTTGTGCTGGGTCAGGAACCACATGCCGTCCGACAGGTACGGGAAGTTCACGGCGCCGTCGTTGTAGAACTTCATGTAGTCGGGCTCGTCCCAGGTCTTGCCCAGGCCGTCCTGGTAGCGGCCCAGGATGCGCTGGTTGATCGCGTCCACGCCGGTGTTCACGTAGGCCTTGCCGGCGATGGTCTCGGCCATCTTGCTCTTGTTGGCCAGGCTTTCGTCGATCCAGCGGCCGGCTTCCAGGATGGCCGCCGTCACGGCGCGGGCCGTGTTGGGGTACTTCTGCACGAACTCCGAGGTGGTGCCCAGCACCTTCTCGGGGTGGTCCTTCCAGATGGCCTGCGTGGTGGTGGCGGTGATGCCGATGCCGTCCATGATGGCGCGGTGGTTCCAGGGCTCGCCCACGCAGAAGCCGTCCATGTTGCCCACGCGCATGTTGGCCACCATCTGCGGTGGCGGCACGGTGATGACCTTGGCGCCTTTCATCGGATCGATGCCGTTGGCCGCCAGCCAGTAGTAGAGCCACATGGCGTGCGTGCCGGTGGGGAAGGTCTGCGCGAAGGTGTATTCGCGTTTTTCCGTGGCCATCAGCTTGGCCAGGCTCGCGCCGTTGACAGCGCCCTTCTCGGCCAGCTTCTTGGAGAGCGTGATCGCCTGGCCGTTGTTGTTGAGGGTCATGAGCACGGCCATGTCCTTCTTGGGGCCGCCCACGCCCAGGTGCACGCCATAGACCAGGCCGTAGAGCACGTGGGCGAAGTCCAGCTCGCCGTTCACCAGCTTGTCGCGCACGCCCGCCCAGCTGGCCTCCTTGCTGGGGATGATCTTCACGCCGTACTTCTCGTCGATGCCCAGCACCGAGGCCATGACCACGCTGGCGCAGTCGGTCAGCGGGATGAAGCCGATCTTCACTTCCTTCTTCTCGGGCGCGTCGGAGCCCGCGGCATGCACGAGGGACCGCAGCGCCGGGCTGACGCCGGCGGCGCCCACGGCGGCGGCCTGCAGCACGGTGCGGCGTTGGAGGCTGGTTTTCGATAGGTCGGTCATCGGGGCTTCCTTGCGAAGGGGGCGGGCGCGGGCCCGGGGCATGCGTCGAAACGGAAAAAGGCGTCCGCACCGCCCCGCGGCCGGAGGGCCGCGAGGGGTGGGGACGCCTTTGTCCTGTGGTCGAGACCCCGTCCGCCGTTGGACGGGAAGCTCGGAGACCCTGCGATGGGTGCTGCGGCAAGCGTTGCAAGGCCTGTGCCAGCCAGGTGGCGCCAGGCACGGCTTTTCCGGGCCCGCGGCGCAGCGGGGCTTTCGGGGCGCGGTGCCCCGGGACGGGGCCGGATTGGTGCACTGCGGGCAGGCGGTGCACTTTCTTCGTGCGCAGGCGCCAGCCGCCTGTGCATGCGGGGCGGGGTTCGCCCCGCCGATGCTCGCTTCGGGCGCGCCCGGCCGCAGCGCGCCGCATCCGCGAGGATGGGCGCAGTGCTGCCCGCTGGCATCGTCCACGAGGGCGGCGGAATCAACCTTCAACTTTCAGGTACTACCCCATGTTCAACAGAGTTTCAGGAAACGGTGGAAGGAATCCCTACGCTACCTTCCAGGTGTCGCCGAACAGCTCGCCCGAGCGCGCGCAGGACGAATCCCCCGACAAGGTCACGCAGTGGGATCTTCCCGCGAGCCCGCCGCGCGCGGCGAACCGCCCGCCCAGGGCATCGGCGGAGTCGTCCTCTTCGATGGCGCCGCGCGGCGTGGCGTTTTCCGCGAGCACGCGGTACGAAGGCGGGCGCGGCGCGCTGGATGGGCGGCACGTCTCGGGTGATGGCGGCGATCCGAAGATGCGGGCGCAGTTCTCTCGCAACCAGAGGGCGGCGGCCTTGCTGGGGGAGTACCCTGATGGATTGACCGAGGCGCTGAAGAAGGCCGTCAAGTCCGGCAACCTGCTGAATTCGACCTCCAAGGAGGGCAAGGCCGTCTATGCCATCTACAAGCAAATGATGAAGGACCGTTGAAGCGGCCGGCGCCAGGCCTCAGCCCAGCAGGTCGAAGGCGTCGATCATGCGCCGGGCGACTTCCCCCAGCTTCAGGCCCTTGTCCATCGCGGACCGGCGCAGCTTGTCGTAGGCGGCCTGTTCGGTCAGGCCGTGGCGCTGCATGAGCAGGCCCTTGGCGCGGTCGATGGTCTTGCGGTCCTGCAGCGCGCCGCGCGCATCGGCCAATTCGGCCTTCAGGGCCTGTTCGTGCTGGAAGCGCGCCATCGCCACGTCCAGGATGGGGCGGATGCGCTGCGGTGCGAGCCCGGCCACGATGTAGGCGGTCACGCCCGCGGCCACGGCATCCTTCACGTGGGAGGTGTCCTCGTCGTTGGTGAACAGCACGATGGGGCGGGGCGCCTCGCGCGTGGCCATCACCACGTGTTCGAGCGCGTCGCGCGCGGCGCTTTCCGCGTCCACGATCACCATGTCGGGCTGCAACTGGGCGATGCGCTCGCTCAGGAACACGTCCGCCGGCAGCGTCGCCACCAGGTTGAAGCCGTTCTCCAGCAGGCCGATGCGCAGCGCGCGCGAACGCTCGGCCTGCTCCCGGGCGTGCTCGTCCTCCTCCCCGGGCGTGGACAGGTCCGGGGCCACCACCACGATGCGCAGCGACTCGTTCATACGCCCAGCCTAGAGCAAGAAACACGCCAAATTGGTGCAGCGGACCGCGTTGTTCCAGGATTGGAACTTGCTATCAGACAGGAGTTACCCGATAGCGTACGGGGCAAGGCTCTTATATACCTTGCGTCCCATCGATCAACCGAACTCAATGAATGGAACGACCGTGATGCAGACGACGAGGCAGGGGATGGACGGGGTGGCGGTGCGGGGCGGCAGGCGTGCGGCGCTGGCAGGGCTGGCGGGGGCATGCGCCGCGCTGGTGCTTGCGGGGTGCAGCCGCATGCCGGACACGGTGAAGATCGGCGTGGCCCAGCCGCTGTCGGGGCCGCTCGCGGCGCTGGGGCAGGACATGCTCAACGGCGTGAAGATGGCGGTGGACGAGCTCAATCAGTCCGGCTTCATGGTGGACGGCAAGCGCGTCACCCTGGAAGTGGTGGCCCAGGACGATCGCGCGGACGCCGCCACGGGCAAGACCGTGGCGCAGCAACTGGTCGAATCGGGCGTGGTGGCGGTGGTGGGGCACCTGAATTCCGGCGTCAGCATCGAGGCCGCGCCCATCTACGCCGCCCGGGGCATCCCCCAGCTGGCCATCTCCACCCATCCGCGCTTCACGCAGCTGGGGTTTCCCGGCACCTTCCGGCTCGTCGCCAACGATGCCCTGCAGGCGCGCGCCATGGGCTCGTTCGCCGCCACGCAGCTGTCCGCGTCCAGCTACGCCGTGCTCGACGACGGCACGCCGTACGGCAAGGGGCTGGCCGACGGTGCCGCGGCGCAGATCGCGCAGGACAAGCGCAATGTCTCCGTGCGCGAATCCTTCGACGACAAGACCACCGATTTCAAGGCGCTGGCCGGCCGCCTGCAGCAGGAGCGCGTGGACGTGATCGTCACGACCCTCAACGATTTCCAGGTGCTCGCCCTGATCGATGCGCTGGTGCAGGCGAACTACACCCGCGTCAGCATCCTGGGCGGGGACACCATCAAGACTATCGACATGCTCAAGGGCGACCGCAAGCTGGCGGGCATCTACGCCACCTCGCCCGTGCTGGAGGCGCGCGAGTTCATCGCGGGCCGGCAGTTCCTGGACCGCTACGACCGCGCCTTCAAGCGGGCGCCGGCCTATGGCGGGCACTACAGCTACGACGCGACCTATGTGCTCTCGGCCGCCATCCAGCAGGCCAAGTCGGCCGATCCGCGCGAGATCACGAAGGCGCTGCACGCCATCAACGGCTACGCCCCCGTCACCGGCACCATGAAGTGGGACGACAAGGGCGAGCAGCGCTACGGTGCGGTCGGCGTGTATGGCATGCGCGCGGGCCAGTGGGAGCTGCGCATGCGGTCCGACCGCTGGTGAGTGAGAAGCGGCCGCAGCGTGCGGACGACCCCGCCACTCAGTGGATGGACACGGGCACCGCGGCCTGGGCGGTGCGGCTCAGGGAGTCGCGCGCCACGATGGCCAGGGTGTAGTTGCCTGCCACGGGCGCGGGCCAGCGGGCGGTCACCGCCGTGCCCTGCATCGAGAAGCCCATGCCCAGCGGGGCGCCGGTGATCGTCACCGATACCCAGGCGGCGCCCGGCGCGGAGACCGTGACGGTGCCGGTGAGCGCCTGGCCGGCCGTTCCGGTCCAGGGCGCGGCGGTGACCGACAGCCCGGCCGGCGCCGTGCCGCCGCCGGCCGCCGCGATGCGCACGGTGTAGATGCCGCGGCCGGTGAGGCCGGTGCGCGTGTCCGTGGCCTCCACGGTCACCGCGTAGGTGCCCTGCACGGGGCGGGGCCAGGCCACGGCGCCGTCTGCGCCTATCGACATGCCGGAGGGCGTGCCGCTCAGCGCATAGCGCAGGGGATTCACCGCGGTGGCCGCGCCACTGAACGACAGCGGCACGCCCGCGGTGCCGGAGATGCTGCCGCCCGGCACGGCGGGCGGCGCAGGCGCCGCGATGGTGACCGTGCAGGTGCCCTGGCCGCTCAGGCCCGTTCGGGTGTCGCGCGCCGTCACGGCCACCGCGTAGCTGCCGGCCACCGGCGCGGCCCAGGTGACCACGCCGGTGGCGGACACTACCATGCCGGCCGGGGCACCGGCCAGGCTGAAGCCGACCGGGTTGGCCGATGCGACCGAGACGGTGAAGGACAGCGGCTGGCCGGCCATCCCGCTCACCGCGGCGCTGCCCACCACCGGTGGCGGCGCGGCCACGGTGGAGCCGGCCAGCAGCCCGAGCAGGTCCGCGGCGCGGGGTGTGCCCAGCCCGGTGAGCTGGTCATAGCCTGCGCGGGCGGTGCAGGTGGCGCAGGTGCCATGGCTGCCGGCCGCCACGTCGAGGAAGCCGGCCGCATAGCTGGAGGGTTGCGCGCCCACCGTGCCGTACAGCACGGCATGCGGCCGGCCCAGCGCCTCCTTGCCCGCCAGCGCGCGCAGCGCGCCGGCCACCGCCATCAGGCCCGACCACATCGGCGTGGACAGGCTGGTGCCGCCCGCGCTCAGCCACTGCGCGGCGCCGCCGGCCTGCGGGATCGCGGCCACGTACTGGCCGGTGGACGGATCGGCGTTCATGGCCACGTCCGCGACCGTGCGGCGGGGCACCGAGCCCAAGCCGGGCAGGCCGGCCTGCTGGTAGGCCGGCGTCGCGGCGTAGGCGCTGGTGCCTCCGCCCGTGCCCGACCACGCCACCTCGGAGCGGGGGCCCGCTCCGGAGTAGCTCAGCGAGGTGCCGCCCACGCCGAGCACGCCCGGCGATGCGGCGGGCCACATCACACCCGCGCCCGAATCCCCGGTGGCCGCGAGGTAGCCCATGCGCGCTCCGGTGAAGGCGGATTCGAGCCCGCCGGTCCAGCTGCCTTCCGGCGCGCCGAAGCTCATGGACACCTGTCCCTCCCCCATGGCGTTGGCCAGCCGCACGGCGGCGGTGAGCGCGTTGACCGATGCGTCCGGCGCCTCGATCAGCACGATGCGCGCGGCCGGGGCAATGGCGTGCGACCACTGCACGTCCAGCGCGATCTCCGTGGCCCAGCCCGCGTCGTAGGCGGGCGCGGTGCCCGCCAGCGCGCCTGCGGCCGTGGCGTAGGCCACCCACAGCTCGCAGCCGGCGGCGGCAGGCGCGGGCAGGGGCAGTGCGGTGGCCGCCGGCAGCACTTTCGCGGTGCAGGCCGGCAGGCCGAGTTTCTGGTTGAACGTGGCCAGTTCCGCCGCCACGTTCGGGTTGTGGCGTGCCGCCACGATGTAGATCGTCTGCCCCGCACCCATTTGCGCCGCCTGCTGCGCGCTCGGCATTGCACCCGGCGTGGGCAGGGCCGGCAGGCCGTACGCCGCGCGCACCTGGGCCGGGGTATAGGTGGTGACCACGCCGGCGGCACGGGCCTCCTGCGCACTGCCGGCGGAAGGCGCGCGCAGGCTCTGCGCAATGGCGGCCTCGATGCGGTCCGGTGTGAGCTGCCGCGTGGACAGCGCCGCCACGCCGGCATCGACCGGGGTCGTTCGCGGCTGCATCGAGGCGTCGGCTGCATCCTGGGGCGTGGGCTCGGGCAGCAGTACCGGTGCGATGTGGAACGTGGGCTGCGCCACCAGGGCGTCCGGTACGGGGGCGGACACATCGGTGGACGATGACAGCGTGGTCGCGCTCGCGGCGACGTCGCCATTGCGCGCGGCCACGCCCTCGGTGCCGGAGCCGCCGCCGCAGGACGTGAGCAATGCCGCGAGCGCGGCCAGGGTCCACCCGGGGCTGCCGCGCCTGCGGTGTGCCGGGAGGGAGGGGGCGTCGGCGGAATGGGGCATGGGCGGGTCTTCCGAAGGGGCGGTGGACGTACCGGTCCAATGTAAGCGGTTGTTTCTGTTGTGCCGATCAAATTTTTCAAATAGAACGTTTATCCAATTAAAAATGATGAAAATGATTTGGATCGGGCCCCGATTAAGCCGGCCCGGCGGTAGCGGCACCACTACACTTGCAGGCCCATGAGCCAGCTGATCCTCGGAATCGAATCCTCCTGCGACGAAACCGGCGTGGCCCTGGTGCGCGCGCCGGCGGACGGCGGCGTGCCGACGCTGCTCTCCCACGCGCTGCACAGCCAGATCGACATGCACCAGGCCTATGGCGGCGTGGTGCCCGAACTGGCCAGCCGCGACCACATCCGCCGCGTGCTGCCACTGACCGAGACCGTGCTGGCCGAGTCGGGCTGCCGCCTCGCGCAGGTGGACGTGGTGGCCTACACGCGCGGGCCGGGCCTGGCCGGCGCGCTGCTGGTGGGGGCGGGCGTGGCCTGCGCCCTGGGGGCGGCCCTGGGCCGGCCCGTGCTGGGCGTGCACCACCTGGAAGGGCACCTGCTCTCCCCGTTCCTGAGCGCCGACCCGCCCGAATTCCCGTTCATCGCGCTGCTGGTATCGGGCGGCCACACCCAGCTGATGCGCGTGGACGGCGTGGGCCGCTACGAGCTGCTGGGCGAAACCATCGACGACGCGGCCGGCGAGGCGTTCGACAAGTCCGCCAAGCTGCTGGGCCTGGGGTACCCGGGCGGTCCCGCGCTGTCCCTTCTGGCGGAGCAGGGCGACGCCACGGCCTTCAAGCTGCCGCGGCCCCTGCTGCACAGCGGCAACCTCGATTTCTCGTTCGCCGGCCTCAAGACGGCGGTGCTCACGCAGGCGAAGAAGCTGGGCGACGAACTGCCTGCTCGCAAGGCCGACCTGGCCGCCAGCACGCAGGCCGCCATCGTCGATGTGCTCGTGAAGAAAACGCTGGCGGCGCTGCAGCAGTCCGGCCTGCGCCGCGTGGTGGTGGCCGGCGGGGTGGGAGCCAACCGGCTGCTGCGCGCCCAGCTGGATGCCGCCTGCGCCCGCATGGGTGTGCGCGTGCACTATCCCGAACTGCACCTGTGCACCGACAACGGCGCCATGATCGCCATGGCCGCCGCCATGCGCCTGCAGGCGGGGCGCGAAGCCCCCAACCGCGAATACGCGTTCGACGTCAAGCCGCGCTGGCCGCTGGACGCGCTGGCATAGCCGCCTGCGGGCCGCCGCGCGCGGGCAGGCGGGCATGATAAAAAAAGCGCCCGGCCAGCGAAGGCACGGGCGCAAGGGCGACAACCGAGGGCGGAGCCGGATGCGCCGATCAGCCGATCGAGAGCTGGGTGGCGCGGCTTTGCGGCACCACCTTGGCGAGCACCAGCGTGAGCACGCCGTTCTCGAGCCTGGCGGAACTGGCGGATGCGTCGATCTCGTCGGCCAGTTCCCAGGCGCGCTGCACCTGGCGGGGCGCGCCTTCGACGCTGGAGAGCCGCACCTGCTGGCCCTCGATCGTCACGTTGAGTTGTTCGCGGGACAGGCCCGGAACATCGATCTGCAGGGTCACGGTCTTGTCGTCCTGCGACACCGTGGTCCCCTGGCTGGCCAGGGTGCTCTGCATGAAGCGCTGCAGGGCGAAATCGGCGGGGGCGGCGGGACGGGTGCCATAGGCGGCGCGGCGGATGACGGGGGCGAAGAACATGTCGGAACTCCTGGAAAAAGGGGCGGCGCACGGGGCGCCTGGAACGCTGTGGGACGCGGCGCCCGGGTTCGCCGCTTGGGATGCAGATGCGCACCGGCCGCCGCATTTCAAGAGCTGCGCCGCACGGAACCCGCGCCCCGCGACCGCGTCACATTCTCGCGGTTGCGAGGGGTTACAACCCCTTCGCAGGCGCGCCAAATCGCAACCAGCACAATGCAGGGTCAGGAATCCTGCCGCCATGCCCATGCCTTTTCGCCTCCAAGACATTCCGCGCCCGTATTCCAGCCGCCGTGCCTGCCCGTTGCGCGCCGCGGCGGCGTGCGCCCTGACCGCCCTGGCCGGTTGCACGGCGGTGCCCAACTCCATGCCGGGCCTGGACCGGGCGTCCCGCTTCGATCCCGACGACTTCAACACCAATGCCAGCATCTATACGCGCCATCTCGACGCGCCCCCCGCCAGGGTGTGCGAGGGCGCCCGCCGCGCGCTGCTGAGCCAGGGCTACCTCGTGGGCACCGCCAGCGCGGAGGTGGTGGCCGGACGCAAGTACTTCCAGCCGTCCACCGACATCCACTACCAGGTGGAGATGCGCGTCGTCTGCGCGTCCGAAGGACCGGAGAAGCAGCGCACGGCGGTCTTCGCCAGCGCCCTGCAGGACCGCTATGTCATCAAGAAGATCAACAATTCGGCCTCCCTCGGCGTGGGGGCCCTGGGCTCGCTGTCCCTGCCCGTGACGGCCAGCGACGACACCCTCGTGAAGGTGGGCAGCGAGACCGTCACCGACGCGCGCTTCTACGACCGCTTCTTCCAGGTCTTCGACCGCTTCATCCCGCCGCGCGAGGCACCCACGGAGGTGGGCCAGGCCTCGCCCAAGGTGCCGAAGACGCCCGATACCGAGGCCATGGTGCGCGAGGCGCGCGAGTCCGGCGAGGTGAAGGATCCAGCCGAAGGCAGGGCGACCGCCACGCCGGTCGCTCCGCAGCGCGCGCCGGCCTCCGACCCGCTGCCGGAGGTGCTGCCGTACCCCGTGTTCGCGACGCCGCCGGTCCCGCCCGCTGCCGCGGCCTCGGTGCCCGCGATTCCCTCGGGCCCGCCTACCATCTCTCCCTGACGGACCTGGCCGGGGCGGCACCGTCCGCACCGGTCCCGTCACCGGTCCGGGGCCCGGCGCTGCCGTCCCGGCAAGACACCCCCGTGCCGCACTGGCGCCCCTTCGCGCCACTCCCTCACCGTCTCCATGAACGCTTCCATTCCGCGCTTCCCGTTCCCGGCACCTGCCGTGGCCCGCCACACTGCCGCCGCGCTCGCGGCCGCCCTCTCGGTGCTGGCTGCGGCATCGCCGGCCGCCGCGGCCACCGCGTCCGCGCCTTCCGCGTCGGCCCCTTCGCCCGCCGCCGCGCCCATCAGGATCGCGCTGATCGAAAGCCTGTCCGGCCCGTTCGCCAACACGGGCGAGGCCGTGTACCGCAATGTGCTCTGGGCCACCGAGCGCGTGAATGCCCGCGGCGGCGTGAAGCTGCCCGCTGCGGCCGGCGGCGCGCGCCCGCTGGTGCTGGAGCGCTACGACAGCAAGGGCCAGAACGAGGAGGCGCTCTCCGCCCTGCGCGCGGCCATCGACGCCGGCGCGCGCGTGGTGCTGCAGGGCAACTCCTCGGCCACGGCCGCGGTGCTGATCGAGGCCATCAACAAGCACAACGAGCGCGATCCGGCGCGGCGCGTGCTGTTCCTGAACTATTCCGCGGTCGATCCCATCCTGACCAACGAGAAGTGCAGCTTCTGGCACTTCCGCTTCGATGCCCATGCCGACATGCGCATGGCGGCCCTGATGCAGGCCATCCGCGCCGACAAGGGCCTGCAGGGCGTGTACCTGATCGGCCAGGACTACAGCTTCGGGCAGGCCGTGCTGCGCGAGGCGCGGCGCCAGCTGGCGGCGCAACGGCCGGACGTGAAAATCCTCGGGGAGGAGCTGCATCCCGTGGGCCGCGTGAAGGATTTCGCGCCCTACGCGGTGAAGATCCAGGCCAGCGGCGCGCGGGCCGTCGTCACCGGCAACTGGGGCAACGACCTCACGCTGCTGGTCAAGGCCGCGCGCGAGGTGGGCTACGCCGGCACCTTCTACACCTTCTATGGCAACGCCCTGGGGGCGCCCGCGGCGCTGGGCGATGCCGGCGTGGACAAGGTCGTGGCGGTGGCCGACTGGCTGCCCAACGTGCCCACGAAGGAGAGCGAGGCCTTCTACCGGTCGTTCCGCCAGCGGTTCCCGAGCCCGGCCGACGACTATGTTCACATGCGCATGCAGCTCATGGTCGAATCGCTCGCCGAATCGATGGAGCGCGCCGGCACGACCGACACCACCGCCGTCGCGCGCGCGATGGAAAGCTCGCGCGTGCAGCTGGCCGGGCAGGCCGGCGCCATGCGCGCCGCCGACCACCAGTTCCAGCAGCCCCTGGTGGTCGGCGTGATGGAGCGTGCCGGCACGCCTGGCGTGCCGTTCGACGTGGAGGGCTCGGGCTACGGGTTCCGCGTGGTGCGGCGGATCGCGGCCGGGCAGGCTGAAATGCCCTCGCGATGCGAGATGCGGCGGCCGTGAGACACCTTCGCAGACCAGCCGGGCGGAGCATCTAACGCTGCGCAGAGGGCGTTCGCAAGGCTGGAAAGGCATTCGCGCCGTGCCGCCGGAGCCACCCGGCGGAGCGGGAAGATCAGGAAATTAGCATTTTGCATTCACTGCGATGGACTTTTTTCAGACCTCTCCCATTTTTTACGATCCCGCGGCCTATGCCGCTTTCCAGCGCCAGGCCGCTGCGCGCGGCAACTCCGCTGGATCGCCCCCGGCGTCGCCCCGGGGGGCCTCTTCTTTTTCCACCCATGCGCTGCGCGAGGCGTTGCCGCCCCTTCCGCGCCGCGCGGCCTCGCCGGAGCCCCACTGGCCTAGTGAACCGTGGTCCGCTTCCGGGCACGAAGGCCCGATAGCCTGGCAGGATGACCATGGCGGCAACGATGCCTGGCAGGGGGCCGTGGCAGGTGGGTTCCACGGCGCACCGGCAGGAGCTGCATGGGAAGTTCCGGCGTGGAGCGGCATTGCCGACCTGCACGCAGTGGCGGGCTCGCAGCCGTTTCCATCGCCCGCCTTGCTCCAGCAGCGGGCACAGGAATGGCAGGCGCTTTGCTCCACGACCTTGAAGCATGACGGGGACGACGGGCGGCTCGCCCAGGCGATGCGGGATCTTTTCGTGGTGTTCGTGGATTCCCCGACCTTCCGGCAGACCATCGCAACCGTCCGGGATGGCGGTCCTGTGGACATCCGGATCGATCCCGAGGTGGCCACGGCGTACTTCGACGGGAGCCGGCGCGCCGTGGTGGTGGGCGAGGTCAACGCGCGCAGCCGCGTCCACGCCATGGCCATGGTGGCTTTCGAGCTGACCAACGCTTCCCTGGCGAGCGCCTTATCTGCGCACGCCCAGGCCGCCATGGCGGGTATGCATCCCCGCGCTTATGCCGAGGGTGTGGAGCGGATCGAATACAACTCGGTGAGCAATTGCCAGGCCTACTACCGCGAGGCGCGGCAGTCGCTGCAGCGGGTGGGGCTCGACAATCCTGGGGTATGGTACAGCCGGGTTACCCCCGATGGAGATATCCAGCCGGTCATCGCCTCGGAAGACGAATCCCTGCGCAACGCCCAGGCCACGGGCCATTTCGGCCGTTACGAGCAGGATTACGCACGCATGCAATGACGGCCCAGCCGCGATACCGCTGCTGGACCAGGGCCGGGTCGGGTTTACCGCACTTCCACGGCCCCGATGTCGCAGCGGCTGGTGTCGCGCGCCACGCCGCGCTGGTCGGTGGCTTCGCAGCCGGCGGCCGGCTTCGGCAGGGCGCTGCCGGAGCCGGGCAGCATGGTCGGCGTGGGGCCGCCGTTGTCGGCCGGGGCGGCGAGCACCGGGTTGGCCGCGGTCACGTTCCGGATGCAGCGGTCGCCTCCGCCGTTGGCGGTGGACGTCTGCCATTGCACGACATGGTCGCCCGTGCCGGTGGTGCTGCACGACAGCGCCTGCTTCCACGGGTCGCCGGCGGTGTTGTCCACGAACACGGTATTGCGCAGCGTGAAGTTCTTGCCGTAGAGCGCGCCGCCGTGTCCGCCCGCGCCGTTGCCGGCGAAGGTGACGTTGCTGTCCTGGTGGCCGTCGCCGAAGATGGCCCCGCCACAGGACTTGGCGGAATGGCCCTGGAAGGTGCTGTTGCGGCCGTTGGGTTCCGCATGGTTGTTGGCCACGGTGGTGCGGCCGATGGTGATGCGGTCGGGCGGGTACACCCAGAGGTGGGCGCCGCCGCCATTGCCGCGTCCGGTGCTGCCGGTGATCTGCGTGCCGCAGATGCGCACCTCGCCGCCCTCGGCATCGTCCGGGCTGGCGGAGGCCCCGTCGGTGCCGATGGCGCCGCCGTCGCCGAGCCGAGCAGGCGGAGATGCCGCCGCGCTGCGACATGCGGCGCCCGGACTGATCCGGCGTGCCGCAGCTTCAGTCGGTGACGCGGAACGTGGCGTCGCTGCGCGAGGTCGCGTCGCCGCCGATGGTATCGAGGCGCAACTGGTAGGCATAGTGGCGCATGTAGTAGTTCGGCTGGCTGTAGGACTGGAACGATGAGCCCGTCGTGTCGGCCAGGCCGGGCACCTCCGCGAAGGTGGCATCGGCCGCGAACTGGGGCGATCCGTCATACGGAGCGAGTTCGAACGCGAAGTTCTTCTGGCGCAGGTAGTAACCTGGCTGGTTGACGGACGCGAAGGACACATAGCCGGCGTTGTCGGCGAGTCCCTTGACGATGCGGAACTTCGAATCGTCTTCGGGCGAGACATTTGCGTCGATGCGTACCGACGTGAAATTGGCGTGCCGCACGTACCGATCGGGGAAGTTGCCGGACTGCAGCCGGTTGATCGGGGTGGTGCCGCCCCACTGCGCCTGCAGGCGGCCCAGCTCCGCGTCGTTCAGGCTCAGAATGCCGCCGTGGCGCTTGTGGCTCGCGCCCAGGTGATATGAGCCTTCCGCGGCGATCTGCCAGTTCTGCGCACTGCCCATGTTGACCGAGGTGAGGGGCAGGTAGCCCTTGCCCGATGCATATTGGTCGACCCACAAGCCCCACTTCGTCTCGCCATTGAACTTGAAGAGGATGGGGCCTTCGACCATATGGCCCGTCAGGCCCACCTGCGACAGATCGCCGATGGTCGTCCACGCGCCCAGCACCGACTGGCTGCCTTCCAGCGTGATCTGGCCATCGCCGGAAGCGCGCACGTATTGGTATCCGCCCACGCTGCCCGCCACTTCGATGATCTGCGTGTCGATGATGGGTTGGTCGCCCGGCCGATCGATGTAGAGCTGGGGCGCCGTGAAGGTCACGAAGTCGGTGGTCTTGGCATGGTAGATGCGGGGCTTGTCCACGCCGTTGAGCGGCGAGATAGTGGTCCAGTACACGATGTAGGCGTTGGATACCGGGTCCCAGATGGCCTCGGGCGCCCAGGCGCAGCCCGCGTTCGGAATGGCGCCGGCCACGTCGGCCAGGCGCGGCGCGGACCAGTGCACCAGGTCGGAGGATTCCCAGATCACGAGTTTGGTGCTGCCCCGGTGCATGGCCGTGTCCCAGCCCTTGCCGTTGGCGATGCGCAGATCCGTGGCGAGGATCCAGTATCTGGAGCCGTCGGGAGAGCGCACGATGGAGTGGTCGCGCACACCCTTTTCACCCACGGTGGACCTGAGGACGGGCTGGCTGTCATTCAGGTCCGTCCAGTGCATGCCGTCGGAACTGACTGCCATGTAGGTCTGCTCGCCCGATGCCGACTCGCCGGTGAAGTGGACCAGCAGGTAGCCGCCGGACCGGGCCTGCGCGCTGCCGAAGGACACGGCCAGCGTGGCGGCCACGAAGAGCGCCCGAAGGGACTTCCGGGTTTTTTTCATGAGTGAACTCCTGTCTCCAATGTGTTGTCGTCTCAGGGCAGGCGGCCGGTGCCGGGTGCGTTCCGGGGCACCGGATGAAAGCCTGCCTTGCAGTTCCGCGCGCCCGGAACCCTTCGCGGAGAAAGGTGGTCCAGCGTGGCGGGGCCGTTGCTTCTCGATCAACTGCCGAGTTGGCGAGGCCATGCTAGGGAAGTTGCTGCGGCGGGACCAATCGTTTTTTGACGGCGTGCGATAACCGATTGGCGTGTGGATGGCGCTGCCGGGGCGTTCCGACAGCATTCGCTCAATCCGCGACACGCACGCGGCAGCAGGGCTACAACGGCCCGGGCCCGGCGACGCCGAGGCGGCAGGAGGGGCGGGGGCAGGCGCCCCGCAGGCCGCGCGCTACCGCGCCGCCGCCACTTCCCGCCCGAGCTCGATCACCGCCATTGCGTAGTAGCTCGACCAGTTGTAGCGCGTGACCACATAGAAATTGCGCGTGCCGGCCGCGTAGGCCGCGGGTGCGCTGCCGTTCTGCAACTCGATCAGCGCCAGCGGCCCGGCGGCGTCGGGCTGGATGGTCGCGCCGTCCGCCGTCAGGGGGCGGGCGCCGAGCTCCTGCATCCCGGCGGCGGTGAAGCTGGGCAGGATGTCGGGCGCGAGCAGTTCGGGCAGGCGCAGGCGTCCTTCGTCGAAGGCCACGGCGTAATGCGTGGGCAGCCCGCTCACCCAGCCGTGGGCCTGGAAGTAATTGGCCACGGATCCGATCGCGTCGGCGGGGCTGTTGAACAGGTCGATGCGGCCGTCGCCGTCGAAATCCACCGCCCAGCGCGCCCAGCTGGTGGGCATGAACTGGCCCATGCCCATGGCACCTGCATAGCTGCCGCGCAGTGCGAAAGGATCGGTGCCGGTGCGGTCGGCCAGGCTCAGGAACTGCTCCAGCTCGCCCCGGAAGAAGGCCTGCCGCTCCGCGGAGCGCGGGTGGGCGCCCGGGAAGTCGAAGGCCAGCGTGGCGAGCGCGTCCATCACGCGGAAGCCGCCCATGTGCTGCCCGTAGAGTGTCTCCACGCCCAGGATGCCGACGATGATCGCGGCCGGCACGCCGTATTCGCGCTCTGCGCGCGCCAGCGTGTCGGCCTGCTCGTTCCAGAAGCGCACGCCGGCGCGGATGCGCACCGGTTCCACGAACCGCGCGCGGTAGGCGGTCCAGTTCTTCGCCGTGCCCCGGGGCGCCGGCAGCATGAGGCGCGGCACCTGCGGCAGGAACCGGGCCTGTCCGATGGCCTGCCGCACCCATTCGCGGTCCAGGCCGCGGCGCCCGGCCAGGTCGTCGGCGAAGCGCAGGGCTTCGGGGCGCTGCGCGTAGAGCACTTCCGGCGCGGCCTGCTTCTCCTTCTTCCTGGCGGGTTTCCGGGCCATTGCGGCCGGCGGCAGGACCAGGGCGGCGGCGCAGGCGAGGGCGAGGAGGGCGGTGGGGCGGGCGAAAGGCATCGCGGAAGGCATCAGGTCGGAGACAGGAAAGAGGGCAGCGGGCCGGGCTCGCGGTCAGTGGCGCGCCGAAGGGTTGCCGGAGGTGGGCCAGCGCAGGCCGCGCAGCTCCCGCCGCAGGCCCGCCAGCGTGGCCCCGGGATCGCGGGCGTAGCGTGCCTGGTCCATGCGCAGCAGCCAGCCGGCTGCAGGTTCGGCGGCCTCCCCGAAACGGTCGCGCACCTGCTGTGCCATGGCGCGCGGCGGCAGGTGGCCGGGCAGGGGCAGGCCGGCGCGTGCCAGCCGGCGGCGCGCCCGGTCCAGCAGGCGCAGCCAGGGGTCCTGCCGGCGGCGCTCCCACAGGTTCCAGCCGACGCCGGCCAGCGCCGCAGCCGCGGCCAGCGCGCCGAGCACGCGTGCCAGGTCCTGCGCGTCGGGCGAAGCGATGCCCAGGGCCTTGAGCAGGTCCAGTTGCTGGCTCTGCGTGTAGTTGAGCACCCACTGGTTCCAGCGGTTGTTGACGGCCTCCCACACGGCGCGCGCGCGGGCGGCGATGCCGCGGCCGATGACGGTGTCCACCGCGGTGCCGAACACGCCGCGCGGTGCCTGCAGGCGCTGGAAGTTGCCGATGCGGGCCGGCGAGACGGCGCCGGTCGGGTCCACGCGCACCCAGCCGCGGCCCGCGAGCCAGACTTCGGTCCAGGCATGGGCATCCGCCTGGCGCACGGTCCAGTAGCCGTCCACGCCGTTCATCTCGCCGCCCTGGTAGCCCGTCACGATGCGCACCGGGATGCCGGCCGCGCGCAGCAGCACCGCGAAGGCGGAGGCGATGTGCTCGCAGAAGCCCGCCTTCTGGTCGAACCAGAAGGCATCGGCCGTGTGCTCGGCATAGACGCCGGGTTCCAGCGTGTAGCTGTAGCCGCCGGTGCGCAGCCGCTCCAGCGCGGCCTGCACGAAGGCCGCAGCGCCGCCCGCGGCCACCGCCGGCTCCGCCAGCATCTGGCGGGCCAGGGCGCGCGTGCGCGGATCGAAACCTTCGGGCAGCTCCAGATACGGACGCAGCCGCGGAGAGTCCTCCATCGGGCCGTGCGTGAAGCGCGGATAGCTGGCGGCCCGGTAGCGCAGCACCTCGTTGATGGGGCGGCTCGCGACCCAGGAGAGTTCGGGCGCCATCGACGCGCGCAGGCCCGGCGGCAGCACGGGTGACTCGGGCGCGGCATCGAGCGTGAGCAGCCAGGGCACGCGCAGCGCCTCCAGCGTGACCTCGTAGCGCAGGGGCTCGCCTTCCACCTGCAGCGCCGGGGGCGCGGGCGGACGCCAGGCGGCCGCCGGAGCGCCCGGCTGCCCGAAAGCGAACCATTCGCGCCCATCGAAGGCCGAGAACACCGGCCCCCGGAAATACAGCGCGCTCTGCGGCGGCGGCTCGCCGCCCGGCGTCTCGAAGCGCACCCGCAGCGCGATGCCGTCGTCCAGCGCGAGCGAGGCCACGTTGCCGATCTCCATGCGGCCCGACAGCCCGCTGCGGCCCGTCGGGTTCTCGCTGGGCATGCCCCAGAGCGGCGCCATGCGCGGAAACAGCAGGAACAGCGCGAGCATGACCGGCGCGCCCAGCAGCGCCATGCGCCCCGCCAGCCGCAGCGGCACGGACAGAGGCGGCCGGCCCACGGGCATGTGGGCGTTGACCAGCGCGGTCAGCAGGCCCAGCAGCGCCACCAGCATCGCGGTGGCCGTGGCGAGCGACTGCGAGAAGAAGAAGTTGCTGAGCATCGTGAAGAAGCCCAGGAAGAACAGCACCATGGCGTCGCGCCGCGCATGCACTTCCATCGTCTTGAGCGCGAGCAGCATCACGATGAGCGTGACGCCTGCATCGCGGCCGACGATGGTGCCGTGCGACACCACCGTGAGCGCGACCGATGCGGCCAGCAGCACGCCCAGCTGCCAGCGCCCGGGCTGCGGACGGCCGCGCAGCGCCAGCACGCCCCGCCAGACCAGCACGGCGGCGGCGAGCGCCGTGGTCCACGCTGGCAGGTAGGGCGCCAGCGGCAGCACCACCCAGCCCACCGTGGCGAGCAGGAACAGCGTGTCGCGCGTCTCGCGCGGCAGGTTCGAGAACGTCCGGCGCAGTGTGCTCATGCGGCCGGGCCTTCCGGCGGGCGGCCGGGGCGAAGAGGGAGGAGCGGTGGGGTCAGCATAGCGCCAACGCCTCCAGGCAGCGCCGCTCATGGGCCGGGCCGCTGCCCTGGGGGATCTCGCCCGAGGGCAGCCGCAGGCCATAGTCCAGGTCCTGCCGCTCGGCCTGCAGCACCCAGGATGCGAGGCGGGAGATGCGGGCCTCGGGATCGGTCAGGCTGGTGAGCGCCATGTCGAGCCACAGCTCCTGCCGCCGCGTCTGCTGCGCGTCGCGGCTCACGAGATCGTCCGTCCCGGTGGCGATCGACCGGGCGGCCTTCTTCCAGACCACCAGCTTGAGCGGATCGCCCCGCCGGTAGGCGCGCACGCCGTCGAACTCGCCGATGCCCTGCGCCGGCGCGCTGCCCGCGCCGCACGGGCTCGGCTCGCCCGCGGGCAGGGGCGGCGGCGGCAGCTCGGGGCGCGGATAGACCAGCACCTGCGCGGCCGGGCGCCAGAGCGTCCACACCCGGAAGGTGCCCAGCGGGAAGCGCGTCTCGGCCGTGATCAGCGGCACGTCGTGCAGGCCCCTGCGCTGCGGCTGGAATGCCACCTGAACGGACGCCGTGCCCTGGGCGGGCACGTCCGTCCACGCCCAGCGCGGCGCACCGCCGTCATGCACCGCCAGCGCGATGCCGTGGCGCGGTGACTTGCGCGTGCTCGACAGCTGGATCTCGAACACCGCGCTCTGCCCCAGGAAGCACGGCTCCGGCGGCAGCAGGTGCAGCGTCAGCCCCCGCAGCGTGGCGTGGCACACATGCATTCCCGCCACCGCGCTGCCCGCCAGCAGGAAGGTGAGCAGGTAGCCCAGGTTGAGCTGGAAATTGATCGACGCCACCAGCAGCACCAGCAGCGTGAGCGCCAGCATCCACCCGGCGCCCGTCGGCAGGATGTACACATTGCGCTGCGTGAGCAGCGTGGTGTCCGTGCGCGGCAGCCGCGCCTGCCACCAGCG
The DNA here is from genome assembly GCF_900104515.1 of Paracidovorax cattleyae. Classification (GTDB taxonomy): domain Bacteria; phylum Pseudomonadota; class Gammaproteobacteria; order Burkholderiales; family Burkholderiaceae_C; genus Paracidovorax; species Paracidovorax cattleyae. Next base: position 90,079 of record NZ_FNJL01000024.1, read on the forward strand.
CTGCAGCCGCCCGCGGAGCGCGGCGATCGGGTTCCGCGGTGATGCCGTGCGCGGTAGGGTATCGCCCGTAGCGGATGTCATGCCTGTACCTTCGACGATGCGCCACGCCCATGACACGCTTGGCACTCTACGTGCGCGCCGCTTGAAAGCCGCGCGGCCTTCGCCCGTCGATTGGCCGCGGAGCAGGCCAGGCCAGCAGACGCCGTGGAACCGGCTTCGCCGGGCCACTGGCGTCCGGCCCCCCGCCAGAGTCGGGGGGCGTTCGTCCCGTCCATGCCCGCGCAGGCGGGCATGGAGCCGCGGTCCTCACTCCGCACTGCCCGCCGTGCGCAGCAAGGCGGGAGCAGGGGGACGCGGCTCGGCCGCTCAGGGGGGTGCTCCCTCATTTCAGGGGGACGGCTTCCACCATTGCCACCACCTGCTCCGCCGCCCCCCGGCCGGCATCGCCCACGGGCACGAGGCGGTGGGCGATGGTCTGCGGCAGCACGGCCTGCACGTCGTCCGGCGCCACATAGTCGCGGCCGGCGATCAGGGCCTGGGCCTTGGCCGCACGGATGAGCGCGATGCCGGCGCGCGGCGACAGGCCCTGCAGGAACCAGCGCCCGGAGCGGGTCGCGGCGATCAGGTCCTGCACGTAGTCGAGCAGCGGCTCGGCTGCGTGCACGGCCAGCACCTGCTGCTGCAGCGATTCGAGCTCCCCGGGCGAGAGCAGCGGCAGCATGCCCTCCACCATGTCGCGGCGGTCGCCGCCGGCCAGCAGCTGGCGTTCGGCCGCGCGGTCGGGATAGCCGATGGAAATGCGCATGAGGAAACGGTCGAGCTGGCTTTCCGGCAGGGCGAAGGTGCCGAGCTGGTCGTGCGGGTTCTGCGTGGCGATCACGAAGAAAGGATGGGGCAGGGCGCGCGTCTCGCCCTCCACCGTGACCTGCTTCTCTTCCATGGCTTCCAGCAGCGCGCTCTGCGTCTTGGGGCTGGCACGGTTGATCTCGTCGGCCAGCAGCACCTGGGCGAACACCGGGCCGGGATGGAACACGAACGACTCGCGGCCGCGCTCGTACACCGAGACACCCGTGAGGTCGCTGGGCATCAGGTCGGCCGTGAACTGCACCCGCGAGAACTGCAGCCCGAAGGTGCGCGCCAGCGCATGGGCCAGGGTGGTCTTGCCTACGCCCGGCACGTCCTCGATCAGCAGGTGTCCTCCGGCCAGCAGGCAGGCCACGCAGTCCTGGACCTGCGGCTTCTTGCCCACGATCACCGTGTTAAGCTGATCCAGAAGCGACCGGATCTTGTGCTGTGTATTCATGAGACCCGAAGTTATCCGAAAAAAACCAGAGACAAGGGATTCATGGTGGGCGGCACAGGCTATTTCACGCACCGCGAATGCTGGAAGCACGAGATGGGGCCGGGTCACCCGGAATGCCCGGGACGGCTGGACGCCATCGAGGACCGGCTGCTGGCCACCGGCGTGGCCGACGCGCTGGAGCGCTTCGAGGCTCCCGAGGCCTCGCTGGCCGACGTCGAGCTGGCGCACGACCGCATGCACGTGGCCGCGCTGCGCGGGCTGTCCGACCGGCTCGCGGAAGAGATCCTGGCTGGCGGCCCTGCCCATGCGCAGATTGATCCCGACACCTCCATCAACCCCCACACCTGGCCGGCCGCGCTGCGGGCCGCGGGCGCGGCCCTGGCCGCCACCGACGCCGTCATCGCGGGCGAGCTCGAAAATGCCTTCTGCTGCGTGCGCCCGCCCGGGCACCACGCCACGCGCAGCAAGGCCATGGGCTTCTGCTTCTTCAACAACGTCGCCATCGCCGCCCGGTATGCCCTCCGGCGCCACAAGCTGCAGCGCGTCGCGGTGGTGGATTTCGACGTGCACCACGGCAACGGCACCGAGGACATCCTCGCGGGCGACCCGCGCGCGCTGATGGTCGGCATCTTCCAGCATCCGTTCTACCCGTTCAGCGGCGACAAGGACCCGGCGGCCAACATGCTCAACGTGCCCGTGGCCGCCTACACGCGCGGCATGGACATCCGCGAACTGATCGAGATGCTCTGGATACCGCGCCTGGAGGCCTTCAAGCCCGAGATGATCTTCGTCTCGGCCGGCTTCGACGGCCACCGCGACGACGACATGGGCCAGCTCGGCCTTACCGAGCAGGACTATGCCTGGATCACGCAGCGCATCAAGGACATCGCCCGCCGCTATGCCAGGGGACGCATCGTGTCCTGCCTGGAGGGCGGCTATGTGATGGACGCCCTCGCGCGCAGCGTGGAGGCGCACGTGCGCGTGCTGGCCGATCTCTGATGCGGATCGCCTGCCGCCAAAGTTCCGAGCCTTTTCCTTCGCCATGACCGAACCTGCCGCCTCCGCTCCCGATGCCCCCTTGCTCCACACCGCGCGCGATGCCCGCGGTGTCGTGACCCTCACGCTGGCCGATCCCGGGCGATTGAATGCGCTCGGCGACGGCATGCTCTCCGCGCTGCAGCAGGCACTCGATGCCGTGGCGCAGGACGCGCAGGCCCGCGTGGTGGTGCTGGCCGCGCAGGGCAAGGCCTTCTGTGCGGGGCACGACCTCAAGGACATGGCCGCGCACCCCGACGCCGCCTGGTACAAGCGCCTCTTCGCGCAGTGCAGCCGCATGATGGTGTCGATCCAGCGCCTGCCGGTGCCGGTGGTCGCGCGCGTGCAGGGCATCGCCACCGCGGCGGGCTGCCAACTGGTCGCGCAGTGCGACCTCGCGGTGGCGACAGAGGGCGCGCGTTTCGCCACCAGCGGCATCCATTACGGCCTGTTCTGCGCCACGCCCAGCGTGCCGCTGGTGCGCAATGTGCAGGCCAAGCGCGCCATGGAGATGCTGCTCACCGGCGACTTCATCGACGCGCGCACCGCGCTGGCCGAGGGCCTGGTCAACCGGGTGGTGCCGCCCGAGGCGCTGGATGCCGAGGTCGAATCGCTGGTGCGCTCCATCCTCGAGAAACCCCGCGCCGCCGTGGCCATGGGCAAGGCGCTCTTCTACCAGCAGCGCGAACTCGGCGTGGAGGCGGCGTATCAGCTCGCCGGCCAGGCCATGGCCGTCAACATGATGGACGAGGCCGCACAGGAAGGTGCGCGTGCGTTCGCCGAAAAGCGCGCGCCTGCGTGGAAGGCGGCGGCCGGCGCCCCGCTGCCACCACCTGCAGGGGCTTGACGGCGCCGCCGCGGCACAGCGGCAGGGTAAGCTCCAGGCCTCTCCTGCCGGGGCTCGCCGCCGCGCTCCGGATCCGCCGTCCAACGATGTCCTCCGATTCCCGCCCATGGAAGCCCTCCACGCGCTGATCCGCGATTTCAGCCAATCCCGCACCTGGCCCGAGGCGGCCGTGCTGGCCGCCTGCCTGGCGCTCGCCTATGGCGCGAGCCGCATCCTCGGCCGCCAGCAGCCGCCCGATTCGGTGTGGTTCGGCCGCCGCACGGTCGATGGCCTGATGTTCCCGCTGCTGGCGCTGGCCCTGGTCTATGCCGCCCGCGTGGGCGTGGAGACGGTGCTGCTGCAGCCCGTGTTCCTGCTGCGCGTGGCGGTGCCGGTGCTCAGTTCGCTGGTGCTGATCCGGTTCTTCGCGCGCATCCTCGCCAACGCGTTTCCGAAGTCGGCGGCCATGCGGCTGGTGGAGCGCATCGTCTCGTGGCTGGCCTGGGGCGTGGCGGTGCTCTGGATCGTGGGCCTGCTGCCCGCGGTGCGCGCGGAGCTGGCGGGCGTCGCCATCCATTTCGGCAAGTCGCAGGTCACGGCGCTCACGCTCATCGAGGGTTCGCTGTCGGCCACCGTGGTGATGCTGCTGGCGCTCTGGCTCTCATCCACTGTGGAGCGGCGCCTGCTGGACCGCACGATCGCGGACCTGTCCATGCGCAAGGTGGCCGTGAACGCCACGCGGGCGGGGCTGTTGCTGGTCGGCCTGCTGTTCGCGCTGTCGGCCGTGGGCGTGGATCTCACGGCGCTGTCGGTGCTGGGCGGCGCCGTGGGTGTGGGCCTGGGCTTCGGGCTGCAGAAGCTCGCTTCCAACTACGTGAGCGGCTTCGTGATTCTGCTGGAGCGCTCGCTGCGCATCGGCGACAACGTGCGCGTGGACGGCTTCGAGGGCCGCATCACCGACATCAAGACCCGCTACACCCTGATCCGTGCAGGCAACGGGCGCGAGTCCATCGTGCCCAACGAGACGCTGATCACGCAGCGCGTGGAGAACCTCTCGGACGCCGACCGCAAGTTCAACATCACCACCAACATCACCGTGGGCTACGACAGCGACGTGGCGCGGGTGCAGGCCATTCTCTGCGGTGCCGCGGCGGCGCAGCCGCGCGTGCTGCCCGACCCGGCGCCGGTGGCCTACCTGGTGAACTTCGCGCCCGACGGACTGGAGTTCAGCCTCAATTTCTGGGTCAGCGACCCTTCCGCCGGCACGGTCAATCTGCGCTCGGCGATCAACATCGCCATCCTGGACGGCCTGCGCGCCGAGGGCATCGACATCCCCTATCCGCAGCGGGTGGTGCGCCTGCAGGCCGACGGGCCACCGCCCGCGGGGCCCCTGCAGGTCGCGCATGTCGCGCATGTCGCGCAAGCGTCCGCGCCGCCGCCCACGGCGTGACCGGACGCGGATATACTCCGACAAAAAGCACGATCGTTCTTTTTTGTGCGCGGCGGGTCTGCCGGCACGATTCCACCTCCCGCGAGCCAGGCCGCGCACGGGGCGGGGCATAGAATGGGTCAGTTTACGTTACGTCAATCAATCAACCCCCTTTAGGAGCCGCAGCAATGAAGGTCTTGGTCCCCGTCAAGCGCGTGGTGGACTACAACGTGAAGGTCCGAGTGAAGTCGGACCACACGGGTGTGGACATCGCGAACGTGAAGATGAGCATGAATCCGTTCGACGAGATCGCGGTGGAAGAGGCCGTGCGGCTGAAGGAAAAGGGTGTGGCCACGGAAGTGATCGCGGTCTCGTGCGGCGTGGCGCAGTGCCAGGAGACGCTGCGCACGGCGATGGCGATCGGCGCGGACCGCGCGATCCTGGTGGAGAGTTCGGAAGAGCTGCAGCCGCTGGCCGTGGCCAAGATCCTGAAGGCCCTGGTGGACAGGGAGCAGCCGCAACTGGTCATCCTGGGCAAGCAGGCGATCGACGACGACTCCAACCAGACCG